>NZ_FZOJ01000092.1 GCF_900188145.1 Anaerovirgula multivorans | reverse complement strand
ACGCTGGAGCGGGAATGTCCTATTAATCCTCCTGCTCTACCATTAAGGGTATTTATGTTAATTTTCGCAGAACATTCTTCAATGAACCCTTGTTCCACATAGCCTGCCAGTCCACCTGCATAGGAATTTGAGTTAACTTCTCCACTGATTATATTGACATTCATAATCTGATTGTTTCCTTTGGCATAACCAACTAGAGCTCCAACATTGTTCCTACCTGTAACATTAGCATTTTCAATTGTTAGGTTCCATATCTTGCCGTCTACAATATAACCAAATAATCCTAGGTTATCTGCTGCTGGTCTGTTAATAAATAAATTTTTAATGCTATATCCGTTTCCATTTAGTTCACCTCTAAACGGCATGGTACTTACTCCAATTGGTCTCCATAAAATGTTTTCTAAATCAATATCATTCTTTAAAACATAGTGTGAATCCATCGAAAACCTCATTTTGCTAATATCAATTGCATCTTTAATAATATATGGATTTTCGGGGGTTCCATCCCCTTCAAGCACTTCTACCAATTCATGGTTAACTATTACACCTGATGGCATTGGAAGGTTGATGAAATAGGGATACGTAATATTTTCTTCAATTTCCCATATATTTTCAAAATCCCAGTTTCTAAATACTACCATTTTTAGTAAGTCAGGTGTTGTCTTTGCTTGATCCAGTGGTAATTCAAAGCCTGCATTTGCACTATCAAAATAACTATTGGTTATTAATGTATTGTTATTTTGACCTATTAATCCTCCTGCTGTTGTTCCCGTTGCATTAACAATTCCTACTGAATAGCAGTTGTTTACATTGACTCGCGCTGCGGAACTACTGCTATAGACTTGTCCTAATAATCCTCCTGTGTAGGGATTACTGCCCCTACCTGTAACCTTCCCTAATGCAAAGGAGTTTTCTATCTTTGCTCCATTTGCATATACTCTTCCAACTAGTCCGCCAATATAGGCATTACCTGTTATATCTCCTGTCGCACAACTTTCTGCTACTATGTTATTACTAGCAATATATCCTACCAATCCGCCTGCATAGTTTGATGTAACTGCAATATTTCCGAATGTAATGGATTTTGAAATATCAGCTCTTGAGTGTCCAATCAAACCTCCGCCATAGCTTGATGTGGCAACGATATTGACTTCGGTTGAACTGTACTCTACATTTCCACCTTCAATTGTTCCTGCTAAACCTCCTACATATGAGGTGGCATTGATTTCTCCACTTCCTATATATATATTGCTAAATGAATTAATCTCTTTAGCATAACCAACCAGTGCTCCTACGTAATTTCTTCCGAACACTATTATGCCATCAATTTTAATGTTTCTAAAATCTGCATTGTTGGTGTATGCCATTAAACCAACATAATCTGCTATTCCTTTGTTGATATGAAGATTATTAATGCTATACCCATTTCCATCCAGGGTTCCGCTAAAGGGCATACTGCTGTTTCCTACTGGTTCCCATTCTTCTTCGTCCAGATCTATGTCGTTTCCGAGTCGATATTGGGCTGCTATCTCATATCTCATATTGTTGAGTTGGTCTTTTGTCATTAGGATATATGGATCTTCTGCTGTGCCTTTCCCTCCTGCTACTTCTTCTTCAGGCAAGCCTTCTTCTACTGCTGATGGT
>NZ_FZOJ01000091.1 GCF_900188145.1 Anaerovirgula multivorans | reverse complement strand
CCAATGCTGTCAACTTAAGAAATTATTATCTTTATATTCTATCTTCGTTCAAATACTTTGTAAATTTTCGATTATTATTCTAGGCTAATATGAAGAAAAATCTATGTTATAGAGAAGGGATTAACCCAAATGGACATACCTAGTGCCCGTTTTGTTATAAACAGAACGGGCAAGCCCTTTTTAATATAAGAATTAATTATGCCTCAAGTTTTGGGTATATTTATTTCTTCGTCTTATACGCGTACGCGGGAAGCTTCGCCCGGCTTTAATCGGTACTAGATTTTCTGTGGCCTCCTCAATTAGATATTCATAAAGCATTTGGCTTTTTTGAGGATTATTTTCGAGAGCTATTTGTATAAGATACTCTCTAAATGTTCCAATAAATACATTCATATTGATTTTATAGTCGTACTTCAAGTCTTTTTTACCCTCAGTATATAATCTGCGGTTAGCATCATTCTTTAAATCTTGAATCATGTTTAACAGCAACATCTGAGCATAGAAATCCTGTTCTATGATTATTTCTTTTTTGCCAGAAAAATTCTCAACATATAATTTGTTTTTAATAATATCATATGCCGTCTCAATCCTCCAACGTTTAGAATATAAATTACCAATTTCATCTGTATCAAAATCTTCAAAAGGAATATTGGAAAATAGGTACTCTTCTTCACCAGTATTTAACATGATTTTTGTAATTCTAATATCTATAGAATCTATGCTGTTTACATATTGTAGAATTTCGCTGGACATTCTTCTTTTTCTGCTTTTATTTATTTCAAATTTTACAACTTCATCATTATTTTTCATAGAGCCTTTTTCTGCTTCATATCGTCCACTTTGGACTCTAAAAAGAAAGCATACATCTAATTTTAATAAGATTAACAATAACTCAGCCGAAATATATCCCCTGTCAAAAATTATCATTACTTTCTTATCCTTCAACATATTTATCATGTTTAGAATATTCCTCAAGCCCATATCTTTTTCTGAGGCGGTGTATTTATCAATCTGTGCATCTATCATTATATCATTTAAAACATCATATATTCCTGAAACTCTTGCTCTTGCCACCCTCATATCATGCTTATTATCACCACGCTCACAATCATATATTCTTCTTAGTTCCTTAGTATCAGGAACTTCTAACACTGTTCCGTCAACAGCCATTATTATATAGTCCTTAAGAGTCTCGTATTCACAGTCATCATATATAGTTTCAATATATTCACGACCTAATTGGACGAACACTTCTGGGTTTAGCTTCATTCTTTGTTTTGAAAAAGCTTGTTTGGTAATTCTATTCTCTCTTTTGTTAATATCTTTGAAATAATTGTTAATTTCCATACTTAGTGTCTTACCTTTCTGTGTTAACGTAAACGTTAACATATCTTGGAGTGGCATTTTTCTTTTTCTAGTAAATGCTTCATCTGAAAGTCTTGCTATATTGTGTATACGTTGACTCCCTAATTTAGACAAAGATAAGTTTATTCTATCATTTGATTTCATATTTCTAATGTCCTTTTTGTATGTTTGTTTCTATATATTATTTTATAGCTTGTCAATTGTTATGTTACCATTATTTATCATATATAGTATTATATTACTTGTTCTGGTCTGTATTGATTAAAAAACAATAATTGCGTAGAAATCTTGGAAATTCAAGTGTTCTTATATTTTTATCTCATTGTGGAATTAGATATGCATGTTAGTACTCTCTCTTAAGTTGACAGCATTGGACGGCAG
>NZ_FZOJ01000088.1 GCF_900188145.1 Anaerovirgula multivorans | reverse complement strand
ATAGGAATCAGCGGAAATATCGCTTCTGATGCAGCGGCTGTCATCGTGCCATCTATAGCAGGAGCCATATTTTATGCTACAAAACGAAATCCACTGGTGGGGATCGCTGCAGGCTATGCAGCCGCCTGTGCAGGATTTTCTGCCAATCTATTGATTGCAGGTACAGATGCACTACTAGCCGGTATAACAGAAGAAGCTGCGAAAACCATTGATCCCAGTATGGTGATTAACCCAACGGTAAACTATTACTTTATGGTTGCGTCTACTTTCATACTGACCATTGCTGGTGTATGGGTAACCAAAAAGTATGTCACACCCTTAGCAGGACCCTATACACCTATAGGAGAAATAAAAGAAGACCAGAATTTAGAAGTAACAAAAGCTGAAAAAACTGGACTTAGCAAAGCAGGCATTGCCACGTTGATTTACTGGGGTCTCATTATTGCTAGCCTCCTTCCTAAGAACTCACCCCTTAGAAGTGATGCTGGAACCATTATTCCGTCACCTTTTATTAATGGCATTGTGCCCTTTATTTTCCTATGGTTTGTCATGATAGGGATTGTCTACGGCAGAGCTGTTGGGACCATTAAATCTGAAGCAGATGTTCCTAGATTAATGGGTACTGCTATGAAGGGAATGTCCGGCTACATTGTTCTGGTATTTGTTATCGCACAGTTTGTCAACTATTTTAATTGGACAAACCTAGGTATGGTGATATCAGTTAAACTAACAGATACCTTAACAGCCTTAAATTTCACAGGACTTCCCATGATCATTGGCGTTTTACTTATCAGTACCATTATCAATATATTTATAGGGAGCGGATCAGCAAAATGGGCACTATTGGCTCCAGTATTTGTCCCCATGTTTATGATGTTAGATTATTCACCAGCCTTTGCCCAGTTAGCCTATAGAATAGGAGATTCTACTACAAATGCCGTCACACCTTTATTTCCCTATTTTCCGATTTTATTAGGATTTATGAAGAAATATGATGATCGAGCAGGTGTTGGAACAGCAATGTCCTATATATTACCCTATACCTTGGTTTTCGGTGTAGTATGGATTGCACAATTAACCATTTGGTTTCTATTGGATTTACCACTGGGACCTGGAAGCAATATATTTATGTAAAGATTTCAAAAAAACAAAAGACCAAGAGAGCAAGTAGAAATAAAATAAAGGGGGAGACAAAGAGATGAACAGAATACAAGAAGTAACTCAAAAATATGAAGCGTTAATCGTAGATTATAGAAGAGATTTTCATAAACATCCAGAGCTAGCACATCAAGAACAAAGAACCGCTGAGAAAGCAGCAGAAGTTTTAGAGGGCTTAGGGATAGAGACCATAAGAAAGGTTGGAAAAACCGGTGTTGTTGGAATCTTAAAAGGCAAAGAAGAAGGAAAAGTCCTAGCCTTAAGAGCAGATATGGATGCCCTGCCCATACAAGAAGAGACAGGATTAACCTTTTCTTCTGTGAATAAAGAAGTGATGCATGCCTGCGGACATGATATGCATACCGCCATCCTTTTAGGCTGTGCCCATGTCTTGACAGAACTAAAAGAAGAAATCAAAGGAACCATCAAGTTTATATTTCAACCAGCAGAAGAAAACAACCCCATTGGAGGCGCACCAGGCATGATCGTGGATGGTGTTCTAGAAAACCCCAAGGTAGATGCCATGCTGGCTTTACATGTGTGGCCCCAATTAGAAACTGGAAGAGCAGCCATTAAAGAAGGACCTATCATGGGGGCCTCCGATAGAATCTTTATCACAATAAAAGGTAAAAGCAGTCACGGCTCCGAACCAGAAAACGGTGTCGATACCGTTGCTATCGCTTCAAATGTTGTCTCCGTGCTGCAATCTATTGTAGCTAGAAACATAGGACCTTTAGATGCTGCCGTGATCTCCATCTGCAAAATCCATGGAGGCATGAAATACAACGTCATTGCCGATAAAGTTGAACTAGAGGGTACCGTGAGAAGTATTGATCCTGAAATTCGAAACGCTATGCCAGAGAAAATAGAAAATCTAGTCAAGGGAGTCACCTCTGCTATGGGAGGAGACTACGAATTTAGCTATGTAAAGGGATATCCACCTACAATCAATGATGCTGACATGACAAACCTTGTGTTTAAAACGATGCAGGATGTACTAGGAGATGGAGCCCTTATTGCTGAAAAGGCAGCCCTTGGAGGAGAAGATTTTGCCTTCTTTGCAGAAAAAATACCTACAGCTTATTTTTGGCTGGGTTGTAGGGACAGAGAAATTCCTTTTAAAGATTTTGCACCGATCCATAACCCAAAATTCAACCCCGATGAAGATGCTTTGGCAGTAGGGGTGGAGTTAATGGTAGAAGCAGCTTTG
>NZ_FZOJ01000087.1 GCF_900188145.1 Anaerovirgula multivorans | reverse complement strand
TGAGGTTGTGTTAATGCAGCCGGAAAAAGAAGGTGATTTTTATAATGTATAGACTTTTAAATAGGATTTCGTCTGGACAAATGACACTTTTATCGATATGAACGACATGTTTTTCAAAAAATTGTTGTTCGCGCAGATAAACATACCGTTTGTCCATTATCTATTGTGGGATTAGGGATGGGGTAGTAGTATGGGGGTGAGATAGGGAAAGAAGGATAAGAAACTTGGACAAGCTTTAGAAAAGAAAGATTAGATTTTATTTTCTGATTATAATCTTCTGCATTGTATTTCCATCACAATTAAATTTAAATAAAGGAGGTGAGATATTATGAATGAAATTGCACAAGATTCTTCAAAGAGAAGTGAGTGAAAGCTAAATATCAATTGTAACAATCATCTTCAATGGTAGGGCTTATTGCATGTGATGAAAAAAACTCGAAATTTACCCTAAAAATACAAGGAGGAGTATTAATGAAAAAGAATATTGTGTCAATAATAATATGTTTCTTAGTATTTAGCACAACAACTGGATTATCAGTTTCTGGACTAAGCTCAGAGGAAAATGCAGATATAATATACCATATTGCTACTGAAGAGGAATTAGAGAGACTGAATGAATTATTAGACAAAGGTTATTCAGAAGGAGAAGTATATGAAGAAGTTCTTCCAGAATTATTTAAAAAATTACCTGAACCTGTTAAGGAATCTCTTTATGATATGGAGTTTACTTCTAGCGAAGAATCTTTTCAACCAACAGATTCTAGTGAAAGTAATGATGAGATAATTACCTCTACTTATTATGGTGTATGGTCTGAACTTACACAGCAAGGAATGTCCCTTCAATATCTGTCCGGATCTAGGCATCAAGTTACAAGAGAATGGTACGTTACTAGAACTAGCCTTATGGATAGTAGTGGGACGCTATATGGACTCGTACTTAAAGAGGTAGCGAATACGAATGAGTGCATAGTACAAGGGATTCTTGATCCACCATCTGGAACATATCGTACACGGGGAGACCATTGGTGGCATGTTATAGATAATCAAGGGCAAGATGCCATTTTCTATAATGTTAGCTATTCGGTACCTAGAAGCTATACAAATCCCAACAATTAGGGTGATTAAAGCAATTGTATGATATAATAAAATAGGATAATTAATGAAATTAACTCTGTATTAAAAATTCCTTTGAAGAATTTGATATATTGGTTTAATGACCATACAAATTTTGGTATAATAAAGAGGATATTATAAAAGAATCTTATGTTTGTTTAAACACAAAATGCAGTAGAGTGCATAAGATTGAATTATGAGTAACATTAATAAAGATTGACAAATAAAAATGTTTGAGGCTTACATTACAATCTAGAGGAGGGATTATGTGAAAAAAACTATAATAATTTTGCTTATTCTCAGCACAGTTTCACTAGTGGGATGTAGCCAAGAAACATTAGAAAACACAAGTAATTTTAATGAAAAAGAATTGTTTATAGATAGAGAAAACGCTGAAAGTTTGGAAATTCTTTTAGATGAGTATGATTTTTTTGATAGCGTTATAGATATGTATTATTCAATGCCCAATTTAGCAGAATATGAATTCTATACAATTGATGATGTGCTTTATACAGATTACTATTTTTTAGAAAATGCAACAAGAGAGGAAATACAAAATAGTAAAAGTATGTTTATGGATATTTTTATAGTTAACAAATCAAGGCCTATTGGAATATCGTCTCCAAGAGAACTAATTGAAATGAATTTAAATTGGAGACAGGTAAATTATAGAGTATTTATTGGGGATACAAAAATTGTAGAGCATAATATGACCTTTGATGTCGGTGTAATAGAAAGTAGTTATTTTGAGGATACTAGTGCTGAATTGCCCTCTAGATATATACTGACAGAAGAAATGCAAGAATTTAAGAGAAGAGTGAAAAGAAAGTATTGGTGGAATATGAAGAAAGTTTCTTTCCAAAGAAGCTTTAAGGGAGAAGTGCTATTTATTAGATTTGAAACAAGAGATGAGGTCAAGGACAATGCTATCGATTATATAAAACAAGAAATAGAACTCAATTTAGCCAATGCACTTGCAAAAACTTCGGAAGAAATATATGTAACAAATCAAGATTATTTAGGCATTGTGATAGAGTTTTATAAGGGAGATAAAATCTATCATCAAGAAACCTGTTATAATGGCAACGAAAAATATTGGTTTAGTGAATATTGGGGAAATCATGACTTTGTCAAAACGAGAGAACTGCTCCAGTAATTGGAGCACCTCCAAATATGTAGAGTGTCGGAGGGACGGCAGGCCAATGCTGTCAACTTAAGAAATTATTATCTTTATATTCTATCTTCGTTCAAATACTTTGTAAATTTTCGATTATTATTCTAGGCTAATATGAAG
>NZ_FZOJ01000086.1 GCF_900188145.1 Anaerovirgula multivorans | reverse complement strand
CAGTAATAGAAGCAAGAAAAACCGCGGCTCTTGTAAGAGAATTCACCTTCAATGATTGGGATTTTCAAGATGTATGGACTATGGAAGCAGGAAGAGCATATCCTTATCTAAAAGATATGTCCATTCCAGCAGGAATTGTGATTTCAGATGCTGAGGCCGTTCCTTTTGATGGATCAGGTACGCTTCTAGATCCTTTTAAGATAACAAGTTATGAAGAGCTATATAACATTCGATTCTACCTATATGCTAACTATGTTTTAGAGAATGACATAGACTTAGAGGGTATAGAATGGAATCCTTTAGGAGTTAAGGATACACCCTTCAGTGGGTCTTTTGATGGTGGAGATAATAAAATAATGAATCTAGTCATATCAAAACCAACAACAAATAACACAGGATTATTTGGATATGTAGAAAACACAACTATTAAAAATCTAAAACTAGAAACCGTACATATTCAAGGGAAGGAACATACAGGAAGTCTAATAGGCTATATGAATGGTGGAACAGTAGAAAATGTAAGAGTAGAAGAGCCAGGCCAGGTAACAGGAACCAGTAATGTAGGAGGACTAATCGGTTATGCAGGTCTAGGAGGCCTAGTGACAAACAGTTCCGCAGGAATAGAAGTAAATGCCACAGGAAGTAATGTAGGAGGCCTTATAGGCTACAGTCGCATAACAGTAACTAAAAGCTATGTAACAGGCAAAATAACTGCCCAAACCTACTACGTAGGAGGGTTAATAGGCTACTTGAGTAATAGTGACGTCAGTTATATAGTCAAAGAAAACTATGCAACAGGAGATGTTGAAGGAAGTAGTTATGTAGGAGGATTAATAGGATATGTTAGCGGAAGAGTAAACATAGAAGATTGTTATGCCTTAGGTAACGTAAAAGCTACAACGACAGGCAGTACTACTTCAAATTATGTAGGAGGATTAATAGGACGAGCTAATGGTAGCTCAACACTTCGTAATATCATAACAAACTGTTATACAGCAGGTGAAATTGAAGCAGTAGGAAGAAATAATGGTGGATTAGTAGGGACAATTTCTAATTATACAACACTAAAAAACAGCTACTATGATGGAATAAAAGCACAAATCGTGCCAATCAAAGTAGCAGACGTTAGTCGGCTAACCACAGCCATGAAAACCCTAGATAACTATGAAGGATGGGATTTTGAAGAAGTCTGGACAATCCAAGAAGACGAAAGCTATCCCTACCTAAGAAAACTACCCAAACCATCAGCAGTAGAAGAAGGACTACCAGAGGAAGAAGTAGCAGGAGGGAAAGGAACAGCAGAAGACCCATATATTCTAATGACAAAAGACCAACTTGACAACATGCGCTACGAGATAGCAGCCCATTACAGACTAGGAAGTGACATAGACCTAGATGAAGAAGAATGGGAACCAGTAGGAAGTAGTAGCATGCCCTTTAGTGGAACGTTGGATGGGAATGGGTATAGCATTAATAATCTAGTCATAACAAAACCAACAGCAAATAACATAGGATTGTTTGGATACACACAAAACACAGTCATTAAAAATCTAAAACTAGAAAACATACATATCCAAGGAGGACAACATACAGGAAGTCTAATAGGGTATATGAATGGAGGAACAGTAGAAAATGTAAGAGTAGAAGAACCAGGGCAAGTAACAGGAACTTCTAATGTAGGAGGGCTAATTGGTTATGCAAATATAGGAGGCCTAGTGACAAACAGTTCTACAGGAATAGAAGTAAATGCCACAGGAAATAGTGTAGGAGGCCTTATAGGCTACAGTCGCATAACAGTAACTCAAAGCTATGCAACAGGCAAAACAACTGCCCAAACTTACTACGTAGGAGGATTAATAGGCTACTTAAGCAGTAGTGACGTCAGTCATATAGTCAAAGAAAACTATGCCACAGGAGACATTGAAGGAAGTAGTTATGTAGGAGGATTAGTAGGATATGTTAGCGGAAGAGCAAACATAGAAAATTGCTATGCTTTAGGTAACGTAAAAGCTACAATGACACATAGTAATGTAGGAGGATTAATAGGACAAACTTACTGCACTACCTCAAGCAGTAATAGCATAACAAACTGCTATGCAGTAGGTAAAATTGACTCAGTAGGAATCCGTAATGGAGGATTAATAGGGACAATTTCTAGTCGTACAATACTAACAAACAGTTATTACGACGGAATAAAAGCAGAGATAGTACCAAGTAAAGTAGCAGATGTCAGTAGACTAACCTCAGCCATGAAAACTTTAAATAACTATGAAGAATGGAACTTTGAAGAAATATGGACAATCCAAGAGGGGGAGAGTTATCCCTACCTAAGAAAACTACCCAAACCATCAGCAGTAGAAGAAGGCTTGCCTGAAGAAGAAGTAGCAGGAGGGAAAGGCACAGCAGAAGATCCATATATCCTAATGACAAAAGACCAAC
>NZ_FZOJ01000073.1 GCF_900188145.1 Anaerovirgula multivorans | reverse complement strand
AGGGAAATAGCCTTTTTCAGCTAACTCATAGGTTCTGCCAGAAGCTATAAGACCACTCATATCAAAATCTACAATAATAGGATCAGCACTTGATATGGCTAAGGCGTTTTCCATGAAATTGCTATAATTATGTTTGCTGCTACTGGGGCGTTCAAAGAGTTTCCTGCTACACTACCTCAGTTATATAACCAAATTTTGTTTTGGGTAATTATGATGTTTTCTGTACTGTTTGTTTTTGCTTTAGAAATGATTCTTCTTCCTAAAATAAAAATAAAAATGAAAGAAAGCATGAGGAAAAGATTTAATAAGTTTATAATAGAAAACAAGTCAGCAATTTATATTAGTTTTTTATTTTTGATATTATCTTTATTTATTAGTAAAATTGGCTAATATTAGAGAAGAAGTCATTTTGAAGTTGTATTAAAGTTTAAAAAGAATTGGTATTAATTAGTATATATAATCGTGGGTTTCACCCACCACGCCTCGCCTCCACCAATAAAATCCACGATAGTCTGAAAGCAGCATTTTATGCAGCTTTTTTGCGTTATGGGGTTTTGAATGATGAGGGTGGCTCCACCAGTCATAATATTTGGCTTTAAAAATGATATTGGTCCCTCTGTGTAAGTGACTCTATGACAATTAGTTAATGTCGGCAATCCATAGAATTTATATTCATTAAAATATGTACTGAATAATGATGATAATAATTATCAAAAATGAATTCTGTAACTAAAGAGGGTATGATATACTATGTGTAGATAGAAAGCAATATTAAAGGAAATGTACTTTCTAAAATAGGTAGTATGCAAAGTACTTTCTAGATTTTGGAAATGTAAAAAAGCTTTAAAAATACTAGAGATAAGCAAAAAATTAACAAATATAGAGGGTGGAATACTATGGATATATTTGATTTTTTAAGAAAACAAGGGATAGAAGAAAAGTTGATACAAGATGTGTTTAATTTTAGAAAGTATTATCAGATAGACGAGGCGGTAAAGGATAGAATTCCCGATCCCCAAAATTTCTTTTATGGAAAAGAAATATGGTCTATGTGTATTGCGGCAATTTTAGAAGGAGAAAATATTTTGCTCTCAGGACCAAAAGCAACAGGAAAAAATGTCCTTTCAGACAATTTATGTGCTATATTTGCAAGACCTCAATGGAATGTATCTTTTCATGTCAATACAGACAGTTCAAGTCTTATAGGAACCGATACCTTTATAGACAATGAGGTAAGGTTAAGAAGAGGTGCAGTTTATGAATGTGCAACCTATGGGGGATTTGGAGTATTTGATGAAATTAATATGGCAAAAAATGATGCCATTGTTGTACTGCATTCAGCGCTAGATTATAGAAAAATCATAGATGTTCCAGGCTATGAAAAAATTAAGCTTCATGAAGCAACAAGATTTATTGGAACAATGAATTATGAGTATGCAGGAACGAAAGAATTAAATGAAGCATTGGTTTCCAGGTTTATGGTAATAGATATACCACAAATAGAAGAAGAAAAATTAATGACCATACTAAAATTAGAATTTGAAGATGCTTATGAAGATAAATTAAACCAGTTTGCAGGAATATTTTTAGATCTACAAACAAAAGCGCAAAACTCTGAAATATCTACAAAAGCTGTGGATTTAAGAGGAATAATAGCCAGTATTAAAACCGTAAAAAGAGGGCTTAAGCCTAGACTTGCAATAAATATGGGCGTAACAGGGAAAACCTTTGATCAATTTGAAAAAGAAATTGTAGAAGACGTAATAAGAACTAGAATACCGGAAAAGTGGGAAGCAAAAGATATTTTTCCATCTAGTTAATGGGGGAGTACTATGAATTGGATATATGGAGAATACGATTTTGAAAATAGGCTTACAAATCTGATGTGGACCATATGCGGAGATTATGATCAGGAATTAGATGAATTAGAAAGGTTTACAAAAACCTCTAAAGATTTAGCTGTGTATTATGCTGCTAAAGCAGGGGCGAGAAGAAAATACATAGACTGGAATATGATAAAAAAGTATTTAAATCATAGAATACAAAATGGTGTAGATCAAGACTTGATTGTTCCCCTTGTGGAGATGTGTGCTGACGTAATGGTTGAGGAAAAGCTTATCAAGGAAAGGCCTGGAATAGAAGATATAAGGAAAAAAGGACTAGAAGATTTACTTGAGCGGTATTTTAGAATTAAATTAGACACTTTTATGGAAAAAGTAAAGTATGCTTTTGTACTAGAGCAAATGGGAAAGCATGGAAGAGTTGATGCGAAAGTAAAGAAATTACTTTCAGATATAAAAAAGTGTAAAGATGTAGAAAATACTCTAGAACTTCTAGAAAATATAGATGCTTTATGTCTTGTCCATTTTAAAGAGATGCTAGAAAATCCAACTTTCCTATATGAAATGGAAGAAGAAATTTATGCAAATGAAAAGTATAAAGAAGTAGAAAATACAAAAGAGCAAAGCTTTACTTCTTTTATGTATGAAGAACTATATGAAGAAGATACCAACATTTCAGAGGTAGTAGATGGAATGCAGTCTTCTCTTTTAATAGAGTCTATAGGAGAATTAAAGCAGGAGATTCCCACCAATCCAAATGAAAACAGAGTGATATCCATTGATGAAGAAATGGTAGAGAAGATTTATAAAAAAATAGAACACTATTATGGTAAATCCTGTATTACAAAGGAAGAACTAAAAAAGATTGAAAAAAAAGTCTGCAGAAATGTACATGAAGGGTGTAGAGTTCATTTTACAGAAGGAGTTTTACGATCTCCTTGCGATAATGCATTTCAAATAAAGTATGTGACAAGGCAAAAGGAGAAAAACTTGTCTGAGTTTAGAGACAATATAAAAGCCCATAAAAGAAACATTATAAAACTAAAAGAACTGATCTTAAAAACATTAACAGCAGAGCAAGAAAATACAATAGTTCCTTCTGATAGCGGACTATTGGCTGTAAATAAGCTTTGGAGGGTTGGAAGGAGTAAAAAACCAAAAGTATTTTCAAAAGTAATAGACAATCAAAAAGGTGGATATGTGGTAGATATTTTACTAGATGCAAGTGGCTCTCAACTAGCACGACAAGGAAAAGTGGCTTCTCAAGGATATATTATATCAGAGGCATTAACGCTTGCAGGAATTCCAAATAGGGTAATGAGCTTTTGTAATCTTTTAGACTATACCATTCTTAGAAGATTTAGAGATTATACCTCTCCACGAAGTGAAAATGAAAATATATTTGAATATTTTTCTGCTGGAAACAATAGGGATGGGCTGGCCATTCAAGCCGTATGTCAAGGTCTGTTAAATAGAAGTGAAGAAAATAAAATACTAATTGTTTTAAGTGATGGAAAGCCCAATGATGTAAAAATCTCAAAAGATAGTATAAGAACCATAAGAGGAGAAGCATTCTATAAAGGAATGACGGCAATAAAAGATACTGCGCTTGAAGTAAGAAAGGCTAGAAAAAATGGAATTTTACTTTTTGGTGTATTTACAGGAAAAGAGGAAGAACTTCAGGCGGAAAAACTAATTTATGGAAAAGATTTTGTATATACGAGAAATATAGAGAAGTTTTCTGATATAGTAGGAACCTATTTAAAAAGAATTATAGAAAATTATTAAAAGGCAGTTATACTGCTTCAGCCATCTCATGTAACTGCAAGATATAATATATAAAGTGTGATAAAATTATACTAGAATACTATATCAAGAAAGGTTTGATGACATGATTGAGCAAGTATATGAGAAGATATATCGTTGTGAAATTCCCCTTCCTGAGAATCCATTAAAGGTATTAAACAGTTATATTATTAAGGGTAAGGATAAAGCAGTAATTATAGATACTGGATTTAATAGCAATAAATGCAAAGAGGCTTTTTATCATAATCTAAACAGGTTAGATATTGATATTAGAAAAACAGAAGTGATTGTTACTCATCTTCACGCCGACCACTCGGGGCTTGCCCATGAACTTTATAGGCAAGGTGCAAAGGTCTTTATGAGCAAAGGAGATGGCAATACTACAAAAAAAATGAAGGAAGAGAAATACTGGATAGAGATAGGGCTTCAATTAAAGAGCTTTGGTCTTAAGGTTGGGGAAGACTTTTTTGATACACATCCAGGTAAGATTTATGCACCTTCAGAGGAGTTTGACTTTACTCCCCTTAAAGAAGGTAGCACAGTAGTAGTGGATGAGTATAGGTTTCAAGTGATATCAGTGCCAGGCCATACACCGGATATGATCAATCTATATGAACCTAAACATGAAGTCTACTTCTCAGCTGATCATGTTTTAGATCCTATTACACCGAATATAGCTTTTTGGGGATTTGAATATCCCTTGATACTAAATCAATATTTTCAGAGCTTAAAGAAAATCTATAGTTTAAAGATTAAGCTGATGCTTCCATCCCATAGAAAACTAATTATGGACCATAAAAAGAGGATTGATGAACTATTAGTACATCATCAACATAGATTACAAGAGATCGAAACCATACTAGCTCAGAATAAAGGAGACATGACTGTTGAGGGAGTAGCAAAGGAGATGGAGTGGAAGATTCTAGCCAAAGATTGGGATGCCTTTCCACCACCGCAAAAATCTTTCGCTGTTGCAGAAGCTATGAGCCATCTAGAATATCTGGCCCATAAAGAAAGAGTTCACATGAGCGAAAAAAATGGGTTAGTGTATTTTCGAATTATGGAGTATTAAATCCAATTAGACAACAGAAGCAAGGGAACTGTCAGACCGCGCTAAATTGCATTATTATTCCATTGTATTTTCCATGGGTTTCATGATAAATAAGCAAGTATTTTTAAGTATTCCTGTTAACCTCCTCATTATTTCCTTTATTCCCAATATATTTAGTGCTCGTTTCATATTATAGGCTAAAAAAGCAAAAGAAATCTCCGATTTTACTGACTGCATACCTTTTGTCAGAAAATACGTCATGCCTAACCCTCTTTTTATCGTTCCAAAGGGGTGCTCTACAATCATTTGTCTTTGCC
>NZ_FZOJ01000085.1 GCF_900188145.1 Anaerovirgula multivorans | reverse complement strand
GTAAGCGTCAAAATGCCCACACCTTGACAGATATGGGCTTGATCATTAATTTTCAGATGGCACTTTGCAGGATTGAGGTATGGATTCTGACCAAGGTAGTAGTCCATCAATTTTTTTAGAGTTAGTAATATCTATATTTGGCAGTCTTTCAAATAAATATTCAAGATAGTGAAAAGGACTTAAGTTATTTGCTTTAGCTGTTTCTACGATACTGTAGATGATAGCACTGGCTGTGGCACCATTGGGAGATTTGCTAAAGAGCCAATTTTTTCTCCCAATTACAAAGGGTTTGATAGCCCTTTCAGCTCTGTTATTACTAATTTCAATAGCTCCATCCTTAAGGAAGGTTTCAAGCTTATTCCATTGATTTAGGCAGTAGGTGATAGCTTTACCTAAACCACTTTTAGGAAGTACTTTTGGCTTATTAGTATTTAACCATGCCAAGAAAGCCTCAAGAACTGGCTTGCTGTATTCTAGGCGTTTTGTATAGCGTTCCTCCTGACTAAGCTCTAGGTAACCCCTTTCAAGATGAAAGAGTTGGTTGCAGTAATCTCGACCTTCCTTTGCTAGGGTGGTGGAGGTATCTGCATTTTTAGGTAGTGCCTTAATGGCATCTACAAAGCCTCGCCTCGCATGAGCAAAGCATCCCATGATGGTAACATCTTCTACATCATTGTAGGCCTGATAACCATCGGTTTGCAAGTATCCTTTAAAGCCTTGTAGAAAGGATTTAGGATGCTTACCTGCCCTTGAAGGGGTATAGTCATAGAGGAAAATTTTCGGGCCAAATTTTCCAGTGGCATACAACCACATGTAGGACTTGCTGGTGGCAGATTTCTTATCTTCGCTAAGAACTTGAAGAGTGGTTTCATCTGCGTGGATGTAGGTTTCCATAAGGAGTCTCTCATGAAGACGGTCATAGATAAATTTTAGCCAGTCTGAGCCCTTTATCATCCAGTTAGCAAGGTTTTGTCTTGAGAGTTCTATGCCAAAGTTAACAAACTGCTGCTCCTGACGATAAAGGGGTATGGCTTCAGTATATTTTCTATTCATAACAAAGGCCATGAGAGATGGGGACACAAAGCTACCTGGTATAACAGGGGCTGGTGCTTTAGCCGTAATAACAGGGGTATGAATATTATCCTTCTCACATTGCCTACAGGAATATACATGACGAACATGCTCTACAATTTTTACTTGAGCAGGAACGATTTTAATCTCTTTACGGATTTCCTTGCTCATAATATGAAGGGGGTGAGAACATTCAGGACAAGATTCTTCTTCATCAGGTAAATGATACTCTATTACTTCAACAGGAAGATCAGCCCATGTATTCTTGTTTAGTCCCTTTGATTTACGTCTTTTGTAGGTGATCTCCTCAAGATCAGGCTCCTTTAAATTTGGACGCATGGCTTTTTCAGCCTCATTGAAAAAGGAAAGCTGGTCATCTGGGGTTTTTTCGCTGGAAGCACCGTATTTTTGATGAGCTCCCTTACGAATTTGCTCTTCATACCAGGCTACTTTTGCAGATAGCTCTTGATTTTCCTGCTCCAAAAGGGCACATTTATTCTGTAGAACTTCAATAGACTCTTCCTGGTTATTAAGTTGATTTTTAGTTGAATTTTCAATAGTTTTCATGTATCTATTATACCATTTTTGAAGCGACAAAAAAAGAGTTAAATTCATAAAAAACATTTTTTTTCAATGTTTACAGCTATATCATGATGCGTTCTAGGACTTCCTTATGGGCATGATTTTGATGAATGGATAAACCATCTAATAGCCAGCTTAGTTCTCTTTCGCCTATAGCTAAAGAGGTACCTTCATTACCATCAGGCCAATCAAAGGTGCTTTTTTCTAGACGTTTATAGTGCAGCCAAAAACCATTATAGTCCCACTCAAGGATTTTGATTTTATCTCGTTTACGATTGCAAAAGACAAAGAGACTTCTTGAGAAGGGATCCAGCTTAAAGCTTTCACTTACAATTAAAGCTAAGCCATCAACGGATTTTCTAAGATCTGTTGGTCCTAAGGCAAGATGCACATTATCAATTCGATTTTGCCTTAGCATATTTCAGATAAAATCCTTACAACATTTTTAAAAGCAGCTGCATCAAAACCAGCTTCAACTTCAATGGTTCCTACGCCAATCTGTACTTTAATGGCTGTAGATGAATTAGGCTTTAATACTTCTTTAGGGGACTTAGGAATTTCAACAGACAGCCACTGCTTGGAATCACCAGTAGCAGCTTTTTCTTTTTTAAATTTGCGAGACCAGTAGCTTAAAGCATGAAAATTAATTTCATTTTCTTCACACCATTTCTTTGCTGACAAGCCGCTTAAACGGTATGCTTCAATACGCTCTATCCACATTAATCTAGTTTCTTCTTTACTCATGATAATCATCCTCCTTTGGGAAAATTATCTCATGATCTTGAGCTGATTAAAATGTGGGTTGGAGTTGACGCTTAC
>NZ_FZOJ01000052.1 GCF_900188145.1 Anaerovirgula multivorans | reverse complement strand
CTTCATATTAGCCTAGAATAATAATCGAAAATTTACAAAGTATTTGAACGAAGATAGAATATAAAGATAATAATTTCTTAAGTTGACAGCATTGGTCTGCCGTCCCTATTGCACTCACTCAAAAAGAGCTTTACAACAAATTTCTAAAAATATATTGTATTCTCGATACCTAGGAAAATATTTTAGTAGACAGTAGCTAATATTTAATAAATTTTGAAAGGGACATATTTACATGTTAAACTATTTTGTTATATAGTATATATTTCCATCCGTTATCCCATTGTCTAAAACACGTGGGAATTCAGTTGTGAAATCTTCCCATTTACTCATACCTTTACCTAGGGAATGAAGCTGTCTTCCTTCAACTTTAAGCATTTTAGGAGTAAATGTAATGTAGAATCTTTTGCCAGGTTGAATTGTAATTTTAGTACTATCTGATATAGTAGAACTGGTAGAAACAGAATAAGATGTTGAAGCATTAACTTTATCAGCTACAAGTTTCAAACTAGCACTAGCTAATCCTGTAGCTGTGTATGTTTTGCTTCCTGATACTGTTTTTTCTATAGGATCTTGCGTCTCATTATGCTCAATGCGACTTATGCGTACGTTCTCCCCATTCAATGTTGTAGTTTTTTTAATTTCAGTGCCAACAATTACCTGAGTAGTTATCTCGTCTTCATCATTTTCTATAACTGTTATATTCTTTTCAAGTTTTTTTTCTTTAAGATACTCGGCTTGAGCCTCTTCTTTAGTCATTACATAACTATTTCCATCAATAATTTTAATTCCACCACAAATATCTTCTAAATTGAATTCGTCATTGAACTCCTCATCAATACTTTGTGCAAAGGATATTCCAGACGATAAAACCATTGTAAAACAAATTGCTAATATTAAATAGGCATTAAATCTTTTAAATCTGTTTATCATTAATTCATCCTCCTTTTGTAATTATATAAACACTGCCTACTAATTCAATTATATAACAAAAATGTAAAAATATATATAATAAGTAATAATTAACTAATACGTGTATAATATGTTATACTATTTATAGACTATATTTTTGCACCCTTTTTGTGTAAAAAGTATATTTTTAAAAAAGGAGGTCAATCATGAGAGATAGAATTACATTTAAAAACCTAGTCATAATACTATGGATTGTTACTTTAATACTCACTTTTAGTTTGTTTAGATTTAAATACCTTTCTTTTGATGGAAATGACGATTTTGTTGTAAAAATAAATAGAATTACAGGAGAAGTTGAATTTATAAGAGGTCGATTTAGATAGCGGGTAAATAATGGCGGAGGAGGCAGGATAAGGACAGAACCCCCCTTAACAATAAGGGAAGTTTTTTTTGCCTGACATCCAATTTAATACCACTTTTTCGAGGTATCCGTAGTTGAGGCAATTGAGATATTAAAGGAGCAATTGGTTATTGCTTTAAGACACCGGGGACGGTTCTTGTTTACAAAACATTCCAAACTAATATAAAACTAGTTCAGAGGTGATTGGAATGCCAAGAAAAAGAAGAGGCCATAAAAAAATATATTGTCTATATGAATGAGACTAACAATGATAAATGCCTAGAAATGGTTGATTGTGTTAAATTAACAGATGAAAAAGCAAGAGAGAATATAAAAGAAATCGGTAAATTGCAAAACATATCAGATATACAAAGACTAGATAAGGAAAGACGAAATATAATATTAAAGAAGGCAAAGGAGATAGAAGGAATTTCTATTTTGCAGATTTCAAGAGTAACGGGAATTAATAGAACTGCTGTTATGAAAGCGTGACAGTGAGAACCGTCCCCGTTGACAAGAAATAAAATGACCTCCTCAAATTTTGAGGAGGCTTATTTGTATAAAATATACTTTGTCCAAATAATATCTAAATATATACTAAAAACAAAACAAATAAAAAAAAGATAAATTTTTTAAAAAAATTGGGAAAATGTTGAAACTAATCAATGCTTATTAGCGTCTAATTATAATAGAAAAAAATAATAAAATAATAAATTTATAAGGAGAGATCTATGTGAAGAGGTTTTTACTTTTGTTTTTGTGTGTAATAATGATTAGTAGTGGATTTGTTTTTATGGGAATCAGTAGTCCAGTAATGGCTAATCCTGAAGGAGTGGATGCTGACGATTCCGAGGGATCCCAAGACCTAATTTCGACTTTACCTGTTACACCATCTGGGCTATCTGCTACAGCTATATCTAGTTCTCAGATTGATTTGGTTTGGAATGATAACTCTGATAATGAGACAGGGTTTATCATTGAACGGAGAGGTGGTGGAGACACCATTACAAAAACAGTTGATGCCAATAAAACACAGTATAGTGATAAAGACCTTTCTTCTAATACAACTTATTACTATAAAATTAAGGCCACTAATAATGGAGAGGATTCATCTTTTTCTAATGAAGTTTCTGCTACCACACAGACTGCTGTTGTTGCTCCACCCTCTCAGCCTAAAAATTTAGTTGCCGCTGGAATTTCTGCTTCACAAGTTAAGTTAGATTGGACTAAGGCTGCAGATGCCATTGATAGATATGAAATTGAGAGAAAAACAGCAGGTGGTAATTATCAACTGATTCATACTATTTATAATAGTGATGCTACCTCCTACAATGATACAGGAGCTTCTCCTAGTACCACCTATTATTATAGAATTAGAGCCTTTAATAGCGGAGGACCTTCCCCTTACTCTAAAGAAATAAATGCTACAACACAAGGTAATGTTGCAGCACGACCCGCCAAGCCTACAAATCTTGTGGTTTCCAGCATTGCTAGTGATAGGATTAACTTATCCTGGGTAGATAATGCCGATAATGAAGCTGGATATAAGCTTGAAAGAAAAACAGGAAATGGACAATTTTCACAAATAACTGTGCTTGGACTCAATAACACTACTTATGCAGATGGGGGAGTTTCCCCCAATACAACCTATACCTACAGGGTTAGGGCCTACAATAATGGAGGCGATTCCGATTATTCTAATGAATCTAGTGGAACAACAATAAGTGCACCAGCTGCACCTACGAATTTAGTCATAAACTCAAGCACGGCTGATCGCATTAGCATTTCCTGGAAGGATAATGCCAGCAACGAAAAGAGTTTTAAGATAGAGAGAAAAATAGATAATGGCAATTGGAGTGAGCTAGCTACAGTAGGAGCAAATGTAACCAGTTATACCAACACAGGCTTAAGCAGCAACAGAAGCTACAGCTACCGAGTGAGGGCCTATAACGATGCAGGGAATTCAGGATATTCTAACGAGGTTAGTGGAACAACAATAAGTGTACCAGCCGCACCTACGAATTTAGTCATAAACTCAAGCACGGCTGATCGCATTAGCATTTCCTGGAAGGATAATTCCAGCAACGAGAAGGGCTTTAGGATAGAAAGAAAGATAGATAATGGTAGTTGGAGAGAGATAGATACAGTAAGAGCCAACGTAACCAGCTATACTGATACAGGGTTAAGCAGTAACAGAAGTTATAGCTACCGAGTGAGGGCCTATAACGATGCAGGAAATTCAAGCTATTCCAATGAAGTAAATTCCGATAATGGAACAGCACTAGAAAAGCCAACAAACCTTACAATTGATTCAATATCAAGCAGCCGTATTACTATTTCCTGGAAGGATAATTCCAGCAATGAACGAGGCTTTAGGATAGAAAGAAAGATAGACAATGGCAGCTGGAGTGAAATTGACACAGTAAGAGCCAACGTAACCAGCTATACTGATACAGGGTTAAGCAGTAACAGAAGTTATAGCTACCGAGTGAGGGCCTATAATGATGCAGGAAATTCAAGCTATTCCAATGAAGTAAATTCCGATAACGGAACAGCACTAGAAAAGCCAACAAATCTTACAATTGATTCAATATCAAGCAGTCGTATTACTATTTCCTGGAAGGATAATTCCAGCAATGAACGAGGCTTTAGGATAGAAAGAAAGATAGACAATGGCAGCTGGAGTGAAATTGACACAGTAAGAGCCAACGTAACCAGCTATACTGATACAGGCTTAAGCAGTAACAGAAGTTATAGCTACCGAGTGAGAGCGTATAATGATGCAGGAAATTCAAGCTATTCCAATGAAGTAAATTCCGATAACGGAACAGCACTAGAAAAGCCAACAAACCTTACCGCTGATTCGATATCAAGTAACCGTATTACTATTTCATGGAGGGATAATTCTAACAACGAGAAGGGCTTTAGGATAGAAAGAAAGACAGACAATGGCAGCTGGAGTGAAATTGACACAGTAAGAGCCAACGTAACCAGTTACACTGATACAGGCTTAAGCAATAACAGAACCTACAGCTACCGAGTGAGAGCCTATAACGATACAGGAAATTCAAGCTATTCCAATGAGATTAATGGTAAGACAACGATTGAAGAAAATAAGATTGTCACACGATTATATATAGGAAATACAAAGTACTATGTTAATGATAGATTGAAGGAAATGGATGCAGCTCCAATCGTCATGGAGCAAAGGACTCTTCTTCCGATAAAATATGTAGCTGAAGCCATTGATGCTTCAGTGGTATGGGATAGCAAAGAACAGAAGGTTACAGTTGCCTTAAAGAATAATAATGTAGAGCTTTGGATTGGCAGAAATGTTGCCAGGGTTAATGGAGAGGAAAAGCTTATTGATCCCAATAATAGAAATGTAAAACCTGTAATTATTCCTCCTGGCAGAATGATGCTGCCATTGAAATTCATTGCTGAAAACCTAGGTTGTGAAGTAGAATGGGATGCTAACCTTCGAGAAATTAAGGTAACTTATTCAGAAAAATAATAGCTATATGTCTATACAAGAAAACCCTAAGGATTTATTCCTTAGGGTTCTTACTTGGATTCAGTTAACCTCTATCAAAGGAAGTAGCAACAATAGTAACGGGAATTAATAGAACTGCTGTTACGAAAGTATAACAGTGAGAACCGTCCCCATTGACTTGCATTGACTGTTGACTGCATTGACTTGTATTGGTCCCCGTTGACAGTCCCAAAGTGTGGTATCTTTTGCAGGATAAAAACAATCATAGAGAAAGCGATTAAATAAGACAAGCGAAACATCCGATATCACTGAAAAAGTAGCTTTCTAAATACTTAGATCAAAGAGAAAATACATGTAAATAAAATTGATTCAAGAGCTTAATTTAATTTCAAATACTGTTCTCTCTGAGTTGCTATCCACATTTATTTTCCCATTGTGGAGTTCTACAATACTTTTCGCAATAGCTAGGCCCAATCCTGTCCCGCCCATTTCCTGAGAACGGGACTTTTCTACACGATAGAAACGGTCGAATAAATAGGGTAAGTCCTTAGAAGGTATAGGGTCACCGTAGCTTATCATGCTAATGCGGATATCTTCTTTTTCTTCTATTTTAATGTCTAATTTTTTTCCATCTTTTCCATAACGAATACCATTTGAAATGAGATTTTCAAAAACTCTTACAATCATATTTGCATCTACCCAAGCAAATACTTCTTTCTTTGATGAAAATAAATGACATGTCATATCTGATTCCTCTAATAGAGGTGTAAAGTCCTCTACCAACTGCTTCATGAGTTCTACCATGTTTAACCTTTGAAGATTTACCTTCATTCCCCCATAGCTAACCCTTGTGTATTCAAAAAGTTCATCAATCAGGTTTTTTAAACGGAGGGATTTGTTATAGGCAATATCTGCATAATATCGAAGAGCAACTTCATCTCGATATCGATCATTTACAATTAATCCTAAATAGCCTAAAATTGATGTTAATGGAGTACGTAGATCATGAGAAACACTTGTGATCAGCTCGTTTTTTGCCCTTTCCGCATTTCTTTCCTCTTGGATAGAGGATTTTACTTGACTGGTCATGAAATTAATATTTTCAGCCAATACTCCTAATTCATCAGTAGACCTTACGGGAATGAAAATATCAAACTGTCCCCCAGCAACTTCCTTCAAATTATGAGATATTTCTTCTAAGTAGCGAATACTCCGTTGGCTCAAAGCGAAAAAATACACAATAAAGAGAAGGATTCCTGTCAGAATGACTAAAGGCTGAACCCCTACTGTTCTATGCAGCAAACTGAATATCCTATGGAGAGGGGAGAAATAATTATCTAAATAGGTTGCTAATATTATCAAGAATACTACAGTAACTATCGCAGCTAAAATACTAATAATAAATATAAATAATATTTTCCATCTAATGCTAGACAGGAATTTCAAATTTGTAGCCTACCCCCCATACTGTTTTAATAAAAAAAGGTTGTTTCGAGTCAATTTCCATTTTTTCTCGAATCTTTCGTATGTGTACTCGCACCGTATTATCGGATTCTAGATAATCTTCCTTCCATACTTTTTGAAAAATTTCATCCACTGTAAAAACTTTACCAGGACTACTAGCCAGTAAAAGCAATATATCAAATTCAATAGGTGTTAAGTTGATCTCTTGATTAAATAAAGTTATTCTATGGGTCTCCTTATTAATGATTAGACCATTCATATTGATAGCATCTTCTTCAAGGTGGTTGGTAGGCTGTGGACTCAAATATAAATATCTTCTAAGCTGAGACTTTACCCTAGCCAATAATTCTAATGGATTAAAAGGTTTTGTTATATAGTCGTCGGCACCGATAGTCAACCCTAAAATTTTGTCCATATCCTCTGATTTAGCGCTGACTATTAATATAGGTATGTTCTTTTCCTTGCGAATTCTTCTACACACTTCAAGACCATCAATGCCCGGCATCATAATATCGAGAATTACTAATTGTATTGACTCCTTATCTAATATTTTTAAAGCATCTACTCCTGAATAAGCCTTTAAAACACTATAACCCTCATTAACTAAATAAATTTCAATTAAATCAGCAATTTCTATTTCATCATCTACAATTAAAATTTGTTTTTTATCCATAGTTCAGATACATTCCCTTTCTATTAAACATGTTTTTCCAGTTACTACAATATTTTACACTAATTTACCTTGTAAGAAAAGCTTTTAATACTGTAGTCATTAATAAAAAGGCATCTGTTTATTAAATTTTATATGCTTTTCATAATTATAGCCAATATATTGAAATTTACTTATATCACATGTGTAGACTTATTATAGGACATCTTCCTCCAATAATATTTCTTCCGCCTTCAGGACATCGATCACTTCTTCTAATTCTAATTCACGAGAAGCTTTTATTAAAATAATAGATCCATCCCCCACAATCTCTCTAACTTTTTCAATTAATTGGGTTTTATCTATACAGGAGACAACTCTGTCATTTTTAAATCTTAGCTTTGCTCCTTCGGCAATATGCTGGGCTAGTGGTCCAATTGTAAAAACATAATGAATCTCCTCGGGGTCAAGTCCTTCACCAATCTCTCTATGCATCTGTACTTCTTCATCTCCGATACCATTCATATCTCCTAAAACAACAATCTTTTGCTTATACTGCTGTAGTCCATAAAGAACTTCTAAAGCAGCACGAAGACTTGATGGGTTAGATTTGTAGGCATCATTTAAAATTGTATATTGGCCTACATGAATGATTTCGTTCCGCATGCCAGTTGCATCTACTTTGGACATCCCTTCTTGAATGAGATCGAAGGACACGCCAAAATATCGGGCTACTGCGATGGCTGCTGCTGCATTATACATTTGATGCTTACCAAGCATAGGTAAGAAAAAGGTTGGAGAATCTTTCATCTGTAGCTTGAAGATGCTGCCATTTACTTTAATCTCTTCTGGAATAACGCTATAGCTATTTGATGGCCCTTCACCAAAGGTTAGAATTTCACGATTAACCTCTATCTGGGGTACCTTTTCCCTTAATAAGTGATCATCTCCATAATAAACAAATAATCCATTAGGTTTTAGACCCTTTAGAATTTCTAATTTAGCCTGTAATATGTTTGCTTTTGTTCCCAATGTCGTCAAATGTGCTTCTCCTATATTGGTGATAATGGCTACATCTGGTGAAGCAATAGAACTCAGCAGTTCCATTTCTCCTAAAGCAGATATGCCCATTTCAATTACAGCCATTTCTGTATCTTCCTCTATCTCCAAAATTGTTAGCGGAACGCCCAAATGGTTGTTTAAGTTTCCAAAGGTTTTATGAGTTCTATATTTAGTTTTTAGAAGACTAGCCAAAATATCTTTAGTAGAGGTTTTTCCATTACTTCCAGTAATACCGATTACTTTTGTAGACAGTTGCATGCGATATTCCTTTGCTAATTTTTGAAGGGCGTCTACTGTATCCTCAACAAAAATTAAAGGAAAATCTATGTCAGGAACTGGTTCATTCTTGTTCCACAAGGCTGCTGTTGCTCCATTGTCAATAGCTTTTTCTATAAAGTCATGTCCATTAAACCGGTCTCCTTTGATTGGAATAAATAACTGACCCGCTTTAATTTGCCTGGTATCAATGGAAGCACCTTTTATAAAAATTCTTTCTGCCCCCTTTTTCAGACCTGTGCCACCAACCATTTTTTCAATTTCTCTTAAAGTACGTTGTATCATTTTGTCCACCTCGTGTTTAATAAAGATTTTTCATTCTCATGTCGATCTAATGCTAATTCAATAAACTTGTCCATAAGCTGAGAGTGTGTGGTACCATCGGTTTTTTTCCATAAAGCTGGGAACATGCTGAGCTTAGTGAAACCAGGCATGGTGTTAACCTCATTCACGAAAAAGCTATTGTCTTCTGTTACAAAGTAATCCACCCGGACAAGACCACAACAGTTTAGAACACGAAAGGCTTCAGTAGCAATTTGACGCATTTTGTCACTAGTCTCAGGCGATAATTCCGCAGGTATCACTGCGATTAGTTTACCATCTACATATTTGGCGTTATAGTCAATAAAATGTCTTTCTTGAATAAACTCTCCTACCACTGAAGCCTTGGGATGATCATTTCCTATTACGGCTATTTGCATTTCTCTACCTATGACTTCTTCTTCAATAACGAGTTTACTATCATATAAGAAGGCTTCTTTAATGGCTTTCTGTAACTCCTCTCTATTTTTACAACGATTAATTCCTACACTAGAACCTAGTTTTGCTGGTTTGACGAAGCATGGATAGCCTATAGTCCTCTCAATTTCTGTATAGACCTTTTGTTGATGATTATTCCAATCCCATGAAGTAAAAGAAGTATAATTTACTTGAGGTATATTGGCTTTTGTAAATAAGTCCTTCATTACAACCTTATCTATACCAATCGCCGATCCTAGAACTCCATTACCTACATAAGGGATATTTAATAGTTCTAAAAATCCTTGGATTGTCCCATCTTCCCCATTTTTTCCGTGGAGGACAGGAAAAGCAACGTTTCTTTCCTTCGCCTTGAGATCTTTTATTAAAAATTCTCCGATAGAGCTTGACACTGTATTTTGATAGCTTTTTGTTAGCTGATTGATGTCCTCTATATTTTCTCTTAACACGCCTAGATTGCACCATACTCCATCTTTTGTAATATAGACTTGATGAACATTATACTTATCCTTGTCTAATGCATTCATTACAAATGCAGCAGTTTTCAGTGAAACCTCATGCTCCACCGATTTTCCTCCATAGAGTACATAAATATTTGTTTTCATGTTTTTCCTCCTAAGTTATTGGTATATTTGTTTATATATTTAGTCTACGATAACTTTCTTTAAAAAAAGTTATACAGAAGTTGAAGATTTTATTAAGATTTTATTAAGATAGAGAGTTATAAAAGTGCAGCAAATCTGATTTAAGAGCATTTTTTCATTTTTCTTTTTGGCGCTATACATTGAATTCGTACCACTTTTCTAATGATTAAGATATTTGTAAAAATTTAACAAATATTCAGCAAAAATATTTATTTGAAAATGCTGATTTTTGTATGACACTCACAAAGGAATCCTTATTTACTTAATCGAAATTAATTGGTGTGAAAATTAATAAAATTTAGACGTAATAATTATCCCTTTCATTTAATCCTATCTTTCTTTCATTTGAAAATCGCTCTGTATAAAAAAATATAAGGAGGTGGAATAAGTTAAAAATGGTGGAACAAATCTTTGTTTTATCATAACAATCAACTATATAAGCAAGAAAAAAGTCTCAAACGTTAGACGTAGGAGGTTCAACCCTAAAACAGCATGATAAACAAATCACCTATAGGGAAGTCATTGTAAGATAAATAATGACAACTTGTAAATTACTATTAATTCTTAATCAGAAAGTATAATTGCACTCTTCGCCACATGATTTGTAAGTATCTGTAATCTCGATAATATAGTTATAAAATAAGCTCAAAGACAATGGTTTTATTTCACTCTGTACCTTGGGCCAAGCGAAAGGAATGATTATAAAAATGAAAACACAGAATGTTCATTACCCATGGTTTAAACGTGAGGATATTGACGGATTTTTTGCGTTATTTCAGAATAACTTAGCAAACTTTGTACTAATTGCTGTAGCCCTCATTGGGATGGGGTATCCTTCTAATATTGTTTATGGAAGGATTATTCCTGGTGCTGTAATTTCTGTTTTGTTTGGAAATATTTATTATGCCTATATGGCCAATAGATTGGCACAGAAGGAAAAACGAGTAAATGTTACTGCTCTTTCCTACGGTATCAGTACACCAGTTATGTTTGTTTACCTATTCGGGGTGATGGCTCCTGCTTTGAGTATTACTGGAGATGCCGAAATAGCTTGGCGTATTGGTATGGCTGCCTGTTTTTTCGGGGGTGTAGTAGAAGTGCTGGGAAGTATAATAGGTAATTGGGTTAGAAAAACTCTACCAAGAGCTTCTATGCTTGGTGCCTTAGCGGGAGTAGCTTTTACTTTTATTGGAGGAGAGCTTTTCTTTAACACCTACGAAATGCCAGTAATTGGACTTACAGTGTTGGCCATCATTATGGCGGGGCTAATTGCTAAAAAGGTAATGCCTTTTAAATTGCCCGTTTCACTTTTTGCTATTATCATCGGCACTGTATTAGCCTACGTATTGAGGGAAGCAGATATAAGTCAAATCGCCGATGGCATGAGTACTGTTGGGTTTTATCCCTTCATACCGACGTTTGGATTTATACAGGGATTTGGCTATTTAATAGGGCCTATGGTGGGACTCATCGCCATATTGTTGCCTATATCTATCTACAATTTTATTGAAACCATGAATAACGTTGAAGCTATGGCTTCTGCTGGAGATGATTATAGTGCAAGTGAATGTATGTTAGTAGATGGCTGCGGTATTATGCTAGGCAGTCTTTTTGGAGGTGTTTTCCCTACAACCGTTTATATTGCTTCTATAGGATCTAAATGGATGAATGCCGGACGGGGCTATTCTATTTTAAATGGTGGGGTCTTTGTCTTAGCATCTTTATTTGGCATAGTGGCTGCAGTTTCACAAGTTATTCCAGTACCAGTTATTGCACCTATCCTAGTTTTTGTAGGGATTTCCATGGTGGCACAGGCCTTTGCTTCGGTACCAAATAAGCATTATCCTGCAGTAGTAGTGGCAATGTTCCCTTATTTTGCTAATTATATAATGACTAGATTTAACAATGCTGCGGGAGAAGTAGTGGAAGGTATTTCCTCTGGTATTGTGCCATTGGGGCAAGGTGCTATGTTCACAGGTCTTATTTGGGGAGCCATTACAGTTTATATGATTGACAATGACTATACAAAAGCAGCCTATACTGCCTTAGTAGCTGCCACCCTTGCGGGGAGTGGCTTTATGCATGCACCTAAACTATCCATTCTTTATGATTACAAGTTTGCTCTAGGCTATGTTATTATGGCGGGAATTTTTATACTATTTAAATATACTTTAAAAGACCAAGAAACAAAACCTGCTCTTGATCATGAGGATGTAGGACTATCAGTAGATTAATTTTTTTCTAGTAAATAGTCTAGAAATAGCGGGGTTTTCCGCTATTTCTAGACTATTTTTAAATTTATGTACAGCTAGATCATTTAATAGATTCTGCTATCTTAATTAATTCACTTTTACTAATCTCTCCTCTGCCGTGCAAACCATAGAGTGTATTGTTGGCTTCCCAGTCAATACTTCTATCATCAGATAGTACAGCATCTACACCATTGATTTTTATTTCTTCAACTTTGCCGTCTGTTCCTGTTGCATATGCGGTTTCTTCGTCAGCAAACCTTTGTTGCATATAAATGTATTTTCCTGTTTCCTTGTGGGTAAAATATAAACTAATATATTTACTATTATTTACAACGCCATTTTCATCTTTATAAAATTCTGCTTTATCAAATTGATACCCATCTGGTAAATAACTGGGAAGAATGACATTAAAACAAGTATAGTTATTTAATTGACTAGAATCTTTTATTTCTAGTACTTCTTCTTGTGTATCTTTTTTATAGTTTTCATAGTTAGATGCAGTTATTATTTCCCAATTTGCAAAATCAAGAATTTCTTCACCATCAACTGTATATATTTTTCCAGTATACTCTCTTGAAAATACCTCTATTGAGTTTCCATCTTCGTCAAAAATCTTGCCCTTTAATTCTTCTGGAACAGAAAGGCTTTCTTCTTCAGGGTCATATTGTGTAACCTGTATATGGCCAAGAGATATTGTTTTTATTACTTTTTCCACTAGATTGTGGGCAAAAGATGGTTGGATTAAGGAAATAGTCATAAGGCATATCACTGCTAATGATGCTGCTGCAATAATAGGACGTCTAATTTTATTTGTTTTTTTCACAGAAACAGCTCCTTTATATTGGTTAATATTTTTCAAAGCTTGATGAAATACTGCTTGTTTGTTACTGCTTTTACTGAAATCCTTATCTATTAAATTTTTTCCTAGTTCTAAAAGTTCACTATATTCTTGGGATGTTAGTTTGTCTTTATGTTCTACCCCATTTAAATAAGCATCTAGATCTATAGATAACTTATCTTCCATACTCTTTGGATTCATATTTATTCCTCCTTTTCCATTTCCTTTTTTAGCTTTCTCATCGAACGATAAAGGATTACCCCAATATTACTTTCTGTAATATCCAATATTTTTGCGATTTCATTGTTTTTTAGATTTCCACCGAATTTAAGGGCTATAATATTTCTTTCTCTTTCATCTAAAATCTTGACTGCCTTTGCCAACCTGGCATTGGTTTCTATTGTTAGTATCATGTCTTCTGGTGTCTTTTCTCTTGATACCAATTGCTTCATCTTATCAATAGAAAAGGAAAGAATGCTATGCTTTTTAAAGCTTCTGAAGTAATCCTTTACAACATTTCTGGCTATGGCAAAGAGCCAAACTTCGAAAGGCGCCTTCTCTTCAGCATATTTACTGATATTTAGCATTGTTTTTTCAAAAACCTGACTTGTCAGATCCTCTGCTGTAGCCTGACAATCAACTCTATAATATATATAGTTGTAAATCCTTTTGTAATAGGTTTCAAATATATAGGTAAATGCTTCTCCATTATATATATTTTCCTTACTATCTTTCTTATATAAAGCATTCATTAAAGCAAGCTGCTGCATCTTTTCACAGCCCTCCTTTCCTTAGCTAAGTAATTTCATCTGTTAATACGTAAAAACTCACATTTCATTACATATTATTTTAAAATTTTATAAATATACTTTTATTATAAAGAATTCTTTGTAGAGACCCAATCTAAAACTTTATTTTAAATTTAATATTTCAAGAAAGTGAAAGAGCTGTTCTCGGTGAGAAGGAATTTACAGAGTTGCCATTAAGAAATCATCCCATGAAGTTGCTGTTGAATTGTGCTTAGTCTACCTATTGTTGATCAGCTTTCTTTGTGATACGATATGGGCAAGGCAATTGGATAAAACCACGACGTGTTTAAATGATTTGGTTTATATTGTAGGGTGAAAAAATAAGCATTATTTTAGAGAAGCAGGTCAAAGGGAAATAATGCCATTGTCATATGAATAATTATGTAATGCAAAATCTAAAATATGAAAAGAATCTCTTATTATCTTGTTATGATAGGATGGGGTTTAGGTAATGAGGATCAACACATATCATTAATTTTTATAGGGGAGGCGATGTTAATGCAAATTAATAAAGTGGAAGAAATGATATTTGACTCCCTTTATGATGGGGTGCTTATTGCAGATGGAAATTGTATTGTTAGATATATTAACCCCTCCTATACGAGGATTACAAAGGTGGAAAAAGAAGAAATTTTAGGTAAGCCTCTGATAGAAGTTAGGCCCGGTGCAAAATTACCATCAGTAATTAGGAATGGCAAACAACTTCTAAGAATTCCAAGAAGAGTAGATGATGTAGAATATATTGTTAATATGGTACCCATTAAAGAAGATGACGAAGTTATTGGAGGCATATCTATATTAAATGAGATAAACGATGTCTACAAGCTTACAGAAGCACTAAACCAATCTAATATGATGATACAAAAGCTTCAAAAACGCATGAAAAGAATGGGGAAAGCAAAGTATAGCTTTGATGATATAATTAGTATAGACAAAAATTCCATAGAGGCTAAAAATTTAGCTAGAAGAATAGCCAAGAAAAATTCTAGTATATTAATTACTGGTGAGAGTGGAACTGGTAAAGAACTTTATGCTAACGCCATACATAATGTCAGCGACAGGCAAAATGGACCTTTTATAGCTGTTAACTGTGCTATTTTTGAGAGCAACTTGCTTGAAAGCGAGCTCTTTGGATATGAAGAAGGGGCTTTCACAGGTGCAAAAAAAGGTGGAAAGATAGGCTTATTTGAAGTAGCTAATGGAGGAACTCTATTTTTAGATGAAATTTCTGAAATGAATTATGGACTTCAAGCAAAGCTATTAAGAACGCTTCAAGAAAATACGATTCGAAGGATAGGAGGTTTAGAGGAAATATCTATAGATATTCGACTGGTCTGTGCTACAAACAAGAACTTGAAAACGATGGTGGAAGAAAATAGATTTAGAGAAGATTTATATTATCGGATTGCGGTTTTTCCTATCAATATTTTACCCCTTCGGCAGAGAAGAAAAGACATAGATGAACTGGTTCTTCATTTTTTAAGCGAAATGAATAGTAAAACAGAAAGACATGTAGAAATCGCAAATGATGTGATGAAAATACTTCATAATTATGAATGGCCGGGTAATATAAGAGAGTTAAAGAATACAATAGAATTCTCAATAAATATGGTAGATGAAAACATCATTAAACCAGAGCATCTTCCCAAAATAATTCAAGCACAGGGCATAAAGAAAAATATCGTAAAACTAAAAACTTTAGAGGAAATTATTAAGGATACTGAAGCTGCGGAAATAAAGAAGGCAATGTTGATCTATGGGAATACAGTAGAGGGCAAGAAAAAAGCTGCTAAAGCTTTAGGAATTTCCTTGGCTACACTTTATAATAAACTAAAATAAAAATTCTTTATTCAACAGGCTAGTTTCTAAAATCTTAGAAACTAGCCTGTTGAGTTTCTAGTATATTAGAATGATTTAGAAAAGATGTTGTTGATAAAAAGTGGAAATACATAAAATACTGCCATATAGAGACTCTATACAAGTTAAGGATATATATCTGTAGATAAAAGAGAAAGTATTTTTTTCTCTTTTTTTAGTAACTATATTCAAAGAACGGATGGGTTTTCTAAAAAAATAGAAAATAGATCGTATGATATAACTATTTCAAAATAATCTATGAAGGATAAGAGATGTAAAATACAATAAAATAGATATTGGTACAGTGCTAGAAATGATTGGAATCACAATAATAGATACAAATTATTAGAAAGAAGATGCAGACAATTTAAGATTAGTAAATTAAAAAAGGCAGCAAAAGAATTATTGGCATGGAACTTGCTTTTAATATAGGATGAAAATAAAAAATATAAGGAGGTATATTTCATGTTAGCATTACTTGGTTTTCTTACGATTGTTGTTCTATTAGTACTTATTATGACGAAAAAAGCATCCCCGGTGGTAGCACTTATAGTTGTTCCAACGATAACGGCCTTTGCTGGTGGTTTTGGTGCAAACGTTGGCAGTTTTATTACAGATGGCATCAAATCCATTGCACCAACAGGAACCATGTTTATCTTTGCAATCCTGTTCTTTGGTGTACTGACAGATGCAGGTACCTTTGATCCAATTATCACTAAGATTCTTAATATAGTGGGCAAAGATCCAGTTAAAATTGCAATAGGTACAGCTGTTTTAGCTATGCTTATTCATTTAGACGGTTCCGGAGCTGTTACCTTCCTTGTAACTATACCAGCTATGTTGCCGCTATATGATACATTAGGGATGAGAAGAACAACCTTGGCTACGATTGTAGCATTATCAGCGGGTACCATGAACATAGTCCCTTGGGGTGGCCCCACCATTAGAGCAGCAACCGCTCTTGAAGTCTCTGTCGTTGAGTTGTTTAATCCAATATTAATCCCCTTTCTTGTAGGTCTTTCGTTTGTACTGTTTATAGCCTATAGTCTTGGCAAAAAAGAAAAAGCTAGGTTAGTAAATCTCGATGAAATAGTAGTAGCGGTAGAACGAGAAGTTGATGAAGAAAAGGCAAAACTGGCTAGACCTCATCTTTTCTGGGTAAACGTTATAACTATTATTTTAGCTATTGCTGTATTGATCATGGATAAACTGCCAGCCACAGTTATATTTATGTTGGCCTTCTCCATCTCTTTGGTAGTTAATTATCCAAATGTGAAGGATCAAAGAGAAAGAATTGATGCCCACGCTAAGGCTGCTTTAATGATGGCCAGCATCCTATTTGCAGCAGGTGCATTTATTGGAATAATGCAGGGTTCAGGAATTATTCAAGAGATGGCTAGCTTCACGGTAGCTGTTATACCAACCTCATTAGGTAAATTTATTCCTATTATTACAGGAATCATAGCGATGCCTGCAAGCTTACTATTTGATCCGGATTCCTTCTACTTTGGAGTACTACCTGTACTTTCCCAAGCGGCATCAGAGTTTGGCGTATCAGGATTAAGTGTAGGTCGAGCAGCCATCATGGGTCAAATGACTACTGGCTTCCCTATAAGTCCACTGACAGGAGCTACATTCCTACTTACAGGTCTTACAGGAGTTGATTTAGGGGAACATCAGAAAAAAACAATTCCTTATGCTTTTGCAACTACTATTATTATGCTGGTAACCGCACTAATTATTGGTGCTATCAAGTTATAAACATATTGACAGTTTATTAAACATAAAAAATTTTTAGGAGGTCAACAGAATGAAAAAAATTCGTATTGGTTCTGGGGCAGGATATGCAGGAGATAGGCTTGAGCCTGCATTAGAGCTTATGGAAAAAGGAAATCTAGACTATATTATCTTTGAATGCTTAGCGGAAAGAACAATTGCGATAGCACAAGAACAAAAAATAAAGAACCCGGATAAAGGCTATAATGGGCTTTTGGAATATCGTATGGATAAGGTTTTACCATTATGTGTAGAAAAAAGAGTAAAGGTTATTACCAATATGGGGGCTGCAAATCCTCAAGCTGCTGCTGCTGTTATCAAGAGAATGGCGGAAGAAAAGGGCATCGAGAGATTGAAAATAGCATCAGTATTAGGGGATGATATTTATGGCGACATAGAGAAATATATGGATTATGATGTACTGGAGTTAGAGACAAAGCTAGAAAATATTAAGGATCAGATTGTTTCAGCCAATGTCTATATAGGTGCTGATGGAGTGGTAGAGGCTCTGACAAATGGTGCAGATATCGTTGTAACTGGACGAATAGCTGACCCAGCTTTAGTCTTGGCTCCCATTATGCATGAGTTCGGATGGACTAGTGAGGAGTATGATAAGATTGGTAAGGGTATTATGATAGGGCATCTATTGGAATGCGCAGGTCAAATTACTGGGGGATATTTTGCTGATCCAGGATATAAAGATGTATCTGAACTTTGGAAGCTTGGTTTTCCTATAGCTGAGATAGATGAAAACGGTGAAGTGGTCATCACTAAGGTTGAAGGATCAGGTGGAAGAGTCACTACCCAAACCTGCAAAGAACAATTAATTTATGAAATTCATGATCCAGCTGCTTATGTAACGCCTGACGGAATAGCTGATTATTCTAATATTACAATGAAAGAAATAGCACCAGATAGAGTAGAAGTTAAAGGAGCTGTAGGAAGGGAAAAACCCGATACTTTAAAGGTTAGCATTGGCTATAGGGATTGCTATATAGGAGAAGGTGAAATGAGCTATGGTGGCAGCGGTGCCTATGAAAGAGCAAAGCTTGCAGGGGAAATCGTAAAGAAAAGACTGGAATACACAGGTGTAAATATAGAAGAGCTTAGAATCGATTATATCGGTATCAATTCTCTTTATAAAGATCAAATCAGTGATGCTATGTTTGAAAATAGATCAGCTTGCAAAGAAGTGAGATTAAGGGTTTCAGGAAGAACAGCAGAACGAAGTGATGCAGTGAAAATAGGTAATGAAGTAGAAGCCTTATATACCAATGGACCTGCTGGCGGAGGTGGAGCAACCCAAGGTGTGAAGGAGATAATTTCTATCGCCTCCATTTTTGTACCAAGGGAAGACATTAAGATAGAAGTTAACTACGAGGAGGTTTAAAATGAAATTAAGAGAGATTGCTCATTCAAGAACTGGAGATAAAGGGAATATATCTAATGTTTCATTGATCGTATTTAATGAAGCCGATTATAAATTGATTGAAGAAAAGGTTACAGCAGAGGCTGCAAAGGAATGGTTTAAAGATATTGTTGGGGGAGAAGTAAAACGATACGAACTTCCTAAACTAGGGGCTTTGAACTTTGTGATGGATAAAGCTCTTGGTGGAGGGGTAACTAGATCTCTTGCTTTAGATAAGCATGGCAAAAGCCTAAGTGCGGCATTATTAGAAATGGATATATAACTTAAAAATATGGGGATATCGGGAAATAGATAGCCAATAAAATAAGTCGGTATGACTCATGAGAGTTGTACCGACTTTGTCTTGTAAATTTTTTTAAAAATATAAA
>NZ_FZOJ01000083.1 GCF_900188145.1 Anaerovirgula multivorans | reverse complement strand
AGTGGATTTCGTTTTGTAGCATAAAATATGGCTCCTGCTATAGATGGCACGATGACAGCCGCTGCATCAGAAGCGATATTTCCGCTGATTCCTATGATGAAAATACTGATTAATAGCATTTTGTCACTGGCTCCAACCATAAACTTCTTCATAAAAGCTGTCATGAGCCCTGCTTCTTCTGCCATACCTACCCCTAACATCATGGTTAATACCAACCCAAGGGGTGCAAAGCCTGAAAAGTTTTTTACCATATCTAAGATCATGTATCGAATCCCTTCCATACTTATCAGGCTTTTTACTGCAACTTCTTCACCACTAGTAGGATGTAGTACCGATACATTCATACGGGCAGCAATAAAAGAAATAGCAATAACAGCTAAACATAATATGACAAACAACATAAAGGGATGTGGTAATTTATTTCCTGCTTTTTCTACACCATCTAAAACACGATAAAAAAACGTCTTTTTTCCTCTACTTTTACCATCTGACATCGTCATCGTTTCATAACCTTCCTTCCTCAAAAACAGTATAATTATAGCCTGCAAGTAAATCATTTGACAGTTAGTATCTCTCGTTTTACTTAACTGAATATTTTGATATCTATATGTATTTTTCATAAAGCATAATGTCTATTACAATTCAAATTTTGGGTATATTTATTTTAGGATTTATTTGTGATATGTCTTTTTTGATATGAAGCTTTCACTAATCATTACCTCCGTTTGATTAATTTTAGTTACAAACAAATTTTATATAAATACCAACTCCTTTTTCTTATATTTAATTGTTATAGCAAGCATGTTTTTTAGTGTTAAGACAATACTTTTGATGTGGGGAAACCTTATTATAAGCAATTTTATTCTATTTTGGAATAATTGTCAATATAAATAATTCTATTTTGGAATATAAATTGTTTTATTTAGCTTGTCTCTATAAAATAAAGGTATAGTAAGTATTCTAAAATAGAATGTTAGGGGAATATTAAAATGGATATTATAGGTGCTCGAATTAGAGAATTGAGAAAACAGCGCAATATAACTACTAAACAATTAGCCGAACTATGCAATACGTCCCAACCTGTGATCAGTAAGCTGGAAAACGGTAATCGTACTGCAGATATTCCAATGTTACAAAAAATATGTGAAGTATTTGATATAACTCTAGCTGAGTTTTTTGTGCCAAAATATACCCCTGAACCCTTGGATGATAATTTAAAAGATCTCTTATATAGTGCTAAAAACTTAACTCCAAAACAATTAGAATCTTTAACTAACTTTTTGAAAACAATTATTCAAAACTAATATTAACCTGTTGCATAAATAGTAGAAGTCTCTGTGAATGATTTTATTGTATTAAGGTAAAACATTTGGTAAAATGTTATCATAAAGTTTGTGGGGCAAACTTTATGATAACTTGCTAAGTCCTTGTTACTACTAAGTCTTTTTGCTGTCTCATAGTTTTTGAAACAGCTATGTTGTCCACTTTTAGTGTGCAATCATTTATTTTATCACCACCTTTTTTAAAAATAATTCTGCTATAAGCAGGTTTGGTTATATTTTATACTGCTTATTGCGGAATGTCAAGGGGTTTTTTCTATGTTTTCTAAAGAGATTTTCGCTGAACGTGTAAAAACATTACGTATAAAGAAAAATATTAAACAATCTGAGCTTGGAAAAATTGTTGGACTTTCTGATAATGCTGTAAGTGACATTGAAAGAGGTTATAGGCTTACTACCATGGAGAAGTTAAATGCTTTAGCAGACTTTTTCGATGTATCAGTGGATTATCTAATGGGTAGAACTGATAATCCAAAGCTTCATAAGTAATTAATTATTTTTAGATCATAAGAAAAAAAAGGACAGAGATGTTACTTATATAAGTAACATCTCTGTCCTTCCATCCAAAATATCTTCAATATCACAACTAGCGATCTCCTACCTGCTAACCGTGACCTTTTTCTTTATTCGACTCAATCCTAGAGAAACGACTATCCCAACAACAGCCCCAGCACTATCAATGAAAACATCCTTAACCTGCCCACTTCTACCGGGGACAAAGAGCTGATGAACTTCATCACTTACAGCATATAGAACACAGATCCCTAGAGATAAAATCAACCTTTTAAAACCATCTATCCCACTTCTTTTCATGGCATTCATCACCAATATTCCCAACACTAAATAAGCAAAGAAATGAGCGTTTTTTCTTATCAAATGATTAAGTCTACTTATATCAAAACTATCATTAGGTGCAACCCGTCCAACTGTCTCTACAATTACTTCTGTTATTCCTTTAGATAGATTATTAGACTGAACTGCTGGTTGGGCTGATAAATAGAAAATTAAGACCATCCATAGGAGGACTGCTAGCCAGGAGAAAATGACAGTTAATCTTCTTAGTTTAATCATGAATAGTATCTTTCTTCATCTTTTTTTATAATGTTTATCATAACTTCCACGTCCTTTTTAAATTTAACAATAGAAACCTTAGGAGGTTAAAGAAGGTTTACCATTTACACTACACTACACAAGGGCACTAAGGGACGTCAGACTGCGTAAAAATGCATTTTCACCGACTCAAGTATCACTGTCATCAACTTAATAAGCTCCTTGAAAATTGCATAAGAATATAACGAAATCTGGAAGCTCAAAATAAAGAAAAAAGATAAACTACCTTAAT
>NZ_FZOJ01000076.1 GCF_900188145.1 Anaerovirgula multivorans | reverse complement strand
ACTGTGCATAATCATGTCTGGGGTATGCACAAGTACGTAGGATGTTCCTTTTACTACTGCATAGGACATTTCTTTCCACCTCCATAGTTTTTCGTTTAGCTTTAAACTAATATGTTTATATAGGTAACCAACTACAGATGCCAGCTGCTTAATAAACAGCTGGCAATTTTTTTAGTCTTCAAATACAGTTTGACCATCCACTTCCGTAGTCAATGCCCTTAATGAATTTTCTACGATTTTTCTTCTTAATGTCTTTTCATCTTTTGGTTCCAATGCTGGATTTCCTAATGGATGAGGTATAGCTATGGCAGGTACGATTCTGTTAGCACCTACTGTTAATGAAATCGGCACTACTGTACAAATATGCACTACTGGAATACCAGCTCTTTCAACTTCTTTAACCATTGTTGCACCGCAACGTGTACAGGTGCCTCATGTGGAGGTTAGGATAACAGCTTGAACTCCATCAGCTATCAATTCCTTGGCAAATTCCGCAGCAAAGGCTTTAGAGTTTGCTACAGATGTTCCATTTCCTACAGTCGTATAGAAATATCTATGAAGTTCCCCAATAACGCCTTCTTTTTCAAGATCTCTTAGTACATCTACTGGCAGTACTCTATCAGGATCTGCATTAGCGTATACAGGGTCATATCCACCATGGGCTGTTTCATGGTCAGCCTCTGTTAATTCTGCAAAGTTAGCAATATCATATTTGCCATATTTTGATGCACTGGAGGCTTCAATTTTATCTGGGTTATGCTTTGGTACAATACCACCAGAGGTAACCAAGGCAACTTTAGCTTTTGATAAATCCTTTACTGCTGGATTTGGTTCAACTCTATCAAAATCTGGCATTGGGTATTCAGTAACATATTCTTCGCCTTTGAGCTTTTTAATTAACATATCAACGGCTCTTTTAGAACCTCTTTCGCTAGCGAAATAGTTCTTTCTTATACCTCTTGATAAATACTTGTCTTCTTCAGGTGAACCTATTTCCTCACCTTTTAACATCTTTAGAGCTAGCTTAGTCATTGCAGGAACTGCTGTTCTCATGGCAGCAGCTGAGTTTCCTGTCTCTATGATATAAACACTCTTTTTAAACATATCAGCACCAGGGTTTTCAGTGTACATTCCTGTTATTACAGGGATTCCTAATTCATCTTGTACAGCTTTTGCTATTGTACCGCAAGCAACACCGTATCTTCCTGCATTGAAAGCTGGTCCTGCTATAAATAAATCAGGGTTGTATTTTTTAATCATCTCAAGAACTTCTGGCTTTGCTGTATCTAGGTTTTCATTGAAATAAGAGTCACCGCAAATTATTGTTGCAACAATTTCAGCTTCTTCCTTAAGGGCAGTATTAAATGCCATACCCGGCCCTACTACACCTTCTCTAACTTCAGGTTTTATATCAGCTTTCTCTTCGCCACCGATTCCTGCGAAAAATTGATTGATATAATGAACGACTCTTTTTTTGCTCATACTTTCCCCCCTCTCCAAATTTTAACGGGAATTTTATTGGTTAATTAATCGTTGAATTTACTATATTCACTTCGGATAGAATTCATTTCTTCAGCAATGCCATCTACATCAAGAACCATTTCCATCATACCGACTTGGTCATCATATACTTCAGCATTTACTTCATCTTTAAATTGTGGCTCTACCACATGATATACTCTAAGTCCTAACTGGACTCCTGCCAATGGACCTGCAAAGGTTGGATCTCCAGCAGTCACAGTTTCTGCAGCTAATCCTGCTGCTTCTGCTTCTGCTGCGCCTAATACGACTACCACCTTATCTGCGCCGTATTTTTCAGTTATATCCTTAACTCTTTGTTGGTTTTCTAGGTCCATTGCTCCTGCAGCGGTTCAGACAAAGCATTCGGTCGAAGAGAAAACAACTTCTGCGCCTGTTGTTTTTAAACACTCTTCTATGGCTGGACCAGGAATTCCATCTCTATCGCCAATGATGATGACTTTTTTATCATCAAATCTTGCCATAGTATCACCCTCTCTTTCTTTTTTATATGTTTTTCTATATATTTTTTCCTAGCTTTGTCTTTTTAAACAAAGCTATAGTGATTAAATTTTATTAGTAAGCCTTTGATGTTAGCTTTACAAAACCTGTCTCATTTGTAGCACCTGTAATAGCTTGTATTTCTACTTCAATACTACCATCAGGTCTTAAGCTACCATCAAAACCTCCAGCAATAATATCGGTGTACTTTGTTGTGCCAATGATTCTTTTCATCGGTGGTAAAACAATCGTCTCATTTGCATTACCATTTGTTATAACTGCGTCTGCCTTTGGATCTGCATCTGCAAGGGATTGAGATGCTCCATCTCTACCTGCATACTCATCAGTAACAATAACGGTTTTGATGTCTTCATTTTCGATTTTTTTACAGTTCATAATTAAGTCAGTATCTGGGTTACCAAAACCTTCTTGTGAAACAATGACAGCATCTAATCCTAAGAATTTACATAACTTTGCTGTCCAATTTGAAGATCTTTCTTTATCTGCAAGATAAACATTTTCGTTAGTAATAATAACACCAACAAAGTTATATTCTTTACCATGCTTCTCGTAAAGGTCCTCTATAATAGAATTGTTTTGGTGTACATAGGTTGGGTTCTTATCGCAAGCAGATACACAGTTACCACTGATAATCGCTCCATCAAACACTTCTGTAGGATAAAGGATTGTAGGTACTATTTTCTTTGCATCTACTCCATATACGTAGGTATCATGTAACAAACCTTGAGTTTGAAGCATATACACATAACCAACCTTAGGTAAGTCAGGGTATTTCTTGATAGATTCTAAAATAGGCTCTGTTTCATAATACTTTATTTCATCTGGCTCAAGATTTTTAGCAAACTCTCCAAGATACTGAGCGGCCTTTAACCCTATCATTCTAACAGCTGCTTCATGGTCATATTGCTTAATATCGTCTACAGGTTCTGCAATAATTACAACATTATGCAACTGTGAAAAAGGAGTGTATTCTGCTCCAGGACCTGTCATATCGATAATTCCCTCTTGGAAACCAACGATTTTACCAGCAGTAACAACTGCCATGTTTTTTAACGCATACGTACGACCAGTTCCTACAGTATCTACCTTACTTAATACACCAGGGAAGATTCCCCCTGGACCTTCTACCTTTACCCTTGGCTCAATTACATCCTTTACAGGAGTAATTCTCACTTCTTCTCCTGGATGAGCTAACTCAATGTCAATACTTTTAACATGCTCATTTCCACCAATTGTATTAAGCATCTCTTCTTTGTTAATATAGAGTATAGAATTCTCAATCTTTGTAGCCTCACCAAACTGTACATCTTTAATAAAAATCTTTCCTAACTCTAATCGCACAAACTTCACCTCCCTTTATTTATAGAGGGCCCATAGCTTAGCAAATACCTACAACTATAGGCCAGATTTACAGCACTTAGTCACTACTTCTTATATGAACTTATTAATCATTGCCTCTATACTTCCTCTATTGGCATCATCCTTTGTTACTTCATCTACCTTTTCACCATTTTTATAGATAGCGATTGTAGGTAAACCTAATACCTTTTGCTTGATAGCTAATCTTCTTGCTTGAGTAGTGTTAAGTTTTACGAATTTTATCTTGTCGCCGTATTGTCCTTCAAGTTCTTCAATGTCTGGCATTAACGCTTTGCATGGTTCGCATCCATCACTCCAAAAGTCCACTAATACAACACCTTCTGACTCTAGTACCTCTTGATCAAAAGTATCCTTATCAACTGCTAACATTTTTCCACCTCCTTCAAAATTAATGCACTCTGTAAAAGCCACTGACACCAAATCAAAGATTTGGGTCATCTACTTTTACTCATGAAAAGTACTTTCTATATATTTTTCTGCTTGAATA
>NZ_FZOJ01000003.1 GCF_900188145.1 Anaerovirgula multivorans | reverse complement strand
TGATGGTAAGTGAAGAAAAGTTAGATACCGCTTTAGCAATATTAAGAGAAGCTGGCTTTGTGGCTGGAGAATCTCCTGATTGTTAGAGAAAAATACTAAGAAAGCTGTTAATAACAAAACTCCAGGCGGATATGCCTGGAGTTTTTATACGTCTAATTTTCCATAAGCCTTTATAGTATGTTGAATATAATTTAAGGTTTTTTCCACAGCCTCATCAACTGTATAATTCACCTGTTGCTGGAAAATCTTTAGAAACATCCCTTGTAAAATCAATAAAGTCATCTCATTTATTTCTTCTAAGTACCTTTCTTCGATAAACCCTTCTTTGACACAGGGTTTAAGTATAGATATATTTCGATGATAAATGTTTTGCTCTAGTAACATAGTGAGAAGGTCTTCAGACTCTGTAACCAGCTCTTCAGGGAAAATAGCATAATATTCTTTTATTGAATCCTTTAGTGAACTGCTGAAGGATTCGAAGAATATGATATTATAAATTTTAGGATTAGTAAAAGCATAGTGAGAGAAGCACTTCCATATACGTAAATACTTATCAAGAGCATTTTTATAACCCTCAACATAAGCTGGCAGGGCAAGAGCATATTCTTTTAGATATTTCATAGAGGCGAAAAATATTAAATGCTCCAGATTTTCAAAATAATTATATAGAGTAGCACTATTATAGCCTGCTATGTCAGCTACTTTTCTAACGGTAACAGCCTCAAGCCCTTCTTTTTCAATAATTTCATTCGTAGCCTCAATAAAATAGCTCATCATTCGTCTTTTTTGAATTTCTTTCTTATCTATTTCCACATTCATCACCATCAATTCTATATTCTATTATGTAATTTAAATCGAATTAATTATAACATATTTAAACATCAATAAACAAATAATATTATGAATATAGAATATATTAATAATAACTTCTAGGCTTATTGATTAAAATGATACTATTTGTAAAAAAAGAATCGAGTTTCCTTTGAGAATTATTCAATGATCAAATCTATTATTTCCAATATAAAATAAAAAAAATTCAAAACAATGAGATAAACATGGTTACAAAATAAACTAGTTTGTGGTATAATTATATTAGTTATAAAAATAACAACATAAGGATTTAAACTGTAAAAAAATACAAATAAATGAAAGGAGTGTTAATGAATGAAATTAGAAATTGGCAATTTTTATGTGAAGGACATTGTCTTTGGTGCCAAAACAGCTTATGAAAATGGTATCTTAACTATTAGCAAAGAAGAAGCACTAGCAGTTGTTAAAGAAGATGAGCATATTACTGAAGCAGATATAGTAATTACAAAGCCTGGAGACAAAGTCAGAATCGTTCCTGTGAAGGAAGCTATTGAGCCAAGACACAGGGTAGGTGGAGGACCTGTTTTCCCTGGTGTAACTGGTGATTTGATGCAGGCAGGAGATGGAAAAACGTTAGCTTTAAAAAATTGTAGTGTTCTAGTTGTTGGGAAACACTGGGGTGGATTCCAAGATGGATTAATTGATATGAGTGGCGAAGGTGCAAAATATACACTTTTCTCTCAATTACAAAACATTTGCCTTGTAGCAGATACAGATGAAGATTTTGAAAAACGTGAACAACAAAAGAAAAATCATGCTTTAAGATGGGCTGGGATGAGACTAGCTGAGTACATAGGTGGTTGTGTTGCTGAATTACAACCAGAAGAAGTAGAAACCTATGCTCTAGAGCCAGTAGTAAAACGTTCTCAAGAAGTACAAGGACTACCAAGTGTTGTACTGGTATTACAACCTCAATCACAAATGGAAGAAATGGGATACAATGACTTAGTATATGGATGGGACTGCAATCATATGGTACCAACCTTTATGCATCCAAACGAAGTATTAGATGGAGCTATGATTTCAGGATCCTTCATGCCATGTTCCTCAAAGTGGTCTACTTACGACTTCCAGAACTATCCAATGATTAAGAGATTATACCAAGAACATGGAAAGACCATTAATTTCTTAGGTGTAATTATGTCTAATCTAAACGTTGCTTTAGAGCAAAAAGAAAGAGCTGCTTTATTTGTAGCCCAAATGGCAAAATCATTAGGAGCAGAGGCTGCTATCGTAGCAGAAGAAGGATATGGCAACCCAGATGCCGATTTTATTGCATGCATTGTTGCGCTAGAAAATGCTGGAGTTAAAACAATAGGACTTACAAATGAGTGTACAGGAAGAGATGGAGCATCTCAACCATTGGTAACATTAGATATAAAAGCGGATGCAATCGTTTCCTGTGGAAACGTTTCTGAATTAATTGAACTTCCGCCAATGGAAAAGGTTATTGGGGAACTTCAATCTTTGGCTAGAGATGGGTTATCCGGTGGATGGGCTGAGGATGAATTATTAGGGCCATCTGTAAGAAAAGATGGATCCATCATTATGGAAAATAATGCTATGTTCTGTGGAGACCGTGTAGCAGGTTGGTCTACAAAGACAATGGTAGAATTTTAGGGAGGTGTTAAAGGTGAAAAAAAAGGCGATTTTATACTTAAACCAATTCTTTGGACAAATAGGTGGAGAAGAACTTGCAGATCATGCGCCTGAAATTAGAGAGGGCTTAGTAGGACCTGCAATGGAGTTAAATAAACAGCTAGGAGATATTGCGGAAGTAACTCATACGATTATCTGTGGAGATAACTTCATGGGCTCTAGGCAAGAAGAAGCAGTGGAAACGATACTAGGATTTCTAGCAGATAAAGAATTTGATATATTCTTTGCGGGGCCAGCCTTTAGGGCAGGAAGATATGGAAGTGCCTGCGGACATATCGGTAAAGCTGTAAAGGAAAAGTTTGGCGTACAAGTAATTAGTTCCATGAATGATGAAAACCCTGGTGTTGAAATGTTTAAGAAAGAAATATATATCTTCAAGGGTGGTGCCAGTGCAGCTGCTATGCGAAAAGACGTTAAAGCTATGGCTGACTTTGGTAAGAAAATTTTGACAGGAGAAGAACTTTTATCTGCTGAAAAAGAAGGATATTATGGTGGAGGAAGAAGGCATCAAGTATGGCTAGAGTCTGAAGTTCCAGCTACTGAAAGAGTTGTAGATATGTTACTTAAAAAGATACATGGAGAAGCTTTCCAAACAGAGTTACCAATTCCTCCTTCCGATTTAGTACCAATAGCGCCAGCTATTAAAGATTTAAGCAAGGTAAAAGTGGCTTTAGCTACAACAGGTGGAATTGTACCAGTAGAAAATCCTGATAGAATCCAATCAGCATCTGCGACAAGATGGGGTAAATATGACATGACTGGAATGGATAGATTAGAAGCAGGGGCATTTAAAACGATCCATGCTGGGTTTGATCCTGCAGCAGCAGATGCAGATCCGAACGTTATTGTTCCACTAGATGCTCTAAGAGCCTATGAAAAAGAAGGAAGAATTGGTTCTATTCATAATTACTTCTATACCACCGTTGGAACAGGAACTACCCAAGGAGAAGCAGCAAGAATGGCTAGAGAAATCGTAGAGGACTTGAAGGCTGCTGGAGTAGATGTAGTTATCATGACCTCCACATGAGGTACCTGTACACGTTGCGGTGCAACGATGGTAAAAGAAATTGAAAAGGCAGGATTTACGATTGTACAAATGGCAAACCTTATTCCTGTCGCTAAAACAGTAGGTTCAAATAGGATGGTACCGACCATCTCTATTCCATATCCATTAGGAGATCCATCAACGCCAAAGGAACAACAATGGAAACTACGTTATCATAGAGTTGGGATTGCTTTAGAGGCTTTGGAAACAGATATTAATGAACAAACAGTATTTAAAGTAAAAATTTAATTTTATAAAACTATAATATTTTAAAGGAGTATAATTATATGGACAAAATGAAAAAAGACAATTCAGTTTTCCATATATCTTTAGTAGTTGTATTTGCTATTGTTGCCTGGGGAATTTTTGCCCCAGGCAGCTTTGGTAATGCAGCGAACGGATTATATGAATTTATCGTAAATAACTTTAGTTGGATATATTTATTATCAATGTTTCTATTTGTAATTTTCGCATTGTTTTTAGCTTTCAGTAAATATGGCAATATTAAGCTTGGTGCAGATGATGCTCAGCCTGAATACAAAACCTCTTCATGGTTTGCAATGTTATTTGGTGCTGGGATGGGAATTGGTCTTGTATTTTGGGGAATGGCTGAACCATTAAATCATTTTATGATACCTCCTCCTGGCATAGAAGCAGGAACATCAGAAGCTGCCAACTTTGCCATGAAAACATCTTTTATGCATTGGGGCTTTCATCCGTGGGCGAATTACAGTATTTTTGGACTTGCTTTAGCATATTTTCAGTATAGAAAAAACAAACCAGGTCTAATTAGTAGTGTATTTGAGCCACTAATTGGAGAAGAAGGAGTAAAGGGACCTATAGGAAAAACTATTGATATTTTAGCTGTATTTGCCACTGTAGCGGGTGTTGCCACATCATTGGGATTAGGAACACTGCAAATTAATGGTGGGATGAACTATTTATTCGGGTTACCTATTAATACTACAGTACAGCTTAGTATTATAGCCATAGTAACTATTATTTATATATGGACAGCAGTAAGTGGAATTGAAAAGGGTATTAAGTTGTTATCGGATATTAATTTAATTGCTGCCATTGGTGTATTACTTCTATCAATTCTTGTTGGACCTACAGTCAAGATGATCAATGGGCTAATCAATGGAATTGGTATGTATGCTGGTGGATTTATTACTGATAGCTTCAGAATAGAACCCTTTGGAGATAATAGTTGGATAGGATCATGGACTGTTTTTTATTGGGCATGGTGGATTGCATGGGCACCATTCGTAGGAACTTTTATTGCTCGAATTTCTAAGGGCAGAACAATAAAAGAATTTGTGTTGGGAGTCATAGTAGCACCTTCCTTAGCATCCTTCGTATGGTTTGCAACCTTTGGTATAATGGGGATGAATTTAGGAACAGAAAAAGTAAGTGAAGCCATAAAGGTAACAGAAACAGCATTATTTGTTATATTAAGGGATTATCCTTTAGGCAATGTGATATCTTTAATAGCAGTATTTCTACTATGTACATTTTTTATTACATCAGCCAATTCAGCAACCTTTGTACTAGGTATGATGACATCTCAGGGTGATTTGAATCCAAGTAATAAGAAAAAAATTATATGGGGTCTTGTACAATCGTTGTTAGCTGCATCATTACTATTAGCCGGGGGGTTAACAACGCTACAAATCGGATCTATAGCAGCGGCGTTTCCTTTTGTTATCGTGATGATTTTGGTAATGATAGCATTATTTAAAGCCCTTCGTGCTGATGAAAAGATTTAGGACAATAAAAAAGAAATCTCTTTTGAAACTTTTTCTTGAGAGGTTTCTTTTTTGTATCGCATAATTAAAGGAATTTAGTAAAATTTGGAGAATATATTATATTAATAAACATATTTAGATGAAGGTGAGCTAGGATGCTAAAGGAAAAAGTTAGAGATTTACAGGCAATGTCAGCAGAAACTAAGCTTCGATATTTTAAGGTGCTTTTTAGTATGGCCTTGATAGATGGTGAATTAAATCAATTGGAAGCAATGGAGCTGTACAGGCTTATGGGTAAAATTAAGATTTTACAGAAGGAAAGACTCGATTTGTTAAATAATATGGATGCTTTTTCAGAGAATATCATAGATATATGTAAAACATTGTTAGAGGGCTTAAATGATCAGGAAAAAAATATCTTGCGCTTTTCTTTGATGAAGGATTTAATCATTATTATGGGAGCTGACTATTATCAATCTCCTGCAGAAATAGAGTTGTTTTCTAAGATAAGAACTTTTTTTCAGATAACTGAAGAACAATTATATTATTTTCAAGAGGAATACAGAGAAGATAGAAGCTTCTTTGATGAAGCCTCCGAGAAATCTGTCACAGTCAACAGACTAGAAGAAAGGATTCTGACAGCCGCGGCATTAGGTATTCCTATAGGTGCTTTATATATAAAAAAGTGCAGGGATAAAAATGATTATTTCTTCTTTTATAGGGGTAAAAAGGAATTATCAGCAATAGATCTACTGAAGGCACTAACCATAGGAGTTGTCACTTATAAAGGATTAAAATGGTTGTTAAAAATGAAGACCAATAAGAAAGAGACGCTAAAGCAGTGCCTGTATAAGGAATGCCTAAAAATCCAAGATAGAGCAATAAGATATCTAGTTAAAGATAGAAGATATTTTCAAGAGAAACTGCTGAATCTAGAAAAAGAGAATGAGGAGACAGTATCCATAGAAAGTAAGGTGGTATTACTAGATAAAGTCGATGCTACCTTCAAAAATACAAAACTCTACTTATTATAATGAGACTCCTATATGATTGGAGTCTTTTCAAATACCAGACAACACAGTAGAAAGAGGAGAGTGTACATATGGTACAAATAAGAAAAAGCTGCTATGTGTTACTATTGTTGGCAATCATAGTATTCTTAGCTTCTTGCGCTAAGATATCTATTTCAACAACCCCTATAGCTGAAGAAACCGAGAAAGCGATACCAGAGGAAATAAAAGAAGAAGCATTTCATCCCCCAGTAAAAATAAGTTTGGTAGCTGTAGGAGATATCATGGTACACGGGCCTCAATTAAGAGCTCAATATAATCCTGAAATAGGAGAACATGATTTTACAAACAATTTTCAATTTATTAAACTTTATATACAGGAAGCAGATTTAGCAATAGCTAATCTAGAAACCACCTTTGGAGGAAAGGAAAAAGGATACTCGAGTTTTCCTATGTTTAACAGTCCTGATGCTCTAGCTGACGCATTAAAGGAGACGGGGTTCCATGTTATTTCAACTGCCAATAACCATACGATTGATACAGGGAAAAAAGGAATGATAAGAACCATTGAGGTTATAAAAGACAGAGGACTAGAGGTAATAGGAACGAGAAAAGAGGAAAACATCAAAAACTACATCATAAAAGATATAAAAGACATAAAGCTTGGGTTAACCGCCTATACTTATGAAACATCTATTTATGGGCAATATAGAACATTAAATGGCATAAAGATTCCTAAAGAAATTGAAGGCTTAATTAATAGTTTTTCCTATGAAACGTTAGAAGAAGACTTGCTAAGGATGAAGGCAACCGTTGATATGATGAAGAATGCGGGAGCAGAAATCATTATCTTTTACCTCCATTGGGGTGAAGAATACCAAAGACGGCCTAATCGATACCAACGAACTATTGCTGAGAAGCTGAAGGGGTATGGGGTGGATATTCTATTTGGCAGTCATCCACATGTATTACAGCCAATAGAATTTTTAGAATCAGAGGAAGATTCATCAAAAACTCTAGTGGTATATTCTATGGGGAATTTCTTATCTAACCAACGATATGAAATTTTGGAAAATAGATATACAGAGGATGGAATCATTATTAATGTTAAGATTAAAAAGGATTTTGAAAAGAAAGAGGTAACTATAGAAGAAGTTTCTTATGTACCGACATGGGTATATAGATATTACCCTAAGGGAAAAGCGGTATATGAAATTATACCGGTTATGGATGCATTAGAAAATCATATAGAGTATAGTATTAATAACAATGAAACTATATGGAGGATAGATCATTCCAAAAATAATACGCTACAGTTAATGGAGTCCAGCAATGTATCAGCTTATCAAAGAAGTACTTTGTCGAAAAGGAATAAAATACCTTGAGAAAATTTAAAAATTCCTAGTTTTGTCGAAAGGAAAAAACTATTTTTTGTTGAATACTTCATTATTAAAAATAAGAACAGATATGTAATTTAACTTTAGAAAAGAGGGGATTCGAAAGAATTGATAGCATATTATTTATATAGATAAGTATATTTAGAACATAAAAGCATAATATTATTCGATGCACTTGATGACATCTTGATAGCAGGATGAATCAATAGAAAATGACTGGAGGTTAAGGCTGTGAAAATTGGAATTCCTCAAAGCTTGCTATATACGTATTACTATCCCTTTTGGAAAACTTATTTTGAAGAATTAGGAATAGAGGTAGTTACTACTCCTGCTACTACGAAATCCATCATTGACAAAGGGGTTAAAGCATCAGTCCCTGAAATTTGTGTACCTATAAAAGTATATATAGGGCATGTTATTACATTGTTAGAACAAAATGTAGATTATGTTTTTGTTCCAAGGTTTGTATCAATAAAGAAAGGTCAATATTTTTGTCCTAAATTCATGGGGTTACCGGATATGATCCGACACTCTATGGAGGGTGTTGAGGAAAAGTTAATTATGCCCTTTATCAATACAAAAAGTGATAACATAGCTGATGCCTTTAAAAATAATATCTTTGGAGATAAGTTTCCTTTAAATCATAAGCAAAATAAACGAGCTATAGAAAAGGCCGAAAAGATATGGTTGGAATTTAGAGAGTATAGTAAAAAAGGATATTCTATAATAGAGGCTTCGGCTATTGCTTTAGGGAAGGCGTCTAAAGAGGCTTTTCAATCATTAAATCAAAAAAAGATTGATGTAACCATTGGGCTGTTGGGATATGTTTATAATATTTATGATCCTTTTATTAGCATGGACATCCTTAGTAAATTAAGAGAGATGGGGGTAAAGGTAAAAACCTTCGAAATGCTAGAAGAGGAAGATTTTAACCGTCAACTGAAGACCATGCCTAAAACCTTGTTTTGGACCTTTAGTGATAAGCTGCTAGCTGCAGGATATCATTTCTATAATGATGAGGAAGTAGATGGGTTAATTCATGTTACTGCCTTTGGATGCGGCCCTGACTCTTTATTGGGAAAATTATTGGAGTTAGACGCATCTATTTATAAAAAGCCTTTTATGACAGTAAGAGTAGATGAGCATTCTGGAGAAAACCATCTTCAAACAAGGATAGAAGCATTTGTGGATATGATTAAAAGAAAAAAATTAAAAGTACAAAGAGGTGCGTAAAGATGAAGGTGTCTTTTCCTTATATGGGAACGACGGTAGTATATAAAAAGCTTTTAGAATTGTTAGGACATGAAGTAATTATGCCTCCAAAACCAAGCCAAAGGACTATCAATTTAGGGGTAAAATATAGTCCTGAATTTGCTTGCTTTCCTTTGAAGGTAATTATGGGAAGTTATATGGAGGCGGTAGAAAAAGGCACAGAGGTCATCGTCACCTCAGGAGGTCATGGTCCCTGCAGAGCAGGTTTTTATGAGCGAGTTCATAGTCGTATATTAGAGGAAGAAGACTATAATGTAGAATTTATTGTTTTTGATTCTATGTTTAGGGATTATAAAAAATTTCTACAAAATGTTTTAAGGATTAAGGGAGATAGTTCTTGGTATAAGGTTGGAAAATCTCTCATGCTTGTTTATGATATGATTAAGAAATTAGATGTTTTGGAAAAAGAAGTTCAGAAAACTAGAGCCTATGAATTTAAAAAAGGTGAGACTACAAGAGCTTGGGAAAAAATACAAAATCTTTTTGATAGGGCCTATACGAAAAAAGCAATGGAAGAGGCTTTTGAAGATGGTAAAGAATTATTAAGCCAGATTAAACAAGTACCTATAGCAGAAAATAAAAAAGTTAAGATTGGTATTGTTGGGGAAATTTACGTTGTAATGGAGGCCTCCATCAATATGAAGTTAGAAGAGGTATTAGGTTCATTGGGGGTAGAGGTAGAACGCTCTCAGTACTTAACTCAGTGGATTAACTATAATGCATTACCTAAGTTCATGAATCATAGTCATGAAACAGAAATTCTTAGTAAGGGGGAAAGGTATATCCCTATTGAAATTGGTGGTCATGCAAAGCAAACCGTTGGACATATTGTGGATTTTAGTGAAAGAGGTTTTGACGGTGTAGTACACTTAATGCCTTTTGGTTGTTTGCCAGAACTGGTTTCACAAAGTATTGTACCTAAAATAACAGCTGACCTAGGCATTCCAGTTTTGACATTGTCTATTGATGAGCAAACAGGCACTACCAATAACTTAACAAGGATTGAGGCGTTTTTAGATTTAATCAAAGGGAAGCGAGTTAGAAAAATATCATAAGGGGATGAAATCGTTGCAGGATATATATTTAGGCATAGATGTTGGTTCAGTGAGCACAAATATAGTTGCTTTAAATAATGAAGGCGAAGTAGTGCATAGCCAATATATTCGAACAAATGGCCAACCTTTAGAATCTGTCAAAAATGGATTAAGGGAGCTTAAAAAAAATATAGACCAGAACACCAACATCAAAGGAGTAGGTACTACCGGAAGTGGGCGACAGCTGGTGGGAGTGATGGTGGGTGCAGACGTGATTAAAAATGAAATAACCGCCCATGCAACTGCTACCGCACAGGTTGTTCCTGATGTAAAAACGATTTTTGAAATCGGAGGACAAGATTCAAAAATCATTATTATTGAAAATCAAATGGTTGTGGATTTTGCCATGAATACCGTTTGTGCAGCAGGCACAGGTTCCTTTTTAGATCATCAAGCAGAAAGATTAGGGGTTCCTATTGAAAAATTTGGAGATATGGCATTAGCCGCTGAGAGGGATGTGAGGATTGCTGGAAGATGTACTGTTTTTGCAGAGTCTGATATGATTGCAAAGCAGCAATTTGGATTTTCTAAAGGGGAAATTATCAGAGGATTGTGTGAAGCATTAGTAAGAAACTACATTAACAACTTAGGCAGAGGTAAAAAGCTAGAGCCACCCTTTGTCTTTCAAGGAGGTGTAGCAGCTAATAAAGGCATTAAATCAGCCTTTGAAAAGGAAATCGGTCATGAGGTGATTATCCCAAAATATTTTAATATTATGGGGGCTTTAGGTTCAGCTATACTAGCTAAAGAATTGATGGAGGAAACAGGAAGCGATACAAACTTCAGAGGTTTTGAAGCAGCTGATCTAGATTTTATGCCTTCTACCTTTGAATGTGGTGGTTGCTCCAATAACTGTGAAGTAATTAAGGTAGAGTTAGATAAACAAGTGATTGCCATGTGGGGAGACCGCTGTGGAAAATGGACAAATAGCTTATAATACAGAAGAAAGATAATATAAAAGAGAGATGTGATATATATTGATACGTATGTTGCAATATATTCATTCTCTCTTTCTTGCTTTTGGGGTTTTTGAAAAAATGCTTATATCTTAGTATTTAAGATGGGTTATGTATTGTAGGGGCGACCTGTGGTCGCCTAGATGGATTCGGGCGACCACAGGTCGCCCCTACATTAATACATTGCTGTTTCAACGTTGTTGCACAAGTTCTTTTTTAGATATTCTTAACGTATTTTTCTAGTTCTTCCAACATAGCAACGTATTTTTTCTCCGTAGCCTTGCTATCTAACCTTTCCTTAGCTCCTTCAAACAAATGATCTATTTCCTGGTGCATATCTTTATCAAAGCTGCTTTCTGCAAAGGTAAAGATCGCTGTATCTTCTTTATCAATATGACGATATAATAAATCTGTATAGGCAATAGCATTGGCAACGATATCAACCTTAGCTTCTTCAGAGCCCTTCTTAGCAGCATGCAAAGCTTCTTCTAAGGTTTTAACAAACAATCGACCTAAATCATGCTCTGCCAACATGCCATAAATGGGTCCTTGTTTGATGGCGGGACCTAGTTCGGAAGACATTTTATCAAATAAAATATCTTCCTCCTTACCATGATGAAATTTATCAGCATAATTTCTAATAAAATCTATGGCATCATAATAACCCTTATAATAAATCTCTTTGGTATTAAAGGTTTGCAAGCACAGGCTTCTAATAACCTTTAACATTCTTAAAATATTCTGATGCTCATCCATAAGTACTTTTACTGCTTTCATGTATTTTTCCTCCTTGATTTTAATTAATCTTACCTTTAGTATAACCACATCCTTAAAAATGAGCTGTGATTTAAATCAAAATCCAGAAAAATCTTTTGAAAATAATGATTATCGTCTATAATGAAACTATAGATTTAGGTTTATTTTTATTATGGTTCAAAATTGGGTATCTATATATGAGCATACGTCTTAAGGCTTAAATTTTAATATACTAAGGGCTACATTTGCAGTCCTTAGCTGCGTTTTTTTAGCCAAGGGCGAAACCTTAGAAAATTTACAGGCGTATATCTATATATAATACATTTGGAGTGAGAAAATGAAACTAGGTGGATATGCTCACAATAATGGCATCACTTTTTTTTGTGATGTACTAAAGGTAAAAACAACAAAAGTTAAGGAAGATATTCAATATGAAGTAGATTGGATATTGCCTAAAAGATGGTTAAGAAAGCTGGAAGGGAAATTCATTTTAGGGGGTATTTTAGTAGGCTATTATCAATGGAGAATTATGAACATAAAATATAAAATACTGATGACCCTATTGATCGCCCTTATTCTATTGGAAGAAATATTTCATTTGCCGTTATTTGAGGGGGTATCAACTCTGCCTATTAATCAGAAGTGGTTTTATGGAATGATGGTGCTCACTATTTTGGTAAATATAAGAAAGATTATTCGACTTTTTCAACACCATGGAGCAGAACATAAAGTAATAAATTGTTATACCAAGCATGGATATGTAAACCGATACTTAGTGAAAAAAGCATCTAGATTTAATAAAAGATGTGGTTCTAATCTAGGCCTCATTATTATTATTCTTTATTCTATCCTATGGTTTTTTAATATTGACTCCATTTTATGGTTCTTCTTAATATTTTTGGTTGCTGTTCAAATAGCTAAAAAATTTGCTTTAACAAATACAAAATGGGATAAATATATAAATATCCTACAGTGGATTACAGTGCTAGAACCAAAAGAAGAAGACATTGATTTAGCCATCAATGCTTTCAATTATTTACTGCATACCTATGAAATATATAGAAAAGAAAGTACCATGTAATAATTTTATAAATCTGTAAATATGTTTAAGAAAATGAAAAAACTTTCCTCATGGAGGAGATGACTTGAGGGGGATGAAGAATTATGCAAGTATCATTATTGGTGGCAGTATTAGCAGGGATGCTGTCATTTTTATCACCCTGTGTATTGCCATTAGTGCCAGCATATATAGGCTTTATAAGTGGGGGATTTATAGATAATAATGAACCTAAAAAAAGAGTGGTTTTAGCAAGAGCCTTTACCTTTGTTTTGGGATTTTCTCTGATCTTTATAGTTATGGGTGCTTCAGCCAGCTTTATTGGTGGAGTTTTTTTTCGGTATAGAAATGTATTTAATAAAGTAAGTGGTTTATTTATCATATTTTTTGGTTTATATATGCTTGGGGTCGTAAATCCATCTATATTAAACCGTGAATTTCGATTTAAATCTCCAGCAAAGATAACCAACGGGCTAGGCTCATTTTTGATGGGGATGGCTTTTGCAGCAGGATGGAGTCCATGTGTTGGATCAGTTTTAGGGGCTATTCTTTTGTACGCGGGTACCACTGCTACAGTGTATAGAGGTATGATCTTATTATCAATTTATTCTTTAGGCTTAGGAATACCTTTTTTACTAACAGCTCTATTAACAAATCAGTTTAATGGGTTTTTAAGAAGATATGATAAAATATCACCATATGTTTCAAAGGTAGGAGGCGTTTTGTTAATTCTGTTGGGATTGATTATATTTTTCGATAAAATGATGGAATTCAGTGGGTATTTCTATTTTATTGATCTAGGACTATAGCGGGGGGATAAAGATGAAAAAAATATTACTTATCATAGGATTTATATTGATCATAATTACTGGTTTAGGATTGTTGACAATTAAGATGCTTTATAATAACGGAGAAGAACTAACTGGGAACATAGCTGTGGTAAAGGAAGATGGAGAGAAAAAAGCAAGTGAAGAAGCTTCAAATGGAGAAGAAACAGTAGGTATTGCAATTGGTAATATTGCACCTGATTTCACACTAGAAAACATAAATGGACAACAGGAAAGCTTAGAGGATTATAGGGGAAAAAATATTGTTTTAAATTTTTTTAGAACCACATGACCTCCCTGTAGAGCGGAAATGCCGCACCTTGATGAGTTTCATCAAGCCAATGAAAGCAATGATTTTGTTGTAATTGCTGTGAGTGCTATGGAGGATATGAATACAGTAAAACAATATATAGAAAAAGAAGGATATAGCTTTCCTGGTTTAGTAGATAAAGATGCTGCTATAGCTTATCAATATCAGGTAAGGTATACTCCAACAACTTATCTTATTAATAAGGAAGGAACAATTGTTGATGTGCTGATTGGACCTTTAGACTTTAGTGCGCTAAAAGAAAAGTTTTAAAGGCAAAATAAAAGGAAGATTTACTTTGAAAGTTAATCTTCCTTTTATTTTTATTGCAGCTTATTTTGCTGTTGATTATTTTGTGGTTGCATTCCCATAGCTTCTTGTAAATACTGAGGCTCTTCACTATTTACAAAATCTACTCGAGATTGCAACATTTGAACTGTATTTTCTAAGTTTGTAGATAACTGATTAAACATTTGCTGCGCCTGTTGATTTTCAGTATCCATAGAAAAGGTTTTTAAATCTGCCTGTAAGCTTTTTGCACTGTTCAAGGCTTGCTCTAGCTTATTAACGGTTGTCATTTGGTTTATACCTCCATTTTTAGTTAATTAAATAACCAAAGCATATCCTGCTTCTCATATTATATTATTAACAATAGATCAATAATTAATTATTGAAAAATAAGGTAAAGATATATATCACAAATAAAAGAAAAGTAAAAAAACTTTTATTAACTATCACATCTTCTAGGAAAATACATAATATAGAATAAGAACTGGATTAACAAATCTTTATAAAGGAGTGAATATAATGAGCGAAACTAATAAAAACGATGTATTAGGAAATATTTTTGGAGGCACTGGGAGCGATAATGTATTAAGTAACTTTTTTGGTGGTTTTTTTCGCGGGAAAAATACTATCATAATTATTATACTACTCTTTCTATTGATTGGACAAAAAGGCTTGTTTTGTAAATTTGACGAAAACTTAATTTTGGTATTCGTAGTAGTTATTCTTCTATTTGGCGGTTCATTTAAATTCTAAATACTTATCTTAAATAGGAATAGGAGATACTTCTAAAATAGGTACTTGTTATTTAAGTACTTATTTTTTATGCAATGAAAAATATTCCATATCTTTTAAAAATAGGTTTTTATTCTATATATTACAATGAGTAAAAGCATTTATAATACAGATAATATTATTGTAGCTAAACACTACAAATAACATTTAAGGAAGGAGGACAGATCATGGCAACTAATAATAACAATACAGGTAGAAACCAATTAGTAGTTCCAGAAGCACGTCAGGCATTGAATCAAATGAAAACTGAGATCGCCAATGAACTAGGTCTAACTAACTATGAAGCAACAGATAAAGGTAACTTAACAGCTAGACAAAACGGTTATGTTGGTGGATATATGGTTAAAAGATTAATCGAAACAGCTGAAAGAAATATGAGTGGTAGATAATAAACTTTATGTTTACTGTAAAATAAAAACAACAAAAGCGGAGCCTTTGCTCCGCTTTTGTTGTTTTCAAAAAATATAGGTTGAAAAAGGATAATCATTAGAGTAAACTAGTTATGTAATCCTTATATATAAATGAGTATATATATTTTTGTTTTGTTCTTGCATAAAAGATAATATAAACCTTTTATATGGAAATAAAAAAGGTTTATTACCATATATTTTTGGCGAATCTACTATAGAGGATGAATGAATAATGAAAATGGAGAATAAATTAATAAAGAAAATTAATTATGGTTTAATAGCAGTAGTTTTGATGATATGTATTATAGGGGTCGTTATGATTGGCAGTGCTACTTATAGTTTAGGGTATGAAAGATTTATTAGAACTCAAGTAGCTTCTATTGTTATGGGGTTTATTGCAATTATTCTTATATTATTTATCGATTATAATACTTTAGCAAAATTATATATACCTATTTATTTTTTTTCTAACTTATTATTGGTGACAGTTCTATTATTTGGTACAGGAATGGAACGGTGGGGTGCAAACCGATGGATTCGAATAGGAGGACACCAATTCCAACCCTCTGATTTCGCAAAAATTGGTATCATTATTTGCCTAGCCAAGATTATTGATGATCACAAGGATTCATTGTATAAATTATCTACTCTAGGAAAAATATTGGCCTTTGCAGGCGTACCCATAGTTTTGATTTCATTGCAACCTGACTTAGGAACAACTATGGCTTTTACTTTCTTCACCTTTGGCATGATTTTTGTGGCAGGATTAAAGTATAAGCACATTATGATTACAGGCGTTTTGGGGACCATAAGTATCCCTTTGGCATGGATCGGTTTTTTGAAGGGTTATCAAAAGGATCGGATTTTGACATTTCTAAATCCAGATCTTGACCCTATGGGGAAGGGATATCATGCTATACAATCTAGATTGGCCGTTGGGAATGGTATGGTTTTTGGTAAAGGCTTGTTTAGAGGTACTCAAAGTCAATTTGGATTTTTACCAGAAAAACAAACAGACTTTATCTTTTCTGTGCTAGCTGAAGAGTTAGGATTTATAGGAGTTACTGTATTGATTATATTGTATGGAATTATGCTGGTTAAATGTATAAATATAGCAAGAGATGCTAAAGATGATTTTGGTGCGTATATTGTAATAGGTGTTGCTTTTATGTTGGCTTTTCATATCTTTGCCAACATAGGAATGACGATAGGTCTTATGCCTGTTACTGGGAAGCCCTTACCTTTTGTAAGCTACGGAGGAACCTTCATGCTTTCCAATATGATGGCTTTAGGCTTAGTATTGAATGTAAACATGAGGAGAGATAAAATTAATTTTTGATAGCATAGCTATTTTATAGGAATAATTTTAAGGAGGTGGTGGAAATGGATTCAATTCCCGAGGGGAGTCATAAGACTTTGATTAATACAATCATAATCATTATTGGGGGAGAATCTTCCACCACTTTTGGTGGATCTCCTTCTCTAAATTAGGAGAGGTGAGAGAATGTATGAAAGAATTTTAGAACTAATCGAAGAAAAAAAATTTGTACTGCTCAAAGAAGAACTAAAGGAGATGCGGGCAGCCGATGTGGCAGAAGCCTTTGATGAATTAGATAAGAAAAACAGTATTATTCTGTTTCGTTTTTTAGCAAAGGATGCAGCTGCAGATATTTTTTCCCATTTATCGACACAGCAGAGAAAAGATATTGTTAGTGCTATGCATGAAACTCAGTTAAATGAAATCATGGAAGAATTGTATTTTGACGATATGATTGACTTTTTAGAAGAGATGCCTGCTAATTTTATTAAAAGAATTCTAGCTTCTGCCTCAGAAGAAGAAAGGAAACTAATTAACCAATTTTTAAAGTATCCCGAAAACTCTGCCGGTAGCTTGATGACGATTGAATATGTGGACTTAAAAAAAGAAATGACAGTCAAACAGGCTTTGGAGCATATTAAGAAAACAGGTGTCGATAAGGAGACGATTTATACCTGTTATGTATTAAATGATAAAAGAAAACTGGAGGGACTGGTATCTCTAAGAAAGCTGGTATTATTTGATGATGATTTATTTATTTCTGAGGTGATGACGGAGGATTTTATTGCTACTAAGACATTAGATGATCAAGAGGAGATTGCCAGCATCTTCAAAAAGTATGATTTGTTAACGCTACCAGTTGTAGATAAGGAAGATAGATTGGTTGGAATTATTACTATTGATGATATTATAGATGTTATTGATCAGGAAACTACCGAAGACTTTCAAAGGATGGCGGCTATGGAACCAAGTGAAGAGGAGTATCTCCGTTCTGGAATATTTTCCTTAGCCAGAAGAAGAATTCCTTGGCTATTACTATTGATGGTTTCGGCTACTTTTACAGAAGGAATTATTGGCCGCTTTGAAGATGTTTTACAGGCAGTAGCTATTCTAGCTGCCTCTATTCCAATGCTGATGGACACGGCGGGTAATGCTGGTTCCCAATCCTCTACGCTAATCATTAGGGGAATTGCTTTAGGAGAAATAGAATTGGAGGATTATTTGAAGGTCTTCAAGAGAGAGTTAAGGGTAAGTATGGTGGTAGGAGTCGTCTTAGGATCAGTAAACTTTCTTAGAATGCTAATCTTTTCCTCAGCTCCATTAAACATTGCTATTACTGTATCAGTTACATTGGTAATGACAGTGATGATGGCAAAGATTATTGGCGGCACCCTGCCGATTGCTGCTAAAAAGATGAAGCTAGACCCTGCTATTATGGCAGGACCTATGATCACGACAATAGTAGATGCCTTGGCATTGATTGTATACTTTACAATAGCTACTTCAATGCTAGGCTTATAAAATTGTGCTACAATTCAGAGAAAGTTTTTACTCTCACTGAATTATAGCCCAATTTATTTCAAGGATAAAGACGATCTTTTGATCGGCTTTTTTCTTTTTTGGATAATTTATGGTGCTTCAGATAAAAATAATATTACTTCAATGAAAATAACAAAGGAGGTAAATAATGAAGAGAAAAATTTCGATTCTCTTAATCTTAATAGTATCCATTTTATTTATAGGTGCTTTAGTTTATGAAAATATTTATGCACAAAATCTTGCTTGGGGTTCAAGTGGAGCAGAGGTAACAGAACTACAAAACCGTTTAAGTCGTTGGGGATATTATGATGGGCCAATAAGTGGCACCTATGGGCCTCAAACCTATGAAGCAGTAAGACTTTTTCAACAAAGAAATGGATTGACAGTAGACGGAGTAGTAGGTCCCCAAACAAGGGCAGCCCTAGGTATGCCTACAACAGCTGCGGCTCCTACGGCTCCTGTCAGTAGAGGCGTCTCAAGAAGTGATGATGTACAAATGTTGGCAAGAGCTATTCACGCAGAATCTAAGGGTGAGCCCTATGAAGGGCAGGTTGCAGTAGGAGCAGTTATCCTAAACCGTGTGAGAAGTGCTAATTTTCCCAATACTATTGCAGGCGTAGTTTATCAACCCTGTGCCTTTGAGCCAGTGAAAAGAGGCGCTATTAATGAGACACCTGGAGATTCCGCCCATAGAGCTGCAAGAGATGCTCTAAATGGATGGGACCCAACTGGCGGGGCTCTCTACTTTTGGAATCCTGCAACTGCCACCAGTAGATGGATATGGACAAGAACCGTAACATTACGAATAGGAAGGCACGTATTTGGCAATTAAGAAAGGAGTGATAGGATGAAGAGATATATACTACCTATAGTATTAGCAGTAGCTCTTATAGCCACTGGAGTTTGGGGCTACTATCAGTACAATGAGAGAAATGATTATCATACATATTTAGATATACAATTTCAAAGACAGTTCTATGATTTGATAGGCCATGTAGAAAATGCTCAAGTGGATTTAGCAAAGGCTATGGTTTCTGGAGCTAGTAAAGATATGATTAAACATTTAAATGACACAGTTTTCCAAGCTTACATGGCACAGGAAAAGCTTACACAATTGCCCTTTGAGCATGGAACGATTCGCACTACAGAAAGATTTTTAAATCAACTTGGAGATTATAGTACCGCCATGGTAAATAAAAGCTTAGAGGGGATTGTACTAGACGAGGAGGAAATGGGTACACTTAGTGAACTTCATAGTTATGCAAATATGTTATCACAACAGTTAATTGAACTACAGCAGGACATTACAACAGGTGGTGTAAACTTTGGAGATTTAAGAAGAGAAGGAAATAGAGACTTAGGGCAATTAAATGATAGGATGGAAAAATTTAATTTGATTAACTTTCAAGAAAGAGTACAGGATTATCCAGAGCTAATCTATGATGGACCCTTTTCAGAGCATTTAACGGATATTAAACCTAGGTTAGAAGGGGAAGCAATTAATGAGAAGAAAGCCTTAGAAATTATAAGAAATAACTTTAGCGAAGAAAAAATAAGGGACATCGAGGTGGTTGGAGAGATAGAGAACACACCTATACCTGCCTATTATGTACGAGGAACTAGAAATGGAAACGATGGACAAGAGGTTTCCTTTGCCATCAGTAAAACAGGAGGCAGAATTCTTTGGCACCTCAATCCTAGAGAGATTGGTGAAAGTAGATTAGGTTTAGAAGAAGCTATAAAACAGGCGGAAGAGTTTTTAGAAAATAAAGGTTATGAGAATATGACTTCTACTTATACAACCACCTATGAAGGACAAAGTGTTATTAACTTTGCCTATGAGGAAAATGATATCATTGTGTATCCTGACTTAATTAAAGTAAAAGTAGCATTAGACAATGGAGATATTGTTGGTTTGGAAACTGAAGGATTTTTGATCAACCATCATGAAAGAAACATTGAGAAACCTGAAATATCAGAGGAAGAGGCAAGAGAGAGATTGTCTAGTGGAGTTGAAGTAGAGAAAGCAAGATTGGCTATTATACCAACAGCCGGCAAAAAGGAAATATTGTGTTACGAGTTTAAAGTGAAATATGGTAGTGACAATTACCTCGTTTATATTGATGCTAATGACGGTCAACAAAGGCAAGTACTGTTAATGGTAGAACAAGAGGATGGTACTTTAATAATGTAACAAAGTATTCCTTTTGGTTGCAAGAATTTTTAGTAAATTACACTTGAAGTTAAGATTAAGTTCATGTAAAATTAATTTAATTCATAATTAACAATGAAGATGTAGGATGCAAATTATAAGAAGATTTGCATCTTACATCTTTAGATAAGGGGGAAAAAATGTATTTTGCAACTTATTTAGAAGATGGCAAAGAAAAAGTGGGGATTTTGACTAACGATAGCAATAAAATCATAGCACTAACTAGTATTTTGGGAGATAATACTCCGAAAACTCTAGTGGATTTTATTGCTGATTGCAATGAAGAAACTTTAAATAAAGTTAAAGGTTTTATAGAGAACAATGAAGAGTCTATAGAAGAGGCGGTAGGGCTTGATACTGTAAAGATATGTGCACCGATTCCACAACCAAAACGAAATGTAATTTGTCTAGGCTTGAATTATAAAGATCATGTAGAGGAGTCAAAACGCACCTTAGGAAAACAAATACAAATGCCAGAGGCACCTGTTTATTTTGGAAAAATGGCATCTGATATTATTGGTCCTATGGATGATGTAAATAGTCATGCTGGTATAACTACGGAGATAGATTATGAAGTAGAGTTAGCTGTCATCATTGGTAAGGAAGGTATTAACATACCAATCAATGAAGTAGAAGATTATATATTTGGCTATTCAATTTTGAATGATTTGTCAGCTAGGGATTTACAAAAGAAGCATGCCCAGTGGATCAAAGGAAAGAGCCTAGATACCTTTACGGCTATGGGGCCTTACATAGTACACAAAAGTCAATTACCAATGCCTGTTCATTTAAATCTTTCCTGTAAGGTAAATGATGAAATTAGACAAAATTCTAATACAAACAACTTAATTTTTGATATTCCTTATATTATTAGTAACTTATCTAAGGGAATGACCTTAAAAGCAGGAGATATTATTGCCACTGGAACACCTGCTGGAGTAGGGATGGGCTTTAATCCTCCTAAGTATCTAAAATCGGGAGATGTAGTTACCTGCAGTATTGAAAAAATAGGAGAATTAGTCAATAAAATAAAGTAAAATAAAAGCGACGATCTTCGTCGCTTTTGTTTTGTTAATGTGAAGCTTTAACTTTAACAATAAAACATTGGAAAAAAGAGAAGAATTAGTTAAAGTAAATGTTGAACTTTAAGTTGCAAATATAGATATTTTGAATAAAAATATAATAAAGGGTGTAAGGAGGGGGGCCCATGAGTTTTACCAATAAATTATCAAAGGCTATTTCTCAGTCAATGAATGAAATCAGTAAAAAATCATCAGAAATCATTGAAGTAAATAAGATGAACTTGAGTATTAATAAAAGGGAAAAGGAAATTCAAGAACTATATGAAGAATTAGGACGACATGTATATGAGCATTTACAGGGGGGGAATTATATTAATAAATTAGATCTGGAAAGCTATATCAGTAGAATAGAGTTTTTAAAAAGAGACATTGAGACATTGGAAAAGCTTGTACTAAGCATCCAAAAAATTAAGCATTGTCCCAGATGTGAAGTAGAATTTAATGAAGATATTTCCTACTGTCCCTTATGTGGCAAATATATTAAGGATTTACAATGAACTCGTTTCATAAAATAGTGATGGAATTCACAGGATTTTGTGAGAATCGTCACATACTACATTGCTTGCCTGTAGTAAAATCAACTTAAGATAATCATTGAAGGAGAGGATCAAAATGGCATTAAGAAAAATAATCGAAATTAATGAAGAAAAATGCGATGGTTGTGGTTTATGTGTTCCGAACTGTGCTGAAGGTGCAATTCAGATTATTGATGGAAAAGCAAAGTTGGTTAGTGATATCTACTGTGACGGATTAGGGGCATGTTTAGGACATTGTCCGCAGGATGCTCTAAAAATTATTGAGAGAGAAGCGGATGAATTTGATGAGGAAGCAGTGGAGGAACTGCTAAACAGTCAAGGAAAAACCTTTAAGCCTGCTGATACAATTCAGCATAATCATCATGAAGATCATGATTGTGGATGCTCTAGCAAAGAGATAAAAACAGCAACACCTCTCGTGACTAGAGAGCACCATCAGCATGGACATGGAGGCGGTTGTCCTGGCAGTAGAATAATGAAGTTTAATGAAGAGGATACCACTACAGAAGCAGTTGTAAGTAGTGGAGATATCGAAGTGAAAATTAAACCTCAATTAAAGCAATGGCCGGTACAGCTAAAGCTAATACCTGTTCAAGCACCGTATTTTGAAAATGCTGATTTATTGGTAACGGCTGATTGTGTACCATTTGCTTATCCTAATTACCATCTAGATCTTTTAAAAGGAAAAGTAGTGGTGGTTGGTTGTCCTAAGCTTGATGATGTTGAGTTTTATACAAGTAAATTAACTGAAATCATTGAAGCAAATAATTTGAAATCTATTACAGTAGCCTATATGGAAGTACCTTGCTGTCAAGGGATTGTAAGGGCAGTAGACCAAGCTGCAGCTAGAGCTAATAAAGGCCTGAAAATAAACAAAGTAAAAATCGGTATTAGAGGAGAAAGACTATAAAACAGGAAAATCCTACATTAATCTTATATTGATGTAGGATTTTTTCTATTTTTTGTTATAATATAAATATTATAGTAAAGAAATTATAAATATCTAGGAGGGGTTATTGTGGGAAAAATTACTTTTGATTATTCAAAAGCATTGGATTTTGTTGGCAAGCATGAATTGATCTCGCTGAAAAGTATGGTTGAAACAGCCCATAAAATGCTACATGAACAAACTGGGGCAGGTAGTGATTTTTTAGGTTGGTTAGATTTACCTATCCATTATAATAAAGAAGAATTTAGCAGAATCAAAGCTGCAGCTAAAAAAATTCAACAGGATTCTGATGTTCTGATTGTTGTGGGGATTGGTGGTTCTTATTTAGGAACTAGAGCTGCTTTAGAGATGTTAAACCATAGCTTTCATAATATATTATCAAAGGATAAACGAAAAGGACCTGAGATTTATTTCGCTGGACATAATATGAGTGCTAGATATCTACAGGACTTGCTAGAGATTATAGAAGGAAAGGATATTTCACTAAATGTCATTTCAAAGTCTGGAACTACAACTGAACCAGCAGTTGCCTTTAGAGTAATGAAGGAATATATGGAGAAAAAATATGGACCAGAAGGTGCTAAGAATAGAATTTATGCTACAACCGATAAAGAAAAAGGTGCTCTGAAAACAATGGCAACCGATGAAGGCTATGAAACCTTTGTGATTCCTGATGATGTAGGAGGAAGATATTCTGTATTAACTGCTGTAGGCTTATTACCTATTGCAGCAGCAGGAATAGATATAGAGGCTATGATGAAGGGAGCTAAAGAAGCCTATGAAGATTTAAGCAATCCTCATTTAGAAGAAAATGATTGCTATCAATACGCGGCTGTTAGAAATATTCTCTATAACAAAGGGAAAACTATTGAAATACTCGTTAATTATGAACCATCTCTATTCTACGTTGGGGAATGGTGGAAACAGTTATTTGGGGAGAGTGAAGGAAAGGATTTCAAAGGGGTTTTTCCAGCTTCTGTAAGCTTTTCAACTGACCTGCATTCTATGGGACAGTATATTCAGGAGGGTAGAAGGAATATTTTTGAGACAGTTTTACATATAGAAAATATAGAAGAAAAAATTAGGATCCAAAAGCAAGAAAAAGATTTAGATGGATTAAACTATTTAACAGAGAAAACAGTAGATGATATAAACAAAAATGTTTTTGAAGCTACTTTATTAGCTCATAATGATGGTGGGGTACCTAACTTAATCGTTAGTATTCCAAAGATTAGTCCTTATTATTTTGGTTACTTAGTGTACTTTTTTGAAAAGGCTTGTGGTATCAGTGGCTATCTATTGGGTGTAAATCCATTTGATCAACCAGGGGTAGAGGCTTACAAAAAGAACATGTTTGCTTTATTAGGAAAGTCTGGTTATGAAAAAGAGAAAGAAGAAATGTTAAAACGACTGAAGTAAGTTAAAAGCATTTTCATTTTAAAATGGCAGGTGATGTTAAAAATGGAACCAGATCGTAATTTAGCTATAGGAGTTTTTGATTCTGGGATAGGAGGCATTAGTGTTTTGGCGGAGTTAATCGCCTATTTACCCACGGAAAAATATGTATACTATGGAGATTCTAAAAATGCTCCCTATGGAATAAGGTCTACAGAAGAAGTTAAGGAGTTATCCTTTAATGTGGTAAATATTTTATTAGAAGAAGGAATCAAGGGACTAGTAGTAGCATGCAATACTGCCACCAGTGGAGTCGGAGAGGATATAAGAAATACTTTAGATATTCCTATTGTTGGTATGGAACCAGCTTTAAAGCCAGCAGTTGGATTAAATAAAAAGGGTAAAATTATTGTTATGGCGACGCCTGTTACATTAAGGGAAAAGAAATTTAATAAGCTAGTTGAATGCTTTGACGGTCAGGCAGAGATTATTAAGCTGCCTTGTCCAGGATTGGTTGAAATTATCGAGAAAACTGGAGGAAAAAGCCAAGAAGTTCAGCGATATCTTATAGAATTATTTTCTCCTTTCGACATGAAGGAGGTAGCGGTTATCGTGTTGGGATGTACCCATTATATTTTTATCAAGGAGGATATTATAAAACTAGCAGGGAATACAGTGGATTTAATTGATGGAAATAGAGGGACAGCGAAGCAATTGAAAAGATTGTTGCAGCAACATCATTTGTTGAATAAAGAAGTTAATCAGCAGCCTACTGAAGTCCTCCTAATGAATTCGGATGATTCGAAGGAAACCTTAATTTTATGCAAGAATCTGCTGGAAGAGCAACTGGATTTTTTAGGCTGGAAGGGAAGTTTAAAGTACATTTAATAGAGCTCTATAAGGCTTACTGATAAAAAATATGCTATAATAAACCTATGAAAGTAGGTGGTAAAATGATTTTGATTATAGCTGAAATGATGCTGTCGTTATTAAATAAATTGGGGATTATCATCATATTAGCTGTTATTATCTCCAAGGTGGGTATTTTTAGAAAGCTTATTATTAAGAAAAACATCACCCTCCTAGATAAAATAATATTATCTGTAATTTTTGGTTTGATTGGTATTATGGGAACCTATTCCAGTGTACCTATTAATGGGGCTCTTGCCAATACTAGAGCCGTTGGAGTAATGGTGGGAGCTTTATTAGGTGGACCAATGGTAGGGCTTTTGGCAGGTCTGATTGCAGGAGGACACCGCTATCTAATTGATATTGGAGGGTTCACCGCCTTTGCCTGTGGGGTTTCTACTATTGTTGAAGGCTTGATTGGAGGCTATGCCCATTACTATATCAAAAATAGAAAAAATAAATGGGAAGCCGCCTTTATCATTGGTATCGTAGCAGAAATTGTACAAATGATAATCATTTTAATGATTGCTAGGCCATTTGGCAATGCTTTAGAGCTAGTAAAGATTATTTTATTTCCTATGGTAGTAGTGAATTCATTTGGTATAGCCATATTTATAGGTATTATAGAAAATATCTATGCAGAATATGATAGAATAGCAGCTAGTCAAGCGGAAAAGACCCTTAAAATTGCAAATTTGACATTGCCTTTTTTTAGACAAGGGCTAAATCACGAGGTAGCACAAAAGGTAGTTGATATAATTTACGACTTTGTAGATGTGGCAGCTGTAACGATTACTAACTGTAATGAAATCTTAGCCCATAAGGGTCTTGGAGAAGATCATCATATTCAAGGACGTGGTTTGCAAACGGAGGCTACAAGAGAAGTAATAGAAACAGAAAAGTATAAACTTATTCATAAAAAAGAAGATATAGGATGTAATCGCCTTGATTGCCAATTGAGATCTGCTGTCATAGTTCCTTTAAAGGAAAGGGATAGGATTGTAGGTACATTAAAGCTCTATAAAAAAGAAGAAAACAGTATTACTCCAATAGACATTCAATTGGCTTTAGGATTAGCGCAGCTTTTCTCTACCCAGATTGAGCTAAGTAGAGTGGATGAACAGAAAAAGCTAATTACAGAGGCAGAATTAAAATCATTACAGGCCCAGATTAACCCGCACTTTTTATTTAATGCTATTAATACAGTCGTTTCCTTTATTCAAGTGGATACAACGAAGGCAAAACAACTGCTAATATCTTTAGCAGACCTCTTTAGAAAGAGTTTAAGCAATAATCAAGATATGGTGGACATGGATGTAGAGCTGAAGCATATAGCCTCTTATTTAGAAATAGAAAAGGCAAGGTTTGGCGATAAGCTTCAAGTTAAATATGACTTAGAGGATCATCTTACCTGTAAGCTTCCTCCATTAATTTTGCAGCCAATTGTTGAAAATGCAGTAGTACATGGAATTTTACCTCGAAAAAATGGTGGTTTGGTTACAATACGCTGTAAAAAAGAAGAAAATAATATATTATTAGAAGTAATTGATGATGGAGTAGGTATTGAAGCTGGTCAATTGAACAGTCTCATGCACCAAACAACCAGTGGTAATTCTGTAGGTTTAAATAATGTAAATAAAAGATTAATCAATCTATATGGAGAGGAATATAGACTTCAAATCCATAGTATTTATAGCGAGGGGACCAGTGTATTAATAAAAATTCCATGTGTTGAGGGTCGCTATTCCTGTGAAGTGAAGGAGGGAGTGGCATGACTTATACTGTAATTATTGTTGATGATGAGATGCCGGCTAGACTAAATTTGATTGAATTACTAAGTCGCCATTCTAGCTTTGATGTCATAGGGCAGGCCTCAGATGGGGAAGATGCAATACAATTATGTACTGAAAAGTTAGCCGATGTAGTTTTTTTGGATATTAAACTACGTGACATGACGGGGTTTGATATAGCATCCAAATTAATAAATTTACCTAAGGTGCCTAAAATTGTCTTTGTGACCGCCTATAATAAATATGCTATCGATGCTTTTGAATATTCTGCTGTTGATTATTTGTTGAAACCAGTTGACGAGAGTCGTTTTAATAAAACAATGCAAAAACTAAAAAATGATTTAAAATCTTCTCCACAGGAAACATTAAATCAAGTACAGAATTTATTGGAAAGACATTTATCAATAGAACACAAAACCCAAAAAATCACTTTAGAAAAGGACGATAAGCTATATGTACTGTGCTTAAAAGATATTATTTTTATTGAAACAGAGGACAGAAATACAAAAGTAGTTAGTAAAAGAGGAAAATTTATGACGACTATTTCTATTGGAGAATGGGAGGAACGTTTAACGAGATTTGGCTTTTTTAGGCCCCATAGAAGCTTTCTTATTAATCTAGATGAAATCGATGAGGTGTTTCTTTGGTTCAATAATAGCCTTCAAATAAAAATGCGAGGGTGTGAGAGTAAAAGCATCCCCATTAGTAGGAATAAAGTAAAAGAATTTAAAGAGTTAGTGGGATTAGAGTCTTAATAGGATAAAATAGTATAAAAATTTTGCATAGAAGAATGGATAAAGCATGACCCAGATTTCCATACTAATAATGAATATGATAAAAGGGAGTGTGTGTCCATGATTCATGCAGAAGTTTCTTTATATCCATTAAAAAGTAGAAATGCTGGGGACGTAATTAACAGTTCTATTGACGCTCTTAAAAGAGAAGGGGTAGAATATAATGTAGGCCCTATGGCGACCCATCTTCATGGTAATGAGGAGCAGGTATGGAGTAGTTTAAAAAAACTATTTAACGAAGCACAGGGTTCTGGAGAAGTAAGTATGGTAGTTACCATCACCAACGCAGCAGACCATTAAATAAGAAGGAATGTAGAGGCGAAAAAACTCTACATTCCTTCTTATTACTTTGTATAAGGGACTGACACAAAATCATCTACTTTTGGTCATCTGCTTATCTACCTACTGCCCTAAGCTAGCAATTGCCTTAGCATAAATAAGAAAGCATTTCATCAAACTATCTATATTCATATACTCATTTTGCTTATGGGCCATTTTTTCTTCACCAGGGAAAAGAGGACCAAAAGCAACAAAATTTTTAAAGCCTCTTGCATAGGTGGCACCGCCAGTTGACAATGGTGTACTATTTTGCTGGACTACTTCTTCATAAACCATTCTCAAGGTTTGTACTAGTGGATGATCTTCAGGAACATATAAAGGAGGTAATGAGTCCAAAACCTCTAGCTCTAATTCATATTTAGATGTACTCCTTTTTAATAGAGATAGTACTTCTTCTTTTTCCTTTAAAACTGGAATTCTTATATCTAAGTAAACCTCATGTAAATCTTTATCGATGTTGACTTTGGCTACATTAAAGGTTAATTTACCGGAAACTGTATCATAATAGTTATCAAATATTTTTCTAGCATAAACATCCTCTCCCACTTCTTGTGCAATAAAATCTATAATAGGAGAGGATATATTATTATTAAATAGTAGAATAGCAGTTCTAACAATAGCATTAATCCCTTCCCATGTTTTGGCAGAATGAGCTGTTTTGCCTAAAAGAGTAAAGGTATTTCCTTCGGAATTATAGTTGTAGCTTGAAGCATGAGCGGCCGCTATAATACCTTCTGTTTTTTCTCCTGTATAACTGCAACTGTCAGGAACACTATTTAAAGCAGTGCCTCCTATCATGGCAAAATTCACCTTTTCCTTAGAGGTGAGTCTAATCTGTAAAAGGCTTTTTTCTGCATTGATTAGAGGAAAATCAGAGTCAGGGATAAATCCATAAGCTGGGATTTCTTCTTCCTTAAGATATTTATTTATACATTTCCAGCCAGTTTCTTCATTCGTACCTAGAATTAGACGAATCCTTTTTTTTAGGGGTAGCTTTGCTTCACGAACCGCTTTCATAGCATAAAGTGCAGCCAGCAAGGGTCCCTTGTCATCAATAGAACCCCGCCCATAAATTTTGTTGTTTGCTATTTTTCCACTAAAGGGTGGGAAAATCCAGGTTCCTGCTTTTTCAACTGGAACTACATCTAAATGAGCTGCTAAACCAATTAATTCTTCTCCTTCACCCATTTCAATGTATCCATAATACCCATCTTTATATACCGCTTTAAATCCAAACTCTTTTCCTAGATTAAGAACAAATTTTAGTGCATCATCTACTCCTTTTCCAAAGGGCATACCTTCTTTAGGTTCTCCCTCCACGCTATTAAATTGAATTAACTGTTGAAGAGATGAGATTAATTGATCCTTTTGTTCATTAATGATATTTTCTAATTGATCCATAGAAAACTCCTTTTCATTTATTAAACAAGCCATTATCTTTACTTAGTATGGCTTGTTACATTAGTTATATTTATTCTTGGCATGTTTTTTTATGATTCAAAGAAAATCAAGAAAAAACATAATGTTACTCCCCATAAGAATATATTAATATAGAATATTTCATTGTGAGGGAGTACATTTATGTCTAATAAAAAATTTATTAAAGGGGCATTCATATTAGGTATAGCAGGCCTAACTGCCAAGTTTCTAGGCGTTTTTTTCAAGATCCCGTTACAAAGACTAATTCATGATGAGGGTATGGGTCTTTTTGGTTTGCCTTACCCGATTTATACGATTATGCTTTCTATTTCTATTATTGGTTTGCCTGCTGCTGTTTCCAAGATGATTTCCGAAAAAATAGCTGTTGGAGATTATGGAGGTGTTAGAAGGGTTTTTCGTATTTCATTTTTTATTATTATTGGTCTTGGAATTTTTTCTTCATGCTTTCTATTTTTTGGTGCTAAAGCAATCATCACATTACTGGATTGGCCACAGGAGACCTACTATTCCATAATAGGTTTATCCTTTGCACCGTTTTTTGTATCTATTATGTCTGCTTTTAGGGGATATTTTCAAGGAATGCAAATCATGATACCCACTGCATTATCTCAAATCATGGAGCAGATAGGCAGGGTGATTATAGGCGTGGGCTTAGCTTATATGTATATAGAAAGAGGGATAGGTTATGCAGCAGGGGCGGCCTCTTTTGGAGCTACAGCAGGGGCTTTTTTTGGTGCTTTATTGTTGTTATTTTACTACTTAAAGAGAAGAAAAGCATTAGTGGATTACTCCCTCTATACATATAAAAAGGATAGAGATGGTACTTTAATTATAGTTAGAAGACTAATTTGGTTAGCGATTCCTATTACTATTGGAGCAATTTTAAGCTCGGTTATGGGACTGATAGACTCCATTATTGTGCCAGGAAGACTGCTGCAGGGGGGCTATACTTTGGAAGGAGCAACAATACTTTATGGAAGATTAACAGGGAAAGCAGTTACCCTTATGAATGTTCCTTTAACCTTCAGTATGGCAATGGCAGCAAGTCTAGTGCCTGCAATATCTGAAGCTAACAGCAGAAAAAACATGAGAGAGTTAATTGAAAAAGCACAAACTGGCATAAAAATCACCATGATGATCGCTTTGCCAGCCACTATTGGACTTTCTCTTCTAGCTTCTCCCATCGTTCATCTGTTATGGGGGCAAACAGAAGCAGGTGGAAATATTTTAAAAATCTTAGCCTTTAATGTGCTATTTATTGCATTAGCTCAAACCTTAACCAGCATTTTACAGGGAATGAATAAGGTATTTATTCCCGTAAGAAATTTATTTATTGGGGTTATTGTGAAGGTAATTATTAGTTATTTCTTGCTAGTAACTCATTTCAATATTATTGGAGCTGTGATCGGCTCCATCTGTGGATATTTTTCTGTGGCAGTCTTGAATTATATTGAAATCAGAAAAAGTATTTCTTTAAAAATTCCTATTAAGGAAGTAATCATAAAACCAGTATTTGCAACAACGATTATGGCAATTATAGTAGTTTTTATATTTAACTATAGCTATTTACATCTTCAACGTGAAGCTTTAGCAACGATACTTTCTATATTATGCGGGATGATTTCCTATGGTGGAGTTATACTATTGACAAATATGCTTCATCCTCATCAAAAAAAAATGTTTTTTAAGTAAAATAAACTATTGATACAAAAATTTTATGAATAGCCTTCTATTTATGATGCAAAATCACGAATAGAGGGCTTACTTTTGTGCAAACTATGATAAAGGGCATTTCATTATAAAAGTATTTCTGTTCAATAAAATTATTTGAGAGGTGACTTTTATGAAAAAATCATTTGTACTATTACTTATAGCTGTAATGGTTATCTTTGCAGCAGTAGGCTGTAGGCCAGTGGAGGTTCCACCGCCTGCTCCAGAAGAAACACCTGAGGAAACTCCAGAAGAAACACCTGAAGAAACTCCTGAGGCTAGAGAAATGGATTATGAGGATGGAACTTATCAGGCTGAACTCGAGCCTGATGAAAGAGGCTGGCAAGCTAGAATTGAATTGATTGTAGCAGATGGCGAGATTACTGAAGTAAATTATGATGAATATGATGAGGAGGATAATCCTAAATCAGAAGATGAAGAGTATAATGAAAGATGGGAATCTGCCTCAGGTATCAGTGCACCAGAAGCATACCCACAATTAGAACAAGACCTTATTGAAAAACAAGATGTTGAAGTGGTAGATACAATATCAGGGGCCACTCAAACTGTAGAAAAATTTAAAGATGTAGTTGCTCAAGCATTAGAAGAAGGACCACAAGAAGAATAATCGTTGAATTAGGTTTAAAAAAGTCCAATACCTGGAGTAAATAAAAGGTAATTGGACTTTTTTTATTCTGCGTCTATATCACAGGATTTGAGGAATACTATAATTGATTATATAATAAAGGAGGATCATAAATGAGGGATAAGTATATAATATTTAGTGAAAATGGTGTTTTAGAGAACGTTGTGTCAAGGGATGAAGCGATTGAGAAGGTAAAGCAATACCATGAACATGGTGTAGATGCATATATTGTATCAGAAACAGAAGGCCAACGTATCCAAGAAAATCAGGAAGAGTTTCAACGACCTAAGTGGAAATAAAAGGGTGTATTGCACACCCTTTCTTGTTTGGAATGAAAATTCTACAAATAACTAGTTAAAAAAACAAAAAAGTTCAATGAATAAATTTTGAAGGATGTCGATGTATTCTGTAGAAATTATGGGAAAAAAGTATTTTTTGTGCCTATAGTTCTATTGTTTAATTAGGTATAATAATGTAATATATACAATATATAGTAGTCGAGATGAAATTTAATACAATAGGAGGTCACTATGGGGGTTATAAAAGTTCAAAAAAGAAATGGTGAAATTGTTGATTTTGACAGTGCTAAAATAAGAAGTGCTATTTTTGCCGCTGCACAATCAGTTGGAGGCAAAGATGAAATGAAGGCTTCTAAGTTGACAAAAATGATAGTAGATATTTTAAATGAAACCTACAGAGCCAGTATTCCTTCAGTTGAAGATATTCAGGATATTGTAGAGAAAATATTAATTGAAGAGGGTCATGCTAAAACAGCGAAGGCCTACATAATATATAGGAAAAAACATGAAGAAATTAGAGAAGTTAGAAATCTTTTTATGGATGCAGAAGAAATGATAGAAGAATATGTTACCTTAGAGGATTGGCGTGTTAACGAAAATGCCAACATGGGTTTTTCTTTACAAGGATTAAATAATCATATTGTCGAAAGTATTACGACAAAATATTGGTTAAATAAAATTTACCGAAAAGAGCTGAGAGATGCCCATATAAGAGGAGATTTACATATACATGATTTGGGGTTATTGGCACCCTATTGCTGTGGATGGGATCTAGAAGCATTCTTGAGACGTGGATTCAAAGGAGCTAAAGGAAAAATAGAATCTAAACCTCCAAAGCACTTTGAATCAGCATTAGGGCAGCTAGTAAACTTGCTTTATACCCTTCAAGGGGAAGCAGCTGGTGCTCAGGCAGTTTCAAGTCTCGATACATATTTAGCACCCTTTATTCATTATGATCAATTAGATTATGAACAAGTAAAAAAGGCCTTACAAAGATTTGTCTTTAACCTCAATGTACCAACAAGAGTGGGCTTTCAAACACCATTTACTAATGTTACTTTAGATATCGCTCCCCATCAGTTATTAAGAAAACAGCCTGCCATTGTTGGCGGTGAAAATATGGATAAAACCTATGGAGAATTCCAAAGGGAAATGGATATGTTTAATAAAGCCTTCTGTGAAGTAATGATGGAAGGAGATGGGGCAGGACGAGCCTTTAGCTTTCCTATTCCAACAGTAAATATTACTGATGATTTTCCTTGGGATGCAGAAGTAGTAGATTCTCTTATGGAAATGACAAGAAAGTTTGGTACTCCATATTTTGCGAATTTCGTAAATTCTGATTTATCTCCCGAGGATATTCGTTCTATGTGTTGCCGTCTGCGATTAGATAATAGAGAATTAAGAAAACGTGGAGGCGGACTGTTCGGCGCCAATCCTTTGACTGGTTCTATTAACGTTGTAACTTTAAATATGGCTAGAATAGGTTATGCAGCTACAACAATGGAAGAGTTCAAGAAAAGAGTTAGAGAATTAATGGAACTATCTAAAGAAATATGTGAATCTAAGAGAAAAGTGCTGGAACAATATATGGATGCTGGGTTATATCCTTATTCTAGATACTATTTAGAGGGAGTAAAGGATGGTATGGGAGAGTATTTTAAAAACCATTTCTCTACAATAGGATTAAATGGTATGAATGAGGCTTGTGTAAATCTACTGGGGGTAGACATAACAACAGAAGAAGGAAATGAATTTGCAGTAGAAATTATGGAATTTATGAACCGTGTGATTCAAATATTCCAAGAGGAAACCGGTAGTTTATGGAATCTAGAAGCTTCGCCTGCTGAAGGTGCTTCCTATAGATTTGCAAGATTAGATAAAAAAATGTATCCTAAAATCTATACACAAGGAGAGGCAGAACCCTATTATACAAATTCAACGCAGCTTCCTGTAGGCTATACAAAGGATATTTTTGAGGCTCTTGAGCTGCAAGAACGGCTACAAACTCTATACACAGGGGGAACAGTACTACATGGATTTATAGGAGAAGCGATAGACAGTGTAGAAACCTGTAAAACTTTAATTAAGAAAGTAATGGAAAATAGTAGTATACCATACATAACGATTACACCTACCTTTTCTATATGCCCAGATCACGGTTATCTAACAGGTGAACAACCAGAATGTCCACAATGTAGCAGAGAGACAGAAATCTGGACACGGGTAGTTGGATTCCATAGACCAGTACAGGCCTGGAATAAAGGAAAGCAAGAGGAGTACAAGGATCGACAGGAATTTGATTGTGCAGTTTCGTTAAAGTTGGATACCGAAAAAGAAGTTGAATACTGTGAGACAGCGATTTCGTAAAGACTTAAATGGTGGGATGATGAATAAGAGAGCATCAATAGTTTATAGATATTAATAAAATTTAATAGCTGTAATATGGTGGAGCTAGCCAAACAACTTTTATTTAGCTAGCTTCATGGTATCTAGAAACCCGTACTGTATAAAAATTACTGTACGGGTTTTCAACATATTTTGTGTCTTGAAGGTATTACAGATGTGTGATTATGAGTTGAAATATACGGTTTCGCTCAAAACTGTGGACTGCAAAACAACTGAAGGAGGTTTTGTGTGAACAGGTTGGATTGTTGACAAGTTCAACCGCCTCTTGGTTTGCCTCTAGTAAGGACTTGTATATTTTGATAAAATAACAGTAAGGTCATTGGAACAATTAACAGGACATGGTCGGCAGTTTTTTCTTGGAAGAGGTGAACAAAGATGGAAAATCATATTCCGAACATTATAAATGAAATGATGAGCACCACAGCGGTTTATGACGAGCATAGTTTAACTGTAGAAGAAGTATTAAACCTTCCAGACTTTGCCGGATTTAAGCTTTTAGGCGGCAGCTCTGGACTGCAAAATCGCTGCAAGCATATAACAATACTTGAAACTCCTGAGGGAATTAGCTGGCTAACTGGTGGTGAGTTTTTGCTGACAGCTGGGTATGCTTTAAAGGATAGAGAGGATAAAAAGAGCAGTATGATTTTAGATGCTCATCAAAGAAAAGTATCTGCTGTCGCTGTTAAGGAGAATAGATATTTTGGTGAAATTAGTAAGCAGCTAATAGACGATGCTAATACGTATGGTGTTCCTCTTATAGAGATCTCCCGTAATGTTATTTATACTGAAGCAATATCTAGTTTTTATAATATGTTGTTTTATAGAAAAAATGAATATATTCTTAATTTGAACAACATCTATGCCAAATTATTGGATCTATCTTTTGAAAATAAGGATGTTAATGGAATAATCTATTCTCTATCAAATTTATCTAATTCTAATGTGTTTTTATGCGATAGATACCTTAATCCTATTACTTATAATATCATTGATTCTTCAAGCTATGACAAATTAGCCAACAAGATTCCCTTTAGTAAGAAGGGAGCACCTGCCGTAAAGGAAATTAAGGATTATTGTATAAATAAGGAAATTATGGGTGTCTATATAAGTATCTATCCCTTAGTACGAGATAATAAACCCTTAGGATACGTATACATTGTAAATAGCTCTAAGCTTGATAAGCTAGCGCAAAGCTCTATCGAGTATGGAATATCAATTATATCCATGAAACTTGATATAGATCAGGCTAGGAGTTTTAGTCAAGCTAGGCTTAATAAGACGCTTATAGAAATCATGTTAAATAATAAAGAGCTTCCTGACGAATTTTATGAAAATGTAGAGAAGGACCTTGGTTGGGATAGGGAAGGACATATTGTTGGTATATGTATTAAGATTCACATAAAAAAAGATACTCATATAGATGAGTGCAAAAACAGTGTTTATAGTGTGCTAAACAATATATTAGAAAAGGGAAACTATTTATCTAAGGACAAGAAAAATGAAGTTTTTGTATTTACAAATATAGAAGCAAGGGCTCATTTAGAGGAGGTAGTTTCTAAAATAGTAGCGTCTTTGCAAGATTATGACGATGCTTATTTGGTGGCAGTGGGGATATCAAATGTTTATAAGCGTATTAAAAACATAGAGAAAATGTATAATGAAGCATATCTAGCAGCATTATTTAGTAATCATGACAGTATTTATTTTAACTCACTAGATACAATAAAGCTGTTATATCCTTTAAAAGACGATAATGAAGTACATGAATATTATAATAGGACCATCAGAAAATTAGAAAAGTATGATGAAGATCAAGGTACTAATTTGCTAGAGACGGTAGAGTGTTATTTAAGATATAATTTCAATAGAAAAATAGCGGCCTCCAAGTTGTTTATTCATGTGGAGACGCTAAGGTATAGATTAAATCGTATAGAGGAAATAACAGGATACTCGTTAAATGATACTGAGGGAATATTTGCTTTGCAAATGGGATTGAAATTAAAAAAGCTAATAAAAATAAAATGAGCCTTTATTCAATAGGAGTCTTAACTATATATGAAGGATAAGATAGTATAAAGCTTATGTTTATGAGAAGTCATAAAAGCATGAGCTTTATTTTTATGAATTTATAGAATTGTTCTATAGATTTATAATTGCTATAATATTTAGAAAATAGATAAAAGGAGGAGTATAGTATGTCAAACAAAGAAAACTATGCAAACAGACCTAAGGAAAAAGTTAGCGCATTTGAGGTTCCTACATTTGCATTAGGAATAGTATTATCAATCTTATCAGCGATAATTTGCATGCAGATTATCGGAAAAGTAGGAGTAACCCCCAATACCTCACTCATTGGCGCCATAGTTGCAATGGTAATTGCAAGAATACCATTGCAGTCCTTTCTTAAGTTTAGATCATTAGAAAGGCAAAACTTGCTTCAAACAGCAGTGTCCGGTGCAGGTTTTGCTGCTGCCAACTGTGGGTTTCTTACTATGGCCATCTTTTTTGTTTTGGGAGAGACAGGATTTATTCTGCCCATGGCTGTAGGTTCACTCGTAGGGTTGGTAATTTCAATTACTGTGGTGGGAAAAATATTTGATAGTAGTATTTTCCCAGCTGAAGCTGCATGGCCTCCAGGAGTAGCTACAGCTCAAGCTATTAAAGCAGGAGATGAAGGAGGAGAAAAAGGCAAAAGATTGTTACAAGGTCTAATTATAGGAGGCATTGGGAGTTATTTTAACTTGCCAGCAGCTGGCATTGGTATAGTTTTTATTGCTAACATTTTTTCAATGGCTGCATTAGGCACAGGTTTACTCATTAGGGGATACTCAACAGCAATTTTTAATGGATTAAATTTAGGCGATACCTATATACCCCATGGCATTATGATTGGTGCTGGAATGATGGCGTTAATTCAGTCTATAAAGATTATTCTTAAAGGTGGTAAAAAAGAAAAATCAGAAGTAGTAACACACACTAGATCAGATGATGAAACTAAAAGGAATTTAGCTCAAGGAATCTTACTATTCTTAGGCGGTGCCGTTGTTTTAGCTCTTGTTTCAGGTGTTTTCTCTCAATTAGGTATTGGTAAATTAGTACTTTGGTTATTATGGGCAACATTTTCTGCTGCTGCAGCTATGTTGCTGGTAGGTATGGCGGCTATGCACTCAGGATGGTTTCCTGCCTTTGCAATTACAACAATATTTATGACTATAGGTATCTTTTTCGGATTTCCAATCGTTCCTCTTGCATTGTTGACTGGTTATGTTAGTTCTGCAGGACCATGCTTTGCTGATATGGGTTATGACCTCAAAGCTGGTTGGATACTAAGAGGCGAAGGGGAAGATAAAGAGTATGAGTTATATGGAAGAAAGCAGCAAATTATTTTAGAAGTAATAGGTGGATTTATTGGCATCGTCGTTGTTTTGTTAACCATGAATATGTACTTTGCAACAGATTTGCTTCCACCTATCAGTAGAGTATTTGCTTCTACTGTTGCTGCCTCTGCGGATCCTTCGTTATTAAGAACTCTTTTGATCTGGGCAGTGCCTGGAGTCATATTACAGATAGTAGGCGGAACGTCTAGAATGGTAGGGGTACTATTTGCAACTGGCTTGCTAATTAATAATCCAATCTATGGGGTAGGTGTTATTTTAGCAGTTATTGTTCGTTTGATATTTGGTACTAAGTTTATGGAAATTAGGGATGCTGGACTGATTGCCGGTGATGGACTTTATGGATTCTTTAGTGCATTAATAAAGGCACTAATATAAAAAAGAGACTTAATTCAGGGGAGCTTTTGCTCCCGCTGAATTGGAGTCTAAATTACTTTGTACAGTACTTCATCAGTCTGCACTGGAATGTCTACCATTGGAATAGCAAAAGAACTTGAAAAGGCTTGCAAAATTCCTGTTGTTGATCCTGTTATTGCTGAAGGCTTGATTACTTATTATGAATGCATGAGAAGAAATACTAAATAACGAAATCTTAAGTTGGGGTGGTATTATGAAGGGCAGGATAAAGCTAAATAAAGAGATGTTAAAGTATGCATTAATTGGAGGAGCCATACTTGGCGGAGGTGGAGGAGGTTCTATGGAATTAGGAGAAGCATCCGGGAATATAGCTTTAAACTATGGTGAATTACAACTAGTAGATATAGATGAAATTCCAAATGATGCATTAATTGTTACGGCATCAGCAGTTGGTGCTCCGGCTGCGGTTGATAAATATGTGAAACCCAGGGATTATGTAAGGACTGTTGAGATACTACAGGAAAATACTGGTTTAAAGCTTGGTGGAATAATTACCAATGAAAATGGCGGAGCGGCAACGATGAATGGGTGGATTCAAGCAGCTATTTTAGGCATTCCTTTGATAGATGCTCCATGCAATGGAAGAGCCCATCCCACTGGAACCATGGGCAGTATGGGATTGAATAATGTACCAAACTTTGTATCCTATCAAGCCTTTGCTGGTGGCAATGCTGAGCTGGGAAATAGAATAGAGGGTTTCTTTAAAGGAGATATTTCTAAGACAGCAGCTTTGATAAGACAATCTGCCGTTCAGGCCGGTGGGTTAGTGGCAGTTGCTAGAAATATTGTGGAAGCCAGATATGTCAAAGAAAATGGAGCAGTTCATGGAATAAGTCATGCCATAGAAACAGGCAGGAAATTTTATGAAGGGCTTAAAATATCTCCATATGATGCTATAAAAACAGTAGCTAGTTTTCTAAAGGGTGAAATCGTTGTTGAGGGAACCGTATCTGAATTTGAGTTGGTTACTGAAGGAGGATTTGATGTAGGCAGAGTTGTTGTAAAAGGAATTGAAATGACTTTTTGGAATGAATACATGACCCTTGAAGTTAATAAGGATCGGCTGTATACTTTCCCGGATCTAATTATGTCCTTTGATAAGTCGACAGGTTTACCCCTGACCACTGCTGAGATTAAGAAGGATCAAGAAATCGTAATAATAGCTACCAAGAAGGAAAATCTTAAGCTGGGCAGCGGTATGTTTGATCATAAATTGTTACAAGAGATCAAGCCTATAGTGAATAAAGATATCTTAAAATATATTTAGTAGGAGGGGATTTTATGTTATTAAAACAAATTCTAGAGGTATATGAGTATATTGATAGAGCCACTGCAAGTGGACAAGAAATAAAGGAATTTTTAGAATCCTATGGAGCAAAGGACGTAGAGGTTAAGACCATAACAGGACACAGAGGAAAAACAGACTTTATTAGAATTAGAATCCCGGGAAAAAAGGGTAAATCTAAGGGGATGGAGGCACCTACTATAGGAGTATTGGGTAGGCTTGGTGGTATAGGTGCCAGACCGGAGATGATTGGTATGGTTTCTGATGCCGATGGAGCAGTGGTTGCATTGGCAGTGGCTGCAAAGCTTTTGGATATGCAAAACAAAGGAGACTTTTTAGACGGAGATGTAGTTGTATCAACACATATTTGTCCTGATGCACCGACGCAGCCCCACAAACCAGTACCTTTTATGGGGTCCCCCGTTGATATGGCTACAGTAAATAAGGAAGAGGTAGACGGAGAACTGGATGCTATTTTATCCATTGATACCACCAAAGGAAACAGGGTTATTAATACTAGAGGCTTTGCAATATCTCCCACCGTCAAAGAAGGATATATTTTAAAAATCAGCGATGATTTGCTGGATATTATGCAGATTACTACTGGTAAACTGCCTGAAGTATTTCCTGTAACGATGCAGGATATTACTCCCTATGGCAATGATTTATATCATATCAATAGTATATTGCAGCCGGCTACTGCTACTGCAGCTCCTGTGGTGGGCGTGGCTATAACTACTGAAGTTGCTGTTCCGGGATGTGCCACTGGAGCTAGTCATCCCTATGATATGGAGTTAGCTGCTAGGTTTACTCTGGAGGTTGCTAAGGCCTATGGTAGAGGAGATTGTAAGTTCTATGATGAGGCTGAGTTTGAAATGATAATTAAAAAGTATGGAAATATGCATCATATACAAACACTTGGTAAATAGGAGGTTATAGAGGCTATTATGAAAAAAAAGCTAGGAGCTATCACGATTGGGCAGTCACCAAGGGTTGACGTTATACCAGAAATGGTAGAGTTTTTGGGAGACAATGTGGAAGTCATAGAAGCTGGAGCGCTAGATGGGCTTACTTATGAAGACATTTTGGCGTTTCAACCAGAAGACGATGATTATGTTTTGGTTTCTAAGCTCAAGGATGGGAAAAGTGTAAAGTTTGCTGAAAGATATATATTACCAAGACTACAGGAATGTATTGATAAACTAGAGAGGGAGGGTGCAGATGTCATTCTATTTATCTGTACTGGAGTATTCCCAGATATTTTCAAATCCAAGAAACCAATTTTATATCCTCAAAAAATCTTGCATGGCGTTACACCGCAACTGGTTGACAAAGGTAAGCTAGCTGTTATTACTCCCGATAAGGATCAGGTAGTGCAAAGCCAGAAAAAATGGTGTGAAACTGGTGTTGAAGTAATCGCAGTCCCTGCATCACCCTATACAAAAGAGGATGAATTATCTGGTGCTATAACAATGTTAAAGAAAAAAGACATTGATGTAATTGTCATGGACTGCATTGGATATAACCAGGCTATGAAGAAAAAGGTATCTGAGGGGACTGGAAAACCGGTAGTTTTGGCTAGAACAATGGTAGCAAGAGTTCTTGGAGAGATACTAAATTCATAAAGAGGTGGAGATAGTGAGTAAAAAATCAGGCTATAGAGTCGTTATAGAAGATTGTTTAGCTGTAAAAAAAAATGAGACTGTTTTAATACTAACAGATGATAAAAAGATATCCATAGGTAAATCCCTATATGAGGAAGGAAAAAAGCTGGCAAAAGAAGCAGTTCTCATGATTATGGAGCCTAGAAAGGTAAGTGGGGAAGAGCCGCCGGAGGTAATTGCTGAAGCGATGAAGAATTTTGATGTAATCATCTGTCCTACGTCTACTTCTATCACCCATACGAATGCTAAAATTAATGCAGTGAAGGCTGGAGCAAGATTAGCCAGTATGCCAAATATTACTGAGGATATGTTTCATGAGGGAGCAATCACTGCTGATTACACAGAGGTGGAGAAGCTTACATTGAAACTTACGGAGATATTATCTAAGACTAAAACTGCAAAGCTTATCAAGGACGACTATATCCTTGAAATGTCACTGGATGGTAGAGATGGCGTGGCTAGTACTGGGGTATATAAAAACTCAGGGGAGGCAGGTAATCTGCCTTCCGGCGAAGCTTATATTGCTCCAGTTGAAGGAAGTGCTAATGGAGAAATGTTGGTGGATGGTAGCATGGTAGGGGTTGGTATATTACAAACGCCTTTACATATGAAAATCGTGGATGGCAGGTTAACTGAAGCAAAAGGAGAGGATCGTCAAAAGATCGAGGTGCTTTTTAGTAATGAAAGAAATGGCACTTTAGGTGAGCTAGGAATTGGAACCAATCATGCGGCAAGGTTGACAGGTGTAATCCTTGAAGATGAAAAAATCTATGGTACTGTCCATATTGCTTTTGGCACCAATACTTCTTTTGGAGGAAGAAATAAAGCAGATTGCCACCTAGATGGTGTGGTAATAAACCCTACTCTGTACCTTGACGATTTATTGGTACTGAAAGAGGGTAAATTTATGATTTAGGTTTTCTAATAGGAGTGATTTTTTGGATAAGATTCAAGTGACCTTAACTGTGGAAGAAGGCAAGGAAATCATTGCTCTAGGGATATTAAAGCACCCGTTGTTAACACGTGGTTTAGAAAAAGGAAAGGTTTTATTTAAAGGTGGAACTACGGTTTCAAGGATTACTGAGAAGCTAGTGGGTCTGCCTCTAAGGATTAGTGGCAGAATAACTCCTAGAGGGACTGTAGCTGGTTTAAATAATATAGATGAACCACACTCTATAATCATTAATAAAGGTAGTTGGATGAATGTAGATGAAAAAAATGTAATAGAAGCTCAAAAATTTACTAGCCAAGATGTAATCGTCTGTGGTGCTAATGCTTTTGATGCAAAGGGAAGAGCAGCTTTAATGGCTGGAAGTCCAGGTGGTGGAAATGTAGGACTGTCTATGAGCACTTGGTGCTCAGAGGGGACAACGGTTATTATTCCCGTAGGCATTGAAAAAATGATACCTGGAGATTTAGATGAAATAATTAAGAAGAGTTCAAGAACAGGAAAAAAACTTGCTTGGGGTATGTCGGTTGGGCTTCTACCCATTTATGGAGAAATATTTACAGAGGTTGAGGCTATTAAGAAATTAGCTGACGTGGATTGTTTTCCAATAGGTGCTGGAGGATTGAGTGAAGCCCAGGGCAGTGTAACCCTAGAAATATGGGGAGATAAAGAAGAATTAAAAAAAGTGATAGATATATTAAAAATAGTTAAAAGTAAGAACATAATCACTTCAGGCTTAAAAGATTCGTTAGTTGAATGTGAAGCCATATGTCACAATTGTTCTAGACATCTAGGGTGTGGATATAAAGCTAAGGCTTTGTAAAAAGGAACGGAAAAATCCGCTGATATCATCTATAATTGTCCCTCTGACGCGGCTCTTTAAAGAGCCGCGTTTTATATCAATAATATAAGTAAAGGATTTTAACAATCATACTAGAAACTAGATGCTTTAAAGCTATAAAAGGAAAACCACCTGCTACGGGTGGTTCTGATTGTTTGTTGACAGGTAGCACAACAATGCTGATATTAAAGTTACTTAAAGATAAAGATATGTACGGATATCAGATGATTGAGGAGATTGTAAAACGATCAGATAATACATTTTCATTAAAAGCGGGGGCACTTTATCCCTTGCTGCATACGCTTGAAGAATAGGGAATGGTAAGCTCTTATGACAAAAATGCAGACTAGACAAAGGGACGGCAGGTAGTTTTTACGCAACCTGACGTTCCTTTGGGTTCCCTGGAATCATTGAATAAAAGCATCAATGGAGGTATAATCAAACTAAATAACAGCTTTGATAAATAGAGGAGGTAAAAAATCATGGATTCTAAAGGATATGTACAAGTCTATACTGGTAATGGCAAAGGAAAAACCACTGCTGCTCTTGGTCTTTCTCTTCGTGCTGTATGTGCAGGAAAAAAAGTTTTTATTGGTCAATTTATTAAAGGGATGGCTTATAGTGAATTAAAAGCAATGGATCATTTACCAGGGTTAACCATTAAACAATATGGCTTGGATTGTTTTATTGTTAATGATCCTACAGAAGAGGATATTAAAATTGCCCAAAGAGGTTTAAGGGAAATGCAAGCAATTATAAAAGAGGGGAAATATGATGTTGTAGTAATGGATGAGCTGAATATTGCTCTTTATTATCACTTATTTCTAATAGAGGATGTACTAGAAATTATAAAAAACAAGCATCACAAGCTTGAATTGATCATAACGGGTAGATATGCTAAAAAAGAAATTTTAGAGGTTGCAGATTTGGTTACAGAAATGAAAGAAATAAAGCATTATTATCAAAAAGGGGTAGAAGCAAGAGTAGGTATAGAAAAGTAAATTGTGCTAAAGTGAAAAAAAGAAGCCTATTTTATTAAACCATATATGCATAAATTTAAAATACTAAATACTTTGAATAATAATATATATAACGGAGGGAAGCTTTCTAAAGGAGAATACATCAACAATGGAACAAAGCTTATTATTGTAATAACAGCTCTAATATAAAATAAGATTATTATTTTTTCCATAAAAAATTGCCCTTCATTCATCTCCGAATTTATTCATTCAATGGAATCGTAGCATGGCTAGAAATAATATACAATCCAAGTGTAATGAAATGGGGATAGAATGTAACAAAAAAATTTGTTTGAGTGTCAAGGGACCGGGGTTGTTGACATAGACGAAAGCTTTCGAAAAGATCAGAGTTAAACTAAGAATAAAGAAGGTGCCAGGGGAGGCTCCGAAAAACTCTTTAATATTAAAATTTAATACCGTATATAGTAATGATATAATCTACACCATACTATATGGAGTGTAGTCGTAATGAAGAAAGGTACTTTTTCGGAGCTTTCCCAGGCGCTCAACTTATCTGGCATTTAATTTATTCACTTTTAACTTATTGTAAATATTTTCACCTTTTGACGAAGAAAAGTCAGAAGGTGTTTTTATGTAGCAGGATTGTTTAAAAGTAAGAGTTATCTTTATATTCAAAGCAGAGTGCCTAAAAAAGCCGTTAACTCTAGAATCTCATCTTTGACACTTGCAGAAGAGAAAAAGCTTGTAACCTATTAAAAATACTAGGTTTCAAGCTTTTTTTGTGTTCTCAAAAAGTGAGTAATGTTTTTTATTTTTTAGTGTTTTTAAAAATTTTTTTCATATCCCTTAACCCTTGTACGATTTCCGCGCATGTGAACTTGTTATCTAAGCGCTTTTCAAGATATCTGTAGAGTAGCACTCTTCAATCTCCTATCGTCTGTGATTGACCTTTTTCTTTAATCCAATGCTCTTTGTAGAAGGAATAGATAGCCGCCATTAAAAGAGCGTTGCTTTTCTTTTTCAATAAGTTTTGTAGGCGAGTATAGAACCATGATTTTACTGGTGTCTTCTTTTTCTTTTTTGTTAAGTTCTTCGATGTATTTTTTCGCCTACTCATCAATAGGATCTTCGCCGTTTAATTTTTTAAGGAGCTCGTCGTATGTACCAAGTTTTTCAACGATTTTTGAAGTGGATTTTATTTTTGCGACTGTCAAAGACCCGAGGAAATTCATTAAAGTATTTGATGTTGACAGGAAACAATAGACAATATATAATTAGATTGTTAAAAATCTAATATTCTAAGATAATAGGTTTGAAGGATCAAGGAAGTTGGCCTTCGATTAAAAGGGAAACAGGTGTAAATCCTGTACGGTCCCGCCGCTGTAAAAGAGTAGTAGTGCAAAATATGCCACTGTTGATATGGGAAGGCTTTGCACTGTGATGATACTTGAGTCAGAAGACCTGCCTATTACTATAAATCATAACTCTACGGAGGATAGGGGGTATGTTTTGATAAAATACAGGTTATTTTACCAATAATCTCCTTATGTAGTTAAGGAGATTTTTTTGTTGCAGAAATTTGAGAATAATAGCAATTTTACTGGTGAAATCTTTAGTTGATAGGGATTATAATATTAGATTTATTAAAAATTAGGAGGAGAAAAAGCAATGAAATACAACAAAATAATAGTCATGATATTGGTTTTAGCATTAAGTTTCTCTATAGTAGGCTGTAGCACATCAACAACAGAAACAAGTGGAGAGATGAATGGAGAAAAAACACAATTGGTATACGCCAGTACAAAGGATATAAGAGACATTAACCCCCATGCCTACTCTGGAGAAATGGCAGCACAAAATATGGTTTTTGAATCCTTAGTTATTAATACAGAAGATGGGGTAAAACCTTGGTTAGCTGAAAATTGGGAGATATCAGAGGATGGGAAGACCTATACCTTCAAATTGAGGAAAGATGTCAAATTTACTGATGGAGAGGTGTTTACTGCAGCAGCAGCTAAGATGAATATCGATGCCGTCATGAATAATTTTGAAAGACATGCCTGGCTAGAGCTAGTAAACCAAATAGACCATGTAGATATTGTTGATGAGTTTACTATTGATTTGGTACTAAAAAACCCTTATTATCCTACCCTCAGTGAATTGGCATTAACGAGACCCTTTAGATTTATATCTCCTAACTCTTTTATTGATGGCAACACCAAAGACGGTGTAAATGGTTACATTGGCACAGGTCCTTGGGTGCTTAGCGAGCATAAAGAAAATCAGTATGCAATATTTACTGCCAATGAATCCTACTGGGGTGAAAAAGCAAAGCTTAGTGCCGTTAAATGGCAAGTTATGCCGGATCATCAGACCATACTTCTTGCCCTTGAAAAGGGAGAAATCGACCTATTATTTGGAGCTGATGGGGACATGATTGATTTAGATTCTTTTAAGGCTTTAGAAGATAGGGGGGAATATGTCACTGTAATGAGTGAGCCGATAGCTTCTAGGGCCATCCTATTAAATTCTAACAAACAGATTACAGGAGATATCAAGGTAAGAGAAGCCTTGCAATACGCCATAGATAAAGAAGCCATCGCTGAGGGTATACTTAATGGTTCGGAATCTGTAGCAGATACCTTACTGTCTCCTACTGTTCCCTATTGTAATGTAGACTTGGAAAAAAGATCCTATGATATAGATAAGGCATCAAAACTTTTGGATGCAGCCGGTTGGACTTTAGGTAATGATGGTTATCGGTACAAGGATGGTGCTAAAATGGAAATCACTATTTATTACAATTCCGATAATAGTCAAGAACGTACGATTAGTGAATATATGCAAGATAATTTTAAAAATGCAGGTGTAAGCTTGAACATAGTTGGTGAAGAAAAACAAGCCTTCTTAGATCGACAAAAAACAGGAGAGTTTGACCTTCAATACTCTTTATCTTGGGGTACTCCCTACGATCCTCAATCCTACGTATCCTCATGGAGAATCCCAGCCCATGGTGACTATCAGGCTCAAGTAGGACTAGAAAAAAAGACATGGCTAGATGAAATGATTGGAAATGTTATGATCGAAACCGACGAAAATAGACGACAAGAAATGTACAATGAGATATTAACCTATATTCACGATGCTAGTGCATACATACCACTAACTTATTCTAGAACAAAAGCGGTATATGGACCCTCTTTAAGAGGTGTTGGCTTTAATGTATCGCAATATGAGATACCTTTTGAAAACATGTATTTTCAGCAATAATGCTAATGTAGGATTCCTTACTAAGTAGGGAATCCTATATAAAAGATGATGTTTAGATCTGAATTAGTAAGGGGGGGAATCAATGAGAAATTATATAATTCGTCGAATATTATTTATTATACCGATATTAATAGGAATAACCTTCATTTCGTTTTTGCTAATTAATTTAAACACCAGTGATCCGGCAGAAGTTGCCCTAAGGGTCAATGAAATTACCCCTACCGATGAAGCGGTAGCCGCTATGCGAGAAGAATTAGGGTTAGACAAACCTTTTTTTGAGAGGTATATTATTTGGTTAGGAAATAGTCTACGCTTTGACTTTGGAAATAGTTATATAAATAACAAGTCAGTTTCAGATGAAATGCTAAGCGCATTACCAGCTACACTATATTTGGCAGCAATAGCACTTATGATGATTTTGGGAATTAGTATTGTGGCAGGGATTTTATGCGCTATATTTGAAGACTCTATAGGAGATAAAACAATACGAGGAATCATATTTGTTGGGACGGCAATGCCTAACTTCTGGGTGGGGCTACTGCTGATGTGGCTGTTTGCTGTAAAATTGGACATGTTCCCTACCAGTGGAATGAGTGGTTTTAGCTCAGTGATTTTGCCGGCAGCTACATTATCCTTAAGCTACATTTCCATCTATACGCGATTGATTCGAAATAACATGGTACAAAATAAAAATGAGAATTATGTACTGTATACCCGTGTAAGGGGTTTGAAGAATTGGACTGTCACGAAACATATATTTAGAAATTCAATCCAATCCTCTATTACGGCACTAGGAATGTCCATTCCTAAACTTATAGCTGGAACTGTAATTGTAGAAAATATTTTTGCGTGGCCAGGAATTGGAAGATTGTGTGTCAGTGCTATATTTAATCGAGATTATCCCATTATTCAAGCCTATATTGTTATGATGGCGCTATTATTTGTGGTATGTAATCTAATCGTGGATATCATCAGTGCATCCCTAGACCCTAGGATAAGGAGGACAACATAGTATGCATATTTTGAAAAAAATCAAATCTGATAAGCTTGCGGGGGCATGTTTGTTTTTCCTTGTGACGATTATTCTGTTGGGGGTTATAGCACCAGTGGTTGCCCCCAATGATCCTGTGGAAACAAATATTAGGGAAAAGCTTTCTGGTATCAGTCTACAATATCCCTTTGGTACAGATCAGCTTGGGAGATGCATTTTCTCTCGGCTACTCTATGGGATACGTACTACAGTGTTGATGTCTATTTGGACGATGCTGATGACTATTTCTATTGGAACAATACTGGGGTTTGTGGCAGGGTACTTTCGAGGGTGGATAGATGAGATCATCATGCGTTTATGTGATGTGATGCTATCTTTTCCTAGTGAAGTGATGATACTGGCCATCGTAGGAATGCTAGGGCCTGGACTTGGTAATATCATTATAGCCAATATTATTGCCAAGTGGGCTTGGTATACTCGGATGATAAGATCTATTGTGGTACAGTATATGGATAAAAACTATATTTGTTTTGCTAAGGTAGTGGGTAGTAGTCCCTTTCATATTATGAAAAACCATTTGTTACCGGGGGCTCTAGGTGAAATCGTGGTATTAGCCTCTTTAGATACAGGAGCAGTTATATTGAGTGTTTCTGCACTATCTTTCTTAGGGCTAGGGGTGCAGGCACCAACTCCAGAATGGGGCATGATGTTGAACGAGGCCAAAAACATTATGATTACGCATCCCACAAAAATGCTTCCTCCTGGTATCGCTATATTAGCAGTGGTGGCTGCTTTTAATTTTATTGGAGATAAAGTGAGGGATATTATGGATCCTAAACATATGGATAGGAGGGTGAAAAACAATGAGTTTGCTGAAAGTGGAGAATCTATCTGTAGTTGATTTGCGTAATGGGGAAAGAATCCTTCACAATCTGAACTTTTCTCTTGAACCCAATAGCTGTCTTGCCATTGTAGGGGAAAGCGGTAGTGGTAAGTCTATGACCTGCAAGGCCATATTAAATTTGACCAATCCTTGGCTGGAAGTAACGGGAACTGTTTTCCTTCATGGAAAAGAAATCAAAAAAAATGATTTTGGTGTCATGCGAAAGATCAGAGGTAAAAACATTTCAATGATTCTACAGGATGCAATGACAGCTTTTGATCCTCTTTATACGATAGGCTATCAAATAGAAGAGACTCTTTGTGAAAATTTGAAGGTGTCAAAGAAGGATGCAAAGGCAATGGGAATAGAAGCCATGAATAAGATGAGTATTTATGATGCAAAAGATGTACTAAAAAAATATCCTCATCAGCTATCAGGTGGCATGCTCCAAAGGTGTATGATTGCTATTGCTATGGCTATGAAGCCAGATATTATTATAGCTGATGAGCCTACCACTGCTCTAGACTCCATTAACCAGCGTGATGTGGTAGAACAGTTTGAACGATTACAACGTATAACCAGTACTGCTATTTTATTTATATCCCATGATTTAGGTGTTGTGCAGCGGTTAGCACAAAAGGTATTGGTGATGAAGGGTGGTGCTTGTGTAGAGTATGGAAATGCAAATCAGATTTTTAGAGAGCCTAAAAATGATTATACCCGTTATTTAGTAGAAACCCGTATTGCACTTTCACAACCTTTTCACAAAATTATGAATAGGGAGGAGGTTGAAGTTATCGATGTTAAAAGTGCAGGATGTATATAAGAGTTATTCAAAGTCAGGAAGCCTATTTAGAAGAGATCAAATACACGTTCTTTCTGGAATTAGTTTTGGAATTGAAGAAGGTGAGTGCGTTGGTTTGATTGGAGAAAGCGGCAGTGGCAAAAGTACGTTGTCTAGACTGATTATGGATTTAGAGAAACCAGATAAAGGGCTGATTACTTTAGAGGATGAAAGTATACAAGTATGGAAAAAGAAAAACCAAGGCCAAATAAGTGTAGTGTTTCAAGACTATACTTCATCTGTAAATCCACGATTTACTGTAGAACAAGTTATTACAGAGCCTATAATGCTAAAAGGCAAGCAAGCGCATATAAAAACCAAAGCAATGCAGCTGTTAGATAGAGTAAGTTTGTCATCACAGCTTTTGACTAGATACCCCCATGAACTAAGTGGAGGACAATTACAGAGGGTGTGTATTGCTAGAGCAATTTCTACCAAGCCAAGATTTGTTATTTTGGATGAAGCTATAAGCTCTCTAGATGTTTCCATACAAGCCCAAATATTAGAGTTATTAAAAGAGCTTAAAACTGATTTAAATCTTACCTATTTGTTTATAGCACATGATCTTCAGGCTGTGGCCAGTTTATGTGATAAGGTATTGTTTTTATATAAAGGTAAGATAGAAGAAAGACTGCCTGTTACAGAACTAGCAAGAACTGAAAATGAATATGCTAAGAAACTATTATCCTCTGTGATAGCTTTTGAAGCATAGATAAAGATAATTTTATATGGAAGTGTAGCCAAGCCAAGCATCCTCAATTCCTCTCATCTAGTATCAAATGCTAAGAGGAAGCGAGTATTTTGCTTTTTTTATAAAAAATCACCTAAATGTACAAAAAATATCTCAATTGTGTATAGACAGCAATTAGAATTTTTCATATAATGAATATGATTATTATTATCATTTAGACCTCGAAGTATTATGATGGTTTAAGTGGATAGGCTACATTACATAAGAGGGGGAGTATTTTGAATGTTATTTAAAAATAAAATTAGTAAATTACTTGTTATGGGTATATTGCTCATAAGTCTGCTTGTTGGTTGTTCTTCAGGTGGCAAAGGAGAAACTTCTTCTAGTGATATCAACGGCAATGGAAACAACGGTCCAAAGGAGATTAATACAGATGAATTAATCTATGTTAATTTTAGAGATATACGGGACCTCAACCCTCATATTTACGGTGGAGAGCTTTTTGCACAAAATTTATTGTTTGAAGGGCTTGTAATGATTACAGATGAAGGCATTCAGCCTTGGCTTGCTAAGGATTGGGATATATCTGATGATGGACGGACTTATACCTTTCATATAAGACAGGGGGTAACTTTTTCAGATGGACACAAATTTGATGCACATGCAGTAGAAGCTAATATGCAGGCTGTTTATGATAACTATGATAGACATGGATGGCTTGAAAGCATTCGATTATTAGATAGTTTTAGTGCTATTGATGAGTATACCTTCGAAATGAAATTAAAAGAACCTTATTATCCGCTACTAACAGAATTGGCAGTAACTAGACCCTTTAGATTTATATCTCCTAATTGTTTTATTAATGGAACCACTAAGGATGGCGTAGATGGACTTATAGGCACAGGAAAATATGTACTTACAGAAAATCATATTGATCAATATGCCATATTTGATGTGAACCCAACCTATTGGGGTGAAAAACCAGAAATTAGTAGAATTATTGCTAAGGTAATCCCAGACAACCAAATAAGAGCACTTGCTCTAGAAAAGGGCGAGATTGATATCATATTTGGTACAAACATGATTGACGCAGAAACCTATCTTGAGTTTTCTCAAAAGGAGGGCTTTGCAGCAAGCTTATCAAATCCTTTAGCTACGAGAATGCTTATTATGAATTCAACCGATGAAATTTTATCGGATGTAAATGTAAGACAGGCGATTAATGCAGCAATAAATAAAGAGGAAATATCCGAAGGAATCTTTAATGGACTAGAAACACCTGCCAATAGGCTGCTTGCAAGGACTGTTCCCTATTGTGATGTGGATTTGGAGGACTATATTTATTCTTTAGATAAAGCAAATAGCCTTTTGGAGGAAGCTGGCTGGAAAATGAATGAAACTACAGGTATACGTGAAAAAGATGGCATGCCTTTAGATGTTCAAATGCATTATAATGCTGATAGTGTAACAGAGAAAACAATATCTGAATATTTACAAGGTGAAATGATGGAGATCGGTCTTAAGCTTACGATTACTGGTGAAGAGGAGCAATCCTACCGAGATAGAATGAAGGCTGGAGATTTTAGTATTACCTTCAACATATCATGGGGAACCCCTTATGATCCTCATTCCTTTCTTGGAGGTATGAGAATGCCTGCTGTTTATGGTGATTATGCAGCTCAGCAGGGTCTTAAGGAAGTCAAGAAACTCCATGATACAATCTTAAAGGCCTTTATAAGTACAGATGAAATTCAAAGACAAGCGTACTATGATTATATTCTTACCTATTTACATGAAGAAGCTATCTATGTTCCATTGACTTTTGAAAGAAATAGAGCAATATATAATGAAAAAGTAAAAAATGTAACCTTCAATCCTTCGCAATATGAAGTACCTCTTGATAAAATGTACATCAAATAAAAAATGAATCCTACAGAATTGGTCATAGAGAAAATTATCTATGACCAGTTTCTACGCTTAAAAATTATTAAGGAGGTAGTCATGGGGAAATATATTATAAAAAGAATTCTGATAGTCCTACCTATGATGTTGGCAGTATCTTTTATTGCTTTTGTTCTCATTAACCTTATCCCGGCTGAACCCGCTGAAGTGGCTTTAAGGGTAAATGATATTATACCTACAGAGGAAGCGATAGAGGGTATGAGGGAAGAATTAGGATTGAACAAACCCTATTTTCAGAGATATTTTGATTGGTTGAGGAATGTTCTCCGTCTTGACTTTGGGAATTCTTATGTGAATAAAAATAGAACAGTGATAGGTGAAATTTCCAGGAGTTTACCTGCTACTTTAGAGCTTGCTACTGTTTCTTTATTCATTGTAATCTTTGTCAGCATTCCTATCGGGGTGCTTTGTGCTGTATTTAAAGACAGTATTTTTGATAGAATTGTACGATTGTTAATTTTTATTGGCACAGCTATGCCCAATTATTGGATAGGAATACTGCTGATATGGTTATTTGCAGTAAAATTAGAGGTATTACCAACAGGGGGGAATAAAGAGGAAGGAGCCATTATTCTACCGGCTATTGCATTAAGTCTTACCTATATTTCTACCTATGTTAGATTGATAAGAAACAACATGTTAGAAAACATGACAGAGAATTATGTTTTTTATGCAAAGGTCAGAGGGCTTAAGGAGAGAAAAATCATATTAAAACATGTCCTTAGGAATTCCCTTCAATCCTCTATAACTGCATTAGGAATGAGTGTCGTTCAGCTGGTTTCTGGAACAGTTGTAATAGAGAATATCTTTTCCTGGCCAGGGGTAGGCAGACTATGTATTTCTTCAATTTTTAACAGGGATTATCCAGTGATTCAAGCCTATATCCTTATGATGGGTATACTTTTCATTTTCTGCAATCTTATTGTGGATATTATACATCATAAGTTAGATCCAAGACTACACGAGGTGATGTAATTGTGATAAAGAAATTAATGAGGGATAAAATTGCACTGATAACTTTAATAATTATCTTATCTACCATGCTGATAGGAATTTTTGCAGAGGAGATAGCACCTAACGATCCAAATAAAACCAGTATTACCCAAAAATATGCCCAAAGAAGCCAGGAGTTTCCTTTGGGAACTGATCATCTTGGTCGTTGTATATTATCAAGGTTAATCTATGGTATACGACCTACTATATTTTTATCCATGTTTACAATGCTATGTACAATTATTCTTGGAACAATTGTTGGAGTTACAGCAGGATATACTAGAGGGATAGTTGATGAAGCTATTATGCGGATTGTGGATGTGATGCTATCCTTTCCAAGTCAGGTAATGATCCTTGCAGTGGTGGGTATGATGGGGGTTGGGATACGTAATGTCATCATAGCAAGTATCGCCATCAAGTGGGCCTGGTACGCTAGAATGATTAGATCCAGTGTAATTAAATACAACGATAGAAATTATATTCTATATTCTAAAGCCATAGGTGCAAGCAAGGGATTTATTATTACTAGACATATGCTTCCCAATATCTTATCGGAGGTTATTGTATTGGCTACTTTGGATATGGGTTGGGTTATTCTAAGTATTTCTACCCTTTCCTTCCTTGGACTTGGGGTTCAAGCACCAACTGCAGAATGGGGAGCTATGCTAAGTGAAGCGAAAAATGTTATTACTTCTCACCCAAAACAAATGCTTGCCCCAGGATTTGCTATATTAATACTTGTATCTTCTTTTAATATGCTGGGAGATAGTTTAAGAGACGTATTAGATCCAAAGGAGGTATAAGGTGATGAAAGAAATATTAAAGGTCAATCATTTAGAAGTCCATCATATGGATCACAAAGTGTCAACAAATATCATTTCAGATATTTCTTTTAGCTTAGAGAAAAATCGGTGCCTTGGTATTGTTGGAGAAAGTGGAAGTGGCAAGAGTATCACATGTAAAGCCATACTAGGGCTGCTGGATAAGGACTTTCATATAAAAGGAGAAGTCATCTTTAATGACATACACCTATTGAAGGCGGATAAAAGGAAGATTAGACAGATAAGAGGCAAAGAAATTTCCATGATATTACAAAATCCTATGACTTCTTTTGATCCTCTTTATCCTATACAAGAACAAATGACTGAGACTTTTATTGAAAATCTTGACATAAGTAAAAAAGAAGCGCTAGGACTTTCCCTAAAAACCCTGGAAAATATGAATATACTTCATCCTAAGGACGTACTTAAAAAATATCCCCATCAATTGAGTGGAGGTATGCTCCAAAGAGTGATGATTGGGACTGCGCTTACGCTGAAACCAAGTATTATTATTGCCGATGAGCCAACTACTGCAGTAGATGCCATCAATGTAGCGAAGGTAATGAAGGAATTTTCTGGAATTAAAGAAAAGCATAATACATCTATGATTTTCATATCTCACGATTTAGGAGCAGTAGCAAAAATATCCGATGATATCCTAGTGATGAAGGATGGTAAAATTGTAGAAAAAGGTGAAACACAGTATGTTTTAAGGAATCCTAGAAGTGAGCATACAAGATATTTAATCAACACAAGAAAGGCATTGATGGATAAGTTTCATCAGATTGTAGGATAGGGGGAGCCTCATGTTGTTGGAAGTGAAGAATGTTTATAAAAGTTATAAAAAACCTTTTGGTATCATAAAAAAAGAAAGCGTTGAAATTTTGAAAGGTGTATCTCTAAGTCTTAAGGAAGGGGAATGCCTTGGTATCATTGGAGAAAGTGGTAGCGGTAAAAGCACCTTAGGTCGTTTAATAATCGGTGTTGAGAAGGGGGATTGCGGTAGTATACTGATTGATGGTATAGATATCAGTAAAAAAAACAGGAAAGTTGAAAAAGAGAAGGTAAGTGTAGTTTTTCAAGACTATGGATCATCTGCTAACCCTAGGCTAAAAATCATAGATATCATTTCAGAGCCAATCAAAGTATTTGAAAAGTTAAGCAAAAAAGAGACCATCAATAGGATTATAGATTTGTTGGAAAAGGTAGGTTTATCAAAAGAATACCTGTATCGTTATCCCCATCAGCTTAGTGGTGGGCAATTGCAAAGGGTATGCATTGCTAGAGCCATTGCTACAAACCCTAAATTCATTATTCTTGATGAAGCCATAAGTTCTTTAGATGTATCTATTCAGGTTCAGGTACTTGATTTACTGATTCAACTAAAAAAAGAGCTAGATATATCCTATGTCTTTATTACCCATGATTTAACAGCAGTTACTTATATATGCGATCGGGTTGTATTTTTTAAAGAGGGGAATATTGTTGAGGAAGTTAATTGTATGAATAAACTAAAAAATGTCAAAAGTCAATATGCTAAAGCATTGTTACATGCTGCTATGACTATGGATTCTAGGGAGGAAATATATGAAGTACAAAGAATATCTTAAACTCGCTATACCTTTTACAATATCAACAATTACACAGCCTTTATTGGGGGCGGTAGATACAGCGGTTATAGGCAGACTTGAAGATCCTGCCTATATAGGAGGTGTTGCGGTGGGTACAGTGATTTTTAGTACCCTCTATTGGTTATTTGGTTTTTTGAGAGTAAGTACATCAGGCTATTCTGCTCAGGCGCTGGGAACAAAGGCTGAAAAGGATAGTTTGTTTGCCTTATTGAGACCTAGTGTTATTGCTATCATAGTAAGTCTATTTTTTGTGATATTTCAAGGATCAATCATCAATATTGCTATGAAGCTAATTAACCCCGATGTGGAGGTGCAACGTCAGGCCTTTACTTATTTTCATATTTTAATTTGGGGGGCACCTTTCGTTTTACTCAATTACGTCAACCTTGGATGGCTTATGGGAAGAAAACTCGTAAAGGCATCTATGTTTTTGCAAATTTTTACAAATATACTCAATATAGTTTTAGACATAGTATTTGTAATGCATTTTAAAATGGGTGTTGCTGGTGTTGCTTATGCTACTTTGATAGCACAAATTACAGCCTTTATCATTGGGTTTTATCTCATTAGTGTAAACCTCAATCTATTTGCAATTAAAAGTTATCTATCGGAGCTATTTGACAAAGCAGTCTTCAAAAAAATTATGGGTGTGAATACTGACCTTATGATTAGAACTGTATGCTTACTTATAGTAACCAATATGTTTGTTGCAAAAGGGGCTTCTCTTGGAACCGAAATGCTGGCGGCTAACGCAGTTTTATTTCAGATACAGTATATTATCGCATATTTTTTTGATGGATTTGCCAATGCCTCCAGTGTTTTTGTAGGTACAGCTGTTGGGGAAAAAAATACAAAGCTATATCATGAAGTTTTAACTATTTCTACCAAGACCACCTTTATATTAGCATCCGTCATGGCACTTCTAATATACTTTTTAAGAGGTGGAATAATCAGTATTTTTACATCTATTGAAAATATAATCTATTTAAGTTCAATTTATTCCATGTGGTTGGTTGTTTATCCATTTGTTGTGGGGATTGGATTGGTCTATTATGGGATATTTACTGGTGCCACTTATACTGCTCCTGTCAGAAATTCAATGCTTTTATCTCTTATGACATTCCTGATGGCTTATTTTGCAATAGTGCCTCTTTGGGGTAACCATGGTTTATGGCTTTCTTATATTCTTTTTAGCTTAGGACGAAGTGTTTTTCTTGCATTTTATGTTACAAACTTTAAGAAAAAAGTTTTTCTTTTGGAGACTAGTCATGTCATTTCCATCTAGATTCTAAAGAATATTTGTAAGATTTATATAGAAGGTGATCTTGTGCGAATATCTATTAAAATGAAAATCATAGTATCTATATTAATAGCTTTTTCTGTATTATTTTCTATATACCTTTATATTATGGACAGTAAGGTAAAGGAAAGAGTTACCCTGCTTAATATGGATCTTACAAATCAAATCATTGATGCTAGGGGAAACCAAATATCCTACTGGCTTCAGCAGAGAAAAATAGAACTACAGATGATGGCAGATTGTATTATCATCTCTGATATGAATGAAGTAGAGGCTAGAGAATATATCCAGTCTGTGTATAAACAAAAAAGTGATATTTACCTTGATATGGGGATTGTAAAATATGGTGGCTATAAACTAGGCTATGATGGTATAAGACAATCCATCAGTGAGGAAAAGTATTATAAAAATACATTGAAGGAAAATGCCTCCTTTAAAGTAAGCGAGCCAAAAGAAAAAAATGATCAAAAGATTGTCGTCATGCTTTATAAAGTAGGAGGGGTAAATAGAGAGATTGAGTTTCTCTATGCAGAGATTCCTCTTGAGAATTTGATAAGAATAGCATCAAGAATCAATGTATATGATGGTATTGGAGAAATACTGATAAATAACAATAGTATTCATACAGATGAAAAAAATTTATACCATGACTTTATAGGGGAAAACCATGTAGTTTTTGAGACAGATATAGGAGCTGCTAGAGGTTGGTCCCTTAACTACTATATTTGTGAAAAAAATATAGATGAGATTAATCATGATATGCGTAAATCCATACTGATTTTTGGAATCATACTGCTGATTATTGTAGTGATTTTACTGACCACTAGCTTCGCTTCTATTATTAAGCCTATTGATAAGTTAAAGAAACTTATGAAAAAAGTAGAAGATGGTGATTTATCTGTAAAGCTGGAAAGTAATAGGAAAGATGAAATAGGTAGTCTTATCTGCAGTTTTAACAATATGACGGAAAAACTTGAAAAACTCAGCTATCAAAAGAAAGAAATGAGACTTAGGATCATGCAAGAGCAGATCAAACCACATTTTCTTTATAATACCCTTGATACCATCAAGTGGGCAGCTATGGAGGATAATACAGAGGAAGTTTTGAGCCTTATAGAGTCTTTAAGTACCTATTTCAGAATTGGGCTTAGTAATGGCAAAACCTTTATCACCCTTGATGAAGAACTTGAACATATTGATAGTTATCTTAGGATTCAAAAATCCAGGTATGAGGATCAGTTGACTTATAGTATTCATTATGACGATTGTCTTATGGAGTATATGATTATGAGGGTTCTTTTACAGCCTATTGTAGAAAATGCCGTGGTGCATGGAGTGAATGGAAGGGAAAACAGAGGAGAAATTTCTATTTGTATTACTCAGAAAAATGAAGATGTTGTTATAAAAATTATGAATAATTCAGAAATATCATTAGATGCCTTAGAGGAAATAAATCATGCTTTAAGGTTAGATAGAAAGACAGAAGCCATTAAGGGCTATGGATTATATAATGTAAATCATAGAATAAAGCTAGAGCATGGTGAAAAATATGGATTAGAATTTCAATCTCAAAGTGGATGGACGACCGTTACCATAACTATACCCAGAATAAGAAGGGAGAATGGATATGTTTAAAGTTCTTATTGCGGATGATGAGCCCAAAATTAGAAAAGGACTTAAACAGTGGATCGATGAAAGTCCCTATCGATTTGAGGTGGTTGCAGAGGTAAAGAATGGTAGAGAAGCTTTAGAATACATCACAAAGACATCTCCAGAATTGTTTTTAGTGGATATTAATATGCCAATGCTGAATGGACTTCATTTTATTAGCCAGTTGAATAAGATTTCTTCAAATAGTATAGTAGTGATTATTACTGGATATGACAATTTTGAGTATGCCCATAAAGCCATAAAACTTCACGTGTTTGATTATTTGTTAAAGCCTGTTTCTAAAAATGAGTTTGATAATCTCCTGAAAAAAATTGCAGAAGCCTTTGGAACTGATAAAAAGGAAATTATAACAGAAAAAAGCACCCAGTATTCATGTATTGTTAGATCTGTCAAAAAATATATAGATAAGCATTATACTGACAGCGAATTGGATTTATCCCATATATCACAGTTGTTTAATGTGAATAAATCCTATATCAGCAAATTGATGAAACAAGAGATTGGGAAGTCCTTTATAGAGTATTTAACGGATATAAGATTAGAGAAGGCAAAACAAATCTTAGAAGACCATCATCCTAGAGTTACCATGTATGACGTCTCCACAAGAGTAGGATATACATCACAGCATTATTTTAGTAGAGTCTTTAAGAAGGCCTATGGAATATCACCTTTGGAATATAGAAATAAATATACATTTATATAATTTTCATGAATTTGAACTACTTCCTGTCAAGTATAGATAACCAATTTTAAACTTTAATTTTAATATACATTACTTAAGCGGCTAGAGCCCTAAACTCCATTGGGCTAAGGCCGTTTAATCTTTTTTGTAATTTCTTGGTATTGTAAAACTGACATATACATTATGAAATTTTTATTGTGAAGAAAGAATATTTATGATATCATATATCTTGAAGTTCAAACTATATTATATTCAAATAATATTTTTATTAAATTATATGAATTTCAAATAATGTTTTTTTGAAAAGGAGATGATGTTTACCATGGAATCCTCTAACGAAGTTACTAAAAATTTAACGGATGAATTACTCTATTTCTTTAATGGCTTTTCCTCTTGGGAAAGCTCTGTAATCAAAAGCAGCGAATTGACAGTTTCTGAGGCCCATGCTATTGAAATACTGGGAAGGTATGGAAGGATGAATATGAAGGATTTAGCTGGAAAGCTAGGTGTAACAACTGGAACAACTACTGTAACAGTAGATAGGCTGGAAAAGAAGAATTATGCCCAAAGGGAATTCACGAAGGAAGATAGACGGATGATTTTGATTAGTCTTACAGAAAAGGGAATGGAAGCTGCTAAAGAACATCATAAATATCATGTTGATTTAACAGAACAAATGATATCTTCTCTTTTAGAGGATGAAGTTGAACAACTACTTAATATACTTAAAAAAATAAATGCCAATACCTTTTAAGGAAAGGAGGAGGAAAACTATTGGTGGACAATACTGTAAAAGAGATAAATAAGGATGATACAGAAGTAGAGTTTATACATAGAAACAAGGTAAAAAGCAATGAAAAAACATCAATAATTAGAAAGTATTTTCTGGAAGGGGAAGGTCGTACTATTGCCTTAACCTCTTTGTCTGGAGTATTCCTTGTGATAAGTTGGTTTGGGTGGCTTAATAATACATTACCCTTTGATGTTGCTTGGTTTAGTATTCTTATTAGTGGTACGCCGATCTTACATGCAGCAGTAAAAGGATTCCTTAGAAGCTTTGATATCAAGGCAGGCGTATTGGTTAGCATTGCCCTTATAGCATCCATCATCATAGGTGAATACTTTGCAGCAGGTGAAATAGCCTTTATTATGATGCTGGGTGAAATATTGGAGGATAGGACTGTTGCGAAAGCTAAAAAGGGCATAAAAAAATTAATTCAGCTATCTCCTGAGATGGGAAGGATTAGAACACCTTTAGGAGAAAAGAGTATTGCAGTAGAGGAAATAAAGGTGGGAGATCTTCTTCTCATCAAGCCAGGAGAAGCAATTCCAGTAGATGGAGTAATTATCAATGGGAAGTCAACCATTAATCAATCCATCATTACTGGGGAATCTATGCCGATTGATAAAGCCATTGGAGATGAGGTCTTTGTTGGTACATTAAATCAATTAGGGGTTATTGAAGTAAAGGCAACAAAGGTGGGAGAAGATACTTCTTTATCAAAATTGATAAGACTTGTAAAGGAAGCAGAAGAGAAAAAAGCCCCAGTAGTAAGATTGGCAGATAAAATGGCAACGGTTATTGTGCCATTAGCTTTGATATTTTCTATCATTACCTATATGGTTACAAGGGATATTACAAGAGCAGTTACAATCCTTGTTGTATTTTGTCCATGTGCATTGGTATTGGCAACTCCCACCGCTATTATGGCAGGTATAGGAAATGCAGCAAGAAAGGGTATTCTCATAAAGAGTGGAGAAGCCATGGAAAATTTGGGCAAAGTAGATACGATCACATTTGATAAAACAGGAACTATTACTTATGGGAGGCCTGAGGTCATTGATATTATAAGTCTTCATGAGGATTGTACGGAGGATGGGATATTGGAAATTGCAGCAATAGCTGAAAAATTTTCTGAGCATCCACTAGGTAAAGCCATTTATAAAAAAGCAAAAGAAAAGTCTTTAGATATTCCGGATCCTTTAGCCTTTGATGTCCAGTTAGGTGAAGGTATTATATCTAGAATTAACGATGAGAAGGTAATCGTAGGTAATGTAAAACTACTTAAAGAAAATAAGGTTAAAATTTCAAAAGAGGAAATGAAAATAGTAGAACATCATCAACATTTAGGTAAAACTGTTATGGGTGTAGCTGTTGAGGAGAGGATTATTGGTCTAATTAATGTAGCAGACCAAGTCAAGAATAATGTAGAAAAAGCTATTTCTGATATAAAGAATATAGGTATAAATAATATTCTCATTTTAACGGGGGACAACAAAAATGCTGCATCCTGGGTAGCGGCCAAAGTAGGGATTGAAAAAGTTTATGCTGAACAGCTACCAGAAGGAAAAGTAAAAGTTATAGCTTCTCAGATAAAAGATAACAAAAAAGTATGTATGGTTGGGGATGGAATCAATGATGCTCCTGCATTTGCTAGAGCAGATGTAGGTATAGCTATGGCAGCATTAGGTGCAGATGTTGCTGTAGAAACCGCTGATATTGCTCTGATGTCGGATGATATAAGCAAAATTCCTGAATTGTTTGTATTGACCAAAAAGGTACTTCGCACCATAAAAGTAAATATTGGTCTATCTTTAACGATTAATTTTGTTGCTATCCTTCTTGCGGCATTGGGTATAATCAACCCAGTAATGGGTGCGTTAATACATAATTTAGGTTCCATACTTGTGGTTATGAGTTCTGCAACATTAATTAAGTATAAGGCTATCATATAAATGATACGAAACTAAGTGGCCATGTCCATAGGGAATTTATTTAAGAGAGTACTAGTTATCCTTCATAGACATACGCTTTTAAAACTAAATTTTAATATACACGGGCTACGGTTTCGCCCAAAACCGTGGGCTGCAAATGTAGCCCTTAGTATATTAAAATTTAGAGACGTAAGCCTATAGGTGTTTGTATACTAAGAAGCCAAGAAGAAATAATCTCTTCTTGGCTTTTTAGCACTCACTTGTTCTAAAGCTATGATTTTCTGCATACAGCGACCATTAAATAATATTTTTGATTTTCTTTTGGAATTTCAATCTTTGTATCAATTTGATGATACATGGTTAACTGTTTAAACGGTTTTAATACCTCTATAAATTCCTCTTCTGTATATTGATAAACGTGAAATGGAGAACTGCAAGGATGATTTTTACCGCGGCCAAAGGGTGTTGAGATAATCAGTGTTCCGTTAGGTTTTAACAATTTATAGAGATTTTCAACAAATTGTTCATCTCCTTCAAAATGTTCTATCGTTTCGAAGCTAATAATCGTATCAAAGGTTCCATAGATTTTATGGAGATTTTTGTTTAAAGCATCATCTATGTAATAAGAGGTCTTGTCACAATGATAATGTTTTTTAGCGTAGGCTATCGCTTCATGATCTATATCAATACCAACCAATTCACTAATTTTCTTAGGGTTGTCTGCCAACAAAACTTCACTGCCATAGCCGCTGCCACAGGCTATATCTAATACACGGCCTGTGCAAAAGGATTTAGCAAATTCATAACGTGCTATATGTTCAATAAGCATTCCATTTCTTGGATTCATTAACTTAGGAATCACTCTTTCACCAGTATATTCCATAATATCTCCTTCCAGTTATTGCATTTGATTATAATCATTTATAATTTAATGATATTATAGCAAATAAATATAAATAAATCAAATTGATTCATATTTTACCTTGTTTAAGTATAATATTTTATATTATACTAGTAGAAGAAGACACTAAGGAGGATGCTGATGAATAATTTATCAAATAATAAAAAAGAAAAGGATTTAGTTGGAAAAAATTTTTATGATACAATGCAAAAAGATATGGAGGGTATGATAGAGTTCTATCAACAGCACGTTGAATTATTAGAAGAATTGAAACCTACAACAAATTCAGACAAAAAAATAAAAAGAGAAACGGAAATGGAAATGTTAAGAGCGCTTACTTATCGTACAGAATATTTTGTGTACCAATTAAAATCAAAGGTTGAGAAGATGAGTAGACCTATTTGATGAAAGGAAGATTAATATGACACAGGATGTCCATAGGGAAGATGAGATTATGACCGTTAGCGAAGTAGCACGATATCTAAAAATAAGTGAAGTTACGACTTATAAATTTGTGCAAGAAGGGAAAATACCGGGATTCAAAGTTGGCCGTCATTGGCGGGTGAAGCGAAGTGATCTTGCAGAATTCATTGAAAAACAGAAAATAGGAGAAAGAATTTAGCCGATACCTTCCTTCACAGTAATATTAGGAAGTATTACCAAATAGATGAAGGAGGAAGAAATAAATGGATACTAATGATCAACTTTCAATAGAGGGACTTTTACAGGCATGGGTGAATGTATCTTATAAAATGTTTTATCATCAAGAAAAAAGTGAAAATAATATTGAAAACCGCAGACAGATAGTAGCTAGATTAAGAACAAAGGCGGTTACTGAAATTGCTATTTATGGTATGGATGATGATTCCTATACATTAGAGTATAAACTGCATAATAATAAAATAATAAAAAAGATATTTATAGAAAAATAATTTTTCATAAGGGATAGGTCTTATAAAGCACCTATCCCCAATTTATGATAAAACAAATTGGTATCATTTCAAAAACTTAACTGCTATAAACCGAGTTCAATAATTAAATCATATATAGATATTTGTCTTTAGACTTAAATTTTAATATACACGGTCTACGGTTTCGCCCTCGGGTTAAAACCATAGCCGAGGACTGCAAATGTAGTCCTTAGTATATGAAAATTTATAGGTGTACACCTATATTAAACAGCAGGTTATAAAGCAAGGCAAAACAATTGAAAGGCCAGGAAAGGAGAAAGAGCATGTCATTGAAGAATCATTCAGACTATAAAAAAGAAGCTGAACGTTTAGAATATACGAAGGAATATATTAAAAAGACATTAGATGCTACTGAGGAATATCGGAAGCTATATAAGGAAAATATTAAGGATGCTATGGTGAATCTAGACTACTTAGATAGCAGTCAGAGCTATATTAGTATTCTTATTAATACAAAATTTATGGAAACGGCGGATAAAAATTTTGATAATCTAACAAGGATTAAAGATAAACCATATTTTGCTCGAATTGATTTTAAATCTAGTGAAAAGAAAGAAGCAGATAAGGTTTATATAGGGAAAACTTCATTGATACAGGCAGAAGATGAGGTTCCTCTAATTGTGGACTGGCGTGCTCCTATTGCCAATGTGTATTATGAGGGGCGTTTAGGAGAAACCAGCTACGAAACAGAGGGTGGCAAACAAGAAGGAAAACTTCTTTTAAAAAGACAATTTACTATCGAAGATGGTGAACTTAAAAACATTATGGACATTGATATCACGACTACGGATGCCTTCCTACAGGCTTCATTGGAGGCTAATGCAGAAGAAAGACTAAAGGATATTGCTTCTACTATTCAAGCTGAACAAAATCGCGTGATTCGAGCTGACATGCATTTGCCGTTAATTGTCCAAGGCGTGGCAGGGAGTGGAAAGACAACAATCGCCCTCCATAGAATTGCTTATTTTATTTATACGTATGAGAAAACCTTTGAACCAGAAAACTTCATGATCATTGCGCCAAATAAGCTCTTTATAAACTATATCTCTGAGGTATTACCTGAATTAGGTGCAGAAAATGTAAGGCAAACTACTTTTATAGATTTCATGCTAGAACTAGTAGGAAAAAAATATAAAATAGTAGATGCTAATCACAAGTTAATGGTTTTAATAAGTAGTCAAAACAAGGAAAATAAAGAGCTAGTAAAATGGATGAAATGGACAGCAGCTTTTAAAGGATCTATGGAATTTAAAAGCATGCTAGATGATTATATAGCAGACATAGAAAAAGACTATATGCCAAGAGAAGATTTTATATTCCAAGGACATGTTATCGTGGATAAAGAAAAGATAGAAAATATGCTGTTGAGGGAATTCAATTACCTTCCTCTTTATAAAAGGACCGATGAATTGAAAAAAACCTTAAAAAATCAATTAAAACGCTATAAAGAGAAGTTTTTAAAGGAAACAGAAGAATATTATGATCATCAGATTGAAAATATTCGTTATAAAGAAGAACCCTCAGAGGAGAGAAGACACAGAATTCTTGCCATTATAGAGAAAAGAGATTTGAAGCTGGAGAACATTCAAAAGGATTCCAAAACCATTATAAATAAATATATTAATAGTTTTTCAAAAATAGATTTATTTGATCATTATAAGAACTTATTAACAGAAGAGGTATTAATAGAAAGATATGGAGAAAAGCTGTTACCGATCGAAGGTATTCAACATTTATGTCAACAATCAAGGGACTTGCTAGGTAAAAAGAAAATTGAATTAGAAGATTATGCTCCTTTAGCCTATTTAAAATACAGAATCTTTGGTTTGAAAGAAAAGCTAAGAATTGATAGCGTCGTTATAGATGAAGCACAGGATTTTAGTTTATTACAGTTTTATGTACTAAAAGAAATTTTAAATACTAATATGTTCACGTTATTAGGAGATATCTCTCAAGGTATTCACTCTTATCGTTCTATACAGAGCTGGAAGGAAGTATTAAATACTGTTTTTGATAAAGGAAAAAGTAATTATATGAAGCTGGTGCAAAGCTATCGAACCACAATAGAAGTAATGAACTTAGCAAACGAAATCATTGATAAGCTCAGCTCCCCAGAAATTGTATTGGCTAAGCCAGTGATTCGACATGGAGATAAACCAGAGATTGCAGAATTTGATACTACTGAGAAATTATTTAAGGATTTACAAAAAAAACTACAGGTATTTAAAAAGGAAAAATTTCAATCTATAGCTGTTATCTGCAAAACAAATGAGGAATGCCAAAAAATTAAGACCTTTCTAGATAAAGAAAAGAAAGTCCATTCTAAAATATTGGACGAAAAGGAAGAAAGCTATGAAGCCGGAGTGGTACTAGTACCTGTTCACTTGGCAAAGGGACTGGAATTTGATGTAGTATTGATAGTGACTATTGATGAAATATATGAAGAAAAGGAACTGGATATTAAGCTTCTATATGTTGCTATGACAAGAGCACTTCATAAGCTAGATATATTATATATTAAAGATAGAATGCCTATCTTGGAGGATATTTCTGATGGATTATCTATATAGATAACCAATTTTAAACTTTAATTGCACTCTGTGAAAGTGACTGACAGCAAATCAAAGATTTGGGTCATCTACTTTTGATATACACGGTCTACGGTTTCGTCCAAAACCATGGGCTGCAAATGTAGCCCTTAGTATATCAAAATTTCACCTTGTATAAGCGACTGACATGAAATCATAGATTTCAGTCATCTGCTTAAGTTCTGTAGTTGGTTACCTATAAAAGCATAGAGTGAATAAAGAAAGACTTATTGATTTTAGTAGGTAAAACAATGGAACTTGTATTAATTAAAATAATTATATATACTAAGAATTATTCTATAGGAAAAGCGATATAGTTTGAGGATCAAGTGTTGAATCCACATAAATTTGTTTCATAAGCATATTAGGAGGAATTGATTTGCAGCAAAAAGTATTTAAAAAATCATTTACAACAAACATATCATTCTATTATGGATGGATTATCATAGGACTAGGGGCATTAGGCCTCTTTTTTTCGGGGCCAGGGCAAACCTATAGTATATCTATTTTTATCAATACCTACATTGAAGAATTTGGATGGAGTCGTTCTCTTGTTTCAAGCTTGTATTCCTCAGGGACACTTATAGCTGGCTTGATGTTGCCCTTCGTTGGTAAAATTATTGATAAAAAAGGTCATCATAAAATGTTCGTTTATATTGCTTCTCTTTTAGGTGTTGCCTGCCTTTGGATGAGCTTTATAAGACATCCTATTATGTTAATAGTAGGTTTTATATTTTTACGACTTTTTGGGCAAGGGTCCATGGCTTTGCTTTCCTCTACCTTAATACCTCAATGGTTTATTAGAAAAAGAGGCGTTGCCTTGAGCCTAATGTCGCTTGGAGGTGTATTGGGATCAGCTGCCATACCCCTTCTAAATAACTGGCTCATTTTACATTTTGGAGCTTCCTTTACATGGAGGATATGGGCATTGCTGTTGATTGGTTTTATGGTACCAATTAGCTGGATATTTATCCGTAATCAACCAGAGGAAGTGGGATTATTGCCAGATGGAGAGGTTATACCAAACTACAGGGAGATGGATGGTAATGAAAAGATATTAAGAAATACAGAATTCTCTTGGAACACAAAAGAAGCTATGGGGACTAAAGCTTTTTGGTTAATGCTTTTTTGTATGGTGGTTCCATCTATGATTAACACTGGTATTACCTTTCATATGGTGTCTATTATGGAGGGGAAAGGATTTAACTCTACTTTTGCAGCCTCGATATTAGGTATTACTGCTATGACCCAACTGCCTTTCACTTTTTTAGCAGGGTATTTTGTGGATCGCATTCAGGTTCATTATGTAAAAACCATTAACTTTTCTTTATTATTAGGAGCAATGTTGCTGGTACTCTATAGTCAATCAAAAGAAGTTCTAATACTTTATGCAGCTTTACACGGCGTTTTTATAGCCTTTGATTCTGTAAGTACCGGTGTTTTATGGCCGAATTATTTTGGCAGAAAATATCTTGGAAGCATCCGAGGGATTGCCATGACATCTATGGTCATTGGTTCAGCCTTAGGACCTCTACCCTTTGGCTTCGCTTATGATATTTTTGGAAGTTATAAAGAAATAATATTATTGATGACGATATTCCCTTTATTAGCTAGCTTGGCAGCGGTATTTTCACCTCCACCTAAATATAAAGGTAGTAAAAGTGAAGAATGTGCCGGGTGATGGTCCTTAAAAAGATTAATCGTAAATTCTACACATTTAAAAGATCTGAACGCTAGTTAATATCTAGTGTTTTGGTCTTAGTATTATGATTAAAGAAGTGAATAAAGTTTTGATTTTCTTAGAAAAAATTTCTCAAAAGAAAAAAGATGGCATATCATTTCTTTAGTAATAATTGATACATTAAGAACTATTTTAAAAATTCAAAATAATTAAATTGTAATATTGACACTTAAAAAAGAACTGTTATAATTAACTTAAAAGTGTATACATATAGATACTTGTATATACATAGGTTCGGCTATTAAAAATAGAGGAAAAACTAATTATTCTATTGTGGACTTTTATGAAATTTTGTTTAATAAACACCATATTTCTTGAAAAATGGTGAAGATATTATATAAGGGGGTTATGAAAATGGGTTTTAAAAGTGATATTGAAATTGCACAAGAGGCACAGCTAAAGGACATAAGAGAAATAGCAGGAAAACTTGATTTGACGGAAGAAAATATCGATCTTTATGGTCGATATAAAGCAAAGGTAGACTACAATCTATTAAAAGAGGAGAAGACTGGGAGAAAAGCAAAGCTGATTTTAGTATCGGCGATTAACCCAACACCAGCAGGAGAAGGGAAAACCACCACCACGATAGGGGTTTCCGATGCCTTATCTAGATTAGGAAAAAAGACAATTGTAGCCTTAAGAGAACCTTCTTTAGGTCCAGTGTTTGGTGTAAAGGGAGGTGCAGCTGGAGGAGGTTATGCTCAGGTAGTGCCTATGGAGGATATCAATCTACACTTTACAGGAGATTTCCATGCTATCGGTGCTGCCAACAATCTATTGGCTGCCATGCTGGATAACCATATTAACCATGGTAACCAATTAGGAATAGACAATAGAAAAATCACATGGCGTAGGGTAGTAGATATGAATGATCGACAACTTAGAAATATCGTCAATGGTATGGGTGGCAAAGGTAACGGCGTAGCACGAGAAGATGGCTTTGATATCACAGTAGCCTCAGAAGTTATGGCAGCCTTCTGCTTAGCCAACAACATCGTAGATTTAAAAGAAAGAATAGGGAATATCATCGTGGCTTATACAAGAGATGACAGACCTATTACCGCTAAAGATCTAAATGCCCACGGGGCTATGGCAGCTCTTTTAAAAGATGCCCTAAAGCCTAACTTAGTCCAAACATTAGAAGGAACACCTGCCTTTGTCCATGGTGGGCCTTTTGCCAACATAGCTCATGGGTGTAACTCAGTAATTGCAACGAAAATGGCAATGCATTTTGCTGATTATGTAGTGACAGAAGCAGGTTTTGGAGCAGATCTAGGAGCAGAAAAGTTCATAGATATTAAATGTAGAAAAGCTGACTTAAAACCCGATGCAGTCATCATCGTAGCCACCGTAAGAGCCTTAAAATATAACGGAGGGGTTGTGAAGGATAAATTAAACGAAGAAAATCTAGAAGCCTTAGAAAAAGGGTTACCCAACCTATTAAAACACGTAGAGAACATCACGAAGGTATTTAAGCTGCCAGCTGTAGTAGCCATCAATAGATTTCCATTAGATACAGAAGCAGAATTAGCACTAGTAAAGAGGAAATGCAAAGAGCTAGGGGTTAATGTAGCCCTATCAGAAGTTTGGGCAAAAGGTGGAGAAGGTGGGCAAGAACTGGCAAAGGAAGTATTAAGATTAGTAGAAGAAGAAAGTAAGTTAGAGTACAGCTATGCTCTCAATATGCCAATTGCAGAAAAAATAGAAGCAATTGCAACTAAAATATATGGTGCAAATGGTGTAGATTTCACACCAGCAACCTTAAAGGAAATAGATAAATTAGAAAAATTAGGGTTTGGTGATCTGCCAATATGTATGGCAAAGACCCAATACTCATTGAGTGATAATCCAAATCTATTAGGAAGACCAGAAGGGTTTAACATTACTGTAAGACAGATTAAAGTGTCAGCAGGAGCAGGTTTTATCGTAGCCCTTACAGGAGAAGTAATGACAATGCCAGGATTACCCAAAGTACCTTCTGCTGAAAGAATTGATGTGGACGAAAAAGGAAGGATTAGTGGACTATTCTAGAAGGACATGTCACTACAAATAACTCAATATTTTTGATAGATAGATTCATCCTTCTGTACAATCTATAAAGATGATTAAATTCTGTAAGCTGTTTAACTTTAAAAACACTGTTCATTTAAGGGGGAATAAAAATGATTATTTCACAAAAAAAGTCTGCTGAGGAGATCTTGAAGTTTTTAGAAAATCATAAAAAAGTGATTATAACAGGCTGTTCCGAATGTGCCACTGTCTGTCAAGCGGGTGGAGAAAAAGAATTACAGGAAATGAAGGAATTTTTAGAAGCAGAAGGTAAAGAAGTATTAGGCCAAATCGTATTGGATGCTGCCTGTAATTTTTTAAATACTAGAAAAAGTCTTAAACAATTGAAGGAAGAGCTTAATGAAACAGATGCCATTATTTCCTTAGCATGTGGTGATGGTACACAAACCATAGCTAAGGCTGCAAAGCCTCAAGTTTACCCTGGAACAGATACAATGTTCATTGGAGAAATAGAAAGAGTTGGACAATACGAAGAAGCCTGTAAAGCCTGTGGAGAATGTGAACTAGGCTGGACTGCTGCTATTTGCCCCATAACAAGATGTGCAAAAGGTCTCATCAACGGCCCCTGTGGTGGAGCAAGAGATAAAAAATGTGAAGTTGGCAATGGAAATGATTGTGCATGGATTATGATCTATGAAAAACTAAAGGATCTAGGGCAGCTAGAAAATATGATGGAAATAAGAGAACCAAAAGATTTTCAAAAATCAAATAATCCTAGAAGAATTAATCTAAGAGAGCAGAAAAAACAAGTTGCCAAAGCTTAAGAGATAAGGGGGTATTCATAACTCAAGCGGTATTTGATTTAGAAATTATGAGGGAATCTAAAGAAAAAACAAAACATTCGGATGACAAGATATTAGCTGGAATCATACCACTAAAATCTGCTGGAATGGCAAAATTTCTTCAAAATCTTATTCTACAATGAATAGATAGAATAGTTTTTACAAATGGAAATAGGGTAAAATAGAAATAATATGTAGCGTTGAAAAACGTTAGCTATTGTAGTATGGTAAGAAATAATAAAGTGTCAAAAGAAACTGGGGTGATTCGATGAGTAATATAGAAAAAAATATTCTTGTGGTAGATGACGAAGAGAGTATTGTAAGTGTAGTAAAGGCTTATTTAGAAAAAGAAGGATATGGAGTCTTTACTGCTTATAATGGCAACGAAGCCTTAGATAGATTTAATCAGGAGATCGTGCATCTTGTCATTTTAGATTTGATGCTGCCAGATTTGTCGGGGGAGGAAGTTTGCAGAAGAATACGTCTCAAATCTCAAGTACCTATTATCATGCTAACTGCAAAGATACAAGAAACAGATAGGATTTATGGACTTGATATTGGAGCAGATGATTACTTAACGAAACCTTTTAGCCCTAAGGAACTAGTAGCCAGAGTAAGGGCAATACTGAGAAGGATAGGAACAGATGAAATCAAGGCAAATATATTAACGTTTTGTGATGGAGATCTAACGATAGAATTAAATCGAATGAAAATTAAAAAACAAGGGAAATTAGTGGACTTAACAGCTACAGAATATAAATTGCTAAGTCTATTGGCTCAAAATATAGGTAAGGTATTTACTCGGGAAGACTTGATTATTAAGGTGTTGGGTTATGATTATGAAGGCTATGATCGAACAATAGATACCCATATTAAAAATTTGAGACATAAAATTGAAGACAAGCACAATAAATACATTTTAACTGTCTATGGTGTAGGATATCAGTTTGTGGGGGATTAAAAATGATAAATAAGCTGAGAACCAGGTTGATCTTACTTATTCTAGGAGGAGCTATTTTTTCAATTATCTTAGTAAGTGTTATTACAAACATAACTTTGTTTGGAAAGTTCGATTTGTATATGAGGGATGAGCAGGAAAATAAGCTGGGAGAAGTAATTCAGTTAATAGAACAATCCTATGTTCTAAATAATGGTTGGACAGATAGAGCTTTGGATAATATAAGGATATCCCCTATCATCTATAGCTTTGATATTGAAATAAGGGATCAGGATAATCATCTTATTTTTTCAGAGTATATGGAAAATGCAATGATTCGAATGCATAGTGAAATGTCAGCAAGAATGGGTCATGGTATGATGCGGAGAAATCATAGTAACATGGTGCAGAATAATCTTCGGGATGAAAATTATACTATAGAGGAATATGCTCTAACAGTTAATAATGAAAGAGTAGGTACCGTTTCAATTGGTCATATAGGACCTTTCCTTGTATCTGAAAGAGAAATAGAATTTGCACGAGGCATGAATACTTCTATATTTTATGGGGCGATTATATCAATCTTAGCTGCAATTTTATTGGGAATGTATTCTACTAAAATTTTTTCAAAGCCGATTTTACAGATTACTGAAGCTGCAAATTCCATAAGAGAAGGGAAATTAAATGACAAAGTAGAGCTAAACAGTAGCATCGTGGAACTACAAGAGCTTTCTCAATCTATTAATCACCTTGCTACATCTTTAAGTGAGCAGGAATTACTAAGAAAGAGATTGACTTCAGATATATCCCACGAGTTAAGAACTCCCTTAACTATATTACAAACACATATTGAAGCAATGAGGGATGGAGTATGGGAGCCTACCCAAGATAAGCTGGAAATTTGCAATAATGAAGTCCTAAGACTAATTAGATTAGTAGAGGAATTAAAGCATTTAACGGATATAGAAAATCATAAACTAACTTTAGAAATTCAACAGTATGCTCTATCTAAAGATTTAACTCAAATAATAGAAAGCTTTCGCTATTCTTTTCAAGAAAAAAGAATTCAATTAAATGCTGATATACAAGAAAAGGTCCAGGTTTATGGAGACAGAGATAAAATTAGACAAGTATTGATCAACATCATATCAAATGCGCTTAAATTTACGAATCCAGAAGGAAAAGTGAGTGTTGTATTGACAGCGGATAATAATCAGATAGTAATAACGATAGAAGATACAGGAATAGGTCTTGATGAGAAGGATCTTCCTTATATATTTGAAAGATTTTATAGAAGTGATTTATCTAGAAACAGAAAAACAGGAGGAGCAGGTATTGGATTAGCTATCGCAAAAAACTTAATAGAGGCGCATGGAGGAAAAATCACAGCAGAAAGTAAAAAAAATGAAGGCACAAAATTTACTGTGTTACTTCCGCAAAAAAGCTAAAAGGAAGTTAGGTAGCGTTTTTGTGTAATCTTCAAAAAATTTTGTTAATTACGCATAAAGCTATTGACGTGTTATGAATATTTGATATAATTAAATCAAACGTATACGTATATACTACTTGTATATACATGTAATTACAAAACGTAATAGTTACTAAAGGGGGGGATTTATGATGATTATTATTGGAGAAAAGGTGAATGGAACCATTCCAAGCGTGAAAAAAGCTATTGAAGGTAAGGATGAAGAATTCATTCGAAATTTGACGATCAAGCAGGTAGAAGCGGGGGCAGACTATATTGATGTGTGTGCCAGTACTGCACCTGAATTGGAAGTTGAAACACTAAAATGGCTGATGGAGATCGTTCAGGATGCAGTTGATAAACCATTGAGTATTGATAGTCCAAATGCAAGAACAATTGAAGCTGTGATGAAGTATGCTAAGAAACCAGGCATCATTAATTCTGTATCTGAAGAGGGACAAAAGTGTGAAGTTATTTATCCCTTAATTCAAGGAACAGAATGGCAGGTAATTGGATTGACCTGTGATAATAATGGTATTCCCTGTGATGTTCAAACAAGGGTAGATATAACTAAGATACTGGTAGAAAAGGCTGAAAAATATGGCATTACACCTGATAGAATACATATTGATCCTTTGGTAATGGCGCTTTCAACAGATAATACATCTTTACTAAGTTTTGTAGAGACAACAAAAACTATCAAAGCAATGTATCCTACTATTAAAGTAACATCTGGTTTAAGCAATATTTCCTTTGGCATGCCATTAAGAAAAGTTGTAAATCAAAACTTTTTAACAATAGCTGCCTTCGTGGGAATGGATTCTGCAATCATGGATTCATGTAATAGAGATATGATGGCTGCACTGTTGGCAACGGAAGCATTGCTAGGAAGAGATAAACATTGTAGAAAATACGCTACTGCCTACAGAAAAAACAAAATTGGACCACTTAAAGAAGCAGAGGCTCCAAAGGCACTAAGTGTTTAGAGTATGTATCATTAAAGTACTAGAGCGTTGAGATTTAGCTAAAGGGAAAAGGTTTTCCTGTGTTAATAAAGTTTAAAATTGGTTATCTATAGACAACCAACCTAAGAACTTAAAATATACATTTTTTTATTTATTGTTATATTGATAGCTAGTGGTAAAGCATAATTTTGATACACACAGGCCTACGGTTTCGCCTCTAGCCGAAAACCACAGCTAGGAACTGCATTTAGTGTATCAAAATTCAAATATGAAACGATAGATTTATCCAGAAATTTCATAGCATAATTGTATATTTTAACTTGGATATCCATATAAGTCGAAGTATGACTTTTAGAATGTTGAAATTGAATCTTAATCACGCTTGTGATCTAGAATAATAAATATTTTAATAAAGGGGGAACTAAAATGAGCGAATTGGCAATGGATTTGAATATGTTAACAGAGGCAGTAGGAGAGCTAGATGAAGACAAGGTATTAGAAATGCTAAAAGAATTTGTAGAATCAAACCCAACAGAAGAAGAAGCAGAAAAAGTAGTAAATGCATGTCAACAGGGGATGGCAATCGTGGGGGATCTGTTTGATAAGGGAGAATACTTTGTTGGAGATTTGATCTTTGCTGGAGAATTGCTTACAAGTGCTATCGATACCCTAAAGCCTGTTATTGGATCAGGAACTACAGAAAAGGTAGGCAGCATCGTTCTTGCTACAGTAGAGGGAGATCTTCATGATATTGGCAAAAACATATTCAAAAGTATGGCAGAAGCTGCAGGTTTTGAGGTGTATGATTTAGGAATAGACCAACCAGCAGCAGCCTTTGTTGAAAAGATAAAGGAAGTGAAACCACAAATTGTAGGTATGAGTGGCGTTCTTACCCTTGCTATCGATTCAATGAAGAACATCATAGATGAATTGAAAAAAGAAGGATTGAAGGATGACGTAAAAATAATCATTGGCGGAAATCCTGTAACCCAGGAAGCTTGTGAACATGTTGGTGCAGATGCCTTTACAACCAACGCTGCAGAAGGGATAAAAATCTGCCAAGGGTGGATGATGTAATATGGCAAGTGCTACAGCAGTGCAAGATGTAAAAGCTTTGCAAGAGGAAAGAACTCAATTGTTTAAAGATGTATTTGATGGCAAGATTCCTAAAAGAGTGCCTGTTAGTCCATCTTTAACCATTGAATTTGCTATACAGTATGCAGGAAAAGATTTAGCAGAAGTGCAATGGGATTATCAGCTGCTTGAAGAAGTATATGAAAAGGTTTGCCAGGATTTTGTTTCTGATACCAATCCAGCAGCAATGAATTTAAGAAATCCTATATTTTATAAACTATTAGGTGCTAGAAACTTTGTTATGAGCTCCGGTGGCTTTATGCAGCATCCCGAGATTCATGGGCTAGAAGCTGAAGAATATGATGATTTTATTGCATCACCCTATGATTGTATTATGGAAAAAATTCTACCTAGAATCTATACAGAGCTAAATGAAAGTCCTGGTAAAAGATCCATAGCATTTGGCAAAGCATTTAAAGCCTATTATGACGAGCTATTTGCTGCTTTAGGGGTAATAGGAAAGCTAACAGATAAATATGGTTATTCTCCTTTAGGAGGAATCGAACTGTTAACAGAAGCCCCCTTTGACTTTGTTGCAGATCAATTAAGAGGATTTAAAGGCATTACAGGAGATCTTAGAAGATGTCCTGACAAGGTAGAAGCTGCTTGTGAAGCAGCGTTGCCATTAATGCTAAAACAGGGCACACCTAATCATCCACCTAGCAAATATGGTGCTGCCTTTATTCCACTGCATATGGCACCATATATACGACCAAAGGATTTTGAAAAATTCTATTGGCCAACCTTTAAAAAGTTAGTAGATGGATTAGCAGACAAAGGACAACCTTCTATGTTGTTTGTTGAACATGATTGGATGCGGTATATTGACTACCTATATGAGCTTCCTGAAAATACTAGAATGTGGTTTGAATACGGTGATCCTAAGCTTGTGAAAGAAAAACTAGGCAAAAAACATATCATTACTGGATTCTATCCGATTGGTTTACTAAAGACAGGTACGAAACAGCAGTGTATTGATAAAGCGAAAGAACTTATTGATATTCTCGCACCTGGTGGAAAGTATTATTTTGGATTTGATAAGGGCGTCATAACCGCGGACAGTGTTAACGTTGATAATCTGAAGGCAGTTCTAGAATATGTAGCGGAAAACGCTAATTATTAGAAGGAGGATGCTACATGGATACAAAATATTATAAAACATGGGAAGCGTATATAGCAGAACATCCAGAGATTGATGAAAAACTTATACCTGTGATGGCTCCTAAAATACAGAGCTATGAGGAAATGATGTTTGGCTTCGTTATGATGTTGTTAATGTAATAAAATAATAAACTTGGGGAGACAGTTGCAATTCTGAGAAATTTGAGGATTGCAACTGTTATTTTGATGAGCATAATAAGATGAAAATTTCATGGAAACTTTCAAATATCTGTTTATGTCTTTATAAAAAGAATTAGCTTTTAAAAAATAAATTGGAAGTAAAGCCTACTAGAAGAAAAGGAAGGACGGAAAATATGAAAAAAAAACTATTAAAGATCACAATATTATCTATATCTTTGTTACTACTGACAGTAACGGCGGCATCAGCTGCATTGGGGGACATAAGCAAGGCATTTCCAAATGCAAATTCTAATACAATTAAACTCATTGTTTCTTTACCCGCATTATTGATTATACCCTTTACGTTGCTATGTGGTAAACTTTCAAATGTTATGGGTAAGAGAAAGCTATTATTTACCGGACTTATACTGTTTTTAGTTGGTGGGGTAGGACCTAGTTTTTCTAATAACTTAACTTTTATATTGTTATTGAGAGCTATATTAGGTATCGGCATGGGCTTTATTATGCCGTTAGCTACGGGGTTAATTGCAGACTTTTATGAGGGAGAAGAAAGGGCTGCTATGATGGGACTGCAAAGTGCTGTGGTAAATATAGGCGCAATTGTCACCAGCTTAATTGCTGGATTTTTAAGTGCAATTAACTGGCATTATGTTTTTCTAGTATATCTTTTGGGTGTGGCAGTACTTTGCTTGACATTTTTCAAGCTGCCGGAACCAGAAAAGCTTCAGTATGCAATTACCGAAAAACAATCATTGAGTTGGTCTATCTATGGTATTGCACTTCTTGCTTTACTATATTCTCTATTGATTTTCTCTTTCTTTACAAATATTGCCATGGTTATAACTGAAGAGCATTTAGGAAATGCTGCTTCTGCAGGAATTGTGATTACCATTATGACGGTTGGTGGGCTCTTGGCAGGGATACTATTTGGGAAAGTGTCACAAACATTAAAACGATTTACGATTCCTCTTAGTGCTGTATTAACAGGGCTTGGTTTTCTTATGTTAAGCTATTCCTATAGCTTTCATTTGATTTTAATAGCATCTCTTCTGATTGGTATAGGATTCGGAACGACAATGCCGGCAGTAATGATGAAAATAGCAGAGAACGCGCCGAAATTTGCAATTACATTAGCGATGGCTGTCGTAACAAGTGCTATGAGTTTAGGACAGTTTGTATCACCATTTGCTTTAACCTTCGTTGAAACGCTACTAGATAGTGGTACAGGAAGGTTCACATTTATTCTTTCGGGAGTAGGGATTCTAATAGGAGGGACAGTGCTACTTTTATTGAATTTACGAGCTAAAACAATGCATGAAAATGTAGGTGAGATTCGTTAAATTTTTTAGAAGAGTTCTATATTTTAGCATCAAATAAGCAATTTAATTATCTAAATATTTAGTCAAATACAGAGAAGTATATTGACCTGTTAAATATATTTGATATAATTAAATTAATGATAGATACAAGTATAAACTTGTATATACATAATCAAGAATAAAGAATATTTTATTAGCAGTGCTATGGGAAATATAGGATAAGAGAGATATAGAGAGAAGTATTATAAGAAAAGAAATTCTAATGCATTGTTCTCATCGATAAGAAAACGTTACCATGACGATTGCTTTATTAACTCAATAGAACTAGATACTGGTTGTTGTCCTTACTGAATTTCAAGTGTATTCTTAATCACGTCAGTGATTTAGAGCAGTACATATTTTAAAGGGGGTAATTTAAAATGGTGGATGCAGTTATGGACTTGAACATTTTGACACAAGCAGTAGGGGAGCTAGATGAGGATAAGGTATTAGAAATGCTAAATGACTTTGTAGGATCGAATCCAACAGAGGAAGAAGCTCAAAAGGAAGCTTGTGAACATGTGGGTGCCGATGCTTTTACAACTAACGCTGCTGAAGGAGTGAAAATATGTCAAGGGTGGGTGATGTAGATGAAGGATATGGCAGCAACTTTAGATAGAACGGCGTTAGCTGAGGAAAGAACTCAATTGTTTAAGGATGTATTTGATGGCAAAATTCCAAAAAGAGTGCCCATTAGTCCATCTTTAACCATTGAATTTGCAATACAATATGCAGGAAAAAATTTGGCAGACGTGCAATGGAATCATTTATTGCTTGAAGAAGTATACGAAAAGGTTTGTCAGGATTTTATTTCCGATACAAATCCTGCAGCAATGAATTTAAGAAATCCTGTGCATTATAAACTATTAGGAGCGAGAAATTTTGTCATGAGCTCTAGTGGTTTTATGCAGCATCCAGAGGTTCATGGACTAGAGGCTGAAGAATACGATGAATTTATTGCATCACCCTATGATTGTATCATGGAAAGAATTTTACCTAGAATCTATACAGAACTAGATACAAATCCTGCACAAAGAGCCATAGTATTTGCAAAAGCCTTCAAAGCCTATTACGATGAATTATTTACCGCTTTAGGGGTAATAGGGAAATTGACTGAAAAATATGGGTATGCTTCTATAGGAGGAATTGAATTATTAACAGAAGCTCCCTTTGACTTTGTTGCAGATCAGTTAAGAGGATTTAAAGGTATAACAGGAGATATTAGAAGATACCCTGATAAAGTTGAGGCAGCTTGTGAAGCAGCGCTGCCATTAATGATTAAACAGGGAATGCCCCCCTATCCTCCAACGAAATATGGTGCTGCCTTTATTCCACTACACATGGCACCCTACATACGTCCAAAGGACTTTGAGAGATTCTATTGGCCAACCTTTAAGAAATTAGTGGATGAACTGGCTGCTAAGGGGCAACCATCCATGCTATTTGTTGAACATGATTGGATGCGCTATATTGACTATTTATATGAGCTGCCTGAAAATACAAGGATGTGGTTTGAATATGGAGACCCTAAGCTTGTAAAAGAAAAGCTAGGTAAAAAACATATAATTAGCGGTTTTTATCCCATTACATTGCTAAAGACAGGAACAAAGCAGCAGTGTATTGATAAAGCAAAAGAGCTTATTGACATTCTTGCACCTGGAGGAAGATATTACTTTGGCTTTGATAAAGGCATCATAACTGCAGATAGTGTTGATCTTGGAAATTTACAAGCGGTTTTAGAATATGTAGCGGAGAATGCTCATTATTAGAAGGGGGATGCTGTATGAATACAAAATATTACAGGACATGGGAAGAGTACAAGGCAGAACATCCAGAAATTGATGAAAGGCTAGAGGGGGTAATGGTCCCCAAAATGCAAAGCTATGAAGAAATGATGTTTGGTTTCGTAATGATGCTGTTAATGTAAATATAATGAAAAAAATAGAACGATGCAGTTGCAATGCTATGATATATATAGATATACGCCTTTAGACTTAAATTTTAATATACACGGTCTACGGTTTCGCCCTCGGCTGAAAACCATAGCCAAGGACTGCAAATGTAGTCCTTAGTATATTAAAATTTAGGGACATATGCCTATAGAGAAGTGCAACTGTTGTTGTTCTAATAATTTTAAGGAAGAATTCTAAGTACAGTAAGAAAATATCGTTATAACTCTTGATTTCTATAGAAGCGAGTATCTATAGAAGTAGGAATCATCTATAACTACATATATAGGTTTTAGCAACAAACACTGAATAAATCAAGAGGTCACGGAGGGTAAAATGGATAATCTAAATGAACTGAAGGAATTAATTATTAAACATGTAGAGGAATTGGATGAGGAAAAGGTAATGGAATTATCTATACAGGCATTAAACGCAGGGATGGAGCCATTATCTCTGATGGAAATAATTAATGAAGGAATGAATAGGGTAGGAAAACTATATGAGAAAAAAGATTATTATATAGCAGATTTGATTATGGCAGGCATTATATTTAGAGAGGTTTTAGAATTAGATAAAATGACAGCCCATTTTCAAGGCAGCCCTAGGGAAAAGATTGGAAAAGTAATTTTAGGCACTGTAGAGGGAGATATTCATGATATTGGAAAGGATATTTTCAAAAGTATGTTAGAAGCAAAGGGGTTTGAAGTAATGGACCTCGGGGTAGATGTCCCGAAAGAAAGCTTTATAAAAGCTGCTTTGGAGAATAAGTCTCATATTATAGGGTTGAGTGGTGCGTTGACCTATACAATAGAAGCCATGAAGGATGTAGTAGATGCTATTGCCAAAGCAGGTATAAGAACCCAAGTGAAGATTATTATAGGTGCGAATCACATCACCATGGATATATGTAAATATATTGGCGCAGATGGTTTTGCAAATGATGCCTCTGTTGGAACGAAGATATGTTTAGAATGGATGAAGGATATAAATAAACAGGGAGTAGTAGAAGATGAAAAGTCCAGTATACATTAAAATCGTTGAAGATATTCGAAATAAGGTTAACAATGGAGAGTTGAAGCCAGGGGATGATTTGCCATCTGAAGCTTCTTTATGTAAAGAATATGCTACAAGTCGTATGACTGTAAGAAAAGGTCTTGCCATTTTATCCAATAATGGATATATATATTCTATTCCAGGAAAAGGCTATTTTGTCGATAAGCCAGAGTACAATAAATATACTCTCTATTATGATGAGATGAATAATCTAATTAATAATGTGGATAATGCAAAGCTGCTGGCAGTAGACATTATTAAACCTGACGAAGGTCTGATTAATAGTTTGCAAATCAGTAAAAATAAAAAGCTAATCATGATTCGTAGGTTGTTTTATACCGATGGAGAACCGATGGCCTATGATATGAAGTACTTACTATATGAAAAAGGAATGCCCATTGTAGAAAAGGAAATTGAACATGCTACTTTTCCTGAAATGATATCAAAGAGGACTTCTCTTTATGGATCAAAGAAAGAACTGGTGATTTATGCTAAAGCTCCAGAAGAGAGGACGAAAAAGCTGCTTAATATATCCGATGACCTTGCTTTATTGATAGTAGAACAAAAGCTATATGATAATAAGGATAGACCAATAGGATTAGGAACTACCTATTTTAGAGGAGATTATATTAAATTGCAGGGGTTCAGTGAATAATTTGCAAAATCTTGTATCAAGGGTTACTTATCTAGGGTAGCCTATTTTTCTTATGAAATTATAGTAATTATATTGAAAATAACAGACTTTAATAGATATACATAGATTTAATCATATTAATAAAATGGTACTAAAAAATTAGTACCATTTTATTAAAAGAAGATCAAAGCATATTTGTGGAAGTTAATATACAAAAAATATTAGGGAGCATAGAAGATTTAAAGAGATTTAACGGGCTTCAATACTTCGCTATGAATATGGGAAAGTGCAACCGTCTCACCAGGTTGGATTACTACAAATTCTTCATCCCATGGACCGATTAAGAGCTTTTTCATATAGCGGAGTTCTCCAGGAACCACTTGATGTGTTAGCTTTAGATCATTTGCAATTAGTTTGGTTTTTTCTATGAAAGCATCTAAGTTATAAGCACCGGTTTCTACAACAGCTAATCGTTCATAATGCTGAAGCATCGCTTTAAATATTCTATCGGCTTTTGTTTTTCCATACTTTTTTACAGTAGCTTGGTATTCCACCCATATATTTGTTTCATAATCCAGCCAACCTTTTGTAAGAAAATAGGTACCCATTTCATCAGAAATTTCTTTGCGTTTTTGACAAGAACCTAATAACAAAGTTATGCAATCATCTACACGAGGAAAAATCAGTTTATAGTTAGGAGCGGTAATTCCAAGAAGAGAGTTACCACAAAAACCAAAAACCAAAATAACTTGGTCTACATTAGATATGTGATTCAGTTCCTCCTGTAGTCGTTTTCTCAATAATTCAGGAAAATTGTGTAATCCTGAGTCAATCCATAATATAGGATAATTGCAATCGATTTTCTTTACTATCATATTCAGTTCATCTGCGATTGTTCGACAAGCGATAATTAGAGTATTCAAAATAATCTCCCCCTTTTGATAATTATACTAAATTTTTCACTAGTGTGTAAATTACAATAAAAAATTATTCATAGGTAGGGAATCACGACCTTGTCATCCCGCAAAATGTTTCAAGCAGTTAGAAGATACGTTTATATCTATTTATAGAATATTGAATGATTAAATTATCTTAAGCTTTACAGAAAAAGGAGAGTGAAGACTTTGAAGCAATATAGAGTATTGATTCAACCAGAAGGACGTCAAATTGATGTTCAAGAGGGAAGTACCTTGATGAAGACACTAAAGGAGGCAGAAATAGACTTAGATTTTCCCTGTGGAGGAGGGGGAAAATGTGGAAAGTGTCGGGTTAGGATATTGGAAGGAAACGTTGAATCCAGTGATATGGAAAAAAGATTTCTGCAAGAAAAAGAAATACAGGAGGGAATCCACCTTGCCTGTTTTACAAAAATTTATAGTGATATTTCTGTAGAGGTTTCTAAATATAACCCTTCTCAACACAATATTCTGTTAGCGAATCAAGAGATGCAGGTTAAGATTGAACCTCATATTTGCAAAAAATATGTTGAAATAGAAAAACCATCCCTAGGAGATCATCGTTCAGATTGGAATCGGCTTTGCGATAAGCTGATTAAACAGAGCCTTGAAGATATTAGAAAACTGGAAGCTGATATTCAACTACTAAGAAAGCTGCCAGAAACCATCAGGGAAGCTAAATACAATCTTACTGCGGTTACATATGGATGTGAAGTTCTGGAAATAGAAGGTTCAGATACAACCCAAAGGATGCTGGGGATGGCTTTTGATATTGGGACTACTACTGTTGTTGGATATCTCATGGAGCTCAATGAAGGAAAGGAACTAAGCGTTGTTTCTACTTTGAACCCACAGACCAAATACGGTGCAGATGTTATTACTCGCACTAACTTTGCAAGTCGAGGGGACAGTGGACTTAAAACCCTGCAATCTGCTATGATCAAATCAATAAACAATTTGATTACTGAGGCTGTTGAAAAAGCTGGCGTAGATAGAGGGGATATCTATGCTATAACCATTGCTGGGAATACCTGCATGCATCATCTCTTTCTGGGACTTAGTCCCCGGTACATTGGACAGTCCCCCTATATACCTGTCATTAGTGAACCAGTAGTGCTAGGTGCTGCTGATTTACATATTGACATGAATGAAGTAGGAAAGGTTCTCGTATTGCCCAACATAGCGGGCTTTGTTGGGGCAGATACAGTAGCTGTTCTTTTGGCTACGGAGATGGATGCAAGTGAAGATATTAAACTAATGATTGATATTGGTACCAATGGAGAAATTGCACTTGGAGGAAAAGATAAGTTATTTGCTTGTTCTGCAGCAGCAGGACCTGCTTTCGAAGGGGCTCAAATCAGCAGTGGAATGAGAGGAGCTGTAGGGGCTATTGACCACATCAGCTTTGACAAAACACTTTCCTATTCAGTAATAGGAGGGGTAAAACCACAGGGGATTTGTGGATCAGGCCTATTGGATGCAGTTGCAGGCCTTTTAGATTTAGGTATGATTGACAAAAGAGGAAATTTTATTAGCCAGGAAAAAGAGAAAAAACCTGAAGCAGAAGCCTTTATAGGGCATATAGTCCAGCATGAAGGGATGAAAGCTTTTTTATTGGTAGACGAAGCTTCAACCTCTCATGGGAGACCTATCTTGATTACACAGCAGGATATCCGTCAGCTTCAGCTGGCAAAGGGGGCAATGGCAGCAGGCATAAAAATTCTTCTTGAAAAACAAGGGATTTCTGTGGAGGATGTAAAGGAGGTTTTACTTGCAGGAGCCTTTGGAAATTATCTAAATCCCCATAGCGCTTGTGGTATTGGACTTATTCCTAAAGAATTAGAGGGTAAGATTAAAATGATAGGAAATGCTGCTGGTACTGGTGCAAAATTGGCGCTTCTTTCTGCTAACCAGTATAAACGGGCAGCTAGCATTGCTGCCTCTGTAGAATATGTAGAGTTAGCTAGTTACCCAGGCTTTACAAATATTTTTGCTAAATCTATGTATTTATAGCAGTTTAAAATCTATGTTGTTTCTCCTTCTACCAACTCAATATCCACTACAGTGTTATTGATATCATCATTATTTCCATTTTCAATCAAGTTGATAATGGTTGAGCATAACATCTTACCAATTCGATCAATAGGTTGTTTGATGGTGGTCAGCTTGGGGGTTTGCAGCATACGTGTAAAGCTATGATAATCATATCCTATAATCTTAAGCTCATCAGGAACTTTAATGCCGTTTTTCATAGCGTAAATGTAAAGAGCATAGGCAACAATGTCATTACTACAGAATATGCCATCAATGGTAGGGAGATATTTAGAAACGTGATCTACAATAAAGTCCATAAAGTAATCAAAAGTAAGCTTATTGTGGTCACCCTCAATAAGCCTGAAGTCAATATTATGCTTCATGCAGGTAAGCCTAAAAGCATCCCCTCGACGATTTGGCAGAGAATCGAACTTTAAAGGGCCAGAAATATGAAGTAAACGCTTACACCCTTTACTGATAAGATATTCGGTAGCGATTTCACCACCCCGGTAATTATCGGAGGCAACGTAGGGGATATTATTGGATATAACACGATCAAAAGAAACAACTGGAAAATTTAGCTTTTTATATTCCTCTATATCCAATGTATGACTACACATAATAATGCCATCTACTCTATTTTGACGAAGCATACTAATGTATTTTGCTTCTTTATCTCCGTCACCCAAAGAATTGCAAATAAGAATTTTATAGTTTAGGTTATTGGCATAGAGCTCCACATATTTGATTAATTCAGAGAAAAAGGGATGAGCAGAATCCGGGACAATTACACCAATAAGAAATGATTGGTTTTTTAATAGAGCTCTGGCAATTTGATTAGGCTGATAATCGATTGCCACCATCGCATCCTCTACTTTTTTACGAGTGGCCTTACCGATATAGCCCTTATTATTTAAAACCCGAGAGACTGTTGTTACGGAAACACCAGCCTTTTTTGCCACATCTTTTATATTAGTCATGATATCCTCCTCTTCTATTTCCTACTATATCTACCCAAATTATACTACACATTATTATAAATTGCACTAGTAGTTATGGAATATATGTGGAAACATTACCACAAAAACAAGCAAATCAGCATGATAAAAATAGACGGAAGTATGTAATTAGATTTTCTTTAAAGTGCATCAGTTATTTTGAAATGAAATTATAATGTATTTAGATAGATAAATTAGAATATTGATTTTAAAGGAATGTATGCCTGATAATGAAGAGAAAAATAAGGTGATTTACATGTAGTGTGATGAAAATCTGAAGGCAACTATTGCAAGTAGCGGCGAAATAAGTTTATAGATTTTTCAAAAAACTTTTATGAAAACGTTTGACATATTATTATTCATATTATAAAATGCAGGTATAGGATTTTAGAAAAATTAGGCAGCATTAACGAATCTATGAAAAAGTGATTTTAAAGAAATTAATAAGGGGGATGTTCATGAAAAAATTATTAGCGTTATTTCTTGTCTTAGTATTAACAACGACAACATTGATGGCCTGCAGGGAAGATTCATCTCAAGAAGCATCTTCAGGCGATAGGGTAGATATCTCTATTTTATTATCGAAGCCAGAGATTGCTAGACAATTCGAAGAAACAATTGAGGCATTTACTAAGGAGAATCCAAACATAAGAATCTCACTTGTGCCGCTGGCAGGACAAAATGCCTATGAAAAAATGACTGCTTTATATTCTTCGGGAAATGCAGCAACGATTATGATGATGGGACAGGAGTTTGATCCTTTTAAGGATAGATTATTGGATGTGTCTGATCAACCGTGGGTTAAAAATGCTTTGTCAGGCACTACTGATTTTGTAACAATCGATGGTAAAATTTACGGTATGCCTGTAACCGTTGAGGCTTTTGCATACATATACAATAAGAAAGCAATAGAAGAAGCTATTGGAGGTTCCTTTGATTACAAGAGTATCCGAACTGGTGATGATTTGAAAAAACTATTTGACAAATTAGCGTCAGCGGATAAAATGGAGGCTATCCATGTTTCACCTATGGATTGGTCCTTAGGGGCTCACTTGAGCAATGTCTTCTTTACAGCTCAATCAAGTAATCGTAACGATAGACACCAATTTATGCAGGACTTAAAAGATGGAAAGGTAAGCTTAGCTGATAATGATGTATTTAATGGATGGTTAGATACCTTTGACTTAATGAAAGAATATAATAATGCTAAAGGAGGACCTTTAGGACCTCAGTACGATGATGGACCCATTGCTTTAGCTAGAGGAGAAGTTGGATTATGGTTTATGGGTAACTGGGCATATCCGCAAATTCACGAGATAGATCCGGAGGGAGAATATGGTTTTATACCTGTACCAATAAGCAACGATGCTAATGACTATGGAAACAGCCATTTATCAGTTGGAGTTCCTTCCTATTGGACGATTGATGAATCTCAATCCACTAAAGAACAACAGGAAGCAGCTAACAAGTTTTTAAACTGGTTAGTGTCTAGTGAAACAGGACAGAAATACTATGTAGAGAAGCTAAATTTAATTCCAGTATTCGATAATTTTGAAATAAAACCAGAAGATTCATTATCTCTCTCCATTCTTGAATATATGGAAGCTGATAAATCTATGGAATGGATGAATACCTACTATCCTGCTGATGGCTGGCCTACAATGGGAGCTTCATTACAAAAATACTTAGGTGGACAAATTAACCGCGATGAATTAACTAGTGAAATTGAAAATTATTGGAAGAACGCTGAATAAAAATTAAAAATTTGATAGGAATTACAAATGAGTGGGGTAAGCAGGGGATGGCTTATCCCACTCATGTTAGTAAAATATGTTTTGGGGGGCGGTAAAATGTATGCTGAAAAAAGATTATCCCAAAGACTAAAGATATTTTGTATGTTTGGACTAATACCATTATTTGCTTTTTCAGCTGTTGTTATTATTCCTTTTGCAATGGGGGCATTTATGACCTTAACCAATTGGAGTGGACTGTCGGGAGGATTTGAATTTACAGGTCTTAGGAACTATACAACTGCATTATCAGATCCTACCTTTTGGAATTCATTGCTCTTGACATTAAAATATGTAGTATTCACAATGATTCTAACAAATGTACTTGCTTTTGGTATTGCTTTATTAGTGACCGGTGGGCTAAAGAGTCAAAACTTCTTTAGAGCCGGCTTTTTCACCCCTAATTTGATTGGCGGGGTAATTTTAGGTTTTATCTGGCAATTTATATTTTTACGAGTAATCGTATATATGGGAGTTGCATTAGATTTAGAAATATTCTCCTATTCCTGGTTAGGGGACCCTAAAAAAGCTTTTTGGGCACTTGTGATCGTTGGTGTATGGCAAAGCTCAGGATATATGATGCTGATTTATATTGCAGGATTAATGGGAATAGATAAATCCATATTAGAGGCTGCAGATCTTGATGGAGCTTCAAAATGGCAGCAATTATTAAAAATTAAAATTCCTTTAATGGCTCCGGCCTTTACTATTAGCTTGTTTTTAACCCTACAACGAAGCTTTGTGGTTTATGATACCAATCTATCATTGACAAGAGGAGGACCCTTTAGGTCTACAGAGTTGGCAGCAATGCATGTATATAATGAAGCCTTTTTATATCAGAACTATGGTCCAGGACAGGCAAAGGCAATTATATTATTTCTAATTGTAGCCATCATCGCAATCAGCCAGGTTAGTGTGATGAAGAAGATGGAGGTGGAATCATAATGGATACAGAGAAAAATATCAATTTATCTCAGCGTCAGCTAAAAACCAAATCGCAACCAGTTTCCCCTAAGTTGAATCATATAAAAAATATTAAATCATGGGGAATATTTATGGCAGCCTGTGTACTATTTGTTTTATACATATTTCCCTTTGCTCTGATTCTAATTAACTCATTTAAAAGCCGACTTGAAATTGTGGATAGTCCCTTAGCTTTACCAAGTGGGTTAAATTTTGATAACTATAGAGAAGCCTATAAAACAATGAATTTTACAACAGCTATTCTAAATTCATTCATAATTACTGTGGTCTCTGTAACACTGATTATTGTATTTTCATCAATGTTAGCCTACTTTTTAGTGAGATGGCGTTGGAAAATCAATAATATTATACTATTAGGATTAATAGCTTCCATGATTATTCCATTTCAGGCCCTGATGATTCCTTTTGTTTCTATTTACGGAAGATTGGGATTATTAAATAGCAAATGGACCTTGTCCTTCTTTTATCTAGGATTTGGCGTTAGCTTAGCCACCTTTATGTATCATGGGTTTATAAAGAGTATTCCAGTGGAGCTAGAGGAGGCAGCACTTATTGATGGGGCTTCTAGGCTGCAGGTCTTCTGGAAAATTGTATTTCCTATACTAAAGCCCATCACAACAACCATTGCTATTCTAGACGTATTATGGATCTGGAATGATTTCTTACTACCATCCCTTGTACTGGTATCGGATGAACAGCGAACATTACCATTATCTACATTCTACTTTTTTGGCAAGTATACATCCGATTTTGGCCTAGCGATGGCAGGCTTGGTACTATCTATTATTCCTGTCATTATCTTTTACATAATTATGCAGAAACAAATTATTAAAGGTGTAATTGATGGGGCAATTAAATAACAAAGAAATTTCAGAAACCCTCTTGGATGGCATTAGCTATTTGAGAATAAGCAGAAGAATATATTTAAGGCATATTAAAGGAAGTGACTAAATGGATCATATTATATTTAGAAATTGGGAAGAAAAAACCTATGATGTTGTTGTTATAGGAGAAATATTGATTGACATGATTTCTGAGGAATACACCGAGGATTTTAATTGTGATATCTACAAAAAATATTTTGGAGGATCTCCAGCAAATATTGCTATGAACACTAAAAATCTAGGACTTAACTCCAGCATTATTAGCTGTGTTGGCAACGACGGACTGGGAGTTTTCTTGTTAGAGCAAATGAAGCAACGGGGAATTGACATCTCAAATGTGCAGATATCGGAAAATCCAACCTCTATGGTGCTGTTAACCAAAAGTCAGGGAAGTCCTATTCCTATTTTCTACCGAGGAGCAGACTATCAAATACATTTAAATGAAACAATTGAAGAAATCATAAAAAAGACAAAGATTATTCATTTTTCTACTTGGCCAATTTCAAAGGAGCCTTCAAGAAGTGCCATTGAAAAGATTATTGAGATAGCAAAAGCAAACAATACGCTGGTGGCTTTCGATCCTAACTATCATCCCGCATTATGGGAAAAGGAATATGACAGCATTCAGTATGTAAAGGAAATCATTAAGAAAGTAGATATTATTAAGCCAAGTGAAGATGATGCTCGGCGTTTATTTGGAGAAGGAACTATTGAAGAATATTTAAATAAGTATATAAATTTAGGACCTAAGCTTGTGGTGATGACATTGGGGAAAGAGGGTCTGATTGCTTCCGATGGAAAAGAGTACATTAGGCTTAGCACAATGGCAGATAGGGTAGCTGATGCAACGGGGGCAGGAGATGCCTTTTATTCAGGCTTTTATGCAGGGATTATTAAAGGATTTCAAATCAAAAAGGCAATAGAATTGGGGAATGCTACCAGTGCCTATAAGTTAAAATATACCGGGGCAGTAGTGGATTTACCTAAAATTGAAGAAATACAAAGGTTGTATAATTTATGGGGGGACAAAACAATGCATGTTATCTTTTTAAATCCACAGGGTAATTTTGATAAAAAGGATTCCTACTGGACGGAGCATCCTGATTTTGGAGGACAGTTAGTCTATGTAAAAGAAATAGCATGTGCTATGGCAAAGCAAGGACATAGGGTAGATATCCTCACCCGACAAATTATTGATGAGGATTGGCCAGAATTTGCTGATGAATTTGACCAGTATGATGGTGTAGAAAACCTAAGAATTATTAGAATTCCTGCTGGACAAAAAGAATTTCTACAGAAGGAGCTATTATGGGAATATCTAAGTGAATGGGTGGATAACATTATCAACTTTTATCAAGAGGAGGGTGATATGCCGGATTTTGTTACAACCCATTATGGAGATGGTGGTATTGCCGGGGCAATCATGTATCAAAGAACAGGAATTCCCTTTTCCTTTACGGCACATTCCCTAGGAGCTCAAAAGATGGATAAACTAGGAGTAGATATAACAAATATGGAAGAAATGGAGAAAAAGTATCACTTTACAAAGCGAATTATGGCAGAAAGAATTGCTATGGCTAATTCTGCAATTAACTTTGTTTCTACTTCCCAGGAGCGAGATGAACAGTACACCCATTTGACATATAAGGGAGCAGGAGATATGGATAATCCTCAAAAATTCAGAGTAGTGGCACCAGGGGCTAATACAGAGGTCTTTAGTGCTACAAAAGGAAATAAAGAGGATAAAGTGGTAGCTCAATTTATTAAGGAAATGTTTCAGCGGGATTTAGATAAAGACCGACAGGAATTGCCTGCAATTATTGCAGCTAGTCGTCTAGATCCTAAGAAAAATCATGTTGGATTGGTAAAAGCCTTTGCTAAAAATAAAGAACTACAACAAAAGGCGAATTTAGTAATTACTCTAAGGGGTATTGAAAATGCCTTTGAAGACTATTCTTTTGTGAAGTCTCATGAAAAGGAAATTCTGGATGGGATTATGGAAATTATTGATGAATACCAATTATATGGTAAGGTTTCGATGTTTAGTATCAATTCCCAGGGACAATTAGCTGCCTGCTATCGACAACTGGCATCTTATAATTCCATTTTTTGTTTAACTGCTGTTCATGAGCCCTTCGGTTTAGCACCTATTGAGGCAATGAGCTGTGGACTGCCGGCGGTGGTAACAAAATATGGAGGTCCCAGCGAGGTGTTGTATGAGGATGGAGAGGAATATGGGGTACTGATAGATCCTTTTAATAGCCAAGATATTGCAAAGGGAATCTTGAAAGTATTAGAAAATTATAGCTTTTATAAAAAACAAGGAATTCAGCGGGTTAAATCAAAATACACATGGGATGCAACGGCTGCTAATTATGTGAAAGCAATAGAGGAAATATTAGAGAATAAAAAGGATGATAGAAATATGGAAATCCATCCATACTTTTTGGACCTATCTAATGAAAATACAATTGGATTAGATTGGTTAGAGAAAGTTTATTTAGGTGGTGAAGTGAATGTCGGAGTTTAGAAAAGATCCCTTTACCAATCGTCAGGTTATTATCGCTCAGGAAAGAGGGAGACGTCCTAATGCCACACAATCTGGTGAGGACTCTGAACTAGAAAAGAATCAGTATGAGGAAAAATGTTTTTTTTGCTTAGGAAACGAAAATTTAACACCTCAGGAAACCTTTGAAATAAAAAACAATGAACACTGGTTAGTGAGAGTATTTCCAAATAAATTCCCTATTTTACTATCAAATAACGAGGCTAATGATCATGATAAGGAAGAATTATTTGAAGCTGTAAGAGGAAAGGGAATACATGAAGTTATTGTAGACCATTATGCCCATAATAAGCATTTTTTCAATATGACAAGGGATGAGTTCGGAAACATGCTGTTAGCTTATAAAAATCGTTATAATGCTTGTTATGGTGTGGAAGATACAGCCTATGTCAGTCTTTTCAAAAACTTTTTGAAAAAAGCAGGGGCCTCTCTTTCTCATCCTCATTCTCAAATTATCTCAATGCCAATTATTCCACAAGAGATTTTGATTGAGGTTGAAAACTGTGATAGATTTTATGAGAAAAACAAAAAGAGTCTGCATGAGGCAGTTATCATCAAGGAAAGAAACAAAAATGAGCGTTTGATTTATGAAAATAAAAACTTTGTTGTGATGGCACCATTTGCCAGTATGTATAACTATGAGGTTGAAATTATACATAAGCATATTGGTTTATTTAAAGACATGGATGAGGAGTTAATGAATGAGTTATCAGAGGTATTTTATCTTTTGTTTCAAAAATATAATGAGGTTTTAGGGCCAATTCCATTTAACTTATTTTTGCATACGCCTCCTAAAAACCATGAAAAAGCAAAGTTTCACTGGCATTTTCACATTACACCTCGATTATCAAACCAAGCGGGATTTGAGTTATCAACGGGGGTCTATGTAAATGCTGTGTCTCCAGAGGATGCTGCTAATGATTTAAGGATAACCTCAAGGGGAAAAAATGATATTTCTTATGATGGAATGAATCTTAATATAATATAAGTGATGTATCAAATCTATCATAAATTGTTTGTATTTCTTAAGGAGGGGATTGGCTAGATGATACTTAAAAGCAAAAGACCATTGTTTCACCTGACCCCCAAGGAAAATTGGATGAATGACCCTAATGGTTTTTCTTATTTCAAAGGTGAATACCATTTATTTTATCAATATTATCCCTACAATCCATATTGGGGAGATATGCATTGGGGACATGCCAAGAGTAAAGATCTGATGTCCTGGGAGCATTTGCCTATTGCCTTAAGACCAGATATGGAATTTGATCAAGACGGATGTTTTTCAGGGAGTGCTGTAGAAGATGATGGGAAATTGCATATCTTCTATACGGCAATAAGATATTCTAAAAGCAGTATAAGTCAGAGTGGTAATAAAATACCTGCCGATGAAAAATCTCTGATTTCAACTCAAGCCTATGCCTTTACAGAGGATGGTATTCATTTCAAAAAAAAGAAGGAGCCAATTATAGCCTGTCCTAAAGAGGTAGGGGACGAAGCCTATTTTAGAGACCCTAAGGTATGGAAAAAAGACCAGTATTGGTATATGGTGGTGGGATCTAAATCCTTAGATAAAGAGCAGGGAAACATATTGGTGTATAAAAGCAGCAATTTAGTGGATTGGCAGTATCTTTCATCTATTACCAAGGGCGATATAGGAAGAATGTGGGAATGTCCAGATTTATTTGAGTTGGAAGGAAAAGATATTTTTTTATTTTCTCCAATTGATGGTGGAGAGGATGAACAAAAAAATATAGCTTGCTATTATACTGGAAGCTTTAATTATGAAAAGGGAGACTTTAAATTTGAAGATTTTGATATGCTTGATTATGGCTTTGAATATTATGCTCCTCAATCAATGCTGGATTCTAAGAACAGAAGAATTCTGGTGGGGTGGCTGGTAATGGAGGAGCCACTTGATGCAAATGAGAACTGGACAGGTATGATGACACTGCCACGAGTGCTGTCATTGAGAAATGGCAGACTTCAATTTGATGTGGTTGATGAAATCAAATCCTACCGCAGGGAGTCTTTACAAAAAAAAGATGTAGTAGTGAACAAGCAGTATGAATTAAATTTTCAGCATGAAAATACCTTTGAAATGAATTTAGAGGTAGAGATTAAAGACAATTTTGAACTGCAGCTATTTTCCGATGAAAAAAAAGGGTTGAAGCTAAGCTATAATTCTAAGAATCGGCAAGTTGTGATAAACAGAGAAGATGTGATGAATGATAGTAAGGCAATGGTTTTCGGCAAGGAAAGAAAATCACCACAATTATTAGTCAATAATAATTTAAAATTAAGGATATTTGCTGATAAATCCGTGGTGGAAGTATTTATCAATGACGGACAGTATGTTATGAGTGCTATTGTAAACCCCAGGGAGGAGCAAAAGAAAATCATAGTAAAGGGAAATAGCCCTCTTAAAAATATTGAAATTTGGAGACTTGAAAAAATTTTTTAAAGTAAAAAAATTTAAAATTATACTTTGTAAGCAGCTTCAAATAGATTTGTTGAATAGCTATTTTTCTCAGCTAGACTACAAAGTTTTACAGTGTAGAGGCGATTTGGATACGCCTTGTTGTTTACAACAGAATCCTACGATTTTAATCGTGAGAGGTTCAAAGCAGTTAGTATAATATAGATATAACCTCATAAAGCTGCCAGAGCTTGTTTCATAGATGGCTAGCACTTTTTGGGAAGCTTGTTTTTCGAGTCATAATTATATATACTAAGGCATATTGGGAACTAAGTAAGAGTGAAATGGGGTGAACACATGAAAATTATAGGTATGGAAAAATCTTCTTTTATTGATTTTCCTGGGAAAATATCTACTGTATACTTTACAGCTGGCTGTAATTTCCGATGTGGATATTGCCATAATGCCCCTATAGTAAAAGGACAAGGGAAAGATATCAGTGAAGAGGAAGTGTTTTCCTTCTTAGAAAAAAGGAAAAAATATATCGATGCCATATGCATTTCTGGTGGAGAACCTACCTTATATGATGAATTATATGATTTTATCAAAAAGGTGAAGGAGAAAGGATTTTACATAAAACTAGATACAAATGGGACTAGACCAGAAATGCTTAAAAAACTTATAGATGAGAAACTTATCGATTATGCCGCTATGGATATAAAAGCTCCCTTTTATAAATATGAGTTTGTTACAAAAACAAAAGTTGATATTGAAAGGATAGAATCTAGTATCAATATTATTAGAAACTCACCTATTGATTATGAATTTAGAACAACGGTATGTAAAGAATTACTGACAAAAGAGGATATTTTAGAGATAGCAAAGCATTTAAAAGGAAGTAAGAGATATTACATACAAAACTTTAAAGATGTTGAAACGGTTCTAGCAGGGCAAAATCAATTCCATTCATATGATGTTGAAACATTAGAAGAAATAAGAAAAAGCATAGAAGGTTATTTCAATGTATTTGGAATTAGAAATCATTAACTGTATTAATACCACTTCTACTTTATCAAGTGAGAGATTAAGTATTGAAGGATTTCAAGGAATGTTGAATTTGAAAATTATTTGGTCCTTATTTGCAAGTATAGGAATAGCTCTTTCTATTTATGAAAATGCTATATATCATAACCTAATTCAAACTTAAAGAATAAGATGGTAGTAAAAAAGGTGGTGACAAGATAATGAGGTGTGTTATTCCTTTAATTTATAACGATCCCTTTATGCAAAAACCTGAGCCAGGCTGGTATGATAATCAAGTGGTCTATTATTTGGATTTAGGTCCAGTAATTCTTGACCTAGCTAAAAATAAGGTGGCAGATATTTATCAATTCATTTATGGCTTTGATAAAAAGGAAACTCCTATCAGGGTGATGGGACAGTGGAATGTGATAGATGTAGTTCCAACTATTAGAACTTGTGGTTTTGAAGTAATGCCATCAGAAACCATAGTCAATTGTCCAGTATTATAGGTTAAGTGAATTTATAAAATATTAAAATCGCCCTTTTATTGTTAGTTGCATATTTTGTATTAAGACTAGGAATAGTCAAATATGAAAAGGAAGGTGAAATATATGAGTGATATCTCTGCAAAAGGTACAGGGGCTTTAGGCGGCTTGTTTGGAGGAAGTAGTTTACTGTTCTTCTTCTTGCTACTAGTAATTATCTTCTGTAACTGTGGTATATTTAGAGCTGCGGGAGATAGCTTACTATTCTTCTTCTTATTGCTAGTTGTACTATTTGGTGGTCGATTCTTATTTGGTGGATTTGGACATATCTAAATAGTATAAAGGATGAAGTACTGATCTTCCCACCAAGAAATCAGTAGTTTCAATTTAATAACTTTCACCTAGTAAAAAGTCCTAGAGAATTATTACTCTAGGACTTTTTTTATTTTTCAAGGGTTACACCAAGTCCATCCCAGATAAACAAAGTAAGTGACCATCACAAAATCAAAGATTTTGGATGTCTACTTATGGGCATCTACTTATGAATTAAGTCTCATTTTATATAACTGTCACCTTTTTTTTCAATGGACATAATATATTATCGAAAAAGGAGGTGAAAACAATGGCTGAAGTTGTAAATACCAAAGGAGAATATACTCTAGACTTTATTATGGTACCAAGCCAGCATATAGGACAGTTCAATGATTTTATGACACAGTATGGAGATAAATCAGATTATGAAATATTTAGCGAAATAGCAGAAGTAAAAGATCAACTTTCTCAAGATTTATTAAACCAGCATATTGCAAACCTCGATGCACTATCTCAAATGAATGGATTTGTTACTGATGGAACAAAACAAAGAATTGCAGCAGTAAAAGAGATATTAACTGCAGACGCTGGTTCATCCAACACAGGGTCTAATGTTGATAGTCAGTTTTTCTTTGGTGGAACCAGTCTATTGCTATGGTTCCTTCTCCTAGCCGGCATATTTCGCAGACCGTTTGGTGGATTCCGTGGAGGCTTTGGCGGACCATTTTACTAGATAGGAACAAAATAGTATTCCTTTTTGAAGAAAGGTAAATAGTAGATTGAATTTTCATCAGGATATTGAATAAAACAACTCACTTTAGATTGTAATTATGAAAAATTCATCTATTTTAAAATAGATGAATTTTTCAGTGTTTCGTAACAAGCTACTTATCTTCTTGGAATTTTATAAAATTGATTTAGTAATTGTAGCGTATTTACATCAGCATACTTGAAACGGAATATTTTTTCTACTAAGATAAATACTAATAAGACTTAAAATGACTACATGTTTAATTTATAGGAGGTAGAAAAATGCTTAGTTGGTTAGCAATGAAAATGATGGATCCAATGATGGACGATGTTTTGATTAAGATGCTTACAGAAGATTATCCAGACAATCCCTTTGTAATGACCACTATAGGACAAAAGCTAACACCTATGGCAATTGTGGAGGCAGGAATACGAGCTGAGCTAGGAACAGAACTTATGCGCCCTATTGGAAGTCCTGTTGTATTGTCGCCATGGGAGAAAATATTATTAAGTGGAAAACAGTTATTTCAGTTCCCCACTCAAGACCTTAATCAAATTGACACAAAAACTATGATTGGACCTAATGCAACAAAACCACTGCAGTTAGATATTCCTATCATGATTACAGGAATGTCCTATGGAGGTTCCCTAAGCCTACAGATGAAAATGGCTTTAGCTAAAGGCGCTTCTATGGCAGGAACTTCTAGCAACACCGGAGAATCTGCTGTTACCAATGAAGAAAGGGACAATGCTAAATATTTAATCGGTCAATATCATCGTGGAGGATGGTTGAATACTCAAGAACAGTTAGAACGTTTGGATGCAATAGAAGTTCAATTTGGACAAGGAGCTTTTGGAGGGGCAGTAGAGTCTACTGCCAAGGCAAATACCATAGGAGAACATTTACGAATGACCTGGCATCTTAAGGAGGGGGAAGATGGGATTATTTCCTCTAGGTTTCCAAATGTTAGCACACCTCAGGACGTGGTTAACTTAATTGCTAATCTAAAGGATCAGTATGAAGTGCCAATAGGCATCAAAATAGCAGGCTCAGATTATATTGAACAGGAAATGGAAGTCATTGCACAAACCAATGCTGATTATATAGTGATTGATGGAGCTGAAGGAGGAACAGCTGTAGCACCACCAACCCTAGAAGACCATATGGGATTACCTACTTTACATACATTAAGTAGAACCGTAGACTGGTTAGTAGAAAACAATGCCCGTAATCGATTTAGCTTGATTGCTGGTGGAGGATTAAAAACCCCAGGACATTTTTTAAAAGCAATAGCACTAGGGGCAGATGCTGTATATATTGGTTCCATTGCTCTTATGGCAGCATTACAAAGTCAAATGACAATAGCTCTACCCCAAGCTCCAGCACCTCAGCTAGCTCTATATATAGGAAAACTAAACGATAAATTAGATATTGACAAAGCAGCCCTACATTTAGCAAACTTTTTAAAATCGTCTGTTGCCGAAATGAAATTAGCAGTTCAGGCTACAGGCAAGAATGCAATCAAAGAACTAGACCGAAATGATTTGGTTACAGTAGATAGAGATTTGGCAGAATTCTTAAAAATAAGATATGCTGCTTCGCCACGGAAGTAAGCGTTTTATGGGACTGGTAGGATTTTGGATAATAACAGTTATAGCTGTCCTGACAGCCACTGTGACAGTCAGGTTTTGTTCCTCAATCCATTCGATCAGTCCAGGCTATTAGAGCTTGTGGATTTGAAATAATACTCACAGAAACTATTGTTAATTGTCCTGTTTTATAAAAGTTAATTGTATTTTCACAACTTTAAAATCACATTTTTCTCCTTAATTACATATTTTGTATTAAGGCTAGGGATAGTCAAATATAAAAAGGCAGGTGACCAGTATGAGCGATGTAGCTAAAAAAGACTTTTTTGGAGGCTTTTTTGGAACAGGTAGTAGCGTACTATTTTTCTTCTTGCTACTAGTAATTATCTTCTGTTGCTGTCCGTTATTCCGTACTTCGGGAGATAGTTTACTATTCTTCTTCCTGTTGCTAATTGTACTATTTGGAGGAAGAACATTCTTTAGATGTTTCTAAATAAGATGTCTGTCATGATTTTGAAAGAGAAGTTAAAGTTCTGGAGTGATCTCAAGGACTTTAACTTCTTAAATTTCAGCCTCTATGATATAACTAGTCTACTAATGAAATATATAGTTATTTTTTTAAAAAAAGCAGAACACTCTGTAACAATTTTCATAATATATATTGAGGCTAGAGATAGTCTCACACCTACCTAATACAATTTTTTAGCATCACTCAAAGACACCAAAACTCTCTTTGAAAAATCAAGTCTCGACAGCTAGTCAGACAAATGATAATGACTATAACCTTGAAAAGGCAGGTGAAATATATGAGTGATATCGCTGCGAAAGGCACAGGCGCTTTAGGCGGTTTATTTGGAGGGTTCGGAGGAAGCAGTATACTATTCTTCTTCTTGCTACTAGTAATTATCTTCTGTAACTGCGGTTTATTTAGAACGGGAGATAGCTTACTATTCTTCTTCCTATTGTTAGTAGTACTATTTGGTGGTAGATTCCTATTTGGAGGCTTTGGAACTTGCTAAATAGTATAAAGGATGAAGTACTGATTTTCCCACCAAGAAATCAGTAGTTTCAATTGAATAGCTTTCACCTCCTAAAAAGTCCTAGAGGGTCGATACTCTAGGACTTTTTAGGAGGATATTTTACTTTTCTAGAGTTACCCCCAGATGCAAGTAAGAAAAAAGTACTAAAATATTTTTAAAGTGGTGATGGTATACCTTTTGATTATGAATTTAAAACAACGGTATGTAAAGAATTACTGACAAAAGAGGATATTTTAGAGATAGCAAAGCATTTAAAAGGAAGTAAGAGATACTACATACAAAACTTTAAAGATGTTGAAACGGTTCTAGCAGGGCAAAATCAATTTCATTCATATGATGTTGAAGCATTAGAAGAAATCACAAAAACGATAGAGGGCTACTTTAATATATTTGAAAATTAGAAAGTAACAATTTGATGAATTCTAACGAAAAGAGCATAGAAACCTCAGAATGTTGGTAAAATCGTTGATGATAATGTATAATTATTTATATAAGGATAGGATAAATATGAAATTTTTCAATGTTATTATTTGGAGGATATGTATTTATGGGTAAAATCCTATTATTTGCAACGGGAGATTCAATGCTCGAGTATGGTAAGCAATTGAAAAGTGAAATGGATAATCCAGATAGTTTAGCTGAATAATTGAATTTTTTTAAAAACTAGAAAAGAGGGATTGCTAATGAAAGAATCTATTCACAAATATTTTCAAGTTGGATTAATAGCCTTTATGGCCTATCCATCTGCCTTAAAAGGTGATGATCCAAACATAGTAGAGTCCTTAAAGAAAATAGCATACGATGACTATTTCGATGCTATAGAAATAAGTTGGATAAAGGATAAGGATAAGAGAGCAGAAGCTAAAAAGCTTTTGGAAACAGCCCATTTAAAAGTTTGTTATGGGGCACAGCCACGATTACTTACAACAGGTTTAAATGCTAATGATATTAATGAAGAAGGAAGAAAAAAAGCGGAGGCTACATTAATAGAGGCTATAGATGAAGCAGCCTACATGGGGGCAAAAGGCATTACATTTTTAGCAGGTAAGTACGCAGAAAAAACAAAGGAATTAGCTTATAGTCAGCTTTTAAAAACAACAAGAAATCTATGTGATTATGCTAAGACAAAAGATATGCAAATAGTCCTAGAAGTTTTTGACTACGACATTGCGAAAGCTTCTTTAATTGGACCGGCCACCTATGCAGCCAAATTTGCTGCTGAAATGAGAAGCACGCATAACAACTTTGGTCTAATGATTGACCTTTCACATATTCCCATGACATACGAGACGTCAAAGTTTGTTGTTCAAACATTAAAACCTTATTTAGTACACTTTCATATAGGAAACACAGTTGTTGATGATCCAAGTGCAGAAGGATACGGTGATGAACACCAACGCTTTGGTTTTCCTAATAGTAGAAACGATGTACCACAAGTGATTGAATTTTTAAGGGTGCTTAAAAATGAAGGTTTTTTCAATTCCGAAGAGCCCTATGTATTATCCTTTGAGGTGAAACCATGGAAAGATGAGGATGCAGATGCAGTGATTGCAAATGCCAAAAGAGTATTGAATAGAGCATGGGCTCTATTGGAAGATTAATATAACACCATAGGAGGAGAAGAAAATGAAAATTGTTGTTTTAGATGGATATACACTAAATCCAGGAGATCTTTCTTGGGATCAACTAGAAAAAAATGGTGAATTGGTAGTATACGATAGAACACCTGTTGAAAAAATTATTGAAAGAATTGGTGATGCAGATGTTGTATATACCAACAAAACCCCTTTAATAAAAGAAGTTTTTGATGCTTGTTCAAACATTAAATTTATAGGTGTATTAGCCACAGGGTACAATGTTGTTGATGTAGACTATGCTAAGACAAAGGGTATTGTTGTAACCAATATACCTACTTATGGTACAGATGCAGTTGCTCAATTTACCATTGCTCTTTTATTAGAGATTTGCCATCATATTGGAGAACATTCTAATGCAGTTAAAAAAGGAGATTGGATCAATAATGCAGATTGGTGTTTCTGGAATTATCCATTAATAGAGCTTGCTGGAAAAACTATGGGAGTGATAGGCTTCGGTAGAATCGGTCAAAGTACTGCAAAAATTGCGCAGGCCTTAGGGATGAAGGTATTAGCATATGATGCACATAGAAATGAAGCATGGGAGAGCGATACATGTAAATATGTTACATTAGATGAGTTACTAGCCGAATCGGATGTTATTACGTTACATTGTCCTCTATTCCCATCAACAGAAGGTATTATTAATGCAGGAAATATTGCTAAGATGAAGGACGGTGTAATTATTCTTAATACCTCGCGTGGTCCACTTATTATTGAAGAAGATTTAAGAGATGCTCTAAACACTGGTAAGGTTGCCTTTGCGGCATGTGATGTTGTTTCTACAGAACCAATAAAAGCAGATAATCCATTACTTAGTGCTAAAAACATGATTATAACACCACATATTGCCTGGGCTCCTAAGGAATCAAGACAAAGACTGATGGATATTGCAGTGGATAATTTAGAAGCATTTGTTGCTGGAGAGCCGAAAAATGTTGTGAATAAGTAATAAAAAGAGTGGTTTTTCTTAAAGTAAAATTTAATGAAGGAGTTACCTTTTATATTTATTATTTTTAAAATATATTTTTAAAATATAATGTTGACATTAGCATGTAATTACTATATAATTTTAAACTATCAGAAAATATAAAATTTAATTATTTATACTCTTATTCAGAGAGGTGGAGGGAATAGGCCCTATGAAACCCAGCAACCAGTGCATAGATAGATATGTGCCCGGTGCTAATTCCTACAGCGTAAGCTGAAAGATAAGAAAGGAAACCAAAACCTCTTTATCTTTAAAGAGGTTTTTCTAATACCAAAATCTATTATATGAAAGGGCGGGAGGTAATTTGAATTATCATATTGATACCAAGCTAGTCCATGGTGATCATAGCTATGATCAACGTACTGGAGCTATTAGTTTCCCTATATACCAAAGTGCAACCTTTAGACATCCTGGTTTGTATGAATCTACTGGATTTGACTATTCTAGAGAGACAAATCCAACCCGAGAGAAGGTAGAAAAAACCATAGCAATTCTTGAGGGTGGAAGTGAAGGCTTTGCATTTTCTACTGGTATGGCAGCAATAGCTAATCTGTTTCAAATATTTTTACCAGGTGATCATATTATTGTGTCCAATGACTTATATGGTGGAACTTATCGATTGTTTGAAGAATTATATAAAAAATATGGAATAGAGTTTACTTATACAGATACCAGTAAAATAAGCAATATAGTTAATGATACTAGAGAAAGCACAAAGGCTATTTTCATTGAAACACCTTCTAATCCTATGATGAAGATTTCAAACATTAGAGAAATATCTGAATTTGCTCGTTCAAGAGATTGGTTAACAATTGTTGATAATACCTTTCTTACCCCCTATTATCAGAGACCTATTGAATTGGGGGCGGATATTGTTCTTCATAGTGGAACTAAGTTTTTAGGAGGACATAACGATCTTTTGGCAGGGTTGCTTGTGATTAAAGACAAAGGAGAGCTGGCTGAAAAGTTAAGAGTAATTCAAAAAACAATAGGAGCTGTCCTTGCTCCCTTTGATAGTTGGCTATTATTAAGGGGAATGAAGACTCTTGGCCTCAGAATGGATAAACAACAGGAGAATGCCTTTAAAATAGCACATTGGTTAAAGGAGAATAGAAATATAGAGGAGATTTATTATCCAGGACTGATAGAACACGAAGGACATGAAATATGTAGAAAGCAGGCAAGTGGTTTTGGATCTATGGTTTCTTTTTCAGTAAAAGATGTAAATCAAATTAAGAAAATTTTAAAAGGAGTACAGTTAATTGCCTTTGCTGAAAGCTTAGGGGGCGTAGAAACTTTGTTAACCTACCCTATGGTACAAACCCATGCTTCTATACCTAAGGAAATTCTTGATGAACTAGGAGTAAATGATAGGTTGTTGCGGTTGTCTGTAGGAATTGAATCAGCTGATGATATTATTAGAGATTTAGAACATGCGATGAGGTGATATGATGAAATTTGCAACAAAATTGATTCACAACAGTAGTAGTAAAGATCCCCATACGGGGGCTGTAAGTGTACCTATATATCAAGTTTCTACCTTTCATCAAGAAAATATAGAGGCTATGGGAGAATATGATTATTCACGATCAGGAAATCCCACAAGGAAAAGCTTGGAGGGGACCATTGCAGAGCTAGAGGGAGGAAGTGCAGGCTTCGCTTTTGCTTCTGGAATGGCAGCTATCACATCAGTTCTTTTAACTTTTTCTAAGGGAGACCATATTTTGGTTGGCAAAGATATATATGGAGGAACCTATCGAGCCTGTACAAGTATCTTAAAAGACCATGGTGTTGAAGTAACCTTTGTAGATGCGCAGGATTTACAGGATATTGAAAAAAATATTCAAAACAATACGAAAGGATTATATTTGGAAACTCCATCAAATCCTTTGTTAAAAGTAACTGATTTAAAGGGAGCGATCGCTCTTGCAAAGAAACATAATCTTATAGTGATGGTAGATAACACTTTTTTGTCTCCTTATCTTCAAAGACCACTGGAGTTAGGTGTTGATATCGTTATGCATAGTGCCACCAAGTTTATTGGAGGACATAGTGATGTTGTAGGGGGATTAGTGGTGGTAAAGGATTCTTCTCTTGCTAACAAAATATATAAACTACAAAATACTATAGGAGCCATCTTAGGACCACAGGATAGCTGGCTCCTCTTAAGAGGGCTGAAAACATTAAAAGTTCGAATGGATTATCAACAAAAAAGTGCAATGAAGCTTGCTGAATGGCTTCTTAATCATGAATCAGTGGCTGAGGTTTTTTATCTTGGACTTCAACATCATGAAGGCAGGGATATCCATTTTTCTCAAGCCTCAGGCCCTGGAGCAGTTCTATCCTTTAAAATGAAATCAGTAGAATTGACAAAAGCCTTTTTAAAAGCCATTCGTCTTCCAGCGGTTGCCGTGAGTTTAGGGGGGATAGAAACAATAGTCTCTTATCCAGTATTGATGTCCCATGCCTCCATTCCAAAGGAAGAGCGAGAAAAATTAGGGATTACAGAGGAGTTGATTAGGGTATCATTAGGTTTAGAAGATGTAGAAGATTTAATTGCGGACTTTAATCAAGCTATGGAGGTGAGGATATGAGCAGTGCTCATATTTTAGAAAAGGTATTAGTATTCGATGGTGGTATGGGAACCATGTTATTAGAAAAAGGACTTAAACCTGGTGATTGTCCTGAGTTATTAAACATAGAAAAACCTGAACAACTGGAAGAAATTCATTTAGCTTATTTGAAGGCGGGAGCAGATGTAATCAGTACAAATTCCTTCGGAGGTAACAGATTAAAGTTAACTGAGTATGGATTGCAGAATAAGGTGAAGGAAATTAATGCGGCAGCAGTGAAGGTAGCAAAAAAGGCGGCTAATCGGTTAAATAGATATGTTGCTGCCTCTGTTGGACCAACTGGACAATTTATAGAACCCTTAGGGACATTGACCTTTGAAGAAATATATGAAATCTTTAAAGAACAAATAGGTGCTTTAGCAGAAGCCGAGCCAGATTTTATTTTACTGGAAACCTTTCATGATCTTGGAGAGATTCGAGCGGCTCTACTGGCGGCACGAGATGTATGCAGTATTCCTGTAATATGTACTTTAACCTTTGAGGGGAGACGTACACTAACCGGTGTAAGCCCTGCCAGTGCAGCAGTTGTACTGGAAAGTCTTGGGGCAGCAGCTATTGGAGCAAATTGTTCCGGTGGACCTGATGCATTATTCAGTGTTGTGGAAGAAATAGTCCACAGTACAAATCTTCCAGTGATTGTTCAGCCTAATGCCGGTTTACCTCAACTAATAGAAGGAAAGGCAAGCTATTCCTTAGAACCTGAAGCATTTATACAGGCTTTGGAATCCTATTTTCATATAGGTGTCAATATATTTGGCTCCTGCTGTGGCAGCACACCCTCATATACAGCCGCTATTAGAAAAAGAGTAGAAGGATTTACACCCCACAAAAGAGCTGTTCAGGAAGAAAGTGTTTTAGCAAGCAAGGAAAAAGTAGTTTATATGGGAAATAATCAAATGCCTTTAATTGTAGGGGAACGAATTAACCCCACAGCCCGTAAAAGATTGGCAGAAGGTTTAAGGAAAAAGGAATTTAGTATTATACAAAATGAAGCGGATATCCAAGTAGAGGCAGGTGCCCATATGCTGGATATAAATATAGGAACCCATGGTATTGACGAAGTTGAGACGATGTATAATCTTATTAACTTGCTACAGCAAAGAATAAACGTTCCACTGATGATAGATTCTACCAGCAAAGATGTAATAAATAAAGCACTACAAATTTACAACGGTAAAGCCTTAGTAAATTCTGTGAATGGTGAAGAAAAAAATCTTCAAGAGATTTTACCAATTATCAAATACTATGGGGCTAGTATCGTAGGATTAACCTTGGATGAAAAAGGAATACCCTCAACAGCTGAGGAGCGTTATAAAGTTGCAGAAAAGATTGTAAATGCATGTGAGGAATATGGTATACCTCGAAGGGATATCTATATTGATTGTCTAGCATTAACGATTGGCACTGATGACAAAGCCTCAATAGAAACATTAAAAACGATGAAGATGGTTAAGGAAAAACTTGGTGTTAATACAATTCTAGGAGTTAGTAATGTTTCCCATGGTTTACCAAACAGAAGTAAGATTAATGCAGCTTTTCTAGCAATGACGATTGTAAATGGTTTGGATCTAGCTATCATAAATCCACTGGATAGACAGATGGTAGATATATGGGAAGCCGCATCCCTTTTAGCGGGAAGGGATCAAAAAGCAAAGAATTATATAAAAAATAACAGTGTGCAAAAAGATGAAGCAGTGAAGAATCCTGCAAAATCTTTGGAGAAGCCTATAGGAAAACCATCCTTTGAAGCAATTCAAAAGCAAATTATTGCAGGATCTGAAAATGTGGTAGAGGCAGTAGAAACTTTAATAGAACAGGGGATAAAGCCATTAGGAATCATTAATGAAGGGTTGGTACCTGGTCTAGAAATTGTTGGTGAGAAATTTAATAGTGGAGAGTTCTTTTTACCACAATTGATACTAAGTGCTGAAGTTGCTGAAAAAGCATTTCAGTGTTTAGAAAAGTATGTAAGCTCTAATGATGAGATGAGGAAAAAAGGTACAATTATCATTGGAACCGTAAAGGGAGATATACATGATATAGGAAAAAATATAGTTGCTGTCATACTAAAAAATCATGGCTATCATGTGGTGGATTTAGGTAAAGATGTTGAAGCAGAGGATTTTTTAGAAGCTGCAAAAATAGAAAAGGCAGAATTTGTTGGATTAAGCGCATTAATGACAACAACAATGGTGGAGATTCCCCGAACCATAAAATATATTCGAAATGTTTTACCAGATATAAAGATAATTGTCGGAGGAGCAGTAGTTACAGAAGAATATGCTAAAGAATCAGGAGCAGATGGATATAGTCAAGATGCTGTAACTGCTGTTAAAATTCTAGAAAAATTAAAAGTGAGGAGCTAATAAAACATGAAGACATTAAAGAGAAGACTTGAAGAAAATGAATTTGTAATTACGATGGAGATAGAACCACCTAAATCAGGTGATGTAAAGGAAACCTACGAAAAAATAAAGCCTCTGTTGAAGCTGGTGGATGCAGTAAACATTACTGACAACCCTATGGCTAGCATGAGGATGAGCTCCATCATTTTAGGCTATTTAGTACAACGGGATTTAAATACAGAGGCTATCTTTCATTTCACTTGTAGAGATAGAAATAAATTAGCTTTGCAATCGGAGCTGCTTGGTGCAAATGCACTAGGAGTAAAAAATATCTTAACCTTAACTGGAGATTCACCTGAACAAGGAGATCATCCAGATGCAACTGGGGTATTTGATATGGATTCTATAGGCTTAGCTAAAGTTGCTCATAATCTAAATAATGGAAAGGATAGTATGGGAAATCCTATAGAAGGGCAAACTGACTTCTTTATAGGAGCTGTAGTTAATCCAACAGCTGAGGATATAGAAAAGGAATTAGATAAGTTACATCAAAAAATAGAAGCTGGTGTAGGCTTTTTTCAAACTCAACCAATATTTGATATTAAAAAATTAGAGAAATTTTTAAAGAAAGTAGATAATATCCAAGTGCCTATTATTTATGGACTAATGCCCCTAAAAAGTGTTAAGCTAGCTAAGTTTCTAAATAGAAAGGTTCCTGGGATTCATGTGCCGGATGAATTGATAGATAGATTAGAAATCAAGGGCCGGGAAGCAGGAAAAGAGATAGCAGAAGAATTGCTTCAAGAGATGAAAAAAATAGTACCAGGAGTACACATTTTTCCTATGAATGATAATGAACTAATTGAAGAACTGCTAAAGAATAACTTAAAATAAAGACTATTTTAAAAGGTATAGGGGAATACTATCGGTAAATCATCATTATTATATTTTACTGAGGTGAGGTTGATTGACAAATTTCATTATCATGTCCTATACCATCATTGCAATTGTCTTAGGCTTTGCTGCTTTTGGTTTCATTTTATGGCACATTCTAAAGTATAGGAAGCAACGAATAAAATAGAAATCCACCTATCTTTAAATAGTAGGTGGATTTTATTTTACTAGAGATTAGGATTATTGTATGTTTTTCATTGCATTTTCGGCAAAGCCTGTAACAACTATTTCATCATAAGGAACCCTTTGGCTTAATTCTCCAGCTTCTGCCATAACATCCTGTAGTCTGTCTAATCCTTCCTTTGTTAACACTAGGTTTGGAGCCCAAGCGCCAATAGAACGATATCTTTCTACAACAGTGATCAATATATCTAAATCAGAATCAGGGAAGTGTGGTTGTAGAGAATTTGCAACTTCTTCAGCGCTGTGGCTTTCTATCCAGAGCATGCCTTTATATACAGCGTTAGTGAATTTCTGGATAATCTCAGGATTTTTTTCTATATAACTCTGTTTAGCAGAGTAGGCGGTGTAAGGAATATATCCGCTTTCTTCACCTACTGAAGCCACTACATAACCAACGCCTTCCTTTTCTACCATGGAAGCGGTAGGTTCAAATAAAGTAGTATAGTCTGCCTCACCAGCAGCAAAGGCACCAGCCATTACACCAAATTGAACATCTGTTCTAACATTTAAGTCTGCTCCTGGTATAAGTCCATTGTTTTTTAGCACATATTCAAGTGTCATATTAGGCATACCGCCTTTACGACCTCCCAATATTTCTTTTCCCTGTAGTTCTTCAAAAGTAAAGTTTGGACTAGGTTCCCTTGACACAATAAAGGAACCATCTCTTTGGGTCAATTGGGCAAAATTAACGGCATAATCGTCTTTACCTTGAAGGTAGACATAAACCGATGCTTCAGGTCCCATAAAACCAACTTGTACTTGATCGCTGAGGAGAGCAGCCATTACCTTATCGGCACCTTGGCCATCAATGAGCTCTACCTCTAACCCCTCTTCTTCAAAAAAACCTTCTGTAATAGCCACATATTGTGGAGCATAGAATACAGAATGGGTTACCTCCATTAAAGTAATTTTCGTTAGTTCTGAATCTTTACTGCTGCATCCTGATAAAAATAATGCAGTAATCATAATTATGACAATAAAAATACTAGTCAATTTAAGATGCTTCACCGTAATCCCTCCAATTTATTATAAAAAGTTGCCTCTATTTCATTATATTCAGAAGGGAAAAATGTGTGTTATTGTCTAGATAAATAAACTAAGTGACTACCACCAAATCATAGATTTGGTGGTAGTCACTTATAGAAGCTTTCTAATTAATTAGGGAGAAAACGGATCATTCATTACAAAACAAGTATAGGATAAGAAAAATACACATAAAATTTAAATATAGCTTAATGGAGGGGTGAGTATGTCTCTAAATATCAGAGTTTGCAGTAGTAAAAATAGATATGGTTATATTCGAGGAGAAATAGATAATTTTTATTGGTATGCCTTAGTTCATCGAGATGAGGTGGAATTTGGGATTAATCCAAATAGTTTGACAGCTGGAAATGGAAGGGTGTCAAGACTTTGTGTGTATAAAGATATCCCCATGTATAACTATACGAAACGTTTAATTTATGCAAATTATAAAAGGCAGTGGGAAGTATTTAATAGCAGTCATGAGGAGATGATTAGAATTCTAGTAGAATATTTAGATAGGAGATATTCAATAAAAGTAGTAAAATAGAAACTTTATTCTTTCTATAAGCGTATATCTATATAAGGGGATTTTGAAATCATAGAAGATTATGATAAGATATATATTGAACTAGAAATAAAGCCCAGAGATCATTTAGTGGGCATCCTGCACTAAGTAAGAAAAGAGGTGCTTTATGAATCTACCAAATATTTTAACGACATTGCGTTTTTTTCTGATTCCCTTATTTATTATGGTATTTTTCTCTTCCTCTGAAAAATATATCATGGTTTCATCCTATATTTTTATCGTTGCAGGGATTACTGATGTATTGGATGGATATATCGCAAGAAAATATGACCTCACCACTAAGTGGGGGCAGGCTATGGATCCTTTAGCTGATAAACTCATGCAGCTTACAGTACTCATATGTTTTACCATAAAAAGAATATTACCATTATGGGTTATTATTGTGGTAGGAATAAAAGAACTTTGCATGGTGATTGGTGGCATGTTTTTATATTTTAAGAAGGAAAAGGTTGTTATTCCCGCCAACAAGTATGGTAAATTAGCAACCATTGTGTTTTATGGGGCCATTTTGTCAGTAGCCTTTGGGCTCCCTTATGGGAGGTTATTTGTATATCTAGCTATTATGATAACGATCTATGCTTTTATCCAATATTTTTTCATTGGACTAAAGACAGTTAAAGAATATGATAAAAAGACCCTTGACAAATCCTATTAATTGGTTATAATAAACTTAAATTTAGCTTCATGAATTTAATAGAGAAAAAGCAGTGAAAAAGAGGAGTAGATAACTAAACTTTAAGAGAGAAAAACCCGTAGGCTGTAAGGTTTTTTAAGGCAATGGTTATTGAAGGTAGCTTTGGAGCTTCTGTATTGAAGTAATAGTAGATGCAGACGGTTAATATCGTTACATAAATGAGAGCCTGTTTTGCATAAAACAGGAATTAAGGTGGTACCGCGAACAAACCCTTCGTCCTTATTATGAGGATAGAGGGGTTTTTTTATTGCCAGAATGGAGAGATTACTATGTTTGAAGCAGGTATCGTTTTAGTAATAATAGGAGCAGTCATCGTGTACGGTACGGCCCCTATTAGCAAAGCCTTAAAGATTACCACTACCAAAGGGATATTGATTCTAAAGGCCAGTGGGTTGATCATTGCAATTTTAGGAGCAGCACTATTGTTTTTCAATGACAGGCCTGAAAAATTACAGTTTTTAAGGATTATAAGATTTTAAAAGGAGGAAAAGCATATGTTGAATAATTTACCGAAAAACTATGATCCAAAAGAATTTGAAGACCGTATATATCAACATTGGATGGAAAAGGATTATTTTAAGGCAGAGCCAAACTCTGAGAAGGAGCCTTATTGTATCGTCTTACCACCACCAAATATTACCGGTCAATTGCATTTAGGACATGCGTTAGACCATACGTTACAGGATGTTTTAATCCGTTTCAAAAGAATGCAGGGCTTTGAAACTCTATGGCTGCCAGGAACAGATCATGCCAGTATTGCTACAGAAGTAAAGGTTGTAGAAAAAATTAGAAAAGAGGAAGGCTTGCTAAAACATGAAGTAGGCAGAGAAGGTTTTCTAGAGAGGGCATGGCAGTGGCGTGATGAGTATGGTAGAGTGATCGTTGATCAAATGAAAAAACTAGGAAACTCCTGTGACTGGTCAAAGGAAAGATTTACTATGGATGAGGGCTGTAGTAAGGCTGTAACAGAGGTTTTCATCCGACTTTATGAAAAAGGTTTAATTTATCGAGGAAATAGAATCATTAATTGGTGTCCAGATTGTAAAACATCTCTATCGGATGCAGAGGTAGAGCATGAAGAGAAAGTAGGACATTTCTGGCATGTAAAATATCCTATCAAGGATAGTAATGAATTCATTGAAATTGCCACTACTAGACCTGAAACAATGTTAGGAGATACAGCGATAGCTGTACATCCAGAGGATGATAGGTACAAGCATTTGATTGGTAAAATAGCCATTTTACCTTTAATGAACAGAGAAATTCCTATCATAGCAGATGATTATGTCGATCCTGAGTTCGGAACAGGGGCTGTTAAGATTACGCCTGCCCATGATCCCAATGACTTTGAAGTAGGCTTAAGACATAACCTTCCGCAGATTTCTGTTATGAAGGAGGATGCCAGCATCAATGCTAACGGCGGCAGGTATGAGGGCATGGCAAGATATGAAGCTAGAAAACAAATTGTTAAGGACTTGGAAGAGCTAGGCTTATTGATACATGTTAAAGAAAGAAGCCATAGTGTAGGACAATGCTATCGATGTGATACAGTCGTTGAACCTATAACATCAGATCAATGGTTTGTAAAGATGGAACCATTAGCAGGACCTGCAATAGAAGCAGTAAAAAGTAGCAAAATTAAGTTTGTACCGCAGCGTTTTGATAAAATATACTATCATTGGTTAGAAAACATTAAGGACTGGTGTATTTCTAGACAGTTATGGTGGGGTCATCGTATTCCTGCTTATTATTGTCAAGATTGTGGTGAACTTGTAGTTGCAAAAGAAGCTCCAACAAATTGCAGTAAATGTAATAGTAGTGATTTTAAACAGGATGAAGATGTGCTAGACACTTGGTTTAGTTCAGCCCTATGGCCTTTTTCTACATTGGGATGGCCTGAAAAAACTAAGGAACTGGAATACTTCTATCCTACAGACGTATTGGTAACAGGTTATGATATTATTTTCTTCTGGGTTGTTCGGATGGCTTTTTCAGGGATAGAATTTATGGAGGAAATTCCTTTCAAACATGTATTTGTACATGGTTTAGTAAGAGATGCCCAGGGAAGAAAGATGAGTAAATCACTTGGTAATGGTGTAGATCCATTGGAAGTAATTGATCAATATGGAGCAGATGCCCTAAGATATACGCTAATTGCAGGGAATTCCCCGGGAAATGATATTCGTTTCCATATGGAAAGGTTAGAAGCCAGTAGAAATTTTGCTAATAAATTATGGAACGCTACACGATTTGTTTTAATGAATTTAGACGAGGATGAAATATCCTTTGATGAAGTTAAAACCAATCTTAATATAGCAGATCAATGGATTGTTTCACGATTAAACGATGTAATTAAAGAAATCAGTGAAAATATGGAGAAATTTGAGTTGGGATTAGCTCTACAGAAAATCTATGACTTTACTTGGAACGAATACTGTGACTGGTATATAGAATTGACCAAGACAAGGTTATATGGTGAAGATATAGATAAAAAGAAAGCAGCTCAGTACACTCTAACCTATGTATTGGAGAATATCCTAAAGCTATTACATCCATTTATGCCTTTTATTACTGAAGAAATTTGGCAAAGCATACCTAGTTTTAAGGAAAGTGTTATTATAGCGCCTTGGCCTCAATACAATGAAGAAGAAAGAAATCTAAAGGCAGAAGAAAAGATGAATCTCATCATGGAGGCCATTAGAAACATTCGAAATGTAAGAGCGGAAATGAATGTAGTACCTTCTAGAAAAGCTAAATTGATGGTATCAACAACTAAAGAGGAGATAAAGATAACGATAGAAGAAGGTAAACAGTATTTTATCACCTTAGCCGGCATATCTGAGATCGAGTTTGTAAACGCCAAGGAAGAAGTCCCTTCTGACGCTGTGTCAACTGTAATTCAGGGTGGAGAATTATTCCTACCTTTAGAAGACCTTATAGACATTGAAAAGGAGATAGAAAGATTACAAAAAGAAAAGGCAAAGCTGGAAGGAGAAATCAAAAGGGTACAAGGAAAGCTATCTAATGAAGGCTTTACAAAGAAAGCACCAGCCCATTTGATTGAAGAAGAACGACAAAAAGGTGAAAAATATCAGGAAATGTTGGAGACGGTGTTAGAAAGATTGAAAACATTAAAAAATAAATAGGTTATTAAAAAGAGTTGGGATTAAACCCAACTTTTTTTAATAACCAAGATTCCGCCTGTCATTCTGAATAAAGTGAAGGATCTCCTGTGCAGCAGGTGTGCTCTTTATGATTTTTCAAAACTCAGCCTAACCCCACGACCCTAGTCTAACAAAACGATTGCTATAGTTTTGTTAATCAAACTGTTGACACTGGTTTTTTTTCTGCTATGATGAGATTATGCAAATGATAAAGAGAATATATTAATAGAAGGGATGGAGCGGGGAAATGAATTATCAAGAAGCAATTGAATACATCCATAGTACTTATAAATTTGGGAGTAAGCTGGGGCTAGAGAACATCAAATATTTGTTGAATTTATTGGGAAATCCTCATGAAGAACTAAAAATCATACATGTAGCTGGCACGAATGGAAAGGGTTCAACTTCGTCTTTTATTCATGGTGTTTTAAAGACAGAAGGATACAAGGTGGGGCTTTACACTTCGCCATATATCGAAGAGTTTACAGAAAGAATGCAAATCAATGGAGAAAAGATTGATAAACAACAGTTAGCAAGGCTAACAACAGTTGTTAAGGAAAAAATAGAAATCATGCTGTCTGAAGGAAAAAATCATCCTACAGAATTTGAAGTAGGAACTGCGATTGCTTTTGCATTTTTTGCTGAGGAAAAAGTAGATTATGTTGTATTGGAAGTAGGTATGGGAGGACGATTAGATGCAACCAATATGATTGAAAAGCCTATCATCTCTGTGATTACGCCTATAGATTATGATCATATGGAACATCTAGGAGATACGCTTGGGAAAATAGCTTTTGAAAAGGCAGGAATAATAAAAGAAAATAACTATGTAGTTTCTTATCCTCAAGAGACAGAAGCTATGGAGGTTATAAAAAAAGTATCTGAAGAAAGAAATAGTCAACTATTTGTTGCTGATTTTGACAGCTTGAAAGTGGACTATAGTACTATTGAAGAACAAAAATTTTCGGTAGAAGTTTTAGAAAAATCCTATAAAGATATAAAAATTACCTTAGCAGGACCTCATCAGATTTATAACTGCTGCATGGCATTAACGGTAGTTGAAGCCCTAAAGCAATACCAAAATATTAGAATTAGTGATGAAGCTATATACAAGGGTTTATATGATACAAAATGGATTGGCAGATTAGAGATATTAGACAAAAGTCCTTTAACCATGATAGATGGTGCCCATAACCTTCAAGGAGCCCAAGCATTAAAGAAAAGCGTTGAGACACTGCTTAAAGATTATAAGGTGACTTTTGTCGTAGCAATGCTAAAGGACAAAGATGTAAAAGGCGTATTAAAAAACCTCATACCCCTTATGAACAGGGTGATTGTTACAACACCAAATAATCCTAGAGGAATGGCAGCAGACGATTTGGCAAAAGAGCTAGTAAGCTTTGGAAAAAACATTTGTGTATGTACTAGTGTTGAACAAGCTGTTAACAAAGCCTATAAGATTACTGAAAATACCGATGCGATCCTCTTCGCAGGATCTCTATATATGATTGGCGAAGCAAGAAGTATCATAAACAATAAGAAAAAAGCATTTACGAAGGAAAAAAATTGATAATATTTTAACAAAACAATTGACAACGTAAATTTCAGTATGCTATTATAAAAATGAAGATGAGTATGGCAGATCATGAAGAGCTACTATACGATAGAAGGTATTTTATATTATATTTTGATAAAGTGATGAAGGTCATGAAGATCTATTTTGGAAACCATCCAATAGATTGCATGACCTTTTTGTTGTCAGCATATCCCCTTAATTCAATAATAATATTTTTTAAAAAAATCATTACCCCCTAATTAATGATTTAAAAAAAGAATTGAGGGGTTCTTTTTAATTTTACAATAATGCAAATATATTGTTACAAACATTTAAGGCGTCTTTTTCCCATTTCTCACATATTTCTTTTGCCCTTTTTAGGCTATTCACGTTGAACTTAAAATGGACAATGGGAGTATGATCTTCAATGATTGCCAATTTCACTGTATATACTTCTTCTTTTAACTTGATATATTCTGCTCTTATCTCAGTTTCCACTTTTAAGATGTTTTTCTTCTCTGAGATTAGTTTATTAATTTCTTCTTTTTCAGAATTTGGAATGCGGTTAATAAAGTAATTCAAAGTATTTCTACCTTTTTCTGTAATACTAAAAAACTGAGTATGATCTCTTTCTCCTTCTGTGACAAATTCAGCTTCTTTTAGCTCTGACAAAAATTGCTGCAACATAAAATAGTTCATCATATCATTCTCTAAAATAAATTGAGTAACTTGAGCATTGGATAATGGCTGGTTTATTTTATCTAAAATATATAATAAAAGCAGCTTTTTTTCTGCCAATTGTTGTGGGGTGTTAGTAAACATAATGATACCTCCTTTTACTTTACCTAATACTATATTACTTTATTTCATGAGATTTTAAAAGAACAAATAGAACGGTTTAAAAAATTATTTAAAATATGCTTAGATTTCTTCAACAATCCTTTAAAGTAAAATTTTGTAAATTCTTTAATGTATGAATATGGAGGCATTTGAAGAAAATAAATATATAGAAATATTGAAGGAGGCTATTATTCATGACAGTTGGTTCGCAGGTAAAACAAACATTAGCTACTTTAAAGGGAGTACAAGGCACATTAAGAACATATTCATTACAAAGCCAGAAGGAAGAAGAAAAAGCTGCTTATAATGAGGCATTAAAAACAACCAATAATATTATTAAAGATTTAGAAGATAGACTAAAGGTATTAGAATACGAAGAACCTCAATTTAAAGGTTATTAGGCGGGTGAATAATATGAAAGAATGGATAGAAATATTATTAAGATCTTTTGGATTATTTTTTTTGACATTTTTGTTTATAAGGGTTATGGGAAAAAAGCATCTAGCCAAATTGACGGCCTTTCAATTTGTAAATTACACAGTAATAGGCATAATAGCTGCTCTAATTTCTGTAAAGGTAGTTAACAGTGTCCGCTTAGGCGTGGTGGCTTTAGTAGTTTGGATTTTATTACCAGTAGTTTTTGAGTTTCTTGCAATAAAAAGTAAAGTAATCCATGATTTCATTTATGGTAGAGAAACGGTTCTTATAAAAAAAGGAAAAGTCATGGAAGAAAATTTAAAACTAGCTAAGTTGACAGGAGAAGAACTAATAAGAGAACTAAGATCTAAAAATGCCTTTAGTTTAGCCGATGTTGAGTTTGCTGTACTAGAAACAACAGGAGAAATCAATGTTACGCTAAAATCCAATAAACAGCCTGTTACACCTTACGATTTAGAAAGCAAGGTAGCTCCAAAAGCAGAACCACAAACGATTATTTTGGATGGAAATATACTACATGATTCCTTAAACAACCTAGGATTAAATGAAGGCTGGCTTAAGACCCAGCTTAAAGGTATGGGTGTAGACTTAACAAATGTGTACATAGGACAAGTAGATAGTAGTGGAGACTTGTATGTAGACCTATTTGATGACATGATACAGATGCCGCAACCTAGTGTGAAGGAAATGCTTTATGCTAGTTTAGAAAAAAGTCAGTCTGATTTTACTAAATATGCTTTGGAAACACAGGATGAAAAAGCAAAAAAAATGTATGCTAAGCATGCTGAAGAATTAGAGAATTTAATGAAAAAACTACAATCTTACTTACTACATTAGAAGGTGATGAAAAAATGTCTAGACAAAAATATAAGAAATTAACACCTACGCAACAGCAGTATCAAATCTTTGCAAAGGATCGAGAACCCAAACGACCAGTTGTTGCCAATTGTGCTAAAGCCTTTTTCGTTGGAGGAACTATATGTACAATAGGACAAGCGATTCAAATAATGTATATAAAGTATTTTAACTTTACTGAAAAAACAGCTGGAAATCCTATGGTAGCCACCTTAATTATCATTTCTGCTCTATTAACATCACTGGGGGTATATGATCATATTGCCCAATGGGCCGGAGCTGGAACCGCTGTTCCTGTAACGGGTTTTGCTAATACAGTTACTTCTGCTGCTATAGAGCATCGTAGTGAAGGCTTTGTACTGGGCGTAGGTGGCAATATGTTTAAAATAGCCGGACCAGTTATTGTTTATGGCGTGTTTTCTGCATTCGTAGTAGCTCTTATAAAAATTATAATTCTAGAATTAGGTGGGATATAAATGCTTAAAGGACACCAAACATGGGTATTTGAGTCAAAACCTGTTATTATTGCTTCAGCCGCCGTAGGAGGTCCCTTTGAAGCACAAGGGGCACTATCAGAGGATTTTGATACACTACATGCAGATATTTGGTTAGGTCAAGATAGCTTTGAAAAGGCGGAAAAAAAGCTTCTAGAGGAGGCTGCTATGAAGGCCATTGATAAGGCAGGTTTGAAAAAGGATGATGTTCAATTTTTCCTTAGTGGAGATTTAATGAATCAAATTATTTCCAGCAGCTTTGCAGCAAGAACATTAGGAATCCCCTACCTAGGGGTTTTTGGAGCCTGTTCCAGTTCAATGGAGGGCTTAGCATTAGCCAGCCTAATGGTAGATACCAAATTTGCCAAGAATGCTTTAGCTGCTGCGTCTAGTCATAATGCTGCAGCAGAAAAACAGTTTCGATATCCTACAGAATATGGTGCTCAAAAACCACCATATGCCCAATGGACGGTTACTGGAGCAGGAGCGGCGGTAGTAGCACCGGAGGGAGAGGGGCCTAGAGTAACAGCAGCAACGATTGGCAGAGTGGTTGACATGGGGATTTCTGATCCCTTTAATATGGGGGTAGCGATGGCCCCAGCAGCTGTAGATACCATAGAAGCTCATTTCCGAGATTTAAATATTGATCCCTCCCATTATGATCTCATTGCTACAGGAGATTTGGGGGCTGTAGGCCATAGAATAGCAGGAGATTTATTGATTGAACATGGTATGAAGATTCCTAAAAAAATCTTTACTGATTGTGGATTGTTGATTTATAGAGAAGAACAACCGGTTTTAGCTGGTGGCAGCGGTTGTGCTTGCTCTGCTACTGTAACCTATGGACATTTTATGAATCGCATGAGAAAGAGAGAGTTAAAAAGAATATTAATTGTTGCAACTGGGGCCCTATTATCTCCTATGTCCTATCAACAGAAGGAGAGTATACCTTGTATAGCCCATGCTGTAGCAATTGAAATGTAAAGAGGAGGTGCAGAATTTGGAAAAGTTTATATGGGCCTTTATTGTGGGAGGAGGTATATGTGTCGTTGGTCAAATTTCTATGGATGTATTCAAGCTGACACCTGCCCACACTATGAGTGGATTGGTTGTATTAGGAGCTATATTTGGGGGACTTGGATTATATGAACCGCTAGTCAAATTTGCAGGTGCAGGTGCAAGTGTACCTATCAGTAGCTTTGGTAATTCCCTAGTATCAGGAGCAATGATGGAATACGAAAGAAATGGAATAATAGGCGTACTAACAGGGATATTTGAGGTAACCAGTGCTGGTATTTCTTCAGCCATCATTTTTGGATTTATTGCTGCTTTAATCTTTAAACCAAAGGGATAGAAGATTTTCATTGTAATTTTTAATGATCATTTGAAGATAAATTCATAAGTTAAATAAATTAATGATGATGTATTCATGAAAGGAGGTGACAAGATGACAGTAGGAACTCAAGTGCAGCAGGCAATCGCAGGTGTTCAAAGTGCAGCAGCTACCATGAAAACTTTTGCTTTAGAAACTCAAGATCAAAATGCAAAAAAAGATTTTCAACAAATATCAAAAGACCTTGAAAATGCTTTACAAACTCTACAGAAAAGACAAAAATATATTGAAAGTCAAGAGCCTCAATTTAAACAACAATAATAAATAAAATAATGGGGTAATAAATAGGTTGAGGTTAAGTTGCTAATCATGATTTTAAATCTCAACCTCAACCTTTATCAGATAAATATAACAGCTTGAACAAGAAAAATCGCTGGTTGCTTATTAATTGTCCATAAAAAAGTAGATGCTAAATTCCTATTAGCACCTACTTTTTTATTACTTATTATCTATTGTTATTTACCACTCATATTTCTTTCAGCTTGCTCAATTAACCTTTTCACCATATATCCACCAACATATCCGTTTTCACGAGATGTTAAGTTGCCTTTATCTGTTGCTTCATAGTTAGTTAAACCTAATTCATTAGCAATTTCAGTCTTCATTTGATTAAGAGCTTGTCGAGCTTCTGGAACTACGATTCTATTACCTCTTGTAGCCATAGTTTCTCCTCCTCATATGATCTAATATTGTGACCTTACAACATCTTTATTGATGTTGTAGTTATAATTTAACCAATTCTCTTTGGAATTATGTTAGTAGATTATTCAAATACTTAAATATTATGGGAAAAGACTTCTATCTGTAAAGTAGAAAAAACAAATAAAAATTTAAAAAAAGATTGATAAATTATTGACAAATTTTCCAACGTTTAATAAAATGTATTTATAGAATTATATTCAAAATAATTAAAGGGTTAGTCATGAAGACTTTTATTGCCATGAAGGTGATGATCTTAGTATTCATGGCTTTATTTTTTTGAAGGAGATGGAGAGATGGATAAAAAGCTTTGGGAAAAATGTGTGGATTTTCATGGGCATGAATGTCCAGGATTAGCTATTGGCTACAAAGCCAGTGAAGCAGCTAAAGAAAAATTAAAAATTGATTTTTCAAAGGATGAGGATGTTGTTTGTGTTACTGAAAATGATGCTTGCGGTGTAGATGCCATTCAAGTACTTTTAGGTTGTAGCTTTGGAAAGGGAAATCTTATGTATCGAGGAACAGGAAAACATGCTTTTAGTTTTTTTCATCGCCCCACAAATCAAAGTATTCGTATGGTATTAAAACCTTTTCAAGAAGAAATGGAAAGAGGCGAGAGACAAGCTTATTTATTGAATGCCCCTATAGAAGAAATCTTTGAGTTTAAAACCCCTAGCTTTGGGTTACCAGAAAGAGCTAGGTTATTTAAAACCATTGTTTGTGAAAGCTGTGGAGAGGGAGCTCCTGAACATAAGATTCGATTGATGGAGGATAAAAAAGTTTGTTTAGATTGTTTTAAGGATTATTCCAGAGATTTATAATAAAGAAGCATGAATTATTTGACAAATTTATCCAATCAGATTATACTATAGATAACTAATTTTAAACTTTAATTTTGATATACACGGTCTACGGTTTCGCCCAAAACCATGGGCTGCAAATGTAGCCCTTAGTATATTAAAATTAAGTTCCGTAGTTGGTTATCTATAATATATAGTAAAAAAATAAAAATGAATAAAAGCTGTATAGGGTGCCCTAGCAATAGGGTTAAAAGGGAAAGTGGTGCAATACCACTACAGCCCCCGCTACTGTAATTGGTGACGAAATCCAATAATGCCATTAGGAAACTGAGAAGGCTGGAGAGTAGGATGATCCATAAGTCAGGAAACCTGCCTTATGCTTTTAGCAAGAAAAACCTTCGGAGGGGAGGCGAGAAAATGCTTTATAGGGATAATACTATATTTTCTTGATATCAACCATGAAGGTGAAAAAAGAACAAAATGTTCTTTAATCATCCTCATGGTTTTTTGTCTTTTGAAAACTAGATACCAAGGGGGAAAATTCATGACATATCCTAATGATTTAGATTATTGGATCGAGAAGTGGCAAAAAAAAGAACAAAATGTTACTGCATGTACTTCTTTTTGGAACAGCAGAGCAAGAAGTTATAACCAAGATGTAGTACTTCCTCAGACACCATCTAATGATGTTGTTACGATGCTACAAAAGAAGGGGATATTAGAAAAAGGCAGTAAAGTATTGGATATAGGCTGTGGTCCTGGAAGATATGTTCTTGCCATGGCAAAAGAGTGTAAAGAAGTAACAGCTTTAGATATTTCACAAGAGATGCTTCAATATTTAAAAATCCATGTAAGGAAACTAGACCTAAACAATGTAATTACCTGTAAAAATAATTGGGAAGCTATAGATTTAGTAGAATATGGGTGGGAAAAAAAGTTTGATCTTGTCTTTGCCTCTATGACGCCGGGGATATACAACTTTTCTACTTTAAAGAAAATGCTAGAGGCCAGCAGCGGTTACTGTTACTTAAGCGGATTCATTCAACGGGAGACTGGTCTTTGGGATATATTAGAAAAAGAAATCCTAGGAGAAAATAATGCTGGTAAGCAAAAAGAGGATAAGATTTATCATGCCTTCAACATCCTTTGGAATTTAGGCTATCATCCAGAAATTGTTTATGAGGAAAAAAACTGGGAACATCAATGGGCATTAGAGGAAATAGTAGACCTGTATATCCAGAGGTTTGAAATAAAAAATCCTATAACAGAAAAGGATAAAGAAAAAATAAAACAGCATCTTTCTAGCCATGAGAAGGACGGTAAGGTAATAGAAAAAACCGAGGCAAAAACCGCTGCATTAATTTGGAAGGTATAAAGGGAGAGATGATTTTGAAAAATAAAGTTTTTAAAAAAGGCAGTATTGTACTTCTAATATTACTAATGTTGACTTCTATGGTGGTAGGTTGCAGTAAAACTGCTACTAATGAGGACGCAACAGTAGCAGATACTTTGGAGCTTAAAGAAACCACTGATGCAGAGGAACCAGTAATTATTCGGTTAACAGGTGGAGATTATGGCTACCCTACTCCTTTTCAGCATTATCCAAGGGGACCAGGGGGTTATAAAATGCAATTGGTTTTCGATAGTTTACTGGAAAGAGACGAAAATGGGTTAATCCCTTGGATGGCAAAGGAATGGGAAATCTCTGAGGATGGTTTAGAATATACCTTCACGATTCATGAGGATATTCAATGGCAGGATGGCAAACCCTTAACAATGGAGGACATTCAATTTTCCTTTGAATATTTTGAAAAGCATCCTCCCGTTTGGAATCCTGTTACGATGGATGGAAAGGCCTTTGTAGAAAAAATTGAAATCATAGACAAAGATAAAATCAGATTTACTATATCAGAAAAAAATGTCACGATCTTAGAAAAAATAGGAGATGTCAGGATGATTCCCAAACATATATGGGAAGCAATAGAGGATCCTGATGCTTTTCAAGGAGAGGAGGCAGTCATAGGTTGTGGTCCCTATCTACTGACAAATTATAACAAGGAGCATGGTACCTATGAATTTACAGCCTTTGAAAACTATTGGGGATCAAAACCAGTAGTAGAAAAAATCCAGTTTGTTCCTGCTAGTGACGAGGTGTTAGCCTTTGAGAACAATGAAGTGGATTTAGCCAGCATAGGCAGTGATTTGTTAGCAAGATACCAAGGAGACAGCCGATTTAAAATAATACAGAACCCAGGTTTTTGGGGTTACCGGTTACTATTCAATATGGAGAAAAAATCTATCTTTAAGGAAAAAGAAGTTCGGCAGGCAATTGCCTATGGTATAGATCAAGAGGAATTAGTGGAAAAGGTAGAACGAGGAGCCGCTATAGTAGCCAGTGCTGGTTACCTACCAAAAGATCATATCTGGTACAATGATGGGGTGAAGAAATACCCCTTTGATGTGGAGGCAGCAAAGGAGAGAATTGGAGACAGGAAAATAACCTTTCAATTACTTACAGGCAACAGCAATACAGAAGTAAGAATTGCAGAATTAATAAAGATTAGTTTAAAAGAAGTGGGGATCGATGTAGATATTAAAAGTGTAGATACCAAAACCAGAGACCATGCAATTAACACCAAAGATTATGAAGTCGCACTGACGGGCCATGGGGGATGGGGATCAGATGCTGATATTTTAAGGGAAAGATATGCCACCACTGTACAAGCTGGTAGCTCTCCATCAAGTAATATTATTCCAGGTTATGAAAATGAAGAAATAAAGGCTTTAGCACAACAACAATTGGGAGAAACCAATGTGGAAAAGAGAAAAAAAATTATTTTTCAATTACAAGAAATCATTGCAGAGGAAGTATCTTTTCTACCCCTTTACAATACGACTGGTTACACCGTTTATCAACCAAGTAAGTATGATGATTGGATGTATATGTATGATCATCATACTGTTTCCCACAGCAAATTATCTTACTTACAGAGAAAGTAGTTGTTTTTTATGATACAGGAAAGATTTATAAAAATTAGGTCATATATCATTACATTTTTGTGTATCATTACATTAAATTTTTTCATCCCTAGGCTGATGCCTGGGGACCCCTTCACTTTTTTGTCGGCAGAAGAGGGACAAATCCACACCACTTTTTCTTATGAGGACATTCAGCGTTATAAATCCTATTATGGTTTAGAGCAGTCCTTGGGTCGACAATACATCAACTATATTAATAATCTATTTAGGGGAAATCTAGGCTATAGTATCGCCTATAAGGAGGAGGTTGTTACCATTATTAAAAACCGTATGGTATGGACATTATCCCTGGTGGTGGCAGCCATTTTTTTCAGCTCCTTAATAGGGGTAATCCTCGGTAGTTTGTCTGCCTATAAAAGAAATACCTTTTTAGACAAGATTCTATACTTTGACTTAATTGTACTGTCAGAAATTCCAGCTTTTTTAATTGCACTACTCCTATTGTTTTTCTTCTCTGCTCATTTGAAGCTTTTTCCCTTATCAGGAGGAATCAGTCATTTTACAGCCTTTACTTCCTTTGGAGAAAAAGCCTATGATGTATTACATCATGGGACGTTACCTCTTCTTGCTTTAATCCTAACCAGAACAGGAACATTTTATTTACTTACCAGAAATAGTATGATTCATATTTTAGAGAAGGATTATATGAGAACAGCTAGAGGGAAGGGCTTGAAGAAAGGAAGAATTCTTTTTCTCCATGGGTTGAAAAATGCTATCCCCCCTGTTGTTACAAGGATATTTTTAAGTTTGGGGTCTATTTTAGGAGGAGCAGTCTTAGTGGAAAATGTATTTCGCTATCCAGGGGTTGGAAGCTTGATGCGGGAGGCGGTATTTTTAAGGGATTACCCCTTAATACAGGGAATATTTCTAATCATGACACTGCTGGTAATAGTTATGAACTACATAGCAGAAATACTTTATAAAAAAATGGACCCTAGGGTGAGTTAGATGAAAAAGATAATACAAAGGATACTAGAATTTTCTTTAGTAGGAAAAATAGCATTAATAGTTATAGGATTCTTTATAGTACTAGCAATTTTCTCCTCTCAATTGTCTCACTATCCCTATGATCTTCCCTCTGGTGCAGCACTACAGCCTCCTTCTAGAGAGCATTGGATGGGTACAGATGATCTAGGGATAGACATATGGGCACAGCTTTGTTATGGAGCTAGAGTCAGCATCATGGTGGGCTTTACAACCGCCTTTCTTTCGGTGGCAGGCGGGGGGCTAGTGGGGGTTTGTGCAGGTTATTATGGAGGAAAAATTGATGGATGGATGATGCGGTTAACAGATTTGATGATGATTATTCCACAGTTACCTATGATGATTGTACTGGGAGCTTTTTTTGGACCCAGTTTGAAAAATATTATTTTTGTACTGACCTTATTTTCCTGGACAGCACCTGCCAGAATTGTACGATCTAAGGTGTTATCTATTAAGGAAGAAAAGTATATCTTAGTAGCAAAAAGCTATGGTGCAGGATTTTTTTATATGATACAAAAACATTTTTTACCCCAAACTTTTTCTCTAATGATGGTCAGTTTTATTCAATTAATTAGTAGGGCCATTGTAGCTGAAGCAGGCCTTTCCTTTTTAGGCCTTGGGGATCCCACCTCCAAAAGCTGGGGATTGATGTTGAATCATGGAATGGCCTTTCGAGGCATCTATTTTACAGACTTTTGGAAATGGTGGATTCTCTTTCCTCTTGTATGTATCCTTACAATGGTTTTAGCGGTTTCCTTTGTAGGCAAAGAAATAGAAAGAAAAGAGGTGAGTAGCTATGGAAAAACAACTACTAAAGGTTGAGGCTTTATCAGTTTCCTATCATGATGTGAAGACGACAGTAGATGCTGTAAGAAAGGCGGATTTTTCTTTAGAAAAGGGCAGTGTGCTAGGAATTATTGGAGAATCTGGCAGTGGAAAAACCACAATAGCTATGGCTATTATGGGATTACTGAAGAAAAATGCTGCAGTTGAAGGAAACATTTATTATGATGATATGAAAATAAATACATTATCAGAAAAAGAAAAAAATAGCTATCGATGGAAGCATATTGCCATTGTGTATCAAAATCATTTGGACATCTTGAACCCTGTTATGTCCATCTATGACCAGATTACTGAGGGCATCCGTCGACATAGGACTCATTCTGAAAAAGAAATAGAAAAAAGAATGAAAGAACTGTGCAGGATGGTAAAGTTAGATGAAAAATGGCTATGTCACTACCCACATCAGCTTTCTGGAGGGATGCGACAGAAGGTTTTAATTGCCATGGCCTTATGCTGTGAGCCAGATTTATTGATTGTAGATGAACCTACAACCGCTTTGGATGCCGTTACCAGAGAAGAAATCATCGATTTACTAATTCAACTGCAAAAACAAAAGAAAATAACTATGCTACTCATATCCCATGATATGTATGTCATGAAGAGATTAAGCAATAGGGTTTTGGTGATGTATGAAGGAAGGGTATTGGAGGAGGGTTTTACAAAGGACGTACTGGAGAAACCAATGCATACCTATACAAGAGGATTATTAAAGGCTTCTTTAGAGACCAATCCTTACCAGGATTTATGGGGAATACCGGGAGAAGATATAGAAAATAAGGAGAAAGGATGTGTTTTTTATACAAGATGTGTACAAAGTACTCAGTATTGTCAGTCTCATTCCCCCACATTGCAATACATTTCCCTGGAAAGAAAGGTAGCCTGTAATCGAGGTGGGATCATTACTTTATTGGAGGGGAAAAATATCAGTAAAACTTATTCCTATAAAAATCATCTAACCACCGCCTGTAAAAATTGCCATATTAACATTCGCTCGGGTGAAATTATTGCTTTAATTGGACAGTCAGGTTCTGGAAAAACTACTTTGGCGACTATATTAAGTGGACTGTTAAAGTCAGATACAGGGGAGGTGTATTTTGAAGGAAAGGCTGTAGAGGGTAATAATTTTACAAAAATTCAACAGGGGATACAAATAGTCTTTCAAGATCCTTTTTCTGCTAGCAATGAAGGTTTTACAATAGAAGAAGTCATTATGGAACCTTTAGAAATTTTAAAGCTTGGTAGTATAGAAGAACGAATAATGAAGGTAAAAAGAGTTTTGGAAGAGGTACAGCTTCCAACATCTCAAGGGTTTTTAGAACGACAATGCAATTCCTTAAGTGGAGGACAACGACAGCGATTGGCTATCGCTCGCAGCTTGGTGATGGAACCAAAGCTACTTATTGCCGATGAAATTAGTTCTATGTTAGATCCTTCTACAAAAGCAAATGTGTTGAGGCTATTAAAGGGTTTACAAAATACAAGGGGTTTTGCCATGTTATATATCACTCATGATTTGATGCTGGCTAGAAAAATCGCCGATGGGGTATATGTTATGAAGGAAGGAGAAATCATAGAAGAAGGGAGCTCCTCAAAGATTTTTTATCATCCCGAAAGCGATTATGGAAGAGAATTATTGGGAAGAGAAGTAGAGAAAAAAGAAATTGGTTATCAATCATAAAGAAAATCCTTTTTATCGAAGGGTTTTCTTTTTTATTTCCATTATTTTTAAATATTAGTTAGGAAGATTTTCTTCATGCTTTTAAAGACTGCTTTTGATATAATAGGAAGAAGGAGGGGACAACGATGAATAAACAGCAACAAATTGAAAAAATGATTTTAGATTTAGGTGTAGAGAAGGTAGGTTTCTGTCAATTAGACGATTTACTACCTCAAGAATTTAAACATCTTAAAAATGGGATTTCAATAGCCATTCGATTATCTGATCAAGTGATTAGCGATATAGACTTAGAAAAGGGGCCTACCCATACTTATTTCCATCATTATAGAACTGTAAATGCTTTTATTGATCAAGTAAGCTTTAAAATTACTAACCAATTACAGCAATGGGGATATCTTGCTATGGCCATTCCTGCTTCCCAATCGATAAATGATAAAGGTTGGCATTACAAAGGCTTATTTCAGCATAGAACTACCGCAACTCGAGCTGGTATTGGCTGGATAGGTAAAAACTGCTGTCTCGTGACAGAAGAAGTTGGTCCAAGAGTACGGCTAGGCACAATTTTAACCAATATGGAATTTAAATATGATATACCTATTACTGCTTCACAATGTGGAAACTGCAACCTTTGCATAACATCCTGCCCAGTCAAAGCTTTAAAAGGTGAAACATGGACAGCTGGTATGGAAAGGGAAGCTTTTATCAATCCGGAGCTTTGCAGCAGCCATATGAAAAGTCAATATAAGCATATTGGCAGAGGTGCGGTCTGTGGAATATGTGTCAAAGTATGTCCAAGAGGGAAAAAAGTTTTGAAAAAATAGGGTAGTGTTATACTACCCTAAGTTAGTTTCCTTTTCATAGGTGTTTTTACATCTTTCCTAATGCCGTGATCATGCATACTCTCTAATTGAGCTTTTTGAGATTTTGCTTCTCGGTGAAAATGACGTTCTTCGTACTTATAGGTTCTTGCGCTATATTCCCTCATATCACCTTTAATATTTGTCCACTGGCTTTTTCGTATTGACATAAAATCACCTCATTAATAGTCTTAGCTTTTTTATAGAAAAAATGTTAACAATAATTTGATGTTTTGATAGAATTTATAATTTTCATTTTTCAAGGATGCAGTCATTACATAATTTAAAAGAAAGACATAGATATTTTTCAAAGGAGGCGGACAACATGAAAAAGATACTTTTAATTATTTTAGCTATTTTAATATTTGCAATGATGTTTACTGCATGCAGCAATAAGAATAGTCTTTCAACCGTTGGTGAAATAGAGGGGGATCCGCAGGAGGTCCCCCTTGAAGTAGATGAAGAGGGAGAATTAGAAATAGAAGATATTCCAAAGGAAATTGATTTGCAAGCTCTTCGGCCTAATGAAGCAGGAGAAATTATGGTGTTGATGTATCATCATATTCGTGAACCAGAGGCAGAATGGTCTAGAACACCGGATAATTTTAGAAGGGATTTGCAAGAGCTTTATGAAAACGGATATCGACCTATCAGCTTAGTGGACTATGCTACTGGCAGCATCAATACAGAGGTGGGCTATACACCAGTGGTATTAACCCTTGATGATGGCAATCAAAATAATTTTAATATGATACAAAACAATCAAGGAGATTGGGATATCGATCCCGATAGTGCAGTTGGAATATTGGTTGATTTTCATGAGAAGCATCCAGATTTTCCGCTAGAGGCGACCTTCTTTATCAATGGAGGTACACCCTTTGGACAAGCCGAATGGGTGGAGTATAAGCTAAACTATATTGTAGAAAAGGGAATGGACATTGGAAATCATACCTATACACATATCAACTTTACTAATACAACGGCAGAGAAGATCCAAGAGGAGTTAGGCAGACTGAATAATTTTGTTAAACAGTATTTACCAGAATATGAAGTCAACACGTTGGCTTTACCCTTTGGCTCAAAACCAAAGGATACTTCTCTAGCCCCTTTCTTAGTAGAAGGTGAGTATGAAGGAGAAAAGTATCAGCATATAGCTATATTGGAGGTAGGCTGGGATCCCTATAAATCTCCTTTCGATAAAGCCTTTGATCCTTCTCGAATCAGAAGAGTTAGGGCAAGTGAAACTAAGGTAGATGGAGTAGGAATATATGATTGGATGAAGGCGTTGGATCAGGGAGGAAGACTACGCTATATCAGTGATGGTGATGCTAATACCGTTACTGTTCCAGAAAAGTATAGAGATAAGCTATTAGAGGAAATAGAGGATAAAAATATAAGAAACTATACACTAGATTAAGTAACCCATAAGAGTTACTGCATCTTCGCAGCTAGGGCTCACAATGATGAACATCCGACCTGTCATACTGAAGGGAGTGAAGGATCTCCTGCGAAGCAGGTTTGTTTACATAAAGCATCTCTTATCACTATTGAAGAGAGAAAGTTGTATAATAAATTTAAATAGTAAAATTTGGCATAATAATCAATTACTAAATTTCATCAATATATCTGCTTTAAAATATTTAATGGAAAATGGTCGCAGGATTAACAGCTTTGACTACTATGCAGCCGCCATGCTAACCATGTTTTCTTTATACCTTGCTACCATTAAGGGTAGAAGCCTTTTAGAAGAAGGTAATCAAAAAACATTGCAGAGAATGAGGGTTTCAGGTATATCGATGAAAAGCATTTTGCTAGCCAAGTATATAACGATCTTTGTATTGGCTTTGTTTCAAATAATCACCATGATGATCTATTCTGCCATTGTATTGAAGGTAAACTGGGGAGCCTATAGTACTGTTGGGATCCTGATGATGGCCCATGCTTTAGCTGTTGCTGCATTGGCAGCATTTATCGGGGCTATTGTGTTGAAGCTGCAGAAGGCGATGGCAGCGGAATTTTTTGGAACAGCAGTGATTCCTATGATGGCTTTCGTAGGAGGAAGCTTTCTTCATTATGGTGGGTTACCAGAGTTTATACAAAAAATCAGCTATTTTACTATAAATGGATTGGCTTTAAGGACATATATTTACATTATGCTGGGCTATGGATTAAAGGATAACTTAAGCTATATTTTAGGTTTATTTTTGATGACAGCTATACTATTGGCAATAAGTATAGTACTTTTTCAAAAGAAGGGTGTGGATACAAATGTTGACGATCATAAGATTAAAAATCATGAAATTAAAGGATGATTATAAGGTCTTATTATTAATGTCAGCGCTAACCCTTCTATTAATCTATTTTATGAGAGGAGCAGGCAATGGAGGAGGAGCAATACCCATAGCTGTTATTGATCATAGCAACAATATATATTCTAAACAGTTAATAGAGGAGATAGGTAAGTCTAGTTTAATGAAGATAGAAACAACAAGTTTTGAAAAAGGGATAAGAGAGGTACGGGAAGATAAGTATCAAGCAGCATTGATTATTCCCAAGGAATTTGGATATGATATCCAGGTAATCTTTAAGCCAACAATGATCCTGCTGGGAATGGGGATATTGTGGTTTGCAATGGGATTGAAGTTTTTGAGGTTTGAGAATTAGAGAAAGCATTTATTTCTTCTTTAATAAATGCTGAAAGAGTGGGTAATTATATAGAATAAGTACAATATAAAAGGGGAGAAAGGAGATCCCAATGAAAGAAATAGTATTAGCAGGAGGTTGTTTTTGGGGAATAGAAGCTTATCTTTCTCGGATACCAGGGGTAAAAGAAACAAAGGTAGGCTATGCAAACGGTCATACAGAAAACCCAACCTATGAAGAGATATGCTCTGCAACCACAGGACATACAGAGGCGTGCTATGTGAGGTTTGATGAGAAGATCATTGATTTAGAAAACCTGTTGAATCGATTCTGGAAGGTAATTGACCCCACCACAGAAAATCGACAGGGACCAGATATAGGCAGCCAGTATCGGACGGGAATCTACTATATAGATGGAGGAGATTTGAAAGTCATTCTGAAAACCTACAATCAGCAGCAAAAACGATATGAGAGACCTATCGTAACAGAAATTGAGCCTTTACAATATTTTTATCCTGCAGAAGAATATCATCAAAAATATCTAGAAAAGAACCCAGGAGGATATTGTCATATTGATTTAAATAATCTATAAATCTGGTTACCACAGAGAGAAGCAACGATGGTAATATCATGTTTCAAACTACTTTCCAGCCACCATATTATACCATAATTTCACAATTTATTTACAATTAATTTCTAAAACGTGGTAAAATATAGGAAAGTAGAGGTGAAAATTTCCTGACTTATGGGATGTTGGCTAACAATGTATTCTCTACATTGAAACGTCGGGAATACGGGGAACGTTAGTGCGCTAAGCAAAGCTTGGCATTTCTCATAGGGTGTAAGTCCCTGTTGGATAAGGTCTAACCAACCACCCATACCGAGTGTTGCACCAAAACTGGTAACAGTTAGGTGAAGCGTACACAGGGAACCATATAGACCACAGGGGAGACCATAATCCCTGAAGCATATTCAGCCTCGTAAATCGTGTATCTAGAAATAGGACAAAAGCAGAAGTTAAGAACTTAGTAACTCGGGAAAAATAATAGGCATGACCATTAGAGGTTTGATATAACCAACCATTTACATGGAGGGACTCCATGTAAATGAGAAGGTGGGAACATAAAAATCACATAATTAAAAAATCAAATGCGACAGCTAGCTTGACAACCATCGTGAGTGTCAGAAAAGGCAAAGACGTTATATGCCATCCCTACTGAAAAGTAGTGGTAGTATGCAAGATGCAGATGATAAAGATAGTCACATAAGATAGAAAATCCGCAATAGAAATCATTGTTTGATGTTGTAGGGGTGACCTGTGGTCGCCAGGTCTTATCTAGATTCAGGCGACCACAGGTCGCCTCTACATTAATAGATTCTGTACTCATCAAAGATATTCTGAATATCAGCCATATTACTCACCTAGTGTATCTAAAGGACTGATAATATTTAAAATATCCTTACTGGTTAAATGTAGATAAAAGCCATGGTGATATTATACAAATGGTTGAACAGACGAAGCCAGAGGAAAAGTTTCAACTGGAGGAAATTCACTAGATTGATGAAATGGTATGGGATATTAAAACCGAAGATTATTGAGAGTGGCAATCACCAGTTAAAGCTTCAATATTAAATTGACGGATTACGGAACTGAATATTTCTGAAGAGTTCGGTGCGGTAGTTCCGCACGCCGGGTAACCAGCGTGTCTACCGTAACTATGCTATCCCTGTTAAAAAGTGGTGGTAATAGGGAAAAAGAAGATAGTAAAGATAAGTCGTATCATATTAAAATTACCACATAGCAACAAGGCGTACAAGTACGGATGTAGCAATTTGAAAGTGTTTTAGGTAATGTTACTCTGAGGCTTAAAATATTTTATAAGGGTAAGGGTGCAAAATGAAAATTTTAGTTGGAGAAATGGCTCGATTACACAATGTCTCTACACAAACATTACGATATTATGATAAGATTGGTTTGCTTCAACCTAAATATATAGACAAGGAAAATGGATATCGATATTATACCATTGAGCAATTCGCCCACCTAGATTCTATAATTTTATTAAAAAAAATAGGGGTACCACTAAAAAAAATAAAAGAATATTTTGCCAGTAGAGATGTTGAAGGTATGTTGGAACTTTTAAAGACAAAAGAAAGTTTACTACAAAAAGAGATAAAGGTACTGAGAAGAAAATGTAAAGATATACAAAATAAAATAAATAGAATAGAGACTTATAGAAGAAAAGAAGATTTTCATCAATGCAAGGTTAAATACATACCATTCAGACAGATTGCATATTTAGATTTTGGTAAAAAGGGAAATTTAGTAGATTTTGAGTATGGACTAAAGGAATTAAGCAGTTTAGTCGGTGAAGAAGCCTATCACTTTCAGTGTATGATTGCAGGTATTCTTTCTAGAGAACAAGTTCTTAAAGGAGAATACTATTATTGGGAAAACGTTGGGATACTGTTTGAAGAAGAGGTGCTGCAATCGGATGCAAAGGTTTTGCCCAAAGGAGAGTATGCTACAATTACATTTAAAGGAAATGTTGAAAGAGGTGTTAAAGACTACGAGAAACTGATTAAATGGATAAAGGAAAAGGGGTATAAAATTATAGGTGATGGACTTCTTTTAACAATAACTGACAGTTCTTATTCGGAATTTGAAGATGAATTTATTATAGAAATTCAGATTCCTGTTAAATAAACTTGACATTATAGTTGCTATAACCTTTAAAATATTAGATATATATTTTAAAGGGAGAAAAAGGCATGGTGTCGGAACAGCATAATTTATTAGAAGGAAAACTACATATATTATTTATAAGATACTTTATACCCAGCATATCCTCAAGTTTAACTCTATCTCTCTGCATTTTATTTGACACGATATTTATTGGAAGGGGGATAGGAAGTAAGGGGTTAGCAGCATTAAATATTGCTTTACCTATATTTAATATTTTCATTGCATCAGGTTTGCTATTAGGCATTGGTGGGGCGATTGCTTTTTCCATTGATTTAGGGGGAAAAAAAGTAGAAAGGGCTCGAAGTATTTTTACTTATTCTATGATTCTAGCAATTATGATAGGAGCTTTTTATTCACTAGTAGGCTTATTTTTAGTAGAGGAAATAGCTTATTTATTAGGAGCATCCTATGAAAATATTGAGTTGATTACAGGATACTTGGGTGCGGTTATGCCATTTGGTCTATTTTACGTAGTAAATAATACACTAGTGGCTTTTTTAAGAAATGATAAGGCTCCTAAATTAGCAATGACAGGGATGATGGTAGGAAATATGTTAAATATATTTCTTGATGCCCTATTTATCTTCAAGTTTGGTTGGGGAATGAAGGGAGCTGCTCTTGCGACGGGATTATCTACATTACTTATGACTGGCATATTTTGCTTTCACTTTGCCAATCCCTATTGCAATCTTGTTTTTGAGAAGACACCTATGAGGATCGATATCATTAAAAGGATTACTAAAAACGGATTCTCCAGCAGTATAATAGAATTATCATCAGGACTTGTAATTTTTTGCTTCAATCGTGTTTTGCTTAAAGTGGAAGGTGTGGCAGGAGTGGCTGCATACGGGATCATTGCCAATATATCTTTAATCTGCATGGCTATTTTTATAGGAACTTCTCAGGCGGTTCAGCCTATTATAAGTTTCAGTTATGGGGCAGGGAAAATAGAAAGAGTACTGAAAACCATCAAACTCGGGTTATATACTGTTACTGGATTGGGGATTGTATTTTGGGTAACAGGCATACTCTTTCCTCAATGGATTGTTTCTTGGTTTACTAAAGAGATAGCATTGATGGAGTTAACAGTAAGAGGCATTTTAATTTATTTTACTGCCTTTTTAATTATGGGTGTAAATACGATGTTTATTTCGTTTTTTCAAGCGATTGAAAAGCCCATTTATGCAACGAGTCTTTCTTTTTCAAGAGGATTTGTTTTAATAATTTTAGGCCTAGCTCTGTTACCTCTTTTATTTTCTACAGATGGTATATGGTTGACGGTTCCTTTATCAGAACTAATCATATTTGTGATTTCAACTATTTTATATATTAACGTATATGCAAAGCAGAAGGAGCAGTGCTTATAAAAATCTTATTCTTATTAAAAACTAAAATCGTGATTACAGTTTACAGTGTTGTGGAGACAAATGAATTAGATGACATGATGTTTGTTAATCTTAGTTGGTACAGTTAGTCCTAGGAAAGGTAGACAATTATTCTCAAACGAGATGGATCATAATATTACGTTATTTTTTCACCGGGCACAACAGAGAAGACCATTATTATTAAAGCAAAAGATGTCCATAAGATTTTAGACGGTATAGATAACCAAGTCTATTTCTATTGAATTAGAGGTACGACACATCATCTTTTCTATGCACCATAAAAAGTAATTAATTAGCGGAAGTAAAAAACTTAGAGCCAACGGGACAGCATATAACAAAGGCTTAGCAGACATCGGGATGCTATTATTAAGGGAAAATCCGACACCGTTAAGCCCCAGAACGTTGAATTAAACTGCTTTGCGGTGGCAAGGCAAGTGTTTATCCGAGGAGATACTCTTGATTTCAAAAAAAATCATTTATTCATATACTGCTTCTAATTAGTATTGGTGAAAATCACTAAACAACTTTAAAGACGATGACTTCATAAAATCCCTTATAAATAGTGGCTATATCAAGGGAGAAATAAGGGATGATTTGCCAAAGGAATTTGTAGAAAGGTTAATGGGATATTTATTTACCAACTTAGTGGAATTAACTGGTGCTACTAATGTAGAGGACTATGAAGAACAAATAAATTTTTTAATTGAGTTCATGAAGGATGGTTTAAGAAGAAAGTAGTACGATTAGTTTGGTAAGGAGGAAGGATAATGATTAAGTTTAATTTTCCAGTAGGATATCACCATTTGCATAAAACGAAAATCATAGATTTTCAACTTAATAGATGGTATTCCTTTGGCTATGCTAGATTAGAGGATATGATAGAGGCGGGAAAAAGGATTAATACAGTAGATGATTGGAAAGAGAAAATGATAAGGCAAGCAGAGAAAGTCATTCATGTAGGATGACGAAAAAAACAAAGCATATTTAGAACTTACTTTCAGAGGCATTTGCTTTGTTTTTGTCACTGGAAATCCAGTATGTTTAAATTTTCAAAGCATCTTCTTTGGAGAAGGGGAGTAATTACTATGTATACCATTGGTCAAATTTGCAAGAGATTTGGTATTTCAAGAAGTGCACTTCTATATTATGATTCTATTGGACTATTAAAGTCCAGTAGGCGAACAGAGGGAAATTATCGACTATATTCGGAAGAGGATACAACAAGGTTAGAACAAATTTTTCTTTATCGCGAAACAGGGGTATCCTTAGAGGATATTAAAACTCTTCTAGATTCACCTAAAAGCAACTTATCTGATATTCTGGAAAAACGGCTAGAAAGCTTAAATAGTGAAATAAACAAGCTAAAATTTCAACAGCATGTTATTATAAAAATGTTAAAAAATAACGAGTTACCTTTACAAGCAGCAGTTATTTCTAAAGATAATTTTGTTGATATTCTAAAAACGATCGGCCTTAAGGAGGAGGAAATGGATAAGCTGCATGGGGAATTTGAAAGACTTTATCCAGAAGAACATCAGACATTTTTAGAGTTCCTTGGTATTTCCCCTGATGAAGTTCATCTTATACGAGAGTATTCTAAAAAAATATCCCAGCAGCAAAATGATAATTAAATTTAAAAGCCCTTTAAAATACGTAATACCTGTATTTTAAAGGGCTTTTAAATTTATCTGAATTTTTTTCTTTTAAGGTTAAGACCCCACCTCTAAGCGTTAGCGTAGGTGGGGTTTTAAAATCAGGTGGAGTAGACTCTCCATCTGATTCCTCGATGTTTCAGCTTGCTGAAACGAATTCACTCTCAGCCCAGATAGGATCAACGCCTCATAATTTGACAGTATGTTAGAGTTAGTGATATAGTAAGTGTGTTAGCACTCGTCGATGAAGAGTGCTAACAAGATACCGATTAATGGAACTATTAAAAGGCACTTTTTATTAAAGTGTTTTTTAAATAAATTGGATAATATGAATATATCTATAAATTACGTCTGTTTTGAAAAATCAATAAACAAAAAAAGGGGTGATATTAAAGCTGTTTGGTGTTTTTTGAGGGATAACATGTATGAGAATTTTGCACTATAATTGCATATTAAAAATAGGTTTAAGAAGGAGTTAACATAATTGAATAAAAAAAGAGTATTGGTTGGCAGTCCGGTATATCAAAAACCAGAAATATTGAAGGTGTTTTTAAAATCCTTAAAAAAACTCAATAGGCATACTATTTCTATCGATTATATGTTTGTAGATGACAATATTGATGAAAATTCAAGTCAACTGTTAACTGAGTTTGAAAGAGATGAATCAAAGGTTATGATCCTTTGTGGTGAAGAGCAGGGAGTGTATCTGTGCAATGATGAATCCCATCACTGGGACGATGGATTAATGTTAAAGGTAGCAAATTACAAAAATTCTATCATTAATTACGCAATAGAAAATAATTATGATTATCTGTTTTTTGTGGATTCTGATTTGGTTTTGCAACCTAATTTGATTGAGCATCTAAAGACTGCAAATAAGGATATTATCTCTGAAATATTTTGGAGTCAGTGGCATAACGATAGACCTTTCGAACCAAATGTTTGGCTGTTTGACGAATATGATTTAGTTCCTAAAAAATTAGGTGAAAAACTGAGCCAAAAAGAGATGGATATACGACAAATTAAGTTTTTGAATCAACTTAGAATCCCTGGCTTATATGAAGTGGGGGGATTAGGAGCCTGTACATTGATTAGTAGAGCTGCATTGGTAGAAGGTGTTAGCTTTGATCCCATTAAAAACTTAACCATACATGGTGAAGACAGGTTTTTCTGCATACGAGCGGCTGTGCTGGGTATTGACCTTTTCGTTGATACTCATTATCCCGCATATCATATTTATAGAGAGAAAGACTTAGCTGGTGTGCAGAATTATGTAAAAGACTATGAAGCAGACCTTGCTTTTGTACGTCAATATAAAAAACAGGGAAATAAAATTACTCTTTCTATGATAGTGAAAAATGAGGAAGGCCGTTATCTAAATCAGATGTTAAATAGTTTAAAGATGCATATTGATGAAGCTGTTATTATTGATGACGGAAGTTGTGACAACACAGTAAATATGTGTAGAGAAATATTGAAAGATATTCCTTTACATGTTATACAAAATGAGCAATCTATGTTTGCCAGCGAGGTCGGGCTTAGGAAAAAGCAATGGAGTGAAACTATAAAAACAAATCCCGATTGGATCCTAAACCTTGATGCAGATGAAATATTAGAAGATAGTTTTTGGGATAAAGCGCAAAAACTTATTAATAATCAGAATTATGACTTTTATTGCTTTAAGCTATATGATATGTGGAGTGAAACGCACTATCGCGAGGACGAATATTGGAATGCTCACAGTATTTATAGACCTTTTTTAATGAGGTATCAGCCTGATTTCAATTATATATGGCATGAAACACCTCAGCATTGTGGGAGATTTCCTATCAATACTTTCTCTTTTCCAAGGGCTACATCTGAATTTAGAGTGAAGCATTTTGGGTGGGCAACGCAAGAAGATAGAGTAGAAAAGTATAAAAGGTATGGACTTTTGGACCCTGATGCTATATATGGAATTAGGGAGCAATATGATTCAATTATGGATACTAATCCTAATTTAATAAGGTGGGATGTGGACGAAGTTATATGAAAATTAAAAAAAAGAAGATAAACGTTGGTGTTGGCTTTGTTACAGGACGTAAGAACTTCAAAAATGTGACAAAATCATATGTTGATAACTGGAATGAATCTGGACTTGTCGATAACGAAAAAAATGCACTCCATCTATTTGTTGCTTATGATTTGAAGTATAAAAGTACGAAAGTGAGCGATTATAAAATTACGGACGAAGAAATATTGGATAGGGTGGATTCGGCTTATTACTTAGGAAATTCTTTAATAACAAACGAGGCACAATATCTAGTTGAAAAGAAAGTTATTAATCTAAAAGAGGCGAAATTGATATTTGGTGAAGGCTATGCAATGAAAAGAAATGCAGTTTTGTATTTTGCATTAAAAAATAAGATGGACTATCTTATTTTCCTTGATGATGACGAATACCCCATAGCAACTATAAAAATTAATGATACCATTGTTTGGAAAGGTCAAGAGGTTTTATCAACACACATTAACAATATTCAACATGCTGATATGACACATGGGCACCATTGTGGTTATATATCTCCAATACCACATTTGAATTTCAATGATAAGCTTTCTGAAGATGAGTTTAGAATTTTTATAGAATCTATAAGCAATGATATTATTAACTGGGATTCAATTAAAGAAAAAATGAATGATGGTGGAGTTACATTTGCAAATCTTGATATAATTAATAGTAAAATTACTGAAGTTGTTAAAGAAATAAATGGAATGAAATTTATTTCGGGTGCTAATCTGGGCTTTAACCTTAAGAATCTCGATAAATTATTTCCATTTTATAATCCACCAGGAGCAAGAGGCGAAGACACTTTCTTAAGCACCTGTATTGGTGAATGTAATATAAGGAAAATTCCTTGCTATACCTTCCATGATGGCTTTGCTACTTATGAGCATTTACTTTTAGGCGTGCTTCCTAACAAGTTAAAAGCTATGACGGCTGATTCGAGTGCAATTACTAAAAGATTTTTAAGAGCTACCATCGGTTGGATTAGGTACAAGCCACTCTTGCTTTATATCACTCAAAGAGATGATTACGAAACAGAAATAATGAGAATGAAAGAAAACTTATCAAATGTAATTCCAAAGATTTGTAATTATTTTGGAAATAACGAATTTGAAAATATATTGGATGAACTTGAATTCTATCATACACATGTAGAAGAGCATTATAAAGATTTTGAAGATACTAAGTCGGCATGGTTAAAAATAATAAAGTTTTTACAGAATAATTAAATTTCAAACAGAAAAGTTAGTAGTATACTTGCCCAACAAGTATACTATTTGCAGATTTTTCACTTTTATCAGTATACCCATTAAAGATAATGAAAAAAGACAATAGGATAGTAATCATTAAGAATAGCATCATTTTTTTTATTAAGTATAACTATAGCTACCCCTGGACGAATTTCTTTGACTTCAACCATTGAGATGACAGTTGAAGACATAGCATCAACTTTGAAAATTCCTTCAGGCATAGTAAAGATAAGTTCCGGTGCTTTTTATGATACAAGTGCCTTTGATTTCAATTTCCAGAGCGGTGAAATTAGTCCAAATCCTGATTTTCACGGTGTTAACGTGCTTTTCGATTTGCCGCTTGATAAGGCGAAGGCTGATCCGGAAAAAGTCCAACGGTTCTTAGATGAACGATACAACGGAGACTATAAGGAAAATTTTGAACAACCAGTTTTAAGGAAAGAATCAAGATAATCATCAGAAATATCTAACAGCAAGATAATAGTTAAAAATGAAGGCCCTTTAAAATACATAATCTTTTTATTTTAAAGGGCTTTTAGTTTTCTCTATAAAAACTTTCACCTTCTATTTATAAAGTCACTTGACCTGACTATAACTTTATAGTTTATTCTATCAATGTACTTAAAAAATGGAAAGGGTGAAAATAAAATGCTTCATAAACTATTTTTAAATAAAAATTTCTTTTTGCTATGGACAGGACAAATGGTATCTCAAATTGGTGATAAATTCTACGGGATTGCTCTTGCATGGTGGATTTTGCAAGAAACGAATTCTCCCATAATTATGGGCTTCTTTATGGCTGCATCTGTATTACCAGGGTTGGCTTTCGGTGTTTTTGCAGGCGTATTTATAGATAGATGGAATCGTAAAATGCTTATTATTGCCAGTGATATTCTCAGAGGAATTTGTGTAATTGTGATTACTTTTCTTTCTGTCATTGATATCCTAGCACTATGGCATATTTTTACTGCAGCTATCCTGATATCTCTAGCTTCTGCCTTTTTTGATCCTACTATAAAGGCAGTAATCCCTCAAATTGTTGAGCAGGAACAATTACCTCGAGCCAATGCTCTAAGTGAAATGGTGGATGCTGCCAGTATTATTATCGGCCCTGTACTTGGAGCTGCCTTTGTAGGCCTCTTTGGTTTTACCTTAGTATTTCTTATTAATGGGCTCTCCTACCTTATATCAGCATTTTTTGAAGGATTTATAACCATTCCTCCACAGGTTGATTCATCTCCTGGCACCAACACACTACGGCATGAGATAGCAACAGGAATTAAGTATTTACTAAGTAGGAGGAAGCTTGTAATTACTATAGGAGTCATAGGAATAGCGCATCTTTTTGTAGGAGCTCTTATAGTATCTCTGCCATTTCTGGCAAAAGAGTTGTCGGGAGACAGTATCCAAACTTTAGGTAATCTGGAAATGATGATGGGATTTGGGATGTTGTTGGGTGCTCTTTCTATTCATTTACGTGGCAAAAGCGATTTTAAGGACAAGAATTTATTTGTTTTTATTGCTGCTATGGGTGTTTTCTATTTATCTATTGCAATAACCAGGTCTATAACAAGTACCTTTGTTATACCTTATATGCTCCTGTTACTCCTCATTGGTGCAGCTATTGCAAATGCTTCTGTGTATTGGCAGTCAATTCTTCAACTAAATACTTCCAGTGATATGGCTGGACGTGTTTTTAGTATATCCTCAATGGTTGGCAATATATCTCTGCCTATATCCTATGGATTATTTGGCATACTTCTTAAATACACATCAATTTTAAGATTAATGCTTTTTTCTGGGTCAGCTTTAATCTTTATAAGCATGATATTTATGTATTTATATAGTGATGTAGATAAACAAAATCAGAAAGATTTCTTGATGTAAAAGAGGGAAAGGGGTTGGTATACTGAATCTATTGCATATCTTATCAATCTGTTTAATTAAAAACATCTCCAGATTAGATTATAAATCTGGGTTACCACCGAGGGAAGCAACGGTGGTAATATCATGTTCGAAAAGAGCGAAAGTTGGGAGTGAAATCCTGATTTTCTCTTTTGGGTTCCTTTTTCTAAAATTCCAATATTTTTTTTTATCCCAACACTTTTTTAAAAACATTCTATTTTTACAGAACTTTATTTGATGCAAAAAAATGAGGGAAATGAATTGCAAAGAGAGAGGCTGATTTGAGCTATGTTTTCAAATGGAACAACAACTCCTGTTTAGACTGCATTTTTAAGTTTAAACAATGTTTCTGTCATAATATATCGAAATATAGCGGGTAAAAATTGAAGGTAAATAAAGGAAATTGTCGAATGTAATTAAAAGACAATAATAAGAATAAAATTATAAGCTTAGATGCATTAGAATTCATTCGAAGATTTTTTCTTTACATTCTTCCTGATAGGTTTATAAAGATTAGACACTATGGCATCTTAAGCAGTAGGAATAAAAAAACAAAGTTAAAGGAATGTAAAAATATTTTAGGTGTAGTTCTAGAAAATCTACAGGATACAAAGAAGAAAGAGACTTGGGAGGAACTGCTCTTCAAACTAACAGGAGTAGATCATACAATATGCCCCTGTTGTAGCAAAGGGAAAATGATAAGAAAGATAAAACTAGAACCTCGATACTACTCGCCACCCCAGTTAAAAGTACAAATAGCATAGATAAAGAAGCAATATAATGATTACTTATTAATTTTTAAGGAGAGTATTATTGGATGGATAAAATAATAAGTTGTTGTGGGGTAGTATGTACAGAGTGTAAGTCTTTTCCTAAAGATTGTAAAGGCTGTCCGGAAATCAAAGGTAAGGTATTTTGGCTACAATACACAGGTGAAGATATTTGTGATGTATACAATTGCTGTATTAACGAAAAACAAATGGAACATTGTGGTAGGTGTGAGTATCTACCATGTCAAAGCTACTCTAGAGATGACCCGACTAAATCCCCGGAAGAGAATGCTGAAGACCACAGAAAACAAATAGAACAACTAAAATCTATGTAAATAATGGTTATTATTCATTGATGCACTAATACGTAATTTTTAATAAATATTTATAATGGCCTCTATTTTTTAAAATATATAACCGATTACGGAAGCGGGTATACTCGAGGATCCCGGTGCGCCAGGCAACAGGCGTGTCTACCTTGACTATGTTATTTTCAAAGCAGTCTAACTAGGGTCAATGCGTACGGGCAGTATTTTCTATTATTTGTTTTGGGGAATAGATATGAAGAAGGATAAAGAGGACTATAGTAAATCAAGCATAACGAACATTCCTCACTGATCCAGATATACTCATTAGAACAAGCGGAGAGATACGGATAAGCAATTTTCTTATATGGCAGATATCAAAAACTCAGTTATGGACCACATCTGTTTTATGGCCGGATTTTACTCGAGAGTGTTTATGGGAAGCATTTAAAAGATTTGTGCCAATAAAAAACTAAGAATTAGGGTAGCTCACAGGAACTGAGATTAAAACGACATATAACATAGGCTTAGCAGACATCGGAAAGCTAGTATTTATGGAAAGTCCGATGTCGCTAAGCCTAAGGGCGTTGGCCAAAATCTAAACAAAAGGAGCGGATCAAGATGAAAGAAATTGTATTTAATCAAACACCATTATATAGATTTCTCCAGTTGTGTAATGAGGAAGATAATCAAAACTCAAGAAAAATATTGGATTGTGGAGCTGGTGGCAGCAAACCGCCATTGAGCATGTTCTATAATCATGGATATGAAACGACTGGAATTGATTTGGATATAAATCAAGTTGAGAAGGCTGATGAATTTGGGCATAGTAATAATCAAAATTTGGGAATTAGGCTAGGTGATATGACAAAACTAGATTTTACTGATGAAACATTTGGTTTTGTTTATTCGTATAATTCAATTTTCCATATGAAGAAGAGTGAAATTGAGAAATCAATTATAGAAATGAAGAGAGTACTCAAACCCAATGGTCTCATGTTTGTAAATTTTCTTTCTATTGATGATTTTAGATGTGGAGAAGGACCTCATTTAGGTGAAAATCAGTATGAGCAAATGGATGATGACCCAGTTATTCATTCATATTTTGAATATAATGAAGCAGAAAAGTATTTTAGTGATATGAAATTTGTTCTTAAAGAAAGAAGAATTATAGAAAGAATATATGAGGGAGAAAGAATTAGACAAGGATTCATTGATTATATACTAAGAAAATAATTTAACTTCGGCTAACACACGATTCCCAAAATTTCTCTTATATCAATATGCAGCCCGCAAAGGAAACATTATCCGGACTGCAGGAAATAATGCAAACCTCACTGCGCGGATTTTGCTGAGGAAAGGCTTTGTAGCGACTTCATATTGGTATGAAGTACCAATTAATAGAGGAAGGGGTTATCTTTTTGAAAAAAATAACTTGTATAGCGGTTTCAGCTCTTGTGTTAATTTTGTTTCTTTCATCTTACTCTTACCAGAAAACAGTTTCTTCTAACAAACCTGATAAGAATAAAGAAAACTACTCAGATATTCTTGTCCAATCACCTATGACAGTATCGAATAATGATTTATTCCCTGTTAATGGAAAGCATCAATATTTAAGACTAAGAATGGCCAAAGGCAAATATTATGAGGATTGGAATCCAGGAGCATACCAGGGAACACTTTTGGAGGGGTATTTCATTATTGAATTAGCTGATGAATTTGGTAATACTATTGCTAAAACTGATTTGAGTACAATATACAAAGAGCGATTAATTTTTAATTCTTCATTTGAGTTTCAATTTGATGATTATAATGATGATGGCGATTTGGACTTTACAATAGGTCAGTATACATCAAATAATGGTAGGGACTATAAGCTTTTTACTCTAAGAGAGGATGGAAAAATAGAGGTATTGCCTATTAGGGATTATTCTTCACTGTTCATAAGCAAAGCGACAGGCTATTACTCTACAAAGCTTACGAAAATAGACAATGTCACGTTTAATATAGAGTATTACGACAATATAAAGGGGAAGAATTCTGAAGACGTTTATAAGTGGAATGGAAAAGAATTTGTTAAGGATTAGTATAAGGCAATTTGGTATTAAGATCTTTGTAGTTAGTCCAGCAGAGGCTTTAAGGGGTCACCATCCATGGTGGACTCTGAGCAAGAAGCTGTGGCACTGCATATAACAGCGTGTTCCTAAAATATGGTATAATATGTATGTAATAACCAGACTTCGGGAACATGCGGAACGTTAGTGCGCCAAGCAAAGCTTGGCATCTGCTTACAGGGTGAAAGTCCCTGTCAGGTAAGGTCTAACCAAACAGAAGTGAGTATACCTGAGGAGCCCGGTGCGGTAGTTCCGCACGCCGGGATCTGGTGTGCCGGGCAACTGGCGTGTCTACCTTGACAGTGACACCCTAATATCGGAGTAGGGTGCTGCAATCTATTGAATTGTCTGATGTTACTAAATATCAGTAATAAAATGTGAATTAGGAAGCTTCACATATTATAAAAAATGAGGGGAAAACATGTTTGAAGTTAGAAGAATTGAGGCAGAAATGACTTACAGTCTTAGACATAGTGTTCTACGTCCCCACCAGACAGTTGAAGACTGTAAGTATGTTACAGACCATGAAGATAATGCATTTCATGTTGGAGTATTCTACCAAAGAAAGCTGGTAAGTGTTGCATCCTTTTGTGTGGAAAAGCATCCTGATTTTCCTATTAAAAAGCAATATCGGTTAAGAGCAATGGCAACTCTTGAAGATTTTCAAAAGTTAGGAGCTGGAAGGTCAGTGGTTAACTACGCTGAAAATTTAATAAAAGAACAGGGTGTTAATTTTTTATGGTGCAAAGGAAGAACAACTGTGCAAGAATATTATAGTAAATTAGGTTTTAAAGCACACGGTGAAGTATTTGATTATCCGTCTATTGGCCCTCATATCATCATGTATAAAAAATTAGGCTTTATTAAAGAAAACTGTTGGAACTGATATAATTTGTATATAAGTTAGTTCGCTCTCTTCTCATATTGTGTAATAAAAGATTGAGTAGAACAAGGCTTTGGTTGCCACAGCACTTAACACAATATTCGAGTTCGTTCAGGGTGGGTATTCCTCTAGGGACCGTCCTCACATATTCTGCAGGAAGAACATCTGCGAAATATCTCGAATACTATACTGTTATACGACAGAAATTATAAAGTACAGAGGAAATTTGAGTTTAATTTAAGAAAATATATTAATCGTGATATAATGATATTAAGGTGAATATAAAATGAAAACACAAAAATTATTAAAAGAAAATCGTGAGCAAATACTTAGGATTGCAAGAATGCATTCATAATATTGAAACCTATGTAGAACCAGGAAAAGTGGAATTTTTTAAATCAAAGCTTATTCAAGATGCCGTTATTAGAAATCTAGAGGTTATAGGGGAAGCAACAAAAAAGATAGCATATGAGTTAAGGCATAGAGAGCATGATATTCCTTGGAAAGAGATGGCTGGATTGAGAGATGTATTAATTCACGATTACTTTGGAGTAGATTTAGATATTGTGTGGAATGTTGTAAAGAAAGAGTTACCCAAAAAAGAGAGGTATATACATTTAAAAGGTAAAAAATTGAAAAATAATAATTGATAAAGATAGTTTATGGTATAATTGAGTAAGAAAACTATATTCGAAATGGGGTGTTTGATTTGGATTTTGCGAAGGATGATGCTAGAAAAATAATAGAAAATTTACCTGAACAAGCTACTTGGGACGATATAATGTATCAATTTTATGTAAAGAAAAAAATAACGACTTCTATTGAGGCAGCAGAAGAAGGAAGAATTATGACTCATGAAGATGTAAGGAAGAGAGTTATAAAAAAATGAGAATAGAATGGACAGAACCAGCAGTTATAGACTTAGAAGATATTAGAGATTATATATCGAGAGATTCTAAGTATTATGGTTTAGTTGTAGTGGAAAGAATTTTTGATGCTGTTGAAAAACTTTCAAGTTTTCCCAATATTGGGAGAGAAGTTCCAGAGACAAGCAGTTCAAATATTAAGGAAATAATATTTAATAACTATCGTATTATTTATAAACTGGATGGAGAAATTATATTAATTTTAGCTATTATACATGGAGCAAGAGATCTAAAGAACATGAAGCCTTGGGAATTATTATAATAGTTCTTGAGGTTTTTTGTTTCTATTCTAAGCAAGGAGAGACTTGTACAAATATCTAACTTCTCGCAGTTGATAATAGTAATGTTGTATTGGTAACAGGTGCTACAAGAGGTATTGGAGAAGGAATCGCCATATCACTTGACAAGGTAGGAGCAGTTGTTTATTTTACTGGAAGAACTAAAAATGAGTTTCATGGCGCAGTAAATCTTGAGGGCACTTTATAAAAAATAGAATTAGAAATCAAAAATGCAGGTGGCACTGGATATGCTATTAAATGTGACCATACAGATGATGTCCAAACGAAAATGGTCATTGATAACATTATTGCCGAACAAGGGAAAATTGATATTTTAGTTAATAGTGTTTGGGGCGGATATGAATATTATAATGATGGAACTGAATTTTGGAATAAAAAGGGATTTTGGACAGCGCCTCTTAGCCGTTTTGATAAAATGTTTAGTGCAGGAGTAAGGGCATATTATGTAACTACTTCAGAATCGGCAGAATTCATTGGACTTGCAATAGCTGCATTGGCTACAGATGAGAATGTTATTGATAAAAGTGGAACAAAACAGATTGCAGCACAGGTTGCAATAGATTATGGATATACTGACATAGACGGTAAACAACCTAAGCCTTTGAATGTAGCTAATTGTCAGTAGCAGATTAAGGGCATTATGTGTTGTTGTATTAATTCACATCTTTTATATATGTGACGAGTTATAGGGAAAAAGATATCGCCACTTCTTATAACACGACCATTCTCATCTTAAGAGGCTGGATAAATTACTTTGGGAAGTATAATGCATCAGCTATTAAATACACTTTAGATTGTGTTGAAAGAAGAATTGTCAAATGGGCAATGTGAAAATTCAAAAGATTCAGGGGACATAGAAAAAGGGCTGAAAAGTGGCTGGATGAAGTTAGAAAATGTGATGTAATCAATAATACATTATTGGGGGGATAGGTTAATGAATATTCGCAAAGCAACCCTTGAAGATATCGACATCCTTATTAAACTTAGAATTGATTACCTATTAGCTGACAGACATCCTAGCGGCTTTCAAGTTACGGGGCAGCCTACATCATCTAACAAAGCACTTAGCACAGGGGCATAGCAGACGGAACGTCAGACTGAAGTATCATCAAGAGGTCATCCTGCCCACATCCACCAGGCAAAGATAATAGCTATCTGATCCTGACGGACGTCGCAAACACGGGGCGTTCTGTGAAATACGCAAAAAAAGAAGCATATCCTTGCGTTTGGTTATGAAAGAAAGAAACAGAAGTTTGAATCATAAATTATGTAAACTATTACCATTGCAGGGAAGGGTGCAGAAACTAAATCATCAAGGATGTTATATGCCATCCATAACATAATGATGTTAAGGTAGTTGAGAAAAGGAAGAAAAAATATTCATGTTGCACACTTGATATAAAAGGCGAAGGAAGATATTTTATAGACTATGTAGCATCGGTAATATAATGTGGAATGAAGATTATTTATATTTAATGAAGTTGGGGGGAATCAAAATGTTAATAGGACTTATGCAAGGAATTGGAATTTTTTATTATTGGACTTGGTTTATTTGGCCATTTGTATTCGTATTTTCTTTCGCTGTTGGCCTTGCTGAAATTATAAAAGATGAAAATGCTTCTGGAAAAAACATATTGATTGCGGCTGTTTCTCTTTTGATTATTTTAGCTGGAGTCGTTGCACCTGCTTTCAGTTAACAAAGATTATGAGCATTATCTTCGGCGGTTAGTATGGTGCGTTTTTCTTAGATTGCAAAGGGGTTAAATAAATGTTTAGGTCATATCATCTTTTCGATGTGTCATAAAAATCAATGATTTAGTGGGAGTAGAAAGTTTAGAGTAAACGGGATAGCATATAACATAGGGTTAGCAACATTTTGGCTTGAGCGATGAAAATACTGATAGGATGTCGCTAATCCTAGAAACGTTAGTAGTAATGGGCGGCGGCAGCGACATCGTATCGAGGATTATTTCCGACAAGCTAGAAGTAAATTGTTTAACAAATGCTTATTGATATGTTTAAATTTAGTTTGAATAGAATTTGGAGGTAATTTTAATGTTTTCTGATACTAGGAGTAAAAGAATTATATTAGTTTCTCACTGCATTTTGAATCAAAATTCAATTTCTGATGGAACCGCCGATTATCCAGGTACAAACGAAGTTATTATGAAGCAGTTGCTTCAATCTAATGTAGGTATAATCCAAATGCCATGTCCGGAGATACTGTGTTTGGGATTAGACCGCAGGGATATTCATGGTGGAGAACGACCAGTAGTCGTAGAGAATACAAGAATTCGACAAGAACTTAAAAAAGAGGATTCAATTAAAATAATCAATAATTTTGTAGAACAAATTGTATTTCAAATAGAAGAGTATATTAGAAATGGATTTACAGTATTGGGAATTGTAGGTATAAATCGTTCTCCAAGTTGTGGTGTGAATACCACTTCAGAAAATAATCAGGAAATTGCTGGGGAGGGTATTTTTATCAAGATACTCAGAGAAGCGTTAGAAAAGAAACAGATTTACATTAATATGGTAGGTATCAAAGGATTGGAAATGGATAAGGCCTTCATATTAATACAAGAATTATTGGATAGATAGTTTAAAGAGGATGTAAAGGTAATATTTGATTTTGTAATATTAGAAGATTCACTTATGAATTATCTTAGAATGCCGTCATCCGTTACGGCTCTGGCTTCGCGGAGCATGAGCCATCATCTAACAATGCAAGAAGCCCCCACCTCTAAGCGTAGCGTAGGTGGGGGGGGAGTATGTCACATCATGGAAGGGTATGTTCCATGTTTTCACCATATTTCCTAAGCATACCCCTGAAGGGAAAAAATCTCTCAAAGAGGTTACAGCATATATCAGACAGTACTTGTAAAAAGTAGGGACCTAAAAATTACTGTCCATGCCAAATGTTATTGCAAGTAGAATAATAAATATAATCGATTTATCTAAGTAACCGACGTGGCTATCTTGACGGCGAAAGACGATGAAAAAAAATTTTGTATAATCTGCGAAAGGAGGTTGAGGCTATTGACAGGCTCGTCCCAAATATACTTTCTGTATTAAGGATTATATTGTCAGTTTTATTGATTCCATTTTTGTCAGTACGTATTGGATTCATCATTATCTATATTGTAATTGGTATTAGTGATGTACTTGACGGCTATATTGCAAGGAAACTGGGGTGTGAAAGTGATTTAGGTGCCAAATTAGATTCAACTGCTGATTTTGTTTTCTATTGTATATTGGTATTAGTATTTTTCAAACTGTATTCTTCGATCTTGGAAATGAATTACCAATTTGTAGCTATAATAATCGCTATTCGTTTGTTAAATATGTTATTAACTAAATTAAAATATAAGAGAGTTGTTTTTATTCATACACTTGCGAATAAAATTTCTGGTATCATTTTATATCTAATGCCTATGATATTATTGTATATAGAAAATGGTATTCTAGTAGGAATCTTATTGATTATTGTAGTTTTAGCTGCAATTGAAGAATTACTTATTACGATTAAGTTTGAAAAACCAGATTTAAATAGGAGAAGCATTTTTAGGGACTAGGACATAGTCCTTCGCCTAAGTCCTAGTTTTGTAGCAAGGTGGGACTTTAACTGGTTATATTTCTTTGATCTATTTCAAAGAGATATCAGTAGAATTCTATATTGAAACCTATTTGGAAGGTTAAAAACGAAAAATCAAGCTATTTGCAATAATTTAGATCTACATAATAGAACTCGTCTAACACATAGTTCTGAGGTTGTTCACTTATCAAGACAAGTTACTAGAGCATTAAATAAGGCTTTGAGTCATTTTGAAATGTGACCTTAAAAGGGGGACCACATGTATCATTACTACCCAATGAAGCAAGAAAGTATTGTGACCATATAATAATTGGAGAGGCAGAAGAAACTTGGCCCAGTTTCTTGAAGATTTTTATTACGGAGGTGCTAAAAGTGTCTACAAATATAGCTTTATAGTTTATTTATTTTACTACTGTGCTTAAAAAGAGAAAGATTAATTAAATCTATATTAAATTTAGAAATTCAAAGTGGACGAGTACGTGTAGAGGATAGTCTGATTAAAGTATATAAGAAACAGAGATATCGTGAATACAAGCTGGAGGATTTTTTAGGAAAATCCAGAACGATAATCACGTTAATTCGTAAGTTTATCTATGGCAATTCTGCAGAGACTTTAGAGCCAAAACATAGTAGGGAGACTATAAAAAGTAAGTTTCAAGAAGGATAAAAAAAATATTTATAATATGACATGCTGTTGTCAAGTTACGAGTGATATACTGATTTCATCATAAAATGAAAAGAGGTATAAACAATGAATTATGAAATAGTGCATTTAGAAGAAAAAACAGTGGCAGGGCTCCGAATTCGAAGCAGTAATATTGCAGTATAAGGTAGAAGCTGAGGTGAATGATAATGGATATTATAACGATAAATAAGCATAACATTAACACAGAGAATATTTGCTGTGCTATTAGTGATAAAAAAGGAGAATCTTGTGTTTCGTCAAAAAAACAGTGGATGACAGAGCACTTTGATGATGGATTAGTTTTCAAGAAACTGAATGTACGGGGGAAGGTTTTTATCGAGTATATACCAGCTGAAAATGCTTGGTGTCCTGTAAATGCTCCGGGATATATGTTTATAAACTGTTTTTGGGTTTCAGGGCAATATAAAGGGCAGGGCTATGCAAACAAGTTGTTAGGAGAATGCATTAATGACGCAAAGCTGCAGGATAAAAAGGGTCTTGTTATTCTTTCATCAAAAAAGAAAATGCCCTTCTTGTCAGACCCCAAGCATTTGAAATATAAAGGCTTTGAAATTTGTGATATTGTCGAGCCTTATTATGAACTACTATACCTTCCAATTGAAAAGAATGTAGAAAAACCAAAATTCAAGGAATGTTGTACAAAGGGAATAATTGATGATAAGGGGATGGTTTTATACTACTCGAATCAATGTCCGCATACTGAAAAATATGCTCCTTTAGTTGCAGAAATTGCCAAGGCAAGAGGTGTTGACTTTGCTTTGATAAAGTATGAATCAAAAGAGCGAGCACAGAATGCACCTGCGCCTTTTACAACATACAGCCTTTTTTATGATGGAAAATTTGTAACCAATGAAGTGCTGTCGGAAAAGAAGTTTACAAATTTTCTTGCGGACAAGGGGCTATAAAATGAGATTTATTCAGGCGAAAACTATCATTTCAGGTTATTTTGCTGACAACCCTTGGTTTGGGAATAACTACAATATGAATATTTACAAGGGTTGTTGTCATGGTGGTATTTATTTCAAGGCGAATGTGACAGGTTAGGAATTCTTTACAAAATGGATGATATTATTAAAAATTATAAGCAAGGGTATGGAAATAATCAGCTTTCAATTTTTGACTAGGAGGTTCGGGTATGGAGTTTATTAAAAGATTAAAGAAGAGCTTAGATAATTATGTTGGAAAAGAGATAAGAAAAGAAGTATTAGCGAGATATAAGGAAATAAACGGAAGTACTAGTCCAGAGATCAAGGCGAAATTTGCGAAAACTGTAATGGAACGAATGGAAAATTCAATTGATAAAGATATTTGTATTAAGATTCGTGAGGACTGTGCATGCAAACCTCAAAAAGCTTTAGAACAGGCAAAGCGTTTATATGAAAAACATCCTAAATTAGATGAATTTCTCATTGAATTACAGAAAATAGGAATTGCAGGAAAAAGATTAGAACTATTTAATAACAAAATTTATGGTCTATTTGGACTTGGAAAATGTGTATGCAATATGGTAAAGGGAGCAAAAGAAGAGATACCGATTTTATACTGTCATTGTTGTAAAGGTCATATAAAGTGGTTATATGAAGAGGTACTGGAAAAATCATTAGAAGTAGAGTTAACTGAAACAATAATTTCTGGAGGAGAAGAATGTGGATATACAGTGATAATTAAATAAATAGATTACTCCGTCTTTAGTTATGGATAAAATGGAACTTTTTTATTGAAAATTCGTCTAAAAGTATTAGGAAAGAAAAGTAGGTGACCCAAATCTTTGATTTGGTGTTAGTCACTTTCACAGAGTGCAATAATTAAGGAGGGAATAGAATGAAAAGAAGGGGTTATATTTTACCGATAGTTTTTGGTTTCTTTTCTATGTTTTTAGTTGCTTATGGATTCACACATAGTGACATAACCGTGGATCACGTAAATAGTTTACAAACAGTAGATAATGTGAATGATTTGCCAACAATAGGCTCGTTAGAGAACTTTAAATTGCTACTAGAAGAATATGATGAACAGCAAGAGCTATATTTCGCTGATGACTTGATGTTTGGATTATCAGTGGACATCAGTAGAGATTCAGGATCATTTAAAGAATCCACAGCTCTTCAGGATAGTGCTTCTGGTGGAGACTATTCTTCAACAAATGTTCAAGTGCAAGGAGTGGATGAAGCAGATATAGTAAAAACCGACGGTAAATATATTTATCAAATAAATGATAGGGAAATCATCATCATTGATACTCAGACTCCAGCTAAACTAGAAGTTATTAATAAAATTGCAATAGATGATAAAACCTTTCAACCAACGGAAATGTATTTAGGAGATTCTTACCTGGCAGTAATCGGATATTCCTATGATTCTATCAAAATTCCCCAACCAATTATTTATGACTCAGCTGAACCAGCTTCTGAGAGAGCAATGATTGCATCTTATTATCCAACAAATACAGTGCATATGAAACTATATGATATAAAAGATAAAAAGAATGTTAAAAAAGAACGTGAAATTGCACTAGAAGGGTCTTATGTGTCTTCACGATTGATCAATGATAATATTTATGTGGTAACAAATAATAATATTGGCTACCGTATTATGGAAAGTAAAGATTCTGCAGAACTAACACCTCATTATAAGGATTCCTTATTGGGGGATGAAATAGAAAAAGTAGATTTCAAAGATATCCGATATTTTCCTGATGCGATAGAACCTAATTATATTACTATCATGGGTCTGAATTTAGGAAATTTCAAAAATAAAGCCACTATTTATACTTATCTTGGTCGAGGTGAAAATATTTATGCTTCTCTAGAGAATCTATATATTGCTGTTAATAAATATGAGTATACTGATCAGACAACATCTTTACTGGCACCGAGAGAGCGGGTGCCGGCTTATACCAATGATACCGAGATCTACAAGTTTGAATTAAATAAAGGAGAGGTTCAGTATCAAAACAAAGGAAAAGTACCTGGAAGAATATTAAACCAGTTTTCCATGGATGAAAACCAGGGTTATTTCAGAATTGCTACAACTACAGGAAACATATGGCGTACAGATGAATTTACTTCTAAAAATAATGTTTATATTTTAGACCAGCAAATGAAGATAACAGGAAGATTAGAAGACATAGCACCTACTGAAAGAATTTATGCCATGCGTTTTATGGGTAATAGGGGATACATGGTTACTTTTAGAGAGACCGATCCCTTTTACGTAATTGATCTGGAGGATCCTCAGGCGCCTAAAATACTGGGCTATTTAAAAATACCAGGCTATAGCGATTATCTCCATCCTTATGATGAAAATCATATTATAGGATTTGGAAAAGAAGTAGTGGAGACAAAGGGGAATACTCTACAGGCGGGAATGAAAGTGGCTGTATTTGATGTTCAAAATGTGAATCAGCCCATAGAAAAATTTAAAGTTGAAATCGGAGATAGAGGAACAGAATCCCCACTTTTAACGGACCATAAGGCTTTGCTTTTTTCAAAGGAGAAAAATTTACTGGCTTTTCCTGTAACGATCGTAGAAAATAAATCCGGAACACCTAACGAGTGGGGACAGTTCGCCTTTCAGGGAGCTTATATTTATCATCTGGATATGACAGATGGATTTAACCTAAAAGGAGGGATAACCCATTTGGCAGAGGAAGATTATCAAAAGGCGGGATCATACTGGTATGACAGTGAAAAAAATGTAAGCAGGGTATTATATATAGGAGATCAGATTTACACATTATCTAATGCAAAGATAAAAGCTCACCAGCTTAGCACTATGAATTTGACAAGCGAAATTTTATTAAAATAGATTTGGATTAGGCTATGCATAGAATTATGGCTTGAGTATAAAGTGGGTAATAAAGTGTTATGATAGGTATTTTTCAAATACGAGTACAAGTGAATAACTGGCTATTGTGTTTTTTATACACTAAAAGGCTATATTTGAGGCTTTTGACTGATAACGGAGTCAGAGACTATGTACATTGAAAAGAAGAAAGGAAAAAGGGTAGGATGGATGTTTGTAACCGCTGTTCATCTACTTAGTGGATATGCCATCTATTTAGGAAGGTTTATTCGATTTAACTCTTGGGATGTGATTTTTAATCCTTTAGAACTAATAAAATTTCTGCTGTTTAGTATAGATAAACTAGCGATTACCTTTACTCTATACTTCTTTCTATTAAGCTTATTTATCTATGGTACTTTCTATTTATTTATATATCTAGGAAAAGTAGAAAAAGAATGATAAACAGATTAACTAAACCTAAAAAGGTGTAAATTGCACCTTCAAGCACCTTTAAGTAATTGGCATAGTAGATGAAAAATGAGACATGAGTAGGGGCGACCTGTGGTCGCCTAATTCCATATACATTCGAACGACCACAGGTCGTCCCTACAATGACGGATAACGATTTTTGTTGCGTCTTTTCTTTTTTTGGACGATATAAAATGCATTAATGAAGAGAATGAAACTGAAGATTAACTTTTTTTTATAAAGGGGTTTTCTTTTTATGAGTTTATATATGTTTATTGCATCTGATCATTTAATGCAAGTTGTAGATTATAGTAAAACGAAATATTATAAGTTTAAACAAGGGGTTAAGATGACTATTGATAATGAGGAAAAACTTTATTATTACACAAACTAGAAAAAATAGAATCAAAATATTATGACGGTTGATATTTGTTAAGCAGGATGTTCGAACTACAGTGTATTGTACCAGAATACTGTTTGGTATCTATCATGATGGATGAAAAGATTGATCTAACAGTCTTTTCAATCCTTTATAATAAATTCGGATGTCTTTACAAAGAAAGATATAAAAGGAATAAAAAGGATGGTAGTTATGACATTAAATAGACTATGGGCATGAGCAATTTGTCTAGCAGCGTTGTAAGGGGACAATGAAGAAGAAATACTAGCTAAAATATTAACAAAAGGAAAAATAATGATGACACCAAGGAGATTAAAGAGCAGATGAATAAAAGCCGCTCTTTTTCCTATGGCGGTGAGATGAATGCTTGATAGTAGTGTAGTAACACAGGTGCCAACGTTTTGTCCTAGAAGAATAGCTATTGCTGCAGGAAGAGTAATTAAACGATTTGAAGCTAAGGATTGAAGAATGGCTACCCCTGTGCTGCTGCTCTGGATAATAGCAGTAGTACAAAATCCCATAACTACGCCTAAAATAGGGGTTTTTCCAAACTCTGCCAAAACTTCTTGAAATCGTATAAGATTTTGTAGAGGAGAAACACCTTTACTTAACAAATCAATCCCGATGAAGATTAAGCTGAAGCCTAAAAGAGATTCCCCTAGAAAACGAAGCTTCCTGTTTTTTTTATTAAAGGATAAAATAAGCCCTATTAAGAAAGGCACAAAAATATACTTGTTAGGCTGAAAAGCAATAAGCTGTGCCGTAATAGTAGTGCCAATATTGGCTCCCATAATAATAGAGGTAGCCTGATAAAGGTTTAATAGATTTGCTTCAACCAAACCAACTACGATAATGGTTGTTCCACTGCTGGACTGTAAAAGGGTAGTAGTAATGATGCCAATCAAAATCCCTATCAAGGGATGAAGATGTATATTTTTCATTACATCCTTTAGTCTACTAGAGGTAATCTGATGAAGACCCTCAGTCAAAAATCGCATTCCCAGCAAAAATAAACCTAAACCAGTGAAAACTCCTGAAAGAACCATTAGCATAAAAATCGCCCCCCATAAAATATACGTTTAAAAAATAGAGATAAAACTATAAATAATAAAAAAGTCTTTGTTGTCTATTGTTAAAAATTTGGTGAAAACAAAAAACAATAATGTTATAATTACGTTAAAACAATCAGTACATATGATCCAGAGGTGGAACAGGAGTGGTTTTAGTGGAGGAGTCAATCAAGGATTTCATTCAAAAGTTAGAGTTGTTTAAAGATTTAAATAAAGAATGTATTGAACTTTTATCATCATCTTCTTTTAAAACTAAGCTTAAAAAGGGAGAAATATTATTCTCTGAACGAGATATAGTGAATAGCATATACATAATAATTGAGGGAAAATTAACCATATTTAGACTGTCTGAAATAGGACAAAAAAGAGTCATATATATATTGGATAAGGGACAGATCATGAACGAAGTGATATTGGATAGTATGTCGGCATCTGCAAACTGTGAAGCTTTCGAGGATAGTTGGATTTTAGGGATTGATAAAGAAATTTTTCTTAAGGCGATGTCTATGGACTTCAAATTGACTCAAAGAGTGGTTCATTCTATGGACAAAAAAATCAGAAGACTTTATAGACAGCTTAAAAATACGATTCCTATAAAGATTGATAAAAAATTGGCAGCAAAACTTTGGAAACTAAGCAAAGATTATGGAGTAGAAATAGAAGAGGGGATATTAATAAATTTAGATATAAGTATCACTTATTTAGCAGATATGTTAGGTAGTACTAGAGAAACTGTTTCCAAATGTCTTAAAAGCTTAAACCGACAAGGTCTTATCGAATATAAAAATAAAAAAATCGTGGTAAAGGATAGAGAACAATTATCTGTATATTTTAGAGGAGTGTGATGATCATCACGGTCCTTTTTCTTTTTTCGTGTTATTTTATAAACAACATAACATAAGGGGGTTTTCTTATTGCATATAGTCATAAAATTAACAATGTAGTCATAGGAAATTCTATAGGATGGACTTACTGGCATATAGCTAACAAAAAAGAAAAAACAAAGGAGGTAACAAATGATGGGATTTTCTCTAAATTTAACTGAATTCAAAAACATATTTGAAGAACTAAAAAAAGAATATACAGTATATGCTCCAAAGCTTTTCAAAAACAAAGGAACTTATTCAGATACCAATATGGTAAGATACGATGAAATACATGATATAGAGGACATTGAATTTGATCAAAAGTCACATTATTCTCCCAAGGAAGTAATACTTCCGATCACTCAGACACTCTTTTATTTTACAGAAGATGAGGTGATAGAACCTAAGTTTAATGATAAAAAGATATTAATATTTCTAAGAAGCTGTGATATACATGCTGTTAAGAGGCTTGATGAAATATACTTAAAAAATGGTGGAGAGGATTATTATTATAGAAGATTGAGGGAAAAAGTAAAATTTGTCCTTATGCAGTGTGAAAAAAGCTTTGAAAACTGTTTTTGTGTAAGTATGAATACGAATGAAACCAAGGATTATTCTTTATTTATAAAAAGAAAGGGAGATATCCTATTCATTGAGGTGAAGGAGGAGGAATTTTTATCCTATCTTCATAATGGAAAATCAGAGGAAGTATCTCCAAGTTTTATAGAAAAAAATGAAGTAACAGCTAATGTTCCAAAGGATTTAGATATATCCATATTTAAATCGCCTATATGGGAGGAATATGCTTCTCGCTGTATTGCCTGTGGCAGATGCAATACAGTATGTGGAACATGTGGTTGTTTCACCATGCAAGACATTTTCTATAAAGACAATGTTAATACCGGAGAAAGAAGGCGAGTATGGGCATCCTGTCAGGTAGATGGATTTACAACAATGGCAGGAGGACATGAGTTTAGAAAAGATAAGGGAGATAGAATGAGATTCAAAGTGATGCATAAAATCTATGATTTCAATAAGAGGTTTGGATACCATATGTGTGTAGGCTGTGGACGTTGTGATGATGCATGTCCTGAATATATTTCATTTTCTAATTGTGTAAATAAGTTAAATAAAGTAGTGAAGGGGGAAATATAAGTGGAAAATAACATGTATCTGCCTTTTAGATCCAAGATAATAAATATAAAACCTCATACAGATATTGATTATACTTTTAGAATGGAATTTACGGGAGATGTCAAGCCGGGACAATTCTTTGAAGTATCTATTCCCAAATATGGGGAAGCTCCTATTTCAGTTAACGAAATCGGAACAGACTATGTAGATCTTACAATCAGAAAAGTGGGTAAGGTTACAGATGTCATCCATACGTTCTATCCTGGACAATATCTTTTTATGAGAGGACCTTATGGAAATGGGTTTGATGTAAATATTTACAAAGATAAAGAGTTGATCGTAGCGGCAGGAGGTACTGGACTTGCTCCAGTAAAAGGAATCATTGATTATTTTTCAAATCATATCGATAGCATCAAGAAATTTTCATTGATTTGTGGTTTTAAATCCTCCAGTGATATATTGTTTAAAGAAAGCTTTAAACAATGGAACCCCAAAATAGAAACCACTGTAACCGTAGACAAGGAAGAAGAAGGCTATGATGGGAATGTAGGATTGATCACTGAATATGTAAAAAAATTGGAGATTGAAAACATTCGTGAAGCAAATGTTATTGTGGTAGGGCCTCCTATTATGATGAAATTTACTGTTCAAGAATTTATAAACAAAGGCATAAAAGAAGAAAATATTTGGGTTTCTTATGAAAGAAAAATGTGTTGTGGGATTGGTAAGTGTGGACACTGTAAAATTAATGATACTTACATTTGTTTAGAGGGACCTGTTTTCAACTATATTAAAGCAAAAGAATTACTGGACTAGGAGGTGGAGAAAATGGATATTAATACGAAGAAGTTAAAAAAAAACGCCTTTAGAGTGACGAAGGAAAGAGGAAAAACTGCTGCAAGAATTAGGGTTCCTGGAGGACATATAGATGCAAAATATTTAATCATGCTACAAGAAATAGCTGAAAAGTATGGAAATGGAACATTACACATTACTACTAGACAGGGATTTGAGATCCCTGGTATTTCTATGAAACATATACCAGAAGTAAATAAGGCACTACAACCTGTCATTGAAGGACTCGATATCAATCAAATTAGTCCAAATACTGGATATCCTGCAGCAGGAACAAGAAACGTAGCAGCCTGTATAGGAAATAATGTTTGCCCTTTTGCTAATTATAATACCACTAGTTTTGCTAAAAAAATAGAGGAGGTAATCTTTCCGAATGATTATCATGTAAAAATAGCCCTCACAGGATGTCCAAATGACTGTATTAAATCAAGAATGCATGATTTTGGAATAATAGGAATGACAAAACCCCAGTACGAAGCCTATAGATGTATAGGATGTCAAGCCTGTGTTGACAACTGTAAAAAAAGAGCTACAGGAGCCCTTAGCTTTGAGAATTATAAAGCTGTAAGAGATCATGAAAGGTGTATTGGATGCGGTGAATGTGTAGGAAAGTGTCCTACTTCTGCATGGACTAGAAGTCATGAAAAATATTATAAGCTTGTCATAATGGGTAGGACAGGAAAGAAAAACCCAAGGATTGCAAGGGAATTTATTATTTGGGTTGATGAAGAAAGCATCATTAAAATCATACAGAACACCTATGGTTATATTGAAGAATATATAGATAAAAATGCATCTGGAGGAAAAGAACATATAGGATATATTGTAGATAGAACAGGATTTCAGGAATATAAAAAATGGGTGTTAAAAAATGTAAAGTTAGGGGCAAAGGCGGTAATGGTAGAAAACATATACTGGTAGTAGAATCAGTCAAAGGTTGTTTGCTAGATAAAAAATTTTAACTGCTCTCTATCAATCTTCCCACTGGTGTTTCTTGGGAGTTTCTCTATAAAATAGATTTTTTGAGGTCTTTCATGTTTCAAAAGATGATTTCTACAATATTCCTTTAGTTGATGAGAAGTGAGCTTAGTATCTTTCTTCACAATATAAGCTACTAGGATTTCTCCTTTAGAAGCATGCTTTTTCCCTATAATTGCTACTTCTTCAATTCCTTCACAATCGATTAACACTTTTTCGATATGACTTGGAATGATTTTAGTACCGCCTTTATTGATCATGTCATTTTTTCTGCCAAATAGGTACAGGTAACCTTCTACATCGATTTTCCCAATGTCTCCTACAGTAGGATGGTTTCTATATGCTGGTGCAGTATAGGGGCTATCTACCCATATCTCATCCTCTTTTAAATGGAAATTAACCATTGGAAAAGTTCTGCCTACCGAATCAGGTTTGGACAAAAGCTCTTTAGCCGTAATGAAGGTAATATGACCAAGTTCACTGGTACCATAGTATTCAGTAATGTGAGCATTAGGAAAATAGACCATTAGATCTTTTACTGTGGGTACTTGGATTTTAGCTCCTGCACTTACAATAGATTTGATAGTATGACTTGGCTTTTTCAGCACTTTTAACAACAATTGATAGTGACTTGGAACCATGAAAATAGAAGTAATACCAAAGGCTTCTATTTCATTGACCCAGGTTTTAGGGGTTTTTCTTTTAGCAAAATAAATAGTACCTCCCTCATAAAGCATGTGAAGGCAGCTGTTTAAATTTGCAGTATAAACTAGAGATCCTGCTAAATAGAGATTGTCGTTAGGTCCAATATGAAAAACTTCACTTTGATGAGAAAATGCAGCTGACCAGCTTTCATGATCCCGCCATATTACCTTAGGAATCCCTGTTGTCCCTGAGGTTAAGGCACCTAAAAAAACATCTTCCTTTTTCACTTGTGGCAGAGCAGAGGTAAGGGGAGCGGAAAAAAAGAATGCTTCATCAATAAAAAGCGTTGGTTTGATTAACTGAGATATTTGTTCCCTTACACCCTCTGGTGTCTCAATATCTATTAATACAGGGATAACCCCAGCCATAGCGGCACCCAAAAACCATAGCATTTGCTGCAGAGGATTTTTCTTGATGAGTACAATTTTGTCTCCCTTTTTCAAAGTAGCTGCAAAGGAACGGGCGATAGCAGAACTTTTCTCATACAATTCTCTATAGGAAACCATAGTATCAGCATATGCTAAAGCCAATTTATCAGGCTGGGTTTCTTTCCACTTAAATAGATTTTCGTATATCAACAATAGGATCACCTACACATTTCTATTATTGCTGCAACTCCTTGGCCACCACCGATGCCTAAAGCTGCTAAGCCTCTATTTTTCTTTGTTAACTCTAAGACCTTCATTAAATGCAGTAGAATCATGGCGCCGGAGGCTCCGTAGGGATGACCATAGGCAAGGGCTCCGCCTAATATATTCACTTTATTTAAGGATATATTTAATTCTTGACAGCAGGCCAATATTTTCACTGCAAAGGCCTCGTTGATTTCTACAGCATCTATGTCCTCTATAGATAATGTAAGCTGTGTCAGCAGGCTTTTAATTGTTTCAATTGGAGCAAGGGGAGGATAGTTTGGATCGCCACCCCTATGAAGGCCTTTTATGAATTGAGCCTTTGGTTGTAATCCGTAGTTTTTCACGGCTGTTTCTGAAGCCAGCAACACTACTGCAGCACCATCATGGGTCAAACATGCATTTCCTGCAGTGATGTTACCTTTTTCTAAAAGGGAAGGCATCCTATCTAGAAGTTTGATAGACATTTTAGATCTTATACCTTCATCCCTATTAATAACGCCTTTGGAGGTTTCTACAGGTAAAATATATTCCTTTAATACACCTGATACAGTGGCCTCGAAGGCTCTCCTATGGCTTTCTAAGGTCCATCGATCCATTTCTTCTCTTGAAATCTTCATTAACTTAGCTGTGGCTTCAGCCCCTTCTATCATACCAGGATCACCTATTTTTTCAGGTGAGAAAGGAGCTCTCTCAAAATATTTATCTTCTCCTTCAAAACGAGGATCCATAGGATGAAACTGCTTTTTAGGAGCTAAGCTAGTACTTTCCATACCTCCCGCTACAATCATATGACATTGTTGAGATTCAATGAGTGAGGCAGCTAGATTGATGGAGGATAACCCACCACCACATTGATTGTCTATGGTAATAGCAGGTATAGATACTGGAAAATTTGCCTCCAATAAAGAAAGACGGGCCAGATTTCCACCTGGTCCGACTGCATTTGCCATGATAAGCATATCTATAGTTTTAGTGGGAAGTGATTGTTTTTTAAGTAAACCTTTTAAAACCATTCCCCCTAATTCCTCTGGTAAAAAGCTTTTCAGGGCACCCTTTGTCTTACCTACCGGTGTTCTTAGGCCATCAACAATAAAGACCTTCATTAGGCTGTCACCATTTTTCCAACCCGCTCATTAATTACTAGAGCTAAAGGAGTAGCTATAACAACTTTAGCGATATCACCAGGTATAAAAGGTAGAGCACCAGCGACAATAGCTTCATTTAATCCCATTCCTGTAACAACACTTAACCATATAACACCTAAGGTATAAACAGCAACAATTCCTCCCACTACATTAGCAATAGCTAACAAGCTCAATCGATTACCTTTACCCTTTAATAAACTAATAACGATTGCTCCTGCTAAGAAACCTATTAAATAACCGCCTCTAGGTCCAAGAATAACGCCGATACCGGCAGTTCCCCCAGCAAAGACTGGAACTCCAACAATGCCAAGAAAAAGAAAGGTTAGTACACTTAAGGAAGCTTGTCTTGTAGTTAAAATGCTACCTGCCAGCATGATAGCTAAGCTCTGACCAGTAACTGGAACTGGTGAAAAAGGTAAAGGTACAGAAACATATCCTAAAACGATAATGAGAGCTGCAAACAGACCAGAGTATGTAAGGTCTCTAATACTAAGTTTTTTAAACATAATAATGTCCCCTCCAATGAGATAGTTTTTCTATGATATATACAAAATTATTATAATCATTTACAAAATAAAAGTCAACCTAAAACAATAAATAGGTTAACGAATATAGATTACAATAATTCATCATATTTCTATTTTTACAGAATAAACTTTAATAGAATACTTTTGCCATAGGGGGATTTATATGAGAATTTATGTTTTTTCTAAAAGAGTTATAGCCATCATCTTGGTTGTGATATTGGTAGCTGTGGGACTTGTTTTTTATTTCAGTGGTTTGAGTAAAGGACTCACAGGAATTGCAGCAGTATTTTCGCCCCAGAGAAGACTGCCAATTTATAGTGTTGAAACCGAAGAGAAAAAAATAGCCATCAGTTTCGATGCTGCTTGGGGAGATGAATTTACTGATGATATTCTAGATACCTTAGATAAATATAATGTGAAAACTACTTTCTTCTTGGTTGGGTTTTGGGTTGATAAATATCCTGATATGGTAAAGAAAATACATGATCGTGGTCATGAAGTAGGAAACCATTCTTCTACTCATCCTCATATGTCACAACTGAGTCGGGAACAAATAATCACAGAACTAAGGACAACAGAGAAGAAGATAGAGGAGATTACTGGAGTGAGGCCAACTGTATTTAGACCTCCTTTTGGTGATTATAACAATTTATTAATAGAGACCGCAGATGAAATAGGTTATTACACTATACAGTGGGATGTTGATTCTTTGGATTGGAAGGAAATGGGAGTCAATCCTGTTGTGGATAGGGTCACTAGAAATATTAAAAAGGGCTCAATTGTACTGTTTCATAATAATGCAAAGTATGTTTCTGAATATCTACCATTGGTATTAGAAAAATTGCAGGAACAGGGATATGAAATTGTACCAATATCAGAGTTGATTATTAAAGAAAATTACACAATGGATTCTTCAGGAAGGCAAAAGAAGATCAATTGACTATTTAGCTAGATAAGGTATGGATAGCAGATTGTGTGGCAATTTTCACATAGTCTGACAGTCTCTCAAGCCTACTGGAAAGCGTTATAAATGATATTCTTTTTCTTTGAAATTAAAAAATCACCTAAAAATTCCTCGTACTATTTATGAGTGAGCTTTGGGTGATTTTGTTTTTAAGCTTATTTTGTATTGATATTTCCTAATAAAACATGTTTATACAAATATTGACATGAAATATTCTATCACTTACAATGAAGTAGTAAGCGATCACTTAGGGAGATGGAAATGTATGGATAATAATGCACTGCATAGAAAAGAAAGATTTATTATAACAACAATTGAAATTATAGACGAACTTGGCATACAGAGGTTATCTACTAGGGAAATCGCTAGAAGACAAGATGTTTCAGAGGCTACTCTTTTTCGACATTTTAAAAGCAAAAACCAGCTGTTAGTTGCTGTATTGGATTATTTTTCTAAGTTTGATAATGACATCTTTCAATCAACCAAACTAAAAAAATTAATGCCCAAGGAAGCAATTATATATTTTATTAACTCATATACAGAATACTACGAGAACTATCCAGCTATCACATCAATTATGCAGGTATTTGATGTTTTAAGATGTGAGCCTGAACTTACAGATAAAGTAAAGAGTATATTAAGGAATCGTACCCTTTTTATAAAGCAATTGGTTGAAGACGCACAAAAGGCTGGGGAAATACATCCTGATGTAGATAGTGAAAATGTAGCAGATATGATATCTGGTTTTTGTCGGGAGATATGTCTTAATTGGAGACTGGATGATCAGAAATTTTCCTTGAGGGAGAGAACTCTCTCAACCTTAGAAATGGTTTTAGATGCTTTAAGTCAGATTCAAAAATAATTTTATTAGGAGCGTGAAACAAAATGAAAAAGGTACTTATCATTGATGATGCAGCCTTTATGAGAATGTCTATTAAAATGATGCTAGAAAAAAATGGGTTTGAAGTTGTCGGAGAGGCCGAAGACGGTATTGAAGGTGTAAAAAAATATAAAAAATTAAAACCCGATATTGTTACTATGGACATAACAATGCCTACTATGACAGGTTTAGAAGCTTTAATTAATATTAAAGAGTTTGACCCTCAAGCAAAAATTGTAATGGTTTCTGCAATGGGACAAGAAAACATGGTGAGGGAAGCTATTATGCAGGGGGCAAACACCTTTATTGTAAAACCCTTCAAGGAAGAACATATAGTGGAAATTTTAAATAAAATATTAGCAATATAAAGTTAGGGAGGCTAAGGGGGGGATGGTTAAAGTGTCTGGGCGGAATACAAATGAACCGATGCTCGATATGTTTATATTTGAAACATCGCAGCTGATTGAACAGCTGGAACAATCTATTTTAAGTAGTGAAAAGTCAAGCTGTTATACACCCACTGCCATCAATGAAATATTTCGCATTATGCATACCATAAAAGGCTCATCTGCCATGATGATCTTCAATAATATATCGACTCTTGCCCACCATATTGAAGATTTATTTTATTTTTTACGTGAAGAAAAACCAAATAATATTGATTGTTCTACTCTTTCTGACTTAGTGTTAGAAGGTGTTGATTTCATAAAAATAGAAATGGAGAAGATCAAAAACGGTGATGAGGCTGACGGAGAAGTGTCACAGCTAATAGAGAGAATAAAAGGTTATTTGTCTATTTTAAAACGGACAAATATCTCTACTGGTCCTGTAAAAGATCCAGAAAAAGTTGATACAAAGGGACAACGATACTATATAAGTCAAGATAAGGCGAAAACTTCTATCTATGCCAATGCATTCAAAGCAGTTATATATTTTGAAGAAGGGTGTGAGATGGAGAACATACGGGCTTATACAATTATTCATAACCTTAAAGACATAACTGAACAGATTTTCTATATGCCGGAAGATATAATTGACAATGATGATAGTGTTGAGATCATAAGACGAGAAGGTTTTAAGGTATACATTAAAACAGACTACTCCTACGAGGAAATGCATAAATTTTTCATGCAAGCTATATTTCTCAAAGATTTGGAATTGATTCAATTGGAAAATGTTGATGAGTTAAAGCAGTTTTCTACGGTGAAGGAAGCTGTGGTCCAGAAAAATCCCATTAAGGTACCTAGTCTGCATGAGCCGGACAAAAGGAAAAAGGAAGCTAGTGATAAAGAAATTAATTCTACATCAATGCATCAGAGCATAATCAGTGTTAGCGTGCCTAAGTTGGACAAACTGATGGACTTAGTGGGGGAGATGGTTATAGCAGAGGCTATGGTTATACAAAACCCTGATTTGAAAGGGCTGGAATTGGACAACTTTCAGAAGGCTGCTCGACAGCTAAATAAAATTACCAGTGATATACAGGACATGGTAATGTCTATCAGAATGGTTCCACTGTCAACTACTTTTCATAAAATGCACCGAATTGTGCGAGATATGTGTAAGAAGCTAGACAAGGAAGTACAGCTTGAGATTATTGGTGAGGAGACTGAGGTTGACAAGAATATAATTGAACATATCTCTGATCCGTTGATGCATCTAGTACGGAATGCTATTGATCATGGAATTGAATCTACTGAAGATAGGGAAATGAGAGGTAAATCTCCTTCAGGAAGGATTACGCTAGAAGCAAAAAATGCTGGAAGTGACGTCCTTATTATTTTGAAGGATGATGGTAAGGGGTTAAGTAGAGAAAAGATTCTTATGAAGGCAAGAGAACAGGGTCTGCTCTATAGATCAGAAGATGATATGTCTGATAAGGAAGTTCTAAATCTTATCTTAATTCCAGGTTTCTCAACTAAAGATGGTATATCTGAATTCTCTGGACGGGGCGTGGGAATGGATGTAGTTACAAGAAATATTGAGGCTGTTGGTGGCTCGGTTTCTGTAGACAGCATCTTAAACAATGGAACCACAATCACGTTAAAAATACCGTTGACACTGGCAATAATAGATGGAATGAATATAAGAGTTGGAAACTCCTGTTATACCCTACCCACTATTTCTATCAAGGAGTCCTTCAGACCCAAAGAAGGTGATATTATCACGGATCCTGACGGAAATGAAATGATTATGGTAAGAGGCCAGTGTTATTCCATACTGCGGCTGCATGAAGTGTATAAGATAAAGAACAGTAGTACAAGTATTTTTAACGGAATAATTATTATGGTAGAACATGATGATAAAACGCTATGCATCTTTGCGGACGAACTTTTGGGGCAGCAGCAAGTGGTGGTAAAGGCATTACCAAAGTATATTCAAAACTTTAAAAAAATAAAGGGACTTGCAGGGTGCACATTGTTAGGGGATGGAAGTATCAGCTTAATCCTAGATATCACAGGTTTAATCAATAATTAACAGGTGTAGGAGCAGGTTTTCATGCTCAAAGTAGAGTCGATTTCAAGTGGCAAAGAATGAATTCTGCCCTATGAAGAACCTCAGAATTGGTATGCAAAGTCTATCTAAGGTCTTTTAATATAAATCGTAGTACAAAGGAAAGGAGATGAAAATATGACAGATGTAAATAAAAATACTATGGAAATGGAGGAAGACACCCAAAAAGGTAGATTTCTGACCTTTTCACTAGGAAAGGAAAGTTACGGCATAGAAATCAAATATGTTATTGAAATTATAGGACTTCAAGCTATCACAGAGATACCTGAACTGCCAGAGTATGTGAAGGGTATCATCAATCTGAGGGGAAAGATCATCCCTGTAATGGATGTGAGACTTCGTTTCAAAAAAGAGCCAAGAGAGTATAATGATAGAACCTGTGTGATTGTGATAGATATCAAGGATGTATCTATAGGACTTATTATTGATAGTGTTTCTGAAGTGCTTACAATTCCAGAGGAGGACATCGTGGAACCACCGAAAATGAATAAGGGTTTTAACAATAGATACATAAAAAAAATCGGTAAGGTCGGAAATGATGTAAAGCTGCTGCTTGATTGTGAAAAGTTACTCTCGGAAGATGAATTAGAAGATTTAAGTGAGGTATTGTAAAAACTAAACCAACTGAGACTGCCACCTCGAAGCCCAAAATTGCATTAGGTGACAAAGCGTTTGGTAAGTACTAGAAAAATAGAAGGCAGAGTGAATCGAAAGGTTCCCTTCTTCTTTTAAGAAGGAAGGTGTGGTCTGTGTTTACGATTACAAATAAAGAATTCAAGCAGTTAGCAGACTATATAAAAATTAATTATGGTATTCACTTAAAAGAGGAGAAGCGTACTTTAGTAGCTGGTAGACTTCATAATGTACTTATACAAAATAATTTTAAAAACTTCTCTGAATATTATAAGCATATTCTTTCTGATAAAACTGGAGATGCCACAGCTACTCTGATCAATAAGATTACTACGAATCATACTTTTTTTATGAGAGAAGCTGAGCATTTTGTCTATTTCAAAGATAAAGTGCTACCATACCTTAAAAACATGTTGAAGGATAAGGATTTGAGAGTATGGAGTGCAGGATGTTCCTCTGGGGAAGAACCATATACCCTAGCAATGATTATAGATGAATTCTTCGGTAAAGAAAAAATGTGGTGGGATGCAAAGGTACTGGCTACTGATATTTCAACGAAAGTGCTTGAAGAAGCTACAAAAGGAGTATACAGTAATGAGGAAATATCTACTCTTCCTTGCAATTGGCGACTCAATTATTTTAAAAAAATTGGCAACGGGAAATCTGTTCCTGTTGATAGGATAAGGAATGAAGTGATCTATAGGAAATTTAATCTCATGGATGCAGTCTTTCCTTTTAAACGCAAGTTCCATGTGATATTTTGCAGGAATGTAATGATTTACTTTGATGCCCAAACAAAACGTGAACTGGTTAATAAATTTTATGACTCAATGGAGTATGGAGGTTATCTATTTATCGGTCATTCAGAATCTCTTAACCGGCAAGAGACAAGGTATAGGTATGTTATGCCTGCAGTCTATAGGAAGGAATAGAGAGAGGTGATACTATGCAGTTTAGGAGAAAAATAAGGGTACTAGTGGTAGATGACAGCATTGTATTCAGAGAAGTATTATCAAGAGGAATTTCCTCTGATTTAAATATAGAGGTTGTGGCTACAGCCAATGACCCTTTTGATGCAAGAGATAAAATAATTCAGTATAGGCCTGATGTTATGACCTGTGATGTGGAAATGCCTAAGATGAATGGTATAGAATTTGTCCGAAGACTCATGCCTCAATATCCTTTACCTATTATTATGGTAAGTACGGTTAGTGGGGCGGTGTTTGATGGTATGAATGCCGGAGCCGTTGATTTTGTGGCCAAGCCTGATGTACAGTCGGTAAAGGGTGTTGAAAACTTTATTAATGAGATGATTTCAAAAATAAAAATTGCTTCCACAGCTAAAACATCCCATTTGAAGAAAGAGAGCGTTCTCTATAAAATCCATGACAATTTCAATATAGATACTAATAGTAGAATCATTGCAATCGGAGCTTCAACTGGAGGTACAGAGGCTATTTATAGTGTTCTAAAATCATTACCTAAAAGTACTCCGGGAATTGTTATTGTGCAGCATATACCTCCTGTTTTTTCCAGGATGTTTGCTGAAAGACTGAACAATTCAACTCAATTAGAGGTTAAAGAAGCTCAAACAGGTGATTGGGTTGAGAAGGGGCGAGTATTGATAGCCCCTGGGAATCAGCATATGAAAATCAAAAAAATTAGTGATAAATACAAAATCCAATGTCTTGAGGGTGATAAAGTGAGTGGACATTGTCCTTCAGTCGATATCTTGTTTGAATCGGTAGCAAAAGAAGCTGGTAGCAATGCCATTGGAGTGATTCTCACGGGCATGGGTTATGATGGAGCCAAGGGACTTCTTTCAATGAAACGGAAAGAGGCAAGAACCATAGGGCAGGATGAGAAATCTTCTGTGGTTTATGGTATGCCAAAAGTTGCTTTTAATATTGGAGCAGTGGAAAAGCAAGCTTCCTTGAGTAATATTCCACAACTTATCTATAAGATGTTGGGTTAAGCATGGGTATATAAAAAGAAGTAAGCCAAAATTCAATTTATAAAAGGGGAGTTCAAGAATGCAATGGTTTAATAATCTTAAAACAAGAATAAAACTTATAGCGTGCTTTATAATTGTTGCTATTTTCACAGGTATTGTAGGTTTCCTTGGAATTAGTAATATGCGTATTATAAATACAAGCAGTGTTGATATGTATAATAACGATTTTTTGCCAAGTTTAGATCTTGCTACAATTCAAACTGCTTTACAGGACGTACGTGCTAATCAACTCCTAGTAGTCTATGAACAAGACCCAAATAGATTTAATACAAGAACAGAGCAAATTAACAGACAAGTAGCACAAAGTAATGAGCTACTGCAAAGCTATGAAAAAACTATTAAAAATGAAGAAGAGCGTACTTTATATAACAAATTAATGAATAGTATGGTAGTCTATCGAGAAGTCCGAGATGAAAATCTAGGGATGGTTAGAGAACAGAGATATGATGATGCCTTAGCTGTACTTCATCTAGTTACAGAGGCAAGAATCCAGGTTGATGAAAACTTACAAGCGCTAATTGACTATAAAACAAATCGTGCAACAGCGACAGTAAATAATAATGCTGATAATTATAAATCTCAAACTTTTATTATGATAATAGTGATAATAGTAGGAGTAGTACTTGCTATTATGCTTGGCTTATTAGTGGCAAATCTAATAAGTAAGCCTCTTAACAAACTTGTTAGGGTTGCAGATGATATTGCAGAAGGTAACCTTGATGTAGATATAGATATTGATTCTAAAGATGAAGTAGGTATGTTAGCTAAATCCTTTGCAATGATGGCTGACAACTTAAATGAAATTATGAGTAACATGAGTTTGGCAGCAGAGCAGGTGGCATCGGGATCAAAACAGGTATCTGATTCAAGTATAGATCTTTCTCAAGGTGCCACTGAACAGGCAAGCTCAATTGAGGAGCTGACAGCTTCCCTTGAGGAAATATCTTCCCAGACAAAACTAAATGCGCAGAACGCTAATCAGGCCAATGAATTGGCTGAAAATGCCAAATTAAATGCTGTGCAGGGTGATGCCCAGATGAAGGGGATGCTTAAGGCTATGGAAGAAATTAATGAGTCTTCTGCCAATATCTCCAAGATTATCAAAGTTATTGATGAAATTGCATTTCAAACCAACATTCTTGCATTAAATGCAGCGGTTGAGGCTGCACGAGCTGGACAACATGGTAAAGGTTTTGCAGTTGTGGCAGAAGAAGTAAGAAATCTAGCTGAACGTTCAGCAAATGCAGCAAAAGAAACAACAGATATGATTGAAGGTTCAATCAAGAAGACTGAAGATGGCACAAAGATTGCAGAAGAAACTGCTGAAGCTCTTAATAAAATTGTAAACGGCATTGAAAAAGTAGCAAATCTTGTTGATGATATTGCAATTGCTTCTAATGAACAGGCTACAGGTATTGGACAGATTAATGAGGGAATCATGCAGGTATCAGAGGTGGTTCAGACTAACTCCGCTACTTCAGAAGAAAGTGCTGCTGCAAGTGAAGAACTTTCAGGCCAGGCAGAACTCTTAAAAGAAATGGTCAGTAGATTTAAACTGAAGCAAAATGCTAGGATGTATAATAAATTAGATGAAATCAGTCCGGAAGTATTAAAAATGCTGGAAGGTATGTCGAAAAACAAAAAAGCAAATGCAAGCTCTATGGAGGAGGTTCATAATGAAACTGCTGCCCCAAAGCTAAACATTGCATTAAGTGACAGAGAATTTGGGAAATACTAGAAAAGACTAAACCTATATCATAACGTGAATTCTGATTAGAATCTAGAAGGTAAAGGTGTGTTAACAATGCTGAATAGAAAATGCTCTGGAAAAGAATATAACTTTACAACTGCGATTCTGTCTTCTATGGGTGACGGTGTCATCTCAACTGACCTTTTAGGCAAAATTATATATATGAATATAACGGCAGAAGAGATTACAGGTTGGAAGGCAAATGACGCTTATAAACAAGATTTTGATAGGGTGTTTCCAATTTTTGAGGTGGATACAAGGGAAGAATTAGAAGGCCCAATTTTCAGAGCCCTTAAAGCTGATATGACGATAGGTCTTAAAAACAAGTCTATAATTATAACTAAGAGTGGAGAACAGAAATTTATTTCTGCCAGCTGTTCTCCAATTAGAGATTCAGATGGAGTTGCTACTGGCGTTGTCGTAGTATTTCGTGATATTACTAGGCTAAAGACTTTGGAAATGGAGAGTTTAAATGAAGGAAATAATTTAAAAGCCATATTTAATAACGCACCTGTAGGTATGGTGATTTTAGATGAAATAGCTGTGATTAGTCAAGTCAATGATGCTGCTTTAATCTTAACCAACAAGAAAAGAGAGCAGGTGATTGGAAGCCATTTTGGTGATAGCTTTAATTGTGCGGAAAGTACCGAGGATGAAGGAGGCTGTGGTTATGGATCCAAATGTTCCGATTGTGAAATTAGAAAAGCAATTGTTTTAGCTTTTGACCATAGTCAATCCACAAGCAACATCGAATTCAATAAGATATTTACAAAGGATGGCAAGAAAAGGGAGTTTTGGTTTAGAGCAAGCGTTACACCTATAATAACAAATGGAAGAAGAAATTCTATTGTGACATTGATGGATATTACTGAAAGAAAAAATCAAGAGCTTACTGTTTTAAAATCTAGAGACTATTGCAATAATCTTTTGAATCAGATTCCTTCTTTGGTCTGGAAGACAGACAAAGGAGTGGAATGTAATTACGTCAGTAGATCATGGAAGGATTTTACGGGAAGTGCCCTTGAAGAATTATCAGGTTATGGCTGGACCAATGTTATTCATCCAAAAGACCTGGATAGATATGTAGAAGTCAGTACTGAAGCCATGAGTAAAGAAGATTCATTTCAATTAGAGATTCGTTTTCGTCGATATGACGGTGAGTATAGATGGTGCCTAGTTGCAGGAGCTCCTTATTATGACCTGGAGGGAAAATTTGATGGTTACATAGGTTCAATTTATGATATCACTAAAAGTAAAGAAGCTAAAGAAAATCTACAGCGTTATCAGTTGCTTTCAGAAAATGCCCGGGATATTATCCTATTTATAGATATGGATGGCAGAATTGTTGAAGCAAATAAGGCGGCAGTAAAAGCTTATGGCTATAGTTATGAAGAGCTACTTACATTAAAGATTTTCGACATTCGTGGAGGTATAGAATATACAAAGGGGCAAACGAAACAAGTCGTTGAAAAGGGAATTTTCTTTGAAACTGTCCATCGACGGAAGGATGGAAGCTGTTTTGAGGTAGAGGTAAGTACTCAAAGTACTACTTTAAACAATGGAAGAGTGCTGTTAAGTATTATTAGAGATATTTCAGAACGGAAAAAATCACAAAAGAGAATACTTGAAAGTCAGGCAAAATATCGATCTCTTTTCATGAATATGAACAATGGTTATGCTTATTGTAAAGTGATTTACAATGATGAAGAAGTTCCTAGTGATTTGAAATTTATTGAAGTAAATGAGGCCTTTGAGAAAATGTCTGGTATGACAAAAAAATACATTATTAGTAGACGCTATACCGAACTGTTTCCTCAGGATAAAGCTGTGCTTATAGAAAACATACAAAAATATGTAAACACACTGGAACGTGGGAAAAGTGTGCATATTAATGAAATTTACTTGGATTCTTTTGGTAGATGGTATTCAGTTTCAATATACAGTCCTGAGGGAAAGCATATAGCCATGCTTATCACGGATATCACACATATAAAACAGTCAGAAATTCAACTAGTAACAGCAAAAGAAGAGGCAGTAGCCGCAAATAAGTCCAAGAGTGAGTTTTTGGCTAACATGAGCCATGAAATCCGCACCCCTATCAACGGCATTGTTGGAATGGTAGATCTTACTTTGCTTACTAATTTAGATGATGAACAAAAAGATAATCTGGCTACTGCAAAATCCTGTGCAAATTCACTTCTAGAAATCATTAATGATATTCTAGACTTTTCTAAAATGGAAGCGGGCAAACTATCTATTGAGAATGTTAACTTTAATATAAAGGAACTTGTGGAGGAGATTATTAAAATGCACTCTTCTCGTGTAGAAGAAAAGGGACTTGAGTTAAATTACAGCTTTTCTTCTACTATACCTAAATTCCTTGTAGGTGATCCAAACAGACTTCGACAGGTGCTGAATAATCTAATAAGTAATGCAATAAAGTTTACTAACTGTGGCGACATTACTGTAACAATAAAAAAAACAATGAATCTTGATAATGAAGTAGAATTGAAATTTATTGTATCAGATACAGGAATAGGGATTGCCTCTGAGGATTTAGGAAGGCTCTTTAAGAGTTTTAGTCAGATTGATGAATCCTTCACAAAAAGATTTGAAGGTACAGGACTTGGGCTTGCTATATCAAAGCAACTTCTTGAAGCTATGGGAGGAAGAATATGGGTTGAGAGCAAAAAAGGAAAAGGCAGCACTTTTCACTTTATATTGAAATTCAAGGTTGGTAGTCAGGTGGTGGAAAAGACCGAACAACTACCGCAACAGGTATCTAAGACAACAAAATCTATGAATATCCTCCTCGTTGAAGATGATGCTATTAATCAAAAGGTCATTATGAAAATGCTCAAAAAAAAGGGTCATAGGGTTGAAACTGCAAACAATGGTAAAGAGGCGGTGGTATTATTTCAACCAGGAAAATATGATGTGATTTTGATGGATATCCAGATGCCAGAAATGGACGGCGTTGAAGCAACTAGGAGGATAAAGGAGAGAGAAGTTATGGGCAAGCAAATTCCCATCATCGCTATGACAGCCTACGCTTTACAGGGGGATAGAGAAAGATTTTTAACTTTAGGAATGGATGGATATGTTTCAAAACCTATACAGATGAGGGAGCTGTTTTATATACTTGATAACATTGTAACAGTCCAAGGCAAGTGGAGAGATTTCATGCCAGATAACGTGGTACTTACAGAGAATGGAGAAGTCACATTTACAAGCAAAAATCTACCCTCATCAAATAAGCAGATCATCTCAGCACTTTCTGAGATTGCTGAATATATTAAGAAAATTGATATAGCTATGGAGAGTAATAATATTATGCTTATTGAAAATATAGCCCATAATATTAAAATTATATCCAACGAGATTGATGCTATTGGCATAAAAGACGGAGCATTTAAAATAGAACTGGCGGCAAGGCGTGGGAGTTTGGAGGAAGCTGTCAAATACATTGAAAGAATTAAAGATGAATTTAAAATATATAGAGAATCTATTGTTTGGTGAAAGGAGGTAGAGAAGTGAGAATACTTATAGCAGAAGATGATTTAGCAAGTAGAAAATTTTTATTCAAATTTCTTTCAAAGTATGGGGAATGTGATTTAGTGGTAGATGGTTTGGAAGCTTTGGATGCTTTTTTGATGGCCTTTAAAGAGAAAAAACCATATGATCTTATCTGTCTGGATATTATGATGCCTAAGGTAGATGGGGTAAAGGCTTTGAAGGCAATTAGGGATTTGGAAACTCAACAGGGAATCCTTCCTGAAAGACGTTCTAAAGTTATTATGACCACAGCTCTAGCAGAAACACAATTTGTACAGAATGCATTTGAGATCGGTAGCGAAGCCTATGCTGCTAAGCCTATAAATACAGCCAAGTTTGTCGAGGTTTTGAAAAGGCTAGGATTAATCTCGGAAGAAGAATAAAGTGTATACAAAGGTGATCATATGAAGATAGAAGAGATAGCTGTATCTGAATGTAAGATATGAATATTAATATTACTACACAATGAATTCTTCAGGAAGACAAAAGAAAGTAAACTAACTATCAATCCAAAATACATAATTTACTCATCAACTACAAAATATATTACTACTGTGAAGAAGCGGATATAGAGGAGATGAGTAAATGATTATTGATAATATAGAGATTAAAGGTGTTACTTGTGATTCTCGAAAAGTTAAGAAGGGCTATGTATTTGTGGCATTAAAAGGAGAAGAAAAAGATGGTAATGATTTTATTGATGAGGCCATAGATAAAGGTGCCTCTATTATTTTTACTGAAAGTGACATAGTCAAGGAGAACGTACTTGTAAAAAAAGTGGAGAACTCTAGACAAATATTAGGGGATTTATGTAATGCTTTCTACGATTACCCTTCTGAAAAACTGAAGGTTATTGGTGTAACTGGAACTAATGGCAAAACAACTACAACTCATTTGATCTATCATATGCTAAAAAGCTATGGCATTTCTACCGGACTAATAGGCACTTTAAATGTAAAGATTAATGATAAAGAATATAAAACAAAGCTCACAACCCCCGATGCTGAAGTAATCTACGCTTATCTAAACAAAATGGTGAAGGAAAAGGTAGAGGTTGTAGTAATGGAGGTATCCTCTCATGGTTTGAAAAATGACAGGGTGTGGGGGATTAAATATGATATTGCTATTCATACCAATATTGAAAGAGACCATATGAACTTTCATAAGACATTAGAAGATTATATCGCTTCAAAGAAAAAGCTGTTTGATTATTTACCTCAGGGAAAGATAGCAATAATTAATTTGGACGATGATCATAGTTTGAGACTATTAGATAATAACAATCATATTCTTGTGGTTACTTACGGATTAGGTGCTAAGGCTACCATTACTGCATCCAGTATCGACACAGATTTTACAACCTCCTTTACTTTTTGTTTGCAAAGAGGGTTAACCACTATGGCTGGTGTAGATATAGAAGCCTTTGAATATCCAATCAAAACCAGCCTTTTAGGAAAACATAATATTTATAACATATTAGCAGCTGTAACCTGTGGTTTGATTTTGGACGTGCCTATAAATCAGATAGCGAATTCCATAAAAAACTTTGCTGGTGTACCCAGGAGAATGGAGATTATTTATAAGGGAGCGTACACCATTATTGATGATTTCTCCCATAATCCAGCCAGCTATGAGGCAGTATTTGAGAGCATTCAAAGTATGCAGTACCGTAATTTGTATATTGTCAATGCCATTAGAGGCAGTAGAGGGATAGATATAAATTATGAAATAGCAGAAGTATTAAAGCAGTGGCATCCAATACTTAAAATAGAGGATATGATTATAACCTCTAGCTCCGATTATACGGATTTCATGGATGTTGTTAGTAAAGAAGAAAGGGATATCTTTATTAAGGTTTTGAGTAGAAATAATATCTTTTTTAAGTATCAAGATAATCTAAAAGACAGCATCAAAAAAGCAGTTAACATGTTAGAAAAGGGAGATATGCTAATGCTCTTGGGAGCTCAAGGAATGAATCATGGTGCTGAAGTATGTATGAGTATAATAAAAGCAAGCAAGTATGTGGAAAAAATAAATGAAAAAAGAAAATTTCCAGACATAATACCTAGACATTAATATATTTTAAAAATTTTCATAAAAGATGCTGTTAAAAGACATAATCTCCTTAGTTTATGAATAATAATGTTTATAGATTCGTCCAAAAATAAACATAAGAATAGAAAGGGGATTTGGGTGTTATGTCAGACCATGTGATGGAGAGTAATACTGTAACGTTAGTTGGGAAAATACTGGGAGAGAGAGAATTTAGCCATGAAATCTACGGAGAAGGTTTTTACTTATATACAATAGAAATACCTCGACTGAGTGATTCCAGCGATCATTTGCCTTTAACTGTTTCCGAAAGACTTCTAGTGGATCTGCAATTAAAGGATGGAGATTATGTTAATGTTGAGGGTCAGTTGAGGTCTTACAATAAATTTATTAATGGTAATAATAAATTAGTTTTAACAATATTTGTTCGAGATATTGTTAAAACAGATGAAGAGGAAGTAAAAAATCCTAATCAGATCTATTTGGACGGATTTATCTGTAAACAACCAATATATAGGGAAACACCTTTCGGAAGAGAGATTACAGATTTATTAGTAGCTGTCAATAGGTCCTATAATAAGTCTGACTATATTCCCTGTATCGCTTGGGGTAGAAATGCTAGATTTTCATCAAAGCTAGATGTGGGAAATCGCATTAGAATATGGGGACGAATACAAAGCAGGCAGTATCAAAAGAAATTAGGTGATGGCACAGCTATCAATAGAGTAGCCTACGAAGTGTCCATTTCCAAAATGGAAAAGGTTGATGAAGAAGAAGAATAGAAATATATTCATAAATTGATTGAGAAAATCATAGCCGAGGATTGCAAATGTAACCTTTAGTAAGTATATTAAAATTTAGGGGCGTACACCTGTATAGATAAATATTTAGGGTTTAATCAAATAATATAAGGTTTAAATAGTGTTGATTTTTTAACATCTATATTTAACCTCGCTTTTCTTGTATGTTGTTAGGCTCAAAATACAGGAGGAGAGGGGTTTTGTGTTTTTTGTTTCAATACAAGGTCTCTTATTGAAATAGCAAATAAGTGTTAGTTGCATAAAGAATTTCGTAGTTATTAAATTACCTAAACCAATTAAATGGAAGGTTAGTGAAGAAGAGGGTTTACTAAAAATGATAACAAAGAAATAATCATGCTTTTTCTGTATTGTATAAGATTTATTGTATAATAAAGAGAAGGTATAGTTTTATTTTTTGTATAATAGAAAAAAACAAAAGAGGAAGGGAATGAAAGGGTTATGGTGGATAGAGAAAAAAAGGTTTTTGATCATTTAGAGTTATTAAATATTTCTTATAAACTGCATCGGCATCCTGCAGTTTATACTGTGCCAGAGGCAGAACGGCTATGTGGAGATATTGAAGGCATTCATTGTAAAAACTTATTTTTGAAAAATAGTAAAGGCAACCTTCATTATCTTGTGGTTATGAAGAACTCTAAACGGCTAGATATCAATAGGCTATCTGGGGAGATTGGGGTTGGGAAACTCAGCTTTGCCTCAGAACAAAGATTAGAAAAATATCTAGGTCTAGAAGCAGGTTCTGTTTCACCCTTTGGTATTATTAACGATACCAATAAGGAGGTAGAGGTAATTATAGATGAGGACCTGATAAAGAAGGGAGAACTCATTAACTTTCACCCTAATGTAAATACTGCTACTTTGACAATCACTACAGAGGATTTTCAATATTTTCTTGATAAATCCGGAAACAAAGTACGGTATCTAGAGGTCTAGAAATCCGAGAAATTTAGCAGCACCATTGTAGCGCTTAAACCCATACATTACTCTTTATAATGATAACTAACATAAATAAATATTTGGTAAAGCTATTGAAAGATAGTGACGCAAAGCTAAAGGGGCTAGTCATAGTCTGGGTGGAAAGTGCTATTTATTTATGATATATTTAATCATAGATTTATAGTAGATATTTATTGAGGCAGGAGGATACTTGTATTGAAAAATAAAAATATATCAAAACAAATACTGTTATTAGCCTGGCCTGCCATTATGGAAATGATGATGCATACTCTAGTGTGGACAGCAGATACCGCTATGGTAGGAAGATTGACTCCAGCTGCTATTTCTTCGGTAAATCTAGGAGCTCACATCATGTTTACAATAGGTAATATTTTTGGAGCATTGGGAATCGGAGCCACTGCTATGGTGGCGAGGTATATTGGTGCAAAGGAGAAGGATAAGGCTGAATACATAGGAGCACAGGCATTATTAATAGGCGTTCTTATAAGCTGTGTCTTAGGAATCTTGGGGATTATCCATGCAAGAAATATTTTCACCACCATCATAGAGGATCCCGAGGTTATTATCCTTGGATCAGACTATCTAAGAATTGTTTTTATAGGTCTTTTTTTCTATATACCATTGGTGATTGGAAATGGCATTTTAAGAGGAACTGGCAATACTGTTATTCCCTTAATTTCTGCCATTGTTGCCAATGTCTTTAATATTGTTGGAGATTATGTCTTGATCTTTGGTAAGTTTGGTTTCCCTGAAATGGGGGTGAGGGGAGCAGCTATTGCAACAAGCGCTGCACAGGCACTAGGAGCTTGTATTACCATATTTTTTCTTCTAAGGGGAAAGTCAGGAATAAAGTTGAGGCACGACTACTTTTTTAAATGGGATTGTAAGACAATAAAAAGTATTGTAAATCTTAGTGTTCCAGCGGGACTGGAAATGCTTATGAATGAAGGTAGTAGGTTGATTTCTGCTTTTTGGATAGCGCAATTGGGAACTGTGGCTTTTGCAGCTCACTCTCTTGCGGTAGCAGCAGAGTCTATATCCTTTATGCCAGGCTATGGGTTTGCCATAGCGGCTACTACCCTAGTAGGACAAAATTTAGGGGATAAAAATATAGAAGATGCCAATGAGAGCGCGAAAAAATCTACCCTCTTTGCATCTATTCTGATGGGGTTGGTAGCCATAGTCTTCTTTAGTATACCCTACTCTATTATGAGGCTGTTTAGTACAAATCAAGAGACGGTATCTATAGCTGCTGTCTGTTTAAGGGTAGGAGCTTTTGAACAAATCCCCATTGCCATAGCCATCGTTTTATCAGGGGCTCTAAAGGGAGCAGGAGATACAAAGGGACCCTTCAAAATTTCTCTTGTGACCAATCTCCTTGTGAGAATGCCTTTGATTTATTTAATCGTATTTGTACTTCAATTACATGTCGCTTATGTGTGGGCAGCCACAGCCCTGCAGTTTATGGTGGAGGCTTTATTGATGTTAGTTCGTTATAAGCGGGGCAGATGGAAGACTGTTGAGGTTCAATGGGAAGGATAACAAAGTTATTGACGATAATTTCCGTATGTTATATTATAATAAGAGAAAATAGTATAGAAAGTAATAGGTGCCTCTTTTTGAGGAGAATAGGGAATGAAGTGTAAATCTTCAGCGGACCCGCCACTGTGAGGGGGAGCTTCACTGCGAATACCACTAGATATTTTGTCTGGGAAGGTGCAGGGGAGCGAAGAACCTTAGTCAGGAGACCTGCCTAGATACTTTATGAAACGTGGATGATGGAAAAGTCTACAGTTTATTGGTAATCACTAATAAACTGTAGACTTTTATTTTTTTCAATAATATGATAAGGAGAGGATAGTGTGAAACTATTACAGAAAACCATTGATATGATTAGCGGGCTAGACAATGAGGTGATGGAAAAAGCTAGGGTGAGGGTGGACAACCTGATAAAGCCACCAAAGAGCTTAGGACGATTGGAGGATATAGCTGTACAATTAGCGGGAATCACTAGAAATATTCACCCTGTGGTGGATAACAAAGCCATCATTGTCATGGCAGCAGATCATGGGGTCTATGAAGAGGGGGTAGCTGGTAATCCTCAAGCGGTGACAGTTATGCAAACCATGAATTTTCCAAGGGGAGTTACAGGGGTATGCACCTTAGCAAAGGCTTCAGGAGCTAAGATTGTTACTGTAGATATAGGAGTAAAGGCAGACTTAGAGGCTGGTTGTGGCGTACTTATGAGAAAGATTAAATATGGAACTGATAATATGGCAAAGGGACCTGCCATGACAAGAGAAGAAGCTATAAAAGCCCTAGAAGTAGGAATTGAAGTGGCTACAGATGAAATTAAAAAGGGCGTTAACTTACTGGGAACAGGTGAAATGGGAATAGGAAATACCACAGCTAGCACAGCAATTATAGCAGTTTTAGGGGGTTTTGATCCTAAGGAGATAACTGGCAGAGGCGCAGGACTTTCTCCAGAAGAGATTCAGCACAAGGCCAAGGTAATAGAAAAGGCTATCATTGCGAATATGCCTAACGCTTCTGATGCTATTGATGTACTGTCTAAGGTTGGTGGTCTTGAGATAGGTGGAATGGCAGGCGTGATGCTGGCAGCAGCTGCTAATAGAATACCCGTTGTAGTGGACGGCTATATTTCTACAGCTGCTGCATTAATAGCTGTAGAAATCGCCCCAAATGTGAAAAACTATTTAATACCTTCCCATGCATCAGCAGAAGTAGGAGGTAAAAAAGCATCGGAATTATTAGGTGTCCAGCCTATGATTTATATGGATTTATGTCTTGGAGAGGGCTCTGGAGCAGCTTTAGTATTCCCAATCATTGAAGCTGCATGTCACATGATCAATAGTATGATTACATTTGAAGAGGCAGGTATCTCTATTTAACTTCTTAACTCCGAAATTGAATTCGGAGTTCTCTTTCCATTTCACCAGTTTTGTGTCCTCATGTCTACGTAGCAGATTTAATGTGGAGTCTTTTCTATTATTCGTATATAATAGTATGTAGAGTCACAAGATGAAATAGGGGTTGAAAAAAATGAAGATATTAGAATTTCAAGATGTTGAATATGGATACAAAACGAATAAAGTAATAGAAGCCATAAGTTTTACTTTAGGAAAAGGAGAAATTGTGGGATTGTTAGGGCCAAACGGTGCAGGGAAGTCTACAATACTTTCTATCGCTGCTACGCTTCTAAAACCTACAAAAGGATCTGTGCTTTATTATGAGAAAAGGCTTCAAGAACACAAGGAGATAAGAAGATTGATGGGCTTTGTACCTCAGGAGATTGCCCTTTACGGCAATATGACTGCAAAAGAAAATCTATATTTTTTCGGAGAGCTGTATGGATTAAAGGGAGAAGAACTAAGAATAAAAAGTGAAGAAGCAGGAGAAATGGTGGCTATATCCTTAAAAGAAACCCAAAAAATCAAAGAATTATCAGGGGGTATGAAGAGACGAATCAATATAGCGGTGGCTTTATTAAATAGTCCTGAGATTTTGGTTATGGATGAACCAACTGTAGGAATAGACTTACAGTCAAAGCAATATATATTAAAGGCCATGGAGGATTTAAAAAACAAAGGTACCTCGATCTTATATGCTTCTCATCATACGGATGAAATACTTAATCTTTGTACCCGAATTCTTCTTTTAAATGAGGGAAAAATCATAGCTGATCAATCGATAAAGGAATTAAAAAAATACGGACTTGATACTGTTAAAACTTTTGAAGAGGAAGTTATGAAATTTTTCTTTCAACAGAAAACTACTGTATAGACAAGAATATAAGGATATGTTAATATAGGCTAGAGTCAAAAAATAGAGGGGGTAGAAGTATGATTAAGAGAAAACGGGGACTGATATTTTTACTGATTGCAATAATGATGATAACAATGCTTACAGCCTGCAGCAAACCAAAGACAGCTAGGGAAGCATTGTCAGAGGCGATATTGAATGAAGAAGAGATCAATACATCTCAATTTAAAATGGCACTTTCCTTAAATGTAAACACATCAAATATTTATGATCCAGAATTAGCTATGTATGCCAACATGTTGAATAATGCTAAACTCATTATAGAAGGAAAAACCGATCTTAATGAAGAAAAAACAGCAGCAGAGCTTAAACTAGATTTAGGAGGTATGTCATTTAGTGCCAGCTTATATCAATATGACAACACAATTGCTATACATATGCCTTTCCTAGCTCAGCTTTTCGGAGATCCAAGTTTTGCTGATAAATACATAGTGATGGATCTAGATGCATTGATGGAGGAATTTGCGCCCGAACAACAGGATTTGAAAGACTTTGATGAAGAAGAATTAATGGCATTATATAGAAAAATAGCAGCTTCTAGTATAGATGCCTTAAGTGAAAGTGCGTTAGTAGATAAGGGAGAACAAAGTGTTACTGCTGGAACTGAAAATGTTAAGGCAAGAGAGATAGAGATCATCATTAATGAAGAAGAGCTTATCAATATAGTAAAAAATCTTATAACTATGTTAAAGGATGAAGAGTTTAGAAATCAGATATTTAAGATTTTATCCTCTGTAGACCCATATTCATCTGAAGAGGACTTTAAACGTGATCTGGAAGAAATCTTAGAAGCTTCTGACGAAGATATAGATGCGTTGTTTGATGAAATCCGTCAGAATGTGAACTTTGAGAATTTCAAGATACAAAATAATGTGTTTATTGATAATAAATCAAATGTTGTAAAAGCCATTACCGAAGCAACCATTAGTTTTAAGGAGGATGACCAGTCCATAGGGCTTGCTGTAAAGGCTGAGGCGGATACTTGGGATATTAACAAACAAATAGCTATTGAAATACCTGATATTCATGCTGAAAATAGTATAGACTTTTACGAACTATTATTTATGACAATGTTTGCTCCATTTTATTAAGAAAACTTAGGGCTGGTATATACACCAGTCCTTTTCCCTTACAATGGATTATCTTGAAAAGATAGGGGGTGGCTGCTTGAGAAGCATATTTATAATCCTCCTTCGAGAAATAGCAGTAATCTTGAAGGATTATAAACGAATTTTTATTATGATGTTATTGCCAGTAATTATAATTTCTTTCATGTCGATAGGGTTTAAATATCTATTTCAGCAGGGTGTATATATAGATAAATTTAATATTGTTGTTGTTAATGAAGATCAACATCCATTGGCTAGTTTTTTAATGCAACAGATTCAAGAGGATAAAAACTTAGAAGCATTATTAGATATTGAAATAATGCAGGATGCGATTCAAGCTGAGAATCAGGTTAGGAATAATCTAGCTGTTGCAGCAGTTGTCATTCCAGAAGGATTTGTCCATAGCTTAGAGACGGGTACCAATCACTCTGTAAAGCTAATTACCAATCGAGCGCATCCTCTGAAATCTCATATGATTCAATCTATAATGAATAGCTATATGAAAAGCGTTTCCGGGGGTCAAAGTGCAGTGAATGCAGTATGGGACTATTATAAAAATACAGATATGACCTACGAAGAAAGAAGTAAGAAGATAGATTGGGTGATTAACGATATTACCTTGAGTGTTTATTTTGCCCGCAATAATGTATTTGAAAAAAATACGATTAAAGGCGTAAATAGTTTATCTTCCTTTGAGTTTTATTTAGCGTCAGGTATTATCATTTTTATCATGTTCTCTTCCCTTTCAGGAGCGAAGACTTTACTAGAAGAAAAAGACTCTAAAATTATACATAGAATAAAGATGACAGGAATCAGCGGATTTGACTATATAGTTGGGAAATTTGCAGCTATTTATATCATTGGAATGATGCAGTCGTTTTTGATTTTTACGATAGGAGCTTATTTTCTGTTAGGAGGGTTGCAAAGGGAGTATTTCTATATTCTACTACTATATTTAACAATTATTTTTTCAATCTCCTCTTTAAGCCTGTTGACTGCAGTCATGATAAAATCCAGAGAAAGGCTAGAATCGATAGGCAGTATAACGGTGTTGCTTATGACTTTTATAGGAGGCGGGATTATTCCCTACATTTATTTACCTAACTTCCTTCAAATCTTATCAAAGCTCACTATTAACTATTGGTCTTTAAAGGGGTTATTAGGATTTTTAGAAGGCGTACCTATAAAAGGGATCACCTCCATTCTATTGCTAGCAGCAGTAGGCACCATTTCTCTTCTATTGACATGCCATATCTTTAATAAGAGAGAAGGGTGGGGGAATCAGTGAAAACAATAACGATTGCAAAAGTAAAGATAAAAGAGCTATTATCTTCTAAAGGTTTTATAATCATCATGGTTATTTTACCAATCATTTTTGTCTATGCTATTGGTTCTATTTATAGCCCAGACTATTTAGCAGAGGGCATCCCCATAGCTATAGTGGATGAAGATAATAGTGAATATTCTAGGTTTTTAATAGATTTACTTAAAGAAGAAGAGATCGTAAAGATTATTGAAGTAGATGAAAAGAGGGCTTATGAGATGGTTGCTAATAATGAGGTGGAGGGAGCTTACCTTATAAAAAGCGACTTTGAAATGCTCATCAAAAACAACGATTATCCTAAAATAGAGGTTATGAAATCCTCTGCCTCCTATGGAGCAGAGGCTATTAGCGAAATCATTTCCAGTAGTGTTGTTCGGCTTATTAGTAATGCAAGGGCAGCCAATACGGTAGTAGGTGAATACAAAAATAGAGGGTTAATAGCTGAAGAGGATAAAGAGAAATTGTGGCAAGCAGTTTTTGATACATCAGAGTCCTACTGGTATCCACAGCAATTGATGCAGTTAGACTATACTTCTGTATATTATGGTACAGAGTCAGAAAGCAGAGGTATGATAGCGGGTTTTACAGAGGGACCTATAGGGATTCTCATGACTTTTTTAGCACTGTTTCTAGGATATGGTTTAATCTCTATTGTAAAGGAACGGGAAGAAGGAACATTAAGACGTTTATATATTATTTCCTCGTCTTCTACGGCGATTATTATGGGGAATGCTATTGCGATGTTTCTTGTAGCTATTTTTCATATAGTAATTTTATTAAGCATTTTTTACTATGTACTTAATATACCCTTTGATATATCTTTAAGTCAAATTACATATATGCTTGCTATCTATAGTCTACTATGGATCAGCGTGATCATCTATTTGGCAACTATGATGAATTATAGTGGTGGTATTCAGAGCATATATGCTATAGGTATTATGATTACCTCTATAATAGGCGGATGTTTTTGGTCATTAGATCTGTTGCCAAAGCCAATGCGGGCTTTAGCCATGTTGACGCCTCAAGGAATAACTATGGCCTCCATGAGGTTGATTGAATTTGGGGAAGTTACTAAGGTGTTGAAATATACAAGTATGATGATTTTAGCTTCCCTTTTGTTTTTAATCTTAGCCCGAAGGAGATTGAAGCATCACATATAGTACTTATACTTCTATTTATTTTCATGGTATAATATGAATACAATAATATATTATATTGACCTAGGAAGGAAGGATCTGTATGTTTGTAAGCTCTGTAAAAGAAGGTGTAAAAAAAGGTATGGAAACAACCTGGATGCTGGCCAAGGTTATTATTCCAGTATACTTCGTTGTAACCTTTCTACAGTACACACCAGCAATTGACTGGATTGCTGAAATCTTTAAACCAGTAATGGCAATCTTTAATTTACCAGGAGAAGCTGCCATTATTTTAGTTATAGGTAATTTCTTGAACTTGTTTGCGGCGATTGCAGCTATTAAGGCCATTGCCCTTACACCGGCAGAAATCACCATTATCTCAGTGATGCTTTCTTTTTCTCATGCACTTTTGGTAGAAACAGCAGTAACTAAAAAGCTAGGAATGAGTGTATCGAAGGTAATTGCTATTAGAGTTGGGTTGGCAATAATAGCAGGATTTGTTTTAGGAAGGGTAGGTGCAATCCTATGATAGAAATAGTAAAGGAGGCCACTTTTGGCAGTTTAAAATCTATTTATTCTATAGCAATCATTGTAATACCTATCATGATTACTTTACAGCTTTTAAAGAATTATAAAATATTAGATAAGATTACTAAACCCTTTGGATTCTTCTCAAGGTTATTTAATACTTCTAATGAATCTGTGCTGCCTCTCCTCGTAGGACTGATCTTTGGCCTTGCCTATGGGGCAGGAGTAATTATTCAGACAGCTAAGGAAGGAAATCTTTCTAAAAGAGACCTGTTTCTAATTACGGCTTTTCTAGCTGCTTGTCATGCTGTTTTTGAAGATACATTGATCTTTGTAGCGGTAGGGGCTAATGGTTTCATAGTACTAGGATTTAGAATAGTGGCAGCCTTTATATTAACCTACATATTATCAAAAAAGATTTCAATAAGTGAGATTGATAGTTTGAAAAGTGTTGATTTGGAGAAAATTTCGTAGCTTTTGCATGCTAATGATGGGGGTTATAAAGATGCGTAATAAAGATATATTTCGTAGTCTGCACCAACGAATCACACAGGATATGGGAAATAGAGGTATAAGTAAAATTGCAGATGAAAAAGATTTTCAAGAGGCAGTTGTCACATTGTACGGCGCTTCAACAGTAATGATTGTCACTGGTTTCTGTATAAAGGACACCATGACAGGGGAAACCGATGGTCCGATGGGGGCAGTTGCTTTAGCAGCTGGATTGCAAAAACTAGGCAAAGAAGTTGTTTTGATATCAGATCAGTATTCAGAAGAATTATTAATGGGGTGTTGCAAAGTACTAGAAACAAAAGTACCTATAGAAATCGTACCTTATGATGGTGCTGAGGCGTTTTGTGTACAATTGTTAAATCAATATAAGCCTTCTCATGTGGTTGCGTTAGAACGTCCCGGTAGAGCAGCAGATGGCGGCTGTTATTCCATGAGGGGAGAAGATTTAGGAACTATTATTCCAGATACGGATATATTATTGAAAGAATCTAAACATAGAGGCATAACAACAGTAGCAGTAGGAGATGGTGGAAACGAAATGGGCATGGGAAAGGTAAAGTCCGTGATTGCTCAATTAGTTCCTGAAGGAGAGCGGATCACAGCTGTTACCGAAGCGGATTATTTGATTATTGCCGATATATCCAACTGGGGAGGGTATGCTATCGTGGCGGGCTTATCCATATTGACATTCCAACAATTACTTCATAATGAGGAATCCGAAAAAAATATGCTGAAAGCTATTATTGATGTAGGCGGCGTTGACGGCTGTACAAAAATGAGAGAATTAACGGTAGATGGATTGAGTTTAGAGGTGAACCTAAATATATTGAAGGGTTTACAAGAGATAGTTCAAGAACACCTTGGAAATAAAGAAGAAATAATAAGGCTAAAAACCCTGCAATATAGCTAATCCTATTAGCTCTGCTAAATTAGAACCTAACCAAGCCTACGGCACCTTAGCATCAGGAGCCCATCTATTAAAAGAAAAAGGACAATCTAAGAAAGCCAATAGCTTATTGCAAAAAGCCAATGGAACTTGATCCTGCTAATAGTATGATATATATAAGTTTAATGGATTAACAAGCATATAAATGAACCTCTACTGGGATCAAACGGGGGAGATTGACACCAGTAGAGGTTCTTATTATTATAAAAGATGCACTTAATTAAACATGAATATATTTATTTGCCAGCTGCGTGCTTCCCAGCTCTCTTACCAAATACGATGTTTTCTGTTGTATTGTTACCAGCTACACGACCTGAACCATATAATCCACCAACAATTTCTCCAGCTGCATATAATCCTTCTATTGCTTCACCATTTTCATCAGTCACTTGAGTATCAGCATTGATGGTGATACCAGCCATTGTGTAGTGAGAAGATGGTGCTACTTGTACTCCATAGAAAGGAGCCTTTGTTACTTTACCCATTGTTTCTCTACCAAACTCATCTTGACCTTCATTGTATGCTGCTACTGTAGCCCCTACAGCCTCAGCATTTAAACCTAGTGCTTCTGCTAATTCTTCAATGGTATCTGTTTGGATCATTTTACCTTTACCTACTGCCGCAGTACCATTCTTAGTTTCAAATACATCAGCATCAAAGATTACATAACCTACTCTATCTTTTTGTGCAAGTATTTCTGGTACTAAATCTAATGGTTTTAAAGTTTCATTAGCAAATCTAGCACCATCTTTGTTTACAAGGATACCACCAATACCTTCTTCACTGATTACTGATTCTCTGATCCAGTATCCAGGAGTTGCTAATGGTCTCATCTGATGGAATTCCATATCTCTCATTCCTGCTCCAACTTCAACTGCCATTCTAAAGCCATCTCCAGTTGGACCTGCTGTACTCATTATACTGTGAGCTCCTGCATAGTTTGGATTGTATTCTCCAATTAAGTCTCCTGCGTTACCGAATCCACCAGTTGCTAGGATGACAGCATTTGCTTTAATGTCTAACTCCTTACCATCCTTGTCAACTACTTTTGCACCTACAACTTTTCCATCTTCTGTAACCAATTCAGTTGCTTTTGTCTCTAATCGAACATCTACCCCTTGTTTCGTTGCTTCTGAAACATAGGCATTTACTAATTGAGATCCATAGTGACCTTCTGTTGGGATAATCCACCATGGTTCTTCTTCATTTAACTTGTAGCTTAAACCTAAAGAAACTAACCATTCATAAGCGGTGTTACTTTCTTCAGCTAAGATTGTTACTAGTTCTAAATCCGGTAAATCTTTACCCATATCCATTGTTCTTGCGATATGATCTTCAACAGTAAAAGGAATGCCTGCTTCTTCATGCAATGCAGTGTCAGAAGCTGTTAATCCAGTTGCTGAAATAATTGTATTTCCACCTAACATTGGCATTTTCTCTACTAAAATAACGTTTGCACCATTTTCAGCTGCAGTTATAGCTGATACTAAACCTGCTCCACCGCCACCGATTACTAGTACATCAGTAACGATATCATTTGACTCATTTCCTACCTCTTTTTGTGGTTCTACTGCTTGCTTAGCGCAACCAACAAAGATTGATGCTATAAGTATAATTGCTAAAACTAATGCGATTCTTTTCTTCATGATTAATTTTCCTCCCCTATACTGATTTTTTAACAAAAAACCTTAAATAAAGCTTGTTATGAAAGTAACATACTTGTTACATTATTATCATACACTGAAATGAGGTTGTAGAATATTTGTCAAATGTCCCTTTAAAAGGACAAAAGTCCCTTATCTAAGGGACTTTTGTCTAGACCAATATATGGCGGCTTCTGTACGATTGTTCACATTTATTTTTCGAAGAATCTTGCTTACATTATTTCTCACTGTTTTTTCAGAGATAAAGAGTTCTTGTCCTATTTCTTTATTGGTTTTTCCTTGACTAATGAGTTCAAGAATATTCCTTTCCTGTGGAGTTAATGAATCATCTACTGGATGCTTACCCTTTACTACGTCTAACACTTTACTAATAATAGAAGCATCTAATGCAGGTTTGCCTGCTGCCACATCTCGAATAGCGGTAATAATACTTTTACTGTCGATGTTCTTTAGCAAATATCCTTCAGCCCCTGCCTGCACAGCCTCTAGGACGATAGCATCTTCTGCGAAGGCAGTTAGAATAATTACCTTTGTCTCAGGAGATATCTTTTTGATTTCTCTACAGCCTGCTGCTCCATCCCCATCAGGTAATTTGATATCCAATAGAACGATATCGGGCTTCCACTCTGACACCTGATGATAAGCCTCCTGGAGATTTTCAGCTTCTCCGCAGACTTCTAATCCAGAATTGCGTTCTATTAATGATCGTATACCACATCGTACTATGGCATGGTCATCTACCAGCAAAACACTAATATTTTTCTTAGACATTTTCAGATTCCTCCCATGGAATAGTAACTGATATCATAGTTCCTTTTTCATTACTTTCAATACCCAGCAATCCGTTTATTCTTGATGCTCGCTCCTTCATAGAAATTAATCCATAATGATTACGATTAGGCACTTTTTCTTCATTAAATCCTGTGCCATTGTCCTTAACTACTGCAACCACTGTGTTAAGAGTTGTTCTAATATCAACAGTTATTTGATTAGCATTTGCATGTTTAATAGCATTAGATAAGGCCTCTTGAATGATATAGTACATTTCTGTTATCTTTTCATGAGACAATGAGCCTAAGGTGATTTCGGGCACATTATAACGGAGTTCAATGGGAATGTTACAAGTGTTCTCGAAGTTATTAATCAACTTTGTAAGTTTGAGCTTTAAATCTTCAATTTCAACTGCATGACTTGATACTTTACCAATGAATTGGCGAATTTGCGTAATCGCTTCATTTAGGTTAGTTTTTATATAATCCAAATTTTCACGATGTTCAGGCCTTGTTTCTATTTCAATCAGATTTTCCACATGTAACCCGGTTGCAAAAAGGTTTTGGATAATCACATCATGAAGCTCTTGGCCTAGCTTTCTACGCTCTTGACTGACAATTTGCTGTTTGCTTAATCTCTCAATCTTTTTATCAATTTCCCATTTGAATATTTTAATGACTCCAACAAACAAGATCGTTATGCCTACTGCAGCAAATGCACGGCCTAATTCTACAGGAAAACCAAAGGTTCTTAAAAAGAAGATTTTATTCAGAATAGTAGATGGAAAAAAGCTTTTATTATCAACGATAGCTCCAGCAAAAAAAGCATACAGGCCAAAGAGGAAGGCCATGCCGTTCAATTTCATAGCTACGCTATTAAGGTTTAAATTTTCCATGGCTTTAGCATTTTTATTGAGGGCAAAGGCAGAAATAAGGGCTGCAGGAAGTCCGATAAAATATCTACTCATAATGTCTTCTACAAAAATCCAGTGGAGGGAGGTTGTTTGATAGATAGAATAGGAAACAAAAAAACCAACAAACCACATTCCAAAGAGAAACCATGGCAATCCTTTTATTAATATCTTTACTTTTCCCTTTTTCTGAAGTAGCTTTGCACCAAAAATCCATAGGAAGACGAAGGAAAGGCCGTTAGTAAAGGTGCCTAGCACTAATAGATTATTATTATACTGAGAATAAATTCTAGTAAATCTAACCATAATAATCCATTCAGTGATACCATGGATAATTCCAAAATACCCCAGGTAATGGATTGATTTCAAAAGGGGAAAACTACTTTCCTCCGATGTGTTTTGAAGAAGGGCAGCAATCCCCATAGAGAAAAAAGCTAGTCCATAGACAAAGAATAGAAGAATATACTGATTTTGAGTATACAAGGGATCATCACCGTTCCTTAATCAATAATTAGGACTATTATATCATAAAAAAGTATTTATTATTTTAAAACTATGTTGAAAGGTAGGTTCCAACTATTTCATGTAAAATATCATTTAACATATCAACTATTAATATAAAAGAAAACATAGTAATTAAGCTATAAATATTGAGTAGCTTCCATGACAAAAACTTCTAAAGGATTTACATCAAGGAATAGCAAAAAAGCTTCCATTGCATATAATATAATAAGTATACATTGAAGGGGTGAGGGGTCATGTTAGATATAGAAAAAAGCACTATAATAGGTTATGACAATAAAGGAAAACCAGTTAGTGAAGGGACAGAAGAAATAATGACAATGTGCTGTGTGATGTGCAAAAAATGTGGAAAGATGTTGGATGTAAAAGGTGGACCTCGAGATATAATATGTAAAGAATGCATGTCTAAAGAAGAGAAAGCAATTTAGGTTTGTTAGTATAATAAAAAAACTATACTTTCTAGTATATTTACTTAGTAACACTACCACAATTATTATAGGTAGTGTTTCTTTAGCGTAAAAATACCCAAAATATTTATTAAAACATCTTAATTTCGTTGAAAGATTAAGAAAATTCAATTAATTAACATTACTGAAGAAAAAATTTCTCAACCTACTGTACATGTAGTTGAGGGAAGAACTATGAGTAATTATATTTACTAAAGTACAGTAGACTAGATCATTTTCTAGTCAATTACTAGTTTATTACTTGGTACTATCCTGACTGTATTTTACTAATAATTGATCTAGCTGTTTACTTAATTTTATTACTTCGCTATGAAGTAAATTATCTTGCTTTTCCTGGATCAGCTTTAATAATCTAAATCTAGTGTCTTCAATTTCTAATTTTAAGCTTTGCTTATAATGATTTATAATCTTCACCTCCTTTCTGAAAAAATCTCGTATATCATCGTACCAGATGACCTAGCCTACTGTACCATTCAATTTTAACAGCTTTCGAAGAAGATTGAAAAAAATAGTATTATGGCATATTATAGGGGAAAACAATAATAATTTGGAGAAATGACTGGCAATTTGATGACATTTAGTATTTTTGTAATGTTAGTAATAGAAGAAAAAAGTATTGAAAATAAAGTTTTGCATATAATAATAACTGAAGGATGAATCTAAAATAAGAGGTGAATCGCTTTGGCTAGAAAGCAACCATTGGACCCTAATGCATCAAAGGCGTTAATTGAAATGAAAGAAGAGATATCACGTGAATTAGGTGTAACAAATAATATTACTAATGATAAAAACCATACTCTAGTGAATGAAAAAGTTGAAATTGGTGGTAGAGTTGGCGGTAATATGACAAAGAAATTAGTTGAAATGGGAGAAAAAGATCTAATTGAAAAAGAGTAGCAAGGTAGTACTTGCTACTCTTTTTCATTTTTCCATACAAAAGTTATCTAAATATGTAACACTATGACAAAACGCAAAGGAAATTTGTTTTATATGTAGAAGTATATGTAGAAGTATATGTATAGCTAAAAGAGAATGGAAAACACAGGTATCTATTTGAGTAATAATCAAATTATGTTGAAAATATTTAGAAACTATTATCGGAGTATAAAATCATCTATTAGCTTTATTAATAGGGATAGTATCAGCGTGAAATTACAAAGGACTAAGGGGGTAATTATGAGGAAAAATTACATGAGTTTTCTTGTTATTAGTACCTTTACAATAATGATTACTATACAACATATGATGCAAACTAAGGATATTATCTTCCAATATAGAGAAGGATTTTTTGCGTTATATTAACTTATGTTTATTTTACAAAAATTCAAATTGAGGAGTCTTATGGATTTTAGCAAATGAATCGATCTAGTTTTTAGCGGACAACTTAGTTCGGAAGCCTTGGCATTATGTTCAATAATTGGTTCTAAAAGATAGAACTTTTATATAAGATGTCACTTTCCATTACTGAAATCTATTAAGTAAGTTATTTTCTGTATTACTAAATTCTATAAAGATAAGATAGTAGATAGAAAATTTAAAACAGTTAACCTGTTGAAAATTTTTCCTGATATGTATATAATTAATCCATAGTTATTTGTTACAAGTAAATATAATCCAAATGAGAATAACGAGAGATATCTTTTGATAGATAGCCGAAGAAGCAATATAAAAAGAGGCATCTTTTTATAGAAACTTTCAGGCAAAAGGATCGTTATTTAATGGAACTCTGGAGAGTCCGAGGAATCGGCGCCGTAGGAGAAATACATGATTTGTGTAGAAACTCTCAGGCTAAAAAAACAGAGGAGTGTAATGGCATATTCTACTGATATGTCATTATGCTCCTCTTTTTATATAAAAAATATAGAGAATACTTTCAATAATAAGGAGGGAGAAGGGACGAATGGATAGTCTTAAAAGAACAGCACTATTTGAACTGCATAAGAAACAAGGGGGTAAAATCATTGATTATGCCGGCTGGGCATTGCCAGTAGAATTTTCGGGAATAACAGCAGAGCATACGGCAGTTAGAAGTGCTGGAGGTATATTTGATGTATCCCATATGGGGGAAGTTGAAGTAAAAGGAAATCAAGCATTGGAATATATTCAAAACTTGATTACCAATGATGTATCGGTACTGGTGGAAGATCAGATTCTGTATACCCCTATGTGTTACCTTCATGGTGGAATCGTAGATGATCTGCTGGTTTATAAGTTTAGCAATCATCACTTTCTACTTGTTATTAATGCTAGTAATACTGAGAAAGATCTGCAATGGATGAAGGGAAATGCAATAAACTATGATGTTGAAATAACAAATATTTCTCAAAATGTAGCACAGATTGCTGTGCAAGGACCAAAGGCTGAGGAGGTATTACAGGAGCTGACGGAAACCAAGCTTTCGGCTATAGACTTTTTCTACTGTAAGAGGGATGTAAATATAGCTGGTACAAACTGTTTGATTTCTAGGACTGGGTATACGGGTGAGGATGGTTTTGAAATCTATTTAGATCCTAGGGATGCAGAGTTTTTCTGGGAGGAAGTGATTGAGCTAGGTAAAGAAAAGGGCATAAAGCCTATAGGTTTGGGAGCTAGGGACACCTTGAGATTTGAAGCAGCTTTGCCTCTCTATGGCAATGAGCTTTGCGAATATATCACTCCACTGGAGGCGGGGCTAGATATGTTTGTAAAATTCAATAAACCACATTTTATTGGAAAACAAGCCCTTTTAAAGCAAAAAGAAGAGGGTCTAAAAAGAAAAATTGTAGGATTTGTTATGGAGGAAAATGGTATACCTAGACATGGATATAGAGTGATAGTGGAGGAGCGGGATATTGGTTTTGTAACTACTGGTTATCACGCTCCTACACTAAAGAAAAATATTGGTTTAGCAATGGTTGACATAGCATATACAGTCATAGGAACACCCATTAAAATTCAGATTAGAAAAAAGGTTTTAGAAGCCACAGTTGTTTCGAAAAAATTTTACCGTAGGGGGAATCAACATGCATAGATATATACCTACTACAAAAGATGATATAAAGCTGATGTTGGATAGGATTGGAGTAAAGAAAATTGAAGATTTATTTAAAGATATACCTAAAGAAATTTGCTTAGAAAGAGAACTAAATTTAGGAGAACCTCTTTCTGAAATAGAGCTTGCTAAACATATGAAGGACCTCAGTAATAGAAATACAGGTGTAGAGAATTTGACTTGTTTTTTAGGGGCAGGGGCCTATGATCATTACATTCCTTCTGTTATAAAGCATTTGGCAATGCGACAGGAATTTTATACCGCTTATACCCCCTATCAGGCTGAAATTAGCCAGGGTACCCTACAGGCAATTTTTGAGTATCAAACTATGATTTCTAATCTAACAGGTATGGAGGTAACAAATGCTTCTATGTATGATGGTGCTACTGCCTGTGTTGAAGCTGCCATGATGGCGGTTGAAAATAAAAAAAGAAAGTCCTTACTCGTTTCGAAAACTGTTCATCCAGAGGTAAGAAAAGTTCTCCAGACCTATATGAAATTTAGAAAGATTCAAGTTGTAGAAATTAATATGACGGAAGGTGTTACTGATATTGACCACTTAAAATCTATCATGGATACAGATGTAGCTGGGATCATCCTACAAAATCCAAACTTTTTTGGTGTTATAGAAGAACTAACAGACATTGAAAAGATTGTCCATGAAAACAAAGCACTCCTTATCAATTATGTAGATCCTATTTCCTTAGGAATACTAAAAAACCCTGGAGAGCTAGGTGCTGATATTGTGGTAGGGGAAGGTCAATCCTTGGGAATTCCTTTGAACTTTGGAGGACCTTATCTAGGTTTCTTAGCCACAACCTTAAAATTGGTAAGAAAAATGCCAGGAAGAATCGTAGGTCAATCTGAAGATGTGGAGGGAAAAAGGGCCTTTGTCCTCACCCTACAGGCAAGAGAACAGCATATCCGTAGATTTAAAGCCACCTCAAATATTTGCTCAAATCAAGGATTAAATGCCTTGATGGCCACCATTTACTTAGCCACTATGGGTAAAAAGGGACTTAAAGAAGTAGCTATGCAAAGCACACAAAAATCCCACTATGCATTAGAGAATATAATAAAAAGCGGCAAGTATAAACCTGTGTTTAACAAGCCCTTCTTCAAAGAGTTTGTAATCAGTAGGGATATAAAGACTAGGCAAATCAACCAAGAGCTTATGAATCATAGGATTCTTGGAGGATATGAGCTTGAAGGAGATTATCCTGAAATACAAAATGGATTATTGTTCTGTGTAACTGAGAAAAGAAGCAAAAAACAAATAGACAAATTAGTTGAAATAATGGAGGGGATATAATGCAGGGGTATAATAAACTAATCTTTGAGATTTCAAAGAAAAATAGAGTTGCTTACAATCTCCCAAAATGTGATGTTGATGAGATGGAATTGGAGGAAATGATTCCTTCAGAATTTTTAAGGGAGAAAGACGTTGATTTGCCAGAAGTAAGTGAATTAGATGTGGTAAGGCATTTTACACAATTATCCACTAAGAATTATGGAGTAGATACAGGTTTTTATCCCTTGGGTTCTTGTACTATGAAGTATAACCCTAAAATCAATGAAGATATGGCTGCCCACAGCGGATTTGCTGGAATTCACCCCTATCAACCACAAGAAACAGTTCAGGGAGCCCTTGCTATAATGTATGATTTGGATAGAATGCTATGTGAGATATCCGGTATGGACAAAGTTACATTACAGCCAGCAGCTGGTGCTCATGGGGAACTCACTGGGTTGATGATGATCAAAGCTTATCATGAAGATAGGGGAGATAGCAAAAGAAAAATCATGATCGTTCCTGATTCAGCCCATGGAACAAACCCCGCCACCACAGCTACAGCAGGCTTTGAAATTCTTGAGATTAAGTCAGACCAAAATGGTGCAGTTGATATCCAGGAGCTAAAATTAGTATTAAATGATGAAATTGCAGGCTTAATGCTAACCAACCCTAGTACCCTTGGACTTTTTGAAGAGAATATAAGAGAGATTTCGAATTTAGTTCATGAAGCCGGTGGATTACTCTATTATGATGGCGCCAATATGAACGCTATTATGGGAATTACACGACCTGGAGATATGGGCTTTGATGTGATGCATTTTAATTTACACAAAACCTTTGCTACACCTCACGGAGGTGGTGGTCCAGGAAGTGGTCCTGTGGGTGTGAAGGATAAACTGATCAAGTATCTTCCAGTACCTGTGGTAGAGAAAAAAGAGGATACTTATATACTAGATTATAATCGGTCTCATACCATTGGTAAGATGAAGAGCTTCTATGGGCATTTTGGAGTTGTGATTAAAGCCTATGCCTATATACTAACGATGGGGGCAGCTGGCTTGAGGGAGGTCAGTGAAAAGGCTGTTCTTAATGCAAACTATATGATGAATAAACTTAAAAATCATTATTATTTACCTATAGATCGAGTATGTAAGCACGAGTTTGTTTTAGGAGGCATTACCAAGTATAAAGGTGAGATATCAACCATGGATATAGCAAAACGCCTGTTGGACTATGGATATCATCCTCCCACAATTTATTTCCCCTTGATTATAAAAGAAGCTATCATGATAGAACCTACAGAGACCGAAGGTTTAGAAACCATAGATCGGTTTATAGATGCAATGATTAGAATTGCTGAAGAGGCAGAAGAAAATCCTGAAGTATTGAAAAATGCACCTTATACTACACATGTAAGAAGAGTTGATGAGGCTAAGGCGGTTAAGAATCTTACATTGAAATGGGAAAAAAATAAAGAGCAGTAAAGGAATCAATAATAAGTGTCTTAGATTGTGATATAATATGGATAAGAAAAAAAGACATGAGACAAAGATGAAGGATTCTTAAGGATGCGGAATATAAAAAGCTTTGGTTCTTCTGAGAAGTGAAGATACGGAAAGATCAAATAGAATTAATAAAGTGACTTTGAGGGGATACACTGTAAAGTTGTTACTTCTTAAAATATTTAACAAAGGGGAGAGAGCAGTATGTTAAAGGAAAAGGTAGAAAAGTACTATAATTCTGGATACGATTTAAACTGTGCAGAAAGCATTTTATATGCGGCTAATGAAGCTTACGATTTGCATCTTACAAAGGATACCTTAAAGACGATGGCAGGCTTTGGGGGCGGTATGGCGATAGAAGAAACCTGTGGTGCTGTCACTGGAGCTATTGCGGCACTGAGTATTATGTTTGTAGAGGATAGAGCTCATGAGGGAGAAAAAATCAAAAACCTCGTAGTAAAGCTATTCGATAGGGTTGAAAAAAGGCTAGGAACCAACAACTGCAAACTGTTAAAAGAAAAGTATCGTCATAATGAAGAGGAAAAATGCAAATCCATTGTTCTGGCAGTAGCACAAGTGCTGGGAGAAATAATTGAGGATGAGGCCTAAAAAATTACATAAGACTTGCATCTACGAAAGAGATGGAAAAAAGTGTTGCTTTTGTGGAAAGTCATTGGACTTTCATCAAATCAGCTTACGCTGCTTTAATCTTTTCCTCTAAAGATTTTACTTGGAACTGGATTAGTTGAGGACAACCTATGAAATTTAACATTAAATGAGGTCAAATCACAATGTTTATGTAGGAGTTGATGGATTAAACATGAAAAAGGATATACTATTTGTTTCACCTTTTGAAGATCTTTATAAAACTGCTAAGCATTTAATTAAAATCCATGGATTTGAAGAAATTGACGTAGAGATGGGTGACCTTGAAGAAGGTGTGGAAAAGGCAAGATTAGCTGTAGATAATGGAACCAGAGTGTTGATTTCTAGGGGTGGAACATATAATCTTATACTAAAGGAAGTGGATGTTCCTGTTGTAGAAGTTGGATTAACAGCCTTTGATATATTAAAAAGTTTCAAACTGACTCGTCAAATTAAAGAGCCTTTAGCCATTATTGGATATCGAAATGTAATTAAAGGATATGATATTATTGAAGAACTTTTTTCTGATATGGATGTTATTAAGATAACTCTAGACAATACTGATTCCGTAGAGGCACGGATCAGGGAATGTGTAGAACAAGGGGTCAAGGTTGTAGTTGGTGACACCGTTGTTAATCGTATTGCTCCAAAGTGTGGGTGTAAGAGTTTACTTATAGAATCTGGAGAAGAAGCTGTTCTTAGTGCTATGAAGGAGGCTATTCGTGTACTAAAAGCAGCCCAGGCAGAAAGTGATCGTATGCAGCGGTTTATGGCAGTAATTGACTATACTAGCGATGGAGTTATCGCCACGGACAAGGATGGACGTATTACTGTGTTTAATCGAAATGCAGAAAATATGTTGGGGAAAACAAAGGAAAAGGCTAAAGGGCAGCTGATCTCTCAAGTCATTAAGGATAATGAAATAAGTAAATTAGTAGGTTCTCGTTCTATTAAGGTAGATTCAATATATGATCTAGGTAATACTAAACTAGCTCTAAACCATGTACCTATATTTGTAGATGGTGATGATACCGGGAGTATTATAACCTTTCAGGATATAACAAAGATTCAGAGTTTGGAGAAAAAAATTCGTTTGGAATTAAGTAAAAAGGGGTTTGTAGCTAAATATACCTTTCAAGATATTATTCATAAAAGTAGTATTATGCAAAGATGCATAAAAAGAGCCCGTACTTATGGTGAGTATGATTCTTCGGTGCTTATAAGTGGACCCAGTGGAGTTGGGAAAGAAATTTTTGCACAGTCTATTCATAATACAAGCAAAAGGAGGACAGGTCCCTTTGTGCCTATAAACTGTGCTGCACTACCTGTTAATTTAATTGAGAGTGAATTATTTGGATATGTAGAGGGAGCATTTACTGGTGCAAAAAAAGGTGGAAAGCCAGGTATATTTGAAATGGCTCATAAGGGAACCATTTTTTTAGACGAAATCAGTGAGTTACCCCTTGATCTACAGGCCAGACTTCTTCGTGTTATACAGGAAAGAGAGGTAATGCGTGTAGGGGATGATAAAGTAATTCCAGTAGATGTAAGAATAATATGCGCTACCAACAGAGACTTAAAGACAATGGTATTGGATGGAGGGTTTAGACGAGATCTTTTGTTTAGAATCAATATATTATCCTTGAATATTCCCTCATTGAATGAACGTAAAGAAGATATTAAAGTACTAACCAGTTATTTCATTGATTTATATTGTGGTGAATATGGAAAGGATACAATTGGCATTTCATCTGATGCTCTAGAATATTTAGAATGTTTTAATTATGAAGGCAATGTTAGGGAGCTTCAAGGTATGATTGAGAGAGCGGTTATAACCTGTGATGGAAATGAGATGAGATTGGAGAACATTTTAGAATCTGATTCAGAGGGTGCAGACATACTAACTGCAAATAGAAGCAACATATTTGACGAGGAACACACTTTAAAAGAGCTGGAAAGCAAATATATCGATTATATTTCAAGTAAATATAACAATTCAAAACAAGAAATCTGTAATGTTTTAGGGATTGATCGAACTACTTTATGGAGGAAAAAGAAAAAAACGTGATGCATATTGCAACTTTGTTTTAATTTGCATTACAAATTTGCAACATTGAAATTTGATTTTGTATTACACCATTTAATATTTTATGAAAAGTCTGTAAAAGTGTAAAAATTTTATGAACTTGGTTTCATTAAAAAACCTCAATAATCGTACTTTTATGAGGTTTTTTATTTTTTTTTTGCAAAAAATCAAAAAGTTGGAACGGTTATTGCTTTTATAATAGACATCAAAAGATGATAAAAATTATAACACAAAAGGAGTTTGAAAAATGATCTACATTATATCGGATGATTTAACTGGTGCTAGCGACACTGGTATTCAATATACTAAACAAGGCTTTCGAACTTTGGTTACTGTAAGGACCGATGTAGAATTTTTAGAGACAGCAGCGAAAAACTATGATGTGATCTCAATAAATGCAGATACTCGTGCTAAACTTCCTGATGATGCATACCAAACAGTTTATGATCTAGTAAAAAAGTTCCAAAATACCAAGGTTAATTATATTTATAAAAAAATTGATTCCATTGTACGAGGAAATCCTGGCGTTGAGTTAGATGCAGTGATGGATGCAAGGAAAGCTAAAATAGCTTTAGTAGCCACAAGCTTTCCTGAGGTTGGACGAAAGCTTATAAATGGAAAGCTTGAGATTCTTGATTGGGAAGGAAATAAAACATTAATTGATGTAGTACAGCTATTTGCAAACGATATGAAGCGTAAGGTAAGCAGCATAAAACTTTCTACAGTAAAAGAAGGGGTAAAGAGTATTGTTAAAGCAGTTGAACGGGGAGATGGGGAAGAAATTGAAGTTTTTGTAATTGATGCTGAGAATGATGAAGATCTTGATGCTATCAAAAAAGCAGCAGTAACCCTTAAAACGCCTCCAGTCTTATGTGGATCTGCGGGATTAGCCAAACAGTTGAGTTTAAGCGGTAGAGAGGTATTTAATAAGAAAAACAAAGAAGATGCCTTCGAAGAAGATAAAACCACGCTAATTTTAATAGGATCACGAAATAATATTACATCACAGCAGATGAAAGTACTAGAGAAAGAAACAGGAATACCTATAGTGACTGTATTGACAGGAGAAATACTTAATGGGAACAGAGAGAAGGTAATTGAAAATACCATGTCTCAGGTGAACGGTCTAATAGATAGCGGATGCAGGCTTGTGGCCATAGTAGTAGACACACTCTTTGATGGATTTACAGTACAATTAAAGGACTCTGAAGAAGCTTTAATTGAATCTAATCATGTAGCTCATGCTATTGGAGATTTAGCAAAGCGAATATATGAAAACAAACCTGTAGATACCATGATTTCTTCTGGGGGAGATACATCCCAAAAAATTCTTGACGCATTAGGCGCAAAGGCAATACACTTAGAAAGTGAAATTCTTTCTGGGATTCCCGTAGGGCACATTATCGATGGAATTGCAGATGGAATGACTATTGTAACTAAGTCTGGTGGGTTTGGTGATAAGAATTCTCTGATTAAAGTTGTTGAGTATCTTGAAAATCGCAAGAAAAAGCTAGTCTATACATCATAAAACTACAGGGACTAGCTAATAAAATAAAGTAATAAATAATTTGAGGATTGAGGTGTTAATATCATGATGAAACAGTATCAATTAACGATGCCAAGATTTGTCTACTCTGGCGAGAACAGTTTAGAAAAGCTTACTGATATTATTGCACGGGAAAGAGCTAAAAAGATCATTGTTTTTACTGACAAAGGTATACTGGAAACCGGCATTTGTCAAAAGATATTTGGAATCATTGGAAATTCAGGCGTTAGCTATGATATTATAAGTGATCTTCATCCTGAGCCTGGAACAGCTGACGTAGAAAGGGTAGTCAAACAGGTGAAGGAATCAAATGGAGAACTGGTAGTGGCAGTTGGTGGTGGTAGCGTCATGGATATGGCAAAGCTATGTGCATCAATGAAAGAAGCATCCTACACGATTCATGATCTATTAGAGGACAATAGTCTTTTGGAAGCTGGCCTTCCTACTGTTATGGTCCCAACCACATGTGGTACAGGAAGTGAATCTACATTTAACTCAATTGTCGCAGTGGAAGAAAAACAGCTTAAGGTAGGTATTGTTAATATAAATATGTTGGCAGACTATGTAATTTTAGATAGTTCAATGATTGCTGGATTACCAAAATCAATTATTGCTTCTACTGGGGTAGATGCATTGGCTCATGCTGTAGAATGCTTTACTTCTAACAAGGCGAATTGTTTCAGTGACTTAGTTGCAAAGGAGTCAGCAAAGCTTATTTTTGAAAACCTTGTCAAAGCCTATAATGAGCCATCTAATATGGAAGCAAAGACGAATATGCTAATGGCAGCTTTTCTAGCTGGAGTGGCAATTGCTTCCTCTGGAACAACTGCTGTACATGCTCTTTCCTATCCATTAGGCGGGCAATATCACATTCCCCATGGCATATCCAATGCTATATTGTTGGCACCTGTAATGCGCTACAATATGACTGCATGTCAAGAAAGGCTGGCAACGTTAGCGGATATAGTAAACCCAGAGGGGATAAGAAGGTCAAACAGAGAAAAAGCGGAGGAAATCGTTAAGCGGATCGAAGATATAGTAAAGGAAACAAATATTCCTACAAGCTTAAGTCAATATAATGTTGGCAAGAAAGATTTAGACCTACTTGTGGAGTCTGCCTTCCAAGTAAAAAGATTATTAGATAATAACAGAAAAGAGCTTACTAAAGAAGATATTAAGAATATTTATCTTGAAATACTATAGGAGGTGAGGCAATGAATAAACTTCCAATTTTAGGAATAACCATGGGTGACCCTTGTGGAATAGGCCCTGAGATAACTGTAAAGGCTCTATCGCATGAAAAAATTTATGATGCATGTCACCCTCTAGTGATAGGGAGTGCTAAAGTAGTAAAAGAAGCTATAGCTATTTGTGAAAAAAAGTTAGAAATTAATGCTATTACAAGTGTAAAAGATGCAAAATTTATATTTGGCATCATAGATGTATTAGATCAAGATAATGTAGATATATTATCCCTTGTTAGGGGAGAGGTAAGCAAAACAGGCGGTCAGGCTGCATACGAAGCAATAGCAAAAGCAATTGATCTTGCAATGAAAGAGGAAATAGATGGAACGATTACTGGTCCCTTAAATAAAGAAGCACTAAATTTAGCAGGATATCATTATAGTGGACATACAGAAATTTATGCCAAGCTGACAAATACAAAAGATTACTCTATGATGCTTGCAGATGGTAATCTTAGGGTTGTACATGTAAGCACCCATGTTTCCTTAAGGGAAGCCTGTGATCGTTGTACTAAGGAGAGAATTGGCAGTGTTATAAAGCTAGCAGAAGAGGCTTGTAAAAGTTTAGGAATTAATAATCCGAAGATAGCCGTTGCTGGCCTTAATCCCCATTCAGGTGAAAATGGATTATTTGGTAGAGAAGAAATTGACGAGATCATACCTGCAATTGAAAAAGCCCAGTTAGAGGGAGTTAATGTGGAGGGCCCAATACCACCTGATACACTGTTTTCAAAAGCATTAGGAGGTCAATATGATATTGTTGTGGCAATGTATCATGACCAAGGGCATATCCCAGTAAAGGTGGTGGGCTTTCAATATAACCATGAATTAAAACAGTGGAATGCTGTAAGTGGTGTTAATATTACATTAGGTCTTCCAATCATTCGCAGCTCAGTAGACCATGGAACAGCATTTGATCAAGCTGGAAAGGGTACAGCTAATGAAGAAAGTCTTGTTAATGCTATAGATTATGGAGCACGTCTAGCCATTACAAGATTACAAAATAAATAAAATTATAGAATCTAAGGGGGAAAAATTATGAACAAAAAATATTTTGGAGTTGTTCCACCAATCATTACACCAGTAGATGAGAAAGAGAATGTTGACAAAGAAGGATTTTGTAAAATTTTGGATCATTGTATTGATGGGGGTCTTCATGGTATTTTTGTTGCAGGAAGTAATGGAGAAACCATGGCACTTACCCAGAATGAACGTGATAATGCTATTAAGATTGCAATTGATCACGTAAATGCTAGAGTTCCTGTTATGTCTGGGGTATTGGACTCGAGTACAAGAAGAGTGATTGACAATATCAAGAAGCTCGAGCAACTGGGAGGAACTTGTGCTGTAATTACATCAATTTTTTATGCTAGACATACATCTCAGAATGAAACAATTCGACATTTTGAGCAAATTGCTAAGGAAACAGATATTGATTTAATGATTTACAATATTCCAATGTTTACTGGTATCAAACTTAATGCAGAAACAGTTATGAAAATTGCCGAAATAGACAATGTTGTAGGCTACAAAGACAGTTCAGGTTCATTCCCTGAGTTTATGAGATGCTTAACACATTTTGAGAATACAGATTTTTCATTACTACAGGGTACAACAGCATTTCAACTACCAAGTATGCTTCTTGGAGCAGATGGATTTGTACCTTCAATAGCGCCACTATTTCCAGAGCTGTTTGTAAAAGCATATGAAGCCGGTGTAAGAAAGGATATAGAGTTAGCTACAAAGTACGATATCTTAATTAGAGAGACATCAAAGATTCTTGGCATGAGTAAGAATGCTACTGCAGCGAACAAATTTGCTCTATCTCAAATAGGATATACTCACAAACGTATTATAGAGCCACAGGATCAAATTCTTCCTGAAGAAGAGCAAAAAATAATCGCAAAAATAGCAGAAATAAATGAACAATATGAACAATTAAAGGCTAGTCTATAATTTCAGAGGAGGAAACTTACATGGATAAGATTATCTTATCACATCCATTATATAAGCCAGGAATGGATGCTTTGGAAGGAAAGGCGGATGTAGTAGTAACCAGCAATGGTGATAGTGATGATATTATGAATGAACTTTCGGTTGCAGATGGATTTATTCTGCGGATTGGAAAAATAGACAGAAAGGCAATAGAAGCTTGTCCAAACCTAAAGGTAATTACTCGCCCAGGGGTAGGAGTAGATAACGTAGATGTGGCTGCAGCCACAGAAAAAGGTATTCCAGTTGTAATTTGTCCTTCTGCGAACTCCAGAGCAGTTGCAGAGCATGCATTAGCCCTAATATTTTCCATAAGTAAAAGTATTGTTGATTATGATAACGAAACCCGCAAAGGTAATTTTGCAATTCGTAATAAATATACTGCTGTTGAATTACAAAACAAAACTGTTTCAATATTAGGATTTGGAAACATTGGAAAAGAGCTTGCAAAAATGTGTTCAGGTATTGGTATGAAGGTATGTGTATATGATCCCTATGTTGACAAATCCACTATAGCGGGAATGGGATATGGATATGCCGCTGATCAAATGGAGGCCATTTCACAGGGAGACTTTGTTTCATTGCATATGCCATCTCTTCCCACTACTAGGGGTATGTTCGGTAAGGCACAATTTGAAGCTATGAAGGAAACAGCATTCTTAATAAATTGTGCAAGGGGAGATGTCATTAATGAAGAGGAAATGATAGTGGCTCTTTCAAATAATGTAATTGCAGGAGCCGGCTTAGATGTACTTGTTGAGGAGCCTATGAGAGCTGATAGTCCCCTGATGAAGCTATCTAATGCAATTATAACTCCCCACTCTGCTGCTCAGACCCAAGAAACCACAGCCAAAACTGTACTAATGGCGGTAGAAGGAACATTAGCTGTGCTAAGGGGAGAAAAATGGCAGAATGTATGTAATCCTGAAGTATATGAGCATCCGATATGGAAGGATAGGTGATTAAATGAATTTGAAAGGTATTGTGAAATATAAAGAATTGTTAATAGGCATGGTGGTTGGGCTGTGTGCCATCGCTTATCTAATAGGTTCAATGTTTATAAGAAGGACTACTATTGTGGCTCTTGGGGCAGAATTTATGCCACAGGTTTATGGATTTATTTTACTAGGTCTTTCAGCTTTGCAGGTTATAGTTGGGATTAATGCTGCAAAAAAATATGAACCTAAGAAAGAGCCTACTGATTCAACAGAAAAACCAGATAACAAGAGTGTATTTATTACATTTGGGTTAATTCTTTTATATGTTGCTTCAATGAAAATTTTAGGATACACTATTTCTTCGATATTATTTTTATTCTCGCTTACTTATGTTCTTACACCAGTAGGCAAGAAGAAAAACTATAGAACAATGATAATTTTTTCAGTAGTATTACCTCTAATTACTAGCTATTTATTTAGAAATGTTATGCATCTTGGATTACCAATTGGTTTCTTAGGAATATAGGAAAGGTGGGAAATTATGTTAGAATCTTTTATAATTGGTGCTCAAGCAGTAATAACTCCAATGGGCATTGGCATGATTATTTTTGGAGTTACCCTAGGTATTATATTTGGTTCGATCCCAGGACTTAGTGCTACTATGGCTTTAGCTTTGTTTCTTCCCATAACCTACTCGATGAATCCTATAGCTGGTATAACTCTCCTTGTATCACTATATATTGGAGGTATTTCTGGGGGGTTAATCTCTGCTATTCTAACTAGAATACCTGGAACTCCCTCATCGATTGCCACATGCTTTGACGGTTATCCTATGACCGAAAAGGGGGAGGGTGCTAAAGCATTAGGTGTGGGTATTGTGTTTTCTTTTATAGGAACATTACTTTCAACAATTGCATTGATATTTATTTCTCCATGGTTAGCTAATATTGCGATTCAGTTTGGGTCTTATGAATACTTTGCTGTAGCTATATTCTCTATGACTATGATGGCTGGGCTATCGGGTAAGTCAATAGTGAAAGGCTTAATGTCAGGTATGTTTGGCGCTATGTTTGCTACAGTTGGGATGGACAGCATTGGCAGTGTTAGACGATATACTTTTGGTAGTTCAGAAATGATGTCAGGCTTCAGTATTTTACCTGTTCTTATTGGATTGTTTGCCATAGCTGAAATTCTTATCACAGCTGAACGTGCTAAACATTTAAAGGACGTAAAGCCTATAGAGGTAGATATTAAAAATATTAAAGGCTTTGGTTTTTCTTTGAAAGAGTTCTTTGAGCAAAAATGGAACTGTCTTATTTCTACCTTTGTTGGACTAGGCATCGGCATTTTACCTGGAATTGGTGGAGGTGTAGCAAACGTTCTCAACTATGGTGTTATAAAAAATAAATCTAAGCATCCAGAAAAATTTGGTACTGGTATTATAGATGGACTTGTTGCTTCTGAGGCATCTAACAATGCAGCTATCGGAGGGGCATTGGTTCCCCTGCTAGCTTTAGGAATACCAGGAGATACAGTAACTGCTATGCTACTAGGTGGACTTACCATTCAAGGTATTTCGCCAGGACCCCTAATGTTTATTCAAAATGTTGATGTTGTGTACTCAATCTTCATTACAATGATATTAGGATCGATAGCAATGCTACTAATAGAATTCTATGGACTTCGTGGCTTTGTAGCATTACTGAAAATACCTAAGTACTATTTACTTCCTGCAATATTTGTGTTCTGTGTAATTGGTGCTTTTGGTATCAATAACCGTATTTTTGATGTATGGACTGTACTCTTGTTTGGTACAATGGGGTATTTCTTTAATAAAATGGAAATACCCGCTTCCCCCTTTATCCTTGGCTTCATAATTGGGCCTATGGCAGAGATAAATTTAAGGAGAGGTCTTATGTTCTCTCAAGGAAGCTTTATGCCTTTTATTACATCTCCTGTAGCCGTTTTTTTCTTAGTTGGAGCTGTAATATCCTTAACCTTTAGTATAGTTTCTCAATATAAACGCAATAAAAGGGAAGAATTAAGCTGTAGTAATTAGTTTTTACATTGTAAAATTTAGGTTTAATAAGTTTTACAATATAAAATAAATAATTAAAAAGGGGAATGATTATGAAAAAGAGAAATCAAATTAAGAAGTTTATGTCATTAATTCTTTTGGTTGCTATGATAACAGCAATATTTGTTGGTTGTTCAAGTGATCAAGGTGTACAGGAAACAAGTGAAAATGACGATACTTCGTCTGCAAATGGCAGTGAATGGCCTACTAAACCAATTCAATTAATAGTTCCGTTTAATGCTGGTGGAGACACTGATTTCCATGCAAGAACCTATGCAAAGTATCTTGAACCAATTCTTGGTCAACCTGTAGTTGTTATGAATGTAGCTGGTGCAAATGGGAGTGCTGGTACTATTCAGGTAAGAGATTCTAAAGCCGATGGATATACTGCTCTATTTTTCCATGATTCAATGCTTATGAATAAGGTAGTAGGAGTAACTGATTTTGCCCATGAAGCCTTAGATGTTGCAGCAGCTGGTATAATGGATAACTCTTATATTTTAGCAGTTAACGCAAGTAGTCCATATCACACATTAGACGATTTAATAGAAGCTGCAAAAGAGAATCCAGGCCAACTTAAATACGCCTCCTCTATTGGTGGGTATACCTACTATGTTGGTGCTTTATTAGAAGAAATAGCTGGAGTATCCTTTAATAAAGTAGATGCAGGTGGGGGTTCGGATAGAAATGCTGCCCTATTAGCTAATCAAATTGACACAAATGTAAACCCATATGGAGTAATGAAGCCTTACATCGATTCAGGGGATTTCCGAGTGTTAGCATTATTTTCTGCAAACCGTAGTGGATTATTCCCAGATGTTCCTACTGCAATTGAGCAAGGATATAATTTAGTTGCTAGACGTGCTTATTTCCTTTCATTCCCTAAGGGAATTGATCCAAGCATAATTGAAAAAATGAGCAATGCTATGGAAGAGGTTTCTCAAATGTCTGAATATGCTGACGATGTATCTACTGCCTATGGATTAGAGCCAGATTTCTTGAACACTGAAGAAGTGAATGAATACCTTGATAATGCTATGGAAGAATTTATGGCAGATCAAGAGCTAATTTTAGGGAACTAATATAGACATACGCTTTTAAAACTAAATTTTAATATACACGGGCTACGGTTTCGCCCAAAACCGTGGGCTGCAAATGTAGCCCTTAGTATATTAAAATTTAGAGGCGTATGTCTATAGAATGTATAAGGTTAGTTAAAGATAGATATTGATATTTTAGGAGAATAAAGGAATGGATATATTGCTGATATTTCTAGCATATATAACCATTCCTTTGAACCTCTTCCTTACCAAAACAGGTATTTTGCCAGTTTTGGCTATTTTCCAACGTTTTATATTGTTTTATAGTTTTTAGACAAATGTTAATATTTCAACGTTTCAAAGTGTTTTTTGTTTCTTAACATTTTACACCGTTTTTTAGTTTCGTTAGAAGAATGTTAGAAGTGATTTTTCTAAAAATCCACTAATCCTTCCATGCGATCTGCAGCTGATTTTTGCATTGATGGTATCAAATGAGAGTATGTGTCGAGAATTATTTTTATACTAGAATGACCTAATCGCTCCTGGACTACTTTAGGGTTCTCCCCAGCAAGTAAAAGCATAGACGCATGTGTATGACGGTTATGTAGAGCTCTACATAACCGTCATAGTTTTGCAACGGATTTACTTAGAAGTGGAGATTTTTCAATTAGGGAAGTGCAGGAGCTTCTAGGGCATAGCGATATATCAACCACGCAGATCTACACCCATGTGACAATAGATGAAATGGCGAAAAAGTTTAAGAATAGGGGTAGTATAAGAAAATAGAGTTTATCTTTCTCAAAATAACAAGGGAAAGGTTTATGTAGTAATTCAGAGATGGGATAAAACTGGGTTAATCTCCATCTTTTTTGTTTTTTTGGAGGATTTACCATTATATTGTAGAAATAGATAGAAGATGTTTAATAGAATAGTTGATGCTTAGGTTAAATTAATAAAAAAGCCTAGAGCACTTAAATAGAATATCTGCATATTAAAGATAAAAGGAGGAAAAAAATTGTTAAGCCTAGAAAGTATAAACAAAAAAGTACAAAGAGCCCAAGCAGCAGTACCTAAAGTAGTAAATGCAAGAACAAACCAAGCCAAACAAATCACCCTAATAGCAGTAGCATCCACCCCTAAAGTTATAAACCCTAGCGGTGTAAGCTCTGCAAAGAAAGCTGTGAACAAAAGGGAAAATGCAGTAAAAGGTAAAGGGAAACAAGCAAAACAAATCATAGATAAAAAAGTAAAAGATGGGAAAGAGAAAAAAGCGAAAAAAGAAAGGATACTAGACAAACTAAAAAAAGAAAGAGAAGATACTTGTACAACAGTAAAAAGAGGGACAGTAACAACAGGGGCAGTTACAGCAGTAGGAGTTGCAGATGCAGGTAGAAACTGGTCAGAGTTTCAAGACAAGCTTTTAGGTAGAGGAAAGTATGCTAAAGCTGATGCAACTACTAAAACAGCGAGAGGTAAAGTGAATATTAAACCTGGAGTGTCGAATGAAGTAATTGGCAAAGTGGGGGATGATAAGGGTACGGGTAATGATAATCAACTATCCACAAAAGATATTAAGGCAATAGTTGCTTCCAGTGTTCAAAGAATAAACAACGAAGCATTAGTTACCACTTGGGAGTTTGGAGTAGGTCTAGGGGGAGCTATTAAGGTTAAATCAGCTGCTGAAGTAAATCTTACTGGTAAGTTTATTACTTTTAATGGAGATTTTCAAGGTGGAGAAAATTATGCTGTATTGGGTGAAGGTAACGCATATGGCAAACTTTCAATACCTGGAACTGATGTAGGATTACAAACGGGGGGATATATTAAAAATAAATTACCAAATCATGTAAGTGATGGTAAGATTGATGGAGGCTTTGACATAATTAAAATAACTGCATTTGAGAAAAGTGGATTTTCTGCCGACTTAGTATCTTCTCTTACAGATTTAGAACAGGATATATTAGCCTCTGTATTAGAAGAATTGGAACTTGGAATGGGTTTCGAGTTGTATTTAGCTGTTGGGGGGGGAATATCTGCTGAACTGCAGCCAGTTAAGGTGTTGCAAATAATTAAGGAAGAAACCCAAAAACATATAAATAAATAATGGGAGGGTTCAAGTTGAGTAGTAATAAAATACAAAGAATTATAAAGCGTTTCATAGCAATGTCTATAGATATGATGCTTGCTTCTATATTATGTATAGCCTTCTTTTTTGCATTACTTAGATTCGGATATAATTATGAGATAGTGTTAAATTTTATTACTATGTCAGATAGAGGTTTAAGTTATTTCTACTTATTTTTCATAGTATTCTATTATACTGTTCTAGAAGCTATATTAGGGACAACTATAGGAAAAAAAATATTTGGCTTAATTATAGTAACCTCCTGTATGAGTAAGCCTAAAGTACATCAAATAATTATTAGAAATTTATTCAGAATATCTGACCAAATATTATGGTTAGGTAGTTTAACAGTTATTTTCGATAAGCAAGGTAGGAGATTAGGAGATATTATTGCGAAGACAATGGTTATAAGTAAAAAGGAAGCAAAAGAACGGCAGAATGTGTGACAATATCTTTGAGGTAGCGTATGAAATATCAAAGAGTGTGTCAAAGGGATAGAGTTGTTGACAATCTCTGAACAGAAACAATTAAGCGACAGTGAATACGGTAAATGCGAATAATAATATTAATAGATTTGTTTAAACCATAGCAAAATAATTGTCGGAATTTTTGTAAAGGAATTTTCTCTTCAATGGCTAATATTTATTTAAAACCAATGAGGGGGAGACCATGAAAGTTAAAAATAAGTTTTTAGAAATTCGGTTGCAGATGGGATATAAATTTCAAAAAGATTTTGCAGAATTTTTAGGATTAAGCCAGTATCAATACAACCGCTATGAGAGGAATGAAAGACAACCATCCCTAGAAGTAACATTAGATATTTGCGGAACTAATAAATTAAATATGGATCCAAGGGACATATTTTACCTAGATTAATTTCTAGGTATTTTTTATAATTATTTTTATAGAACAGGCAATATTTAAACCATTTCGGCATATATTGTATTAAGAAAAGGAGATGGTCACATGTGTAAAATATTTGAGTATCCTACAAAAGAAGATAAAATCTATATTCATAGCTTGATACAATACTTTGCTAAAGGGCAGATATCTAGACAAACGTACATGGACCTAGTGGCAAACGTCCTTGAAAAATACAACGTGAAAAAAATTCATATGAATGGCTACCGAATTAAACTTGAGAAATACGAAGGAATAAATATTATAATCCTGGAGGGAAATGAGATATACGACTACTGCCCCAGCTGCAGGTCTACTTTGTATCGGTATATGATACCTTCGGGTACAAAACTTTAGAAAACCTGAAAGGAGGGATATAGGATGAAATTTATCGAGGATAAGTGTAGAGAATCAAATTTATTTTCTTGGCTAGTGGCCATAGCAGGTTGCGGGTTGATGATTTGGATATATTTTTTATAAACTGGATTTAAATCCAGTTTTTTTCTTGTTTTCAAATGGTAAAATATGGTTTATTAGAAAAACGTTAGAAGTTTTCCAAAAAATGTAAAAACCCACCCCTCGAACCAATTCAAGAAGTGAGTAATTTCAATAAGTAAATGGAGCTGATGAGCGGACTCGAACCGCCGAACCTCTTCCTTACCAAGGAAGTGCTCTACCTGCTGAGCTACATCAGCATATTTAAGTTTAAAGGGCTTGTTTAACCCTGCGAAGAATATTATATAATATAATTTCCTTCATGTAAAGGGGGAAATGCATAAAAACTTGCATTTATTTTTTACCAATTATATTGGTTCAATGCTATATTTAGATTGATATTTTCAAACAAGCTAAAAGACTAGAAAAAATCGCAAATACCTACTTATGATACAAGAAACCACTTTAAACGTAATAACGTTAGCGTGGTTTCTTGTATATACATATATCTATTACCATTTTAACTAAGCAACATCAGGCGCTAACCCGGTAAACTGAGCCTTATAAAGCCTTTTATATATTCCATTCTTCTTTAATAAATCCTCATGGTTCCCTTCTTCAACGATTCCTTCATCCGTCAACACCATAATTCTATCAGCATTTTTGATAGTGGCCAAACGATGAGCAATAATTAAGGTGGTTCTATTTTCAGAAAGCTGTTGTAAGGATTCTTGGATTACCTTTTCAGTCTCATTATCTAAGGCAGAGGTGGCTTCGTCTAGGATGAGTATAGGAGGGTTCTTTAAAAAGATCCTTGCGATAGATAATCGTTGCTTTTGTCCTCCTGACAGCTTTACGCCCCTCTCTCCAATATAGGTGTCATAGCCTTTTTCTAGGTTCGTAATAAATTCATGAGCATTGGCTCTTCTGGCTGCCGCTATGATTTCTTCATCAGTAGCATCTATTTTTCCGTAAGTAATATTCTCCTTTACGGTGCCAGAAAACAAGAAAACATCCTGTTGAACAATCCCGATATTTTGACGTAGCGATTTTTGAGTAAAGGATCTAATACTTCTGCCATCAATATTGATAGCGCCCTTTTCAATTTCATAAAACCTCGGAATCAAATTACATAGAGTTGTTTTACCTCCACCAGAGGGACCTACAATAGCAACAGTTTCACCAGGTTCAATGGCAAAACTAATATTTTTCAAAACATTTTCCTTATTATTATAGCTGAAGGTAACATCTTGGAAGGTAATTCTACCATCAACAGTAGGGATATCTTCTGCGTCTGGTTCATCGAGAATCTCAGGCTGTAATTCAAGTGTTTCAAGGAAACGATGAAAGCCTGCCATACCTTTTTGATAGTTTTCTACTAAGATAGTTAGCTTTCTCAAAGGTTGTAAAAACATGGATACATAAAGTAGAAAGCCCATCAACTCTCCAGTTTTCATATTTCCCTGATAGATAAAGTATCCACCTACAATCAGCACCAATAGATGGATGAAGTTTGAAAAGAAAGTAACGCCTGAAAAAAATTCTGCCATAACCTTAAAGGCACTTTCTTTTGACTTTTTAAAATCTTCATTTCCAGTTTCAAACTTTTCTTCTTCATATACCTCGTTAGTAAAGGATTTAACCACTCTCACTCCAGAGATACTATCCTCCACTTGAGCATTGATATCCCCCAGCTTCACTCGCATATTCCTAAAGGCATCCTGCATCCGCCTATTTTTCATAATTGTAAATATCAATACAATAGGAATCAGAGAAAAAGTGATTAAGGTCAGTTGCCAGTGCATAGACAGCATGATGATAAAGGAGCCGGAGAGGGTAACAAATGCTATAAATAAATCCTCTGGCCCATGATGAGCAAGCTCTGATATTTCATTTAAATCATTCACCAATCTAGACATTACTTGGCCAGTTTTGGTGTTATCATAATAGTTAAAGGATAGCTTATGGAGATGCTGGAATAAATCCTTACGCATTTGGTACTCCATCCTAACACCTAAAACATGTCCCCAGTAATCTACAATGTATTGTAAAATACTTCGTAGGATGTAGAGCAGCAGCATACCTGCACCTACCCATAGAATCGTCTGAAGGTTTCTAGTATCAAAAACATCATCAATCATTCTCACAACCACATAAGGAAATACCAAGTCCATAATTGCCATAATAAAAGCACAGGTAAAGTCCAAAGTAAACAATGGTAGATGAGACTTATAATAACGGACAAATTTTTGTAGCATAACATAACACCTTTCTTTTCTATATAGAATCTTCATTAAAGCAATAACATTTCCTTCAAATATTATACCATAATACAAGCATGAGAAAAAAATAGAATGACTTAAAAATAATAATAAAGTTTCCCAGAAATAGGTTCAAAAGACTTTTATTGCTTAGCAACTACATGGATGCTATAATTAATTAACGATTAAGACAAGTTTGGAGGTGCTTTCACATGACAGATGTTACCTTTATATTATGGCTACAGCAGTTTGCTAATGGCTTTTTAGACTGGTTTTTCACAACGATTACCAAGATAGGAAATCCGGAGTATTATATAATTGTGATTCCTTTGTTTTATTGGTGCGGAAGAAAAAAAGATGCTTTTCGTCTTGCTCTGTTCTTTTTAATATCATCCTATGTAAACTCTGCTATTAAGGGTTTAACTGATATGACAAGGCCATCGGCAGATCAGGTGAGGATTCTGTATCAGGAATCGACCCTAGGTTCTTCCTCCTTTCCAAGCGCGCATACGCAAGGAGCAGCAGCGTTTTGGGGCTATATTGCTTGGTATTTTAGGAAAAAGTCAGTAATGGCTTTCTGCATAATCATTATTTTTTTAGTGGGTTTATCAAGGCTTTATTTAGGGTTGCATTACCCTATTGATATTTTAGTTGGATTAGTTTTGGGAATATTTATACTCTTATGCTATAATGGTCTATTAAATAGAACGGCAGGACAAATTGCTGATTTTCCCTTGGTAATTAGACTGCTTGTGTCTATAATCATACCAATATTTTTATTGATGATTCCCGGACATGATATAGGTATGCTAGTGGGTTTTGCCATCGGATTATTGACAGGATATCAATTGGAAGCTGAATATTTAAACTTTAATGAATCTGGATCTACAATAAAGCAAGTAATTAAATTCCTAATTGGAATGAGTGGACTCTTTGGTATCAGAATTCTTCTAAAGGATTTATTTATCCTAATAGCCTTTAATGGATGGAATGTTATTACTGCTGATGTTGTTCGTTATGGAATCATAGGATTTTGGGCAACTTATCTAGCTCCTTGGCTATTTATTAAGTTAGGTTTATCAAGAAAAAAGAGCAAGTTCTTTGGCAACGCAGTTAAATATTTTTAAAATAAATACATATAGGCATACGCCCCTAAATTTTAATATACTAAGGGCGAAACCGTAGACCGTGTATATTAAAATTTAAGTCTAAAGGCGTATATCTATAAGAATATGAAAAGCTAAAAAGAGGTTTTCTCAAAATAGAAAATAATTTCTATAGGTGGAACCTCTTTTTTTGCAAAAAGATAAAAGATAAACTCCTAAGAATCTATCTTTTAATTATAATGTAATCATTAAAGCAACATTGATTTTAGCTCTTAGGAAGGAAATTTTTCGATATAGCAGGTATTTCTGGTGGTGGAGAAGGTGGACCGGCTAGTGGATGTCTAGGTGCATGCACTACTGTGATACTAGATAAGATAACTTCTCTTTCCACTAAATTTTTATCTGAATCATATTTTTCGCGAATCTCAGCACGAGGAATCACAACGGTTACCTCATGAGGGATTTCTGGGTCTGTTATTCTCGACATCTTTATTGTCAATCCATTAAGCTTGACATCAATATAATCAGTTTGAGGTTTCTTATTAGGGATTATTTTTTCAACCAACTTTTTAATTAACATAACACTCCCTCCTGTACTACAAAATATTCAGTAATACGATGAAGGGTGAGGGAGACTTTTGCTTGTAAACGCAATCTTTCTATAGCAGGAGTATGCTTCTTTTCCTATTTAACTTTTAAATATCTATATCTATTTAAAGCAGCTGCAACTTCTTGTTTTCTGGGTAAAACTAGATTGCCAGGATGTCCCGTATAAGGTGAAATTGCCTCTAATCCTTCCTGAGAGATAATATTGTATAATATATCAAGTGTTTCGCTTAGACTAGTTCTATCATCTACTAGGTTTTCCATGATGTATCTTAACATAAAGGCGATACTATTGGTTTGATTCACGTCCACCAACTGTTCCAGGTAATCTAAATTTCCCTATACTTAATAATCCGCTTTTACTGGAACCTCCGATTTTTTTGTAGTATAGATCAGTGTTATTAACAAAGAGTCTAGTTAAAAAATCAATAACAGTTATTTTTTTATGAGGTTCATCAAACAGATTACAAGGAAATTGAGCTTTTTCTTGAGATAGGATTACTCTTACCCTAGAGGGTGGAGCAAAGGGATCTGATTGTACATAGTCAACGGATAATACATAATCATGATAAAGATATTCTCCAGTAATATCTTTATAGGCTTTATAGCCTCTGCCATCTATTCTTTGTAATTCTTTCTCTAAATCCTTATTATTTTTCATGATCTTTCCTCCAATAACACTGTAAAGTCTGTTAACCCTATTGTACCCATTTTTTGCTTGAATTTCAAAAAACAAAAAAAGAAAGAGTCTATTCCTTCCTTTTGTAAGCCAGCTATAATAAAAGGTTCTATCTCAACCAAGGATAGAACCTTTCCAGTTTCTGGAGCTGGGAAAGGGACTCGAACCCTCGACCTGCGCATTACGAATGCGCTGCTCTACCAGCTGAGCTATTCCAGCATAGATGATTATGTAATTATTATAGTGGAAAAAGAACTTATTGGCAAGGCGAAAAAATAAGTACTAATAAAAATGTTAAAGCTTAGAAAAAACAATTGCTTTCTTAGAAAAAATGTGTTATTTTATTAACAAGGAACAAATAACAAATACATATTATAATGAAAAGAAAACCACGAAGGTTTTAAAAGACAGAAGTCTTATACCTCGGTGGTTTATTTTTTGTAAAGGGAGGAATTATCATGCAAACAAGAAAAATGGTTACAGCAGGATTTTTCATAGCTTTAGGTGTTATATTCCCTATATTATTTCATATGGTAAATATGGGAGGAGCAGTGTTTTTACCTATGCATATCCCTGTACTGTTGGCAGGGTTTATATTAGGAGGAAAATATGGTTTTATTGTAGGATTACTAACGCCTGCACTTAGTTCTCTATTAACAGGTATGCCACCTCTTATGCCAATATTACCTATAATGACGATAGAGCTTTCACTCTATGGCTTAGTGGCAGGCATCTTATCTGAAAAGACTAATATTAATAATATATTTAGTTTGTTAGCAGCTATGATTTGCGGTAGAGTTGGAGGCCTTATTACCGTATATTGTATGGCCAATTTACTGGATATTGTAAAGCTACAACCAATGATCTGGATAAAAGGTGCAATAACAACAGGGTTGCCAGGGATGGTTATTCAAATCATATTCATACCGGGGTTATTGCATATGTTGAAGCATGCCATGAAGCGGGATATATCCTATAGCTTTAAATAATAGAGAGTATGGAGGTATATATGAGTTCACAAGTAAACTTTTTTAATTCAGTGGCGCATAAATGGGATAGTATGATTGTTGTAAATGAAGAAAAGATTAATTATGCTTTAGATAGAACAGGTTTAAGCGAAGAAAGCAGCATATTAGATGTAGGGACAGGAACAGGAGTGATGATACCCTTTCTATTAAATCGAATAGGTCTAAAGGGTAAAATAACAGCTGTTGATATAGCTGAAAACATGCTTGATGTAGCAAAAGAAAAATTTCAAGGAGAAGATAGAATAGAGTTTCTAAATATAAACATAGAAGAGGAAAAAGTAGAAGAAACCTTTGATTTAATTATTTGTTACAGTGTATTTCCTCATTTTACAAATAAAACGGAAAGTATTAAGAAGCTAATAGATAATAATTTGAAGAAGGATGGAAAACTGTTAATATTTCATTCTCAAAGCAAGGAAAAAATTAATAGTATTCATCAAAAAACAGATGCTGTTGTAGCTGAAGACAAATTGATTGATCTTGATAGACAAAGAAAGTTATTTGAAAATGAAGGTATGAAGGTCTCTATGGGAATAGATAATGAGGAGATGTACTTAATTATTATTGAAAAATAGTTTACTCATCAGAAAGATAGTAAAAGCTCTAAGGTGAAGAATAACGTACCTTTAGAGCTTTTTATTATAGTAATATCCAGTCAGCTTTGTAACGGGATAAAAAAGGAGAAATATCAAGGTGTGTCGAAGTTACAACAATTAATAAAGGATTGAATGCTGAATTTATACTTTAGAATAGAGGAACGAAGATGAAAAAACTTGAAAAGATTAAAACATGGATAGGATTATTCGTGAATCGACCCTATATTCCGGAAAAACTGCAAAAAGCGAAGGGACCTCTTCTCCTACACATAAGTGATACTCCACAAGAAATATATAGCTATATTCTTCTACTAGTCAAGGCTGTAAATCCTTCTTACATTATTCATACAGGGGATTTAGTAGATAATATTAAGCTGGAAATATGTCCTCAGGAAATAGAAGGATACAGAAGCTCCTTGAAGCGGTTTGTTTCACAATTGGAGGGGTGTAGTAAGGCTAGCATCTATTATGTCATGGGAAATCATGATAAGGCTGAAATAGTACAAGGAGTAAGTGAAAGAGGCATAGTAATGTTGGAAGGGCATATAATGATTGAGGGAATTCAATTTTATGTCAGTCACTATCATTTAGAGGAGGAGGTTAAAAGTCAATACTATTTATTTGGTCATAGCTTTAAGCCTAGCAGCTATAAAATCCATCAGCAGATTGGTTTAAATGGAGTAGAAGGGATAAATGTAATCGATTTAGGAACACAACAGATACACAGGTTACCCTATCCTTTTGGAACCAATCAATTTAGGAAGATGGAGCAAAGGAAAATAGGCCTATAGAGGAGGAGAAAAAAATGCTGTTTTTAAGAATGGGTCCACGCCTCTTATTTATCAGAACCAATGCAATCCTAGAAGTGAGTGATTATTTTATGAAATCATTAGAGGGGAAAGAGGTAGATTTCTTTCCTGGTATGGAAGAAGCGACAGAAGATAGTAGTCTCATTTTCATCACAGATGTGCATCCTGTGAAAACAGAGATTAAGGATGCAAAGGCAATTATGATTGTCAATGAACCGGCTTCCATCTGTCTCTCCGCCATGATCAATAGTCACGTATCTCATTTAATAGAGCGGGTAGATATGGGACCATCTTCTATGGTGATGAGAATCGCAGGAAATGAAAAAATTGTTGAGGAGCAAATGTTGGAATTATATGGTGGAAAAGCATTATCAATTGAAGAGGCGGTTAATGAAGGGGAAAAGGGAGATACGATTTTATTTTTAACGCATCAACAGCTTTCAAGATCTTTATCAAGGGAAGATTTAGTGGATACGCCATTATTATTGCCTCATCCTGGATCACAGATTTTTAAGAAGTTGAGAAATGAAGGAATTTTATTTATTACCCGTAGCCTAGAGGATAGAAAATGGTATGAGCTAAGAATCAATATTTACGATGTACAAGGGAAATATCAAGAGCATTATGATCGGTTAAATTTTGTGCTGAATCAGCTGGAACTAGGAATGGTATTGGAGGAGGGATGGACCAAGGATCATGCTTTGACGCTTTTTACTGTCTTAGCTTACCAAATACGACTCTTCACCTTTTATAAACCAGAGGAAATAAAACGAATCCTATTAGGGCTTGAATATGATGGAGACGGAAATCGATGGGTGGATTTAGATTTATATTACCGAAATAGAAAAATTTCCTGGGTGGATATTGATAAAAAAAAGGGAAAACGCATAAAAACACAAGAATGTTTACAGCATAGGGAAGCAATTTTCAAAAAAATATCTGAGGATAGCAAAAAAATTTTACTAGAGGCAGAAAGTAAAATTTCTGTGTAATGAAAAAATAAAAAAAAGTATGGAAGCGAAGGAACTTTTATCCATGCCTTTCGTCTATATAGGTAAAGAAATTTATATAGCATGAATAAAAAAGGAGGTTAGTAAGATGAAAAGGTTTATTAGTATGTTAATCATCATCATATTGATTTTTTCTGTCATGAATAGTGTAGCTTTGGCAGAGACAACATCATCCATTTATTCCAACGATGAGATAGAAGCCTTGGTTCGGACGAAGCTAAGCATAGACAATGAAATAAAGCTAAACTATTCCAATCTCTATACCCAGGATACAAGAGAAAAGAAGCTTTGGAACTTAGAATTTGCTGGTGAAAAAGCAAATATGCATGTGACGGTTGATGCTGAAACTGGAGAAGTTATTAACTTTAACAGCTGGGGAAATCATTTGTATGGAAAACCAGTAGCGATCCTTTCAGATGCAGCAAAGGAAAATGCCGTAAAATTTATTCAATCCTTAGAACCAGAAAAGTTTAAAGAAACTGAGGCAGTAACAGTAGAGGCACCTTCTATGATTCTTTTCCAGTTAAAAATAGACTACTATGAACCTGATAATTATCATTTCTTATTTGTACGAAAAATGAAGGGAGAGTATTTTCCTAACAACTATTTCAAGGTACAGGTATCTGGAACAACAGGAAATATTGTTCAATATGAGATGAGATGGGATGAGGCTGCCTATGATAACGACAAAGCGCTGATATCTGAAGAACAGGCAAGAAAAATTTTCGAAAAAGAAGATCGTCTTCAATTAAAATATGTACGTTTATATAACAATAACAAGGATGAAACAACAAAGGCAGTACTAACACCAGTATATGTGTATGCTCCAAAGGAATCTGATAAAATTAATGCTATTGATGGAAGATTATATAAAATGGAGGACGTGTATTATCAATGGCCTGATTATAGGCCCATGTATGGTACAAGTATGGATAGGGAAGAAGCTAAGGAAGCCATGGCTTCTGGCGGAGGAGAAGTGATTCCAGAAAAAGGCGTGATCTCTAAGGAAAAAGCAGAAAGGATCGTAATAGATACACTGGGAAAAGAACTAGATCTTACGGGCTTAAAGGTACAGAACAGTCAATACACCAATTACTATTTTGGACTTGAAGGTAAATACTGGAATATCTATTGGTGGGATGAGGAAAATGGAAAATACTTGCATGCTGGAGTAGATGCTGAAAGTGGAGATATTATTTCAGCTAGCTTCAGTAAGTCACTAGAGCATGAAGAGCCTGTAGCCATAGAAAGAATAAGTCTAATAAAGCAAGATGTTGCAGCAGAACCTATAGCTATGGAGGTTGATGAAGAGGAATTGGAGGGGACCTATAGAAAACCTGAAATAAGTAATAAAGATGATATTGACGAAACCAAGATAAAAAGCGAAATTCTTGATAAAATGAGAGCAATTTTTCCACATATTAAAGAAGGAGAAATAGATTTTGAGGCCCATTCAAATATAGCAGAAGAGTCACAGATTTATGTAGTTTCACCAAGGTTGATTGACGGTATCCCCTATGATGAAAATTACTTGAATGTAACCTATCAATATACTACTGGGGAAATAGTAAAGTTCGATTACCAGTGGAACAAAGTAGAAGCTCAACCAGCTTCTAAAGTGATAGATAAAAAGGTTATCGAAAAGCAGTTTTATGATACAGTAGGGTTTGAAAAGTATTTGATTCAATTAAAGAACCAGACCGCTGCTACGAAAGAGGGAAAAAATATACCTTTAAAGCAGTTAGTTCCCGTATACGCATTAAAAACCTTTAACTTTAGTTTTATTGACGCTACTAGCGGCAAATTCTTAAATCATGATGGCAAAGAATATGTAGAGGAATCATTAATCAGCGGATTTAAGGATGTTAACAATCACCCCTATGAAAAGGAAATATTGTTAATGGACAAAATGGGGGTACTAAAAGAAGACAGCCAATCTTTTCGACCCGATGAATCGCTGGCTCGAAAGGATGCTATGAAATGGATTGTAGAAATGGGCTGGAAGGGCAGGTTCTATTCTCTAGATGGGTATTATGACTATTATCAAAAGGCGATGGAGTTGCCATTTAAAGACATAGATAGAAACGACCCTTACTATGTATATGTCGTAGCAGCTGTAGAAAATGGTATTATTGATGGAAAAGAAGATTACTTCAATCCTGAGGAAAAGATGACGAAGATGGAGGTAACAAAGTGGCTTTTAAATGCTATGAAGCAGAAACAGCTGGCACAGTTTACAGAAATTTTTCAGGTCTCCTATACAGACAAGGATAAAATTCAAAGTGAAGATATAGGTTATGTAGCATTAGCTAAATACTATAATATTTACGGTGATAAAGAGGGGGAAGAGGCCTTCAAACCAGAACAAGTATTTACAAGAGGAGAATTCATCAAAGCCCTATATAATATGTTAAACAATCAATAACAAAAAGCTTGAGCATACCATCTATAAAAATGGTATGCTCAAGCTTTTTTAATCCTTAGATACCTACATATTAATTTTAATTCTCTAGACTATGCTAGATGAAAAATATCCTATGCAGGGGGAGATGGTATCTAAGTTTACGAAGGAAGGAATTTTATTAATTTAAGGTTAATCTTCAGAGCTCATAATTACTTTAACGATAGCATTGTTATCTAAAGCCAATTGTACTAGATGACTATCAATAATCGTATCACTATTGAAGGCTTTACCAGCAACAGTGATGTTTTCTAATAATTTTTTCCCTAATAAATAGCTATATCGAGGATCTACGTCACTATCTCTATTTATATCATGATTGGATATAGATTCCTTTTCTATTACTTCTTCTTTTGTTGCTTCATCTTCAGATACTTCTTCTACTTCTACTATTTCCATTACGCTTTCTTCAGTTTCTAGGATATCTGAAGAATTCTCTATACTCGGTTCATCTACAGCTAAGGAGAGATCGGTGTTAATAAAGGCCAACTCACTATTTTCCTGTAGAATAGCATTAGATATTTTGGGAGCGATTTCTTTCTCTATATTTATAACTTCGTTAGTTGTGTTTTCTAAAGGCTGTACAATGATAATATGATCCATGTATACGATATCACTTTTCTTTATCCATTGATCGGTCGCCTTGATAGCAGTGATTTGAAAGCTTGCATCAAATTCTATTGTAGAGAGTTCACCTATTTTTTCTCCCTCAAGAGTATAAACTTCTGGTTTTAATGAAGCTGAAAGCAGTGTTTCATTATAGTTACTCTTCAACATCACCGCATCTTGTCCTAAAACAACTTGGTCTATTGGAATATATACATACTTCTCCTGATGTTTACAGTAGAGAAAGGTTAATTTGCTTTGGTGAAATACAAAACCCTTTAAAATGCCGAAGGTTTTTCCGCTTTTCATATAAAAAATTGGTTTTTCAGATATATTCATTAACAAATTGAACACCTACCTTCTAGAGGTTACTAGCTACATCTTTGTAAATTCTATAGAACATACTACCTATGACATTTTGATATTCGCCGGTATCGTTTTTGATACAAGTAAAGTCACTACTAAGATAATGGTTCAAATAAGGGAAAAGGATTTCGCTGCCGCCACCGCAGAAAAGAGCTACATCACAGTTTCCCATGAATTTTGTCTTTACAAATTCTCTAAAGTCCTTACTGAGTTCATAGGCAAAACTATCAAAAACATTTTCTACAATATCGGTAGTGTCAATACCTTCACCTTTTTTTACTTTAAGCACTTTATTATGATAACGAATCATATTATCGATATCATAGGTATACGGCTTTCTATCAAGTTTTTCTCGAAAATTGTTATAGATAATCATAGAGATTTTTTCATAACAATCCATCATGCCCTTCTCAAAAGTATTTACACCCACAGTTCTTAGGCCATCAAAGGCAGCAATATTAATTTGTCCGGAGCCAATATCAAAGACAACTGTCTTTTTGTCTTGGGTATAATCCTCTTTAACAGCGCCATTTTCATTAACTGCATAATGAAAAAATGGTGCGATACCTTCTGGACAAAGGCTAACACTTTCAATATCATAGACTACTTCCTTAATAACCTCGGAGGTATTGGAGGTGTTGTAGTATAGCACCTTTACATTGCCTTTTAGTTTATTTCCATTTAGGTTTGAGGAGATCTTCTGATTAGCAACATATTCTACTAAGGGCTGATTGATAGTAATATCGATAGCCTGTTGATCTTTTTCATACTTAACCAAGTTAGAAGCAATTCCAGTCAACATGCAAAACATAATGACTTCATCATTGAATTTTTTGGCATATCTATTTCTATCTCTTATTAAGACACCTTTGTTTTCAGCAGCCTTTCCCACAAGTTTTTTTCCTAAGGATTCTCCATCTTTAATAACTTCTACTAACATATTCTCAAAATCAACTTTTGTTGAAGATGGCTGTAGTTCAAAGAAATCAAAGCTCGTCCCGTAATCCAGCTCTATCCCAGGCTCTGAGATAATGGTTGGAAAGTTAAAGGGTTTCTTTGCTTCCTCCATAATTTTTGTCAGTCTATTGCCTCCATCGACATACATTCTAATCCTATTTTTCATGAACACGCCTCCTTTATATCATTCATATATTCAAGTGTCATAGTTTTCTTATGTAAAATATATCTTATATAACTATAATTATCCTATAGGACTATAGTAACAAATTTCAACAATTTATTGAATTTTTCTCCAATAGGTGATATTTTCAAATATATAGATGTAGTTTGCATATAACAAGGGGGATCAGTATGGAGAATGCTGTCGAGAAGAATACTGGTAGTTTGAAGCGATGCATTATTACTACAGGTGTATCTTCATTAAATTATTATAATAATTATATGCAACAATTTAACAAGGACAATGAAGCATTATATAACTGTATGGGGAAAAGCAGTATGAATAACATAGACAAGGCAGACTACTATAATATCATTATAGATCTATCAGATCATCATATTAAAACCATTGTCTTTGAAGTTTTCAACCATCTTTTACCTTTACATGCATATCTATATGTAAAGCTCATTAAAGACGACTCTTTAATCCTTGGTGATGCTTATCAATGTACAGAGCTACTGGAAAAACTACATAAAAACAAACTAATAGAATTGGAGATTATTAATAAAATTTCTCAGGCTCCTAAAGAGGAAGAACCCAGCTCTTGGCTAAAAAGATTTAAGAATCTGTTCTTTTTTATAGGTCCTGGAAATACTGGAAAAACCTCTATTATTTCAGCACTAACAGAATTATGCAATGAAAAGAATAAAAGCATAGGATTGATAGACTTAACAGAAGATTGTAAGCTGATGAATTATTTTCCTAATGTACGCTCTCTAGGGGATATTACCTTAAAAGATCAACAGCTTCAAAAGAAACTAAAAAATAAACATACGGGGTTAGTAGATGTATACAGGTGTTCCAGTAAATATTTTAAAGGAAATAAGGATTTACAAAGCTTTACTAAACTATTAAAGGAATTAACTGCTGGGTATGATTATGTATTTGTAAATGCTGATGTTAACGTTCTAGATGTGTGCAGCGATTTGTTTAGGTTAGGAGATAAAATTTTTATCATTCACGACATTATCCCTACTAAAATCAATATTACCAAACATATATTATTAACTTTTGCTGCTACAGGAATCAATACAAACCCTAATATAGCACTAATTTATAATAAAATAATAAGATGCTCCTTTAGCTTGAAAGCTATTGAGGAAAAAATGATTTTTAAGAAGTTGAATAATCGAAAATTAGTACCTATAGTAGATCTAAATAGTAAAACTTTTGAAATACCCTATAGCAAGAAGACAATGGAAGCGATTATTAATAATATATCAACCAGAAACAGTATTATTCATAATGCCGCCTATAGCTATAGAAGAAATATCGAATATATATACAATCATATAAATGATATACCTTATGTTGAGCTGGATGATATGAGTATTACTGATTATCTTAAGTACTGTTTTAAAAGAATATTTCAACATTATTATGTCCAGAATACCTATAAAGTGGTAGGAAGATATACTTCAATTCTAAAAAACAATTTGCAATCTTATACTTTGATGGCTAGATCAAGATTTATTGAAAAACATTTAAAAAGACAAACTGGATAAAAGTACTAACCCAGTTTGTCTTTTTCTATTTATTCTTTAACTTTACAGCAGTGCCATAGACCATGATTTCTGCTGCTCCCTGCATGACTGCGGAGGTGGAGAACCTTATGTTTACTATAGCATCAGCACCCAACTGTCTTGCCTCCTGCATCATTAGCTGTAGTGCTGCTTCCCTAGCTTCATCAAGCATCTGGGTGTATTCTTTTAATTCACCACCAACAATTTGACGTAATCCTGCCAAAATGTCCTTTCCGATATGTTTTGCCCGGATGGTATTACCCTTCACAAGACCAAGAATTTCTACGATTTCTTTTCCAGGAACATCAGGTGTATTACAAATAATCATCTTATCACTCCTTTTAGATTAGATTACCCAAGATTAAAGTATTCTATCAACTAAAAAGAGGTTAATACAAACCTATACCGAATTTTCCTACCCCCATACTAACATCAAAATGCAGCTTTGAAGCGGCCTCCTGATAATTAGGAGAGTAGTAATAGTCTCCAGTTTTTTGCCAGCCTAAAACCTCTACATTGCCTTTACTCACTAGACCATCCAGCTTTAGCTTTACTCCAGAGGTTTTAGAAAGAATAATATCAATATTAGAGGCACCTGCATCGATATCAATTTCTGAAACATCATGATAAGTATCACCAAATTTTAGATTCAGGTTGCTGGCACCTACATCTAAATCCAATTTTTTAACCTGGATAGAGGAAAAATCCATATCGCCAGATGAAGCGCCCATATCGGCATCAATATGCCAAATGACATCATCATTTAGTGAAAATTGGTAATGGTCAGAGATAGAGCTTATATTTTTCTCTGCTAATTTTATATGATCAAATTGAATGACTGCTTCTTTTTGATTATTCCTATACTTGACATTACTTTTGATCCGTTGAGGATTGATAGAAGCATAAATTAAGTGACCAGTTTTAGAGTCAAGACTGACTTTAGCAGCGCCAATATTTAGATCCAATTTTGCCTCTGTGGTTTCCTCTTGCCTCACAATAGTAAAGGTTTCATTAGTGGCAGTAATGCCTGCTTCAAATTTTTCATGGAAGACAAAACCATAGGTAATGATGGCTGCAAAAAATAGAAGCCAAGTAATAATAACAACAATATATCTATTCTTTAGAATGAGATTGATGCCTACCACGATTAAAATAAGCGGCCAAAGTTGCAGAAGGACATGAAAGATAGACCAATGGATCATCCCTAAATTACTTAAAAGAAAGAGGATGCCTATTCCAATTAAGATAATACCATTGGTTAATTTTTCAATATTCATCTTGATCACTTCCTTCCATTGATAATTGTAATTACTCCAAGTACAATTAAAATAGCAGGCCAAAAGTTTCTAAATAAATGTCTAAATTGAATCCAATGCCAAGGGAAGCCCGGGAAGAAATTTTTTGTAAAGAAGGTAACACCTAAAGCAATTAATATTAATCCAATCAACAATCTATTTTTATCATTAGTTTTTTCAGAAGTTTCATGGTTATTTCTTTCCACATATTCAGTGCTATTCTCCTGCGGAGAAGTGCTATAATAGGTTCTGTTTGGCATAATCACTGCCGCAATAATATAGGCAGGTATACCAGCGCCTCCAAATAAAGCAAATAGCACCCAACCTAGTCTAACAATGGTAGAATCCAAGTCAAAGTACTCTGCAATGCCTCCGCATACGCCAGCAATTTTTTTGTCCCTATCGGACAAATAGATTTTCTTTTCCATAAGTCTTTTTATTTCCTCCTTCTTTTTTCCTACATATCAGATCTGTGGGGCATAATCATAGCAGCGATAATATACCCGATGACACCTGATCCTCCTGCTAGACAAAATAGAATCCATCCTAATCTTACTAAAGTAGAATCCAGATCGAAATACTCTGCAATGCCTCCACATACCCCTGAAATTTTTTTATCCGTTGATGAAAGATACAATTTTTTAGCCATGATAAATCTCCCTTTCTGATATAGTATCTATATGTTTTATGATAACATAAAACAGCGGATTTTACATTATATATTAGGCTAAATCGATTACTTTGTTTCCAAAATTTCTAAATTAAATTCTGAATTTTTTAACTGTTGACAAAATTATCCATATGAATTAAACTTAAAATTAGATAAAAATTAAACAATATAATGTCTCCGAGTCTATCATTCCTAAAAAGGTATTTAACCTATGGAATTTAGACCGAAGGGTATAATTGGAAACCGTTATGCCTCCCATTGTGGAAAGGAGTCCGCTGATACAATAGTAAGCTATTGCAGCCGAACACCTTCTTAGGTGTTTTTTATTTTTAAAAACAACTCCTTTTTGCTAGACAAAAGGAGCTGTTTTTGTTTAATTTAAGACTGTTATAGTAATCGAAGGAGTAAAGGAGGAGTATAATAAATGTTATTTAAGTCTAAAAAGCAGTTGCTTATCATGGTTTTCACCTTGATTTTCATCTTTTCAGGTTGTTCTGGGTCTGAAGTTCCCAGTAGTGATGTTTCTCAAGAAGGAAGCAGTAGTCTAGAGGAGTACATCATAATGAAGGGATTAGGGGAAGAGGAAATTTCTATATCAGTTGAAGAAATAAAAGGACTTCAAGCTATTTCAAAGGAAGTTACCTCCATTAGTTCTACTGGTGAGGAGAATACCTTTCAAGCTACTGGTGCATTGTTGGAGGATGTATTAAAACAGCGGAGTTTTAACCAGAAGGATTTGATGGGATTAAGAATTGTGGCAGGAGATGGTTATTCTATAGAGGTACCGAAGGAAATAGTGGGAAACCGTGACATTATATTGGCCTATGAGATGAATGGTGCTCCACTAGATGAACAAAGCCGGCCTTTAAGAGTAGTGATTCCAGATGAAAGAGCTATGTATTGGGTAGGAAATTTGGAGACCATTGAAATTCTTGAAAAGATTGAGAAATCAGAGATACACAAACTTCTATTTATAGAAGCATTAGGAGAAATCGCTGACGTAGAGGATTATATTTATTATGATAGTATAGATAAAGCCATAAAAATCCAGGATTTATTAAAATCTTTTGGGGAAGAAAGCACATCAAAAACCGTGTATATTAAAGCAGTCGATGGTCTAGAAAAAAATGAAACATTACCTATTTTTCAAGAAGGTTACATTAAAGTAACTGGTGCTGACGTGCCAGCCTTTCTATCACCAAATATGCCAAAGGGCATGTATGTCAAACACATTTTATATTTTTCCTATGATACGACGGCTTGGGTTGCCTATGAGAAGGCACAGGAAAAGCTAGGAACCTTGAATTTAGAGGATAGAGAAGGTATTTCTGTAGAAGAACTATTAAAAGAAATAGGACTTCATGAAGGTGAAGCCTATATTTTTACAGCAATTGATGGATATGCAGTAGAAGTAGATGCCAGTGATTTAGGTGAAGGTATTATTTACTTGGATGAAAAAGGCAGGTTAAATACATATTTTAAAGGATTACCCAAGAATACCAGTATAAAAGATTTATTATCTGTGGAAGTGAAAAAGTAAAGTATAAAATTCAGGGGAAATCAGGGAATATGTGGATAAAAAATGTTGCCAAAATTAAGGTAATTCAATAAATGGAGGCAAAACTATGGTGAAGAAAAGATGGTTAAAAAATTTTTCAGTATTTGATTTAGTAATGATGGCCATGATGGCTTCTCTAGGAATTGCCATCAAACCAGTGGTTGTACCTTTGGCTCATATTATTACTGGCCCTCTTTATATACCTGGTGGTGTAGTGGCTGGAGGATTTTATATGCTGTGGTTGGTATTAGGGGCAGGACTGGTGGGTAAAAGGGGAACAGCTGCCCTCATTTCTCTAGTGCAGGCTATTATGGTGATATCTATAGGCATATTTGGAACCCATGGTATTGTAAGCTTTGCTACCTATTTATTGCCAGGAATTGCTGTAGATATGGTACTATTGCTTACAGGTCATCGAGGCTGTTGTTTAGGTTGTTGCTTTTTAGCTGGAATCGCTGCAAATATTAGCGGCACTTTTCTGGTGAATGTAGTGTTTTTTCAGCTACCGATGTTACCTTTAATATTAAGTCTAAGTGCTGCCGCTTTATCCGGTGGATTGGGAGGCATTATTGCTTATGCCATCTTAAAACAGCTTCAAAGGGCGAATATATTGAATCATGAGGGATAAGGGAGGGGTTAGATGAAGGCAAGTCTTAATAGATCTATAGGAATCATGATGAGCTTATTTATTACAGGAGTTTTTCTGATGGGATGCAGTACAACAATAGAGAATACAAAGTCCTACGGATATATTCCCTCCTTTAAAATCATTGGGGATGTGGAGGATGTTTTGATGATTACTGACATGAAGGATTTCACTACTGTGGAAATAGAGGATGGAAGAGAAAAAAGGTTATTTTTAATCCTTCAAGAGCTTCTAAGTCATGCAAACCCAATTTCAAAGAAATATGAATTGCTATTGGTGGGACAGGATGGATTAATGGCAAAAATTGATGGTGAAGGAATAGAAGAATGCTACATAGGCTTTTCTAAAGAGAACGCTTGGGAATTTGTTAACCCTACACACCCTATTAGTAGTAACATAAAAAAAGTAAAAGAAATAGTAGTAATTTCTAAGGAAGAGAATTGGGATCAGGGTGTAAATATTATCAGCAATAAAGAAAATATTATGAATATCACACCAGGGAATCTATATAGGATGCCCAGCAGGATTTTCCCCTACTTTGAAGGGACTTCCTCTATTCAACATCAGGAGACTACTCATGAAACAAGTATTTATACTGAACAAAAAATAGTAAAGATCAAAGATTTGCTCTCCTTGTCAGAAAATGAAAAGCTTTTAGCTATGGGAGCATTGGGAGAGTATGAAGGGATTGATGGAGATAGCTATCTAAAAGTGTCAGGCAACAAAATAGATTTAATAGAAAAGGAGGGGAAGAGTAAAATTCCTGATGTAAAGGGAATAATGGTCGATCCTCCTATTACTAGCATTATGGATACCTATTATGATGTCAGCCATTATTTAGAGAAGGATGAGAAGGTGATGATTTTATTTCTAGATGGATTTGGTTATCACCAATACCTCTATGCCATAGAAAATGGATATGGGACTTTTTTAAAAAATATTGAAGCTGCCAAAGCAGCTACAACTGTATATCAATCGGTAACAAATGCTGGATTTGCAGCGATGATTACAGGGAAACCACCCTATGAAAATGGTGTATACTCCAGAAAGCAAAGGGACTTAGAGGCTCCCAGCATATTTGCTGTAGCAAAAGCTTTAGATAAGAAAAGTATGTTAGTTGAAGCAGATATGAAAATTCTAAACACAGAAATCGAACCTCTATTAAATATTGACAGAAATAATAATGGCATCACCTGCGATGAAGTTTTTCAAGCTTCATTAGAGCAGATAGATAAGGATTATGATTTGCTCATGATACATTTTCATGGCATCGATGATATTGGCCACAGCTATGGAAATTTACATGAAAAAACCATGGAAATGATAAGCATGACAGACGCTTATATAGAGGAACTAGTGAGTAAATGGACTGGCAGAGTAATTATTACCTCCGATCATGGGATGCATAGTAGCCTTGAGGGAGGGGATCATGGTTCTTTTCGATACCAAGATATGGTGGTACCTTATGTGATTACTGAAGGGGGAGGAAGAAAGTGAAGAAGATTATTGCCATAATTTTATTGTTGTTGATAACTACTGTTGGGGTTACAGCCTATCTCAATAGAGGATACATAAAAGATAAACAAGCCATGGTAGAAAACTCCTCTATTTTGATAAAGGATGAAGGGGGGGAGGTGGGAGTGATAGATTTAGGGCTGATAAAAGATTTAGAGCCTATAGAATTTGAGGTCAATCTAAAAAGCAGCGGAAAGGATCCAGAGGAACATACCTATAAAGGAGTAACTTTAAAAAAGCTACTAGCATTCAAAGACCAGTCCCTAGAAAGCAAAAAACAAGTAGTGATTCGTTCCATAGACGGTTATACGATAGCTCTGTCGGCAGAGGAAGTATCAGAAGAGGATAATGTTTACGTTGTCTATGAAAGAGATGGCGAACCCTTAGGGAAAAAAGAAGAGGGAGGCAGTGGTCCTTACCAAATTATTTTACGAAAGGACCCCTTTAGTCAGCGATGGGCAAAGTTTGTGGTAGAGGTTGAATTACAATGACATTTCCTATAGAAGTGAAGAACCTTTCTTATCAATATTCTGGTAGGAAAGAAAAAGTATTAAGAGAGATAGATCTACAAGTCAATAGGGGAGAGGTCTTGGGAATTGTAGGGTTAAGTGGTAATGGAAAAAGTACCCTTTGTTATTGCATCTGCGGTATTATACCTCATATCTTTAAAGGAAGACTAGAAGGGGAAGTATTATTATTTGGCAAACCTGTAAAAACTATGGACTTAACCACTGTAGCTACTCAAGTAGGAATTGTTTTTCAAGATCCAGATACCCAGCTTTTTTCTCCAACGGTTGAAGATGAAATAGCTTTTGGGCCAGAAAATTTATGTCTAGATAGAGAAGAAATAGGAGAACGGATTTTTGACGCTATAAAAGTAGTAGGTATGGAGAAACATCGACATGATAACCCACACTACTTGTCTGGAGGACAAAAACAGTTAATTGCCTTAGCTAGCATATTGAGCCTGAAGCCACAGATACTTATTTTTGATGAGACAATGGCACAGATTGACTTAGCGGGAAAGAAATTGATAAAAGAGAAAATTCGACAACTAAAAAAGGATGGGAAAACCATTATTATGATTGAACATGATTTTGAAAATTTAGATGTAGCTGATAGAATAATGGTTTTAAAGGATGGAAGGTTAGGATCATTTCAAGGTAGACTGTAACAAAGGAGGGGGGAAACACTACTGAGCTATATAGTGATAGATCATGTTAGCTTTGCCTATAAAAAACAGCATCCAATTATAAATAATATGTCTATAGAATTGTTTTCAGAGGATTTCACAGCTATCGTAGGAGCTAATGGCACTGGAAAAACTACTTTAGGAAAATTGATGACAGGTATTCTAAAGCCTGAAAAAGGAAGTGTCATAATAGATGGCCTAGATAGCAGCAAAATTTCCTTAGGCGCTATAGGGAAAAAGGCAGGATATTTATTTCAAAATCCAGAAAGACAGATTTTTGCACCCAATGTCTATGAAGAATTATCCTTTCCCCTAGAAGTAAAGGGCATGAAAAAAGAAGAAATTGAGAGAAAGGTAAACGAATCTTTAACAATCTTTCAGTTAACTCACTTATCCAAGGTTTTTCCCTTCACCTTAAGTCAAGGGGAAAAACAGCGTTTAGCTTTAGCAGCTATATTAATTAACGAACCTAAGTTTTTAATCTTAGATGAGCCTACTACAGGGTTAGATATCGAGAGAAAAAACACCCTTTCAACTATCCTGGGAAGATTGAAGGAGAAGGGAATTGGGATAGTGATGATAAGCCATGATGGAGCTTTTATAGGGAAACATGCCACGCGAATAATAGAATTGGCTGGAGGTGAAGTCATTGGAGACAATAAAAAATGTCTTGGATCCAAGAGTAAAACTGATCATTGTGCTTAGTCTATCTACCACAGCTGTATTTATAAAAGATGTCTATTACTTGGGGGGTATACTGCTGATTTCTATAATGATCTCCATTCTTTTCAATAGTCCTTTACTTTCTTTAATAAACAAATTTAAAAGAATGCTATGGCTTATTGTATCTCTTATCTTTATCCAAAGTATTTTTATAGCTGATGGAACAAGTATCATAGCCTTGGGGGACATTACATTTCTTACGATACAAGGGATAATAAAGGGACTCCAGCTGGTGTTGAGGATGTTGATCATTATCATCTCTGCTTCCATCATGGGCACCAATACTTCGCGAGAGATTGTCCAAGGTTTAGTGCAGTGGAGGATACCCTATGAGATAGCTTTTATGGTATCTATCGCCATAAGATTTTTGCCTATGCTGACGGATGAGATTAGAGATGTTGTGATTGCCATTCAATTAAGAGGTATTGAATTAGAAAAAATTCCATTGAGGAAACGGATAAAAATTTATTCTTATGTACTTATGCCCATAGTGGCTAATACAATGGTTAAGGCCAGAAAATTATCAACAGCTATGGAAATGAGAGGATTCGGAGTTAATGAAAATAGAACAAGCTACCATACACTTCAAATGAGAAGAATTGATTATGCTGTTATTGTTATTACGATACTGGGACTAACGACAATATTAGGACAGTATTATTTGCAAGGAGGATGAAAATGAGAATTTTTGCTGTTCATGGGATTACACAGTCAGGGAAGACAACTACCATTGAAAATATTATAAAGCAACTTAAAAAAAGAAGATATAGTGTGGCCAGTATAAAGGATATACATTATGAAAAATTTGCAATTGATCAAGAAGGCACAAATACCCATCGACATCGTATGGCAGGTTCGGAATTAGTAACTGCTAGAGGTTACTATGAAACGGACATACTGTTTCCTAAAAGACTCTCAGTTGAATCAATACTGAGATTTTATACGCAGGATTATGTAGTGATGGAGGGGGTAATAGACACAAATGCTCCCAAAATCATTACAGCCCATGGAACTGAGGAAATTGATGAAAAACTAGACGATACAGTTTTTGCAATATCTGGAAGGATATCAAATGAACTAAAGCAGTACAAAGGCATTCCAGTGATTAATCCCATAACAGATATAGAAAGATTGGTGGACCTGATCGAGGAAAAGGTCTATGAAAAATTGCCAGAGTTCCCAAAGGAATGTTGTGACGTCTGTGGCTATAACTGTAGAGAGCTAGGCATAGAAATATTAAAGGGAAAAGCCAAAAGGGAAGATTGCATGATTGGTCATGAGAATCAAAATATTAAGTTGTTTATTAATAATCAAGAAATTCCTATGGTGCCCTTTGTTCAAAAAATCCTCTATAATGCAGTAATAGGGGTTGTAACAGAGCTAGATGGTTATCAAAAAGGAGGAAATCTAATGGTTAAGGTTGGGGAGAGATGATGATTTTCGATAATGGATTTTTGGAGGTATTGGGAACGGAAGACTACCTTTTAGAAGAAAAATTCCATAGCAAGAAAAATGATGTATATAAAGTGAGATGTCTAAAGGTACTAGAAGGGCAAAAGGTAGCTGTTATAAAGAAATATCTTCAACCCTCAATAAATATAAAAAGGGAAATTGATCTACTCCTTCACCTAAGAGAAAAAGGTCTTTCTGTGCCAGAAATATATTTCAAAGAAAATGAATATATCATCATGGAGTATATTGAAGGAAAAACCCTACTGGAGGTCATGGAGGAAAGAGAGAGAAACAATCTATTTAGAAAGGGCTATCCTTATCAATCAAACGAACATCTAATATGTACATTAATAGAATGGTTGGAGAGATTTTATCATCATACAAATGGAAAACTTATTCTAACGGATATAAACTTAAGAAACTTTATAATAAACAATAATGGTGTGGTATATGGCTTTGATTTTGAGGATTGTGATGCAGGAAGAATTGAAGAGGATGCAGCAAAGCTCTGCGCTTATATACTTACTTATGATCCCTCCTTTTCATCTTGGAAACTACAATTTACTAGAGAGGTTTTCTATCTACTACTAAAAAAATTTCACCTTAATGATGAGGTTTTACTTAAAGAAGTGGAGAAAGAAATCACTAACATCAATAGAAAAAGGAGGAAATGCTTTGCAATAGAGCTATTTAGTAACACTATAAAATAATTTCTCCTTCCACAAACTTTCTTGTTATTTGATTTTTAGAGGAAAAAATGACATCCTCTGTTTTACCGTACTCTATTACATTCCCCTGGTGCATAAAAGCCACATCAGTACAAAGTCTTTTTGCCTGTTGTAAATTATGGGTTACTATAATAATTGTAGCTTTACTTTCTTCATGGAAGTGTCTAACTGTTTTTTCCATCATAAAAATGGAAGCAGGATCAATATTTGCAGTAGGTTCATCTAAGATTAACAGGGAAGGTTGGAAAATAATAGCTCGAGCTAAAGCAACCTTTTGTGCCTCCCCACCAGAAAGAGTCCAGGCATTTTGGTTTTTGATATGCTGGATATCCATTTCTTCTAGTAGTTGATTGACCTTTTCCTCAATGCTTCTATGATCAACCTTTCTAATTTTCAATGGATATGCAATATTGTTAAAAACAGAGGTTCTAAGTAAATAGGGTTTTTGAAACACCATGGTCATTTTTTGATAAATACTGGTGTTAAGAGGGGTGCTATCATATTGGATCTCACCAGTGGTGGCTTGATCAAGCCCTGCAATGATCTTAACCAAAGTGCTTTTTCCTGCTCCGTTAGGACCGATAACACCTAAAAAGCAACCGCTATTAACATGGGAATCGTCTATTTTTAACACTAGTTTTTCTTTGTAGGATTTTGTTAAATTGCTTATCGTTATATTCATAATTATTCTCCCAGTTGAAAGTGATATAGCAAAGAGTTAATAATAAAGGACAAGAATAGCAGGACAATACCAATAGCAATTGCCATAGCATAATCCCCTTGGTTTCTAAGCATCGCTATAGCAGTGGTCATCACCCTTGTATGACCTTTAATATTGCCACCAACAATCATAACCGCCCCTACCTCTGAGATCGCTCTACCATAGCCTGAGACGATACCTGTAAAAATATTAATCCGAAGTTCTTTAATCATTAGGATTAATGTTTCGACTTTATTGGCTCCTAAGGTTTTAGCCAATTTTTTTATTTCTTCTCCTTTTTCTTTTGTACCATTGTAGACAATTCCTGTGATGATGGGAGTGACTAACAAAACCTGTGCAATAATCATAGCGGTGGGTGTAAAAACAATCCCTAGATAGCCTAAGGGTCCTCGTCTCGATATAAATAAGAATACCACTAAACCGACGATTACTGGAGGTAAACTCATCATAGTATAGATCAATCGCACCACCAATTTTTTAAAGGGAAAGCTTTTTGCTCCAATAACAACCCCTAAAGGTACTGCTAATATAGTTGAAATAAAGGTGGAGGCGAGGGAAACATAGATAGATAACAGTATGATTTCATATATTTCCTTGTCCAATGATACCAACAGTTCTATAGCCTTATGAAAGCCTTCTACAATCTCACTCACCTTAGTTCCTCCTATCTATTTTGCATTTGGAATAAATAGTGATTGTCCAAATTCAGCTTTGCCAAACTCTCCAATTAATTGCTGCCCCTGATCAGATAACATCCATTGAATAAATACTTCAGCAGCTGGTGCATTAATTTTGTCATTTTTATCTGGATTTACAGCTATTATACCATATTGATTGAATAGCTGAGTATCTCCTTCAGTAACAACAGTTAAATCTAGGTCACTCTGCATAGATAAATAAGTTGCCCTATCAGTTAGGGTATAACCTTGCATTTCATCCGTCATTTGGATAACGGCACCCATACCTTGTCCAGCCTCAACATACCAGTCGCCTGAAGGTTCAAGTCCTAATTCTTTCCAAAGAGTCAATTCCATTTTATGGGTACCAGAATCATCTCCTCTGGAAACAAAGGTTAGCTTTTTATCATGGATCAATTTGAAGGCTGCCAATATATCTTTTGGTGCATTGGCTAAAACATCTGCTGGATCTTCATCTGGCCCTAGCAGCACAAAATCATTGTACATCACTTCAAATCTTTCAAGACCATGACCTTCTGCAACAAATTCTTCTTCAGAAGCCTTTGCATGAACCAACAGTGCATCAGCATCTCCATCTTTGCCCATTTGGAGTGCTTGTCCAGTTCCTACTGCCACCACCTTTACTTTTATACCAGTCTCTCTAGTGAATATTGGTAGAATATAGTCTAATAATCCGCTATTTTCTGTACTGGTGGTGGTAGATAGAAGTAGGGTTTTGTTAGTGATTTCAGGTGCTGTATTTTCTTCAATAGATATGTCTTCAGCAGGTGTTTCTGGTGTAACTGTCTCCTGTGGCTTGGTACATCCGACAAATATTATCATTAATACTAACATAAAAATCATTATGGATAAAGTTTTACTTTTTTTAAAAATCATTTTTCATCCCCCGTTTCTAATTTATAGTTAATTTGATGCTATTCTTTTATGTAGCTACTAATTATTACCTATTCACCTCCTTATTCCTATAAATAAAAAAGACCTTCTAACTAGGGAAGGAGTCTGTGAATTATTATCACAAAAAAAGGCCTTAGGAAGGCATAGGCGCTATAGATAACAGCGACAACTGCTATCATAGAACTCCTTTCCACAATGGGAGGCGTAATTGTTTCCAAGTACACCCTATAGGCCTAATTTCCATAAAGTAATAAACTCTTTAGGAAGTTAGGCTCGGAGATATTTAGTTTTTATTTTATATATAGTTTAGTGTATTTTAAGAGGGTTGTCAATAAATTAACGGATATTTATTAGAATCATTGAAATATACTGTCAAATCACAAGTGATTGTGATTAATTTTATACTCTTTAAATTTCTCTTCTATGTCAGGATGACTCTTGAAAAATTGGTTTAATAAATCAATATACTTTAGCACATGAATATTTATTCCATGCTCTATCATTTCTGTATTGGTTAAAATCTTCTCCTCAACTCCTAAAAGCTTTAAAAATTCTAGAACAATGTTATGTCTATTGTAGAGGAAAGCACCAATTTCTTTACCTTTATCAGTTAAATGGACTATACCGTATTTTTTGTAGTCTACCAATCCAACACTCGCTAGCTTTTGCACCATTTTGGTAGCAGAGGAGACCTGTACGTTTAGTTGTTGTGCTAGTACGTTCATCCTCACATACCCCTCCTTCATAGAAGTACGGTAAATCATCTCGAGATAATCCTCCATACTATGGGTTAACAACTTTTGACCTCGTTTTTGCAATTCATAGCCTCTGACAGTATGATATTTTTCTTTATTATTCATGTAGAATCACACCTCTTTTATTATTATATTAAAATCTATACATCTTTTTACATTATATTCGTAACACATTTCATATATTTCTCATATATTGGTGGTAGGAAGATTTCTTTCCCATGAACAACATTATTCCTGTAAGGAGGTATTTTTTATGGATAAAAAACTAATTCCTTTACACCTACTGCCTATAGGTGGCTTTGGAAAGGTAAGGCAGCTGATATCAGAAGGAAATGCGAGAAGACGTATGCTGGATTTAGGACTAATCACAGACACAAAGGTGGAATCTCTAAGGAAAAGTCCTTCAGGAGATCCAATAGCTTATGAAATTAGAGGTACTGTTATTGCTCTACGATCAGAAGAAGCATCTAAAATACTAGTAGAGGCAATGATCAATGAATAGGAGGGATAAAGCGTGGGGCTTACACATCAATCAACTGGTAAACAGGTTCTTAATGAAATGTTTAATGTACAATTAGAGTCTCCAGATGAAGTAGTGATTGCTTTAGCAGGTAATCCTAATACTGGGAAAAGTACTGTATTTAACAGCTTGACAGGACTTAATCAACATACAGGAAATTGGCCAGGAAAAACTGTTACAAATGCACAGGGAAGATACAGCCATAAGGATAAAAAGTTTGTATTGGTTGACCTGCCAGGTACTTATTCTTTGTTGGCAAACTCTGTAGAAGAGGAGGTAGCGAGGGACTTTATATGCTTTGGCAAGCCACAGGCAACGATAGTGGTAACAGATGCCACCTGTTTAGAGAGAAACTTAATTTTGGTACTCCAGATATTAGAAATAACGGATAGGGTTGTCCTTTGTGTAAATTTGATGGATGAGGCCAAAAGAAAAGGAATTCAAGTGAACTTGCAAGCATTATCTAAGACTTTAGGGATTCCAGTGGTGGGAACTAATGCCAGAGATGGTGTAGGACTAGGAGAACTAAAAGATGCTATAGAAAGTGTAGCTTTAGGGGAGACTGTTGCAAAACCGATAAAACTGCAGTACAAAAAGGATATTGAAGAACTATTACAAACGGTTGAAGAAGAAGTAGATAAAGTAGTAGAGGGCAAGATTAATAGTCGGTGGGTGGCATTACAATTACTTAATGGAGATCATAGTATACGGCAGTCATTAAATACTTTTTTACAAGAACATATAGTTGATGCAAATGGTTTAGAGACTACTTTAAAAAGAATAGAAGACTTAATAAATGGAAAAAATCTACAACAACAGGAGATTCAAGATGAAATAGTAGCATCGATTGTGAAATTATCAGAAAAGGTATATGGAAAAATTGTCCTTGTTGAAAATGAAAAATATAATGAATTAGACAGAAAGATTGATAGTGTATTAACCTCTAGAATCTTTGGAATTCCTATTATGATAACATTATTAGGTGTAGTCTTTTGGCTTACGATACAAGGGGCCAATTATCCTTCGGAAGCTTTAGCTACTCTGTTTTTTACAATAGAAGGGCATTTAAGTAACTTTTTCTTAAACACGCAACTGCCTGAATGGGTTCATGGAATTTTAGTTCTTGGAGTTTATAGAACCTTAGCGTGGGTTGTATCAGTAATGCTACCTCCTATGGCAATTTTCTTCCCGTTATTTACCTTGCTGGAGGATTTAGGCTATTTACCTCGTGTAGCATTTAATTTAGATAATTTCTTTAAAAAGGCTTGCGCTCATGGCAAGCAGGCATTAACCATGTGTATGGGGTTTGGCTGTAACGCAGCAGGAATCATCGCCTGTAGAATTATTGACTCCCCTAGGGAAAGGCTAATAGCCATCATTACCAATAACTTTGTGCCATGTAATGGGAGATTTCCTATCTTGATATCTATGGCACTAATATTTATAGGGGGAGCAGCAGCAGGCATTACACAATCTATTGTTGCAACCATGATGGTACTGGGAGTAATTGTGTTAGGTGTTATTATGACATTAGTTACATCAAAGATATTATCCAAAACGGTCTTGAAGGGATTACCCTCCTCCTTTACATTGGAATTACCTCCCTATAGAAAACCGCAGATAGGAAGAATTATAGTTCGTTCTATACTAGATAGAACCTTATTTGTATTAGGTAGAGCGGTGATGGTGGCGGCTCCTGCAGGTGTAATCATTTGGATTATGGCAAATATAATGATTGGAGATGTAAGCATATTGGACCATGGTGCAGCATTGCTAGATCCCTTTGCTCAATTAATTGGCATGGATGGTTATATTGTTATGGCTTTCATTCTAGGGTTACCTGCTAATGAAATTGTCATTCCAATTATTGTTATGAGTTATATGTCAACAGGTGCTATGTTAGAGCTAGATAGCATAGAGGCTTTGAGAGAATTGCTGTTAACTAATGGATGGACCTGGTTAACAGTAGTATCGGTTATGATTTTTACACTAATGCATTTTCCATGTGGAACCACGCTTTTAACCATTAGGAGAGAAACTCAGAGCAAAAAATGGACCTTCGCTTCCTTTATGATTCCAACAGTAGCGGGAATTGTGGTTTGTTTCATTGTAGCTCAAACTGTAAGATTACTGGGATTGGTATAAAAAAACTTATGGCATAAAAACCTCTCTACGTTCTTCATTCCAAACTAGAGAGGTTTTAAATCGTGAAAGTGGCTTTACAGCATCTTAAAAGTATAGGAAAATGTAGAATCTTTCCTATACTTTTAGAGATAATTACTTATTCATGCTTATTAGCTTTGTAAACCAGTTGTTTTTGCTATCTTTTTCGATTTGATGAACATCATCAAATTCGATATGGTACTCCTTACAAAGCAATAAAATTTTTTCCTTTTCTTCACAGGGGAACTCCGCAGCTATACCACAGCTAGAACTAACCTGTCTTGGAACAGGCATTAATTTTACAGGCACGTTCCTTTCCTTTAATACTTTTTCAGTATTTAAGGCGTAATGGGTAGTATGAAAGGTTAGGACACAATAATAATTCTTCAAAACAATCACCTATTTCTTTATAAACAGAGAATACTCCTCATCTGTTTCTGATACTTCTACAAGAAAACCCTGATTTCCTGCAAAGCGCTTGATGTTTTCTACAGCGACCATTGTGTCTACTAATACCTGTATGGTTCCTCCTGAATAGGTTTCAATAGCTTTTCGTGTCATTACAACCGGTTCGGGACAAGATCTGCCTCTTGCATCAACAATATTAGACATTGGCGCCAACACCTCCTTTAGCTTTTATTTCAGCTGTAGCTTTTAGGACCCCGTAACCAATAGATAAAACGATAACTAAACCAATAACAACAGCTACTTTGCCATTCAGTCCAACCCCTTGAGGACTGGCTGCTAAACCAAAGTTATGGGCAAAGGCAGCACCTGCCATTAAACCGAAAATAGTTACAGTTGCATCGGTATCTCCTTCACCAGCTAAGATGGATTGTCTTAATGGGCATCCTCCCAATAATACTGCTGCAATACCAGCTAACGCCATTCCAAGAAAGTTCCAGAGATGATCATTGTGGGCAATGGGTTGACCCTCAAAGCCTATTTTAAAGGTTTCAAAATTGAAAATAAGATTTCCCAATAGTGCAAATATGAATATACCAATAAGTCCCCAAAGATAATGAAAATCTTTAATGAGCATAATATCTCTGATACCACCAGCTGTGCAAAGTCTAGTTCTTTGCAGCACAGCACCAACGGCTAATCCAGCTCCTAATGCTAAAACAACTGGTGCTGCCATAGAACCTGGGCCACTTTCGCTAAAGAAGATAAAAGCTGGTGCAGTTAATAATAAGATTAAAAGTGCTATTGCCACGAAAGGCATGGTATAACCAGAAACAGCAGCTTGTTTTGTGCTTTTTCCTAAGGTAAAGCCTTGCTTTAAGAATTGGATCCCTATCCAAATACCAGCTACATAGCCAAACAAACCCACAAGGGCATTGAGGTCACCATTAGCAAGACGCAAGATCATTCTTAAAGGACAACCTAGAAAAACTAAGGCACCAACCATTAAGAAAAATCCTAATATAAAGCGAAGTAATGGTGAAGATCCACCTCTAGATTTAAACTCTCCCTTAGCCTTTGCCATACCAAAGGAACCTAAGATAAAACCAGGAATTTCAGGTCTCAAATACTGTACCACAGCAGCCCTATGTAATCCTAATCCACCCGCGATATCCCTGAAAAAACATGCTACGCATATCCCCATGTTCACAGGGTTCCCAAATTTCACAAGAAGTGCTGCTAAAACTCCGATTAATCCACCGGATGCAACGATTTTAACTTTATCATCCTTCATGTTTCTACTACCTCCTATTTGAAATATATTCCAATTTAATTATAATAAGATAATTATATATTTAACAATTAAATTATTTAATGATACTTCAAGGTATAATAGAAAAATTCTATAGATATGATTATCTTATTATGTATATCATTGAACTAGAAACCGTATAAATTTAGGGCTTTCCTTTATAGATAAACCGCTATCTATAGATATAGGCCTTAGTGTATTAAGATATATAAGCATATATCTGTAGTAAAAACCCAAAAAGGAGGAATTGTATATAGTCATAAGTAAATGCAGTAATTTATCAAAGGACTTCGACGGAAAATGAAGGTGAATTTGTTGAAGAATAGCTGACAATAGTATAGGACAAACCCTACTGTTTCATACTATAATAAATAGGAGGTGATACTGTGACAAAGGCAATTGGCAAAAATAAACGTGAAGAAAATAGATCTGGTAAAATAGGAAAGGATATGCATCAAATTGATACAAAGGGAGCCACGGGGACAAAAAAAGCAAATAAATGATATAATCATAGAGGGAATATTTTTTGACGGGGGAGGCAAAGGAATGAAAAAGCTATCTAGAGATTTTTATGATAGAGATACATTAGAAGTTTCTAAAGATTTGCTGGGAAAATATCTAATTCATCATACAGACGGTGAAAGATTAGTTGCGAAAATTGTTGAGGTGGAAGCTTATATTGGGGATATAGATAAGGCTTGTCATGCCTATAATAATAGAGTCACCAATAGAACAAAAGTCTTGTATGGGTCTCCAGGGATAGCTTATGTCTATTTAATTTATGGTATGTACTATTGCTTCAATGTTGTTACAGAGAAAAATGGTAAGGCAGCAGCTGTATTGGTTAGAGCTATTGAGCCAATGGAAGGTATAGAAAAAATGGTGGGAAATAGATATGGGAAAAAGCTAGAAGAAATATCGAAAAAGCAGATTATTAACCTAACAGATGGACCGGGTAAGCTCTGTATTGCTATGGGGATTACAAAGGATCATAATGAAATGGATCTCTGTGGAGAAAAGCTATATATCGCTGAAGCTGAAGAAAAGATAAAGCATCCAATAGTCACCACAACCCGCATCAATATTGATTATGCTGAGGAAGCCATAGATTTTCCCTGGAGATACTATATTAAAGACAACCCCTATGTATCAAAAAAATAATCCATTGATTTATGGGGAATGGATCATTTTTTGTGAAACTTATATTTCTCCTTCGCCACATCCTGAAAGTAAATTCGGCTATAATTCAGAGGGAGCAAAACCTCTCTCTAGATAAACAAACTAAGTGACCAACACGAAAGTGACAAACCAAACTTTCGGTTGCCTACTTATAGATAAACAAACTAAGTGATCAACACGAAAGTTGAAAACCTAACTTCCGGTTGCCTACTTATGAATTAAGTCTCATTTTGTCTTTATGAAGATACATTCTGTCATCTGCAACCTTTAACAGTGTTTTCATATCGCCTCCATCGGAAGGAAAATGAGCTATACCATAGCTAAATTGTATAGATATACACATATTGTGAACACATAAAGGTTTTTCTAAAAAGTACTTATTAAGGTTATCAGTGATACGCTTAACATCGTCATGATCTGCATATAGATAAACTGCTACAAATTCATCGCCACCAAAACGGGCAAAAATATCGGTTTTTCTAGCGTTCATTTTAAGGCCTTCTGCGAACCGTTGGATAAGCTGGTCTCCTATCTGATGTCCAAAGGTATCGTTAGTCATTTTTAAATTATTTAAATCAAACATAACTAGGGAAAAAGATTCATTGTATCTCTCTGCCCTATTAAATGTGGACTCAAATAATTCTTCGAAATGATAGCGGTTGTAGATGTCTGTTAAATTGTCATGCCTTAACAAATACAGCATTTTCTCTAGTAGTTCATGATTTTTGATAACAGTACTTATTTGATTTGCAAAGTATTCTATAAAGGATATATCTATATCAGTAAAGCCATCGCATTTATCACTGTCTACATTGATCATGCCGTAAAATTTGTTATCTACTTTGATAGGAGCACTTATTGCTGCTTTCGTGATAAACGCATCTGCATTATGCAATTTCTCATAAGTTTCTTTATTTAAGTTCTTCTTGTCGAATTCCTCTACATTTCTTATGATACAAGCTTTTGTGGTATCACCATCATTATATTTGTATAGAAAACAATCTTCTAATTTTAGGTTTACCTTTCTAAACTTCTCAAAATCATATCCTACCATAGCTTTATATTTTAATTCATTATGATCATTTAATATCAACAGACTACCCATTTTTGCATCATCTATGCATTTTACAGCCTTTTCAAGAATCAACTGGAAAAGCTGTTGTGTATTTTCAATGGTTAGAACAGAATTGCTGATTTCATTAACGCTTTCTAAAATCTCTTTAGTTTTTGCATGATTCATATTTTGTATTCTTATGCTTAATGTTAAGTAACGATAGGTGCCGTAGCATATGCTTAATGTTACCAGTGTCATAAAAGAAATAATAAGAAGGCCATGTTCAAGCTTAAAGGAGGCTGACAAAAGAAAAACATATACAGCCAACATAATGAGGTATATAAATAGTGTACAGAAAATAAAAATAGAAATATTTCTTTTCATAAAAGCACCTCATAATTCACAAATGGATTTTCAAAGTAAGTTCAAGTGCTTATTATAATAACAGGTATAACTCTTTTGCTATAAATGACTTTGTATAACCTGAAAAACTTTAGTTGTTAAGTCACCAGAGTTGTCATTAGATACATCATTGACATCAATAGCAGGAGAAATGGTGATCCTTACATGAGCAGGTTTTAGATCCCGATCGTTATTTGCTTCTAATATTTTATAAGTATTTTCAATAGTTATCGGAATAATTGGAACATTTGCCCTTTGAGCAGGTTTTAAACTACCAGGTTTAAATGCACCTAATTCACTACTTTTACTTCTTGTGCCTTCAGGAAAAATTACGATGGACTGACCTGACTTTAATGTTTCCGTAGTAGCCTTAATGGCAGTTAAGGACTGACGTATGTCATTTCTATCAATAAACACGCCTTCAAGACAGAGAAGCCATTTCCCTATAACAGGCCATTTTTTGATTTCTATTTTAGCCAAAAATCCAAGAGGGTTTGGAAGATATTGTAACAAGATAGGTATATCAAAGTAACCTTGATGATTACTTACAAACAATACAGACCCTTCTTGAGGGATGTTTTCTAAACCAATTACTTCTACCGTACTTCCAGTAGCACCAATTAATATTTGCCCCCAACGTTTACTAATTTCGTCAGTATATTTTCTCTTTTCCTGGATAGCTCCTGCTTTATCTAAACGGTTAACCTTTGGTATCGCAACGACATAAACATATACACCATAAAGTATAAAATATATTATTCCTAACACTTTTCTCATAACTATTCCCTCCAATACAATAGGTTAGATGCTATTATACTATCATAAAATAATAGCTAATTAAAGAAAAGATTTTGCTTTTAGTTCTTTTAATGTTAAACAGGAAATATTTAATTTATGAAGAATAATATACTAAACTGTTTTCATGGAGGAGTGAAAAGAATGAAGAAGTTCAAAATAGCAGTGTGTCAAATACTTGTTACAGAAGACAAAGGAAGAAACTTAAAAAAGGCGGAAGCGATGATACGTGAAGCTAAATCCCAAGGAGGAGAAGTGATTGTTTTACCTGAGATATTTAATTCTCCATATAATAATGATTGTATGACTCAGATGGCGGAAGATTATCCAGGAGAATCAACAAACCTGCTTTCTAGTCTAGCTAAGGACTTGCAAGTGTATATTATAGGAGGATCAATACCGGAAAAAACAAAGGATAAGATTTATAATACTTCTTTTATCTTCAATAGAGAAGGAGAACTAATTGGTAGTCATCGGAAAATGCATTTGTTTGACATTGACGTTAAAGGGAAAATAACCTTTAAGGAATCAGATATTGTCGACTATGGTCAGCAAGTAACGGTGGTAGACACGGAGTATTGTAAAATCGGTGTTGCTATATGCTATGACATGAGATTCCCAGAGCTTATGCGATTAATGGCATTAAAAGGAGCTGAAGTAATTGTGGTGCCAGCTGCCTTTAATACTACAACAGGGCCTGCCCACTGGCATGAAACCATTAAAGTTAGAGCTATAGACAATCAAGTGTATTTTGTTGCGGCTTCACCTGCTAGAAATATGGAATCCAGCTATCATGCTTATGGATTTTCAACAATTATGAGTCCATGGGGAGAGGTGGTAGCCACTACGGAGGAAAAAGAGGACATCATTTATGGGGAAGTTGATTTAGACTATGTTGCAAAAGTAAGACAAGAGCTTCCTTTACTGAAACATAGAAGAACAGATATCTATTCTTTGGAAGAACAATAAAATATAGACAAATTTTGTAAGAATGGAGAGATGAAAATGAATTACACTGATGTTTTGAACAACGCAAGAGAAATTTTTGCAAAAAAATGCAGGGTATGTAAGGAATGTAATGGAATCGCCTGTAAAGGAGAGGTACCAGGGGTAGGGGGAAAGGGTACGGGAGCAGGTTTTATTCGCAATCGAGAAAAAATAAATGAAGTAAAAATCCACTTAGATACCATTGTACCAACAAAGGAGATAGATACTTCTATCGGTCTATTTGGTAAAACTCTCAAGTTTCCTATTTTGGCGGCTCCTATTGGAGGGTTAGATATGAATTATAACGACTATTTAAATGACCTAACCTACTCTCAAGCTATTATCGAAGGATGTATTAACGCTGGAGTTTTAGGCTGTACTGGAGATGGTGTAAAGGATGAATATTATGATGTTCCATTAGGAGTTATTGGTGATAATGAAGGGATGGGTATACCTACAATCAAGCCCTGGAAAAACGAAGAAATTATTAAAAAAATTAAAAAGGCTGAAGAAAAAGGAGCTCCTGCAGTTGCTATTGACATCGATGCAGCAGGATTAGTTGTATTAGCTATGCTTGGTAAACCTGTTGCAACAAAGTCTGTAGAAGAATTGAAGGAAATTACCTCCTCCACAAAGCTTCCGGTAATCTTAAAGGGAATTATGACGACTGGAGGCGTAGTGAAAGCCCTAGAATCGGGGGCTCATGGAATCGTGGTATCAAACCATGGTGGAAGAGTTCTAGATCATACTTTAAGTACAATAGAAGTGTTACCGGAGATCGTGAAAGCAGCGGGAGGAAAGTTAAAGATCTTTATTGACGGCGGTTTTAGAGATGGAATTGATGTATTTAAGGCATTGGCTATGGGAGCAGATGCAGTATTAATTGGAAGGCCTTATGCAATAGCTGCCTATGGTGGGGGACGAGAAGGGGTAGAGATTTATACCCAAAAAGTAGGACAGGAGTTAAAGGAAACCATGATTATGGCAGGATGTCATCAATTACAAGATATTGGTAAACAGCATGTAAGCCATAGCTTTTAAGGGGCTTCCCCCTTACCAAATCTTACAATCCCTTAAAACATATACACCCTATCTTACTTATGCTAAAATTTTAGGATGACATAAGAAAGGTTGGTGTATATGAAGATTCAATCGAGAAAAATAACTACTGGCTTGTTAGTCTTAGCCTTTATGGTCATGATAGTAGCTTCAATTCAGATAGCAAGTGCTCCTAATACAGATATAGAAGGAATCGTTACTGGAATTGAAGAGGATCTAACAGATCATGAAGAAATAGCTGAAGAGGAAGCAACTGAGGAAGAAATAGAGAAGGAAGAAAAATACTTAAGGGAGAAAGTGCAGGAGAATGCTTTATTGTCTACCTCAGATGACTCTGAGACAGAAAAGAGCATAGTCACTGGAGCTAATAAAAACAATAATGCTGTACCTATAGTAGATATGTCTCCAATCACTGGGGAACGTTATACTGTAAAAAATGGAGATACTTTGTTTCTGATCGCTCAAAGGGCCAATACTACCATTAACGAATTAATAAGTATGAACAGCTTAAAAAATGATATGATTCAAGTTGGACAAGTAATTCAAACGAAAAAAGCATCTCAAGTTTCAAATATAGCATCATCAGATACTAATCAGAGTGTTTCAAGAGGGAGTCAAAGAGATGATGATATCTATTGGCTAAGTCGAATTATTCATGCAGAAGCACAAGGGGAATCATATCAAGGAAAGATAGCTGTAGGGAATGTTATTTTAAACAGAGTACGTAGTGGTAATTTCCCTAACTCTATTTATGGGGTTGTCTTTGATAAGCAGAATGGATACACTCAATTTTCACCAGTAATAGATGGAACTATTTATAACACTCCTGGAAAGGATAGTGTACAGGCAGCTACGGAAGTGTTAAATGGGGCTAGACCTGTAGGAGAAGCCTTGTACTTTCTAAACCCTAGAAAAGCTACAAATTTTTGGATTGTTGCTAACAGGAAATATATGCAAACAATTGGAGATCATGATTTTTATTATTAAGCTAAAAACGCGAAGACTTTTCTTCGCGTTTTTACTATATCCTAATCTTATTAGCAAAAGCCACTGATCAGTAGCTTTAGATTGTTGAAAAACCTCCATCTTCTTCGTTGCTTTGAAAACCCAGCCCCCTTACGTATTTACCCGATGGCTAACAACTCTATTTATGTATACGCTTCGGTCGCTGGGTTTTCTTGCGTCTTGAATCTGAAGGCTTTTGAACAGTCTGTATTTTTTTAACTAGCTTCTTTTTCGTTATTCAGATAGTTCAATAAAATCGTTTTCACATCACCAATGAGATAGAGGGAACCAGTAAATATAGTTATTTCATCTATGGCAGTATTATGAAGTCCGTAGAGTACGGCTTCCTCTAAAGAAGGGATAATGGAAGTTTCCTTACCAAACAATCGACTATTGTTGTATAATTCTTCAGGTTCCATAGCTCTTGTACTATTGGGGCTGGTAAAAACTACTTTACTACATAAGGGAATTAAGGTATTTAATACACCTTCGACATCCTTATCCCTCAACATGCCAATAACCATATTTATTTTTTTATTACCAAAATATTCTTCGATTGCTTCTTTTAAAACTTCAGAACCCTGTAAATTATGGGCACCGTCGATAAATATATAAGGATTTTGAAGAAGTAATTCGAGGCGACCGGCCCAAAAGTTATTATAAAGTCCTCGATAAATATTTTCATCGGAGATTGATATAAGATCATTTTCTCTTAAAGCCAGCAATGTTAGAACAGCTAATGCAGCATTATTGACTTGATGCTTGCCTAACATTTTTATTTTAAGATTTTCATAATTTCCTAAGTAAGTATTTAAGTGAAATATTTGTTCTTTTATATCAGTTTGGATTAACTCTATGTCTTTCGCTTGAAGAGAATAAATCTTAGCATTTTTTTCTAAAGCGACCTCTTGAATGACTGTTTCAACATCAGCTTCTTGCCAATGATAAACTACCATACCTTTTGATTTGATAATTCCTGCCTTATGATAGGCAATTTTTGTAACATCATTACCTAGTACATCAATGTGATCTATGCCAATAGGCGTGATAACAGATGTTAGTGAAGTTTTAATAATATTGGTGGCATCATTTAAGCCGCCTAATCCTACTTCTAGAATCACATAGTCTACCTTTTCTTGTGCATAATAAACAAAGGCCATTAAAGTCATTATGTCGAATAGTGCAGGTGGATTAAGTCCTTTTTCGATTAAGGGCAATATTTTCTCTGAAATAATTTCAGCTATTGAAGCAAAATCCTCTTGAGAAATATTGATGCCATTAATTCTTATCCTGTCTGTATGGCACTGTAGGTGTGGCGAGGTAAAAAGCCCAACCTTATATCCTTCAGCAGTTAACATACTGTGAAGAAACGAAGAGGTGGATCCTTTGCCGTTTGTTCCAGCAACGTGAATAAATTTCAAATGTTCGTGGGGGTTCCCTAAAAGCTGTAGGATTTCTCCTATACTTTCTAGGTCTAATTTTGTACCATACGCATGATTTTTTTCAATAAACTGAATGGCCTCCCAGAAGTTCAACTAACACTCCTCCTAATCATTAATAATTCTTTTTATTATCTAATAATAGATTCATTATACAATCAAAAAACCTCCTATACAATAGGGAAAAATGCAGAAAAAAATGGTTAAAAAAAATAATTTTTCGACAAGGAAAAAACTAGAGAAATAAAGGATTTATACATATTTTTATAGAAGGTAAAATATATAAAAAGTGAGATATTGTGTTTTTTTTGGGTAAACTTAGGTTAGATAAATATTTACAATAATTATAAGGAGGTTTTATGTCATGCCAAATTTTGCTAATCCTTTTAGTGGAAATGTACCAAGAAAAATATCTAAGGAGGAGCTAATACAAGCTGTAAGGCTAGATATTGCTGGGGAGTTAGAGGCTATCTTTGTATACGATGCTCATGTCCAAGCGACAGACGATCCCAGAGCAAAAAAGATATTAGGGGATATTAGGGATGAAGAAAAGGCTCATGTAGGAGAATTGATGGAGCTGCTAAGAATTCTAGATCCAAAGGAAGGAGAATTTTTTGAAGAGGGTGTAGAGGAAGTAAAGGAATTAATGGAGGAATTAGCAGCGGAGGAAGGACAGATTCCTGAAGAAAAAAAAGATCATTTAAGAAAAACTGTAGGTAGTTTGTTAGAATAATAAAAGGGAGGGAAAAATATGGATTATTTACTTAGGGACGATGCTCCATTTAATCAGGAGGCGTGGAAAAAAATTGATGAGCAAGTGGTAAAGGTTGCTTCACAACAATTAATTGGCAGAAAAATATTGCATATGTATGGACCATTAGGAGCAGGCGTTCAAACGATTCATTTAGACACTTTAAATTTTGAGGAAAAGGGAGAAATTGATTTATTTGGTGATAGTGAAGTTTGTGAAATAGCTGCTGAAAAGAGAAAATTTGTTGCCATTCCTATGATCTATAAAGATCTTTCTATTTCATGGAGAGACGTAGAAACCAGTAAACAAATGGGACTGCCTTTAGATTTATCACCTGTAGCTGCAGCTGCGGCAGCATGCGCAAAAAAGGAAGACAGTTTAATATTTAACGGTAGTCCAGAGTTTGATTCTCCAGGGCTTTTAAATATAAAAGGAAGACAGATTGTCAAAAAACAAGACTGGTCTAAAGAAGATCATCCTTTTAACGATGTGGCAAAGGGAATAGAAAAGCTTATTGAAAAAGGAATTTATGGACCCTATGCACTGGTAACCAGTGCTGACTTGTATACTCAAATGCAGAGACTGCAGGAAGGAACTGGTGTATTAGAAATATCAAGGGTAAAGGAACTTATCGATGGAAAGGTGTATGTATCACCTGTTATTCCCCAAAATAAAGCTCTGCTGGTTGCTATAGCACCTCATAATATGGATTTAGTTGTAGGGCAAGATATGGTAACTGCATATGTTGGACCAGAACAGCTAAATCATAAAATGAGAGTATTAGAAACTGTTTTACTAAGAATTAAGCGACCAGATTCTATTGTTACTTTTGAGTAAAATGAGAACTAAAAAAACTAACCCTAAATTCTCAGGGTTAGTTTCATTTTTATAAAGAATTTCATACTATAGATAGAAAGTATAAAAGTTTACAAAGGATAAAATTAAAGTTGACAGAATCATCGAAAGTATGATACACTACCTACAATGTTAGTAAATGGATGTTTTATAGCATTGTTATTAATTTATTGGCCAGAACTAATATTGTAATTAAATATAGAATTAATAAATAGAGGTGCACTGAAGAAGAGTATATAGCAGGTGTTAAGAGGGAAACCCTCAATACTGGTATAAAAAGGCTGACGTGCCGAAGTTGTTGAACAGTTGTCGGTTGAACAGCTGGTGGTTTAGTGAATAACTAAATCACTGTCATGGGCAAACTAATCCATGGAGCGCTATTTGTTAATTGCAATGATTTTAGATAAGTAAACGGCTTATTTAATTTATTTTTGTGTAGGCTGTTCACATGTCTATATTACTATTGCATTAACAAACTCCTAGGATACTCCTAGGAGATTTTTAATATCTTCAGAAGATGATAATAATTAACTAAATAACAAGTTTATGGAAGGGGAATGAAGAATGGGATTATCAATTGGTGTAGTAGGAGCAACAGGTGCCGTAGGACGTAAAATGGTGGAAATTTTAAAGGAGAGAAATATACCTGTAGATTCATTAAGAGCATTTGCATCTGAAAGATCAGCAGGAGAAAAATTTGATTTCAACGGTAAGGAAATCACAGTGGAATTGCTAACGGAAGAAGTAATGAAGGAAAAATTCGATTATCTTTTATTTTCAGCAGGTGGAGGTGTATCAGAAAAATTCGCACCAATAGCAGCGGAAGCAGGAAATATCGTTGTAGATAATTCTTCCCAATGGAGAATGACAGAGGGTATTCCTTTGGTAGTACCAGAAGTCAATGCCCATGCGTTAGAGGGATACAAAGGAATTATTGCAAACCCCAACTGTTCAACAATTCAAATGATGGTGGCTTTAGCGCCACTACATAAACGATATGGCATAAATAAAATCGTTGTATCCACTTATCAGGCAGTATCAGGAAGTGGTCATAAGGCAATTGTGGAGTTAGAAGGTCAAATGAAGGATGAAAGTTATCCTAACAAAGTGTATCCAAGGCGAATTGCTGCCAATTGCATTCCACACATTGACGTATTTAATGATAATGGATTTACTAAAGAAGAATTAAAAATGGTGTATGAAACCCATAAAATATTAGAAGACAGCAATATTGAAGTAAATGCTACTACAGTAAGAATTCCAGTGTTCTATGGACATAGTGAGTCTATCTACCTTGAATTTAAAGAAGAACCAGATGTGAAGGAAGTGAAAGAAATACTTGCAAATGCACCAGGTGTTGTTGTAGTAGATAACCCAGAACAAAATGAATATCCAACTCCACTAGAAGTTGCTAATACAGATGACACTTATGTGGGAAGAATAAGAAAAGACCTATTCAATGCAAAAGCATTATCATTATGGGTAGTAGCTGATAATTTAAGAAAAGGCGCAGCAACCAATGCAGTTCAAATTGTAGAAGCAATGGAAAACATGAACAAGTAGAACAATTTTAGATATTATTATCTTTGCTCAGCATAATAAAAAAGGAGGCAAAATTATGTTTAATGGTTCAGGTGTTGCTATTATTACCCCTTTCAAAGGCGGCAAGGTAGACCTAGAGGCCTTTGGAAAATTAATTGATTTTCAATTGGAAAATGACACACAAGCTTTAGTAGTACTAGGTACCACTGGAGAAGCATCAACACAAAATTATGAAGAAAGAGAAGCAGTAATCAAAACTGCAGTTGCAAAGGCAAATAAGAAAGTTCCAGTTATTATTGGAACTGGTTCAAATGATACAGAAGCAGCAATAAAGTACACGAAACAAGCAGAAACACTTGGAGCTGATGGTGTATTACTAGTGACACCTTACTACAACAAATGTACACAAAAAGGATTAATTCAACACTACACGAAAATAGCAAAGTCTACTTCCTTACCAGCAATTTTATATAATGTTCCTGGCAGAACAGGAGTAAACATTGACCCACAAACTGTTGCTGAATTAGCAAAGGTAGACAATATCATTGGAATCAAAGAAGCTAGTGGTAATATGACACAGATATTAGAAATAAAAAGACTAGTATCAGAAGAGTTTAAGATTTGGTCTGGTAATGATGATAACATTTTACCAATCTATTCTTGTGGAGGTCATGGAGTAATATCCGTACTAGCTAACGTAGTACCAAAGGAAACACAGGCTATGTGCAAAGCATTTGAAACAGGAGATGTGAAGGAAGCTATTAGACTTCAGGTGGCTTATAAGAAATTTATCAGTTTATTATTTGTAGAAGTAAATCCTATCCCTACAAAGGCTGCTTTAAGTGTAATGGGCTATATTGATAATGAATTAAGACTTCCTTTGACAACGATGGAGGAAGTGAATATGAATAAGTTAGTGGACGAGATGAAACGGTTACTAATCGTATAAGGAGAGGGTTCGATGAATTTAGCAATTTGGGGTATAGATGGAAAAATGGGACAAATGATTGTTGACATAGCAAAGGATAATGACTATTGGACTTCAATAGAGGGAGTGAGTGAAAATATACCGGTAAGTGAGTTATCAAAGAAACCAGACATTGTTATAGACTTTTCCCATCCCACTGCAATAAATGAGGTGGTAGCTTATTGCAGAGAAAACAGTATACCTCTAGTAATTGGGACTACAGGGTTTACAGAAGAAGGGCTTAAGCTGATTGAAGATGCATCCTTGAAAATTCCAATTTTAAAAGCAACAAATATGTCAATAGGAATGAATATATTATTTTCATTGGTAGAGCAAGCAGCAAGAATACTAAAAAACAGATGTACTCTGGACATTGAAGTGATAGAGTCACATCATAATAGAAAAAAGGATGCCCCCTCAGGAAGCGCTAAAACGATTGTAGCATCAATAGAAAAGGGTTTAGGAGAAGAAAGAAAGCATGTCTTTGGCAGGTCAGGGCAGTGTCCTAGAGAAAAAGGAGAAATTGGCGTACACGCAATTCGTGGTGGAAACATCGTAGGAGTGCATGAAGTAGATTTTATTGGTGAAATGGAAACCATTAAAATAACCCACGAAGCCTATGATCGTTCTATTTATGCTCGAGGTGCGCTGCAGGCAGCCAAATTTTTGATTGATAAACCAAGTGGTATGTATAATATCAAGGATGTTTTAAATATACAATAAGTTAAAAATACTAACTGCCTTTTTTCTAAAGGCAGTTAGATATTCCATCCTGCCAAATAGATTGTAAGATTTATTGCTTAAAGGATGCTTAGGATAACAATAACAATAAACAGGAGGAAGAAAAGTTATGGATGCAAGAGAAATTATTCAATATATTAAGGATAGTGAGAAAAAAACACCAGTAAAGGTATATTTAAAAGGACAGCTGGATCAAATAGAATGGAACAAATGGCAAGTGAAGGACTTTATTACTGGTAATACAGGAGTTATTTTTGGAGAATGGAAGGAAATTTCAGTATTATTATCAGAATGTAAAGACAAAATTGAAGATTTTATTTTGGAAAATGACAGAAGGAATTCAGCGATTCCCCTATTAGATATGAAGGACATTCCTGCTAGAATTGAGCCAGGCGCGATTATTCGTGAAAAGGTAGAAATTCATAAAAATGCTGTTATTATGATGGGAGCAGTGATAAATATTGGTGCCATCATTGGTGAAGGAACCATGATTGATATGAATGTAGTCGTTGGAGGCAGAGGAATTATTGGTAAAAATTGCCATATTGGTGCCGGCACAGTAGTAGCAGGAGTAGTTGAACCGCCATCAGCAACACCAGTTATCATCGAAGATGATGTTGTTATAGGAGCCAATGCTGTTATATTAGAAGGCGTTAAGGTTGGCAAGGGTTCTGTTGTTGCAGCGGGAGCTGTTGTTACCCAAGATGTACCTGAAAATGTAGTAGTGGCAGGTACACCAGCTAAAGTAATCAAAGAAATTGATGATAAAACAAAATCAAAAACTGAAATAGTCCAAGAACTTCGAGACTTAATGGGGGCGTAAGAATAAATGAAGATTGTAGTACAAAAATATGGGGGCTCATCTGTAGCTACAACAGAGAAAATTAAAGAAGTTGCAAAAAAAGTTATTAGAAAAAAAGAAGAAGGATATCATGTGGTGGTCATTGTTTCAGCTATGGGAAAAACTACTGATGAACTAATTTCCTTGGCAAAAGGGATAACAGATCATCCGGTTCCAAGGGAAATGGATATGCTGTTGACAACAGGAGAACAGATTTCCATAGCCTTGTTATCTATGGCTCTAAACGCCAGTGGATATTCAGCAGTATCCTTTACTGGACCACAATTAAATATCCAAACTACTTCTATTCATCAAAAAGCACGCATTAAAGATATCGAAGCGTCTAAGCTTTTGAGAGCTCTAGAAGAGGACAAGATTGTGGTAGTAGCAGGTTTTCAAGGGGTAACTGAAGATAACGAAATTACAACGCTAGGACGTGGAGGCAGTGATACTTCAGCGGTTGCTTTAGCGGCAAAATTAGGGGCTAGCTGTGAAATATATACTGATGTAGATGGAATTTATACGATGGATCCTAGAAAGCTAAAAAGAGCAAGAAAAATAGAAAAAATTAACTATGAAGAAATGATGGAAATGGCTAGCTTAGGAGCGGGTGTAATGCATTACCGAGCTGTGGAGCTAGGACATAAATATCGGATACCAATTTATGTTGCTTCTACATTTTCAGAAGAAATAGGAACAATTATAACAAATGGGGGAGACGCTTCTATGGAAGAAACCTTAGTGACCGGAATGGCTTCAAGCTTAGATGATATACAAATTACATTATTAAATTTACCTTCTTCTACCAGTAGTCTATATAGATTATTTGGAGAACTCGGTGAACAAGAAGTAAACGTAGATATGATTTCTCAAATGTTAACAGAAGATCATAGAATGAATGTAAGTTTTACTATATCTAAAACCGATCTTCATGTAGCTGAGGAAATTGTTGAAAAATGGAGACAAGAAGATAAAAGTGTTCAATGGGAAGTGAATACAGATATTGCAAAAATCTCTGTAGTAGGTTTGGGGATGCGTTCTCATTCAGGTGTTGCTGCTAAAGTATTTGAGCTTATGGCTAATAATCATATTGAGATTAAAATGGTTACAACCTCTGAGATTATCATCACATGGGTAATAGACCAAAAGGATGAACTAAAGGCTATTGAATTAATAGGTAAAGGTTTTGGATTGGAGATGGAAGAATGATAAAAGATTGGATGATGCTGGATCAACAATATATTCTGCCAACCTATGGTAGAATGCCAATTGTGGTGAAGAAGGCAGAGGGGATGTATATTACTGATGAAAATAATGAAACCTATTTAGATTTATTTTCAGGATTAGCAGTTAATGCATTAGGTCATTGTCATCCTCAGCTTTTGGAGGAGATGCAGCGGCAAAGCAGTCAGTTTGGACATATTTCTAATTTCTTTTATAACAAACCTGCAATAGAATTAGCAGAAAGACTTGTAAATTCAACTTTCCCTGGAAAGATATATTTCGCTAACTCTGGAGCAGAAAGTACAGAAGCAGCTATAAAATATATCCATAAATATAGTAAGGATGTAGGGCAGGAGGGTGTTGTAGTATTTAAAAACAGTTTTCATGGCAGAACGCTAGGCGCCTTAAAATTGACAAGAATGGAGAAGGTTCAGCAGGATTTTCCTTCCATTAATATGCCGGTGTATGAACTGGAGAAGGAAGACTTACAATTACTAGAAATGATCTTTCTAAAGCATCAGCCAGCAGCATTATTATTTGAACCAATTTTCGGTTCAGGTGGAGTACAGGTGATTTCTAAGGAGTTCATTGAAGAAGCTAGAAAGCTTTGTGATAGATATAATGTATTATTATGTATGGATGAAATACAAACAGGAATGGGAAGGACTGGAGAACTCTTTACTTATCAACACACCAATATTACCCCTGATATCTTGCTCTTTGCTAAAGGGATAGGAGGAGGGCTTCCTCTAGGAGGTATTTTGGTTGCAGAAAAGATTGCCCACTATTTTAAAGGGGGAGATCATGGTACCACTTTTGCTCCAAATCCCATAGCAGCAGCATTAGGGAAAAGAACAATAGAAATCCTTCAAGAAAGCATATTATCTCAATCGAAGGAAATGGGAGTATACTTAAAAGAACAGTTGGAAGCATTAAAAAGCCAATATCCTGAGTTCATAGGAGAAATTCGTGGCAAAGGTCTGATGATTGGTGTAGAAATATTGAAAAATCATGATATATTGAACAAGCAATTTCATGATAGAAAAATATTGGTGAATGTAACCAATGTTAATATATTAAGATTACTTCCATCCTTAATCATAGAAAAGCAACATGTCGATACATTTATTAGTAATTTTTCTCAGATTGTAAGTGGATGGTAAGACAGCAATAAAAGGGCCTAAGGGCCTAAGGGCCCTTTTGGTGCTTAATCAAACTTGTCGTAATAAATCCTTTTAACTCATTAGTATAATATAGTTGCGAAAAGGGCAGAGGATGTGCTATAATTACATTTACACGGGCAATTAACTCAGCTGGTAGAGTGTCTCCTTGACGTGGAGGAAGTCAGGGGTTCGAGTCCCTTATTGCCCACCAATAATGGTAATTTGCGCGAATGTTGAACATTTCATAAAAAAATGATTGGATTATATCCAATCATTTTTTTGGTCAATAGGAAGTTATGTCCTATGTTTTTTAAAACTTCAAACTCATCTCTATTCTTTATCATTTTTTATCCTGTTTATTGGAGTTGATAAGATACAATTTTTATTTTGCCTCTGAAAATAGATTGAATGATCACAAGGTAGAATAAGTAGTTAAATAGAGGAGACGTTAAAATGAAAAAAGTACTAATAGCTGATGATACAAAAAACATCAGAAAATTACTAACTACATGGTTGCAGCATGAAGGATATGATGTTATCAGTGTAGAAAATGGCATAGCAGCTCTAGAAGCATTTCAAGCAATGTGCTTTGATTTAGCTTTTTTAGATATTAAAATGCCCCAAATGAGCGGGACTGAAGTTTTACGTCAAATTCGTACAATGGGTATAGAAACCCCTGTAATAATTATTACAGCATTTCCAACAGTAAAAAATGCAGTTGAATGTACACAAATGGGAGCTATTGCTTATTTGCAAAAACCTTTTACAACCAATAGAGTAAAGCAAGTGCTAATAGAAGTTATGAATACTAATGAACAATACAAATCTTTAGAAAGCTTATTAAAAGGTGCGCAGGATAAACTCTCTAATAACAATATTGACGAAGCTTTAGTGATTTTAAAAAATGCTTTGGCAATTGATCCTACCTATGGACACACTTATTATTTGTTATCAGCTGCATATGAAAAGAGCGGTGATATCAATGAGGCAGAACGTTTTCGTGAAATCTATGAACTATTCAATATAAAAAAGTAATAAATACCAGTTTAATAATAAGCAATATTATTGTAAGTTTCAATAAAAGATGACTAGAATATTTATTTTTGTCATCCTTTTTAATATAACATTTTTAACAGGAATTATAATAACCCGATGACGAAATATAAACAATTTTGGCGAAAAAAGTTGAAACTATATTTGATTAACTAGAGAAAGGTACTAATTGTGTCGGTAATTTCTATGCTAAATACTTTCTAAACATTCAGCAAAATAGATGAAATGTCGAATACTTAGATGAAAAGCACGAATGGTTTAAATGTAACAGAAACTTTCTATTGCATTGTTGATATATGTGAAAAATAATGGAATAAATTGAAGGGTTTTTAAAAGAAAAATTGAAATTATGATTAAATATCTATGGAGCAAGAAAAGAAAATTTGATATTGTGTGGAGAGAGGGAAACTATGCAACCGAAAAAGAGATCAAATTTACGCATAATTTTGGGTAAGAATTATTATACACTAAGGAGATATCTTGAATGGTGCTTTGGTAAAACAAAATTTGCTATGAGCGTAAATACTGAGTTAGAACCATATATTGTGTTTAAACATCAAACTCCCCTATTAAGGAAGCTAAAGGATATAGAGATGTGGTTACAATACAATAAAATGATTAATCTTAAGCTAGCTATTGAAAAAATAAATGGGGTTATCATTTACCCAGGAGAAACATTTTCTTTTTGGAGGTTAATAGGAAAAACAACACGAAACAAGGGTTATGTAGAGGGGATGATCCTTTCTCATGGGAAATATAGAACAGGAGTTGGAGGAGGTTTATGCCAATTATCAAATTTAATATACTGGATGACATTACATACCCCATTAACTGTTATAGAAAGACATCGGCATAGTTATGATGTTTTTCCTGATGTAAACAGAAAGTTACCATTTGGAAGCGGAGCAACTTGTTTCTACAATTATCTAGACTTAAGAATACTAAACGGAACAGATCAGCCTTATCAATTACATTTATATTTAACTGATCAAGATTTAGTTGGAGAATGGAGAACTACAATTGAACCAATGGATACATATGAAGTTTACGAAAAAGAGCATTGGATAAGCCATGAATATTGGGGCAGCTATGTTCGTCATAACACAATTTATCGAAAGATATATAACTATGAATCACAATTGATTGAAGATAAGTACATAACTGAAAATCATGCAATCATGATGTATGAACCATTGTTGACTGATAATATTGCCAGTGACAAATAACAGGAACAGCTAAAAAAATAAAAAAGAGAGAAGGATTAAAATGATATTGAAGGTTTTGGTAGATAACTATACATATATTGATGAATATTATTATGGTGAACCTGGGGTATGTTATTGGATCGAAGTAGACGGCAAAAAAATTCTATTTGATCTGGGTTATTCTGATATTTTTATAAAAAATGCAGAAAAGATGGGATTTAGCCTTTTAGATGTAGATACTATCGTATTCTCCCATGGTCATAATGATCATACATGGGGTATTAAGCATTTATTTAATCTATATTCAAAGTATAACATAAATGAAGAGCAGCTAAAAAAGAAAAAAATCATTGGACATCCTCTGGTATTTAATCAAAAGAAGGCAGAAGAGGGAGAGATAGGCTTTAGAGAAGTCGATAAAGTTATATTAAAGAATTTTCATCTTCATTTAAGTAAAGAACCAATTTGGATTACTGATAGCTTGGTTTTTCTTGGGGAAGTTGAGAGAACCAATGATTTTGAGAATAAAGAACCTATTGGTAAGACTGTGATTCATGGCAGGGAGGAAGATGATTACCTCTTAGATGATTCAGCGTTGGTCTATAAGGCTGAAGAGGGTTTGGTTATTATTACCAGCTGTTCCCACAGTGGTATTTGTAATATTGTAGAGTACGCTAAAAAAATCTGTAATCATAGTAAAGTGCTAGATATTGTTGGTGGATTTCATTTACTTAATCCTGATGAGCAAAAGCTAAAGAGAACACTGGATTACTTAGAGAATTTAGGACCAAGATATATTTATGCAGCCCACTGCACTGATTTTCAATCAAAATTGACGATAGCTCGTTTATTGCATGTAAAAGAAGTAGGGGTTGGATTGGAATTAAGGTATGATGAAAGGGATAATATAAGATGAAAAAAACAAATGCAGCAAGAATATTAGACAAATATAAAATTATCTATGAGTTAAGGGAATATGAAGTGGACAAGACTGATTTAAGTGCAGAAAATGCAGCTTTAAAGGTAGGTATACCATTAGAGCAGGTGTTTAAGACATTGGTAGCTCGAGGTGATAAAACTGGAGTCATTATAGCCTGTGTTCCTGGCGGAGCTGAGTTAAACCTTAAAAAAGCAGCCAGTATCAGTGGGAATAAAAAGGTGGAGTTAGTACCACTAAAGGAAGTACAGCAGTTGACTGGGTATATTCGTGGAGGGGTTTCACCTATAGGTATGAAGAAAAACTATCCCACTTATATTGATAGTAGTGCTTTGCAATTTCCTAATATAATGATTAGTGCAGGTGTAAGGGGTTGCCAAATTCTAATAAATCCTAATGATCTGTTGAAGGTAGTGGCTGGAACAATTGGAGAGTTCACAGATATAGATTAATATAACATAAATAATTAAAAATTATTGAATTGGACAGGATTTCCTGTTCTTTTTTTGTGCTAATACTTAAGATAGACAGTTATCTGCCAAATTATAATTATTGCAAATAATAATAGAAACAAAATTTTGAAAAAAATTTATATATAATGAAACTTTTCATGGAAAAAAATCGTCTAAATATATATGAAAGAAAAGGGTATAAATAGAAAAAATGATAAAGGAGTATAAGAAAATGAAAAAAATTCTGTTAATCCTTCTTATAAGTACATTATTGTTATTTGGATGTTCAACGACAATAAGTGATGAAAAGTTTACATATATTGATATGCCGGAGGAGATTAATTTTTATTATGGTGGAGACACAATGAACATTGGAAGAGAAATGGATCACTACCGTATAATTTACTCTCTTATTAATAAGGTTGTTGCTGATACTGTTAATCCAGGAATAATGAAGTATACTGAAAGACAGCTTAATGAAGAAGATATTAAAATGGCAGGATATGCCTTGGAATTAATTTATACAGACACAATAAAGAGTGAGTTGATGATTGATGGAAAAATCCAAAAACTTAGTTATGACAGGATTTTTATTCCATTGGATAATAACATTGTATTTTTAGGTAATGACAAAGAATACGCTAAAAAAGGTTTATCTATAACCTTTATACCTAAGGAATTTGTAGCTTCATTACTTAATTACGAAGAGATAGAAATAAATGATAAATAGTACTTTTTATTTGAAAATATATAGAACTATAAGAGTAGAAAATATTAAGTATTCTCTTCGCAATTTGAATACTTAATATTTTTGATTTTTGTTGTCACTTAGCATAAAATATATTATATTCTAATTATGATATTAGCTAAGGCATACGCCCCTAAATTTTAATATACTAAAGGTTATATTTGCAGTCCTCGGCTATGGTTTTCGGCCGAGGGCGAAACCGTAGACCGTGTATATTAAAATTTAAGTCTAAAGGCGTATATCTATAAGACACTAGGGGGACAAAAAATGGAAAAGAAATATTCACATACAAAAAATATATATATTCTTTCTTTATCTAGTCTAGGTATATTTATTAAGATTTTTATATTACATGCTTATATAGGCATTGAGAGCAATTATTTTATGATTACTATTAGTAATATTTTTTTAGTTACAGTAGCATTTTGTTTAACTTGTCTATGTAGAGAAAATAAAAGAGTAAATCTATGTTTGATAATCAATATGGGGCTATCTATATTACTTTTAATGGATATCATGTATTTTAGTCATTTTTTTACTTTGATACCTATTCATAGTATTTATCAAATAGGACAGATTGGACCTGTTTCTAATAGTATTGTTGCTTTAGTAAAACCTCAATATATTTTGTTTTTTATTGATACAATAATATTATGGGTCTTCTTTAGGAAAAAACAAATCGTTTTACCTGTGCTTAAGAAAAAACAAAAAAACGCTTTTGCTATGATGTTACTTCTTCTAATTACTTCGGCATCAATAATAACCTATAGAATAAATATGGATGCAGAGGACCATTATACTCCTTATAACTTAGGGGTAATCAACTATCATCTATATGACATAATGAACTTTTTTATAAAAAGTCCATTAGATATTGATAGGGTAGAGGCTGTTATGGATACCATTAACCAAGTAGACAGCAACCAAAAGGGATTTGGGTGGGCAAAGAATAGAAATGTTATTGTCATCCAGGCGGAATCTATACAAAATTTTGTTATTGATAGGGAAATTGATGGACAGAGCATTACTCCTGTATTAAACAATTTAATCAATAATGACAGTATATATTTTAGTCGTTATTATGAGCAGGTTGGCTGGGGTAACACTTCTGATGCGGAATTTATATCCCATAATAGTTTTTATCCTTCCACTAAAACCTTCAGCTATAAGGCTTTCGAAGATAATGAGTTTATTACTTTACCCTCATTATTAAAGGAGGCGGGTTATAGTACTATTGCTTTTCACGGTAACGAAGGGAGTTTTTGGAATAGAGAAAGTATTTATTCTTCTCAAGGAATAGATACCTTCATAAGCTTAGAAGCATTGCAGCAGGATGAGCTTATAGGTATAGGGTTAAGTGATGGATCTTTATTCAAGCAGTCAGTGGATTTTCTAAAAAAACAATCACAACCCTTTTATTCTTTTTATATAACTTTAACTTCTCATCATCCTTTTATGATGGAGGATCAATATAAAGGTTTGAAATTTCAAGATACTTATAAAGATACACTGCTGGAGGATTATTTACAAACAGTACATTATCTAGACAATGAACTGGGAAATTTTATTGAACTGTTGAAAAAGGAAGGATTATATGATAATTCTATTATAGTAATATATGGAGATCATGAAGGACTCAATATGCGTAATGAAGAAGCAAATCATCTACTAACCTCCTTTTTAGGTAAACCCTATGAAGAGGATGAGATGTTTAGAGTGCCATTCATTGTGCATATTCCCAACAGCGGATTAAATGAGGAAATTGGAACAGTAGGTGGACAAATAGACTTTTTTCCAACAATGGCGAACCTATTGGGATTGGAGATGGAACCTAACAAAACCTTGGGAAAAGACTTGTTGAACATTACAGATGGATTTGTAGCAAAACAAGTGCATGTGGCGAGGGGATCTTTTATAGATGATGAGAAAATCTTTATCATGTCTAATGATGGTATTTTCGAAAACAGTAAAGCTTGGAATATTCATACGAGAGAGCCTGTTGATTTACAAGAATGTCGTGAAGGCTATGAAAGAGCATTAGCGGAGATTAATTTATCGGAATACATTTTACAAAACAATTTAATACCAACGGTTAAGGAAGAAGGATTAGAATCTATTTTACAGTTGCATCCGTAAATCTGGATGTAGCTAAGAACTATAAATATAGATTCTTAGTGTATTAAAAATAAGATTGATGAGCATATCGAACCAAAGATTCTTTTAAACCTATAAAAGAAATGAGGAAGATATATGGAAGAAAGACTATCAAAGGTAATAGGTGACTTATTAATAGGATAAGGATAACAGAGGTTAGTAGAAACTATGATTTCTACTAACCTTCTGTTGTAGGAAGGTTTTCAGCTTCGGTAGGATCGGTTTCCAAGATAGAATACAATTTTTTAAAGTTGACCATACAATCCCCTTCTTTTGCATAGCCTAGAACAATATCTTCAGCTAATGCACGACAGGAGGGGGAACCACAAGCTCCACAATCTATTTGAGGGAGCTTTCTTATAACTTCCTCAATTTTCATAAGCTTTTCTATAGCCTTGGATAAATCTGTATCTAATTTATCTGAGTATAACGGATCGATAGGTTCTGTAAAAACAAATTTCTTAGCAGAAATATCCATGTTACCGGGAGTATAAGGATAATGATTTTCAGCTAATCGACGAATACGATTTCTGGCTACAAAGGAATTTTCCACTGTAAGGCTTCCTCCCACACATCCGTTGGTACAAGCTTGGCATTCTAAAAAAATCAAATCATTTATTTTATGATCTTCAATTTCCTCTAATACTTCGATAACGTTTTCAATTCCATCAATTGCAAGATATTCCTTTATTCCTAAGGCCTTACTTTGCCCTTCAACCCTGGACCAATCTATGCCTTTACCGGAAGGATAATAATTATTTGATGCTTCAGTAGAACTCATATTTTTACTAACCATTAAGAATATTGATTTAATGGAAAGGGAACCATTAATATAAGTATTTTTTGTACCTATAGGTTTTTTAAAGCTAAAAATACGTGCGGTGCATGGAGAAATATAAAATATGCCGATTTCTTCTTTTGGAATCTTTTTTTCCTCTATAGCTTTATTACGAGCCATAAAAGCTGCGATTTCAATAGGCGAATCAATGGGTAATATGTGACTGATTAGATTATGAAAACGAAGCTGGATTAATCGGATGATAGCTGGACAGGATGAAGATATAATGGGAAATTTGGTAGTACTAGAGATGTGTGTTTTTGTGAAATTCGTAACAAGGTCTGCCCCGTGGGAAACCTCATATATATCATTAAAACCAAATTGTTTTATACTTTCAATGATTTGTGGAGGTGTAACACTTTCGTTAAATTGACTATATAAAACTGGATCGATTAGAGCGATTCTATAGGGATAATGAAAAATATAATCTAAATCAGGGGTGATACCAGCAAAGGCGTTAAAGGGACATATGTGTATGCAGGTACCACAATTAATACACTTGCTATCGATAATTTTAGCTTTACCATTTTTCACACGAATTGCATCAGTAGGACACCGTTTTATACAATTGGTACATCCTGTGCACTTTGAAGGATCTAAAGATATTGCGTGTATCAAAGAACGCATAACAATTCCTCCTAAGGATATAATAAATATTAGTTATTTGTAAAAATTGTTATTTAATTATATTTACATATAAATATTATACAATGAAAACAAGGAAATTAAAATGTTTTTGAACTTTATATAAAATATGAAGACGTTGTGTGAAATAATTCAAAATATTTAATATTACAACTACTTTTCAATATATTGAGAACTATAGGAATATAAGGTATTATAAATTTTGGGTGTAAAAGGAATCATAACAAGAAAACAACTAAATATGAAACAAGAGAAAAACTACAAGAAAAGGAGTGTTATAATGAAAAAACTAGGTTTACTACCCAAACTCATTATTGGTATTATTATTGGTATTATTATTGGCACCACAAGAATTGAATTTCTTACAAGGTTATTAATAACCTTCAGTGGAATTTTTGGAAACTTCTTAAATTATATTGTTCCACTACTTATTATCGGATTTGTTGCTCCAGGAATTGCAGAGCTTGGTAACAAAGCTGGTAAATTATTGGGTCTAACTGCTGGTATTGCTTATTTATCTACAGTAGTGGCAGGTGTACTAGCTTTTTTGGCAGCAACAACTATACTGCCAGCTATTATTACTGCTGGAAGAGAAACAGCGGCAGAAGCCTTAATTGCTTCTCCATATTTTGAAATTCAAATCCCGCCCATCATGGGGGTTATGGCAGCTCTAGTAACTGCTTTCATATTAGGATTAGGGATCGCAGCTATTAAAGGTGATACAATGCTTCACTTTATGCAAGAGTTTCAACAGATCATACAAAAAGTTATTGAGAATATTATTATTCCATTATTGCCAATACATATAGCTGGAATATTTGCTAGAATGGCTTATGCAGGAGAGGTGGCTGAAACCTTTGCTGTATTTGGAAGAGTATTCGTTTTAGTTATAGCACTGCATATAGCTTATATTATTATTCAGTATTTAATAGCAGGTTCTATGACAAAAGTAAATCCATTTACAGCTATTAAAAACATGCTACCTGCTTATTTTACTGCGATTGGTACACAATCTTCAGCGGCAACTATTCCTGTTACCGTAAGAAGTACAAAAAACAATCATGTTGCTGATGAAGTGGCAGAATTTGCGGTACCTTTATGTGCTACTATTCACTTAGCAGGAAGTACGATCACCCTAACGATATGTGCTATAGCAGTAATGGCCTTGGAAGGGATGACATTAGGCTTTGGACAGGTATTTCCTTTTATTTTAATGCTAGGGGTCACAATGGTGGCGGCTCCTGGAGTACCAGGGGGAGCTATTATGGCAGCACTAGGTTTACTAGAAACTATGCTGGGCTTTACTGATGGACAATTGGCATTAATGATGGCATTGTATATTGCTCAAGACAGCTTTGGAACTGCAGCAAATGTAACTGGTGATGGTGCTATTGCATTAATTGTTAATAGACTTGCACGTAGCTAAGTTAAATAAAATTAAATATTTAATATAGAGATATAAGGAGAAGATGAAACTTTTCTCCTTATATTTTTTTGAAGTTAAACATAAAGAAAAATCATTTAAGTTGTAAAATTGAGAAACTAGAAACAAAAATACTTATTGGAAGAAATTACATCAAAAAATAGAACGAAGTAAACTCAATAGATGTATGAATAGTATAAAATTTCACAAGGTGTTGGTAAATTCTAAAACTTGTGTCAATTTATGTTTGAAAGTATAATAATAACAAGCGTTTAAAATACAGGAAAACAGCTGATTATTTTAAACTTTAGACATCTAAAAAGGAGGAGAAGTAAATGACGAAAAAACCGTTAGGTGTAACAACAAAAATCCTTATCGGACTTATCTTAGGTATAATTACAGGTATTATACTTTATATGCTACCTGCAAGTGGGTTTAAAAGTGATGTGATTATTAACGGGGCATTTCTTCTAGTGGGACAGGTGTTTTTAAGAGCTATTATGATGATGGTTGTACCATTAGTATTTATCTCTCTAGTAAATGGTTCTGCAGGTATGGGAGATGTTAAAAAGCTAGGAAGAATAGGTATTAGGACAGTACTATTTTATCTAGTAACAACGGCTGTTGCTATTTCTATTGCTTTATCCTTAGCATCCATTGTAGATCCTGGAGTAGGGCTAGATCTTTCTAATATTGTAACAAAGGAGCCTACTATCAATGAAGGCGTACCACTAGTAGAAGTGTTGATTGATATGATACCAAGAAACCCAATAGCAGCAATGTCAGATGGAAGTATGCTTCAGATTATTGTGTTTGCTGTATTTATGGGAGTAGGCTTATCAGCAATGGGAGAAAAGGCTAAACCTATTGTTAATACCTTCGAGCTATTAAATGATTTAATGATGAAAATGGTTGGTTATGTAATGCTATTGGCTCCCTATGGAGTATTTGCATTAATCGCTAGAACCTTCGCTACTGAGGGGTTTGATGTAATGGTGCCATTAGCGAAATATATGTTAACAGTAATTGCAGCACTTATAATTCATGCAATTGTTACCTACGGTGGTATGTTGAAAGGTTTTACAGGCTTAAGTCCTATTAAATTCTTGAAAAACTTCGTACCGGCTATATCAGTAGCCTTTTCTACAGCCAGTAGTGGTGCTACACTACCAGTAACAATGGAGATTGCGGAAGAGAGACTTGGCGTGTCAAAAAATATCGGTTCCTTTACTTTACCACTAGGAGCAACCATTAACATGGATGGAACTGCCATCATGCAGGGGGTTGCCACTATATTTATTGCTCAAGTATACGGGGTAGATTTAAGCTTTTCCGCTATCTTAACAGTAATCTTGACTGCTACCTTAGCATCTATTGGTACAGCTGGTGTACCAGGAGTAGGCTTAATCATGCTATCTATGGTATTGCAATCAGTAGGGTTACCAGTAGAAGGTATTGCATTAATCATGGGTATTGATAGAATTCTAGATATGTCTAGAACTGCTATTAATATTACTGGAGATGCAGTCTGTACTTTGATTATTGCTAAAGCAGAAGGAGAATTTGATCAAGAAGTTTTTGATGCAGATAATAGAGAAACTACTGTAGCGTAACCCACTAAAACATAAAAACCCCCTCCAGAACTTGGAGGGGGTTTTTATGAGACATTCTATAAAAATTTGCTGATGACTTTGCCCCAAAAATTAAAATCTTTTAAACGTAGCATCTTAACCTTCAATTCAGAAAGCTGTAGACTAACCTCAGTGATACCTGCAAATCGATATTCAGTACCATCACTAACGATAACAATAGAATTTTCAAACCGATATTCAGGATTAACTTTAATAATTGTATCTGATGGGAGAATTACACTGGATGTAAAGGAACGGTATGCATTGGTGTTAATGGGTGCTAAGGGTGCCACTTGAAGCACATTAAGCTTTGGATCAACTAAACTGCCACCGATAGAGTAATTATAGGCAGTACTACCACTAGAAGTAGAAACCAGTATACCGTCACCACTAAATTTCTGTATTAGATCATTATTAACGGAAATACTAAGATGAACTGTTCTTGACTTGTCTCCTTTTATAACAATTTCATTAATAGCTCTAGTTTCAATACAATTATTTCTTGTGCATATGGTGGCTTTCATAGTGTGAACTTCTTCTAAAAAATAGTCACCTGATATATATTTTTCAAGGAAGGTATCTATTTCATCAGGAGTAATTTCAGTAAAAAAACCTAAATGACCAGTATTGATACCTATAATTGGCACATCCGGGAAATCATATTTATGTAATGTCCATAAAAAAGAACCATCACCACCAATAGAAATAATCAATTCTGCATCTTCGTTAAAGTTGTTAAAAACTTCATAACCCAATTTGTAAAGCTGCTTTTTTAAATATTCAGCAGTTTCTACAGAAAAATCTTTATCATTATGTAAAATATTTATAATTTTTCTAGTCATTTCAAACGCGCTCCTTTTTATTAATAGTATTAACATCAGATAGTGTTAAAAGAAAATTAAGAAAAGTACAATTTTGTTTAATATATCAAAAAAGACAATCAGTTTCAACACTAAACTTGAAATAATACTTGATATAATATTATATTAAGTATTATTTCAAGAATTTACAATACTAAATATGTTTAAAGTACATAACAATTATGGGTAACCAACTACAGAACTTAAGCAGATGACTGAAATCTATGATTTCATGTCAGTCGCTTATACAAGGTGAAATTTTGATATACTAAGGGCTACATTTGCAGCCCATGGTTTTGGGCGAAACCGTAGACCGTGTATATCAAAAGTAGATGACCCAAATCTTTGATTTGCTGTCAGTCACTTTCACAGAGTGCAATTAAAGTTTAAAATTGGTTATCTATAATTATAGGATACCCATACTTTAATGTATGTATTGCTCTTGCTAGAAATAGTTGTTAAATACACTTGATACATAATACAATTAACCATATAATAGTCATGGCGAAGGAAAAAAGAGAAGTGGGTGAAAAAATGATTTTAGAAGGTAAACAAAAGGAAGATGTCATTGTCTATGAAGCTAGTAAAGATGATGATCAATGTAGTATAAAAGATGTTCTTAGAAAAAAACTAAATATTTCAAGTAGGTTACTAACAAAATTAAAGAAAAACAAATCTATATTTATAAACAATTCTTATGTTAAATATCATCAATTAGTTAGTAACGGAGACATCATTAAAGTTGTCATGACGGAGAAACCTAGTCAATTTGAAGCTGAAGATATACCTTTCAACATTGTTTATGAAGATGTGGATGTTATTATAGTTGACAAACAACCTGGTATTGTCACACATCCAACCAAAAGTCATTTTACTGGAACAATTGCAAATGCTGCCCAGTATTACTTAGATAAAAAGGCAATGAATTGTAGAATTCGTTTTGTTAATAGATTAGATATGGATACATCAGGGCTTTTGATTATTGCTAAAAATCCATATACTCACCATGTGTTATCAGAGCAAATGAAGGAAGATCAAGTAGAAAAAAGATATATTGCTTTTGTTGAAGGCGTGATAGAGAATGACTGGGATACAATAAATGAGGCTATCTATAGACCTACAGATGATGCTGTTAAGAGGGTTGTAGACCCTAGGGGGCAGCAATCTATTACAAAATATAAAGTATTAGAGAGATATAGAAATGCTACTTTAATTGAAGTGCAGCTATTAACTGGAAGGACTCACCAAATACGGGTTCACATGCACCATTTAGGGCATCCTTTGATAGGAGATCATTTATATGGACAAACCTCTGATCTAATAAATCGACAAGCTCTACATGCCAACTATTTAAAATTCTTACAGCCTAGATATAGAGAAGCTGTTGAAGTGAAAGCAAGCTTACCTAAGGACCTAATAGAGCTGCAGGAGAAGTTAAGAAAGTCGTAAATTAAGAGGGGATACGCTGAAGGGAATATATTCATAAAAACTTTTTTAAAATAATAGAAAAGTATTGTATTCAGTAATTTTTTAATATATAATGATAGTTAGAAAATTCAAATTAAAACATCAATTAAAAATTTAATATGAAAGCATGTTGTATAAACAATTACTGCTTGTTTATTTAGGTGTCTCAAAACATCATCCGTAAGCAAAGCTCAGTAAATGATCTATCATTTATTGAGCTTTTTTGTGTTCAAAGGGAGGGATTAATTTATGCTAGATAAAAAAATATTAGATATGAAAGATGAAATTTTAGAAGCTGTAAGACAAAGCATAATGATAAGAAGTGTTGAAAGTGAAAAAAAAGAAGGTGCTCCCTTTGGAGAAGGGGTTCAAAAGGCGTTAGAGCATGCGTTAAAGCTAGCAGATGATATGGGGTTTAGGACGGTTAGCTTAGATAATATGATAGGCTATGCTGAATATGGCTCAGGAGAAGAGATGATAGCTGTATTAGGACATTTAGACGTAGTCCCAGAAGGTGATGGATGGACCTATCCCCCTTTTGCGGCAGAAATTCACGAAAATAGAATATATGGCAGAGGTATTTTAGATGACAAGGGACCAACAATAGGAGCATTATTTGCTTTAAAGGCAATAAAGGTTATGGGTATTCCTTTATCAAAGCGGGTGAGGATAATATTTGGAACTAATGAGGAACGTGGCAGCAAGGGAATCAAGTATTATGTAGAAAGAGATGAGATGCCAGTAGCGGGATTTACTCCTGATGCACAGTATCCCATCATAAATGCAGAAAAGGGAATTTTCACCTGTACATTAATAAAACCTTTATCCAAGCAAGGAAAACTCAGGCTTACTAGAATTAGTGGAGGAACTGCTCCTAATGTAGTACCCTCCTATGCTGAAGCATCAATCGAAACGGGCCAAGAACAAAAGAACAAGATAAAAGAAATATTGAAGAATATAGATTTTATAGAATTCCAAGATAATGAAAGCTTAATACTCAAGTCCCACGGTATATCAGCTCATGGTAGTACGCCAGAGTTAGGAAGAAATGCAATAACTCAGTTAGTAGAGTTTTTGAACATGTTAGATTTTGCAGGAGATGTTAAACAATTGTTTGAATTCATCACCACTTATATCGACAAGGAAACAGATGGAAAAAACTTAGGAATCAACTTAAAGGATGAGGTTTCCGGAAAACTCACTTTAAATATAGGTACCATCCAGGGAGATCACACTAAAGTTAGCCTTGAATTAAACATTCGCTATCCGGTAACAACCACTATAGATGATTTTATAAACAAACTAGAATGGTATACCAGGAAGTTTGGCATACAAATAAGTAATATTCGTCATAAAAAGCCTCTGTATGTAGAGCCAAATACTGATTTGATTAAAAAATTGCAAAAAGTATATTTTGAAAAAACAGGTGATGAACCTGAATTAATAGCTATAGGTGGAGGGACCTATGCAAAATCTATGGATAATATAGTAGCCTTTGGACCATTGTTTAAAGGGGAACTTGACCTTACCCATCAACCAGATGAATATATGACCATTGATAGTTTGATTAAAAATATTCAAATTATAGCAGCTGCCATTCACGAATTAGCTAAATAATGACTTAACTCAACAAAAGACTTTTGAATAAGAAAGAGGTGGTGGTGATTTAAAAAATTTAGGTGATTTTAACGAGTAACAATAAAACACAAAAAAAGGAGGAAAAATTTATGATTACTAACGGTTTTACGTACTTAGCATTTATAGTATTTTTTGGTGCAGTAATTGTTTGGACAGAAAAGTCCCATAAAGGAAAGTTTTTTAAATATGTTCCAGCGGTTGTCCTTATTTATCTTATTTCTATGCTGCTCTCAACCTTCAATGTATGGCAGCATACAGACGATGTAAAACAGTATTATAGTATATTTAGAGGGATTTTACTTCCATCAATGATTTTCTTAATGCTCCTTAGATGTGATTTAAGAAAGATCATGAAGCTTGGCCCTAAAATGCTTCTAGGGTTTTTTGCAGCATCAATCAGCATTATGTTAGCCTTTATAGTAACTTATGCAATTTTTAAGGGTATGTACGAAGCACATACATGGAAGGCATTTGCAGCTTTAGCAGGTAGTTGGCTTGGTGGTACAGGAAACATGGTGGCCATTCAAGGTGCTCTAAACCTTCCTGAGTCACAAATGGGATATACTTTGCTTATTGATTCTATAAACTATTCAATTTGGGTGATGCTTTTATTAGCTTTAGTTCCATATGCTCATTTATTTAATAAATGGACTAAATCGGATACAAGTGCAATTGATGAAGTGGGTGCTCAGCTTGCTGCTACTAATGAAGATGTTAGAAAGAATATTGAGTTTTCAGATATGATGATATTACTAGGCTCAAGCTTACTAATTGCATCAGTTGCAACACATCTTTCTCAAGTATTACCTCAAACAGAATTTATCTCTGGGTCAACCTGGACTGTTCTGATAGTTACTGCTGCAGGAATCTTATGTGCTATGACACCACTGGCGAAGCTTCCAGGTTCGTCTCAAATAGCTAATGTTATGTTATATACATTAGTTGGGTTAATTGCTTCTAAAGCAAATTTCTCCGAGCTTACACAAGCACCATTATATATAATTTCTGGATTTGTTATTTTAGGACTACATGCCTTAATTCTCTCAGCAATAGCTAAAATATTTAAATTAGACCTATTTACCTGTGGAGTTGCAAGTTTAGCAAATATAGGTGGAGTTGCATCTGCACCAATTCTTGCGGCATCGTATGGCGAAGCTTTGGTGCCAATAGGTGTTCTAATGGCAATGATGGGGTATGTTATTGGAACTGGTGGCGGATTATTTGTTGCTAAGATATTATCGCTGCTATAATTTTTACTACATTATTGGAGTTATTATATAAATAAGTTTTGATTATTTTAGCTAAACAAGCATAACTAATTTTAAAATGTCTTAATTATATATCCAGTTTAATCTTATGCCAAATAACTCTATAGTATTGTTATACAATGTGTTTAATAGTATTGTATAATATACTTATTATTTAACTAAGATTAGAGAGGTGATTTAATTGAACCATCATATTAGTGAATACTATGATAAAAATACTATATATGTCATAGGCAATGCAAAAACCAACAGTGATAATGCAATTACTCAAAAATTCAATTCCTTTTTTATAGGATTTGTGATTAATGGAGATACAAGTGAGATCATTGATTTAAGTTGTTCTGCTACAATTAGGACTACAGAACATTTTATCGCCAGTCTTTTTATTGGTAAAAAATTTGGTAAATTCGATAAGGATATAGAAGAAGAGGTGAAAAGAAGATACTTAGGTTCTTCTCAGAAAGCTATAATAGTCGCCTATAAGGATGCAGTAAAAAAATATAGTGAATTAAAACAAAAATAATAATAACTGCTTTATTCAATAGATATATTATATTACATAATGTACCTTCCTGAATGAAATCCAGTGAAAGCTCCATATAGTTATAGGCTTACACTGGATTTTATTTGGTTAGAGTCATCTGATAGTTAGAGTATATTAATCTAATATCTTGTCTTTATAAAGAAGAGGAGGGCATCTCAATGAAAATTACGGACATTCAACTAGGACATATTTCTATTCCCTTAAAAAAGCCATTTAAGACAGCACTAAGAACTGTAAATAGTGTAGAAGATGTTGTAGTAAAGATTATCACAGATACAGGGCATATAGGCTATGGTGAGGCTCCACCTACTGGAGTAATTACTGGAGATACTACTGGATCAATTATAGGAGCTATAGAAGAACCTATCAAAAAGCATTTGATAGGTTTAGAAATTGAAAGCTTTGAAGAGATAATGCTAAAATTACAGAAGTCTCTTGTCAAGAATACAAGTGCAAAAGCAGCGATAGACATTGCTCTATATGATTTATTCGGACAGTTATATCAAGCACCCCTTTACAAGCTTTTAGGTGGGTATAGAAAGGAAATAATTACTGACATTACTATAAGCGTAAATGATCCTGAACAGATGGCTAAGGATAGCCTAGAAGCAATGAATTTGGGATATAAGACACTTAAGATTAAAGTAGGTAAAGATGCTAACATAGACATAATAAGAATGAAAGCCATTAGGGAAGCAGTTGGATATGATATAGATCTAAGAATAGATGCTAATCAAGGCTGGAAGCCCAAAGAAGCTGTATATTTCTTAAGGAAGATGGAGGATGCAGGTATTAATATAGAATTCGTGGAACAACCTGTAGCGGCCTATGACTTTGAAGGACTAAAATTTGTAACAGATAATATTTCCATACCAGTGCTGGCAGATGAAAGTATATTTAGTCCCATGGATGCAGCAAAAATTATTCAAATGCGTGCTGCTGATCTTATAAATATTAAACTCATGAAGACTGGAGGGATTTATAATGCCCTCAAAATATGTGCACTAGCTGAAACCTATGGTGTAGAATGTATGATTGGATGCATGCTAGAAAGTAAGATAAGTGTGACAGCGGCTGTTCATTTGGCGGCAGCTAAGAGTATTATTACTAAAATTGATCTCGACGGGCCTATATTATGTAGCGAAGATCCAATTGAAGGTGGAGCTAGATTTGATGAATATAAGATTACACTATCTGATGAACCTGGACTAGGATTTAAGAAAATACAAGGAGTGGTTTTTAAATAATATAGAAATTAGCCGAAATGTTATTAAAAATGAGTTTTAGCTAAATCTTGTACTGTGAATAATTTTAGAAGTTTATCGACACTCGATAGGTCAATAGGACAAAACGTAAGATTATAGCGATACCTTGACGGTGGAGAAAATGCTAAAAATAGAAATTTCCAAAAAATAATAAAACAGTTGAAATCAATAGTTTCAACTGTTTCTATTTTTTGGTGGAGATAAGGGGACTTGAACCCCTGACCTCTTGACTGCCAGTTATGCCGAACGTATGTTCTGTTTTTTACAATCCCTTTATTTTGTAGTGATATATTTACACGAGTAATACCAAACAAAGGTTAATGAGGCAAAAATTATAAATAAAGACATAAAAAAATAACACCTTAATTGGTGTTGTTTTTATTTAACAAATTTTAATAATGCAATATCAGTCATATTTTCACCTGTAACAGTTTCTATAGCCATCTGCGACCCATGAAGTTATAAAAAGCAAAAAAACACGAACGTTTTTTATTCAGGAAGAATTATAATTGGGAAATTTATTTTCAACTTGTTTGATTGTCAAGTTTTCGGATACCACTCCATATGTAGTGTAATTCTTTCTTTATGTATATGATATTCGATTTGATTTCCTGAACTTCGGTTTCTAGTCTTGTTTGATCTTGCTCTAGTTTGTCAACAGCTTCCATCATTGATAGTATTTTTTCTTCATTGTTCATGGGTATCTTCCTTTCTATGTATTATAGGGTCATCCGACAGCCCTAGTAGATAGTCGGCGGAGACGTTGAAGTAATGACAGAGCTTGAAAAGGGTTTCGTAATTAGGTTCACGTTTTCCGTATTCGTAATGTTGGTATGAAGTTTCTTTTATGTTTAGAAATTCAGCTACAGCTTTTTGTGTGATTTTCTGGGAAACTCTGATTTCCTTTAATCTTTGAGCAAATAAAACCATTATAAACACTCCAAAAAAAAATTTTTCTAAAAAGTATTGACACATGCAAAATGATAGTGTATCATGAGTATAACACTAGCTAATTGATAGTGTTGAATCTGAAAAGCAAGATACAAAATAGGTATATAAAATTATATCACAAATGCGATGGGATTAAAAGGAAGTCCGATATATTGCCGATAGTCTGCCTGTATTTCATGAGGACACAATCTATAATTAATATTAGGAGGTCAATAAAATGAAACGAAGAACTGCTAGAGGAATTACACATGTTTGTGATGATTGTGGTTGTCAAGGATATGAAAGAGAACCAAATGAAAATGAAATTAACGAAGGAAATTTATCATTTTGGCATTGTCCTAATTGTGGCAAAGATTTTGTTGATTATATATCTTTTTTAGATTAATAAAGGAGGTCAATAAAATGTTAACCGAATATAACCAAAAGTTAATCACATTAGACCAACTAAAGCAAGAAAAGAAAATCACAATTAACCTACATAAATTAAAAGAAGTATGCCTTAGAAATGTATATGTTAAAGGAGTTGACAGTATAGAAATTAAGCATATTGAAATTGAAGAGGAACAATTTATGTTTGTTAGATTTTTAAAAGATACACAAGAGATTGCAGGTTCACCCCTTGGGTTAGTATCACAAGTTGAAGTTAGAGAATTTGAGTTTACAGTGTATTTAGAGTATTAAATATAAAATTACAAGGAGGTTTTTAAAAATGGAATTTATTAAAAAAGGATTGGTATTTGTAGAGAAAAACATATTAGAAAGAGAAGGAAAGAAAACCCTGCGATTCGTTGAACTAGCAGACCCTAAGACATACAAAAACGAACAATTTATGTTAGATGATGATTCAAAAGCAGATTTTTCACAAGGTGAAATGGTAGATGCAATATTGATAGTAAAAAACAGATTTACTAGCATCAAGCTACAGAAAGCATAATGGAAGAAAATTATCATTTTTTAATAGGAGAAGTTCAACGTATTTATGGAGCGATTCTATATGTAGGTGGTTTTATATCAGGGATTTTGATTGCACATGGTGTTGTAAGTAGGTGGTCTGATGGGTACAAATGATTTTATTCATGGGATTGAACATGGTTTTTTAATCGGTTTCGTATTATATTTTAGTGCTTTAGGATTAGCAATTTTTCTTAAGATTTTACGGAACCGTTAAAATAATAAAAAAATAAGGAGGTTATATTTATGCCAGAAGGAATGAGTTCTGCTATTACTGCTTTGCAAGGTGACATGTTAGATGTTATTGCGGCTGGTGGTGCCGCTGCTTTAGTAGTTGCTGGTGCTTACATGCTTTGGAAGAATGGTCTTAGCATTTTCAAAGGTTTGGTTAAAAAGTAACATCTTGTTAAAGGGGTAGGGATAATGTCCCTATCCTCTTTAAATAGGAGGAGATTCTAATTGATTTATTTTTATTCAGGAACCCCTGGTAGCGGGAAATCTTTAAAAGTCTCTCAAGAGATTATATTTAAACTTGTTAAACGTCAAAAAAATGTAATTGCTTGTAATTTTCAAGCCAATTACGATTATATTCGTAAAAATCCTAAGATTGTTAAATGGAATAAAATAAGAAAAAAAATAGGTTTCAAATTGAAAAATGAAAACTATAAAAATATTGGAAAACTATATACATTTTCCTTAAAACATACAAAACCAGAGTATTTTATAAATTATGCCTTAAAATTTCATAAAGTGGGTATAGAAAGTCAGACCCTTATTGTTATAGATGAAGCACAGTCAATCCTTTCTCCTACTGTTGTAAAACTGAAATGTCAAGAAGATAGACTATATAGAGAAAAATGGATTGACTTTTTTACGCAACATAGGCATTTAGGTTTTGATGTTATTCTTGTTAGTCAATTTGATAGATTAATAGACCCGCAAATTCGTTGTTTATTTGAATATGATTATGCTCATCGTAAATGTAACAATTATGGACTGTTTGGAGTAATTTTAGAAGCATTAGGCATATCATTATTTGTTCAAGTTCAGAAATGGTACGGTATTAGAGAAAAAATGGGTCATGAGTTTTTTGTTTATAAAAAGAAATATGCTGAAATCTATAATTCATATAAAAAATTCTCTGATTTAAAACAGAAAAATTCTATAAAGAAAAAAATAGCGTAGCGTGCAATTTTTTTCTTTATAGAATTTAGAAGAGGTGAATATATTGAAAAAAAAATTTATATGGCTTTTAATATTTACAATTTTATTTACGACTAGTATTGCAGGGTTTCAAACAGTAGAAACATATGCAGATGGAGGATTAACTTTAGCTACATTTTTAGCAATAGTAAAATATGTAGGAGGTTCAGCTTTATTAATGGGCGGTGCTTATGAATTACAAAGAAATTGGGAGTCTATTGCAGATAGTGCACTGGTTCAAGAATTAAGAAATATTAAGGAATATGGTACTATGGGCTATGTTGCCATTTCATCTGCTTTGTATAGTTCGATTTATAATTATGTGCAAGGATTAGGAGAAGGTGTTCATCAAGGATATATGCCCCAGCTTGTAACTCAATCGGACAATGGTTTTAAAATAGGGGAAAATACAATATCTGTTGATGATCCTACAGCACTTACGCATTTAAGATATTTTAACGATGAATCGCCTTATCCATATATTTCTGCTTGGGGTTTTGATGCATTAACAAATTCACAGAATTTTAATGTTATAGTTCGTTCTGGTACTTCGACAGCATTGAGGAATTATTTTGACCATGGTTCGCCTAGCGTTAGCATATCTTGGAATGGTAAACATTATGTATCTGATTTGACTGTAAGGACGTATAATGGGGGTTATCAAACAAAAACAGTTAATCATCCTGTGGCATCAAATGATGATTTTTTGGGAGCTGGATATTTAGGCTTAGAAAATTATGTTAATGTTTCATCTACATCTATACCTTTGGATTCTCCTTGGTGGGATGGTAAGACTGTAGATGAACCAGATAATCCAGATGAAGGTAAATATCTTGTACCACCTATTCCTACAGGTTGGGTTAATAATCCATTACATGAACCTATGCCCACACCTTATTTAGATAATCCTATACAAGATTATAATCCTTCTGTTGATACTCCTAGTGACGTATGGAATGGTACAACTAGTATACCAATAGACCCACCTATAGATAACCCTATAGATAATCCTGTAGATAATCCGCCTTTAAATCCACCTATTGATTATCCTTATAATCCAGAATTTCCAGATATTCCTGCAACACCAGATTTAACAGGGATAACAGGTTTGTTATCTTCTATATGGGCATTTTTTACAGGTCTTTTAGTTCAACCGGATAATTTAGTTCAATTGAATTTTGAACCTTTACGGACTGTTGGGCTTTTAAATAAATTTCCTTTTAGTATTCCATGGGATTTATATTCTTCTGTACAAGGTCTTATTGGTTCAACTTCGGCTCCCGTATATTCTTTTGAAATTTTAGGAGAAACGGTTACGTGGGATTTTTCAAAGTTTAATACATTAGCTACTATAATGCGTTGGTCTATCCTTATGATTTTTAATGTTGGACTTATATCTGTTACTAGAGAATATATTATTTAACTTCTTAGGGGGAAATTTTATGTTATTTAATTTTTTTCTTCATCTTATTAATTTAATAATAAAAGCTTTGGGTGGTGTTTTGAGTTTGGTTGTTTCTATACTTCCAGATTCTCCATTTTCTGCTATTTCTAGTATGGGAATAGATTTGTCTGTAATAAATTGGATTGTGCCTGTTGGTCAAATACTTGCTATATTACAAGCTTGGTTGGTTGCTATTGCTATTTATTATGGTTATATGGTAGTTATGCGATGGATAAAGATTATTTAGTTTAAGAAAATCATATACATTAATGCGTATATATATACATAGATCAACCTATTAGACCCTTGAACCTATTGCAATTACTTTTTGCTAGGAGGCTTTAGAAATAGGTCATAATCGTGCATAAATGATTTTATTGACCCATAGCACCATAGGTTAAAATATCCAATATAACCATCATAATTACCTTAAATCAAGCCTTAAAGCTAGATAAAAGCCATAAAATCGTTGAAAATCATGGTTTATAAAGTTCAATATACATTCTATACATGACATGATTCGACAAGCTACCTGTGAACCTAGAACCTAGAGCAACTACATACAGAAATAGATAAATATAAAAGAGTGTTTTTATGTGCTATGCTGACAAGAGAAGGGAGAAAAAAAGCAAGATTTCTACCTCCTCCCCTGTCACCCTTCGCAAGGAAAATTCAGCACATAAAATTTAATATATCAATAGAATCGTGGAATACCGGAGACAGTGTTTTTCTGTTGAGGATATGCCGCGAAAGTCTATTGATATGTTAAAAGCGAATGGAGATAGAAACGAGTCCTTCGGGGCAAGTGGTTTTCTTCACTCGACTACAGGGACACTTAATGCGAAGTGTCCTCTTTAATGCCAAAGGGGGTTTTAAAGGTGTTGGATTTACTATCTACTAACCTACATTTGAAAATCGCAGGGAAAAAGATTATTCTTAAAAAATACTCTAGGTCTATGCAGTTTAATTATGGCGTAAAGCCTAGATTGAAAAGTCCCAGGGGGGAAAGTTCTCATAGTAGAGATAACTTTAATAAAGCCATCTCTAGGGCTAGAAACAAGATATTTGATATTGTATCCTGTAACGTCAATGCCATTCCAGATTTTGAGGGAAATATACAGCTACCTAAATTCCTAACCCTAACCTTTGCAGAAAACATAACCGACTTAAAAACTGCCAATGCAGAGTTTACAAAGTTCAATAAAAGACTATCTTATCAGCTTTATAAAGTGAATCGTAATGTTTTAAAATACATCTGCATTCCCGAATTTCAAAAACGTGGTGCTGTGCATTATCATGTACTTTATTTCAATATGCCTTATGTAGATTTCAAGGAATTGTCTAAAATTTGGGGTCAAGGTTATGTATTTGTAGAAGGAATCACAGAAAAACAAAACATTGAGGATTTTGCAAAATACACATGTAAATATATGTCTAAGGAAAACTCAAAAGGTGAAGATAACTATAAAATTTACCAAGATAAAGAAATGCTTAATACAAAACGCTATTTTACTTCTAGGGGCTTAAATAAGCCAGAAAACTATAAACTAGATATTGATAAAGGAATCTATGATAGTTTCTTAATATTTTTAAAGGACTATCATAAAGATAATTTAGAGTACTCTAATGAATTTATTGGTCATGTTGAAATAAATACTTATGAAATAGATAAACAATCAATATTAGAATCTATAAAGAATGCAGTTAATTCAATTATTGATGCTATGAAATATACCTATAGTAAAAAAGAAAAGTTAACAAAATATGGTGATAAAAACTTCTTAAGCAGATTACAAGACAATTATTATGAAAATCTATACATACAAACCCAGTGGAAAAGGAAAGGGGCAGTTGCATGATTACTTTAGATAAAGCAATAGAGTTATTTAACATTGAGCAACAATTGAAGGGAAATAGTAAAATAACCATTATGAATTATAATAGGATGCTAAGATATTTTATGGATTTCATAGGAAATGTTTTGGTTATTGATATTGAAATCAGTGACATAAAAGCATATCAAATATTTTTATCCAGTAAACAAGTGGATAACCATTTTAATAACAATATTGAAAAGCAAATATCCAAAAAAACAATACAAACTTATATAAAGCATGTTAGGGTTTTTATGAACTGGTTATATGCAGAAAGTTATATACAGGAGGACATTGGTAGTAAAATAAAACTGCCCAAAGCACCTAATAAAGTTATTGAAATTTTGAGCGAAGATGAAATATCAATACTTTATAAAGCTATAAACGATAATACGGAGTTTGGACTTCGTAACAAGTGTATGATTTCCTTAATGCTTGATAGTGGATTAAGACGTGACGAAGTACTAACCCTTGGAATAGATAATGTTCATTTCACTCAAAATGTCATAAAAGTGAAAGGAAAAGGAGAAAAGGACAGAATTGTTCCTATGGGGCTTTATACTAAAAAGCTATTATTTAAGTATCTAAATGGATATAGACCAATGCCAGATTACCCAACAAATTTAATTTTTATGTCTCAGGAGAAAACTCCAGTATCAAAAGATGTTGTAAAGATGCTTTTTGCACGACTAAAAAAGAAAACTGGTATTAAAAGATTAGGACCCCATTTGTTTAGACATACCTTTGCAACTAGGTATTTAATGAATGGTGGTGATTCCTTCGGTTTGCAAATGATTCTAGGACATTCAACTTTAGAAATGACACGAAGATATTCACATTTAGCCAGTGCTTACACTGTGAATAATTTTAGAAGTTTATCAACATTAGACAAATTACGAGGACAAAATGTAAAATTGTAGTGATACCTTGACGGTATGAAAAAGGCAAAAAAATAGAAATTTCCAAAAAATAACAAAACAGTTAAAACCAATAGTTTCAACTGTTTCTATTTTTTGGTGGAGATAAGGGGACTTGAACCCCTGACCTCTTGACTGCCAGTCAAGCGCGCTCCCAACTGCGCCATACCCCCATGCAAAATAAGTATACTATAAAAGTCTGTATTTGTAAATAATTTTTGTCCTTAGGAAACGAGATAGATTGTAAAATAAACAGAACATTCGATACAATTAAAATTTTATTGCAAAATGTCTAAAAATTCCGAAATATAACTAACGATTTCTAAAAATTTTTAAAGGATTTCCATTTAATTTATAGAATATAGATATTGAAAAGATTAATAGAAATTATTAGACTGTAGTTGTCATATATATTTATTATATTGAGTAGTGTTACTCTTAGCCTAGTTTTAATGAGTTGTTAGATTACATTAGACTTTATTATTGTTACATACCTATAGATATATGCTTATAAATTTTAATATATTAAGGGTTACGTTTGCAGTCCTTGGCTATGTCTTTTGATTAAGGACGAAACCATAGATCGTATATATTAAAAATTGCGTCTAAAGGCATATGTTTATACAGTAGTACAAATCGGGAGGCGATAGTAAGTGAATAAGGGAACACATTACAAAAAGGAAGATTTAAGGGATATAGAATTTGACTTGAAGGACTTATCTATACAATTTATTAGTCTATTACAGAAATATAAAGATCAAGGTATTATTGATGATGAACAGTATCAACAACATGCAAAGACAAAGCTAAACTTTTTACAGTATTTAAAAAATAAAAAAGAAAGTTAGCAGTTGAGAATCAACAAAACCCGAGGATATCATATTGTTATAAGTAAAGGGGGAAGAATATGGTATCTGAGGGATTTGATTTAATTACTGGGGACTTTCTGATGACTTTTACTGGCGCGGTTTTAGCTACAAATATTATTACTCATTTTATTAAAGACTATACTCCAGATTATCTAGATAAGAAAATAATTACGCTATTGGTAGTCGTATCTATTATGTTTACAAGTGAGCTTGTTTTCGGTAGTATTACAATGAAATCCGTCTATCTAGATTTTCTAAATTCTTTTATGGTAGCGGCAGCTGCTATGGGCAACTATGAAATATTGACTAGCAAGACAAAAATAAGGATGATGAAGGAATTAGAAAAGGAAATATCTCAGAAAACTGAGGATGAAATAAAGAAAAATTTTGAAATGTAGAAGGGTACTGGCAAACTGTTAGTATCTTTTTTTGCGCCAGATACTTTTCTTTTTTTTACATGTATGTTATAATATTATGTAAACCTCCCGTTACATACAATTTTTTTAGTATATAAATAGGAGGTTATCATTATGAAAAAATTAATGAATAGAAAAATTGTATTAGTTATAAGCTTAATCATTTTAGTTGTGTCTATTGCAACGATAGGGATTTATAGACAATACTTCTACTCAGAAAAGCCAATTGAATTATCCTATGGAGAGTTTTTAGAAAGCATTGAAGCGAAACAAATCCATAAGGTATTTTTGTCTGATGATGCAAAATTAAAGGGAGAGTTTGAAAATGGACAAAGCTTCATTACAGACCATCCAAGAACAGATAATCTGAAAGAAACATTATTAATGGAAAATATCGAAGTTAATGAAGTAGGAGAACAACAATCAGTTGGACAAATTATCATTTTTATAGTTCTTATTGCAGCATTTGCAGGAGGAGCCTACTATCTTTCAAAGCAGACTTCAAGACAAGCTTCTAAAGAATACGATAAGATGTCTACTGTAGAGTTTTCTACTCAAAAACAATCAAGCATTACTTTTTCCAATATTGCTGGTAATGAAGAGGCAAAGGAAAATGTAATGGAGCTGGTGGACTTTCTTAAAAATCCAGAAAAGTATCAGCGATATGGAGCAAGAATGCCAAAGGGTGTTATTTTATACGGACCTCCTGGTACTGGTAAAACCTTAATGGCTAAGGCTTTAGCAAGTGAAGCAGGTGTAGATTTTCTAGCGGTTTCCGGTTCGGATTTCGTTCAGGTTTATGCAGGCTTAGGGGCCGGTAGAATTAGAAATCTATTTAAAAAAGCTGGAGAAAAGGGTAAATGCGTTATTTTTATCGATGAAATAGATGCAATAGGAAAAAAACGTGACAGAGGTGGTTTCGGAGGTAGTGATGAATCTGATAGAACATTAAATGCATTACTAACAGAAATGTCAGGCTTTAAAGGAAGCGAAGGTATTGTAGTAATGGCAGCCACGAATAGATTGGACATATTAGATGAAGCCCTATTAAGACCTGGTCGTTTTGATAGGCAAATAGAGGTAGGCTTGCCTGATTTAAAGGCTAGACAAGATATTTTGAAGCTGTATACAAAGAATAGACCTATGGCAAGTGCTATTAGTATAGAAAGAATAGCCCATCAAACTGTGTACTTTAGTGGAGCTAAGCTAGAAAACCTAATGAATGAAGCGGCTATCTATGCTGCTAGAGAAAATGCACAGTATATTTCAGAAAAACATATAGATAAAGCCTTCTATACCGTGATTGCTGGAGAAGAGAAAAAAGATAGAAGTAATATTAAAGAAATAGATAAGAAGGTTACAGCATATCATGAGGCCGGACATGCTATAGCAACCAAGTTACTATGTCCTGAAAATAGGGTTACAAAGGTAACGATTATACCAAGTACTAAAGGGACAGGAGGATTTAGTATGAATATTCCTCCAGATAGCATGTACCATAGAAAGAAGGGCATGTTAAACAATATAAAGGTTGCTCTAGCTGGTAGAGTAGTTGAAGAGCTTGTGTTTGGAGAAGAAAACATAACAACTGGAGCGAGTAATGATATTCAAAAAGCTACTGAAATTATGATGGCGATGACAAAACAATTTGGTATGAGTGAAGAAGTAGGAATGATTAACTATGATATACTACTAGGTCAATCTGGTGGTATTGATCAGAAATTAGCAGAAATTTGTAATGTAGAAATGAAAAAATTGTATGTGGAAACAAAAGAGCTAATGAATCAACACATCGAGTTAATAGAAGCAATTGCTGAAAAGCTTATTGAAAAAGAAACATTAAATGAAATAGATATTAATAATATATTGGAAATGTATACGTCAAAATCCTATATATAAAATAAAACAAAGCTATCTGGTTAAAGGTAGCTTTGTTTTTTATTAATTATAACCAATAGGAAATTATAGACTATTTTAACTTTACATCTATAATAGTGCAAAAAAGCTTCGAAAATTTTACAGTTGAATAAAACAAAAAAACATTTATACAAAATCCTGTTATAATTAAGTTCTCACACAAAAACATAACAAGGAGATATGCATAAATGTTTCAGAACTCAATTATATCAAATGAACTGTCCATATACAATTTTTTTAAAAAGTTAAAATTTGATCTATATCTAATCCAAACCTCAACTCAAACACCGAGAAAATACCATGAATGCCATGATTTTAAAAGGATACAACGGGAAAATATCTGACATAGCAGAACTTACTTCTCCTAGGCATAGAACTAGTATTTCAAGGTTTTTCTCCCAAAGCAAATGGAAGGAAGAACTATTGATGAACTCTTTAGAATCAGCAACTATAGAGCTTATTTGGAACAAATCAAAGAAAACGAATAAACCTATATACATGATTATTGATGATACAATCTCTGAAAAAACTAAGCTCTCGTCAAAGGCTAAAAATATTATTGAAAAATGTTCTTTTCATAATTCACATTTAAAAAGAAAGACTGTATATGGTCATCAATTAGTTGTAGCTTTGCTTTCATGTGATGGTTTAGTTTTACCTTATGCTATAAAAATCTATGATAAAGAGAAAATGAGTAAGATAGATATTGCTACAAATTTAATTTCTTCTTTATCTAAATCTATTAATAGGGGTTTTGTATTATGTGATAGTTGGTATAGTTGCAAAGCCATTTTTATGGCCTCAAAGGAGGCTGGTTAGAGTTATATTGGAGCACTTAGAACCAACAGAGTTATTATCCAAAAGGTCATGAAAGATTAGGGATTAAACTTCATAAATTGGCTACTAGTTTAGATAAAGAATCCTTTGACCTAGGGTAATGTTCGGTATACAAAAAGAACTTAAAAAAAAGAAAGAAAAAAATCAAATACATCAGTAAGTTTTCATGATCGAAGATTGAATTTAGTAATACTAACTTCCCAGTATCCATATTTTATAAAGCAGCAAAGAACAGGCAATATTGCTTTTTCTTTGCTGCTTTTCCTTAGTGAATTTATCATTTTATAAGGGAATGTGAGCATCCCATCATCTTAAAGTATAGAAAATAAGAATTTCATAATTTGGGGTCTCACCAACATTGACAAATCACACGTTAAGAATATTAAATAATATAGGTATAATTTCTCCTATTTTTATGCTATAATATAGAATATAGGAGGTGTTAAAAATGTTAATCAATCCCAAAAGACAAGTTAGTATTACAGAAGCTAATCAAAACTTCTCAAAAGTTGCTAAAATTGTTGACGAAGAAAAAATGGTTATTATTTTAAAACAAAATAAACCAAAGTATCTTGTTATAGATTTTGAGGAAATTGCCCAAACAGAAGAAAATAATGAAGAAGAAACAGCTTGGGAAGAAGTAAGTAAAAAAATGTTGTTAAAAAACTTTGAAGCTTATAAGGAGCTTGCGAAATGATTTATCCGTCTTTAGAGCAAATTATAAGTGACCAAGCTATGATCATACAGTATACCGGAGGGTAAAGTATAGGTGACACATCGCATAGTCGATGTGGCTATCTTAGGTCAAAAGCCTAAGGTAGATGCGAAGGGCGGAAGAGATTTCAAAGTGTGTCTATAGGGGTTTTAATCAAGGGTGAAGGTGTTAAAAGAAGGCTGGAATGTCCAAAGGTACGAATGGCTGGCATAAAATAACTTGCGAGCTATCTCGACGACACGAATATGAAGTAATTAGGAAAGTGAAGATAAGATTGCCATAGAGCTAGAAACGTCAAGCAACCCTAAGGAAGAATATATAGCCTAAGAAAGAAATACTGGAGGATGCAGCAACAAAGGAGGAAAGTCATGAAGAAATGGTACAGCTTTATCGATAAAATCTATCGAAAAGAAAATTTAGAGTTAGCTTTTAAGCGGGTAAAGAGAAACAATGGAGCTCCTGGAATAGATGGAGAGACTGTCTCGAATTTTGCCTACAAGCTAGAAATGAATATTGAGTTTCTTCATGAAAGACTGAAGACTAACACGTATAAGCCTAGTCCTGTAAGAAGAACGGAAATAGAGAAGCCTGATGGTGGTATTAGACTTCTTGGAATTCCTACGGTAAAGGATAGGGTAGTTCAGCAAGCCATTGTGAATGTCATTGAGCCAATTTTTGATAAAACCTTTCATCCATCAAGCTATGGATATCGACCCAATCATTCACAGCAACCGGAAGTATATTAACTTCCAGCACCCTTCTTCCATCTTCAATATAAATATCTTTATAAGTGAAACTACTCATCACCTTATCCTCCTCAAATTATTTTATTGATACTACTTTATTATTAATATCAAGAATTGATATCTTATGTGTTCCACCTAGATTATCCTGTACTGTTTTTGCTAAATCTCTTAAAGCATTCTCAAACTCTTTTAATCTTCTTTCATCGATTAATTCAATGCACAAAAAAGCATTCTTTGTATTTTTAGTGAGCATTGTTCTTACTGATTCGCGCCAATTCCAACACCTGCAAATTGCTCCTGCATTATCTTTATATACTATTTCACCTTCATATGGTGGTGCATTTTCATTCGTTCCTAATGTAACAAAATTCTCATTTCCAACGGCCTTCGTCAATCTAATATCGCCAACAAATTTATCTATATCCTCACCACCGCAAGGCAATGCATATCTTAACGAAATAGAATTATAAATATCTACCAGAGGGTTAATAGTTCCTATATGATTTCCATTATAAACTCGTTTTAGTAATGCTTCAATTGAAGACCTTGCACCTTTTTTTGTTTTAAATTTTTGAAATGCTTCTCTCCATGTTTTTATTACCTCATTATTGCTAAATTCTGAATCCTGTAAATAATTTAACGCTTCTTGTTCTGCCTTTAAAAGCATTTCATTATATTGTTCTTTATCTTTTATTGAATTATCTATACTATGACAAATAACAACTCCAATCTTTGCATTAGGGAATACGCTCCAAAAATCATCCTCAATAATAAAGTTTTTCATTAAAATACCTCCTAAATTAGTTATTTTTTAATTAGCATCAATGATTACTCAATTGATATTAATTTCAAACCAATGATTCCACTAACTATGGATACTATACAAACTATACGCATGATATTAATAGGTTCTTTAAACAAAATAATACCTAGCAATACTGTACCAATAGTGCCTATTCCTGTCCAAATTGCATATGCAGTACCTATTGGTAAGACAATGATAAAAAATAAAAACTTGCAATCATTCCTATTAAATAAAATAAAAAAAGCCTAAAGAAATATTATAAAAATATCTCCCAGGCTTTTATCCTTCCGTGTACACAGTCTGCTGTGTGTTTTCTCTCGGACCTGCCAGTTATAAACTGCGGAACCCTAGAAAACTAAATTATATAAACTTTTTCGTAATTTACAAGTTGCAACTTACATATCCATTCTAGCATAGTAGTAGATTTAAATCAACTTAATATTTTTTCTTCGCAAAATCCTACAAATGAGAATTACTTTATTTTATTATATCATATCATCTACTTTACCTAATATGTAAATTATGCTATTTTCTAAGGACTAAAAACAAACATTAATAGGCATGAAAATAGAAGTGGAGAAAGTATTTCCATTCTACCTATTTTCTAGTCCCAATAATTTTCCCAAAACATTACTTCCACTTTTACCCGTTTATGTTGAAAGTAGTTACCTATAAAAATATAAACATCCACATTGTTTATATATAAATAACGTGAATGCTATTGGAAATACTGTAAATATTCTCTTAGAGTATAGATAATGACAGCTTCTACCCCTTTTAGCAGAAATATAATGAAGACACAGTGGAAGTTACATGAATATCAATTGAAGAACAGGTAGAAATAATTTAAGATTTTTTATAAAAACGCTTTACACGTATAATTACACGTATTATAATATAATTAAGAGAGGAGATAATAATGAAATCTTATTCATCAAGAGAAATAATCAAGATACTTGAACACAATGGTTGGTATATAGCGAGAGTAAAGGATGACCATCATCAGTTTAAACATAATAGTAAAAAAGGAGCAATAACAGTTCCACACCCAAAGAAGAATATACCAGTTAAAACTGTTAAAAGTATATTTAAACAAGCAGGAATTGAAATTGAATAGATTCCTGCACCTCCCTAGATCTATAAATCATTAATTGGAAAGGAGAATAATTTCATGAAAAAAGATCGCTATATTTATCCAGCTATTTTCACCTATGATAATGATGGAATTTCTGTAGAGTTCCCTGATATTCCAGGATGTTTAACTTGTGGAAATACTACCGAAGAAGCTTTGAAAAATGCAAAGGAAGCCCTAGAGTTGAATATGTATGGTCTTGAAGAAGATGGCGAAGATATTCCAATAGCAAGTGAAATTAGAAATATAAAGCTTGAGCAGACTCAAACTATTGTCCTTGTTGATATTTGGATGATTCCTGTCAGAGATTATATGATGAATAAGGCTGTTAAGAAAACACTGACCATCCCTAAATGGTTGAACGATGTGGCAGAAGAAAATAAAGTAAATTTTTCACATATTCTTCAAAACGCATTGAAGGAATATCTAGGTATTGAAAAGCAATAAGGAGCATACTAAAAAATGTATGCTCCTTTTCCATTCAAACTGTAATTCTTTGAAGAAGTCTTGAAATTTATATAGGAAACTGATTAATGACCTTTTCATATTCTTTTATCATGACCAGAGTAAGGTTGAATTAAAGCATCATCAATGCCTTGCTTTTTAAGCCAGGTAAATAGAAAATGTCGGAACTTATGAGGCGATATGGTTTACTTTAATCCTGCTTGCTCAGAATATCTTGCAAGAATCTTCTAGATTCCCTGTTCTGTGTATTTTTTCTTCCTGGAAGATTCAAATAGATATACTGCGTGTATTTTTTTCATGTTGTCACAGTGCATGGTCAACATCTCTTTAAATTTCACTGGGAATGGAACCATACGATCCTTATCTCCCTTACCTTCTTCAACCCTGATTTGACAGTATTGAAAATCTACATCTGTTAGGGGTACCGCCAACATTGACGTCTTATCCCACATTAAGGAGCCAATTGTAAATAAATATTACTTTTCCCCCACGTTAAGCAGTAGGAGAATATTTTATTTGCTTGCTTACTCATTTTACTTACTGACCATGGTCCGTCGGATTGTTTATAATGTCACAAGCTACGATTAAACTATGTTTACTATCGACTGCCGTTTGAACATTGTAGCATACATCCACTCTATTGTTGTTTACTCCCATTACCCTAAATTCATATGAGAGTACCCGTCGTCATGATTAGTATTTTTTCAAATATTATTTTACATTTACTACATTTTTTTACATTTTTCTCATTATATTACATGTATAATGGATAAGAGGTTAGTATATTTTATTATATTAAAACAAGGAGGACAAAATTATATTGAAAACATTTAGAAAAAGTAGTTTGTGCATGATACTTATTTTAGCAATGCTGGTTCCGAGTTTTGCATTTGCTCAAGAAAATAACGAGATTGACGAGGTTTTGAATGAGGTTAATTCGTTTAGCGAAAAGTATGGCATGACATTT
>NZ_FZOJ01000082.1 GCF_900188145.1 Anaerovirgula multivorans | reverse complement strand
ACGAAAAACTATGGAGGTGGAAAGAAATGTCCTATGCAGTAGTAAAAGGAACATCCTACGTACTTGTGCATACCCCAGACATGATTATGCACAGTGGAACAACCCAAACAACAGAAAAACAATCAAACCCCAACAGCGAATACTTAAAAAAAGTACCAAACCACATAAGAAGCTATGAAGAAGTAGTAATGTACCCCCCAAACCAAGTATACATTGGAAAACTAAAACCAGAAGACCTAAGAGATTACGAAATGCCATGGTACGACAAAAAGGTAGAAGGAGCAGACCGCTATGGAAAATTCGGCGAAATTATGCCACAACAAGAATTTATCGGTCTAATGAAAATCGTAGACGCCTTTGACCTAGTAAAACTAGAAAAAAGCTTCAGCAACAGTACAAAAGAAAAACTATCCAAACATCCATTAATAAAAGAAAACCTGTTAGCAGGACTAAAAGAAGGCGAAGAACTAGCAGAGATAGAAAAAGCCGTCAAAGAACAACATGCAGAAGCCATATACCATGAAGACAAAATAGTAGGCTGCGTAAAAAGAGCCCATGAATTTGACCCCAACCTAAATGCCCATATCATGATGGAAAATATCGTAGTAAAAGCATCAGGCGTATTATCCTTCTTACATTTACTAGATAAAAACAAAATAGAAGCAGCGTCCATAGAATACGTAATCGAATGCTCAGAAGAAGCCTGCGGAGATATGAACCAAAGAGGTGGAGGAAACTTTGCAAAAGCCATAGCAGAAATGGCAGGAGCAGTGAACGCCACCGGATCCGACACAAGAGCCTTCTGTGCAGCACCAACCCACGCCCTCATAGAAGCAGCAGCACTAGTAAAAGCAGGAGTATACGAAAACGTAGTGGTGGTAGCAGGAGGAGCAACCGCAAAACTAGGGATGAACGGAAAAGACCACGTAAAAAAAGAAATGCCCATCCTAGAAGACGTATTAGGAGGCTTTGCAATCCTAGTAAGCAAAAACGACGGAGAAAACCCAGTGATAAGAACCGACTTATTAGGACGACATACAGTAGGCACCGGCTCCTCACCCCAAGCCGTAATCACCGCCCTAATCACAGCACCATTAGACAAAGGCGGGCTAAAAATCACCGATATCGATAAATACTCCGTAGAAATGCAAAACCCAGACATAACAAAACCAGCCGGAGCAGGAGACGTACCAGAAGCCAACTACAAAATGATCGCAGCCCTAGGAGTAAAACGAGGAGAAATGCAACGACAAGATGTAGCAACCTTCGGAGAAAAACACGGCATGCCAGGCTGGGCACCAACCCAAGGCCATATACCAAGCGGCGTACCCTACATCGGCCACGCAAGAGAAGCCTTCCAAACAAAAGAAATAAAAAAAGCCATGATCGTAGGAAAAGGAAGCCTGTTCCTAGCAAGAATGACCAACCAATTCGATGGCGTATCCATCGTACTAGAAGAAAACACAGGACAGGGTACCGAAGCAGCAGGTATATCAGAAGAAGACGTAAAAACCATGATAGCCGAAGCCATGAGAAACTTTGCGACACACTTATTAGGAGAATAAGGAGTGAATACAATGTCAGAAAACCAAGCAGTAAAAGAAATGATCGGCAAAGTATTCAGCAACATAGCCGATGCCATAGAAACCGGCGAATTCAGAAAAAAGACAAAGATAGGCCTTACCACCATGGGAAGCGAACATGGCGTAGAAAACCTAGTAAAAGCAGCAGAACAAGCAGCAAACCGCGCCAGCGGTTACGAAGTCGTATTAATCGGACCAAAAGTACAAACAGACCTAACCATATACGAAGCCAACACAGAAGAAGAAATGCACAAAGTCATGGAACAACTACTAGATAGTAAAGAAATAGAAGGCTGCGTTACCATGCACTACAACTTTCCAATAGGGGTTTCCACCGTAGGAAAAGTCATCACCCCAGGAAAAGGAAAAGAAATGTTTATCGCCACCACCACCGGCACCTCCTCACCCCATCGAGTAGAAGCCATGGTAAAAAACGCATTATACGGAATCATCGCAGCAAAAGCCAATGGCATAAAAAACCCAACCGTAGGCATACTAAACGTAGACGGAGCAAGACAAGTAGAAAAAGCACTAAAAGAACTAAAAGCCAATGGTTACGACCTAACCTTCACAGAATCCATGCGAGCAGACGGAGGCGCAGTCATGCGGGGCAACGACCTCCTGGCAGGCACACCAGATATTATGGTACAAGACACCCTAACCGGCAACGTCTTTATGAAAATCTTCTCCGCCTACACAACCGGAGGAGACTACGAATCCATCGGTTATGGTTACGGACCCGGGATAGGAGAAGGACAAAACAGAACCATCCTCATCCTATCAAGAGCATCAGGAGTACCCGTAGTAGCCAATGCCATCCAATACGCAGCAGAATTAGTAAAAGGCAACCTACAAGAAGTAGCAAAAGAAGAATTCAAAAAGGCAAAACAAGCAAAACTAGAAGACATACTAAAAGCCTTAACAAAAGATACAAAGAAAACAAAAGAAGAAGATGAAGAAGAAGTAACAGCACCACCAAAAGAAGTAGTAACCGGCTCCATATCAGGAATAGACATTATGGATCTAGAAGATGCAGTAAAAGCCCTATGGAAAAAAGGTGTCTATGCAGAAAGTGGAATGGGTTGTACAGGACCTATATTGATGGTAAGTGAAGAAAAGTTAGATACCGCTTTAGCAATATTAAGAGAAGCTGGCTTTGTGGCTGGAGAATCTCCTGATTGTTAGAGAAAAATA
>NZ_FZOJ01000080.1 GCF_900188145.1 Anaerovirgula multivorans | reverse complement strand
AAGCACCCTTCTTACCTTTGTTTTCATCAATAACTTTTTGTAGCTTTTGAAAATTCTCTTCAGTCAAAATATTTTTAGCCATATTGTCCCTCCTTTTTTTCTATGTAAGTAATTATTTAAAAATTGGTTTAATATCCTATAAAACTATTTTATATTAAATAAAAATTAATTTAAAGTAAAATATTTTTAGAATATTCTTGCCAAATTTAGCCTTAATTCATTAATCAGAGCTAATAGCTATATATTATTAATTAATAATCACATGGAGTCAATAAAGATTATTGGTTAAAAATTTAACCATTTTTTGCAAGATATTGTTCTCATTTTATTATAACATTAATCTATTATTAGAGATAGCAAAAAAGACAAAAGATTGTGAAATTTTTGTTTATATAGACCTTTGGAATTAGTATTTTCTTCCAATTAATATTAATATATACTATATCTTGTTTCAAATCAACCGTTGCTTTAAATTACTTTTACTCCTAAAGAACAAATCTAACTCGTTAATCTTTTCACTAGATAAAGTAAAGTCTATATGAATTATCCACAATGCAAATAATTCATATAGACTTTAAAATTAGCGTAGGCGAAAAGCACACCTACGCTAACAATATTATTCAATTCTATTTTTCTATACTACATTTACTAACTTGATACTTTTCTCTAGCTTCATAATGGGTATGCAACAGCTTATGGGCCTTATGGCTGTTAGGCTTTTCTAAATATTCTTCATAGAGTTTATTAATTAATGGATTTTGATGGGATTTACGATACTGTTTTACTGTATCTTCTTCGTATAGCGCTTTGGCTCTCTCTACTCTTATATCACAATCCATTTTTACTTTTGCTGGTACGTGAGGTTGACCTCCACCTGTTACACAACCTCCGCTGCAGCCCATGATTTCAATAAAATGATATTCTTTTTCCCCAGCTTCAATCATATCTAATAGTTCTGCTGCCATTGCTGTTCCATGAGCAACTGCAATTTTTATGGTATTACCGCCTAAGGTTACTTCTGCTTCTTTAATTCCTTCAATACCTCTTACAGCCGTATACTCGATGTTTTGCAAATCTTGACCTTCTAGTACATCAGCAACTGTTCTTAAGGCAGCCTCCATTACTCCACCAGTGGCTCCAAAGATTACCCCAGCTCCAGTATAGTCTCCTAATGCTGGATCAAATTCAGAATCCTCTAGCTTCATAAAGTTAATCCTTGCCTGTTTAATCATTTTGGCTAATTCTCTCGTAGTTAAAACGGCATCCACATCTCTTAACTCTGCGACTTCCATCTCTGGTCTAGCGGCTTCTGTTTTCTTAGAAGTACAGGGCATAATGGAAACAACAAAGATTTTCTCAGGATCAATGTTATGTTTTTCCGCATAATAAGATTTTAAAATTGCTCCCATCATCTGATGTGGAGATTTACAGCTTGATAGATTTGGAATAAATTGTGGATAGTTAAACTCACAGAATCTCACCCAACCTGGAGAACATGAAGTAATCATAGGAAGAACTCCATTATCTTGAATTCTATGCAGCAGCTCATGACCTTCTTCCATAATTGTTAAATCTGCTGCAAAGTTTGTATCAAAAACTTTGTCAAATCCAAGCCTTTTTAGAGCGGCTACCATCTTACCCGTAACCCTCGTTCCGATTGGCAGTCCAAACTCTTCTCCTAAAGCCGCTCTTACTGCAGGGGCAGTTTGTACTACAACATGTACTTCAGAATCTTCAATTGCATCCCATACACGCTCAATATCTTCCTTCTCCCTTAGGGCAGCTACAGGGCAATTTACGATACATTGTCCACAGTAAATACAGGGAGCTTCATCCATACTTTTTTCGAAGGCAGGTGCTACCTCTGTTTCATAACCTCTTTTAGTGAAGTCCAGCACACCAATTTTTTGTACGCTTTTACAAACGTTAATACATCTTCCACAAAGTATACATTTGCTAGCATCTCTTACGATAGAATGTGATTGAGCATCTACTGTTTTTGCAGTTTCTTCTCCTTGAAAGGGAATATCATTAATATTTAATTCTTCAGCTAGACTTTGAAGCTCACAGCTTTTATTTCTAAAGCAAGTTAGACACTCACGATTATGATTTGAAAGAATTAACTCTACTGTTGATTTTCTAGCATCTCTAATTTTTTTTGTATTAGTTTTTATGACCATTCCTTCTGCAGCTGGATGAACACAAGATGCCTGAAGTCCTCTAGCACCTTCTATCTCCACTAAACAGACCCTACAGGCTCCAATCTCATTAACATCCTTTAAAAAGCATAGGGTAGGAATATCTACACCTACAGTTTTAGCTGCTTCAAGGATTGTATAGCCTTTAGGCACTTCAGTTTTTATATTATCTATGGTTAAAGTAATTTTTTCCATTTCTGGCACACTCCTTTTCTCATTAGGGTAAAATCTTTCCCCTTATTTTCTAATGATTGCTTTAAAAGGACATTTATCTAGGCAAGCTCCACATTTAATACAGGTTTCTGTATCAATGGTATGAAGCGCTTTTCTTTCACCTGTTATAGCATTTACCGGACATGCCTTTGTACATACTGTACATCCTTTGCAGTCTTCAGTAATATAATAATTCGAAAGAGCTTGGCATACACCTGCAGGACACTTTTTATCATTTACGTGGGCTTCATACTCGTGCCTAAAGTATTTCAAGGTTGATAATACTGGATTTGGTGCTGTTTGCCCTAATCCACATAGTGATGATATTTTAATGTTCTCAGCTAATCTTTCTAGATTGTCTAGATCTTTAGGTTCGCCTTTACCTTCTGTAATTTTATCTAAGATTTGTAACATTCTCTTTGTCCCAATTCTACAAGGCGGGCATTTTCCGCAGGATTCTTCAACAGTAAAATCTAAGAAGAATCTTGCAATATCTACCATACAGTTGTCTTCATCCATAACAATCATTCCACCAGAACCCATCATAGAGCCTAATGCTATTAGGTTGTCATAGTCAATAGGTGTGTC
>NZ_FZOJ01000079.1 GCF_900188145.1 Anaerovirgula multivorans | reverse complement strand
TTTATATTTTTAAAAAAATTTACAAGACAAAGTCGGTACAACTCTCATGAGTCATACCGACTTATTTTATTGGCTATCTATTTCCCGATATCCCCACGATGGGAGGAAGATTGATGAATTTTAAAGGAAGGGTTGCTATTGGAGTACTTTGTAGTATACTCGGACTTACTATATCTTTACAGTTTAATACCGTAAAAAATGTAACTGGTGGAGGTTCCTTATCTACTCAAAAGGCACAACAACTGGCCATAGAGCTCAGAAATCTAAGAGCAGAAAAAGAAAAATTGAATAAAGAGCTCACTAATCTAGAAAACCGATTGAAGGAATATGAGCTATCTGAAGCTGATGAAAACTTAATCATAAAGAATCTTAAAAGAGATTTAGAACAGCATCAACTATTAGCTGGATATAAAGAAGGAGAAGGATCGGGGGTGGTCATTACTGTTGATGAGCTCCAAAGTGATCTCATTATGGGAGGAGAAGGTAGTCCTATTATGTATAGCAATGAAATAATCATGGCGATCATAGCGATAATAAATATACTCAATGGCGCTGGAGCCGAAGCGATTTCTATTAATGATCAAAAGTATATATCTACTACTGAAATCTCTCTTGCTTCTAATGCTTTGCTGATTAACTCAGTACCTACTAGATCCCCATTCATAATTAAAGCAATAGGTAATCCTGAGACATTAGAGGCAGCATTGAATATAAGATATGGTATTGTATGGGAGCTAAGAGACTATTGGAATTTGCAAGTAGATGTAAAGAAGGAAAATAATGTTATTATACCCCGATACAACAAAGTAATAAAATATGAATATGCAAAACCTATTGAACCGATTCAATAGGTTTTGAGAAGAGGGGAGGCTATAAAACCTATTTATCAAAAAATGATTGTCGCACTGATGTTGTGCATATTGGATTTTACAATTATTTTGCAGTTTAGAAATGATTTGAAGGATTACAGCTTTGCAAACTTAAAAAGATTAAACGATACGCAGTTCAATAATTGTAAGTGTTTGATTGATAACGAATAGAAAAGAGAGAAAAGGAAAAAGATTCTGCTCTAAAAGCTCAAATGTATAAGTAGGAACAAGAGCCATCTCTATTAATCTAAATATTTGAATGTTATCATTTAGTTATTTCTTAGTTTTATCTTTTATTCTTTCTAAATCTTCAATTGTAAGTGTTAAATCATTTTTTTCGTTGACACTTATAAACTGTTCATTATCTACAGTACTCTTTGTGTTTACAATGTCTTCTTCATAGCTATAACAAGCTTGAATAGGATTTAATAAACTTGCAGGAAAATTCTCATAAGTCCTAAGAAACATTACATACTTCCTGTTCTCTACAAAATTTACATTATCCTCTTCCCCTACTATATAAACCATAGTCTTACCTTCTCCACCTATCTGTTTAATCTCTATTGTTTCACCAGGTTCAACATCTCCTTTGTAAGAATTGCTGACTTCAACAGTATACACAGTATAAACCATCATAGAAGGAGGTGTATCGCTACTTGGATTCATCCGATGATCGATTTCCTCAACCCTTGAATCCACTATTGTCCCTTCAATAATTATAGCTGCTTTTTCAGCTAAAGCATCTATACTTGGATAATAGGGATAATCTGCATACACAATTGTAGTTGATTTTTCTTCTTGTTTAACATTTTCATTTTGTGCTGAAAATCCAATTGATGTTAGAATCATACCCCAACATACTATAATTACAAATAATCTACTCATTTTCATTCTAACCTCCTTAAAATATTCTATATTTTAATACTTAGCTCTAATATGAAATCTACATCTTCTTCTGTTTCAAAATTCGTTGCATTAGAAACAGTTTTAAATGAGAAAAGATTAAGGTCAGGAACCCCTATCCAAGCAAAATTCCCTTTATCTTCATTGTTACTTTTATTAGATTCAAGTATTTCATTAAATGGATCAGCCTTAACTTTAATTTCATGGGTACCTTCTGGAATACCATCTAGAGATATTCCTCCATTATATGTATATCCTGCTTGAATAGTACCTACAGTTATAGTGCCCCCATGAATAATAAAAGTGCCGACCATTGCGGCTGCTAACATTAATATATTTGCCCCCCAAAAGGCTGTAATCTATTGGGTTGTCAAATATAAACCTTATGTTTATTCTGCTCATTTAAAAGATACTATATAAAAATATCAGCAATAAAATAAGTACTTAGGCAAATGGTAAGACTATAATGCCTGCTAATTTAAATCTTCTGCCTTTTCCCCTTAGAAAATCTAGCTTGTACTCAAGTACACCTCCAATATATCATAATTTTTTGACTTTTCAATAGAATTGTAACGAAACAGGGGTGAAACGTAATGAAATGGGGAATAAAACTTTTTCGTTACCTTTTACCCCTGTTTCGTTACATTTGGGTTGTATATTTTTTCCATCCATGCTATCATTCAACTTAGTTAAAAAAGTTAGAGGTGATTGAAAATGCATAGTCTTATCGACATTTTTGCCTATAAAATTTATAAAGAAAAGCTTTTGTCTCATGGTGATATTCGTAAAATGAAATATGCTGTGGACTTTCATTTTATTTAAATTTGTCTTGGCATATAACCATAACTTTTTTGAATGTGGCATATGGACAATCTGTTTGCAAGCATTCCAATTATTTATAGGAAGGGGGAAAACCCATGAAGAACAATGGTTCCATATTTAAAATAGCTTTATTTTCTATTGCATCTATGTTTGTACTTGCTTCAGACTTAGTTGCTTATTCAGGTTCAGTACTGTTTTGGGGCGAGCCAAAATGTCCTAAGAATTTATTAAAGTAATATTTTGAAAGCTGTACTCCTTCCATCAAAGGAAAGCTCTATGGTTCCTTGATAATAATCAACAATTTTTCTAACATTGTATAGACCATAACCCCTGTGCTTTCCTTTTTTTGTAGAAAAACCTCTTTCAAAAATACGATGAATATCTTCTTGTTGAATTACTCCTCCTGTATTTTTCACTTCTATTACTTTGAGATTTTCTGCTGTTCCAAGTATTATAGTTATTCTACGTGGATTGTGGCTACTGTTATTTTCAATTGCCTCAATAGCATTATCCAACAGATTCCCCAACAACTCAACAAGTTCATGTTTCTCTAATGGATATTCTAGTATTTCACTTTTGAATTCTACATCTATCGAAAGGATAAATATTTCATACCATTGCATATAATTCTCCCTTTAGCCTGCACTTTAGCCAGAAATTTTATTTAAAAATTCTCTTTTGTATTTGTCACTTACATAAGCACCCAAAGAGTAGTTTTTAAAATGCACTATCCAGGAGTTCTTTTCATTCTTTTCTATTAGGTGGATATTTTTCAGATTAACTACCTAGATTTTGTACAAACAAGACCATAGCACTTTCCAATAGTTACCATGGTAGCATTACCAAAAAACAACTAAAGGTGAGAATAGCCCGCCCATAGAAGTATTTTTTATCCCCCAAAAATCCTACGAAAGGCGGTATCTCACCTATGAAAAGTATATCATTCAAACTAGATGAGAATAAAGTGGTAAATACTTCTGCTTGGCTTGTTTC
>NZ_FZOJ01000074.1:0-3307 GCF_900188145.1 Anaerovirgula multivorans | reverse complement strand
CCAGATTGTTCCTTGAAAACTAAACAATGTAATGATGATGAAAGCAAAGCTAAAGTAATTCACTAAAGGTCAAGTTAATAAGGGCAAAGGGTGGATGCCTTGGCACTAGGAGCCGAAGAAGGACGTGGTAAGCTGCGAAAAGTCTCGGGGAGCTGCAAGCAAGCATTGATCCGGGAATGTCCGAATGGGGAAACCCACTTGGAGTAATGTCCAAGTATCTAGTACTGAATTCATAGGTACTAGAAGGTAGACCGAGGGAACTGAAACATCTAAGTACCTCGAGGAAGAGAAAGAAAAATCGATTCCCTCAGTAGCGGCGAGCGAAAGGGGAAGAGCCCAAACCTACGACAATTGTTGTAGGGGTTGAGGAGATGGTCACAAAGAAAGAGGAACTTGTAGAAGAAGAGAGTTGGAAAGCTCCACCAGAGAGGGTAAAAGTCCCGTACTTGAAACGAAAGAAACTTTCGACCATGATCCAGAGTACCACGGGACACGTGAAACCCTGTGGGAAGCAGGGGGGACCACCCCCCAAGGCTAAATACTACCTAGTGACCGATAGCGCATAGTACCGTGAGGGAAAGGTGAAAAGAACCCCGGGAGGGGAGTGAAAAAGAACCTGAAACCTTTTGCCTACAAGCTGTGGAAGCGCTTTATACGCGTGACCGCGTACTTTTTGTAGAACGGGCCAACGAGTTATGGTATGTAGCAAGGTTAAGGACTGAAGGTCTGGAGCCGAAGGGAAACCGAGTCTTAATAGGGCGATTAGTTACATGCTATAGACCCGAAACCGTGCGATCTACCCATGGGCAGGATGAAGCGGAAGTAAAATTTCGTGGAGGTCCGAACCAGTTGACGTTGAAAAGTCATTGGATGACCTGTGGGTAGCGGAGAAATTCCAATCGAGCTCGGAGATAGCTGGTTCTCGCCGAAATAGCTTTAGGGCTAGCCTTGGGAAAAGAGTGACGGAGGTAGAGCACTGAATGGTCTAGGGGCCTTCACCGGTTACCAAAACCTATCAAACTCCGAATGCCGTTAACTTATAACCAGGAGTCAGACTACGAGTGATAAGATCCGTAGTCAAGAGGGAAAGAACCCAGATCATCAGCTAAGGTCCCCAAGTATACGTTAAGTGGAAAAGGATGTGGAGTTGCACAGACAACCAGGATGTTGGCTTAGAAGCAGCCACTCATTTAAAGAGTGCGTAATAGCTCACTGGTCGAGTGATTCTGCGCCGAAAATGTCCGGGGCTCAAACGTATCACCGAAGCTATGGATGCTGACGTAATCATTAGTACTTTCATAAAGAAGAAAGGCTTAGGAGGACATTTAGTCAAAACCAACCGCAAGGTAAAAAAAAGAGGTTTTGACCAAATCATCAAGCCAAACGTATCTATGAGGGTAGTAATGATTACGTCAGCGTGGTAGGCGAGCATTCTATGTGGGTAGAAGCTGTACCGTAAGGAGCAGTGGACTGCATAGAAGAGAGAATGTTGGCATGAGTAACGAGAGGTGAGTGAGAATCTCACCCGTCGAAAACCTAAGGTTTCCTGAGGAAGGTTCGTCCACTCAGGGTAAGTCGGGGCCTAAGCCGAGGCAGAAATGCGTAGGCGATGGACAACAGGTTGAAATTCCTGTACCACCTAAATTCGTCTGAGAGACGGGGTGACACAGAAGGATAGGTCTAGCCCACCGTTGGTTGAGTGGGTCTAAGCCAGTAGGGAGCTAAGGCAGGCAAATCCGCCATAGTATAATCCTGAGAGGTGATGGGGAGCGAAAAATAAGTAGCGAAGAGATTGATTCCACACTGTCGAGAAAAGCCTCTATCGAGAATGCTAGGTGCCCGTACCGCAAACCGACACAGGTAGGTGAGGAGAGAATCCTAAGACGAGCGGGAGAACCATTGTTAAGGAACTCGGCAAAATGACCCCGTAACTTCGGGAGAAGGGGTGCCGAAGGGTGTGAAGGCTATACGCCGTAAGCATCAATCGGTCGCAGAGAACAGGCCCAAGCGACTGTTTAGCAAAAACATAGGTCTCTGCAAAGTCGAAAGACGAAGTATAGGGGCTGACGCCTGCCCGGTGCTGGAAGGTTAAGGGGAAGTGTAAATCGTAAGATGAAGCACAGAACTTAAGCCCCAGTAAACGGCGGCCGTAACTATAACGGTCCTAAGGTAGCGAAATTCCTTGTCGGGTAAGTTCCGACCCGCACGAAAGGCGTAACGATTTGGGCGCTGTCTCAACAATGGACCCGGTGAAATTGTAATACCAGTGAAGATGCTGGTTACCTGCGACAGGACGGAAAGACCCCGTGGAGCTTTACTGTAGCTTGACATTGGATTTTGGTACTACATGTACAGGATAGGTGGGAGACAGAGAACCTAGGACGCCAGTTTTGGGGGAGTCGACGTTGGGATACCACTCTTGTAGTACTGAAGTTCTAACCATGAACCGTGAAGCCGGTTTTGGGACACTGTCAGGTGGGCAGTTTGACTGGGGCGGTCGCCTCCTAAAGAGTAACGGAGGCGCCCAAAGGTTCCCTCAGCACGGTCGGAAATCGTGCAAAGAGTGTAAAGGCAAAAGGGAGCTTGATTGCGAGACTTACAAGTCGAGCAAGGACGAAAGTCGGGCTTAGTGATCCGGTGGTACCGAGTGGAAGGGCCATCGCTCAACGGATAAAAGCTACCCCGGGGATAACAGGCTTATCTCCCCCAAGAGTCCACATCGACGGGGAGGTTTGGCACCTCGATGTCGGCTCATCACATCCTGGGGCTGTAGTAGGTCCCAAGGGTTGGGCTGTTCGCCCATTAAAGTGGTACGCGAGCTGGGTTCAGAACGTCGTGAGACAGTTCGGTCCCTATCCGTCGCAGGCGCAGGAAATTTGAGAGGAGCTGTCCTTAGTACGAGAGGACCGGGATGGACGTACCTATGGTGTACCAGTTGTTCTGCCAAGAGCACCGCTGGGTAGCTATGTACGGAAGGGATAAGTGCTGAAGGCATCTAAGCACGAAGCCCCCCTCAAGATAAGATTTCCCATTCCGCAAGGAAGTAAGACCCCAGGAAGACTACCTGGTAGATAGGTCGGAGGTGTAAGTGCAGCAATGTATTAAGCTGACCGATACTAATAGGTCGAGGACTTGACCAAAGAAAGATATATCATCAAAGCATTGTTTAGTTTTGAGGGAACAACCTCAAAATGTCGTGACAATAGCGAAGGGGTCACACCTGTTCCCATACCGAACACAGAAGTTAAGCCCTTCAGCGCTGATGGTACTTGGCGGGAAGCTGCCTGGGAGAGTAGGTCGTTGCGAC
>NZ_FZOJ01000072.1 GCF_900188145.1 Anaerovirgula multivorans | reverse complement strand
TTGTTTGTCAATAGTGAATTAGCACTATTTGTTAATTATATTCTTATGCAATTTTCAAGGATCAAAAAACTTATTTTCTTAAGTTGATGACAGTGGGTTTTGGGGTGAAAAATGGGGGGGGATTAGGCTAAAAAACGCCCGATTTTAGCCCTGCTTTTTAGACGAAAATATAGATGACATTGGTTGATTTTTATGATGACAGATGAACAAGTAGATTTTTAGCAATTAACAGGAAGGAAAAATTACTCTTCATATTGAAGAGGAAATTTATATTTTATAAAAAATGAGGTGATTTAAATGAGAAATTTTTAAGATTTATAAGTCAAACATAAAAGGAGGGCTTATATGCCATATTTTAAATATAATGACAAGTCATGTTACTTTGAGGAACAAGGAGAGGGCATTCCTGTACTTTTCTTGCATGGTAATACTGCTTCATCAAATATGTTTTACGATGTAATTGAAACATATACTAAGGATTATAAAGTGATTCTTATAGATTTTTTGGGGCATGGAAAATCAGACAGAGTTGAAAAACTTAATACTGACTTGTGGTATGATGAAGCATTGCAGGTAATCGCATTCTTGGAACAGACAAAATATAAAAAAGTGCACTTAATTGGGAGCAGTGGCGGTGCGTTGGTTGCTATAAATGTTGCCTTGGAGCGACCTGATTTAGTAGATAAAGTCATTGCAGATAGTTTTGAGGGAGAAATCCCTATAAAAGAATTTACTCAAAATGTAATTGCAGACCGAACAGTTTCTAAGCAGGATGAAGGTGCAAAGGAATTTTATTTTTCAATGCATGGTAGTGATTGGGAAAGCATTGTTGATAATGATACAATGGCTATCTACGAACACGCTAAGTCTATTGGAAAGTTTTTTCACAAGCCATTAAGCACACTTCATTCGGAAATTCTGCTTACGGGTAGTAAAGAGGACGAGTTCGTTAGCCTTATTAATCCAGACTATTTTTCGACTGTTTATACAAACTTAATTGAGAAAATCGGACATGGAGAGATGCACATATTCCCTAAAGGGGGGCATCCTGCTTTACTTTCAAACAGAGATGAGTTTGTTATGATAGCAAAAAAGTTTTTACATAGGTAAAATGAGAATGGCTCAAAGCTACGGAAAGTTGATTTGGATAAGGCTCGTTTGGAAAGAGAAATGAATAGCCTTCCGTTAGATGCCAAATATGGAAAAAAAATCATGATATGACAATTCGCTTGGATGGGTTCCTCATTCATTGTAGAAAAATTTACATTTACGAGGTGAGAAGATGAACTTCTTTATAGATGACTGGATAGATAAACTTGTATCAAAAATAAAAAATGAATATGGGGATAGGGTTGCCTTTATCGGTTTGCAAGGAAGCTATAAACGCAAAGAAGCGAGTGACAGCAGTGACATAGATATTGTTGTTATTCTGAACCAGTTAACTATGCAAGATTTGAAAAAATATCGAGCGATAATTTCTCAAATGCCTTATAAAGAAAAAGCCTGCGGATTTATTTCTGGACAAAGTGAAATTTTAAGTTGGGAAAAATCTGATTTGTTTCAATTCTATTATGATACGCAGCCAATCTACGGCAGTATAGACCATTTGCTGCTGTTGATTGACAAAGATGATGTTAAGCGTGCTATAAAAATAGGTGCGTGTAATCTGTATCATGCGTGTTGCCATAATTTCCTCTATGAAAAAAGCTCTGAAATGTTATCAGCACTTTACAAGTCAGCATTTTTTATTTTGCAAGCCAAATATTTTGATGAAACAAACCAATATATAAGCAGTAAGACAGACTTGGTAAAACATTTAGATGGAATAGATAAAGAGATACTGAATATTTGTATCGATAGAAAAAAACTAACTGCAATGAATGAGGATGATTTGGCCTTATATTATGATAAAATTATCTGTTGGAGCAGTAAACTTTTACAATCCTACTGATGAGGTGGTAAGCATGAAAAAAGAATTATCAGAGATGTCATTGAAAGAATTATGGAAATTGTTTCCTATTATCCTTAAAGAGCATAATTCCAAATATAAAGAATGGTATGAAATCGAAGAAAGGCAGCTTTTCAATTGCATCAACAATGAGGATATAAAACGTATCAACCATATCGGAAGCAGTGCGGTAGAAGGATTGATTTCAAAACCGACTGTAGATATTTTGCTAGAAGTTGACAATAATTGCGATATTATAAAGCTAATTGAAATTCTAAATATTAATGGCTGGATACTTATGTCCAGTGAGTATGAACCAGTTTTAAGATTTGTGTTCAATAAAGGATATACACCGGATGGGTTTGCGGAGAAGGTTTACCATCTTCATGTTAGGTATTTGGATGATTGGGATGAGTTATATTTTAGAGATTACCTATTAGATCATCATGATGTCGCTGTCCAATATGCAAATCTCAAATTGAAATTATGGAAAGAATTCGAACACAACAGAGATGGATACACAGAAGCAAAAACAGAGTTTATTAAGAGATATACGGAAAAAGCAAAATTTGAATATACAGGTAGATACATACCAAAGTGAGTATACCTGATATTTCTTAGACATAATAAAGATGATCCAAGGGCATTGATATGTAAAAATCTTGATGCCTCTTTTATTGTTTGACATATATCAGGTCAGGCATCTTGATTTTGGCAGATTCATTTCCGGATTTATTGTCATCCCATCCGGTGCTCCGTTTTATGGTCTACATGCACTGGATTGGGATATCACTTACCTCGCAGCAACAGTAGTTACATTTGTTTGGTCTGTATTTCACTTGTTAATTTGAAATTATGCTAATGTCTATATCTTACCTTTTATAAATGAAAGCCAAGCAAAGATTGTAAAGAGGATTTATATAGATTTTCTAGATAGAAAAGGAGCAAATAGAATAGCCAGAGAACTTGAAGAAGAAGGGATTCCCAATTGGAATGGTAAAACCAAATGGTATGAAAGCAGTATTAGAAAAATGCTCAGCAATGAAAAATATAAAGGAGATGCCCTACTTCAAAAGACCTACACTGTAGACTTTCTTACCAAGAAAAGGGTTGAAAATACCGGAGAGATTCCACAGTACTATGTAGAAGAGCATGGGATAGCAAAATTAGACTATGCAACAGTAATAACTCCCTTGCAGGCAGGATTATTTGTGGCAACTGTGGAAGTACCTTCGGCAGAAAGGTATGGAACTCTACAGACGAAAGGCTAAGAAGAGTAATTTGGAGATGTAATAGGAAATATGAAAAGAAGGTCAGGAAAAGTTGCGATAATGGGCATATTGACGATAGAGTTTTATATCTAGCCTTTGTAAATACATTTAATGTCATGATTGAAAATAAGGACAATTTTATTAACAAACTGAAAAGTTTCAAGGATATTGTCTACGTTCATCCTCTTGTAGAACATTCATGGGGACAAAAAGTTGTACGTTTTTATGACTTGGATAAACATATTATAGAAGTCGGTGAAAATATAGTAATGGTCATAAAACGATTTTTAAATAGCGGTCTTTCTATTGAAGAAACAGCTGTTCAAATGGATGTACCGGTAGATTATATTAAATCATCTTTGAAATAAGATAATAGAACGATATTAAAAATAATGAAAAAGTTATAATTATATTGGAGTCGTTATTCCAATTCTAAGCTCCAAGAGGATTTACGTAATCCAATCTATATAGCGGAGGTGAATAATTGTTTGAAAAGTAGCAAAGAGGATCTACTAAAAAGAGGGTTTGCTGTCCAAGAAGATATTGCTTTGCTTAGTGGAAAACCACAGGAAGAGTTACTGGACTTATTGCACTCTGATAATGCAATTATAAGAACAGCTTCTGCTTATAATCTTTCAAGTACAAAGCAAAATAAAAAAATTGTTACTGATGAATTATTGAAACAGCTTTCAGTTGAAAAGTGTTTATATACAAAGCTTGCGATATGTGAAAGCCTTGAGAAGGGTGACATTGATACTGCAAAACAAATGATAAATTATCTTGGGAAAATAGGCAACAATCAGCACAAACAGTTACCTGACAAAGTTTCGCTAAAGAAATCTTTTCCTCTACCGCGGGATATAATTGCTCGTTCACTTGGCAAAATGTCGGTAATTGTGTTTCCTGTATTGATAGATGTTTTGCAGAGTTGTGACATTGAAAAAATTAGTGAAGCGTTAGATGCAATAGGATTTATGGTTTTTTATAATCAGCAATTATCGAATGAAAAAAATGCACAGGCAATTTATGACGTTATGGAAAAACATCAAGACAGCAGTTTGTTTTTATGGAAAGGTATTTTGTGTTTATCCGCTTTTCCATTGGTGAAAAGCAAAAAAATTCTTGAAGGTTTTATCAGTCAAAACAATCTTTTAGGAGAAGAAGCAAAAAGGTCATTAAATCTCATAAACGCAAGATTATGAGTATACACCTTAGCATCAAAAATAATAAAGAAAATCCAAAGGCATTGAGATGAAAAATCTTGATGCCTTTGGATTCATATAAACTCAAAAAACAACTTAATAAATCCGCCATCAGGAAAAAACTTATGAGGCCATGTTCTTCTTTATTGAAAAGTATGGCCTTCTCGATTTTCCGCAAAAGATGACCGGCTGGAACCAGCATATCCAGACAGGCGATTTTCATATTGTATCGTAAATCTTGACTTCGTTCTAACGTTGTCAACTATCCTCTTCTATTATACCATCTCGAGTGTTGTGTCACACTCAAACATGTAAAAAAGTCGAGCATTTTCCAATACTCGACTTTGATGATGTTCGATCAGTTTCCATGGCTAAGATTGATTAGCAGCGCTTCCTTTGTTGCTGTTTCACTTCTTCCATAAGAGGTAAAACAGTCGAACTAACACCGCTACAGTAATCCAGACGAATATGTTTGATATCATATTTGTAACTAAGCCCGCAAAACTTACATAAACATATCCAACCACCAGCAAAAAGTACATTGCTAGCATTACCCTATCTGTTTTTTTCATTGTTATTGTTATACTCCTATGAATTATTTGGCATAGATACTGCAAATAGAAGTGGATTAGATTAATATCACAAAGTCCAACTACTAAAATTAATTATACAGTACCTTAAGCACAAACGCAATGCAAACTCCGCTTGCAAAGAGCAAACGGAGCAGTTTTTTTGACACTCTGATGCTACCAGCTTCAAACGACATTATTATTGACGGCTCGAGCCATGTGGAAGTGGTAACTCGAATGCACTTTAATGGAAAGAAATAGAAACTACAATATACAGCTGATTTTCAAACATCGAGACCACTGTCATCAACTTAATAAGCTCCTTGAAAATTGCATAAGAATATAACGAAATCTGGAAGCTCAAAATAAAGAAAAAAGATAAACTACCTTAAT
>NZ_FZOJ01000067.1 GCF_900188145.1 Anaerovirgula multivorans | reverse complement strand
GGGCGGGGTATTCTCACCTTTAGTTGTTTTTTGGTAATGTTGCCATGGTAACCCTTGGAAAATACTATGGTCTTGTTTGTACAAAATCTAGGTAATTAAAGGTAATGATTATGGGGAGAAAACTGCTGGGATATTTATATTCAGTAGCTATAAGAAAAGATCTTTAAGACAATTCCTTATTTTTAAAATTGAAGATTGCCTACAGTATTTTCAACTATAGATATTATGCTACCTTCTTTAATCAAATTTGCAATATACTCTATATCTGGATGCATGTTTCTATCATTTCCTAAAAATGAAACTTCTTCTCTTACTAGATCATGTACTGATTTTGTTGCTGTAGCAGGTTTTAATTCCTTGTAAAAATCTTGTGCTTGTACTGCGTTCATTATTTCTATTGCCGTTACATATCTTGCAAGTTCCATACATTTATAGGCTTTTAGAGCTGCATTATATCCCATTGATACATAATCTTCTTGTAATGCACAAGTAGAAACATTATCAACAGTGGCTGGATGGGTCAGCAGTCTTATCTCGCCAATAATACCAGCTGCTGCATATTGAGGTATCATTAAACCATTGTTTAAACCAGGATTTGAATTTAAAAATGCTGGCAATTCGCTTACATATCTATTCACCATTCTATCTAACCTACGTTCTGACATTTTAGCCATATTGCACATTGATATACATATAGTGTCTGCAGCCATACCTACATAAGTAGCATCTGCATTACATCCCATTATGGCAACCCCATCTCCATCACTTGTATTAAAGAGATGGGGGTTATCAACAGAAGAATTTAGTTCAATATCTATTGTTATTTTGGCATCAGCTATTGTTTTTTTAGCTGCTCCGTGTAACTGAGGTATACATCTTAGAGATAGTGCATCTTGCACTCTGTAATTTTTATATTTTTGGATTATCTCACTATCCTTTAATATGGTTCTAATATTATATGCGGTAGCACTTTGGTTTTGATGAGGCCTTACATTCATAAGTCTTTCATCCATTGCCGTTAACGTTCCTTTCAATACTTCAAGTGACATAGCACCAGCTATATCATTGGTTTTGCCAATAACAATAGCATCATATATTGATAGAGAAGTAAGCCCAGTTACGGAAGATGTACCTGATACTAGGGATAGTCCTTCTTTACTACCGATAATAATAGGCTCAATATTTGCTTTTTTAAGAGCTGCTGCTCCACTAAGAAGCTCGCCTTTATAATAAGCTTTGCCTTCTCCTATAATTACGAGGGCAATATGCCCCTCAACACCAATATATCCAACGGATCCATGTCTAGGGGCAAAAGGTGTAACACCTACGTTTAATAATTCTCGTATTTTATTAACAGTTTCTAGTCTAATACCTGTATAACCACTTCCTAATTGTTGTATCATAGCAACCATTATAGCTCGGACACATTCTATATTAAGTGGTTCCCCTAAAGAAGTTGCGTGAGAGAGCAAATTATTTCTTTGTACAATTTCTCTATCTTCTTTACTAATGAACTTTCTACAGTTATCTCCTAATCCTGTAGTTATTCCATAAACTACTCTTTCTTCATCAGAAAACTTGTCAACTAATTTCCTACACTCTACGACTCTATTGATGTACTCTTTAGAGAATTCGACTTTCTTATTATACCTTGCAATTGCAACTACTTCTTCTATGGTAAGTTTGCCTCCGAGTATAACTTTTTCAATATCTGCTGGATTTAACATTGGATTTCCCCCTATGATTAAAAAGTTGCTTTGACATTATATTCATATCTTTTATTGCTTTTGAGAAATAATAACCTATCCCCATAGTTCCTAATACAATCAAAAATATAATGATACGATCAATAGTAGTTAACATTTTCTTCTTAAGAATCTTCTATTTTGCTTAATGTAATAGCATTTACAGGGCAATGGTCTTTACAAATAGTACAACCCCAACACTTTGATTTATCAAAAGAAATAGCTTTGCTATCTTTCTTAAAAGCATTAAAATTGCAGATTTTTGCACACACCACAATTTATACATTTTATCTGTCTTTACCCTGTCTTCCTCAGGTATGCTCTTCCACAAAGCTACTTCATATTGAGCAAAATATGCAAGTCTAGTGTATACGTCAGCTGACTTATACATTATTTGTCCATTTAATTCTTCTTTATTGATTACTCCTCTTTTATAACAGCTTCTAAGAAATTTTTCGGGATTTAAATTAAAGCCTTGAAATTTTCCCTCCTAAGGAATGGAACAATATTTAGCAAAGTTAATACTGTTCTTCCTTTAAACCAATTTCTTTAGAAGAAACTACTTCATCAATTGAGTAGTTTTTATCAACAACAAGCCGTTTAACAATTCCTGCGAAAAGCATCATCATTACTATAAGAACAGGTAAGCCAGCAATTGCAAGAAGTGTCTTAACTCCATCAATACCACCTGCTGTAACAAATATAACCGCTAATGTACCCATAAGCGTACCCCAAAATACCTTAATCGTGATAGGAGCTTCTTTTACTTTAGAATCTTTAAGTGACATAAGAGATATAGACGATGTCATAGAATCTGCCATTGTCACGTATGATAGCATAACCGTAAGTATAATAATCGGCTGGATTATAGTGCCTAAAGGTAAAAACTCTGCAAGTTTAAGCATTACACCATCAAAACCTGATGTGTTAATGTATTCCACCATATCAAATAAACCTGACGACTGTAGATTCAATACAAATCCACCGAATGTACCAAACCATAATACAGCAAATAAAGCTGGAGCAATCAAGTTAATTAAAATAAATTCCCTTACTGTACGCCCATAACTGATTCGAGCGAGAAATAAACCGATTAGTGGAGAAAATGAGAGCCAATCTGCTAGATAGAAAGTATCCCACCATTCTGGCCAAAGATCAGTATTCCCAGGTGATAAAAAGACAGATGCCTCGAAAAAGTCATTAATATAATGAGTAAAGCTCTGGGCTGTAAGATCTATAATATATTTAGTTGGGCCTGCAACGATAACAATAAGCAAGAAAGCGATAAAAATCCACGCATTTTTATCAGAAAGAAACTTAATACCCTTATGAAGTCCAGAAATGCTTGAAAGCGTGTAAATGATGGTTATAGTAGCAGCAATAGCAATCCATAGGAATGGACCAGAAGGAATACCAGAAATCATCTCAATTCCTGAACCAAGTTGAATAAGTCCATTACCCAAAGCACCTGCAAGACCAGAACATATAGCCGTAAGAGCAATGATGTCAACTACATCCTTCCACTTACTTTTAAGAAATTTTTCTCCATAAAGGAGTGTCATACCACTACTCACAGTATTTGGCATTTTCATATTGTGTACAGCATAAGCAATTGATAGTCCACAAAGAGTATAAAGCGCATACGGAGTAAATGCCCAGTGCATAAATGATTTGTTCATAGCAAACTGAATGGCTTCTGCACTTCCCGGTGCCGCATTAATCCCTTGAGGTACATTGTAAGCGAAATAGATTGGTTCAATAGGTCCCCAAAACATAATACCTGTACCAATACCAGCGCAAAGTGCAATTGTCCAGTAAGCCCAAGTAGAAAGCTCTGGTTTTGCATCTTTACCACCAAATTTGATGTTACCTGTCTTAGAAAAAGCAAAGTACATAACTCCAAGTAGAAAAATCAAACAAACAACTTGAATAAAAGCTCCAAAATATTTTGCTATGAAAAGATATATATTCATAACAAATAGTGCAGTAGCATCGGCATTAATGATACTAGAAACTATTATTACAGCGAAGATAATAATTGGAACTGAAATAATGTTAATTCTAAACTTGTTCATTTAAAGAACCTCCTTATATTTTGTATTGTCTGATTATTCTACTTAGTAGCAATTTTCATGCCAAAACAAAAGATATGTATTTACTGAAAATTACTTTACTTTAGCATGAATAAAGATCAAAATCCAATGATTTATTTAATACTATAGCAAAATATTATTGCATGCATATTTTTAATGCATAATCTTATCCCGCTATTTTACTATATTTAACTCAAAATAGTAAAATAGGTGAAATGAAATATTGCACTTATGATCAAAATAACATATGATTAAAAGCAAATAATCATAAGTAGATAATGAAAACTTATGATTTTGTGCTGGTCACTTATACAGGGTGAAATAAGGTGACAATAGATGAATAGAATAGAGGAGGTTTTTCATGGAATTGTATAATATTATCATCATTTTAGATAGCGCTTTTAGAATAGTCAATATGTCACAACCACATCTTGAAGCAGAAAACGATGTCAATGTTAAATTTATTGGAAAACATATATTAAGCTTTATAGATATTGATATTGAATCAAAGGAAGGTAATACTATATTTAATAATCTGCCAGTAAAATATCTGATAATTGATAACCATAATAATGATGGCTTTATTATTCTTATTTCTAATGCTATATATCAAAATACCTTCTATAAAAAAATTCTTGATTTATTAAATATAGGAATCCATATTACAGATAGAAGTGGCTATATTAAGTTTACTAATATAGCTGCTGAAAAAGAAGAGTTTTTAAATAGACGATTGACTACCGGGAAACATATTACAGATATATATCCATTGACGTCTGAGACTAGCTGTATACTTAGGGCTTTAAGAAATAGAAAACCATTGCTAAATGTATATGATACTTTTGTAAATAACTATTCAAATCAAACTATATCAAGTATTAATTCAGGATACCCTATATTCATAGATGATATCTTAGTAGCAGGTCTCAGTATAGTAAGGTTTAACAAGTATTTGCAAGATTCTTGTAAAGATCTTACTTCGTTAAATAATTTTGTAAACGAGGGGGGAACTCTCACACAGAAGTTGTTTAATAATAAGCTATATTATATCTTTGATGATTTAATTGGAGAAGATGAAGAATTTGTAAAATCTATAAACTTGGCAAAACGTATTGCAAAAACTGATTCGTCTGTTTTAATATATGGAGAGACTGGAACAGGAAAAGAGCTTTTTGCACAAAGCATTCATAGTGCCAGCAATAGAAGAGATAATGAATTTATAGCTGTAAATTGTGCTGCAATACCCGAAGGTTTAGTTGAAGGTATTCTCTTTGGTACAGAGAAAGGCAGCTTCACAGGCAGCACTAATAAATCAGGAATCTTGGAAAAAGCTAATAAAGGAACTTTGTTTTTAGATGAAATAAACTCTATGAATCTCAATGTGCAATCAAAACTCCTAAGAGTCCTTCAAGAAAAAAAGTATATGAAAGTAGGTGGCACGAAAGAAATTCCATGTGATGTAAGAGTCATTTCTTCAACCAATGAATCCCCTGAGTTCTTACTTAAATCTGGAAAGATTAGATCGGATTTGTACTATAGAATAAATACAATCACAATTCCCATACCACCATTAAGAAAAAGAAAAGATGATATATGCCTTTTATATGACTTTTTTATTAAAAAGATATCATATGGCAGCACTTTTAAGACAAGTAATTCTGTAATAGGAATATTAAAGTCTTATGACTGGCCAGGAAACGCTAGAGAACTTTTACATACTGTAGAATATGCAATAAGTGTGTGTGAAGATTCTTATATCACAACAAGAGATATTCCTCAAAGTATCATTAAATATAATGCTATTCTTAAAACTGATAGATATGAATCACTGTCAATAGAGGATACTAGCCTTAATAATATTATGAACAAGTATGAAAAGCACGTAATACTAAATTCCCTTAAAAAAAATAATTATAATATTACAAAGACTGCTAAGGAGTTAGGATTACATAGACAAGGTTTACAATATAGATTAAATAAACATAATCTAACGGAACATATTGAACTTAAAAGAAAATGAGTCAATAAGGCAAAGTTTACAACGACTCACCTTATTATAAGGAACGGCATTTTTTTGACTTAAAGCAATAGAATTGACTTTCAATAAAAAGTAAATATACCATTCTTCTTTTATCAACAAACAGTATAAGAATAATCTAAAAATACCCATTTTGTATTCTGTGCTGGTATGAAGATAATCGGGCTGTTGCATAATGGATATTGATGAAAAGTGGAAGATGCTAAACCTAAAGAAGGCTATAATTAAAGTGATATGGAGAACCGTAACACAAAGCGAGGGTAGTTTTTGTAATTATTACATAAAAATTTAGAAAAGACTGTCATCATTTAATGTGATATATAAGGTTAATTTGACATAAAAATAAAATATTGCTATATTTGCAATATAAGGTAAATGTTACAGGGGCAAAATTAAGACCATTCAAATCGGAAGGTTTTTCAGTACTTCAAATCACAAGGAGGAAACAGAAAATGGTAGAAAAGAAACTAACAATGAAATTATTAAAAGAAAAATATGGAGTTTGCAGGTTGGAGAAAACTGACCCCATTCCTGAATGGGGGAGAAATAGCGACTTTTATTCCATAACCAAAACTTCAGATGAGTTATCCATTGTATGCCCTCAAGATAGTATCCCTAATGATATAAAATGTGAAAAGGATTGGAGGGTTCTAAAAGTTGAAGGACCATTAGATTTTTCCTTGATTGGAATCCTTGCTTCAATAAGTGATATATTGGCGCAAAAGGAAATAAGTATATTTGCTATTTCTACTTATGACACAGACTATATTCTTGTTAAGGACAAAGAGATAGATAAAGCTATAAGTGCATTGGTTAATGAAGCCTATGAAATTTTAAAGGATTAAAAAACTTTGTATGTTTCATGTGAAAATTGTCATTTTATAGAGGTGTTAGACTTTATATTTATTGAAGGAAATGAACAAGACAGTAAAGAATAGAAGAGATATTACAAAATTTAGAGAAATGAAATAGGAGGAAATTATATTTATGATGAATCAAATTAATATGCGCAGAAGTGTAAGGAAGTATGTTGATAAACCAATAGAAGAAGAAAAAATCACGGAACTGATGGAAAGTGCAAGACTAGCGCCATCTGGGCACAATACACAGCCTTGGCATTTTATTATTGTAAAATCACAAGGAACTAAAGAAAAACTCGCTGAATTGTCCCATAATCAAAAATGGATGTTGGCAGCTCCAATTTTCATTGTATGTGTTGCAGATATACGTTCTAGAATAAAAGAAGATGTAGAATTATTTCTTGGTGAAAATAGTCCCCATCAGGAATTAAAGCAAATTATTCGAGATACATCTATTGCTATTGAACATATAGTACTTGAAGCAGAAAGTTTAGGTTTGAGTACTTGCTGGGTTGCATGGTTTACCCAAGAAGATATTAGACCAGTTCTAAATATACCTTCTGATAAATATGTAGTTGCTATCCTTACTCTTGGCTATGGAAAGAAAAGCCCTCAAGCTCGCCCACGAAAAAAACTTGACGAAATAGTCCATTATGAAAATTGGTAGGGTAAGTGATACAAATTTGTTTTCTCTTTTAGGTAACATAGGTAGTTTTTCCTTCATATACTGTAATAATCAAGATTACGTAGTAATGGGGGATAATTATGAAGAGAATAGTATGTTCAAGTGCAGCAATAGAATATGTAAGATTCCATAACAAAAACATACAGAACATAAAAATAAATAAGTACAACAAAAGAAAAAAACCTAAAAAGGTTGAAAAAAAATGGTTCCAATTGCCTTACGCAGGAGAGTCACAATTACCTAGGGGAATTGATCCAACTGCTGGTTCATGGCCTCTGTATTTTATGAAAAGGAGTAGGAATGGAAAAATTACTACACTAGATGGAAAAAACATTAGATTTACTATACAGCATCCAGACAAGATAGACTTCTGTAAAGAACTATCGGTTGTTAAACATGCACTAAATAATAGTACATGTCAACAAAGGAAAATTGCAGAATATTGGGGAGACGGTCCAGCTACAAAACAATGGACCCCCATTATAGATCGACTGCTGGATACCTATGACTTCAGTCCAGTTCAAGCAGCCCGTGTACTCGCGGCAGTTCAGGCAGGAATTAGCGATGCATTTGTAATCGCTTGGTATTATAAGTATCTTTGGCAAGTTCCACGTCCAAATCAGCTGGATCAAAAACTGCTTACAGCAATTTGCACTCCAAAATTTCCTGCTTATCCATCAGGGCATTCTGTTATATCAGGAACAGCTGAGGTGATCTTAAGCTACTTTTTTCCTCCAGAAGCTGAACACCTAAAAGAATTAGCCGAAGAGAATTCTATTTCACGCCTATATGGAGGAGTGCATTTTCCATCGGACTTAAGTGAAGGATTGCGGCTTGGACGACAGATTGGAAGGCTCATAACAGATATTTTAAGGAGCCAGCTGGATAGAAATAGAAAACCTATTGATATACCAGTAACACAAGATTTACATGCTAACTTAAATCCGCCACCATATAATCAGGTTATTCCATATCCTTCTAGAGTTAGGTCATGTAATTTGCCGCTTTTACCAGAGTGCTAAGTAAATGTTTATTATTTGTAGACTGTAAAGAAACTTTATCCTTCGGTGTATTGCTAAGACTCCCGCTTCTTCTAGATAAACAAACTAAGCGACTAACACAAAATCAAAGATTTTGGTTATCTGCTTATA
>NZ_FZOJ01000065.1 GCF_900188145.1 Anaerovirgula multivorans | reverse complement strand
TTTTCATTAGTATTATCTATAGACAATCTTACTATATACGCTTTTTAGTTTTTAGCTGAAATTTGTTCCATGGTAAAACTTTCATTCATGCTTTTGCCGTGATTAAAGATAGTATTATAAAACAAAAATACTTAATGAATTTGCACACCGTACTGAACCTCCTTTGATTTATGCAGTACACTTGACTTAAACTATTACCTCAACTCAAACTAATTCGAGGTAATAGTTTACAAATTAAGAATAGTTTAATTGCTAAAAAGCTCTTTATTAATACTTATTATTTTTATCTTAATTCATTTAATATCTCTTGGGTAAAATCAAACATGCCAAACTCATAACGCGGTTTATCGCTTTCATATATTCCTGTTCTAGAAACTGTAATAGTAGCACTAGTTATCAAACCAGTAACAACTTCTTCATCTGCATTTTTTGAGATTACCATTGCTGTCTTCTGTATTAACGTACTTTTAGTTCCTGGTCCACTATCACTTATTTGTAGATGCTGTTCAGAATAAGTGAAAATTTCTAATTTATCTCCTCCATACTCTTTTAAAATTTCATTTTTCTCAAGCTTATCTGATATTTTACCGATTGAATAAGCAGTACTCGCATAACCGATACCAGATAAATACTTAGCTCCTGTTACTGAGAATGTTTTTACTGATTCTGTTGCTACACCTGTTAAAAAATCATCAGTAAATAGACGTGCTATATCATATATCTTATTACCTGAATTATATGACAAATATTCTCCGCGACTGGTAAATCCCCTATTCTCTAATAGATCAATAACATCATTTTGATATATATACTGATTATCTCGACTCGTCCCCTTAGCATCATCAGACCTAACCAAAGGTTCTGCTCCTTTTACTGCATCAACTTCATTATTAGGTGAACATTTAGCTAAACCGCTTGGATCAACATATCTAACAGGATTATTAGCAACGTAGGTGTATAGGTTTAATCCATCTCCTCTAAAGGTATCTTCTTGTGTGAATCTTCCTATTTTAGGGTTGTAGTATCTTGCTCTGAGGTAGTATTGTTCTGCCATCTGGTCATACTGCTCTCCTGCATATCGGAAGGGGTTGGCTATTCTGGCAGCGTGATCTGTGATGTTGCCGAAGGCATCGTATTGGTATTTGTTTTGTATTTCTCCATTGTCTCCTACTAGGTTCATTATATCTCTGTGAGGATTATGGAGATAGTAACCAGTGATTCCTCGGTGGTCTTTTGTTGCTACTAGACTATGACCTCTGGTGTATCTTGTTACTCCTCCTGTGTTTGTATTGATCTCTGCTATGATATTGGCTCCGGAGAGTACAAAGTCGTGGCTGATTCCTTTTTCTGTTATTCCTACTCTATGTCCCATGGCATCGTAATGATTGATTTGGTAGGAACCGTCTGGTTTGACTACTTCAATCTGTCTGTTAAAGCTGTCATAATGATATGTGGTTGTTTTGTTTTCTTCTATTTCTTTTAACAGGTTTCCATTGTTGTCATAATTGTATGTGGTTATTATACCATTTTTACCACTTTTTGTTAATCGGTTTCTGGTATCATATTCATAGGTGGTAATCTCTTGTCCCATTTGTCTAAAGGTTCTGTTGCCTGCATTGTCATAGTCAAAGGTCTCTGTACCTATTTTAGGATACGCTACTGTTTTTAAACGATTTATTTCGTCGTAGGTGTATATAGTGGTTTCTTGGTTCTCTGTTTTTGTTAGCTGGTTCCCTCTCGTGTCATAGGTATAGGTTAGATTGTTTATCATCTCTCCTTGGGGGCTTTTATGCAGGAGAGAAATAACATTTTTATCTCTATCATAGTTATAGCTATGATTAATGCCATTCGCATAGCTGATGGTGGATAAGGTATCATCAATATTGTAGTGATAGGTGGCACTTATACCATTGTCTTCTCTTACACGCTGCAATCTCCCTAAAGGATCGTAGTCATAATGGGTGGTTTCATCTAGTGCCTTCATTTTCACAACATTATCGTTTTTATTGTAGGTGTACTCCAGTAATGTTTTTCCGTTTCGTGCTTTTTTCTTTAAGTGTCCTGAAGGAGTATACTGAAAAACATCTATGCCATTGTTATTTGCGGCAGCCAGTAAGGTTCCATCTTTGTTATAATAATAGGATTCTATTTCTTGTGTTTCTTCTACTCTTCGTGAGGTTAGGTTGTTGTCATGATTGTATTGGTAATATAGGTTTTTTCCATTCCGGTCGATTTCTTTTACCCTTCGCCCTTCTTTATCATAATAATAAGTAATTCTTTCATTGGTTGGGTCAATGATGGAGGCTAGAAGATTTAGACTGTTGTAGCTGTACCTCGTAGTATTGTTTTTCCCGTCCTTTGTCATCACCAGATTGCCAGCATAATCGTACTGATAATAGGTACTGACTTCTTCTGCATCTATTATCCTAGTAGCTCTTCCCCAAGCATCTCTAAAATAGGTGGTTAGGTTGCCTTCTCCATCCTGATAGGTTAGTATATGATCTAATGCATCATAGGTGTAGGAGGCTGTGGTGCTGCCTTTTAACTTTACCTCTGGTGTTATTACTGTTGTTAAGCGATTGCCAAAATCGTGGCTGTATTCCATGCCGTATCTTGCATCATCATTTCCTCCAGCAAGATATCCTTTCCCATCAATTACCTTCATCAGGTTTCCGTTGGTATCATAAATATTTTTTTGTATCACTTCTCCAGTAGCATTGGTAATCATGATTAATCTGTTCATTTTATCATAGGTATAAGTGGTACCTAAACCATCATCCTGGGAAGTATTGTAGTTTTCAGGTAACACTTCTTTGATTTTGTTTCCCACTTCATCATAGAAGATTCGAGAAGTGCCTCCTGTTTTATGGGTGATAGCAATTAAACGGTTTAATTCATCGTAACGATACTCTACAAACGCTTGGTTCGTATCCGTTTCTTTTACTAGATTTCCAGCCTTATCATATCCATAAGTAGTAACACGTTCTACTTCCTCCGCTGTCTCCACTTCATAAACTGCACTAGTATGTTTTTGTAGGAACCTTTCTAAAGCAATTTTGTTTAATTGTGCACTTTTGTCTTGAAAAATCCAATCTCTAATAAAATCAAGGTCTTCATTATCAATGATACCGTTATTATTGATATCATATTTTTCTTCAAAAAGTTGATCATTTACTCCTATTCCCTTAAGAAGTGCTGTTAAGGTAAAATCATTTACCTCTACTTTACCGTCTTCATTCATGTCTGGTCCATTGGCATAAATAGTTTTACCGCATAATCCACTGAAATGATAAGTACCATCAACAGTAGTATAGGTGGATGTTGGGTTCATGATTAAGCTACTAGTACCTGCTACTGTATCTTTTACCTTCATCGTGATGGTGGCAATTTGGATATCTGCAGTGTAATTAATTTTGGAAGCATTAATCATGATTTTCCTCGGAGTTCGAGTGTTTACCATTACAGATTGTATTCTATCTACGTCCAAAATCTCTAATAATCTACTATCATAATCTATCTGTAGATCCACTGCTGTAATTGCTTCATGCGGATGGATAATAACTTGAAATTCGTAGGTTTTTCCTTGGTATAGGATTGTCTTATCTGAGATAATGGAGGCAGTGGTACCCTTGACACTGATGGCTTGCTGATTTACCTTTTGTCTTTTTTCCTTAAGTCTGTCTGCCAAATCGTAGACAAAATCTGTAACATGTCCCTCAGGGCTTGTCATATTGATAAGGTTACCATTTTTATCATACTGCAATACTGTTTCTGCATGAATTGTTTCTTGGTCTTCTATGGCTAGATCCTCTGCATCAATTTCTTGCCATTTTTTTATAATTTTACCTGTATCATTATATTCATAGCCGATGGTTTTGAATTTTTCGTTATTAATCTTATTTTTTTCTTTTGTCACATTTCCAAGAGGATCGTAGCAGTATTCTATATAGGCTCCAGTGCTATCAGATATAGTTTTACTTCTACCGCATTGATCATAAGTATAGGTTATGATGTTCCCGTCTGTTGGCTCTCCTGTCAAGGTAGTATACTCCTTTGAATGCTTTTCTTCAATGATTTTTCCTGTTTTGTCATAGCTGAATTTTGTTATCCTATAATAAGTAGTATCATTTTCTTTCTTTAAAGGCTCTCTTTTTTCTAAAAGCCATCCTGCAAGGTTATATTTGAAAACAGTTCCATACCGGGCATCATCATTTGAAGCTGATAGATACCCTTTAGCATCTATCTCCTTTATTATGTTACCTTTTGCGTTGTATACCAGTTTCCTAACCGTTCTACCCTCTGGATCTTTTTCCATAATTATTCGATTTAAATTATCATATACATACTCTATTCCAGGACCATTATCTATACCTTCGTTATAGTGATTAGCATTAATAAGCTTAATGATATTTCCTACTGGATCATAGATTGTCCGAGATTTTTTACCGGATGGATTCGTTGTTTTGATTAATCTTCCGCTGCTGTCATACTGAAATCCTATCCCTTTACCATCTCCTGTAGCAGCATTGTAGAAATTAGGATTGATTTCTTTGGTTTTATAACCTTCGTCATTATACTTATATGCCTTCACATTCCCTAAAGGATCTACCTCTCTAATCAGCCTGTCCATCCCATCATAAACATAGGTATAACCTTGTCCATCGTCAGTTTGTTGGTTATACGCTTCTGGTTTGATGCGTTTAATAAGGTTTCCTCTATGATCATATTTCATTCTAGTGATGTTATTTAATGGATCTATGATTTTTTCTATCTTGTCCTTATTGTTATAGACATATATAGTGGTTCCAAGGATGGTGATTTCTGACGTCCTTCTGCCAAGATTGTCATAAGAATACTCTCTGACTCCACCTTCTGGATCAATGATTTTTACAGGACTACTGCCATTCTCGTATTCCATCTCAGTTGTATTGCTCTCTGGATCTGTTATACTGATTATTCGTCCATAGTCATCATAATCATAAACAGTGATAGCATCTGTGTTTTCATCTATTTGGGCTATAGATTTTGTCATATTGCTATTTGAATCGTACTCATAGGTGATGGTAAAGTTATTTGGTTCTTTGTATTGTAACAGGTTATCTTGCTGATCATAAATGTAGGTAGTTTCGTAGAGAAAAGGTGATGGTGAAATCATAGAGCGTAGATTTCCTCTTGCATCATAGGTGTATTTAGTAATATTACCTTTTCTGTCCTTTATTTGATTTTTATTTCCCCACTGGTCATAAGTATAGTCTTCATAGGTAGTATCTTGGAAAGTCTTTTTAGTGATGTATAATTTTTCATTGTATTCATAGCTTATACTATGGCCAGTTGAAGTAATGGTATAGGTATTGATTTTATTAATTACATCATAATTATAATGAATAAGGTTATTGTTTTCATCGTATTGCTTGATGATTCTTCCGAATTCATCATAAGTATTTTCAATAAACCGTTTTCCATTCTGATCTGTGATAGATGTAATCCCCAAGCTGTTATAAGCATACCTGGTGGTTCCATTTCCTGTGTCCTTTACTTGGCTGAGATTTGATCCATTATAGCTATATACAATGGTTCTTCCTATAGGATCTGTTATAGTTTTGATTTTTCCAGCCTCATTCGTAAAATCCAATCTTTTTCCACCTGCACTGATAACCCTTGATAGATTTCCACTTCCATCATATTGCACAGTTAAACGGTTATTGTTTTTGTCAGAGATAGAAGTTAGCTTGCCATCGGAGTTATACCCGTAAATAGTCTTATCTTGCCATCTGAGCTCAAAGGTACCATCTTGCTTTTTAGTCAAAGTGTCAAAGACAGTTTCAGGAGCTATATACTTTCCAGTACTTATTTGCAGATCAAATACAATCGTTCGTCCTTCAGGATAGGTGACAATGGCATCTCCTGTATCCCCATCTATTTCAATACTGCTCTCGTAGTTTAGTCTCCATCCTTTACCAATCATCCCACTTCTTGTGTCTAGGGAATTATAGTATCTCGTGATTTCCAGGGCAGGCCCTCGGTCAGGTATGCTTAAATCTATCTCTGTAGCATAATAGTTACCTGTGGCTATATTAACTGGTTCATTCACCATTTGGGTATTGCAAGGTGTTCCATAATTTGACTGAATAATCTTGTTTGTATAAACTGTTCCTTTATATTGTTGAAGATATTCATATACAGGGGGTTTGGTGACGGTGCCGCTATAAAAACCAGTATATACTGTATAGGTTCCACCTCCGCCCTCACCTTGAGATTTTATCCTTACGTAACCTCCGTATACTCCAACATGTCTTATAACTACTTGATAACTACCGTCGGGATTATATGTGGTTTGGGGAGGATCTTTGTAATAACCTATTGAGGGAATTTCACCCTCATAGCTGCTATCATTGATGTATAGGGTTGGATGATTATTGCTATTTCCCCAAGAATAGGTAGTTCTTACTAGACTTCCGTATTTGTCGTAATAACCTGTTTCAATATTTTCTTTTTCTCTTTCAATATATTCTTGTTGAGATTGATCTCCATCACCTCCTGTGTCTCCCCCTCCTCGCTCTTCTTGAATAACATTTACTAGATTTAAAGTTCCTGTATAGCCTCCTCGATTATAATAATAAGTGCTATCGGGATAAGATGTTGCTGTAAATATTTCCTTTGTCTCAATTCTAGTACCACCTGGGTCTACCACAATCGTCTGCATACTTCCAAATTTATCCAATGGTCCTTTATACGTGTCATCATCATACCATTTGTTTAGCGGAAAACTAATTGAAGTGTTGACAATACTATCTACTACTTCCTTATGATTAATAAGACTTGACATTTAATTCCTCTCCTATCGTGATATATTTTTTTACCTTTAGGGTAGCTTTATTTTTATTGAATTTATCTTTGTTAAAGCTTATAATAGTGTTTTTTTCATAAGTAATAGACCTTTAATTTAATAAAGGTCTATTACTTGAAAAATATTTAATTCTTTTATTAAGAATACATTTGTATCCTATTCTTCTTGAAACAACTCAAATTCTGGCAGAATTCTAACATTTAGAGATGAAATATCTTGAATACTGATGTACTCCCCATACGAATTCACCAGCTTAGCCTGTGGAATTTCTAGTTTAGTCATGTCCCTAGACTTCAGGCTAAATTTCACCCTTATTAAATCTAGTTCTCCATTTTTTCCTCTGATGTCTCCTGTTCGGGAAATCAGTATCTTAATTCTTCCTGAATTTCTTTTGCTAACTACATGGTAATAGATATCACTATCCTGTACGAGATTCTCCATACTTTCTGGTATAAGTTTTAGTTTCCGCGGATCATAAACTAAGTCCAGCAGGATGGTATAGATATCCTCACCTTTAGCCTTTATAATGAATTCTACTTCACTTTCTTTCGAGGTATCAGTTACCCAATTAACAGCAGTAATGCTTACTCCCGATAGATTTTCTATCCAGTGTAATTGATGTTGTATGCTGCTCCATCTACTGTTTATCTGATGATTTCTAGCTCTTATTCTGTATATGTTCTGACTGCCAAAGGGAGGAGTAGTGTGAATATAGCTGGTTGAAGTTGTTGAATCAACGATTATTCCATTGATTTCAATATCATAGACTACAGTTTTATACACATCATCCCATGTAATCTTGTATCCTTCTTCCACACGTTCCACCCTTACATTATCAGGTGTATCAAGTAATGTAATCACCTTCAAAGTAGGTGTCCAGCTACTAACCAACTCATTGTTTCTGGCTCTTACCCTATATTGATATAGTTTTCCCGGTTCTATATCTGCGTGTAAAAAGCCTACTTCTTCAACAGTAGCAATGATCTCTCCATCAAGGCTAATATCATAGTAGTCTGCCTCTGGTACAGGTTTCCATGTCAACTCTACAGATCTAGAGGTAACTTTCGCAATCTTAAGCCATACTGGATTCAATCGATTTGGCATATTATCATGCTGTGGAACTGGTAGTACCCTTAAGAAAGGATAGGATTCCTCTTCCTCTATATCCCATACTTCATCAAAATCCCAGCCTATCAATGTCGCTGTATCCATCAAGGCTGAAGTGTCCTTAGCTTGAGCTTCTGGTGTATCAATGTCTGTGTTTGTGCTATCAAAATAGCTACTGGTTATTAATGTGTTGCTATTTTGACCTATTAATCCTCCTGCTGTTGTTCCCGTTGCATTAACGATTCCTGCTGAATAGCAGTTGTTTACATTAACTGGAGCTGTGGTGCTGCTACTGTAGGCTTGTCCTAATAATCCTCCTGTATACGGACTACTCTCCCTACCTGTAGCCTTACCTAGTGCAAAGCAGTTTTCTATTTTTGCTCCATTTGCATATACTCTTCCAACTAGTCCGCCAATATAGGCATTGCCTGTTATATCTCCTGTTGCATAACTTTCTGCTATTATGTTATTACTAGCAATATATCCTACTAACCCGCCTGCATAGTTTGATGTAACTGCAACCTTTCCAAATGCAACAGATTTTGAAATATCGGTTCTTGAGTGTCCGATCAAACCTCCACCATAGCTTGATGTGGCAACGATGTTGACTTCGGTTGAACTGTACTCTACATTTCCGCCTTCAATTAATCCTGCTAAACCGCCTATATATGAGGTAGCGTTTATTTCTCCACTTCCTATACATATATTGCTGAATAAATTAACTCCTTTAGCATAACCAACCAGTGCTCCTACATAATTTTTCCCAGACACAGATATATCATCAATTTTAATGTTTCTAAAATCTGCATTGTTGGTATATGCCATTAAACCAACATAATCTACTGTTCCTTTGTTGATATGAAGATTGCTAATGCTATACCCATTCCCATCCAGTGTTCCGCTAAAGGGCATACTGCTGTTTCCTACTGGTTCCCATTCTTCTTCGTCTAGATCTATATCATTTCCTAGTCGATAGTAGGCTTTAATCTCATATCTCATATTGTTTAGTTGGTCTTTTGTCATGATAATATATGGGTCTTCTGCTGTTCCTTTCCCTCCTGCTACTTCTTCCTCTGGTAGCCCTTCTTCTACTGCTGATGGTTTAGATAGTTTTCTTAAGTAGGGATAGCTCTCTCCTTCTTGGATTGTCCAGATCTCTTCAAAGTCCCAGCCTTCATAGTTATCTAAGGTTTTCATGGCTGTAGTGAGTCGGCTGACATCTGCTGTTTTACTTGGTACTATCTGTGTTTTTACTCCATCGTAGTAACTGTTTGTTAGGGTTGTTCGACTAGAAATTGTGCCTATTAGTCCACCATTACGGATTCCTACTGAGTCAATTTTAC
>NZ_FZOJ01000002.1 GCF_900188145.1 Anaerovirgula multivorans | reverse complement strand
TCCAAATTTGTAGTAAAAGGTTTTTCAACTCAGCAATCCAAAAACCTTTCAAAATCAGTGAAGAAACATCAGTGGCAAAAAATCAATATCCAAGTACATGTTGCAGAAATTCCTAGCTCTACGGATTTAAGAATCATTGTTTGTGAATTTGTTGGTAAGGATGGAAAAATTAAATACTCTCATTTACTCACCAACATAAAAGCTGAAGAAATGGATGCAATCCAGCTATTTCACTTTTACAATGAGCGACAAACCATAGAAGCCTTCTTTAGGAGCTGTAAAGAAGTGTATGGCATTAAAAATTTAAGAACATCTAAATTCTATGGCATCTACGGATTTCTGTGGTTAGTGTTCATCAGTCATAACCTGATTACCTTGATGAAAAATACAGCATTTAACACATCTAAGCTTAAGGATATGGGTGTTAATTCACTGATAAAAAAACTAGGGACAATTTCTGCTAAGGTAATAGAACTAAAAGATCATGTTGAGATTGTTGTGCCTAGCTTATCAGAACTGGCAAAACTATTTGTTGAAGCATTACAACCTAAGTATGTTCAATTAAGCTTCCATGATTTTCTAAATACAGTTTAGTTATTTGTACAAAACTTAGGTAATTAAGCTCTATTAAAAGGAATTGATACAGAATCATGAACCTTGCGTATCTACTTATGAAATATATCATTTTTTATGTGACATAAAAAACCTATTAGGGGGGTGAATTCACATGGAATATAAATATATCTTAGAAACAATGTTAGTTCATTTGGATGAAGGCATCATTTTAGTAGACAGTGAGGCAAATGTGACTTTTTTTAATGAACCAGCCACTAATATAGCAGGAATCACTGATGAAGAGGCTATAGGTAAAAATATATTAGATATTTTTCCGGACTTAACGCCAGAGACCAGTACCTTTTATAGAGTTCTAAAAAATAGAGAAGCAATCATAGATTATGTGCAAACCTATGAAAACCATAAAGGAAAAAGGGTTTCAACCCTAACCTCCACCATTCCTTTAATTAAGAATGGAGTGATTATAGGGGCATTAGAAAAGTATAGGGATTTAAGCCAAGTCAAGTATTTATCAGAGCAGGTGGCTAGTTTACAAAAACAGCTTTTTCATAAAAATAAGGCGGATAGACAATATAGGGGAAATGGGACAATCTATACCTTTCAAGATATTATTGGGGAAAGTAACGTTATTAGAGAATTAGAAAAAAAGGCTAGTAAAATTGTTAATAGCGATTCCCCTGTTCTAGTTTATGGAGAAACGGGAACTGGAAAAGAGCTGTTGGTACAGGCGATACATAATGGTGGAAAAAGGAGAAATAAGCCATTTATTGCTCAAAACTGTGCTGCATTACCTAAAACACTTCTAGAGGGAATATTATTTGGTACTTCTTCCGGAAGCTTTACTGGAGCCAAGGAAAAATTAGGACTTTTTGAGTTAGCAGATGGTGGAACATTATTCTTAGATGAAATTAATTCTATGGACATAGAGTTACAAGGGAAGCTATTAAGGGTATTACAGGATGGTGCTATTAGAAGGATTGGAGATAACAAAACCACTGTAGTTGATGTAAGAATTATGGCATCAACTAATGAAGATCCAATAAAGGTAATGGAAAGAGGGGCTTTAAGAGAAGATTTATATTATAGATTACATGTTATATTCCTAACGATTCCTCCTCTAAGAGCGAGAAAGGAGGATATACAACCATTGGTTAACCATTTTATCAACAGCTATAATAAAAAACTTTTCAAAAATGTAAAGAAGGTTTCACCTGAAACAATGGAAATACTAAAACAATATCCTTGGTATGGCAACATTCGAGAATTAAAATATACACTGGAAAGTATCATGAATTTTATAGAAACAGATAGAATTACAACCCAAGATTTACCATATAATCTTTTAAAACACTCACAATCCAATCATTCCCTTACTACTCTAGATTCAAAGGAAGAAAAAGCATTAGATTCAGAAGCGGTTATAGCACCTTTGGAGGGTGCTTTAAAATGTTATGAAAAATTATTGATATGTAGAGCCATTGAAAAGTCTAATGGAAACTGTGCTGAAGCTGCAAGATTATTAAAAATCCCTAGACAAACCCTCCATAATAAAATACGAAAATATAAAATAGAGTGGAAAATTAACACAAAATAATTGTCCCAAAATATAGACAAAAGCAAAAAAAAGATATAAAAATGTTCCGATTTTGGGACGTTTTTTTTGTTGCTATATAAATATAATTTTAAAAATAAATATGACACAGTAAAGAATAGATAAAATCAAGATGTTATTAAAAAAGGAGTATTTTTCTAGTATCACAAAAAAATGGCATAAAAGTTGCAATATTTAGAATATACGGAGAAGTTCAAATTTAAGAAGGGAGGAAAAAACATAAAATAGCAGGAAACATATAAAAAAGTATATAAAGTTTGGGGGTAGTTAAATGAGTAAAAAGCAAGATGAACAATGGGGGAGTAGGTTGGGTTTTATTTTAGCTGCTATGGGTATGGCTGTAGGCACAGGAAATATATGGAGATTCCCTAGGATTGTTGGAAGTAATGATGGCGGGTCATTTTTAATAGCTTATACAATAGCCAATTTAATATGGGTTGTTCCTCTTTTAATGACAGAGATGGGGATTGGTAAGACCACAAGATTAGGAGCAATAGGTTCATTCAGAGACTTCTATGGTGAAAAGAAGACCTGGCTAGGTGGTTGGATTACATTAGTATGTGCAGCCATTACCTTTTACTATGCAGTAGTGTTTGCCTACGCACTACGTTATTTTGTATTTGCATTACAAGGAGCAATTAAACCTGGATTTGATTCCGTGGAGCTATGGGAAGGATTTGTGGGTAATCCTGCTCAAACCATATTTTTTCAAGCAATTGCAGTTATATTAACAGGTTCTGTGATTTATCGAGGAGTCAAAGGTGGGTTAGAGGCAGTAGCTAAAATTGCTATTCCTACACTATTTGCCTGTCTAATTGGCTCATCTATATGGGCACTTATGCAACCAGGTGCAGCCGTAGGTCTCAAATTTCTATTTGTGCCAAATTGGCAAGCTTTTGGAACCTCTAAGCTTTGGCTCAATGCATTTACCCAAGCCGCATGGTCCTCGGGTGCAGGTTGGGCAATGATGCTAACGTATGCAAACTATTTTAAGAAAAATGAAGATATAGCAGTAAACAGTTTTATGATTACCTTTGGAGATGCAGTTGGTGCAATTATAGCAGCTATGGCTGTATTACCTACAGTTTTTGTCCTAGCCGCTACACAAGCAGAAGCGGTTGAGGCTCTATCTGCTGGTAATATTGGACTTACATTTATTTACCTAGCTCAGTTGTTCCCCACGATACCAGGGGGAAATATTATTGCAATTGTTTTCTTTTTAGCATTATCCCTTTCAGCTTTAACATCTATTGTTCCACAAACAGAGGTTATTGTTCGAAACTTTATTAATGCTGGGTTTGATAGAAAAAAAGCCACTATTATCGTCTGCCTAGGGGTTTTTATATTAGGAATTCCATCCGCCTATAGTGTGGATATTTTAAATAACCAAGACTGGGTATGGGGTATAGGTTTATTGGCAAGTGGCTTGTTATTTGCCCTAGCTGTTTATAAATATGGGGTAGATCGTTTCCGTACAGAAATCATTAATAAATCTAGTGATATATATGTAGGAAAATGGTACAACTATTGCATTATTATGTTCCCAATGATGTTAGCTATTGTTGTGGGATGGTGGTTGTGGCAATCAATCACGTGGCATCCAACGAATTGGTGGAATCCATTGCTGGTAGATAGTTTTGGAACAGTAATATTCCAGCTTATAATAACAGGCATTGTTTTTTATATGATGAACAATTGGTTTATTAAATGGATTAAAAGGCCCAATGAAAAATTCAAAAATGAACTGAAGGTTTAAATAAAGGAGGATGAATAAATGGAAGGACAAACAATATTTTGGATGATTTTTATGCTAATCATTACTTTTGGTCCATTTTTCTATTTTGCAAGCTTAGCAGCTTCTAAAGAAAAAATAAAAGCCCAGAAGGAAGAATAGTTACGATAATATGAACTTTGCAGGATGAAGTTGTCAATCAATTAGATAAAATACGATATAATAGAATACACAACTTCATTTTGCAAAGCATATTTAAATTTTTTTAAATCATTTGAGGTGATGTCTTGGAAAAAGGGATTGTTTTCAATATACAAAAATATTCTTTACATGATGGACCAGGAATTAGAACCACTATTTTTCTAAAGGGTTGTCCTTTAAACTGTTGGTGGTGTCATAATCCTGAGAGCAAAAGATTAGAAAAACAAGTCATATTTACAAAAAAACGATGTATTGGATGTGCAACCTGTGTTAGTAAATGTCAGGAATATGCCATAGACTTAATAAAAGAAAATAATATTATTGATAAGGAGAAGTGTAATGACTGTGGAATTTGTACTGAAGTATGTCCTACAAATGCCATTGAGTTGATTGGAAAAGAAATGACGGTTTCAGAAGTAATGAAAGAAATAGAGAAGGATAGGGTTTTCTACGAAGAATCAAAGGGAGGCGTAACCTTTTCAGGTGGTGAGCCTTTAATGCAGGATAAGTTTTTATATGAGCTTTTGAAGGAATGTAAGGAAAAAAAGATTCATACAACAGTAGACACTTCAGGATTTGCAAGCTGGAGCACTCTAGAAAAAATAAGCAAATTAACTGATTTATTCTTATATGATATAAAGCATATGGAAGAAGAAAAACATCTAAGATTTACTGGTGTATCTAATATTCCTATATTTAAAAATCTAGAGAAACTTGTGTCAGCACATCCAAATATTCATATTCGTATGCCAATAATACCTAGAATGAATGATGATGAAAATAATATTCTAGCTACTGGAGAGTTTATTTCATCTCTAGGTTTAAATAAAGTAAATATACTTCCATATCATTGCGTTGGTGTAGATAAATATAAAAGGATAGGAGAAATATATAAAATTCCAGAAATACTGGAGCCCGCTCATGAAGAGATGGAGGCAATTAAGAAAAATTTGAATTTATTGAAATTAAATGTAATCATAGGAGGGTGAAGATGAATGGAGATAAAATTAAGAGGAATGAATAAAAGGGTTCAGAAATTAAGGCAGCAAAGCGAAATAACCTATCCCAGTATTTCTATCGAGAGAGCAGTGCTGGTTACAGAGGCTTATGAGAAATATAGAGATAAGGTTTCTATACCAGTTCTTAGAGCTTTGACGTTTAAACATTTAATGGAGAATAAAACAATATGCATAAATGATGAGGAGCTAATTGTTGGAGAAAGGGGTGAAGGACCCCAGTCAGCTCCTACCTACCCAGAATTATGCTGTCATACCTTAGAAGACTTAAAAATAATGAATGATAGGAAGAAGATATCCTTTTTTGTTAGTGAGGAGGTGCGAGAGACTCAAGAGGAAAAAATAATTTCCTATTGGCAAGGAAAATCTATGCGGAACTTAATATTTAATGCAATGGAACAGGAATGGAAGGATTGCTATGAGGCTGGAATATTTACAGAATTTATGGAACAAAGAGCTCCTGGACATACAGTGGGAGACAATAAGATTTTTGAAAAAGGTTTTTTTGATTTTAAAAGAGAAATAGAGGAACAGCTACAAAGTCTTGATTATTATAATGACCCTGAAGCCTATGAAAAGCAAGAGGAGCTAAAGGCTATGAATATCTGTGCAGATGCTATTGTGATTTTTGCTAAGCGGCATGCTGAAGAAGCAAAGAGCTTGGTCGAAAAAGAGGAAAATCCTCAACGAAAGAAGGAATTGGAAAAAATAGCAGAGACATGTTATCATATCCCGGAAAATCCCCCAAGAAATTTTGCAGAAGCATTACAAAGCTACTGGTTTGTTCATCTGGGGGTGATTACAGAACTAAACACTTGGGATGCTTTTTGTCCTGGAAGACTTGATCAGCATCTATACCCTTTTTATAAAAAGGATATAGAAGAAGGAACCTTAACCTATGAAGAAGCAAAGGAACTTTTACAGTGTTTTTGGGTGAAATTCAACAACCAGCCAGCACCTCCAAAAGTAGGAATTACCTTAAAGGAAAGTGGGACCTATACAGATTTTGCCAACATTAATATTGGAGGCTTAAGAATAGATGGTTCTGATGGGGTTAATGAAGTATCCTATATGTTACTAGAGGTCATTGATGAAATGAAACTATTACAACCTAGCTCCAATATACAAGTCAGCAAGAAAAGCCCAGACTACTTTATTAAAAAAGCTGAGGAGGTTATTAGAAAGGGATGGGGTCAGCCTTCTGTGTTTAATGCAGATGCTGTTATAGAAGAACTACTACGCCAGGGAAAATCTATTGAAGATGCTAGGTGTGGTGGTACCAGTGGTTGTGTAGAAGCAGGAGCATTTGGAAAGGAAAGCTTTATTTTAACAGGATATTTCAACTTAACGAAGGTATTGGAAATTACATTAAACAATGGAGTCGATCCTATAAGTGGTAAAAAAATAGGCCTTGAAACAGGTGCTGCAGAAAATTTTCAGTCCTTTAATGAACTGATGGAGGCATTTAGAAGACAGCTACATTATTTTATCGATATAAAAATTAGAGGAAATAATATTATTGAGAAGCTATATGCTAATTATATGCCATCACCCTTCCTGTCTATTATAATAAGTGACTGCATCAAAAATGCAAGAGATTACAATGCTGGAGGTACTAGATATAACACCAATTATATACAAGGAGTGGGAATCGGCAGTATTACTGACAGTTTATCGGCTATTCAATATCATGTTTTTGACAAGCAAACCTTATCTATGAAGGATTTGTTAGAAATTCTAAAGGAAAACTTTCAAGGAAAAGAAAACATAAGGCAACTGCTTTTGAACAAAACACCTCGGTATGGCAACGATGATGATTATGCCGATGATATTATGGTAAGGATATTCAACAGCTTCTATGAAGCTGTTAATGGAAGAAGGTCTATGAGGGGAGGAACCTATCGAATCAATATGTTGCCCACCACCTGTCATGTATATTTTGGTTCTGTTATAGGTGCAACTCCTGATGGTAGAAGAGCAGGCTTGCCCTTATCAGAAGGAATTTCTCCAGTTCAAGGAACCGATAGAAAAGGACCAACCGCTGTCATCAAGTCAGCGGCAAAAATGGATCATTTAAAAACTGGGGGTACATTGTTAAATCAAAAATTTACTCCTCAGTTGTTAGAAGACGAAAAGGGATTGGATAATTTAATGTATTTAATCCGTGCTTATTTTAAATTGGATGGTCATCATATACAGTTTAATATAGCTGATGCAAATACCTTAAAAAAGGCACAAAAAAATCCTGAAGCCTATGAGGGTTTAATTGTACGAGTTGCAGGCTATAGTGATTATTTCAATAACCTAGATAAGGGATTGCAGGACGAAATTATAGCTAGGACAGAGCATGAAAGCTTTTAAACTGAAGTGATACAAGATAGAAGGATATAAAAAAAAATGAACTATAGCTAGTAAAAAATAAAAGCAGGGCAAGTCCTGTAATTGTTGAAAAGTAAATCTGTTTATAAAAAAGGAACTCTACAAAAAGGGAGTTTCTTTTTTATATACTAGGAAAGTTCTACTTTCCTTAATTTACCTCTTTTAAACCAATGCTTGAGCCTATTGAATTTTCTGATCTGAAGCATAGATCCAAATTAAAATATAAAAGCAATCATGGAATTTTTATTGGAAATTTTATCTTTTGTCCTTAAGGTATTGATTTTTTCTCCAGGATGGTATATCTTAGGGAAGTAAACATTTAACTTAAATAGCTTCCGTTAGTTTTATCAGCATCCTTTTATATGTGTTTGTCGCAAAACTAATTATAAAAGGATGTTTTTATTATGGAACTTTGTTCTGATTTTTAATAGAGAAAGGGAACCATTTTATTAGAATTACTAGAGAGAACAGAAGAGGTTACAGTTTTTGGAAAATAATGAATGAGGTGATGAATTTGCAAAAGAAAATAGGTTTTATCGGAACAGGAAACATGGCGGATGCTATGATAAAGGGTTTAGTCAATAATTTTCAAGATATTTATAAAAAAATGTATGTAAGTGATAAAGCTTTAGATAAAGCTGAAGAAATGGCTAAATTATATGATCTCAATCTATGCCAAAGTAATGTAGAGGTAGTGAAAAACACTGATATTATTATCTTAGCTGTTAAGCCCAATATCTATAGATATGTGTTAGAAGAAATCAAGGGTTATGTTACAAATAATCACATTCTTATTTCAATCGCTGCTGGCATATCTATTGATTTCATACAAGGTTATTTTGATTATCCAATAAAAATAGTAAGAACTATGCCAAATACTCCGGCTTTTGTAGGTGAAGGCATGACAGCTGTTACTGCAAATAGCGAAGTGAAACATGAGGAATTGGAAACAGTATTAAATATATTTAATAGTATTGGAAAAGCAGATATTATCGATGAAAAGCTTATGGATATGATTCCTGCCGTCAGCGGCAGCAGTCCAGCCTACGTCTATATGTTTATTGAAGCTTTAGCAGACGGGGCAGTTCTGCAGGGAATGACAAGAGATAAGGCATACCAATACGCTGCTCAAGCAGTAATGGGGGCGGCGAAAATGGTTTTAGAATCAGGAAAACATCCAGGTGAACTAAAGGATCAAGTTTGTTCTCCAGGTGGCACGACGATTGAAGCGGTTTATACTCTAGAAAAGAATCATTTTAGAGGAATCATTATAGAGGCTATGGAGGATTGTACTACTAAGACCAAGAAATTGACCGGGAAATAATCTTAATCTTAAAATATAAAAAAACAGAAAAGCCACTAATAGGCGTCTATAGAGTTCTAGGTGAGGGAATTGTTCAACAGTTCCCTGTTATGTAAACTATAAAAAAGAGAAAAATCTTTTTAGGATTTTTCTCTTTTTTATAGTTAGTTGTAGAAAATAAATTGCAATTAAATCAATATATTTTCAAAAGCGAATTTCCAATGTTGGATATCAATATAATAGTAAGCTAAGCAATGTAGATAGTAAACTAAATATAAATAATAGTATTATTAATCAGTAATATTGTTGACAGAGAAACAGAATTGTTATATAATTCAGTATATAATCAATAATGAACGATGTTCATTATTGATGAAAATATTAATATGTTGATTACACCTAGAAAATTATGTTACTTAAATAAAGATAATAGAAAATACCCTAAAGGATTCAAATTTCGATTTGTTATCTAGATATTGCTTAGTCAGGAGGCGTTTTAATGCATGAAATTATTGAGCATAGCCATGTAATCAATGGTGATTTGCCATTTGAAATGTGCCATGCATCAACTTTATTAAGATTAGAAGATGGCAGCATTTATCTAGCCTGGTTTGCAGGCACAAAGGAGGGAGAGGCTGATGTAGATATTTGGATTTCTAAAAAGGAAGGTGATAAATGGAAAAATCCCTTCAAAATATCTGACGAGAAGGAGGTACCCCATTGGAATCCAGTTTTATTACAACGTGGTAATGGAGATATTCTTTTGTTTTATAAGGTTGGCAAATTACTAAAGGAATGGTATACCAAAGTAAAGATATCAAAAGATGATGGTGAAAGTTGGGGTAAAAGCTTCGAAATGGTTCCTAAGGATAGAGGTGGAAGAGGGCCTGTAAGAAACAAAGTAATTTTACTTTCCAATGGCTGGTTAGCTGCACCTGGCTCTACTGAAAATGGCATATGGAAAGCTTTTGTAGATATATCAAAAGATGATGGAGAATCTTGGGTAAAAAGTGCTGACATAATGATCAACAACATTAATGATCAGCAAGTGGAAAAGGTTTTCAGTGATATACCTGTAACAGAACAGTCCTTTAAGGGAAGAGGTGTGATACAACCAAGCTTGTGGGAGTCCAAGCCGGGGCAGATACATATGCTGCTACGCAGCACAGAAGGCTGTATTTATCGCAGTGATTCTTTAGATTATGGCATTACTTGGACAGAGGCATATCCCACAAATTTACCAAACAATAATAGTGGTATTGATGTAGTAAAAATGCAAGATGGTACATTGGTATTAGCTTACAATCCTGTTGGTATTAATTGGGGACCGCGTACTCCTATGGTCTTATCGGTTTCTAAAGATAATGGATTGACTTGGCATGAAGAAATTAAATTTGAAAGTGATGCTGGTGAATACTCTTATCCGGCAATTATAGCAGTGAAAGATGAAGTGTTTGTTAGTTACACATGGAATCGTAAAAATATTGCATTTTGGCAGATTAGAATTAAGTAACAATAGTTTAAATAAAAAAACAAAAAATATATTTTAAAATTATAGTGACGAAAGGTGTTAGTAGTAGATGAAAAATTATATACCAAATGGAGTATGGCCCACAATGATTACACCTTTTTCAGATGGAAAAGTAGATTATAATGCATTAGAAAATCTTATAGCTTGGTACATAAAAAATGGTGTCGCTGGTCTTTTTGCAGTTTGTCAATCAAGTGAGATGTTTAAATTATCTCTTGAAGAAAGAATTGAAATAGCAAAATTTGTAAAAAAGATTACGAATGGGCAGGTGCCTGTGATTGCATCAGGTCATATATCAGAGGATTTGTATAGTCAATTGGAAGAAGTCAATCGTATGGCTGAGACCGGGATAGAAGCAGTTGTTCTAATTACAAACAGATTTGCTGCAAGGCATGAATCAGATGATATATGGAAAGCAAATTTAGAAGAATTCCTAAAAGATATTCCGCAAGAGATTACCCTTGGATTTTATGAATGTCCTTACCCATATAAAAGAGTATTATCTTCTGAATTAATGAAATGGTGTGCTGAAACAGGTAGGTTTACCTTTTTAAAAGACACTAGCTGTGATTTAGAGAACATAAAGGAGAAGTTAATAAAAACAAAGGGAACTGGATTAAAGCTATTTAATGCAAATACAGCAACACTGTTAGCGTCTTTAAAAATAGGAGCCAACGGGTACAGTGGTGTCATGGCAAATTTTCATCCTGATTTATATGTGTGGTTATGTAATAACTGGGATAAAAGTCCAGAGAAGGCTTCTGAATTACAAAATATTCTTAGTATGTGTGCATTAATTGAAAAACAATTGTATCCAGTGAATGCAAAGTACTATATGAAGTTGGAGGGCCAAAAGATTTCCTGTGAAAGTCGTACGAAAAATGCAAATGAATTGACCGAAACCTATAAATTAGAGGTTCAGCAGTTGAGAAATATTTCAAAGAAATTATCTAAGGAATATCCAATATCTAGCTTGGTGAAGTAATTAAAATATTATTAATTGATATGAAATTAAAGATAAAAGGGAGGATGAACATGAAAAGAAAAAGTATCATTTTAATTGCTGTAATTATGATGTTTTCACTAATTATGACGGGATGTGGAAGTAAAGAGTATCCTCAAGGGGGGCAAATAACAGTCATTATTCCAAAATCTCCAGGAGGAGGAACAGATATAACTGCCAGAGGATTAATTCAGTATATGAAGGAGCATGCTGAAGGAGCTACTTTTGTACCAACCAACAAGCCCGATGGAAATGGTGTCACTGGTATGGTAGAGACAGCAAATGCAAAGAAAGATGGTTACACGCTTGGGATGGTAACTGTAGAGCTAGCTATGTTTCCACACTTAGACCGAAGTCCTGTTACTTATGAAGATTTTATTCCAATCGCCGCGCCAATCGCTGACCCTGCGGCGGTGATTGTACCTGTAGATGCACCCTATCAAACATTGCAAGAATTTATTGATTATGCTAAAGCACACCCTGGAGAACTACAGGTTGGTAACTCCGGCACAGGAGCAATCTGGCATCTTGCAGCAGTTGCAATGGAAGATCAATTTGGTATTGAATTAACTCATGTACCTTATTCAGAAGGAACCGCTCCTTCAATTGCAGCAGTAGTAGGTGGGCATATTGATGCAGTTATGTCCTCCCCTTCAGCAGCAAAGGCACAGGTAGATGCAGGTGCTCTTAAGATATTGGCTGTGATGGCAGATGAGAGAACGGATATTTTCCCAGAAGTACCAACCTTTAAGGAATTAGGTTTTGACTTTAGTATTCGTGCATGGGCAGCCCTTGTTGCACCAAAAGATACACCTGAGGAAATTGTAGACTATTTAGTTACTGCAGCACAAGCAACTGTCAATGATCCAGCCTTTAAAGAATATTTAAGCAAGCAAGGGATTTCACCGGTGGATATCACGGGAGATGAAGTCTATAAAATGATGGAAGCAGATCACAAGTATTATGGTGAGTTATTAAAAATGGTAGATGTTCAATAAGTAAGGATATTTTAACCCTGATAAGATAAAAAATCTTATCAGGGTTATACAAACCATCCCATCTACTCAACGAAGGAGGGACAGTTCATTGAAAAAATGGAGTTATATTATTGCCTGTGTAACCACCATTATTGGGGGAACCTTTATTTATTTGTCTAAAGACTTTCCCCAAAAGGCTGGTAATGCCCCAGGTCCCGGTTTATGGCCAGGTTTATTAGGAGCAGTACTAATAGGTCTTTCTTTAATTCTTGTGATTAGCACTTTAACTACAAAAAAAACATCTATGATGGAAAATATGGTACTTTTAACGGTGCCCATAAAAAGAGTATATAAATTGATGGGTATAACCATAGCCTTTACTGTTATTTTATACTTTTTTGGTTTTGTTATAGCAACTTTATTATTTATTCCTGCCGTTATGTATTTGCTGGAGGTCAGAAGCTTGAAATATATGGTGACCACAAGTTTATTGGTTACAACATTTATTTATGTTGTTTTTGTTTTGATTCTAAATATACCATTGCCAAAACCAATATTTTTTAGATAAGGGAAGGTTAACATATGGAGAATATAATACTAGCTTTTCAAAATGTAGTGACAATAGAAAATGTAAGCTTAATCCTTTTTGGCACATTGGTTGGCATTATTGTTGGAGCATTGCCAGGGTTATCTGTTAACATGGGGATCGCCTTGTTATTTCCTATAACCTTTGCCTTTCAAGGAATGAGCGGTATTTTAATGTTAATTGGTATTTACTGTGGAGCCATTTATGGTGGATCTGTTTCTGCTATTTTATTAAATACTCCTGGAACGCCAGCATCAGCTGCCACCACATTAGATGGCTACCCAATGGCAATAAAAAATGGCGAACCAGGGAGGGCACTTGGAATATCCACCTTCAGCTCTGTTTTCGGAGGCCTGTTTAGTGCAGCTTGTCTAATGATTGTTTCTCCATTACTAGCTAAGGTTGCTTTACAATTTTCTGCTCCTGAATATTTTGCTTTAGCCATATTTGGTATCAGCATTATCACCAGTGTTTCCTCAAAGTCTATTATAAAAGGTATGATGGGGGGCATATTTGGCTTACTGATTTCCACCATAGGAATTGATTCCATGACGAGTCATTTACGGTTTACATTTGGTTCCATATATTTAATGGGGGGAATTTCCTTTGTACCCGTCCTGATAGGTTTATTTGCATTTTCTCAAGCACTATTAACCGTGGAAGATGCTTATGGAGAAGAAGCTGTTAAATATAATGTCAAATTAGACAGAGTATTTCCCTCTATAGCTGACTTGAAACGTATTTTTTTTACTGTACTAAGATCCTCCTTCATTGGTACATTTATAGGGGCAGTACCCGGTACCGGAGGCGATATTGCTTCTTATATTTCCTACAACGAAGCCAAACGTTGGTCAAAGCATAAGAATGAGTTTGGAAAAGGAGCGGTTGAAGGGGTTGCAGCACCAGAAGCCGGTAACAATGCCGTAAGTGGTGGGGCATTTGTGCCAATGCTGACACTGGGAATACCAGGAGACGGTGCAACAGCTATCATACTTGGAGCTTTGATGGTGCAAGGGATACAGCCAGGACCTCTATTGTTTACGGAACATACCTCTAAAGTGTATGCTATATTCCTAGGATTATTTGTTGCCAATGCTATTATGGGTATTTTAGGGTTTTCTAGTATTAGGCTTTTTGTGAAGGTAGTCAATGTTCCTAAGAAGATTTTAATTCCCATTATTTTTACTTTAACTTTTGTAGGTGCTTTTGCTATTAATAATAGCTTGATAGATGTTTTTGTGATGGTGTTTTTTGGGATTGCAGGCTACTTTTTAATCAAATTTGATTTTTCTATGTCTGCAATTGTTATTGGTATCATTTTAGGACCACTGGCAGAAAGCAATCTGAGGAGAGCATTGGTTATGTCATCGGGAAACATCTCTATATTTTTTACGAGACCAATTAGTTTGTTTTTCATATGTGTGTCAGTGCTGTCTCTTGTTGCCCCGATTATATCAGCTTTTATAAGAGAGAGAAGATTGGAGGTTGACAATTTTAAAGCATAAGTATACGATAAATGAAAAAAGTTCATTAATAATGAAAAGAGGTTAACTTATGCAAAATGAAATAGAACCAAAGGTAAAATCCCTTTATAAAGCTTTAAAATTATTAGATTACTTTGATGCAGAGCATGCTGAGCGAGGTATTACGGAAATTGCAGAATTGAGTGGGTATCTTAAGAGTACAGTCCATAATATTATGCAAACCTTTGAGCAATGTGGATTTGTACGTAAAAGCAGCTCTAGTGGCAAATATAAGCTTGGGGCAAAAGTTTTGGAGTTAAGTCATGTATATTATTTAAGTAACAACATGATCAAGGTAATTAAGGGCTTTATGAAGGAAATTAGTGGAGAAACAGGAGAAACCGTTTTTCTTGGGACGCTGTCTGGAAATGAAGTAGTTTATGTAGAGGCCGAATATCCAGCAAATTCCATGAGAACAGGGCAGGCTTTAGGTTTTAAAGCCTCCCTGTATTGTACTGGCATAGGGAAGGCTATACTTGCCTTTTTACCAAAAGAAGAGATTGAAGCTGTACTTAAAGGAGAACTCAAACAATTTACGCCTAATACAATAAAGGATAAGCAATTATTGCTGAAAGAGCTTGAAATGACATTAAATAGAGGGTATGCCATTGATAATATGGAGCATGAGTATGGAATTCGATGTGTTGCAGTTCCAATTAAAAGCAGGAATGAAGAAGTAAGGTATGCTATGAGTATAACTGGACCTTCTTTAAGGATGACAGACGAAATTATTGAAAAATACAGTAAATTGTTATTAAAGAAAAGTGAAGAGATATATAGATTATTATAGTCTTTAAAGCATATCAAAGGTGTAAAATATACGCTTGAATGAAAAGGGGGAATCCTAATGCAGGAAGGATTTAGACTTAATGGTAGATTGCCAAAGGTTGGTATCAGACCAACGATTGATGGCAGAAGACGGGGAGTAAGAGAATCATTGGAAGAACAAACTATGAATTTGGCTAAAAGAGCAGCAAAATTGATTGAAGAAAACCTGAGGCATCCAAGTGGTGAGAAAATAGAGTGTGTCATTGCAGATACAGGGATTGGTGGGGTTGCAGAAGCAGCTCGTTGTGAGGATAAATTTCAAAAAGAGGGGGTTGGTGTTTCTCTAACAGTTACCTCCTGTTGGTGTTATGGTACAGAAACTATAGATATGGATCCTACAAGACCTAAGGCAATTTGGGGATTTAATGGAACAGAAAGACCTGGTGCAGTTTACCTGGCAGCAGCGGCAGCTGGACATGATCAAATGGGATTACCGGTGTTTAGTATTTATGGGAGAGATGTTCAGGATATAGGGGATGAGGAAATTCCAGAGGACGTACAGGAAAAGATTTTGAGATTTGTTAAGGCTGGTTTAGCAGCAGCTGCCATGAAAGATAAATCCTACTTAGCCATAGGAAGTGTGTCAATGGGTATTGCTGGATCTATTGTGAATCCCGATTTTTTCAATGATTATTTAGGAATGCGAAATGAATATGTAGATATGAGTGAGATTGCCAGACGTATTGAAGAAGGTATCTATGATCATGAAGAATACGAAGAAGCTTTAGTATGGGTAAAAAAGCATTGTATTGAAGGAGAAGATAGAAATCCTGAGGGTTCTAAATTTTCAAGAGAAAAATTAGATAGGGACTGGGAATATGTTGTTAAAATGGCCATAATTTGCCGAGATTTAATGGTGGGAAACAAAAAACTGAAAGCTATGGGGTTTGCTGAGGAAGCGGAAGGGCATAATGCTATTGCTGCTGGATTCCAAGGACAACGTCAATGGACAGATTTTAGACCCAATGGAGATTTTATGGAAACTATTTTAAATTCCTCTTTTGATTGGAATGGAGTACGTCAGGCGTATATTATGGCTACAGAAAATGACACTTTAAATGCAATACCCATGTTATTTGGACATCTGTTGACTGGAACAGCTCAAATCTTTTCAGATGTTAGAACCTACTGGAGTCCAGAAGCTGTAGAAAGAGTAACAGGGTTCAAGCTAAAAGGGTTAGCAGCTAATGGAATGATTCATTTAATCAACTCTGGATCTACCTGCTTAGACGGTACAGGCCAGCAGGTGGATGCAAAGGGTCAGCCTGTTATGAAGCCTTATTGGGATATTACAGAAAAAGATGTAACAAACTGTTTAGCAGCAACTAAATTCAGTCCAGCAAATGCCGGGTATTTTAGGGGTGGTGGTTTTTCATCTACCTTTTTAACCAAAGGTGGTATGCCTATTACCATGTCAAGAATTAATCTGGTGAAAGGATTGGGTCCAGTACTTCAAATTGCAGAAGGATTTACCATAGATTTGCCTAAAGATGTTCATGATATATTAGACCAGAGGACAGATCCAACCTGGCCAACTACTTGGTTCTCACCTAGACTAACAGGGCAAGGCGCCTTCAAAGATGTATATACGGTGATGAATAATTGGGGAGCCAATCACGGAGCTATTAGCTATGGCCACATCGGGGGAGAATTGATTACCTTAGCTTCCATGCTTAGAATTCCTGTGTCAATGCATAATGTTGATGAAGAAAATATTTTTCGACCTAAATCATGGGCTGCCTATGGCACAGTTGATTTAGAAGCTGCCGATTACAGAGCTTGTCAAACCTATGGGCCATTATACAAAAAATGATATGAGGTGAAAAAATGGGTTTATATACAATTGGTGTTGATTTTGGAACGCTTTCTGGAAGAGCAGTAGTGGTTGATGTAAACACAGGTGAAATTATGGGCAGTACTGTTACTACCTATCCCCATGGTGTGATAGAGAATAGACTTCCTGATTCCCATCGTACACTTGGTACAGATTGGGCATTGCAGGACCCCACAGATTATTTAAAGGTTCTGGAGGAAGGGATTCCTGAAGCCATTAGATTATCGAAAGTGGATCCCCAACAAGTTATTGGGATAGGTATTGATTTTACGGCTTGTACAATGATGCCTATTAAAGCCGATGGCACTGTGCTTTGTCAGCTAGATGAATTCAGAGACAATCCACATGCTTGGGTTAAGCTATGGAAACATCATGCAGCTCAAAAACATGCAGATCTTATTAATGAAGTGGCTCAATATAAAGAGAAAGCGTTATTGGAAAGATATGGAGGCAAAATTTCGTCGGAATGGCTGCTGCCTAAAGTGTGGCAAATACTAGAAGAAGCACCAGAAATATATGAGGCGTGTGATTTATTTGTTGAAGCTGGCGACTGGGCAGTGATGCAACTAACCGGTGAATTGGTTCGCAGCAGTTGTAATGCGGGATATAAAGGCTTATGGCATAAACACAAAGGTTATCCATCAAAATCCTTTTTAAAGGAACTAGATTCCAGACTGGAGAATTTAGTAGAAGAAAAATTATCAGGATTAATTTTGCCAATAGGATCAGCAGCAGGCACCTTAACCTTTGAGATGGCCAGCAAATTAGGGGTGACAGAAGGCATAGCGGTTGCTGTTGGAGTGATTGATGCCCATGTAGCGGCACCAGCCTGTGGTGTTGTAAAACCCGGTCAAATGCTTATGATTATGGGAACATCCGCCTGTGATATTGTATTGAGTGAAGAAGAAAAAATTGTAGAAGGTGTAAGCGGTGTTGTAGAAGATGGAGCAGTAGCTGGTTATTTTGCCTATGAAGCAGGTCAAGCGGCGGTTGGAGATATCTTTGATTGGTTTGTAACAAATTGTGTACCAGAAACTTATTATCTGGAAGCAAAGGCAAGAGGTGTGAATATACATCAACTGTTAGAAGAAAAAGCATCTAGATTGAAACCAGGTCAGCATGGATTATTAGCTCTTGATTGGTGGAACGGCAACCGTTCCGTACTTGTGGATGCAGATTTAACTGGTTTTATTGTTGGATTAAATTTGGCAACAAAGCCTGAAGAGATTTACAGAGCATTAGTTGAAGCAACGGCTTTTGGAAAACGTATGATTATTGATGCTTTTAAAAGCCAAGGGGTTGATATTGACGAATTAGTAGCTTGTGGAGGATTATCCCATAAAAATAAGATGCTGATGCAAATATATGCAGATATTACAGGGATGACTATAAAAATTGCAGACTCAGATCAAGCTCCTGCTTTAGGCGCAGCTATTTTTGCAGCTTTAGCTGCAGGGAAAGAGCAGGGGGGATATGATGGTATGTTGGAGGCTTCTAATAAAATGGCTAAATTAAAAGATGAGACCTATCAACCTATTGAGAAAAATGTGAAGATTTATAATCAATTGTTTGAAGAATATCGAAAATTACATGATTATTTTGGCAAAGGTCAAAACAATATTATGAAACGATTAAAAAGCATAAAAATGAATAGTAGTCTATAAACAGAAAAACAACAAAGGGACCTATGTCCCTTTGTTGTTATAGCTTATACTCCGTCAATTCCTCACAATAGCTACAACGATATTGGATTTTACCGTTCGGTACCAATGTAAACTCTGGTTCCACATAATCGTCAATGGAGGTAATGCAACGAGGGTTTTTGCATTTAATCATTCCAGTTACTTTTTTGGGAATTACTATATCCTTCTTATTAACAATTCTATCATCTTCAATAATATTTATTGTGATATTTGGATCAATTAATCCTAATATAGTAAAATCTATGTCTACATAATCTTGTATTTTTATAATATCTTTTTTCCCTAGCTTTTGACTTGGAACATTCATTAACAATACAACGGGTGTATCCATTTTATCTAAGTTCAGCTTTTGAAAGATTTTCAAGCCTTTTCCAGATGTAATATGATCAATTACAATACCTTTTTGGATACTTGTTACTTTTAACATGATTCAACCACCCCCAAAAGTAGTGCCATTAAGGCCATTCTTACATAAACACCCAGCTTCGCTTGATCAAAATATTTACCTCGAGGATCTTGATCAACATCATAGCTAATTTCATTTACCCTGGGAAGCGGATGCAGAACCAACATATCCTCTTTAGCACTTTGAAGCTTTTCACGATTGAGAATATAGCTATCCTTCAACTTTACATAATCTTCTTCATTAAAGAATCTTTCTTTCTGAATTCTGGTCATGTAAAGTATATCGATTTCTGGCATATAAGTTTCAAGGCAATGGGTCTCAATAATTTCCACATTATGGTTTTGAAGGATTTCGTCTCTTAAATGATAGGGAATTTTTAATTCTGGAGGAGAAATCAATATAAAGCTCATATTTGGATATCTACTTAAGGTTTTTAAAAGAGAATGGACAGTACGACCAAACAATAGATCGCCGCAAAAGGCAACTTTAAGATTATTTATTTCGTTTTTGTAGTATTGTATGGTAATAAGATCTGTTAAGGTTTGAGTAGGATGCTGATGACCACCATCACCACCATTAATGATAGGTACAGTAGAAAATTGAGAAGCCAGCTTAGGAGCGCCTTCGCGAGGATGCCTCATGACTAAAATGTCAGCATAATCATCCATAACTCGAATGGTATCAGCAACGGTTTCTCCTTTTTTTACAGAGCTGGTGCTGGCATCGGAAAAGCCTAAAATACTTCCCCCCATTCTCAGCATTGCGGATTCAAAGCTTAATCGAGTACGGGTACTAGGTTCATAAAATAGCGTACCTAAAATTTTTCCTTTACATAGTTCTGCATAATTAGTTGGATTGTTATAGATTTTCAAGCCAAGATCTATAATTGTTTGAATTTCCTCTAGCGTTAAATCGTTAGGATCAATAAGATGTCTTCCTTGTAACTCCATTTTTATTCCTCCCTGTTTTGTATTTGGGAGTTTTTCACTCCCTTTTTAGTCTCGCTGGACTAAATTAAAGGTGCCGAGATAAATAAAACCCTTCGGTTCAAGACTGAAGGGTATAAGTAACATAGCTATAGTTCTACTTAGCTTTATCCTTCTCTGTCTCTCGGACCGAATTAAAGGCTCTATTCATTTTCTCTAATATATCACTTGAAAAATAAAAAGTCAAGAGATATACTTGAAGGAGAATAGCAGAGAAATCTCATCTTAATATAGAATAATTGAAAAGAAATCTTTTAAAAGAGGGATACGATTATGTATGGATTATCATTAGATGAACTTTATAATTTTTTAATAGAAGAAGCAGAGATGCCGGGTTTTATGGATTACAATGAAGTGATTAATTTGATTCCATTATCTAATGTAGAATATAGGGACAAGATTCAAGGAGCCATGGTAAGTCTTGCCTTAGGGGACGCTTATGGAAGTCATTTAGAGGGGCAGCTTCAAGGTGAGATTGAGTATATCAATAATTTCCTGAAGGGTGATAAATATTCTGTTTCTCTCAACATCACCGATGATACGGAAATGACCATTATGCTAGCGGAATCCCTTATTATTCATCAGAGGTTTCATCCTGAGGACATGGCAAATCGATTTATTCGGCAGCCTATTACTCAAATGGGTAATACGACTAGAGAATTTGTTGCAAATTATCGTGACCGTAAAATCGAATGGTATAAAAGTGGAGGAGAATCTGCTGGCAATGGTGCAGCTATGCGTTGTGCTCCTATAGCCTTGATTAATTACGGGGATTTTACTTCTTTAAAATTGATGGCAGGGATTCAGGCAGCAATCACCCATATGGATCAGATGGCTATTGCATCTAGTGTTCTCCACAGCACTGCTATAGCCTATTTAACAAATATTCCTCCCTTTAGCTTAAAAAGTAAAGAGGATCTATACAAATTTATTAGTGTTTGTGGAAGGAGCATAAAGGGGATAGAAACTAAGGTTTATCGTACTAGAGAAAATAATCAAATTGCTAACCTTTATACAAGAATAAGCATAGAGCTAATGGAAGCTATAGAAAAGGATTTAGATGTAATGGAAATTAGAGAAAAATGGGGAAGTGGAGCCTATGTACTGGAGTCTTTACCCTATGCTTTCTTGGTATTCCTAAAAAGCCCCAACGATTATGAAAAAATTTTAAAGCAGTGTTTGATGGCCAATGACACCGACACAGTGGCCAGTTTAGCCTTGTCCTTAGCTGGTGCATATTTGGGATATAACAATATTCCAAAGGGTTATATTAATAAACTAAAAAATCTAGAGGAAATGTTGGCATTATCCAATAGATTATTTGAGCTATCTTTAAAAAATAAAAGTAACAACCCGTATAGGAGAATGAGAGATACCATTACCGAAACGAAGTCCCAGGATGAAATAGACCAGTTAATGTGGCAAGGGATAAAATACAATAAACAAGAAGAATATCAGCATTCCGTTAAATACTTCGAGGATTTAATTTTAAAATACCCTGAAGCTAAGAAAAATGAGAAAATAAAGCTTCATATTATTGAAGCCTATGAAGGATTAGGGACGAGACTATTGGGAGAGGAAAGTTACGATGAGGCTCTAAGATTCTTTAAAAAAGCTTTGGCCTATGACCTAAATCATCCCGTTATCTTGTGTGACTTAGCTGTCACCCATTTAAATCTAGATGATTTAGAGAAGGCAGAAAGATACGCCCGACGTTCAGTGGAGATTGCACCAGAATATGAAGTTGGCAGAGAAGTACTGGAAGCTATTGCAAGTATAAAAAAGAAAAGCTAGGTAAAAACATGACAGGGGACGGTTTGGAAGAGCCGTCCCTCACTATTGTTCACTAAGTATTGACTGCTTCTGTTTCTTTGTTTTGAATTAATGGAGCAATGAGATCTTGTTCTTTCACAGTTAAGATTTTTTCCACATTTAAAATAATAATCATTTGAGCATCCTTTTTAGCAATACTTGAAATGAAGTTATTAACAATATTAGTAGAAAACAGAGCACTTGTAGGTTCAATATCAGTATCCTCAATCCTAACAATGTCAATTACTTCATCTAGGATGAGTCCAATCATAATATCATTTACAATAGCGATAAGTATTTCATCATCTTTACGAATCGTGCTATCTTGGAATTTGAAACGTTTTCTTAAATTATATAGGGGAATGACTTTACCTCTTAGATTAATGATCCCTTCGATAAAATCAGGACAATTGGGAATGCTGGAAATTTTGAAATCCTTTAATTTATTTATACCATTTACGAAATCTATTTCAATACCATATTGTTGTTGTTCTAATTCAAATATAATAAATTGAACACTTGACATGTGAGCACCTCCGATCCTTTAGTCATTCAATAGTTTAAACAATAAAATAGACTAACTACTATGAGCAAGTTCATTTAAGCTTTCTGCTAAAGAGGTTATTTCTTCTATACTTGCAGTTACTTCCTGTACCGCAGCAGCTTGTTCCTCTGTTACTGTAGCAGTGGTATTTCCGATTTGCACTGTATTTTTGACAGAAGTTTGGATATTATCAATATAGGATTTGATTTTAATAACGGTTTGTTTTGATTCACTAGATAACTTTCGTATTTCTTCTGCAACAACTCCAAATCCAAGACCAGCGGTTCCTGCTCTTGCTGCTTCAATAGCTGCATTCAAACCAAGCATTCGAGTTTCATCTGCAATTTCTCTAATAAATTCAAGAACTTCACTGATTTGCTCAGACATTGTATTGACATTCTCAATTTCCCTATTGAGTTTATTCTGTGTGCTATTTACTTCTTGTGACGATGCTGCAAGTTGTTCCATGGTAGCAGCAATTTGATTTAGATTTTCAGTTAATATGTAAGTAGCATCTTTCAATTTAAGTTCATGATACCAATTTTTTGCCATACTGTTAGCGACAAAATACAATACTTCTGCGGCAGCAAGAATTTCCGTATTTGACATTTTTTTTATTTGTTTAGCAGCTGCTACAAAATCTGTCTCTCCTACACCGATTTCAGAAGCAATTTGTTTATATTTTTCTTCGCTTTGGAAGCTTTCTAGCACTTGGCCCCCTAAAATCGTACCAATTAACTTTCCTTCAAGCATGATGGGTGCTGCAAAGTCGATTAATCCAGCATGACACTCATAAGTGACTGGCTTACCTAAACGAACAGCTTCTTCTCCACCTTTACGATGAGATTCTGCACATCGGTTGTCTCCTGTTTCGGTAGAATGCACAAAGTTACAAAATTGAGTATATCTGCTAGGCTCCGTTAGAGGGTTTCCTTCTGTGTCAACAGTGACACTTGCTAAACCTATAGCGGTAGCAAAGTCATCTTGAAACTTTTGCAAGAATTCAATATCAATTACATCCTGCAATTTAATATTATTTAGATTGACCAATGCTTTTTCCTTATTCATCTAAACTCCCTCCTAAGTTTTAATGTCGATAATTGTCAAAAAAGATCGTATTTTGACTAATTATAGCATGGAGTGGGTCTTATGTAAATAATTAACTTAAATTGTGAAATTTTGAAATGGGGAAAAATTGTGGAGGCAATAGCTTCCAACTGTTAACATATTATCTGTGATGAAATCAACTCAAGAGGAGAATTTTTAACCGGTTATGCAGGAGAACCCTACAATATAAAACCTTCGGGACGCCTCATGGATGTGGTGGACCAGGTTCGGGTGATCTCGGAGTAGTAAAAGAATTGGAACAATTTATGCCGGCGCCATTGATCGACTATGACGGAGAAAAATACTATCTAAATTATGATGTACCAAAGAGTATTGGGCGGGTTAAAATATTTAATGGTGTGGCACCGGTTATACTAAAGGCTTATGCATGGATAAGAAGCATGGGAGCAGAAGGACTATATGAGGCTGCAAAGGTAGCTGTTTTAAATAACAACTATTTATATAAAAAGCTTCTAGAGATTTCTGGAATAGATGCCCCCTATAGTAAAGACAAGCAAAGGATAGAACAAGTAAGATATACACTAGAAAAATTAACAAAAGAAACAGGGGTTACTTCAGGAGACATTCAGAGAAGGATGCTAGATTTCGGCTTGCATTATTGGACCAGTCACCATCCTTACTATGTACCAGAGCCAGCAACCTTAGAACCAACAGAAACACCGTCTAAGGAAGATTTAGACGAGTATATTGCAACCTTGGCTCATATTGTAAAAGAAGCTTATGAAAATCCTGAAATTGTAAAAACAGCACCTCATAATAGTGTAATTCATCTGGTAGATGAATCGGGGCTAGACGATCCAAAAGAGGGGGCTATTACCTGGAGAAGTTATTTAAAAAAGACTGTAGCAGAATAAAGAGTAAATTCTTTTATAGAAAAATTATTGCTAGACATAAAGTCAGGGGTTTATGTTGAAAAAACTAGGATTAATCGTAAATCCCATAGCGGGAATGGGTGGAAGAGTAGGATTAAAAGGTGCAGATGGAGTTGTAGAAAAGGCTAGGGCATTAGGTGCCCTTCCCCAATCTCCTTTAAGAGCATTAAGGGCGTTGAAAATCTTAGAGGATATCAAGGATGAATTTGTAATTTTTACTGCAGTTGGTGATATGGGAGAAAATATAGCATTGAAATATGGGTTTGAAACAAAGGTTATAGGAAAGTGTAAAGATGGCAGTACGACCTCAGAAGATACAATTGCTATAGCTAAAAAACTTTTGTCACAAAATATAGATTTATTATTGTTTGCAGGAGGTGATGGAACAGCTAGAAATATTTATGAAGCTATTGGCGGTGCTATGCCAGTAGTAGGTATACCGGATAAAATAAAAGGCTATAACAAAAACCTCCTGAAAATCCAGGAGGTTTTGTCATGATATAGAGAAAAAGGAGGATAAATAAGGGGTATAAATATTCATACCCCTCATTTATCAACAATTTTGTCAGATTTGCCAGAATAGTATATTTATTAATGGCAGGGATTTTTCCTTATGCTATAATGATAGTAATAGATTTTTGTGTAAAACTATTTAATATATATGAAGCAGATAGAGGATCTATGACATAGAAACCTAACCTAATGGAGTAGGAGGCAAAGAAGTGCTGGAAATTCAGGTTTCATCTTCAGTCTAGGGAATGATGAGCGTTTAAAATAATTGCAGAAATACAATCAGGAGTGATATCTTTGAATAGAAAAAATCTTCAATTGTTTGATTGGGGGGAAATTGAATGGATATACGAGCCAGAGTCTATGAATTCCTCAAATGTCATGCATATTGGCGTAGCAACGATTCTTCCAAGAAGAAGGCAAAATAAGCATATCCACTATGGCAATGAACAATTTTTATATGTCTTATCTGGAGAGGGAGAGCATTTATTAGAGAAGGAAGTCATTAGGATAAAACCTGGAGCCCTTTTCCACATTGAAGCAGGGTCAGTTCATGAGACTATGAACATTGGCGAGGAGCCTATAAAACAATTAGTTATATCTATACCAGCTGGTCAAGAAAACAATAGTTTTATAGAAGCTAGGATTAAAAAACTCCTTAACCTTAAGAATAAGCAGAAGGTACCTATTATAATCAATGATGAAATAAAATATTTATATGATGAAGCTGTTGATATGATTCATATACCTATCACCATCCTAGATAAAAAAGGAGAGGCCGTTATTGTAGGCAAGGATTTTCCATATTTTTGCATAAAAACATGTGGTGTAAATACCAATATAAAAAATTGCTGTTTATATAAAGTTCAAGATAAATGGGGACCTCGTCAATATAAAGAACTGTCAGCCAATGTTTGTGCCTATGGAATTACTGTTTTTTATCTACCGATTCTATGTAATGATGAATCCATTGGTACAATCATAGGGGGACATATAAGGACATCTAAAGACAAATTACCGAGCCTTCATAAAAGCCACAAAGAAGATAATTTGCAGGATTCCTCTTATGACGCCATACAAGTGGTACCTAAAGGAACAATGATTGCTATATTACAGCAAATGAAAAAGCTAAGCAAAAACATTGCCTACTACTATATCTTTAAAGAAGCTGAAATGGCATTAAACAAAAAAGAAGAAATCATCCAAGATATTATTAAAAATGAACTTATGCTTGAAGAATCCTTAAAATCTACTGAGGGAAAGATATTAAACATGCAAATTAATAACCACTTTCTCTTTAATACCCTTAATGCTATTGCTGGAATGGCAGTAAAGGAAGATGCCTTTAAAACCTATGAATCTATCATACATCTTGCTCAAATGTTTCGATATACACTTAAGACAGGTAATAATTTTGTAAAATTGAAGGAGGAAATAGATCAGTTACACATCTTCCTACAGTTGCAAAAATTGAGGCATGGTGATAAATTAAGGGTAGATTTTGATATTTCAAGTGAAGTAGATAAGGTTCATGTTCCATTTAACTGTCTACAGCCAATTGTTGAAAATACTTTTATTCACGGATTTCAGCATAAAAAGGATGAAATGCATATCCATATCATAGCAAAAGGCCACAAAGATAGAATATGGATAGAAATCCGAGATAATGGTTGTGGAATAGAGGATAAAAATATAGAAGAACTGAATAGAAAACTAAGTAGGGAAGATAAAGAAAAGCCCCTTAGTGGATTAGTGATGATCTATTCTAAACTTCAACTATTGTATCAAGAAAATTTCACATTTGAAGTCCAAAGTATATATAACAAAGGAACTACTGTTAAGATTGTTTTGCCAACTAAGTGGGTTTAAAAATTTTGAGAATCATAAGCCTTTCGTAGGGGGGGATTATTATCAAAACTGCACTTATTGTAGATGATGAAGAACTATCCTGTGAGTTATTAAAGCATTTGATTAATAAATATAGTTTCCCAATTGAGGTAATAGGAAAGGCTACTGCAGGAGATGAGGCTGTAAAGTTGATTTTCCATTTAAAGCCAGATATTGTTTTCTTGGACATTGAAATGCCAGGATACAATGGTATGGAAGTAATGGAAAAAATAAATAGAGATTATATAAGAGTCATCAAGTTTATTGTCATTACTGCCTATAATTACTTTGAATACGCCCAGGCTGCTTTAAGATTAGGGGCCAAGGATATTCTTTTAAAACCCATTGAGCCAATGCAATTTAAGAAAACAATAGAACGGGTTTTACATTACAATTATACAGACAATCAGTTTTTTAACGAAATATTGACCTATATTAATAATAATTATTATAAAACCATTCAGTTAAATGAAACTGCAAAGAGGTTTCATACCAGCCCCAACTATATTGCTAGAATGTTTAAAAAGTACTTTGGTGTTAGTTTTATCTTTTACTTAAATAGAATGAAAATTGAAAAGGCAAAAGAACTTTTAACAGATACTGAATTATCTATAAAAGAAGTTGCTGATAGGGTTGGCTACAACAATCTCAATTATTTCTACAAAAACTTCAAAATGATTATGGGGGTTACACCTAAAGGATTTAAGACCAATGGAGGATAATTCCTGTTGTGTTAAAAAAACATCATGTAGGCCATGGGGATTTAATAGGTTAAATTTCTATGGTCTCTTAATTGTTTTACGAAGAATATAAAATAAATAAAGGCAAATTTGTTCAATAAATAGTCAATATAGTTAATTTAAAAGAGGGAGATTATTTGAGATAATGAATTTAAAATATTTACAATATTCAAAATATAATATGGAGGGATAAATATGCTACATACTGTTAAAGAAAAAGACATGGATTTATACAACATCGTGGAGGAGGAACTTCAACGTCAAAGAACGGGCATTGAAATGATAGCATCTGAAAGCTATGTACCAACCCAGGTTTTAGAATTACAGGGTAGTATACTGACCAATAAAACAATGGAGGGCTTCCCAGGCAAAAGATACCATGCAGGAAGCAAAGTCATTGACAAAGCAGAGGTATTAGGCATTGAAAGGGCAAAGGAATTGTATGAGGCGGAGCACGCCAATATCCAGCCCCATTCCGGCTCCAACGCTAACCACTGTGTCTATACAGCTATATTAAATCCAGGAGACACAGTATTGGGAATGAGATTAGACCAGGGGGGACATCTCACCCATGGTAGCAGTGCCAACTTTTCTGGCAAAGTATATAATTTTGTTTCCTACGGTTTAAATAGAGAAACAGAGGAAATTGACTATGAAGAAATTGCAAAGTTAGCCCAGCAACATAGACCTAAGCTTATCGTTGCAGGGGCCAGTGCTTACCCTAGGGTGATAGACTATGAAAAGATCAGCAACATTGCAAAAGAAATAGATGCATATTTTATGGTGGATATGGCCCATGTGGCAGGTCTAGTGGCGGCAGGGGTTAACCCAAGTCCAGTAGCCTATGCAGATTTTGTAACCTCTACTACTACTAAAACCCTAGCAGGAGCAAGAGGTGGATTTATCCTTTGCAAAGAAAAATATGCTAAAACACTGGATAAAGCTACATTTCCAGGGGCCCAGGGGTCAATGCATCTTCATGTCATGGCAGCCAAAGCCTATACCTTTAAACATGCCATGAGTCAAGAGTTTAAAGATTGTATGGCACAAGTAGTAAAAAATGCCCAAAAACTAGCTGAGGTTCTAAAAGAAAATGGCTTTAGAATTGTAACCGGAGGTACAGACAATCATATATTATTGGTGGATTTACGACCTAAAAACTTAACTGGAGCTGAATTTGAAAAGGCGTTAGAAGCTGTTGGAATAACCGTTAATAAGAACATGATTCCTTTTGATCCTGAAAAACCATTGATAACCAGTGGTGTGAGAATAGGCACAACCGCTATGACCATAAGGGGTATGAAGGAAAAGGAAATGGAAGAGATAGGTCATATGATGAATAAGGTAGCCGAAGGCATTAAAGGACATGAAGCTTTGGAGGAAATTCAATCTCAAGTACTGGAGTTAAGCTCAAGGTTTCCTCTTTATCCTGGCTACTTTAAGTAAGAAGAGGATCTGATAATCTATTTGATAGAAAGGCTATTCTCACTAAGAAATATTCATTAAAATCAATGGAATGGAGGTATGCCTTATGAAGTCTGTAAGATCTCTTATGGAAAAATACAAAGAAGAACTTGTAGAAATTAGGCGGGATTTACATATGAATCCGGAATTAAGCTTTAAAGAATATCGAACAACAGAAAAAATAAAGGAAATCCTTGAAAAATTCAATATAGAAATAGTTAATATAGATATAGAAACAGGCGTTATAGGTTTGTTGAGAGGAAAAGAAGAGGGACCAACTATTGCCCTAAGAGGAGATATTGATGGTTTGCCAATTTCTGAAGAAAATGATGTATCCTATAAATCAAAGGTAAAAGGTGTTATGCACGCCTGCGGCCATGACGTTCATACTACCTCACTCTTAGGAGCAGCCATGATTTTGTCAGAACTAAGAGATGAAATAAAGGGGAATGTAAAATTCATTTTTCAACCAGCAGAAGAAGTCAATAAGGGTGCTAAACTATTAGTAGAAAAGGGAGTTATGGAAAACCCTAAGGTAGATGCAGTGTTTGGTTTACATAACCATCCAGATATTCCAGGGGGTAAAGTAGGTGTAAAGCTAGGGGGATTAATGGCAGCTGTAGACACCATTAGAATTCAAGTAAAGGGTGTTGGAGGTCATGGTGCTATTCCCAATAGAACCATTGACCCTATATTGGCATCCAGTGCCATTGTTATGGGACTACAAAGTGTTGTCAGCAGAAATGTCAATCCTCTAGAAGCAGCAGTCGTATCTATAGGTACCATCAATGCAGGAATTGCCAACAATGTCATACCTGAGGAAGTAAAAATGACGGGTACTGTAAGAAGTTTTAGTAAAGAGTTACGAAAGGAGCTTCCTAGTTTGCTAGCAAGAAATATAGAGAATAGTGCAAGGGCCTATGGGGCTGAGGCCACATTAGAATATATATTTGATTTACCAGCAGTAATCAATGAAGAAGAAATGTATAAGCTGGGGACTGCTGTTGTATCAGAAATATGCACCCTAGAGGGCATTGTAGATCCTACCCCTTCAATGGGGGGTGAAGACTTCTCTATCTATATGGAAAAAGCCCCAGGATGTTTTTATTGGCTAGGAGTAGGCAACAAAGAAAAGGGATGTGTTTATCAGTGGCATAATCCTAAATTTAATATTGATGAAGATGCTTTAGCAATAGGAAGTGGTATATTAGCTGAGTCTGTTATGAAGGCTATAGATCATTTTATAGCTAAAAATAAAAAGTAAAGGGGTGTATATGATGGATAAGAAATCACAGGGACGGTTCTATTGATTAATAAATCACATTCCTGTTTTTGACAGTTGAAGAAAATAAAAAGCTTGAAATCCCTTATAAATAGGGGGGCAAGCTTTTTTATATGTTGTTAAAAGTGAGTAATTTTTTTATTTTTTTGTGTCTTTAAAAATTTTTTTCATTTGTTTGGTACTTACTATCTGATAGTCTGTTCTAAAACCAAATGCCTCATGTAGAGCATCTGTGAAATCAGTGCGCGTATAGGTAGGTATATATCCGTCTCCGATGATTTCATAAAAGTTCATACCCCGTAACCCATGAATAATCTCACTACTTGTGAAGTTACCACCTAGCTTCTTCTCCAAAAACTGATACAGGAATTTCTAGATCTTTTTTGATAAAGGAGTTTTTTACTAGATATCGAATTGATTTTTAATAGAAAAACCGTGAAGAGATGGCAACTACTTATATTCTAAATTTTCTTTACAATTGCTGGTGATTATGCTATTATATTAGAAAATTCATAAAAATTAATAAAGGCGAAGATGGAGAATGGTATTTATTGAAAACAGTTGTAGAGAGTCGGTGTTTGCTGAAAACCGATACTGTACATAAATACAAATCACTCCTGAGCTGTATCTTCCAACATAAAAAGATAAATTTGAAATTAGTAGAAGATACTGATTAGTCTCGTTAAAGACTTAGGTTTGATTGAACTGAAAAAGAGGTGTTTATTTTATATGAATACAACCAAGGTGGTACCGCGGGTAATGCTCGTCCTTGAAAGAATGATCTTTCATGGAGGAGCTTTTTTTATTATCAAATTTCGGGGAGGAACAAGTTTATGTCTAACTTAAATAATCATACATTGGTAAAAGGTGATGAGTTTATAGATTGTTTGCAATTTCAAGATGCTAGAGAACGTCTAAAAGGTATTATAAAAGAAACTCAGTTAATATACAGTTCTGTTTTTAGTAACGAATCAGGCAATGAGGTTTATATAAAGCCAGAAAACCTGCAAATTACTGGTGCCTTTAAAATTCGTGGGGCCTATAATAAAATATCGAAATTATCTATAAAGGAAAGGGAACAAGGACTTATTGCTTCATCTGCTGGTAATCATGCGCAGGGTGTAGCCTATGGGGCTGCAAAATTAGGTGTTAAGGCGACTATTGTAATGCCTAAAACAACACCTCTTATCAAAGTGGAAGCAACCAAAAGTTATGGTGCAAATGTTGTGTTATTTGGAAACTGCTATGATGAAGCGTATGGAGAAGCCCGTAGGTTGCAAGTAGAAAACAATTATCTTTTTATTCATCCTTTTGACGATCTGGATGTAATTGAGGGACAAGGTACAATTGCTCTTGAAATTTTAGAGGAGTTACAGGCGGTAGACTGTATATTGGTTCCTATTGGTGGCGGAGGTCTTATTAGTGGTATCGCTATAGCTGCAAAAACTATAAACCCTGCTATCAAAATTATCGGTGTAGAGCCTGAAGGTGCACAGGCCATGAAGATATCTATGGATTATGGCAAACTTACTTGTCTAGATACAGTAAATACAATTGCCGATGGTGCTGCAGTTAAAGCTCCTGGAGATATTAACTTTTCTATTATACAAAAATATGTAGACGAAATAGTTACAGTTTCTGATTTTGATATTATGGAATCCTTTCTAGTACTTTTACAAAATCAAAAATTAATTGGAGAAAATGCAGGTGTATTATCTCTTGCAGGATTGAAAAAAATCAAAGAAAAAAATAAAAAGATCATCTGTTTAGTTAGTGGTGGTAATATAGATGTTTTAACTGTATCATCCATGATTAATCAAGGACTTGTGTCCCGCGGACGGATTTTCTGCTTTTCTGTTAATTTGCCTGATAAACCTGGAGAACTTTTAAAAATTTCTGAGGTTTTGGCAAACTTAGGTGCCAACGTGATCAAACTTGATCATAATCAATTTAAAGCGTCCAACCGATTTATGGAGGCCCAGCTTGAAGTAACGGTTGAAACAAATGGACACAGACATGTTAATGAAATTATTAGTGCTTTGCAAAATATAGGTTATAACATTGTGAAGGTTTATTAGAATACGACAATATATGTGTCTTTATATTTTGATTTTAATATACGGGTCTACAGTTTCCCCTTGGCTATAAAATGAGACTTAATTCAGAAGGGCGGGTTTTCCCTTTGAATTGTAGCCGGATTTACTTTGAGGATGTAGTGCTTGATTCCTGCTGGTTAAAGCGGGAGTCTAGCAATACACCGAAGGATAAGACGTAGCTAAGGATTGCCAATGTAGCCCTTTAGTATATTAAAATATATAAGCACATGTCTACATATAGTTTTTATCTATATTGATTCTATGTGATTTTAGTGATCTTCTGCATGATAGGTAATTTCAACAACAATACAGTAACAACACTTAGTACTCCATAGGTAATCCAAGGGACAGGAGAATCTACAATACCATAAACATCCACCAATCTCCCACTTGCAAAGGCCCCTAAGGCTCCTCCAACGCCAGATGCAAAATTGGCTACTGCAAAGTAAGCTCCTAATAGGTTAGGATCTGCAATCAATTTTGTGACATTGTCGAAGGTAGGCATCATGAACATTTGACCTAAAATAAAGATAATGGAATAAATCACTAAAAAGGTAAAGGTGGTAGCCCAGCCGATTAAAGTAATCCCAATGCCTAACAAAATCGTTCCAATCGTTAATGAAACAATGGGAGAATACCTCTCTAAAAAACTTCTAGAAATAAGTGGCTGTAGTATAATTACAATAATGCTGGTTATTGTCCAGATTATTCCTATTCTATTTACACTTCCTAGTATTGCTTCTCCCCTTAGAGGCAGCAGCAAACCCAATTGTGTATAAATTCCCCACATTAAAGCAGATATAAGGCTAAAAATGATGAAGGTTCTATCCTTGAATATATTGATGTAATTCTTCAGAGGTAGCGATGGACAGGGCTGATCTCCACAGCCTGCTGGTAGGAAAATCCAAGATATAATCATTAGAAGAGCATAAACGATTCCTCCTGCATAAAAGTTGAAATTTGTTGCAAAAAACAAAACAAAAATTCCTGCAATGCTGGTCCCTATGTTAGCAGCCACTGCTCTTAGCGAAAAGGCAGTAGTTGCTTCTTCCTGTGTGGCAAGATAAGAAATAGCAGCCTTTGTTGTAGGGATATAGATACCTGTTCCGACACCATTTAGACTAGAGAAGATAATTAAAGGAATAGTGGAAGTAGATAACCCTAAGCCAAAAAGAGCTGTGAATTGTAAGGCATTTCCTATGACAATCGTAAGCTTGTTTCCTAGACGATCTGCTATGATTCCGGCAATAATGCTGCCCAACTGAATAAATAGAGAACCAGCACCAATAACTAAGCCTACTTCAGAGGGGTTTAGTTTTTTTGCTGTTTTTAATAGAATAGGAAAAATGGGTACGATTAAATAAGCGGCTACATGTATGATTAGTATAGAGGATAATAATATCCATATTTCTTTTTTTAATTTTATATGATAAGGAATACCGAACATAGCTACAACTCCAATATTTGATGTTTCATAGCATTAACATAAGTCTAGTATTAGCAAAAAACACGGTTTTTAAAAGCATATTAAAATCCATTTTAGGAGATGATGATAATATTGATAGAGGATTCTAAAGGATGTGGTGACATGATAAAATTTTTCATTGTAGTTACATGGATATTATTTTTAGCAGTTGTTTATTATAATTTGTTTGTCATTATACCAGAGCCTGTTATTCTTGGCGTATATCCTTATGTATTAGGAATTACTGCTATTTTAGCCATAGCCTTACTAATGTATAAATTTATAGAAAACCCGCTTCTGATAAAAATCATCAGTTACGGGTTACTTATTGTCTTTGTTATCATAGGATTTACCTTTATAAAAATTTGGAAAAATGCAAAACTACTAAATAATTACCAAGAAAACAGAAGCCATTACTTAGATGATTTAATGAAGATTACTAAAGAGAGAGAGTATGAGGATACAAACCTGCAATCTGAACAGGAGGGAGTAGCCACATTAATAGAAGCAAACACAGGAATACCTTTGACCTATTATAATCGAGCGGCTCTAATGAATGATATCGAGAAAATCTTTGATGAGATGATTGAAGCCATAAGTCAGGCAGAAAGCCATATTCATATTGAATTTTTCATTGTTAGAGATGATCATATAGGAAAAAAATTCAAAGAATTATTAATGAAAAAGGCTAATGAAGGTCTTGAAATACGACTAATTTATGATGGGCTAGGAAGTCGTGAATTAGGGCTTGACTTCATAAAGGATTTAAGGAGAGCTGGAGCAGAAATTTTCGCTTATGATAACGTAGTCGATTCAATTCTAAAGGGAAAATTGAACCATCGTAACCATAGGAAAATGGTGATCGTTGATGGCAAAACAGCCTTCACAGGCGGTATTAATCTAGGAGATGAATATTTAGGTAGAGATAAAGCTATCGGTAATTGGGAGGATATTGGTTTAAAGATTGAAGGAGAAGGCGCTCATTGGATGCAAAAAATATTTTTAGCTGATTGGTACTATGTCACTAAAGAAAAAATAATAGATGAAAAATACTTTTCACCCGTTAAGCTACAGGAAACACTACCGATACAGATGGTAACCAGTGGATACGATACCCATTGGAATGAAATAAGCCAAGTTTATTTTTCTATGATTATTGCCGCTAAAGAAAAAATTTATATTGCCACGCCTTACCTGATTTTAGGCGATAGTATGCTAAAGGCCTTAGAGACCGCCGCCTTAAGAGGTGTAGATGTAAATATTGTTGTTCCCAGAAAGCCAGATTACTTTATTGTAGGATGGGCAAATGCCTCTTTTTTTGAAAAATTGCTTAAAAGTAAGGTGAAGATCTATCAATACGATAACGGATTTTTACATGCTAAAGCTGTTTTAATAGATGATAAAATCTTATCTGTTGGTTCCGCAAATCTCAACACAAGAAGCCTATACCTTGATTATGAGCTGAATGCAATAATTTATGATGAAGTATTATGTAAGGAAATGTTAAAAGAGTTTCAAAACTACATAGATAAAAGCATAGAGGTTACTTTAGAGGACTATGAGAACCCTCCTATCTCACAAAGAATGAAGGAATTAGCTGGGCGATTCATTATCCCTCTAACTTAAGCAAGTATAGTATTAAATTGTTTTGTACATAATATACAGATGTTGAAGGGAGGAATACTATGGCGATTAAAATTGGCATACCAAGAGGATTGTGGTTTTATGATTATTATCCTCTATGGAAAAGCTTTTATGAAGAGCTGGGAGCAGAAGTGGTTTTGTCGAACCCTACTAATAAAAAAATATTAGATGAAGGTGTGAAAAACACAGTAGACGAAGCCTGTTTGCCAGTGAAAATATTTCATGGCCATGTATTAGACTTAAAGGATAAGGCAGATTTTATATTTTTGCCGAAAATCATGAGTGTTTATGAGAAGGAATATATTTGTCCTAAGTTTTGCGGACTGCCAGAAATGGTTACTCATTCTATCAAAGGATTGCCACCTATCATTGATACAGAAGTAAATTTCAACCGTTCCAGAAAAAGCTTAATGAGAACAGTCTATAGCTTCGGCAGCTATGTTACAAAGAATCCTATTACTATTCGAAGAGCTTATAAAAAAGCATTGGAGAGTTATCATGATTACAAATTGAAGATTAAAGCAGGAAACTATCCAATTAATGGAGACTTTTCTAGTAGGGATGAAAAAAAATCTTCCATAACAATTGCTGTTATGGGACATTCTTATAATATATATGACAATTACGGATCAATGGGCTTAATTAATAAATTGAAAGAACAGAATATACATGTAATAACACCAGAAATGGTGGACTATCGTAAGATTAATGAATATGCTGAAACCCTTGAGAAAAAAATGTTTTGGAGTTATGGAAGAAAACTTTTGGGGACAGCTATGTATTTTACAGATGCTAAAAATATTGATGGCATTGTTTACTTATCTTCCTTTGGCTGTGGTATTGATTCCATTATTGAGGAATTAGTAGAGAGAAAGACAAGGAAGCGTGGAGGGATGCCTTTTCTATTGATCACAGTAGATGAACATACTGGGGAAGCGGGGGTTAACACACGCTTAGAAGCATTTATTGACATGATTGAATGGAGGAAGAGAAATGAAAGCAACCTTTCCACACATGGGTAACCAATATGTTGCAGCAAAGGTATTGTTAGAGGAGTTAGGGGTAGACATCGTCATTCCTCCTCAATGCAGTCAAGATACTTTAGAAATAGGCACGAAATATTCTCCAGAGTCTATCTGCCTACCGCTCAAAGTGAATATAGGCAATCTTGTGGAAAGTGCTAAGGCGGGAGCTGATACGGTTGTTTTTTCTGGCAGCTGCGGTCCCTGTAGGTTCGGCTATTATTCTGTTTTAGAAAAGGAAATATTAAGGGAATTAGGGCATGAAATGGAGTTTATTTTATTTGATCCACCTCAAGGAGATTATAGAACCTTTATTAGCAGAATATTTAAGTTAGCTCAAACTTCAAATCCTTATAAAATAGGAAAAGCATTAAGGCGAGGTGTACAGATTTTATATCAGGTGGATGCACTTGATAAGGCAGCTCATTATAAAAGACCGAGACAGAGGGAAATAGGAAAAGTAGATTTTTACTATGATAAATTCCATAAAGAAGTAAGAAACACCTGTTGTTATAAAGAAACTTCTCGATTAATAGAAGAAATAAAACAACAGATTATGAATATAGAAGAAGATCCTACTAGAGAAGTATTGAAGGTAGGTATTGTTGGAGAAATCTATACGATTATAGAACCCTTTGTTAATTTGAACGTTGAGAGAAAGTTAGGTGAAATGGGAGTAGAAATAGAAAAATCTTTAGAAGTGAGCCGATGGCTTACAGAGCATCTATTTTTAAGTCCCCTTAAGTTAACCAGTGAAGGAAAAATTCATAAAGCAGCAAAGCCCTATTTAAAGACCATGATTGGTGGTCATGCTAGAGAAACCATAGGCTATACTGTTGAATATGCAGAGAGAGGATTTGATGGAGTAATACAAATCTATCCTTTAACCTGCATGCCAGAAATTGTTGCACAAAGTATATTGCCTACGGTAGAGCAGGATTATAATATACCTTACCTCTGCCTCATTGTTGATGAGATGACAGGAGAAGCAGGGTATACCACTAGGCTAGAAGCCTTTATAGATCTTCTAAGACGAAGAAAGGAGAGACAGGAAAGTGAAGAACTGTTATCTAGGCATTGATGTTGGTTCTGTTAGTACGAATATCGTACTAATGGATGAAAATAATGAAATTATTGACAAAATATATACAAAAACCCAAGGAAAACCTATTGATGCGATACAAAGAGGATTAAAGGAGATAAAATCTAACATAGAAGAAGAGATTAAAGTGAAGGGAGTAGGAACCACCGGGAGTGGTAGGCATTTAGCCTCCATGATTGTAGGGGGAGATGTTGTGAAAAATGAAATAACTGCCCATGGTGTTGCAGCTTTAAACTTTGTGGATGGGGTAAAAACCATTATAGAAATAGGTGGACAGGATTCAAAGATTATCTTATTAAGAGATAATATTATTAGTGATTTTGCCATGAATACCGTATGTGCAGCTGGAACAGGCTCCTTTCTAGACCGACAGGCAGCAAGGTTGGGGATAGAAATTGAAAATTTTGGTGAAATGGCACTACAATCTCAAAATCCTGTAAGAATTGCAGGCAGATGTGCTGTTTTCGCAGAATCTGATATGATTCATAAACAACAACTAGGACATAATCAAGAAGATATCATAAAAGGTCTTTGTGATGCTTTAGTGAGAAACTTTCTAAACAACCTTGCTAAAGGTAAAGAAATCGTCGGTCCCATTGTTTTTCAAGGGGGTGTGGCAGCTAATGTAGGGATTAAAAAATCCTTTGAAGAGGCTTTAGGATTAGAAGTATTTGTGCCACCTCACCATGAAGTGATGGGAGCTATAGGTTGCTGTTTATTGGCAAAGGAGAATGTTGTTAAAAATCCTCAGACGAAATTTAATGGATTTGAAATTATTAATTCAGGCTATAACGTAAAGGGAATCGAATGTCAGGACTGCTCGAATATGTGTGAAGTTCTAGAGATTGTTCAAGATGGCAGAATCATGGCCCGTTGGGGAGATAAATGTGGTAAGTGGAATAATGCATTGAAGAATGAAAGTGAGAAGCTAGCTTAATTCTATGGCCCTCATGTAACAGCAATGTTGTATGGGGGTATTATTATTGAGAGGCAGAAAATACTTTACAAAGGAAGGGACATATGTTAAGATGTAAACTATAAATGTTAGAATATTTAACTTATTCTACCTATTCTACCTAATAACTAGTGATTTAGAAGCAATCATTATTAAAAAGTTAATAATATTATTATTGACAGGAGAATTGGAGTGTCAACAAAAAGTAACGCGGTTATTAAAAGTGTTATTTTATTGTTGATTTTTTTGTACCCTTTTTAGATGATTGTCCATTTTTAAAGGGGAGGATTATAGTTTAAAATTGGTTATCTATAGTTCCTTTTAAAAAGTGAAATTTTGTGATATGATGTTTAATTAAAGAGACTCTTGCAGTAGTTCCTTCAATAATCTGGAATATTTTACTCAAACAACGTAGGAATTAAGAAATAACTTATAAAGGATTGATGTTATGAATCAAATAGTAATTGAGAGAGTAGAAACGAATCCAATTATTGCGGCTGTTCAAAACGAAGGAGATGTGGAGAATGCCATTATCTCTGATGTAACAACTATTTTTTTGCTATGTGCGGACATTTTTAATGTAAAAATGCTTGTTGATAAAATAAAGGATGCAAATAAAAGCGTTTTAATTCATATAGATTTTTTAGAAGGCATAGGAAAAGATGCCAAAGCCATTGATTATATCATCCAAGTGATCAAACCAGACGGTGTGATTAGCACCAAGAGTAGTCATATTAAGCTTGCAAAGGAAAAAGGAATGTTCACTATTCAAAGGTTTTTTTTGATAGATAATAAATCCTATGACATGACAATAAAAAGTGTAAAATCTATACAACCGGATATGATTGAAATTATGCCTGGAGTGATGCCTGGGGTGATTAGACGAATTACTAGACAGTTGTCTACTCCTGTGATTGCAGGAGGGTTGATAAGTAGTAAACAGGATATTGTAGAAGCATTAAAGGCAGGAGCTTTAGGAGCATCAACAGGAAAAAAGGAATTATGGGAGTTGTAGAGAAAGACCATTAAGTGAATATATTTGGCTGAGACTAGGAGAGCCGTGGAACTAAATCTATTGAATAAATAGGTTGTGGTTTACACGGCTCTTTTTTTCTGGAGATATAAATATGCGCTATTAGATTTTAATTTTAATATGCACGCCCGCGGCTAAAAGATGTAGCCACAGACTAGCAAATATAGGCCCTTAGTGTATTAAAATTAAGATTTATGAGCGTATGTCTATATAGATAACCAATTTTAAACCTTAATAAATAATACACGTTCCTGTGGTTTCGCCAGTGGATAACTCCTACAACTCACCCCGATGTCAAATCCTGAAATTTGCGAACTCGCTACGCTCAAACACACAAATTTCTTACGGATTTAACATCTCCGTTCGGTGGGAGTTATAGCCACTGTCTGCAAATACACTCACTTAGTATTATTTATTAAGATCTATGGTTGGTTATCTATAGATGTTTTTTCATAAAGGGAGGAATAGCAATGTTTGATATTGCAGTTATTGGAGCAGGTATAACAGGCACTTTTATTGCCAGAGAACTTTCAAAATATCAATTGAGGGTGGTAATAATTGAGAAGGATAATGATGTTGCCAATAGAACCACAAAGGCCAATAGTGCTATTGTTCACGCGGGGTATGATGCGGCAGAAGGAACATTAAAGGCTAAACTAAATGTAAGAGGAAATGAAATGTACGAAGTAGTCTGTAAGGAACTCCAGGTGCCCTTCAAAAGAATAGGATCTTTAGTAATAGCCAAATGAGTTTTGGTCATGTTGTTACCTCCTTTACAGGATTAAGGGCAAAGACTGAAGGCGAGGATTTTATTGTTGAGGAATCACAGGAATCTTCAGGGCTTTTGAATGTGGCGGCGATTGATTCTCCAGGCCTTACAGCAGCTCCAGCTATTGCGGAGTATGTAGTAGAGCTAATAAAAAACAAATTAGGTAATATGCAAAAAAGAGCAGACTTCAATCCTAACAGAAGACCTAATATACATTTTATGGAATTATCTGATACTGAAAAAGCAAAGCTTATTCAAGAAGATCCTAGGTATGGAAGAATTATTTGTCGCTGTGAACAAATTACTGAAGGAGAAATTATAGATGTAATTAAAAGAAAGGTTGGAGCAAGAACCTTAGACGGAGTAAAAAGAAGGGCGAGACCAGGTTCAGGAAGATGCCAAGGGGGGTTATGTGCTCCAAGAGTAATGGAGATTATTGCTAGAGAGTTGGGAATAGATATTACTGAGGTTGTGAAGGATAGTGAAGATTCTTATATATTAACAGGGAAAACGAAGTGATATAGATATATGTCTTTATACTTAAATTTTAATATACACGGTCTACGGTTTCGCCCTTGGCGCAAAAGCATAGCCAAGGACTGCAAATGTAGTCCTTACTATATTAAAATTTATAAGCGAATATCCATATACTTTCGTTAATTTAGATAATATTTTAGCAAAGGGTAGGAGGAAATATTGTGTTTAACTATGAGATCGTGGTGATCGGTGGAGGTCCAGCGGGGCTAGCGGCTGCCATTGAGGCACGGAAAAATGGAGCTAAAAATATATTAGTAATAGAACGTGATAGAGAATTAGGTGGAATTCTACAGCAATGTATTCATAATGGCTTTGGACTCCATGTCTTTAAAGAGGAGCTAACGGGTCCAGAATATGCAGAAAAATTTATTCAAGAGCTTATAACGATGGGAATTGAATATAAACTAGATACAATGGTACTTGAGGTTACTGACAATAGACAGATTACTGCTATGAATACAATCGATGGAATCATTCATATACAAGCTAAGGCAGTGATACTAGCAATGGGTTGCCGAGAAAGAACTAGAGGGGCTATTAGAATTCCTGGCACTCGACCAGCGGGAGTTTTAACAGCTGGAACGGCTCAGCGCTTTGTGAATATGGAAGGCTATATGATTGGAAAAAGAGTAGTAATACTTGGTTCAGGAGATATTGGTCTGATCATGGCGAGACGACTTACTTTAGAAGGAGCTGAAGTACTGGCTGTAGCAGAGCTAATGCCCTTTTCTGGCGGATTAACAAGAAACATCGTTCAATGCTTGGAGGATTTTAACATTCCCCTTCTTCTAAATCACACAGTGGTAGATATAGAAGGACATGATCGAGTAGAAGCTGTAACCATTGCCCAAGTAGATGAAGGATTTAAAGCAATACAGGGGACAGAAAAAAGGTTTGAATGTGATACCTTGTTGCTATCCGTTGGACTAATTCCAGAAAATGAGCTTTCGAAGTCTGCTGGTATAGCGTTGGATAAAGTTACTGGAGGACCAATCGTCAATGAATCTATGGAAACTTCCATAGAAGGAATTTTTGCCTGTGGTAATGTGGTTCATGTCCACGACTTAGTAGACTGGGTTACAGAAGAAAGTAAAAGGGCTGGTAGAAGTGCTGCCCAATATATAAAAGGAAAGTTAACTAGTAAAGGAAAAACTATAAAATTGAAGGGTACCAATGGAGTACGTTACGTGGTTCCACATCTACTAAAGATAGAAAATATAGCAGAATCAATTGAATTAATGATGCGAGTGGATAATATTTACAGAAATGTAAAATTAGTTGTAAGAGGTAATGGAGAAGTAATAAAAGAGATAAAGCGAAAGCATGCTACTCCTGGAGAAATGGAAACCATTAAGGTAACATTAAAGGAATTATCTTTAGGGGATTATGATGAAATATCAGTAGGAATTGTGAAGGGAGAGGAATGATGGTGGAAGCTAAAGATATGGTGTGTATCGTATGCCCTTTAGGATGCAAGCTAAAGGTAACTAAAGATAATGCTAGTGAAGCAGGGTTTGCAGTTGAAGGAAACAAATGCCCTAGAGGTTTAGATTATGGAATAAAGGAAATGACGAATCCTACTAGGGTATTGACCACAACAGTAAAAATAACCCATGCTGCTTTAAATAGGATTCCTGTACGAACTAAAGGAGCTATTCCTAAACCTCTAATATTTCAGGCAATGAAGTTGATGAATGAGGTAGAGGTTAAGGCACCAGTAAAAGTAGGGCAAGTGGTTATTAAAAACATCTTAGGCACAGGAATAGATGTTATCGCCTCTAGAAGTATATATAAAAAAGCAGAACTCAACCATTATTTTTGTCATTCCCAAAGGAAAGATTTCGCAGAACTTATCATATAGATAACCAATTTTAAACTTCAATTGCACTCTGTGAAAGTGACTGACAGCAAATCAAAGATTTGGGTCATCTACTTTTGATATACACGGTCTACAGTTTCGCTCAAAACCATGGGCTGCAAATGTAGCCCTTAGTATATCAAAATTTCACCTTGTATAAGTGACTGACATGAAATCATAGATTTCAGTCATCTGCTTAAGTTCTGTAGTTGGTTACCCATATAAATATGTGACTGAGAAACCTAATTTAGAAATGGTCGCATGCTATTCCCTACGCTACGCAATTAAATTTTGTGTAGGTTGGATCTGATGGTCTTATATGCGATATCATGCAAAAAGATTACAAATAAAAAAATGAAAAGGACTAGGCCTTAATACTTTCATTTTCTTTCGTTGAAAGTATGTAAAGCCTAGTTCTTATTTTAGTCTATAGGAATTTATAAACTCCTATATTTACCTTCGATCATTTCCTTCACCTGCTTAACATCCTTATCCCCTCTGCCAGAAAGATTCACGATAATAATTTTATCCTTTGGCAATGTTTTTGCCAGTTTAGCAGCATAAGCAATAGCATGAGCACTTTCAATGGCGGGAATAATGCCCTCAGTTTTAGATAGCTGAAAAAAAGCATTCATAGCTTCATCATCAGTAATAGCAACGTATTCACCTCTGCCTATTTTCTTGTAATAACTGTGCTCTGGGCCAACCCCTGGATAATCAAGACCGGCTGCTATAGAATGGACTGGTAGTGGTTCACCCTTTTCATCCTGCAAAGTATAGCACTTAAATCCATGAATGATACCAACTGTTCCTTTAGAAATAGAAGCCGCGTGTTCTGATGTATCAAGCCCTCTTCCGGCAGGCTCTACTCCTATGATTTTAACTTCTTTATCATTTACAAATGGATGAAATAAGCCAATGGCATTGCTTCCTCCACCTACACTGGCTATAAGATAGTCTGGAAGCCTTCCCTCCGCCTCTAAGATTTGTCTTCGTGCCTCTATGCCAATAATACTTTGGAATTCCCGTACCATAGTGGGATAAGGATGAGGGCCTACAGCTGATCCTAATAAATAAAAGGTATTTTCGGCGTTCATTACAAAATCCTCTAGTGCTGCATCAACTGCATCCTTCAAAGTAGCAGTACCACTTGTTACAGGTACAACCTTGGCACCCAGCATTTCCATTCGGAACACATTCAATTCTTGTCTTTTTGTATCAATTTCACCCATGTATATGATACAATCCATACCCATCAAAGCACATACCGTAGCTGTAGCTACTCCATGTTGTCCCGCTCCAGTTTCTGCAATTATTCTTTTTTTGTTCATTTTCTTAGCTAATAAAACCTGTCCAACGGCATTATTAATTTTGTGAGCACCTGTATGGTTTAGATCCTCTCGTTTTAAATATATTTTCCCTCCTCCGATCTGTTGTGTTAAGCTTTCAGCATAATAGAGGGGGTTTTCTCTGCCAATATATTGTTTTTGATAGTATTGCAGTTCACGAAGAAATTCCGGATCATCAATATACTGATAGAAGTTCTCTTCCACTTCTGCTAAAACTTTTTTCAATGCTTCAGGAACAAAAGCTCCTCCAAATTCTCCAAAATATCCATTATTTTTTTCCATTTTAAATCCCATCCCTTCATTCTTACTTATTTTCTTTCTTAACAAACAATATTATTGCAAATAAAAAACCTCTATACATTCAATAGAATGCATAGAGGACGAATTCTCGCGGTGCCACCTCAATAGGTAAATTTACCCACTTTTTCAGATACAGGCATCTATCTACCGATATCCTATCTCTATAACGGGAGAATCCCGGGTCACCTACTGATTGATTCAGTTTCCACTCATAAGCCCATTCATTATGCTTTCCAATATCGGACTCTCACCAATGCCGACTCTCTGGGACTTTCTAGCATAACTACTCCTCTTATTCAACGTTTTATTATTTGTTAATTATAATTATAATAATAAGAAAATCATAGACTGTCAAGGTTTTTTTGATAATATTCTGTATCTTTCTCTGGGCTACTAAATTCTATAAAATGGATATTAAGAACATTTTACTTAATTCTTGATACTTTTTATCAATCAACAGTATAAATTTCACAAAATGTTGATATATTTTATCAATAAAATAATTACAGAAAAGGAGTTGATCAAGAGAAGAATCAGAAAAGTTCCAATTCTAATTTTGGCACGAATTTTGCAAATAATAAAAAATAAATAGGGGGAGTAGCTAGTGAGAAAACGTTTCTTTGAAAAAATAGAAAAAAATCCTATTATAGCAGCAGTAAATGATTTAGATAAATTGGATATGACAATAAAATCTCCTGCGGAAATTATATTCTTGTTAAACGGCAATATTTTAAACTTAAAGGAAATTGTTCATAAGGTCAAAGCTGCTGAAAAGGATGTATATGTACATCTGGACTTAATGGGGGGATTCTCCAAAGATATGATGGCTTTGAAATATATTAATGAAAATATTCAACCAGATGGAATCATAACTACAAAAAGTAATCTGATTAAATTTGCCAAAGATATGAATATGTTTGCAATACAAAGGTTATTTATATTAGATTCTTTATCGTTGGAAACAGCTATAAAAACTATTCATTCTGTAAAGCCAGATGCAGTAGAGATACTTCCAGGAGTGATGCCTAAAATTATAAAAACTATTTATGAAAAAACAAATACTGCTGTTGTAGCTGGTGGATTAATTCAAGATAAAGATGATGTTATACAATCGGTGAAAGCTGGAGCAATGGCAATTTCAACCAGCAAAAAAGAGGTTTGGTATATGTAGAAAAAATTATAGAAAAACGTTCCTATGATTATAACAAAATCTTTTTTCAGTGGTATAAGAAAATTTGAAGGGAGGGAGAACGTAAAGAAATTTATAATCAAAAATGAAATTTTAAAAAAGTAAAGAGGAGGGTAATCAATGAACAAAAAAACTTTAAAAGGGGAACTAATATCTGAATTTATTGGGGCATTTATTTTACTATTCTTTGGAGCTGGCTGTGTAGCAACACTAGTGCTTAAAGGGAATCCCTATAATGGTTGGGATATCGCTTTAATTTGGGGTTTTGGAGTGACAATGGCAATTTATATTACTGGAGCGGTATCAGGGACACATATTAATCCAGCAGTAACAATTGCGTTAGCCACCTTTAGAGGATTTCCATGGAAAAAGGTGGTGCCCTATATCATTGCTCAAACGGCAGGTACTTTTACAGGAGCAGCGATGGTTTTTGCACTATACAGCAAATCCTTTACAGCTTTTGAAGCATCTACTGGAATGATAAGAGGCAGCATAGATAGTGTTGCTACGGCGGGTATTTTTTCAACCTATCCTCAAGCCTATTTATCAAATATGCATGCATTATTTGTTGAAATCGTTATCACGGCAGTGTTATTAATGGTGATTTTTGCTTTGGGAGATGCAAAGAACGTTAATGCTCCAAAAGGTAAATATGCTCCATTTGGAGCATTATTAATAGGTATTACAATCGCTATTATAGGAGGTTCATTTGGAGCCTTGACAGGATTTGCTATGAACCCTGCAAGGGATTTTGGACCTAAATTATTTACATCTTTAGCAGGATGGGGTAGGATTGGTTTACCAGCACCTAATAATTACTTCTGGGTGCCTATTGTAGGGCCAGTCATCGGGGGCTTGATTGGCGGATTTTTGTATGAAAATGCAGTGAGCAAATATATTGTCCCAGGTGAAGAAGTACAAGAAGCCAGTGAAGTAAACTAGTCATTGAAGGTAAGAAATTCATTGAAGGTAAAAATTTTTTTTAGAGCTTTTAATTATTTGAAAACATAGTCTAAATACGAGGAGGGTTTAATTTGAAGAAATATATATTAGCCTTAGATCAAGGTACAACTAGTTCAAGAGCAATATTATTTGATTATGAAGGAAAAATTGCTGGTGTAGCACAAAAGGAATTTACACAAATATATCCAAAGGCTGGATGGGTAGAGCATGACGCAATGGAAATATGGGGTTCACAAAGTGGTGTAGCTAGAGAAGTTTTGGAAAAAACTGGTGCTAACCCTCATGAAATAGCTGCTATTGGTATTACCAATCAGAGAGAGACAACTGTAGTTTGGGAAAAAGCGACTGGAAAGCCTATCTATAATGCCATTGTTTGGCAATGTAGAAGAACAGCAGGTATCTGTGACGAATTAAAGGCTAGAGGATTAGAAGGCTATATTAGAGACAATACAGGTCTTGTGGTAGATGCATATTTTTCAGGAACAAAAGTTAAATGGATCCTTGACAATGTAAAAGGAGCTAGAGAAAAAGCTGAAAAGGGTGAATTATTGTTCGGAAATATTGATACATGGCTAATTTGGAATCTAACAAGAGGGAAAGTATATGTAACTGATTATTCAAATGCTTCAAGAACAATGCTTTATAATATAAAAGAATTGAAATGGGATGAGAAAATTCTTGCTGAACTAAATATTCCAGCAGCTATGTTACCAGAAGTTAAACCTTCTAGCACCGTTTATGGATATACAGACCCTCAAACCTTTGGTGCAGCAGAAATACCAATTGCTGGTGCTGCTGGTGACCAACAGGCCGCTTTATTTGGGCAAGCATGTTTTGAGCCTGGTATGGCTAAAAATACATACGGTACAGGATGCTTTATGCTTATGAACACTGGAGAAAAATTTGTTCCATCTAATAACGGCTTATTAACTACTTTAGCATGGGGTGCTGATGGCAAAGTTGAATATGCTTTAGAAGGAAGCATATTTGTAGCTGGAGCTTCTGTTCAGTGGTTAAGAGACGAGTTGAAAATTATCCGTGATGCACAGGAGACAGAGTATCTTGCAACTAAAGTAGAAGATTCTAATGGTGTATACATGGTACCTGCTTTTGTAGGTATGGGAGCTCCCTATTGGGATATGTATGCTAGAGGAACCATTGTTGGTTTAACAAGAGGTGCCAAGGCAGAACACCTTATTAGAGCGACACTAGAGTCTATTGCATACCAAACAAGAGACGTTTTAGAGGCAATGCAAGAGGATTCAGGAATTGATCTACAAACATTAAAGGTAGATGGTGGAGCTGTTGCCAATAATTTCTTAATGCAATTCCAGTCAGACATTCTTGGTGTTGAGGTTGATAGACCAGAAGTAACAGAAACTACAGCCCTTGGTGCCGCGTACCTTGCAGGGTTAGCAGTTGGATTCTGGGAAAGCAAAGAAGAAATTGCTAAGAAGTGGAAGGTTGAGAGACAGTTTGCTCCAGCTATGGAAGAAGGAAATAAAGAAAAATTATATAAAGGCTGGAAGAAAGCAGTTAACCGTGCCCTTAAATGGGAATTAGACGAAGAAGAGGTAGCTGAAGCTACAGTTTAATTGAAAATTCTGGTAAATATTTCTTTACAATTGTTTCAAATAGCAATAAAATGAGACTTAATTCAGAGGGGGTTTTTACTCCCACTGAATTGTAGCCGAATTTACTTCGAGGATGTAGTGCTTGATCTCCCGCTTTAAGTAGACAACCGAAAGTTTGGTTTCTAACTTTCGTGTTGGTCACTTAGTTTGTTTATCTAGAAGAAGCGGGAGTCTTAGCAATACACCGAAGGATAAACTTATATTAAGAAAAGTAAATCATAATTAAATATCATGGGTGAGGGATGGAGAGCCATGCAAATTAACCTATTGGGAAATAGGTATGATTAGCATGGCTTTTGTTTTATTTTTGAAAATTAAGAAAAATTCAAACGATGCTTTCTTTGAGAGAAAAGGGAGGAATAAAAATGTATGATGTAGCTATTATTGGAGCTGGTATTATAGGGAGCAATATAGCTAGAGAATTATCCAAATATAATTTGAGGATTATTTTATTAGAAAAGGAAAACGATGTTGCCAATGGGACAACAAAGGCAAATAGTGCAATTGTCCATGCAGGGTATGATGCGAAACCAGGGACATTAAAAGGAAAATTAAATGCTTTGGGTAATAGGATGTATGAGAACTTATGCAAGGAACTAGAGGTTCCTTTTAAACGAATAGGTTCTTTAGTGATAGCTTTTAATGAAGAAGAAATGAAGATTATTAAAGATTTATACGAGAAAGGCAAAATTAATGGTGTTCCTGATATGGAAATCTTGAATAAAGAAAAACTGCAGCATTTGGAGCCCAATTTGAATGATGATGTAGTAGGTGGATTATATGCACCAACAGGGGGAATTGTTGGACCCTTTGAACTTGCCATTGCTTTAGCTGAAAATGCTGTTGATAATGGAGTGGAATTACAGATAAATAGTGAGGTGAAGGATATTCAGAAATTAGAGGAGGGATATCAGCTATTTACAGAAAAGGGAGAAATAAAGGCGAAGTATGTTATTAATGCAGCTGGATTATTTGCTGATAGTATTCATAATATGGTAAGCCCTCCTACCTTTGAAATTATACCAAATAGAGGCCAATATAACCTTTTAGATAAAAATTCAGGCAAACATGTAAATACTGTTATCTTTCAATGCCCAACATCCTATGGGAAAGGTGTAGTTGTCTTACCTACAGTTCATGGTAACCTTTTAGTGGGACCAAGTGCTGAAGCAGTAGATAGAAAAGATGCTCTTGAAAGCAGTATGGAAGGACTAAGTTTTATAAAAGAAAAGGCACAGAAAACAGTAGAAAGTATAAGGTTCAATGATGTTATTACTTCCTTTGCAGGCTTAAGGGCCAAAACATCCTCAGGAGATTTTATTATTGAAGAATCAAAAGAGGCAAAAGGGTTTATTAATGTAGCAGCCATTGACTCCCCGGGATTATCTTCAGCCCCAGCCATTGCTGAATATGTAGTGAATTTATTGAAAGGTATTGCTGGTGAATTTGAAAAGAATATTAATTTTAATCCAAAGCGTAGACCAGTTGTACACTTTATAGAACTACCGGATGAGGAAAAAGCAAAGTTAATAGAAAAAGATCCTCGATATGGAAGGATTATATGTAGATGTGAAAATATTACTGAAGGAGAGATTGTAGATATCATAAAAAGAAATGCTGGAGCCACCACAGTTGATGGGGTTAAAAGAAGGGCACGTCCTGGATCGGGAAGATGCCAAGGCGGCTTCTGCAGTCCAAGGGTTATGGAAATTCTTGCAAGAGAGTTAAATGTAGATATAACTGAAATAGTAAAGGATGGGAAAAATTCTTATATTTTAACAGGATCTACGAAAAAAACAAAAGTCCAATTGCAGGAAGCTTAACAATTGAAATCGAAAAGGAAACTGGAGGGGAATACTATGTTAGACTATGATGTTGTAGTAATAGGTGGAGGACCTGCAGGACTTGCAGCGGCTATAGAAGCAAAGAAAAATGGGATAGATCATATATTGGTGATTGAAAGGGAGAGAGAATTAGGCGGCATATTACAACAATGCATTCACAATGGCTTTGGTTTACACGTATTTAAAGAAGAATTAACAGGACCTGAATATGCTGAAAGGTTCATTATAGAATTACGCGAACTAGGTATTGAGTATAAGCTAGATACAATGGTGCTGAATATAACAAAAGACAAAGACTTAACAGCTATAAATGCAATAGATGGTCTTATGTATATCCGTGCAAAGGCAATTATTCTTTCAATGGGATGTAGAGAGAGAACGAGAGGAGCTATAAATATACCTGGTTCAAGATCTGCTGGCATATTCACTGCTGGAACTGCACAGCGTTTCGTTAATATGGAGGGATATATGGTAGGTAAGAAAGTTGTTATTCTAGGCTCAGGAGATATAGGCTTAATCATGGCAAGAAGAATGACTTTAGAAGGAGCAGAAGTAATAGCTGTTGTTGAATTGATGCCTTATTCAGGTGGTTTAACCCGCAACATTGTACAATGTCTAGATGATTTTAATATTCCATTATTATTAAGTCATACTGTTATCGATATAAAGGGGAAAGATAGATTGGAAGGTATTACCATTGCAAAGACAGCTGAAAATAGAAAGCCCATTGTTGGAACAGAGAGATATATTGAATGTGATACCTTATTGTTGTCGGTTGGATTGATTCCAGAAAATGAATTATCTAAAGGAGCTGAAGTAGAATTAAATGAAGTTACTGGGGGACCTGTAGTTAATGAATCTATGGAGACCTCTATTGGAGGTATATTTGCCTGTGGCAATGTTGTACATGTACATGATTTGGTAGACTGGGTTACAGAAGAAAGCAGAAGAGCTGGAAAAAGTGCAGCTAAGTATGTGAAAAATCAATTAAGTTCTGGGTGTGTTGGGTTGAATACCAAACCTGAAAGAGGTATTCGATATATAGTGCCCCAAAGAGTAAGATTGAATAATGTTGAAGATACATTAAACCTATATATGAGGGTAGACAACATCTATCATAATACTAACATAGTAGTTAAAGCTGATGGAAAGTTGATTAAGAAAATTAAAAAAATTCACTTAACTCCTGGGGAAATGGAAACGGTTACATTGCCTATCCATGACTTAAAAGAGCAACAAATTAGAGAAATTACAGTAGAAATTCAAAAAGAGGGGGGCATAAATTATGGAAACTAAGGAAATGGTATGTATTGTTTGTCCTTTAGGATGCAAGCTACAGATAGAGGTTATTAGTGAAGCAGAAGAGAAATACAAAGTAGAGGGTAATAAATGTTCAAGAGGTGAAGTGTATGGAATAAATGAACTTATAAATCCAACGAGAGTTTTGACATCTACAATAAAGATTAAAAATTCTCACTTAAGTAGATTACCAGTAAAAACTTGTGGAACCGTATCAAAACATTTAATTGGAGAATGTATGAAGGAGATTGATGCTGTAGAAATTGAAGCACCAGTTAAAGCAGGGGACATCATTATAGAGAATATAGTAGACACGGGGGTAGATATTGTAGCTTCTAGAAGTATGTAAGTAAAGGGGAGAAAAGTAATGGCTAAGGTTACTAGTATCCATAAAAAGAAGAAAGCAGAATCTATTGAAGCAATCAATGGGGATTTCAATTGTGTTTTTGATTGTATAGATGAAGGTGTAGTAATTGTTAATAACGAAGGAGAAATTGTATATGCTAATCCCGCTTATGAGGGAATGTTTCGCGTTAGTAGAACTACTATCATAGGTAAAAATATTTTTTGTGTTTTAAATGATGATGCTATGATTAAAGCTTTTAAGCAAAAGAAAAAAATAAAAGGAAAATTAAACTATTGTATTAACACGAATCAAATATATGTATCGGCTTCACCAATATATGAAGAAAATCATTTTAAAGGGGCTATTGGTATTTATACGGATAAACTTCCTAACAATGAGCAAAATCATTTAAGCAAAATTGTTCCTTTAAATCAATCCAATGAAATTTCAGAAATTAAGGTAAATAATTATTTCCAGAAAATAGTTACAAATAGCAGAAATATGAAAGAAGCTCTATTCGTTGCTGAAAGAGCTTCAAAGGTTCCTTCTACAGTACTGATAAGGGGTGAGAGTGGCACGGGTAAAGAGTTGGTGGCCAAGGCAATATATTATTCCAGCAATAGAAAGAACAAACCCTTTATAAGAGTTAATTGTGGAGCTATACCATCGGCTTTATTGGAATCAGAATTATTTGGACATGAACAGGGAGCATTTACTGGTGCAATTAAGAAAAAAATTGGCAAATTTGAAGAAGCAAATGGAGGCACTCTTTTCTTAGATGAAATTGGTGACATGCCTATAGACATGCAGGTGAAAATCTTAAGAGTTCTTCAAGAAAAAGAATTTGAACGGGTGGGAGGCAATGAAACGATAAAATGTGATGTTAGGTTTTTGGCAGCTACCCATCGCAATTTAGAAGAGTTAGTCAAAAAAGAAGAATTTAGAGAAGATTTATATTATAGATTGAATGTAATTTCTGTTCATATACCTTCTTTAAGAGAGCGTATTGAAGATATTAATGATCTTTGCATTTATTTTATTGATAAAATAAATGCAAAGACAGGGTGTGGAGTAAAAGGAATATCTAAAGAGGTGGAAGAAGCTTTTTACCAATATAACTGGCCTGGCAATGTTAGAGAGTTAGAAAATCTAATGGAATCTTTAATTGTTTTGGCTGAAGGTGATATAATACAATTGTCAGAAATCCCTCATTACATTTCAAATATATATCATATCAATAATTATGGTATTAAAGATAGCCCATTGATTAATACGGGAAAAAAAGGAGAACTGCCTACATTAGAAGAATATGAAAAAGAAATCATTAAATTAGCTTTAGACAAGTATGGCAGCTTTAACGCAGCGGGAAAAGCCTTAGGTGTTACCCACAGAACCATTGCTTTGAAGGCTAGAAAATATAATATTGTTGATTAAATAACTGAAGCTAATTAATTGATTAAAGAGAAGAAAGAGTTCAGGCTTTGACGAGTTAAGCCTGAATTCTTTCCACTTTTATTTAGTATTATACTATGATGCTAGCATAAATTTCTATTTTGTAAATGGTAAATGGACAAACAACATGTTTGTCCATTATCTATGAATCAGCAAATCAAGAGATATTAGATACAGTGAAAAAAAGATAAATATGTTAAACATAGTAGAACGTTTAAAGCATCTATTGGATATAGGAATGCAATCGGTTTTTTGTACATTTGTTTTAAGATTGCCAGGGGAAACAGAGAAGATATTAAAAGAGACGTTAGATTTGATGACAGAATTAAACAATATAGGTGTTAATGTATATACATCTCTTGCTACACCGTTCCCAGGTACCTATTCATGTAATCATGCCGAAGAATTAAATATATTAATTACTGAAACTTCGCACATGATTAATTTCTATGAACCTTGAAAATTCAATAACTGACAACATAATTCCTTTGATCTATACAGCCCATTGCTCGGCTTGGCGCTGCTGCTCTACCATCTGCGCGTACCAGCCTCCAGTCCGCATCAGTTCCTTATGGTTGCCGAATTCCATGATTTCGCCTTGGTTCAGCACCAAAATGTTGTCCGCGCCCATGATGGTGTTCAGCCGGTGGGCGATGACAAACACGGTCTTGTTTTGCATTAAGCGGTCAAAGGCAGCTTGAATCTCCCGCTCATTGTCGGCATCCAGGCTGGAGGTGGTTTCATCCAGCAGAACGATGGGTGCATCCTTTAGCAGCGCCCGTGCAATAGAGATGCGCTGGCGTTCACCGCCCGATATGGTGGACCCACCTTCGCCAATCATCGTGTCATAACCGTTCTCCATCGTCACAATAAAGTCGTGGCAGTTGGCGGACCGCGCCGCTGAAATTACTTCCGCATCGCTGGCATCCGGCTTGCCCACCTTGATGTTATTCATGATCGTATCGTTCAAAAGGTACACATCCTGAAAGACCACCGCCATGTTTGCCGTGAGCGCATCGGGGGAAATATCTCGGATATCCTGACCGCCTATGGTAATCCTGCCGCCCGTCACATCCCAAAAGCGGGAAAGCAGGCTAACAATGGTTGTTTTGCCCGAACCGGAGGGACCTATGAGTGCCGTGGTGGTGCCTTGCTTTGCGGCAAAGGAAATATCTTTCAGCACCTGTTCCTTGCCGGTATAGCTGAAGGAAACATGGTCAAAAGCGATGTCGGCATTGGACGCCTTCAAAGTTTCCTTCTCATAGGAAAACGGCTTTTCTCCCAGTACGGAGAGCATATTTTCACAGGCCCGGTTCAAAGAGCGCACCTGCGGGTACAGGGAACCGAGGGTGGACATCATGCTGGAAACTGAAACCGCAATGAGTAGCACCGCAATAAAGCTGACCGGCTCCATACTTTGGACGGTCAGGAGGTATGCGCCTAAAATCAGGGCGATGGGAATCAGGCAGGATGTCACCGTGGAAAAGCTGAGTATAAAAGGCAGCAGGGACAGCTCTGCCTTGGTCGATTCCTTTTTCAGCCCCAGCAGGGCGTCATCCAGCCGGGAGAAGCGTTCGCCTGTCAGGTTGTACAGCCGGAAGGTCTTGATGCCGCCGATGTACTCCAGCAGGTGGGAAACAACATTCTCTTTTGCGGAATGGGTACGCTTTCCACTCCGGGCGGAAAGCGTACCGGAGATATTCAGCAGCGGCAGCCCCAGCAGGGCGATGACTCCAATGGCAATGCCGAATTTCCAATCCAGCGCAAAGGCAATGAGCAGGGAAAAGACGCTGAAGGCGATTGCTTTAACCAAATCGCAGACGCAGTGGGTCAAGATGGTTTCAAAATCACTCACATCGGTGGTGAGAATGGCGTTAAGCCTGCCCTGGCTGTTCTGATTGAAAAAGCCAAGATTCAGGCTGCGGATATGGTTGCCCAGAGACAGCCGCAGCTTTTTGGAGATGACTGGGCCGTCGTGCTGTACCTTGCTTAAACTGATGGCCTGGGTGACACAGCGTAGCAGAAAGACGCCCAACAGAATGAGGGAATACAGCTTTAACTTTTCAAAGGTAAAGATGCTGTCGGCCAGATCGATCAGAATAAAGATCATCACGCCGTACATGCAGGAATTGAGCATGGAATCCAGCACGGAGAGCAGGATCACCGGAATCAACTTGCCGGAATCTTTCCCGGCGATTTTGCGGATGTTCAGTATCATATCTCGCATCAGGAAGCCACCTCCCTCATTGCTTCGCAGTATGTTTGCCACATGGACGCATACGCGCCGCCGCTTGCCACCAAGTCATGATGGGTGCCACATTCCATCAAATTGCCACTTTGGAACACGCAAATCTGATCCGCCCCCACAATAGTGTGCAGACGGTGGGCAATCATCACCGTGGTTTTGCTCTCCAGCAGGCTCTCCAAAGCAAGCTGTATCTTGCGCTCATTTTCAATGTCAGTGAAGCTGGTGGCCTCGTCGAAAATCAGGATGGGCGCGTCTTTGAGGATGGCTCTGGCGATGCAAACGCGCTGGCGCTCACCACCCGATAGCTTCACGCCCTCACTTCCAATCACAGTATCATACCCTTTGGGCAGGCTCATGATGAAATCATGGATCTGTGCGCTCTTGGCGGCGACCTCCACCTCCTGCCGGGTGCAGCCGTGCTTGCCCATAGCGATGTTCTCGTAAAGGGTATCATTCAGCATAAAGGCTTCTTGAAACACGAAGGACATATTGTCCATCAGGTTGTCGGCCTCCAGTTCCCGGATGTCAATGCCGTCGATGCGGATAGCGCCTTTGGACACATCCCAAAAACGGGGAACAAGCTGGGCCGCCGTGCTTTTGCCCGCGCCAGACGGCCCGACAAAAGCAGTCAGTGAGTCGATAGGCAAATCAAGAGAGAAGTTATGTAGAACCTCTTGCTGGTCGTAGGCAAAGGAGACGTTTTCGTAGGTCAGGCTGTGGCTCTCGGTGGGCAACAGAGTTTTGTTGCCATTTCCCATAGCCGGGATGTCCATGATTTCTTTGATACGCACAATCCCCGAAGAAATCTGGCTGAATATCTGCGCGAAATTCGCCAGGTTTATATAGGAGCTTAAAAACACGATACTCATGATGGCAAAAAAAATGTAGGAGGAAAGGGCGAGGCTTCCGGTCAGGTAGAGGTATCCCCCAAGTGGCAGGACGAAAAACAAGCCGGATTCTATGATAACCGTGATGATGGCGCTGGGCGGCGACAGGATTTTTGCCGCTCTCCACCATGCGTTGTTGTAGCTGGAGATGGTGTCGGCGTATTCCCGGTAGGAATCGGCGGTCAGGTTATAGGTTTTCATCACCGGCATCCCGTTTATATATTGCAGGATGACGGCGCTTTGCTTGCCGGCCAGCCAGTAAAATTCATCCATCGGATTTTTGCTGGTAACGAGCATGATGACCTGCGTCAGTGTGGTCAGCACGATGGGAAGCAGCAGAATAAGCGACATCCACACGTTGATCGTGAACAGGTAAACCAGCACCGCCACTGGCACCACGATGGCCACCACAATGTCGGGGATCTGATGGGCGAAGAACATTTCCAGCCGTTCCACATCCTCCATCATTATCTTTTTGATTTCACCTGTGCTGTTTCCGGTAAAAAAGCCAAGGTTCACCTTGCCCAAATGCCGACACAATTCCCTGCGCACATGGTACAGGATGTTGTAGGCGTTCACATGGGTCATAGCAGCGGAAATGGCTTGAAAGACAAAACGCAAGACAATTGCCACTATCGCGATGATGCCGTTTTGCATGGCGCTGCCTGCGCCTCCTTCTCCAAAGAGAAGCAGGATTGTCCTGAAAATCATCAGGAATGGCACGAAGGTGCAAAGACCGGACAGAACGCTGAAACCGATGGCAACCGCCAGAATAAGCTTCTTACTGTTTGCCAAGCCCAGCAGATAGCGGACTCCCGCTTTATTGTTGTTTTTTGTTTTCATTTTGTTCGCTCCTTTTCCAACACAGATTAGCTTCGGCTAACTCTTTATGCAAAAGAGCGCCGCACTCTCTGCGGCATTTTTTGAGAAAAACGAGACAACTGTCTCTTTTTATGATATTATTATAGCAAAGATATCGGCCGGCGCAATACTCCAGGCGAAAAAGAGACAGTATTCAAAAAATGTCGCAGAGCAGGAGAAATACGATGAAAAAGAATGAAGCCCAGCAGTGGATGATGGATGCGCTCCTTCGCCTGATGGAGAAGAAGCCTTACAAGGAAATCAAAATTATGGAGATCGTGAAAGAAGCGGGGCTGGCTCGCTGTACTTTTTACCGGCACTTTTCTGATAAGGAGCAGGTGCTGCTGCGCTGCTGTGAAAGTGTTGTCGGGCAGCTCCGGGATAGAATCTCACAAGATTTCGACAACACGCTTTACAAAACTGCGCTGGCCTATTTTGGCTTTTGGGTAAAGCACCGGGCGTTTTTTGAAATACTGAACAACAGCAAAATGCTGTATTTCTTTTTACAGAATTACGATGACCTGATGTTCAGTATTTCCAAGGAGATTAAGCCGGAGCATGCGGGAACGCAGGGAACTGACTTTTCACCCAAAATCCGCTACCACTTCTTTTTCGGAATGGAGGGCTTATGGGGCATGGCCTACCGCTGGATGCTAAACGGTTGTAAAGAGACGCCGGAGGAACTGGCGCAGTATTTGGTGGCCTACATTGTGGAAACTTACGAAGGAGAACCGGATTGCCAGTATTACGACCAGCACCAAACCTATCCGTATGACCCTTGCTTTATCAAGCCCGGGCATGAGATTTAGGAGTGGTTCATAGCTGGCTCCGCAGCGATATCACTATTATAAAGGGGAACAGGTGAAGGGATAACAACTCCATTCGCCTGTTTCCACACTCAGAGACCAAAAGATAAGCTCTTTATTAAGAACTTTTCAATTTTTTCTGAATTGACGCCTTCGCTTTATCTATGGAATACTTGACTATACGCATAAATGAATGAACATTGAAATAATGTCTTCTCACGATGTTCCTCCAATCATAAGATTATGCAAACATAATTTTGTGATTGGAGGAATATTCATATTATCTTTAAGTATTCTTACATAGGCATGTTTGAAGAACCCTCTACTTCATGTAATAGTAAAATGTTGCATAAAAAATTAACAGAAAAAATATATTTATTTTAAGAGGGATTTGTAAAAATATGGAGAAGTATATTATGTTAGAAACATTGTCAGAAAGGGGGAAAAACGAATTGATAGATAGGCTTACAGAATTGGTTGTTCTTGAACGTATTTACTGGTATTTAGCAATTCCTTTTACAGTTTTATTTATTATCCAGTTGGCAACTACCTTTATAGGTTTAGATAGTGCAGATGGGATGGAGGGTGTAGAAGAAGGACTAGATGTAGACGATGATTTCGAACCTGGATCAACCTTTAACTTATTTACAGTAAAAAATTTCATTACTTTTTTTACTGTTTTTGGATGGTCAGGAATAACCTTTTCAAATGCAGGAATGGGTAATTTTATTACTTTATTGCTATCTGCCATACTTGGAATCGTAGTGATGCTTATTGTGTCAGCTCTTTTTTATTTTGCAACTAAATTAACCTATAATGGAACAATGCAAATAGAACATGCGAAAGGAGCTACTGGGAAAGTATATATACCTATTCCCGCTAAAAGAAATGGTGTGGGAAAGGTAAGCATTACTTTTCAAGATTCTTTTAGAGAGTTAGAAGCAATGACAGATGATGAAAATTCTATTTCTACGGGAACCGTGGTTGAAGTAATGGATGTTGTAAGTAACAGAATTTTATTGGTTAAAAAAAATAACTAAGGGGGATTAACAAATGGGTGAAGCGTATGGTGTAATACTTGTAACTGTTATAGTGGTTATTATTTTTGGTACAATTGCAGCTTTATTTTCTAGGTACAAAAAGTGTCCATCAGATAAGATATTGGTTATATACGGTAAAGTTGGTAAAGGAGAATTTGGAAACAACTCTTCAAAATGTATCCATGGGGGAGCTGCTTTTATTTGGCCAGTAATACAGTATTCCGAATTTTTGGACCTCACACCTATATCAATAGAAGTAAATCTTCAAAAGGCACTTAGTAAGCAGAATATAAGGGTAGATGTTCCTTCAAGATTTACTGTGGGTATTTCTACAGAGCCAGGAGTAATGCAAAATGCCGCAGAAAGACTGTTGGGATTAAAGCTTGCTGAAATACAAGAACTAGCTAAGGATATCATATTTGGTCAGTTAAGGTTGGTTATAGCCACAATGGACATAGAAGAAATCAATACAGATAGAGATAAATTTTTAGAGGCAGTATCCAGTAATGTAGAAACTGAACTGAAAAAAATCGGTTTAAGACTGATCAATGTAAACGTAACAGATATTAATGACGAGTCAGGATATATAGATGCATTAGGTAAAGAAGCTGCTGCAAAGGCTGTTAATGATGCGAAGAAAAGTGTTGCTGAGAAGAATAAAGATGGTTCTATTGGTGAAGCCAATGCCTTTAGAGATCAAAGGGTACAGGTTGCTGAAGCAAATGCTACTGCAGTAGAGGGAGAAAACAGATCTAAAATTACGGTTGCAAATTCTGAGGCAGAAAGAAGAGAAAAAGCAGCGGAGGCAGAAAGAAAAGCCTCAGCGGCTGAAAAAATACAAGCTGCAAAAGCATTAGAAGAGTCCTACTCTGCAGAAGAAGAGGCGGAAAAAGCTAGGGCAAAAAGAGAAAAGGCTACAAAAGAGGCGGATGTTATCGTTCAAGCAGAAATTCAAAAGCAAAAGCTTGAAATTGAAGCAGAAGCACAGGCCGAAGAATTTAGAAGAAAAGCCAAAGGTGAAGCAGACGCTATTTTTGCCAAAATGGATGCTGAGGCTAGGGGTACCAAGGAAATGCTTGTAAAGCAAGCTGAAGGTTTTAACAAGATAGTAGAAGCTGCAGGAGGAGAAACTGAAAAAGCAGTAATGCTAATGATCGTAGATAAGCTGCCAGAGCTAGTGAAAATACAAGTAGAAGCTATAAAAGGAATAAATATCGACAAAGTAACTGTATGGGATAATACAGGAGGAAAAGAAGGTGGGAAAACAGCCACTGCAAACTTTTTATCTGGAATGATGCAATCACTTCCGCCATTACAAGACATATTTAATAGCGCTGGTCTTCAATTACCGGAATATTTATTGAAAAACAAAGAGACCAGTGATGATAAAACATCTCTTGAAAAAAATAATGAAGAAGAAGGATATATTGATGTTGAGGAAGATGATTTAAAGAAAGGTGAACTACAAGGAGCCGAAAATTAAAGTTATTTTAAGTATCTTATGCCAGGAAGAAGAAGCCAGAGGGGAAACTCTCTGGCTTCTAAACTAACCATATTTTATGAGTCCGCCATGCGATGAAATGATTGCATGGTTTTATGTTGTAGAGGTTTAACAAGCTAATTGACATCAGCTACTGATATTTGTTACTTTTAAAATTAGGCATCACTACCTAATTTGTTAGGTCAAAGAGAAATGTACAAATTTCGACAGGAAATAGAGATTTTTCGTTGAATTATATAAGAGATAATTTTGTTGCACTCTGTGAAAGTGACTGACACCAAATCAAAGATTTGTGTCACCTACTTTTAGAAAGGAACGTACAATTGAAAAAAGCTTTTAATTTACTCATATCATTCTTTATTCCTTTTGGGCTCTTATTTTTTGCTTATATCATTTATTTGAATATAGAAATGCTTCCACCTTTATGGATAGAGTCTTTGCGATATGCTCCCCATACATTATTTCTTATTAGTATGTTGTTAGGGAGTTGGTTTAATAAGAGCAAGGTGCTTTTTATTGCATTTACCTTAGCTGTGGCCTACTGGAGTTACTCCTATGTTCCTTTATCAATGACTTCTTTATATTATCCTAATGATGCATTTCAATTTTTGGTAACACTAGGGATTCCCATTAATTTATTATTATTTTCTTTTTTGAGAGAAAGAGGAATTTTAAGTCTGTGGGGCAAACTAAAGGTTCTAATGATCATGGTCCAAGGATGGAGTATAACCTATTTAATAAATAGAAAGCCTAACTATGTTGAAGACTATTTTAAAAAAAGTTTATTGATACAGCTGCCGGTAGGGTTTGATTGGGATGTCGATAAAATGATGCTATTGTTTATTATCACAGCGATAGCTTTATTCATAAAAGCTATTTTGAAGGATGATTTTATGGATAAAGCATTCCTTAGCATTCTAACAGCTATGCTAGTAGTAATCTATTCTGTCAAAGTGGAGATAGGTTATGCCATATTTTTCAGCGCAGCAGGTCTTATGCTTATTGTTGCTATCATTCAATCCTCCTATAAAATGGCTTATATTGATGAATTAACCCAAATTCCGTCACGACGGGCATTGGAAGAGGAATTATTGAAATTAGGAGGCCAGTATACCATTGCAATGATAGATATTGATTTTTTTAAGAAGTTTAATGATCGCTATGGTCATGACATAGGAGATGATGTATTAAGGATGGTGGCAGCTTGTTTAAAGAGGGTAGGGGGGAGCGGAAAGGCTTTTCGATATGGAGGAGAAGAATTTACTATTGTGTTTCATAATAGAGGTATGGAAGAAGTAACATCTTATCTTGAAGAGCTAAGAAAAAGGGTTTCTCAAAAAACCTATGATTATAAAGGAAAGAAAAAAGCAGGGAGCAGAAAGAAGAGCAAACCACAATCAAAGAAGTTACATGTGACAATCAGTATCGGAATAGCTGAAAAGAATGAAATTTATTCAATACCAGAAGAGGTAAGGAAATCAGCAGACAAAGCTCTCTATCGGGCAAAGAAAAAAGGTAGAAATTGCGTATGTAAATAAAGAAGCTAATCTATGGTTTTTGTGCCAAAGGTTAGCTTCTTTTAAATATTTCATAATAAGTTTAGGTTTACTTTTAGAGAAAAATGGATATAATAGATACTATAAATGCAAAAGGTTTGCATTTACTAAGAAGGATTTTAGGAGGTAAAAAGATGAAGAAAAAATATTGGAAATGTGGAGTTTTCATCCTAATCTTGGTTTATATTTTAATGGGATGCACTCCAAAAACTACAATAGAGGAAAGCAATTATGAGGAAATAGAGGTGCAAAGTGAAGAATCGATAATTGAGCCGGAAATTGAAGTGTATGCAAGCTTTTACCCTCTCTATGATTTTGCAAAGAAGGTGGGAGGGGAATTAGTAGATGCCCGTGTCATCGTACCTGATGGAGCAGATCCCCACAGCTTTGAACCATCTGCAAAACTGTTAACCCAACTAGAGGCTGCAGATGTATTTATATATAATGGGTTAGGGATGGAGCCATGGATTGAAGGTGTATTAGAGTTATTAGAGGGCAAGAATATCATTATTATAGAAGCCAGCAAAGATTTGGATTTGATAAAGTTTAGTAAAGGGGATGATCATGACCACGATCATGAAGAAGATGATCATGACCACGATCATGACCACGGGGAATACGATCCTCATATCTGGCTGGATCCTATTCATGTTATGGAAATATCGGAGAGAATAAAAGAGTCTTTTGTGGAGATAGACCCTAATAATATCGGTATTTATGAAGAAAATTTCATAGCATTTCGAAGACAATTAGAACAATTAGATGAAGACTTTAGAGAAGAACTGAAGGATTTAGTAAGAAGAAAAATTTTTGTATCCCACTCTGCCTTTGGATATTTAGCCCATAGATATGATATAGAACAAATCTCTGTAGCAGGAGTTTCTCCTCATGAAGAACCTAGCCCTGCAAGGCTAGCGGAATTGACGAAAAAGGCACAGCAGTATAATATCAAATATATTTTCTTTGAAGTATTAGCGAACCCTAGAACAGCAGAAGTGTTAGCTAATGAGATAAATTTAGAAACATTAATGCTATACAACATAGAGGGTCTAACAGCAGAGCAGAGACAGGCTGGAGAAGACTATATTTCTCTGATGTATAAGAATTTAGAAAATCTTAGGAAAGCCTTGGTGGAGTAAATGAATACGGTAGTAGAAGCGAAAAACTTATCCTTCCAATATGATACTGTACCTTTACTAAAGGATGTAAATTTTAGGATTTATGAAGGAGATTTTATGGGTATTGTTGGCCCAAATGGTTCTGCAAAAAGCACATTGGTGAAACTTCTGTTGGGGATACTAAAGCCCCAACAGGGGACAATTTTTTTGATGGGTCAACCTATAGAAGTTTTTCAACAATGGAATGAAATTGGATACATATCCCAAAGAGTGAGAAGTTTTAACGCTAGTTTTCCTGCTACGGTAGAAGAAATTATTGCCGCTAATTTATATCATGAAATGGGTTTTTTAAAGTTTTTACGAAAAAAGCATCATGAAGAAATAGAGAGGGTATTGGAAGTAGTAGACATGGGGGATTATAAAAAACGATTGATAGGAACTCTATCAGGAGGACAACAGCAAAGAATATTTATTGCTAGAACCTTAATTAGTAATCCTAAAATTATTTTTATGGATGAGCCTCTAGTGGGAGTAGACGTAGCATCTCAAGAAAAGTTTTATACCCTTATGGAGAAGCTCAATAAACAGTTGGGGATCACTCTAATTATGGTATCTCATGATTTAGGAGTGATTACAGAGCATACCAGCCGTGTGGCTTGTGTAGGCAATCAACAAGTATTTGTTCACTCTTCCAAAACATTTAATGAAGAGCAATATATCAAAAGCGTCTATGGTGAAAAGACAAAATTGCTTCTACATAGACATTAAGGAATAAAGGGGAAATGTATATGCCAGAGATCCTATCCTATGGATTTATGCAGCGAGCTTTCATCGCGGGTGTTATGGTGGCGTTAATATGTCCAACCATTGGAATATTTATTGTTTTACGAAGATTATCAATGATAGGAGATACCTTATCTCATGTAGCTTTAGCGGGAGTAGCAGCAGGAATGCTGGGAGGAATTTATCCAATTTATTCAGCGCTAGTATTTTCTATACTAGCTGCATTTGGGATAGAAAAGCTTCGAAAAGCCTATCAAGATTATGCCGAATTATCTATTGCAATTATTCTTTCTACTGGAATAGGCCTAGCAACGATCTTAATAAGTATGGGCAGTGGAAATGCCGCTATTTTTAGTTATTTATTTGGCAGCATCGCCTTGGTTTCCAGTAGGGATGTCTTATTCGTGATGATCTTAAGCATTTTCATATTGGTTTCTACCATACTGCTTTATCGAGGTTTATTTTATATTACCTTTGATGAGGAGGCAGCAGGTTTATCGGGAGTACCAGTAAAATGGCTTAATCACTATTTTATTGTATTAATAGCAGTAACAATTGCTGTTGCTATGAGAATTGTTGGTATCCTTTTGGTGTCCTCACTAATGGTAGTACCGGTAGCCACCAGTCTACAGCTGGCTAAAAGCTTTAAAAGTGCTTGGCTTTACTCTATGGTATTTGGACTACTAGCAGTACTAATTGGTCTTACACTATCCTTTTATGGAGACTTGGCTCCTGGGGGAACTATTGTGATTTCAGGAGTAGTTATTTTAATGGTTACTATTTTTCTAAAAAGTATTATAAAGAAAAAAGAGGTTTCAAGTAGTGGTATGTCAATAACGAATAGCTTATCTAAATAATAAGCTATTTTTATTTTTTTTGAAATGAATATATTTGTTAACATTAGGTTAAATCTATAAAAAAAGCCAAATCCAGGGTTGACAAAATCCACTTATTAAAATACTATATGATTATAAATGAATATAAGCATGTTTTGAGGTGATAAGATGGATTTAGTAGAGATTTTTAAGGCATTGGGAGATGAGACGAGAATTAGAATTGTTAACTTATTACGTAAAGGAGAACTTTGTGTATGTGAGCTGGAAAGCATATTAAACATCACTCAATCTAATGCCTCAAGACACTTAAATAAGTTGAAACAGACGGGGATTATTATTTATGAGAAAAAAGCCCAATGGGTATACTATAAGGTAGATGAGAAGTTTATTCATCAGAATACACTATTATATGAGTTTTTAAATGAAGCCTTAGAGAATCGATATGAAGAGGATATCAAAAAGCTAGCACATTATAAGGAAAATACATATACCTGTGAAGTGTTATCCTTAAAAAGAGATGATAGCCAATAATTTATAAGATGGTTATCTTTCTAATAAATATAATAAAATTTTAATCCTAAATACTCTGACAAACAACCAGAGGGATTAATAAGGTAGATTTCTGCCACAATCATCATAAACAATTACAAGGAGGATGTTATCTATGAAAGTAGAATTTTTTGACCCACCAATGTGCTGTTCTACAGGTATATGTGGACCAAGCGTGGATGAGAAATTAGTAAAGGTAAGTGAAAATATCGATGTCTTAAAGAAAAGAGGCATAGAGGTGGAAAGATATATGATTTCTCAGCAGCCTTTAAAGTTTAGAGATAACCAAGAGGTATATCAGCTGGTGAAGGAAAAAGGCAAAGAGGTACTGCCTGTAACAGTTGTAAATGAAAAAGTAATCAAATATGGTGAATATCCTACACTGGAAGAAATAGAAAAAGCATTAGGAGCTGAATAAAATGGAAACAAAATTCATACTTTTTTCTGGTAAAGGTGGAGTAGGAAAGACTTCTATGGCATCTACTACGGCGGTTCATTATGGGGACCAAGGGAAAAAAACTTTGATTGTAACAACAGATCCTGCCGCAAATTTATCGGATGTATTTGAACAGGAAATTGGTCATAAAATTACTAAAATCAATGGGGTAGAAAATTTACATGCTATGGAAATCAATCCTGATAAGGCGACTGAGGAATACAAGGAAAGATCTCTTGCTCCCATGAGAGAGCTATTTGATGAAGATCTTATTAAAGTAGCTGAAGAACAGTTAAGTGGTCCCTGTACAGAAGAAATGGCGGCCTTTGATAAATTTATCGATTTTATGGATACCGATGAATATGAAGTGGTAATTTTTGATACAGCTCCTACTGGTCATACTATTCGACTTTTAGAGCTGCCAGTGGATTGGAGTAAACATATTGAAGCCAGCAGCAAAGGCAGTGGTCAGACCTGTATGGGACCTGTAGCTTTAATACAAGATAGCAAGAAAAAATATGATGATGCTATTAATAAGTTAAGGGATTTTAGTAGAACAGATTTTGTATTTGTTATGCAGCCAGAACAAACCTCTTTAGAAGAAACCATAAGATCATCTGAGGATTTAGAGGATATTGGAATAAAAACCACAAGAGTAATTGTTAATGGTTTGATTCCTAACGAAGAAGCCATTAACCCCTTCTTTAAAAAGAAGATTGATAGACAACAAATGTATGTTGCAAAAGCAAAAGAGTCTTTTCCTCATATATCTATACAGACCATGGAGCTATTTGATTCAGAACTAAAGGGTGTTGAAATGTTTAGAAAAAGTGGCAGCAAATTATTCAAGGGAAGTGGTCAAGATGAGTAAACTACAAACGATTCTTTACCCTCAAAAGGGAGATAGAAAAAACATCTTTTTTTCCGGTAAAGGTGGGGTAGGAAAGACATCAATGGCTTGTATCACCGCTGTTGAAACTGCACAAAAAGGATATAAGACCCTATTGATGACAACAGATCCAGCTGCTCATATTGGTAGTGTTCTAGATAAGTCAGTCACTGACGAAATTACAAAAATTGAAGGCATGGATAATTTATATGCTGTACAAATCGATCAAAAAAAGGCGACAGAAGAGTATAAAGAAAATGTGTTAAAGGATGCAGAAAAAAAATTTGACACTAGCACTGTTATGGCTATGAGGGAGGAATTGGATTCTCCCTGTACAGAAGAAATGGCAGCCTTCCAAAAATTTATAGAATTTGCTAGTATGGAAGATTTTGAAGTGATTGTATTTGACACTGCTCCTACAGGACATACCTTAAGAATGTTAGAACTACCAATGGATTGGAGTAAGCAAATCCAATTGAAGGCTGGAATTTCTATGGGAATTAGCGAAGAGGATCAGAAGCAGAAGGCAAAATTTGATAAGGTAATTGATATGATGAAGGATGAAAAAGCAACCACTTTTTCCTTTGTTATGTATCCAGAAAAAACACCAATTGTGGAGGCTCATAGGGCATCTAAGGAGCTAGAAACCTTGGATATTAGAACCCAATTAGTAGTAGCAAACCTAATTATCCCAGAAGAGCAGACTATTTCATCTTTTTTTAAAAACCGTAGAGATATGCAATTAAAATATGTTGAAGAAATTGGAGAAACCTTTAAAGATGCCGAATTATTAAAGGTTCCTATGTTTGAGGACGAAATAAAAGGTTTAGATATGCTTAAGGAAATTAGCAAAATAATATTCGATGGAGGATTAAAAAATGAGTGACAAAGTTAAGATAACAGTATTTGGAGTAAAAGATGAAGCAGCCCCAGCTTCCTGTGGGTGAGGTCCTGCCGTAGATTGTGGTTCTGGTCAGGACCCAACAATGGGAGATTTATATAATGAACTGGTAAAATTCATGGAAGATACAACCCTTAAGGATTCGGTTGAAATGCAGTTTGTTGATTTGATGGAAGATGGTTTGACAGGACATGATTATGCAAAGGAGACGCTAGATAAAGGATACCAATTGCCAATAACCTTTATCAATGATCAACCAGTATACACTGGAGGTATAGACAATAGAAAAGTATTTCTAGCCCTTAAAAAGTTTTTATAGGAACTATGAGAAAAAACTTATCTTTTGCATGAAAGTATGAATAGCATAGAAAATTTCAAGAAAAAATATTTGTATAATAGAGATCAAGTCATTTTTTGCAGAGTATGCGGGAAATGACTTGCTTTTTATACAGCACTTTGGTGTTTCAGATAAAGTCAATCTATAGACATTTAGAAGGAAGATTTTGTTTTTAACTTTATAAAAATGGGGAATATATTCAATAATGAGAAGATAAAGTTTGATGAGAAGGGGGAAAATACCCATGAAGATAGCTGTTATATCTGATATCCATGGCAATATAGAGGCATTAAATACAGTGTTAGAGGATATAAAAGTCCATAATTGTGATAAAATTATATGTCTAGGTGATTTAGTGGGATACGGTCCTCATCCTAATGAAGTAATAGAAAAAATTATTGAATCGAAAATATCTACCATTATGGGAAATTATGATGAAGCGGTAGGCTTTTATTTACCCCATTGTGGCTGCAATATTGATACAGAAGCTCGGAAAAGGCAAAGTAAAAACTCTTTGAAATGGACATCGGAAAATACAACAGAGGAACACAAAGCCTTTTTAAGGCAGCTGCCAGAGGAACAGGAGTATGAATGCCAGGAGAAAATCATCTACGCTACCCATGGCAGTCCCTTTGCTATCAATGAATATATTTATGGTCATCAAGAGGAAAGACTACAAGAATTGGCAGAGGAAGTAGAGGCTGATATTATTCTTTTGGGTCATACCCATATGCCTTTTGTTAAGAGGATAGGAGGCAAAACCATTATGCATCCCGGAAGTGTGGGAAAGCCTAAGGATGGAGATAATAGGGCAGGCTATGGCTTAATTGAGATTAAAGAGTCGATAGAATGTAAACTTGTAAGGGTTAGCTATGATATAAATAAAGTAGTTGAGGATATTAATCAAACCTCATTATTAAAGGAATTTGGCCTTATGTTAAGTTTAGGTAAAATGATCGAGTAACCAATTGACATAACAGGATATATTAATATATCCTATGTATAGAAGAAACACAGAAGCATATAAAGCAACAATAATTATTGTGAAAAAACCCTTAAACTATAGGTTAAAAATTCTAAAAGAAAAACTAGGAGGAGTATTGATGAAGCTAAAAGTAGCTTTTGTTTGCGTACACAATTCATGTAGAAGTCAGATGGCAGAAGGATGGGCAAAGAAATTAGGGAGTGATGTATTAGAAGTATATTCAGCTGGAACAGAAGATTATCATGAAGTAAAGCCTAGAGCAGTTGAAGTAATGGAAGAAGCAGGAGTAGATATGAGTGAACACTATCCTAAATTATTAAGTGATATTCCTGAAGAAGTAGATATTCTTATCACCATGGGTTGTAATGTAGTATGTCCATTTGTACCATGTAAGCATAGTGAAGATTGGAGTTTAACTGATCCCTCTGGTGGATCAGTAGAAGAATTTAGAAAAATAAGAGATATAATAAAAGAAAAAGTAGAGGATTTAACTAAAAGGGTAAAAAATAAGGAAATTTAGCCATGCTGTAAAAGGAAGAGGTCATAATAGACATGGTCTCTTCCTTTTCTTATAACCAATAGGAAATTATATACTGTGTACAATTGTAGATAAATATAATTTCCGTTATTGGTTTCAAAAAAGTCATCCTTTAAATCTTCCAAAAGTAATAATTTTTAAATCTACATTTAAAAATGCAAATATTGAGTTTAGGAAAAAAGATTAAATAGAGAATTTACATAATATATAGCTTAATGTATAATGAATACTTAATATAGATTAAAAGTATAAATAATGTGATACACTTAAAATATAGTGAATTTATATATACTAGGTAAAGACATAAAAATTTACCATGGAAAGGAAGCTTATAATGACAGTTGAAGTGAATAAAGAAGAAATAACAAGAAGAAGATTAACAAGCAAACTATTTAAAGGATTTGCTGACTATACAAGACTGGCTATCTTTGAGGTGTTAATGGATGGGGAAAAAACTGTATCAGAGGTAATTGAAGCTACAGGTGTGAGCCAATCAGTAATCTCCAACCATCTTAAATGTTTAAGAGAATGTGAACTTGTGTATGATCGACATGAGGGCAAGTATGTATATTACAGTATTCGAGATGATAAAGTAAGAGAAATTATTAATCTAGGAAAAGCAATTATTAAAGATGTTTCTGAAGAAAGATATCGATGTATTAAATATTAAAAAATGTTTCAAAATCACATAGAATAATTTTAAAATTAAATATTTTTTCAGATGAATAAGTCATTTCTACTAAATAGATAGGAATGCTTTTTTAAAAAGAATTTTTATAATAAATAGGCAATATAATTTATTAATAAGCATAGGTATTTGTATTTTGGTATAAACATAGAACCAAAAACATATCATCAAATTTAAATATGTTGATAAAAAAATAAGTCTTTGATATAATAGTGTCAAATTAGGGTTAACAAAGTAATTATTAAAAAAACTATTTCTTATGTATCTATTAGAAAAGAATAGAAATTAATTTGATTGAACGCATTTCATGCAATTATATGTTAAAGTGTTAACAAAAAAATGGTAGGTCCAATAGTTTAAGAACTGGAGGAAAAATGATGAAAACTGTAAAGACAGAAGAAGCTATCGGAATGGTAATAGGTCACGACATAACAGAAATTGTCCCAGGAGAATTTAAAGGCGTAGCCTTTAAAAAGGGTCATGTCATTAGGGAAGAAGATGTGGAAAGATTACTAAGAATTGGAAAAGAAAATATTTATGTTATGGAATTAAAAGAGAATGAAATCCACGAAGATCAGGCAGCCATCGCTTTAGGTAGTTTAGTATGTGGAGATGGGGTTTACTACTCTGAGCCTAGTGAGGGAAAAATTAACATCATGGCTGAAGATAAAGGTTTGTTAAAAATAGATAAGGAGCTTTTATATGACATCAATGATTTAGGAGAACTATGCCTTGCTACCATCCATGGGGATAGAATAATTGAAAAGGATGAATTGATAGGTGGCTGTCGTGTTATTCCACTGACTATTTCTAAAGATAAATTAGACAAAGCAAAGGGAGTGTTGAAGCATCAAAAACCGTTTATTGAAGTAAAGCCTTTTAAGGCACTAAAAATAGGTTTAATTGTAACGGCAAGTGAAGTGTATAAAGGTAGGATTAAAGATAAATTTGGTCCTGTCATTGCAAAAAAAGTTAAAGCCTTTGGTTTACAGATTACCATGAAAACGATTACCCCGGATGAGCTAGAGATTATAAAGAAAACAATTCTTCAATATAAAGAAGAAGGAGCAGAATTAATCATTGTCACAGGGGGCATGTCGGTGGACCCCGATGATAAAACTCCAGGGGCTATTAAAGCTACAGGGGCACAAATCATTTCCTACGGCACACCGGTGCTGCCGGGGGCGATGCTATTGATGGCTTATCTAGGAGATGTACCTATATTAGGCTTACCAGGTTGTGTAATGTTTGCCCACAATACTGCTTTTGATTTATTATTACCAAGAATATTTGCAGGAGAAAAAATTGTGCGAAGAGATATTATTAAAATGGGATACGGTGGTCAATGTTTAAAGTGCAATGTATGTAACTTCCCCAACTGTCCTTTTGGTAAATGTTAAGGAGGAAAGCCATGAGAATCAATATTACCTTAGAAGAAGCATTAGAAGTGCTATTAAAGGAAAGTACCATAACGGAAGCAGTTCATGTTCCCCTACTTGATGCACAAGGCAGTGTATTGGCTGAAGATATTGTCTCAGATATGAATATGCCTCCATTTAAGAAATCTCCACTAGATGGCTATGCTGTTAGAGCAGAAGACACTAAAGGGGCATCTAAGGATAGGCCTATTATCTTAAAGGTTATAGATTTTGTACCTGCTGGCTATATATCGGATAAGCAGTTAGGTAAGGGAGAGGCAATACGTATTATGACAGGAGCCAAAATTCCAGAAGGGGCCGATGTTGTAGTAAGGTTTGAAGATACGGAATATACAGAAGAAACCGTGACAATCTATCAAGCGTATTCTGCTGGTACGAACATTGTCAGAATTGGTGAGGATATGGAAAAAGGAGATATCGTTTTGCAAAAGGGGACAGTAATCGATGCTCCTGAAATAGGGATATTAGCTACTTTAGGAAAGGGTTATGTAGAGGTTTGTAGAAAACCACGGGTGGCTATTTTATCTACTGGAGATGAGCTATTGGACATTCAACAGCCTTTAATAGATGGGAAAATAAGAAACAGTAACTCCTATACCATTGCAGCTCAAATCAAGAAGCTAGGGGCTAAACCTTTGATGTTAGGTATATGCAGTGATGATATAGAGGCCATTACAGGGAAGCTAAAATCTGCATTAACCTGGGCTGATATTGTTATTACCACTGGAGGTGTTTCAGTAGGAGATCATGATTTAGCTAAGGAAGCCTTCCAAGAGGTGGGGGGTGAAATGTTATTTTGGCGGGTAAGAATGAAGCCTGGTACACCAATAGCTGTTGCAAAGAAAGAAGATAAGTTAATTTTGGGGCTTTCTGGCAATCCAGCGGCTGCTTACATTACCTTTGAGCAGTTTGTTAGACCTATCATTCTAAAGAAAATGGGGAGAACAAAATATCAGCTAATGGAGGTAAAATCCATTTTGAAAAGTGATTTCACTAAAGTAAGCAACCAAAATAGGTTTGTGAGAGGAAATACTTACTATAGAGATGGGAAGTATTATACAAAGCTTCCTGGAAAGCATAGCTCTGGTGTTCTAACAAGCCTTTCGGGAATCAATTCTCTTTTTTATATTAAAGCTGCAACAGGCCCTTATAAAAAGGGAGATGAGATAACTGTCCAGCTATTAAATCATCCGGAGGTGTTGAAATGATACCAGTATTTTCTATCGTTGGAAAATCTTCTAATACCGGCAAAACTACTGTCTTATGTAATATCATTAAAGTACTAAAAGCTAGGGGTTACAGAGTAGCCACTATAAAACATGATGTTCATGGCTTTGATATAGATCATCCCGGAAAAGATACTTGGAAGCATGGTCAGGCGGGATCAGATATTGTAATGATTTCCTCTCCTATTAAATTTGCAAAGATTGAAAAGGTAGAGAGGGAATATACTTTAGATGAAATACTAGCTGATATTAAAAATGTAGACATTATTATTACAGAAGGATATAAACGGGCTGACAAACCAAAGCTTGAGGTTTACAGAAAAGAAGTTACTGAGAAATTTTTATGCTCTGATGAAGAGATGTTTGCAATTGTCACTGATGATGAACATGGAAAAGCTATTCCAACCTTTGGCTTTCATGAGATTGAAAAGCTAGTGGATTTTATTGTAAAACTGTTTTTAAAATAAAACTTTATATAACAGCATTTCATTCTTAATAGAAGGGAGGGCATAGGATGGGAAGCTTAGGAGCTAAAGAATTAATATTAATTTTAGCAATTGCACTTGTGATATTTGGACCTGCTAAATTACCTGAAATAGGTAAAGCCTTTGGTAAATCCATAAGAGAATTTAAAACACATGCCAGCAAAATTTCAGAAGATGTTGTAGTAGACGATAAAAATGAAGATAAGTAATAAAAAAATTGATATAAGGAAGGAGGGTTTAAATTGCAGGAAGATATGAAACAAACGATTGTAGAGCACTTGACGGAGTTGAGGAAACGAATCATAATCAGTGTTTTAGCTGTTATTATAACCAGTGTTCTAAGTTATATCTATATTGATACTTTATTAGATTTTATTGTTCAACCGGCAAGTGGATTAGAATTTATTTATTTAAGCCCTCCAGAGCTCTTTTTAGCTTATTTAGAAATATCCTTCATTACAGGAATGATACTGGCTTCACCTGTTATACTTCTGCAAATCTGGATTTTTATTAAACCAGGCTTAAAAAAGCATGAAAGAAAATATTTGTTGTTCGCACTATTTATGGGGATGATCTTTTTTCTTATAGGGGCTAGCTTTGCCTATTATATGGTTATTCCTTTAGCCATCAATTTTTTTGTTGCCATGTCGGTACAGCAAATAGAGCCATTATTTTCTTTTGCAAACTATATTAGATTTATAAGTTCTCTTTTGTTGTCCTTTGGTTTAGTGTTTCAATTGCCTCTATTTATTATATTGTTGTCGCAGTTAAACTTAATTACCCCAAAAACTTTAAAGAAATATAGAAAATTTGTTGTATTACTTATCTTTGTTGTGGCAGCGATTTTAACACCTCCGGATATTGTATCGCAAGTGTTAATGGCAGGGCCAATGCTGGTATTGTATGAATTTAGTGTTATTATATCGTCTATCATCTATAGAAGAAAAAGAAAGAAAGCAGTAGAGGGATAAATAGGATTTTTATGCCTTATATTGTTACTATTATATCAAAGGGAGGTTGGTTTTGTGAAAATAACCAGAAGAAGATTTATTGAAGGTTCTATCGTAGCAGGAATTGCAACTGCCATAGGACTAGAAGGTCGTAGAAGACGACTTGATACTTTAGAGGAGGGTGTGGAAACCTCTGTTGAGGTAAAGCCTCTAGTAAAAGGAGAATGGAAGCCTACTGGTTGTTTAGGTTGTACCTCTTGGTGTGCTCAAGAAGCTTATATCGTAGATGGTAGGGCTATTAAAATTAGGGGAAATAAAAATTCAAAGGTAAATCGTGGCTATACATGTCCCCGTTCTCATTTGTCTTTACAACAAATTTATGATCCAGATAGAATTAAGCAACCAATGAAGCGAACAAATTTTAAGAAGGGCATAAGTGAAGACCCAGGTTTTGTACCGATTTCATGGGATGAAGCAATGGATATGTTGGCAGATAAAATTATGGAGCTTAGAAAAAATGATGAAACCCATAAGTTTATGTTGTTCCGTGGACGATACACGAATGCAAGGGACTTGGTGTATAGCAGTGTACCTAAAATCATAGGTTCACCGAATAACATTTCTCACAGTTCTATTTGTGCTGAAGCAGAAAAATTTGGACCTTATTATACCCAAGGATACTGGAATTATAGGGATTATGATGTAGAAAACACAAAATATATGATTTGCTGGGGAGCAGATCCTCTGTGTTCAAATCGTCAAGTCTCCCATTACTTAAATGCATTTGGAGAAATGTTAAGGGATGGGGTTAAAATCGTCACTATTGATCCAAAATATTCTAATACAGCAGCTAAATCCCACGTTTGGATGCCCGTAAAACCAGGGGAGGATGGTGCCCTCGCTATGGCTATGGCCCATGTTATTTTAGCAGAAGGGTTGTGGTCTAGAGAATTTGCTGGTGATTTTAAAGATGGTAAAAATCACTTTGTAGCAGGAAAAACAGTAGACCAAGATACTTTTGAAGAAAATCATACCTACGGAGTGATAAAATGGTGGAATTTAGAACTAAAAGATAGAACCCCAGAATGGGCAGAGGCAGTTTGTGGTGTAGACGCAGCTACCATTAGAAAGGTGGCAGTAGAATTTGCTAAAGCTGCTCCCTATGCATTAGTATTTATGGGTGGTGGTTCCAACATGCAGGTTCGGGGTGGCTATAACTCCATGGCAGTACATGCTCTTAACGGTCTAGTAGGTTCTATTGACCATCAAGGAGGCGCTATTACAGGACGCAGTCCAAAATTAAATAGTATACCGGACCCTGATGATTATATGGATGAAATGGCACAAAAGAATAGCAAAATGAAAAAAATGGATCATAGGGGAACCAAAGAATTTCCTGCATTAAAGGATGGAAAATCCGGTGGTGGTGTGGTAACCAACCGTGTAGCTGATGGTATCTTAATGGAAGATCCTTATCTACCAAAGGTAGTTATAGGATACTTTAATAACTTCAATTATTCTTGTCCACAAACCGATAGATGGAATAAAGCGATGTCAAAAATAGAATTTTTTGCTCACTGTGTTACTAATTATTCGGAAATGAGCCATTTTGCTGATTTATTACTTCCATCAACGCATCATATGATGGAACAAATGTCCAGTGTTGCTCAAAAAGGTAATACTTATACTCATTTATGGGTATCAAATCGTGTAATTAATCCTGTATATGATGTAAAAAATCCTGAAACAGAGGTTGTATGGTTATTGGCAGAAAAACTAGCTGAAAAAGGATTTAAAAACATGATGGAGTATTTAAAAGATAACTTTAAAGATCCAGAGACTGGTAAAGAACCTACCAATGGAATTGAGTTAGAGTTGTACACCTATAAAATCTTAACAGAGCCAGTATGGAATCCAGCAAAATATGAAGAAAAAGGTAATAATGGAGATAAGTTTAAGGATTGGAATGACTTTATGGAAAAGGGTGGACTATGGAATTCTGATCCATATAAATACAAAAACTTATGGAGCAATATGCCAACAGAAACACAAAAGTTTGAGTTCTATAGTGAAACCTTGAAAAAAGCTCTTGAAGGACATGCTGAAAAGCATAATACTACTGTAGATGATATATTGGCTACTTGTAAATATACAGCTGAAGGAGAACATGCCTTTATTCCCCACTATGAAGAGCCTTATATGGAGGGAGATAAAGAACAGTTTCCACTTGCTTTCATAGAAGGAAAATCGCGATTAGCTCGTGAGGGAAGATCTGGTAACTGCTCTTGGTTCCAAGAGTTTAAAGATTCAGATCCAGGAGACATTAAATGGGGTGATGCCATTAAGATAAATCCAGAGGATGCTGCCAAGCTAGGATTAAAGGACGGAGATACAGTAAAAATTATTTCTCCTGTAGGAGAAGGAATTGCTACGTTAAAAACATGGGTTGGTTTAAGACCAGGGACGGTAGCAAAGACTTACGGACAGGGTCACTGGGCCTATGGTCATATAGCAGCAGAGGATTTTGAAAACAAAATTGCCCGTGGTTCTAATAATAATGATGTTATGCCAGCAGATTATGAACGTCTTAGCGGCTCAACTGCCTTCTATGGTAGTTTTAGAGTTCGAATTGAAAAGGCCTAAATAATAAATTGAATTCATGGAGGTGGATAAAGTGGCTAAGTTTGGAATGATAATCGATCTAGAAAAGTGTGCAGGCTGTACAGCTTGCTCTATCGCTTGTAAAAATGAAAATAATGTACCAGATGAATTTTATTGGTCCCACTATATAACGGAAACAAAAGGTGAATTTCCAAATGTAACTTATCAATATATTTCTACACTATGCAATCATTGTACCAATGCTCCCTGCGTAGAGGCGTGCCCAGTAGATCCTAAAGCAATGTATAAGGCAGAAAATGGAATGACACTGCATAATGCAGAAAGATGTATTGGTTGTAGAGCCTGTGAAAATGCTTGTCCCTACGGTGTGATTTATTATAATGAAAGGGGAAAGGAAGTCTTTGAAGAATGGCGTAGTGGAGAAGCTAAAGCATTGACAGAGAAGGTAGGAGGAGAGGTAATACCTTATTACAACCCTGACCGTGCATTGACCTATGATGGTATTCGAAGGGAAAATGTGGTGGAAAAATGTAATTTCTGTGATCACAGGGTTGCCAATGATGAAGAACCCTATTGTGTAGATGTGTGTCCTGCTAATGCAAGAATTTTTGGGGATTTAGATGATCCAAATAGTGAGATTAGTAAGGTATTAAAGGAAAAGCAACACTTTGTACTACAACCAAAAGCTGGAACAGAGCCAAATGTATTTTATATTAATAAATTTGATGAAAAAGAGTAAAAAGTAGTAAGGATACTTAAAGGTAAAGGCGAGGAGAACTCCCTGCTTTTCCTTCATGAGCTATAATTAATAATAAGAATGGAGGCTATAAGGTGAAGGAGTTTTTAGATAGAGAACAGGCTAGGGCTTTATCCTATCATTTGTTGGCACAATGCTATGGATTTCCTACTGAAGCTTTGAAAGAAGAAAAAATTGCAGATCATTTATTGCAGCTCTTACCTTTAATAGAGGAAAGCACTGAAGAATCTATTGAGAAAATGAAGAAATATTTAGAAGAAGTAAAGGACTTGCAAGAGCTACAACTGGATTTTTCTAAGCTGTTTATAGGGCCTCAAAACCTTCTAGCTCCTCCATATGGTTCTTTATATTTAGAAAACAAAGGACAGATTATGGGAGAGTCCACCTACGATGTGGTTCGTCTTTTTAATGAAGCAGGTGTAAAGAAATTGAAAGATGTGAAAGAGCCTCAGGATCATATTCGTATTGAATTAGAATTTATGTACTGCTTGATTGATGAGACAATCATTGCTTGCAAAGAGGGAAGCTGGGAAAAAGCAGAAAAATATATTCGGCTACAATTAGAATTTCTAAATCATCATCTAGGAAGATGGATAAAACCTTTTACAGATAATGTGTACAATCATGCAGAAACAGTTTTTTATAAAAATCTTGCACTAGCGACTGTAAATTATATTAAACAGGATTATTTAGAGGATAGTTTAGCTATGGCAAAGGAGTTTGAAAATATCAAGGGGCAAAAGTAAATCTAGATATGGAAGGAGTTGGGTGACTTGCTAGTACAATATTTTATAAAGCAGCTGACAAAAGTAAATATACCTACGATAGAAAGAAATCAGTGTATTCATTTTCGAAGTCGTAAGAAGGGCTGTAAAAAATGTAAGGAGGTTTGCCCAACAAAATCCATAGATATAGGAGAAAAAAACATAAGAATTGATGAAAATTTATGTGTTGGATGTGGTAGCTGCGAAGCCATTTGTCCCTCTCAAGCCATTAGTCAGCGAGAGGATAAAAAGCAAAAAGCTTTACAGATGGGAAAAGAAGTAGAAAGCTTAATCATAGGCTGTCAAGAAGGACATAATAAGGGAAATGCTTTGTTTTCCTGCCTTAATGGACTTCATCCTGAGTATATAGCAGCCTTTTTGTTGATGTTTAAAAAAAAGAAGGTTTATTTCAATATAAGTGGTTGCAACAAATGTAAAGTTCATAGGGATTGCAGTTTATTTACTGCTAATTTAGAAAGGGCAAAGCGTTTTATTAATGCTTTTGAAGATATAGATAATGCTGTGGTGATGGGGGAAGAGGAGAAGCTACCTATTGGTATAGAAAAAGAAATGTCTCGTAGAGATTTTATTACTATGCTGAAAAAAGAGTCTACTAACGCTACTGTGAAGTTTATACAGCAGCAAAACAATAGAAAGAAAAATACAGTTTCCTATCATAGATGGCTATTTCTGGAAATCATAGATAGATTAAGCTTTCCAGAAACTAAAATCATCCCAAAAGAAGTCTCACTGTTTACTGGATGGCAGGTAAATTCAGAGTGTGACGGCTGTGGATTCTGTCAAGCTATATGTCCAAGAGAAGCATGGAGCTGCACAAAAGATAAGGATCATATTTCCATAACAAATGATGTAACAAAATGTACTAGTTGTAATTTATGTTTCGATTTGTGCCCTCAACAAGCTATTATGAAAGAAGATTTTTCATTCATACAATTTAAAGGAGCTGTTGAAAAAAGGAAACTACCCCTAGCTTCCTGTAGACAATGTGAAAAATCCTTTGTAGAAAAAAAAGATAACAACGGCCTATGTAGTAGTTGTAATAAACGGGAAGCTATTAAAAATAACATCGGATAAAATATTATGTTTAGCCAAATAGAAACCATATAGTATATTAAAGCAGCGTCTTGTACGAATTATAAGACGCTGTTTTTCTACAGAGATTAGGAGAAATCAAAGAAACCTTTAAGGATGCATGCTGAGCTCTTGCGAGTACCTATGTTGAGGATGAAATTAATGGTGTTCTAGGTAATTGTCAGCATCGTTAAAATATTGACAATTGTCCTGAAAAAAAATAAAATTATATATGAATCGAAAAACATAGATTAAAGAGGGGAGATTCCAAATGACAGTTTATCTAGATAATGCCGCTACGTCTTTTCCTAAGCCCCCCCAAGTAGCCAAAGGAGTTTATGATTTTATGATAAATATTGGAGCTACAGCTGGGAGAGGAGCATATCAAAGGGCATTAGAATCAGACAGAAGTGTATATGAAGCCCGAAAAAGTATAACTAGATTATTTCATTATAACAATCCTAGCCGTGTTATTTTTACCTCTAATGTTACGGAGTCCATCAATCTTGTTATCAATGGCATGACCAAAGAAGGAGATCATATTGTTACCAGTAGTTTAGAACACAATGCTGTATGGCGATGTATAAAAACGCTAGAAAGAGATCGAGGAGTAAGTATTTCAACTGTTCCCTGTACTGTTGAAGGATATACAAATGCGGGGGATGTGGAAAAAGCTATTCAGAAAAATACTACGCTAATTGTTTTTAATCATGCTTCTAATGTGATTGGAACTTTACAGCCTATTAGAGAAATCGGAGCAATTGCCCGAAAATATAAAATTCCCTTTTTAGTAGATTCTGCACAAACTGCAGGTGTTTATCCAATAAGCATAAAGGAAGATAACATAGATTTCCTAGCTTTCACAGGGCACAAAAGTTTGTTGGGACCTATGGGAACTGGAGGGCTCATTGTCAACTGGGATGGAAAGATTTATCCTATGAAGTCTGGTGGTACTGGTGGAGATTCTGCCTATCCCTACCAGCCAGATTATTTTCCTAATTGTCTTGAGACAGGAACGCCTAATGTTGCTGGTATAGTGGGCTTACGGGAAGGAATTGAATTTATCCTGCAAGAGGGTATAGAGAAGATATTTAAAAAAGAAAAGGAATTAATAGCATATACTCTTGAAAAATTACAAGAAATAAAGGGTATAACAATATACGGTCCAAAGGATTGTGAAAAGATTATTGGAGTTATTTCCTTTAATTTAAAGAAAATACCAGCAGAAGAGGTTGCCTATGAACTAGATCAGAGGTATGGGATTATGGTAAGGGCAGGGCTCCATTGTGCACCTACAATACACAAGATAATAGGAAGTAACCTAATAGGAACAGTTAGAATTGGAATTGGCTATTTTAATGAGAAAAAGGATATCGACAGATTAATAAAAGCGCTTAAAGAGATAAATACCTAGATAATAATAAAAAAATAGGGGGATCGTTATGTATGTAAAAGATATTATTATTACACGTATACAACCTTGTACTGCAGATGCAGAACGAATAAGATTTCAAGCTGGTTTTTCAAGAAACATTTCTGAAGTTTTGCCTTATATGAATGCTGTTTTAATGGATGCTATCTATAATCACAAAATACCTAGCTTGACATTTAAGAAACAATTTAGAATAATAACCCTTTATGAAGATAAGCTGGCAGTATCAAAAGCCATCAATGAAACAGATGCCTATGAGATAACAGACTTAATAAAAGGACTAGTAAATGAAATTTATGAAAAAAGGAAGGACATTGAACCCATATATGAAATGAGACAAAAACCTTCAGCAATAGAAGTATATAAATATCTTCCCAAAATTAACTGTAGAAAATGTAAGGAAGCTACTTGCCTTGCCTTTGCATCAAAATTCTTAATGGGAGAACAAAAAATTCAAAATTGTAGGCCGCTATATGAGGAAGCTAATAAAGAAAAATTAGAAACTATGGAGGATTTTGCACAAATGTTGGGTTATTAATAATTTAGCTGCATCAATCCTATGAACTGATGCAGCTATCCACGGGCGAAATCGCAGGAACGTGTATTTTTGGTAAGGTTAAAAATTGCTTATCTTTGTTTATCAACACTAGGTGGGACCTTAAAAGTTTGCTAAATATAAATAATAACCACCCGTTTGTGGGTGGTTACTATTTATGCATTTAGTTTTTCTAATAAGCTATCTACATCAATGCCGTGAACTGCTGCAGCTTGACCTAAGGTTTCCATTTGAGAGGAAGGGCATCCTAAACAACCCATACCAAAGGACATTAGAATAGAAACGGCATTAGGATTTATTTTTAAAACCTCACTGATTTTTGTATCTTTTGTAATATTCATAAGTAAGTACCTCCTTTAATTGATTTAATAACTATATCTATATTATAGAGGTTATCTTTTCCATGTAATATTACAAAAATCACAGATGGAAGTGATATTTATCACAAATGAAGAAAGCATAACTGTATTCCCCACTGTTTTTTCAATAATGACAAAAAACTATGTATTAAGAAGCGTAATAGGTTATAATAAAGTTGAAATAAGACTTCTATTTTTAGGGAATAACAGAACTTTAAAAGACCACTATTTGATAGTGTTATTACATTGTACTGTAGTTTGTTTTATGGTATTATATGGATAAGGTAATCGGATAAAGCAGGGTGTCGGTTGACCACTTCTCTACTAAAAATGAAGGGAGGTAGTGTGATATGAGTACATATGAATCAATTTCTTTAATGATCTTGTTTTCAGTGTTTACAATATCACTTATCTCCTATTTAGATAGGAATAACAACCAAAAGAAATAACCACCCTGTTAGCGGCAGGATGGTTATTATGCATTAATTTAACCTGATTGTGGCAACCACACTTTGTGGTTCCGATTATCTTTATCTATATTATAACACAAAGAGCATAAAAGTAAACATTTTTGCACTCCATTAGGGGTGTTTTTATATTGCTATTTTTTATTGTAAGAAAGAGGATAATAACGTGGCAACAATTAGAACTTCTATACAAATGCATAATGGAATGACACCAGCACTACGAAGCATGACAGAAGCTTTGAACATAACACTTTCTTCTTTTGAAGCTTTGCAAACAGCATCGAGCAACGCAGTTAACACCTCTTCTATACAAGCTGCAAGGCAAGAACTTGCAAGAGCAGAAACAGCATTCAATGAAGTAGAAAGAGAAATTGGAGAAGCTGATGCAGTACAACGTGGCAAATGCTCAGCAGTTCCTGTCCTTCACAAAGAACACTGGTCAGCTAGATCAGTTAAATAACTTTGCAGAAATGATGGCAGCTGCTAATCCAGACCGTTCCATGCAGGAAGCAGGACTAGCTATCAGCCGAGCCATGAGCGGTCAAACAAGATCTCTTCAGGATCGAATGAATCAATCAGCATCAGTACAGCTAAACAGCATGACTTCAAAACCTAAAACAGTAACTACTCTACAACAAGCCAGACAACTCCTAGAAGGAACAGTAATCTACTACAAACTATCACCACAATACTCTGTTAATCCAGAAGAAGTCCCTACAACGTTAAATCCTTTACTACAATATCAATGGTTCTAGCTTCTCCATATAACAAAACAGAAATGGATTGAATAGATTCAGTTTTAAAAAGATTAATGATTTTAACCTTCTGTCCCTTTTTTCTTGGACGACCACGCTTCTTTTTTTCTGGTTTTTCAGGATCTAAAAAACCAACTGCATTCCTCATTTATTTTGTAAATTATTACGTCAATTTTTGGTAGCTATTTTAAAAGTGCAAAACTATAGTAAGTTACTGTAACTATTTAGTGGATACATTATGGTATAAAAAGAAGCAGGCTGGATTAATTATTGGCCTCTTTTTTCATTGTACAATTTTGGAGGATTTTCAAAAAAAATGTAGAAACAATAATTGATAAGATATAAAATGTAGAAATTTAAGTAAAAGTATTAAAATTAGAAAATAAGCATATGAAAGGAGAAGAATATGGAGCTAAATCCTTGGTTATCGTCTGTAATTAGTATAATTCCTTATATTATGGCTTTTATGATGATTTGCGGTTTATATTACATAGGTTACTTTTATATAAATAAAAGAAAACAAGCTGCAAGTAGCAGTATAGATCTAGAAACCAGTGAAATAATATATTTTTTTGGTGTCGGAATAAAAAAACGAACTATAAATAAATTATTTCTAGCCCTTAGTAGTCTACCATTACTGGTTTATCCATTGGTATTAATGGGAACGATTGTGTCCTTAGCAGCCTTGGGAGGAGCTAAGAATATATTTGTAATACTGCCTGGATTGTTATTTTTTCTTTATATAATTTCATATTTACCCATATACATAATTTGTGTGATAAGGTATTCTAAGAAACGAGATGAGAGTATTTTATTCTCGATTTTTCCATTAATATACATTACTCCAATATTAATTTTGATATTTTTCTTTTAGAGATTAACTACGTTTGAACACTTATATAAAATCATCTATGAAAGTGTTCAAATTAGCTAGACAGTGTAGGTCTCATTTTCCAGTAATCTCTCAAGGACAGGGAAAGCGGCGGCATTGTATAACAAGCCATTCGTGTGTCTTGCAAGTCATAGTTTGCTTACCAGTGAAAGTCTGGTCACGGCAACATAGAACCATGTAAAAATCTAGCAGGTCATGGAGAAGGCTAGATTAATTTCTAGCCATAATGGGTTGTGGTTTGATGATTTGGATTTATTTTGCATAAAAAAAACCAGCTAGATGCTGGGCTATTTTTTTCCGTCAAAAATTCGTCAAATTTTATATTCTATCCTTTTCTGATTTTTTCTTTTTTGTATTTTGAATAAGTGTTAAAATTTCAATTTATTGGGCATATTTTTACTAACGTTTACTTTGCATTACTTTTTGAAATAATTTTTTGTTAAAATAACAAGTAAAAATCGTTTGGAGGGAAATTAGTGGGTTTTTATGAAGAATTAAGTAAGTATTATGATATTGTTTTTCCAACAGGGGAAGCACAGCTTAAGTTTATTGAAAAGCGAACAACAGATACTACCAATAATATACTGGATATTGCCTGTGGAACCGGAAATTATTCCATAAGTATAGCAGAGAAAGGATTTCAAGTAACTTCCTTTGATTTAGATGAGGGAATGGTGAGTGAGGTAAAGAAAAAGGCAAAAGACAAAGAACTGCAATTGGCTGCATTTGTAGGGGATATGAAGATCCTAGGGAAATATTTCCAAGAGGAGAGCTTTCATATTGCTTTTTGTATCGGTAATTCTTTAGTACATCTAACTAAGCTGGAGGAAATACAGGAAGCGTTAAATCAAATGTATAAAGTTATAAAAAGAGGTGGGCATCTTATCCTGCAAATTATTAATTATGATAGAATAATTAAATACAGTATAGATGGGCTACCAACCATAGAAGACAAGGAGCAAGGGGTTAAATTTATTAGAAAATATCTATATGAGGAAGAAAAAAGATTAATTCACTTTAATACAGAGCTTATTGTTACACAGGGTGATCGTGTAGAAAGCTACACCAATTCCGTACCATTATACCCTTTGCAAAGTCAACAGCTAATAGGAATGCTTCAAAATGCTGGCTTTACTAAGATTCAACTTTATGGAAGCTTTATGGAAGAAGCGTATAAGGAAGAAAGCTATGCTGCAATTGTAGCTGCAGAAAAGTGAACATATGATTTAGGGGGGAGAGAAATATGAAGGTGGCTAATGTAGAGATTTTGAAGAGAATTCCTGCTTTTTCTCAGCTTAAAGAAGCGGATATACAAGAGATAAGTAAAATAACAATTGAAAGAAGCTTTAGAAAAGGTGCAATTATTTTTATGGAAGGAGATCCAGGAGAAGCTTTCTATTTTATAAAATCTGGTAAAGTAAAGGTTTATAAAACAACACCAGATGGAAGAGAGCATATATTTACTATATTATCAGAGGGGGGGGTTTTCGCCGAAGTAACCCTATTCAATGAGATACCTTATCCTGCATCGGCTGAGGTTTTAGAGGATGCAGAAATAGGTATGATAAAGAATAAGGAACTAGAGGATTTAATCCGTAGGAATGCTGAAATAGCGCTGCAAATCATTAAGGTATTTAGTAAAAAACTCTTTTCTTCTCAACAGAAGGTAAAGGAGTTGGCATTAGGAGATACTTATATGCGAATAGCAAAGACCTTGATTACCTTTGCGGAGGATCATGGAGTAAAAACCTCCAATGGGATTGAAATAAGATTAAACATTTCCAGACAAGAGCTAGCCAATATGATCGGAACTGCTAGAGAAACTGTAAGCCGAGCGCTAAGCCAGTTTAAGAAGGAAGGATCTATTGATATCGAAGGAAAAAAAATAATCATAAAGAATATGGAAAAATTGGAAAGCTGGGTATAATAGGTATTGACCTTATAGAAAAAGTAAGATATTATAGATACATACCACCCCTCTATATGGGGGGTAAAAATAGGAGGTATGTATATGAAAAAATCAATTATGTCATGGTCATGGACGCTTATGATGTTATTTTTCACATTAGCCATCGTAGATATTCGATTTGGTATCTTAGGATTATTGTGTATGGGAACACCACTATATTTAGCTATTCGTGGTGGTGGTAGAATTCATTGTGCAAAATATTGTCCAAGAGGTTCTATGTTTGGAACCTTTCTTCAAAAAATTAGCTTAAAAAATAACTTACCTAAGTCTTTAAAAACGAATGCCGTTAAAAATATTATGCTAGCTTGGATGATAGGAATGTTTAGTATATCTCTTATAAGAGCAGGGGGAGATTTTGCTAAGACAGCCTTTGCTATTTTTAGAATGATGAGTATTTCTACTATTGTAGGAATCATAATGGGAATCATCTTTCAACCAAGAAGCTGGTGCACCGTTTGCCCTATGGGGTATGCCACAGGGTTAATCGAAAAAAGCCAAAAGAAAAGTAAAAAAGCTGCCTAGACTATTATTACCGTATTTACTAATGATAAAGTGAATTAAGATGTAAAGGAAGTGAAATAAATGGATCAATTACAAACTAAAAAGGATATATTAAACCGGTTAAAAACAGTAAAGGGCCATATTCAAGGGATTGAGAAGATGGTAGAGGAGGAAAAATCCTGTGATGAGATTTTGTTGCAAATTGCAGCAGTGAAATCCTCTATCGAAAGAGTAGGCTTCATTATTGTAGAAGAGCATACTAAGGGTTGCTTACTGAAAGAAAATATTACTCCAGAAGAAGTAGATAGAATCTTAAAGACAATTATCAAATTTGCAAAATAGGACCTTACTCAAAAAGTAAGGTCTTATTTTGTTAAAAACCATAAATATATTGACATGTATCTATGTAATGTATTATGATAAAACTATAACATATAGATATATAAGTATGTATAATAAAATATTTTATAATGAGGTGAAAAATGAAGGCGTATGCAGATTTATTTAAAGCATTATCAGATGAAAATCGTCTAAAGATTTTGTTGATGTTAACTTACGGTGAAATGTGTGCCTGTGATATTCAAGATCAACTGGATTTAACACAGCCCACCATTTCACATCATATGAAGGTCTTGCAAAAGGCAGAACTAGTGAATATTGATAAAAGGGGTAAATGGATGTATTATTCTATTAATGATAAAAGAGCCCAAGAACTTTGCAAGATGGTAAAGGAAATCACTACAAGCTGCGAAGAAAGAGGCTGTAGTTTTAAAGAGCACAAGTGTAATGATGAATTCAACAAGGTAGGTAAGGACTATGAGAACAGATGCAAATAATCTTTTTCATATTAAGATATCAGAGGAGGCTATTGAGCATATAAATCTTAATGGGGGAAGCGCTATCATCCGATACAGTAAAAAAGGATGATGCCATAGTGGGGACCGATATGTTCCAGTAATTGAAATAGGCAGTCCCCTAAATAATCCGGTGGATTATTACTTGTTTGATAGAGAAGGAATTCAGCTTTATATAGATAAGCGTACGATTGCATCATCTGGCGAATTAATTATAGATTTGGCTAGGTTATGGCGTTGGAAAAAGCTGACTTTAGAAGGGGCAGAAATTATATAAATATATTCATTCAAAAAAGCGTATAAAGCTAAGAAATAGATGGAACTTCTAAAGAAGGCTTAATAATATAATGAGTAAAAGGAGTGTTAATATGTCACAAAATCAAGAACAAAAAGGAGCAGGTTTGGGTTTTTTTGAGACCTATCTTACTGTATGGGTGGCGTTATGCATTATTATTGGTGTGGCAATTGGTCAATTTCTACCAATTGTACCAGATGTATTAAGTCAGTTTGAGTATGCACAGGTGTCTATTCCTGTAGCAATATTAATCTGGCTGATGATTTATCCTATGATGCTAAAAATTGATTTTACCAGCATTGTAGAAGCTACTAAGAAACCTAAAGGATTAATTGTAACCTGTGTAATCAATTGGTTGATTAAACCCTTTACCATGTATTTAATTGCCGCATTCTTCCTAAAGGTTGTTTTCCAAAATTTTATTCCTGAAGCATTGGCAAATGATTATTTGGCAGGCGCTGTACTACTGGGAGCAGCCCCTTGTACAGCTATGGTATTTGTATGGAGTCATCTAACGAAAGGAGATCCAGCCTATACTTTAGTTCAAGTAGCTGTAAATGATTTGATTTTACTGGTTGCCTTTACCCCGATTGTTGCACTATTATTAGGAATTACTGATGTATTTGTTCCCTATGATACATTATTTCTATCAGTAGTACTATTTATTGTCATTCCTTTAGCCGGTGGATATTTGTCAAGAAAGTATATTGTGCAAAAGGAAGGGATAGAGTATTTCGAGAATGTATTTCTAAAGAAATTTGACAATGTTACAATCGTTGGACTACTATTAACATTAATTATCATCTTTACCTTCCAAGGAGATGTTATTTTAAGTAATCCATTACACATATTGTTGATTGCAATACCACTTACGATTCAAACCTTCTTTATCTTTGCATTAGCCTATGGTTGGGCAAGGGCATGGAAATTGCCCCATAATGTTGCTTCCCCTGCTGCCATGATTGGAGCAAGTAATTTTTTTGAACTGGCAGTAGCAGTGGCGATATCATTATTTGGTTTAACCTCTGGTGCAACACTGGCCACGGTAGTTGGAGTACTAGTAGAGGTACCGGTTATGTTGGCGTTAGTTAGAATCGCCAATAATACAAGACATTGGTTCCCTCAAGTGAGTAAGGGAAACTAGTATAGATTAGATATAAAATTGAATATTATGCTAAAAACATTTGTGAAATCTTAAAAATTTATAAAACTGTAATATAGAAAATAAGCCATCCTCATAAGATTAAGAGATGGCTTATTTCTATTTGTTGCTAATTCTATCACATTATAGTAAATTTATGGATGATGTGTTAATATTATAACATATATATAAATATATGCTTATTATTTTATAAGGGGGTATTTTGATGGGAATTTATTTAGATAATGCGGCTACGTCTTATCCAAAACCAAAGCAAGTATTAGATGCTGTATATGATTTTATGCTAAATAATGGTGCTACCGCAGGTAGGGGAGCTTATGAACGGGCAATGGAATCGGATGGTTTAGTGTACAATACAAGAAAAGCAATTGCTGATTTCTTTAATTTTCACGACCCTAAAAAGGTTATCTTTACATCTAATATTACTGAAGCACTGAATTTAGCGATAAATGGCATGGTGAAAAAAGGAGATCATGTAATAACCAGTAGTTTAGAGCATAATGCTGTATGGAGATGTTTAAAAACATTAGAAAGAGATAGGGGGATAAGCATATCTACAGTGAAGGCTTCTAAGGCAGGGTATACTGATCCTTTAGAAATAGAACCATTGATTCAAAAAAATACGGCATTGATTGTCTTTAATCATGCTTCAAATGTTTTGGGGACTATACAGCCCATTAGAGAGATCGGCGCTATTGCAAAAAAACATAAGATCCCTTTCCTAGTAGATACAGCGCAAACTGCAGGTGTTTATCCTATAGATATGCAAAAAGATTATATTAATTTATTGGCATTTACAGGGCACAAAAGTCTTTTCGGTCCTATGGGTACAGGAGGCCTTATCGTGAACTGGGATGGAGAGATAAATCCTTTGAAATCTGGAGGAACGGGAGGAGATTCCTCTTATGAATACCAACCGGACTATTTTCCAAACAAATTAGAAACAGGAACCTTAAATGTAAGTGGAATAGCAGGTTTAAGAGCGGCATTAAAATTTATACAAGATGAAGGAATAGAAAAAATATTACAAAAAGAGAAAAGCTTAGTGGCTTATGCACTTGAAAGGTTAGAAGAAGTGAAAGATATTTCTATCTATGGTCCGAAAAATCCTGACAAAATTGTAGGGGTTATAGCTTTTAACCTGAAAGATAAGACTGGGGAAGAAGTAGCTTATGAGTTGGACCAAGAATATGGGATTATGGTTAGAGTAGGTCTTCATTGTGCACCAAGTGCGCATAAACTTATTGAAAAGCATAAGGAAGGAACTGTAAGAATTGGAATAGGTTATTTTAATGAAAAAGAGGATATTGATTTATTTGTAAATGCATTAAAGAAAATTAATCAACAAATATAAAACATATGGTTAAGGGGGAGAAAGTTTTATGTTTTTAGAAGAAGTAAAAATGAATTTTATAAAGCCTTGTACAACAGATGCAGGTAAAATGCAATTTAAAGCTAAATTTTCAAGGAATATTTCACAAATATTTCCTTATATAAATGCTGTTTTGAAAAATTCTAGTTATAATCACAAAGCTGCAAGTTTGACATTTAAAAAGGAGTTTAAAATTATTACACTTTTTCCAGAAAAGCTAGCAGTGGCTAAGATTATTAATGAGTCAGAAGCCTATGAGATTATGGATCTAGTAAAGGATTTAGTGAATAATACTTATGAGAAAATAGATGAAATAGAGCCACTGTATGAAATTAGAGAAAGACCAAGTGCTATTGAAATTTACAAAAACCTACCGAAATTAAATTGTAGAAAGTGTGGAGTCCCAACATGTCTTGCTTTTGCCTCTAAGCTTTTAGAAGGGCAAATCAATGCAAAAAATTGTTTGCCACTGCATGAGGAAAGTAATAAAGAAAAATTAGAAGGAATAGAAAATATGATGCAGATGCTGGGATATGAAATATAAAGGAGGAGACAAGTTATGTCGAAAAATTGGTATCCTGTTATTGAGTATTTAAAATGTGATGAGTGTGGTGCTTGTGTAAAAAAATGTAGTCATGGTGTATACAATAAGAAAAAGGATATAACACCCCTAGTTGTTCATCCTGAAGGGTGTGTAGATGGTTGTCATGGATGCGGAAACATTTGCCCTAATGGTGCAATACAGTATGTTGGAGAAAATACCGATTGGACACCTCCTAATGGAAGTATAAGTGCTAAAAAGGGTTGTGGTTGTGGAGGCGGTTGCTGATGAATGGAAATCAGAAAGTAAAATCGCCTAAAAATCTTGTTATCAAAATAATGATGCCTGTACTTATAGTAGCGGTAATCATAACAATATGGTTTGTAAAAAACTCTGCCGAGATACCTATGGTGATGGAAGAATCAAAGTTTAGGGGACAATTATCCGATTGTAAGGCACAGCTTTTTTCAATAGGCTTTAAATATTTTTAAAAACCTATTGAAAAAAGATATTCATAGGAGTATAATATTACTATATTAGTAAAAACTAATTTAATGATATAGTAAAGAAGGTGAAAAAATGTCTAATCAAAACTATCGTCTGTGTGCAAGTTTATTAAAATCCTTATCCCATCCAACCAGACTTGAAATATTGGACCTTTTAAGGGATAAAAATGAACTTTGTGTCTGTGACATCTATGAAAATTTAGATTTGGAGCAGTCTAATGTTTCTCAACATTTAAAGGTATTAAAAGATCAAGGGATCTTAATCAGTAGGAAAGAAGGATTAATGGTGTTTTACAAGGTGAGTTATTTAGAAATATACGATATATTGGAGAAAGTAAAATTAATATTACAAAAACAGCTTCAAGAATCGTTATCTCATCTATTATAAACTGATAAGGGGGGCTTTAAAGTGTTTGAAAGATTTGGTCATTTAGTAGCACCTTATATAGTACGATTTGTCAACTGGGTGCTAGAACTTTTTGGATTTAATGTCCAAACGGGAGATACTTTTTATGATGCAGTTCACTTTTTCATCTATGATACTGTGAAAATCATATTTTTACTTAGCTTCATGATTTTCATCATTACCTATATACGTAGTTATTTTCCACCAGAAAAGGTAAAAGCATTATTAGCTAAGTTTCATGGAATCTGGGCCTATGTGATTGCTTCCATGTTAGGTGTTGTGTCACCTTTCTGTTCCTGTTCAACAGTACCTATATTTATTGGGTTTGTTGAGGCTGGGATCCCTCTGGGGGTTACTTTTACTTTTTTAGTGACTTCTCCCATAGTAAATGAAATTGCCTTAGGATATCTCTTTGTTAGCTTTGGACCTAAAATTGCCATTCTATATACCCTAGCTGGTATGGCTATCGGGATTGTAACGGGACTAGTGATTGAAAAATTCAATTTATACCATCTAGTAGAAGAATATGTTTTTAAGATAAAAATAGGAGAGACAGCAGTAGAAGAAATGACCAAAAAACAGCGATTAATTTATGCAAAGGATAGTGTTGTAGATATCGTAAAGGATATTTGGATTTATGTTGTAATTGGTATTGGTATAGGAGCATTAATCCATGGATGGGCTCCAGAAGAATTATTAGCCAAATATGCTGGTCCAAATAATCCACTAGCTGTTTTTGTAGGTGTTCTCTTTGGAATTCCGCTATATTCTAATGCGGTTGGCACAATCCCTATAGCGGAAGCCCTTATTAATAAAGGGGTCGGTGTTGGTACAGCCTTGGCTTTCATGATGTCTGTTGTAGCTTTATCTTTACCCTCTATTATTTTATTAAAGAAGGTAATAAAACCAAAACTAATAGGCATTTTCGTGGGCATTACCGGCATAGGGATTGTATTAGTAGGATTTTTATTCAATTGGATATTGTAGTTTTTGTATATATTTTCTAATTATGTGTCAGAATAGAACTAGAAAATCTATAGAATAGAGGTGATTTTGTGCAAGAAAAGAGAGATATCGTTTCCTTTATTGAAGAGCTGGACAAAACAGATGGTTTTTTTAATAATATCAATGAAATCAATAAGTATAACATGGGGGCGATTATTGAACTGATACAATACAACAATATGAAAGAATTCGGAAATCCCATATATACAAGAGATGAAATACGAAGAGGAATCAAAAAATATTTGACAAAAGTAAGCAATTAATGGAAAATATATAAATATAATTATATTATTATTTTTGTTGAATAACATAAGATAGTAAAGATACTATGATTTAGAACTTCAACAAAAGTATCTAGGCGTAATTATAAGAGAAGATATTCTTTAAGTTTGCAATACAAACTCATTTGATTAAGATAAGAAAATCATGGGTATGTAAAACTTGAAACATTATTATAAGGAGGAATAAAAATGAGTAAAGAAGTAGTGGTTTTCACCAGCAATACATGTCCACATTGTGTTACTGCAAAAGAATATTTTAAAGAAAAAGGTATTGAATTTACAGAAAGAAATGTTCAAACGGATCCAGAAGCTCGAAAGGAATTAATGCAAAAGGGTATTATGGCAGTTCCCGTTGTAGTAATTGGTGGAGAAACAATTGTTGGCTTTGATAAGAATAAAGTTGAAGAATTATTAGGGTAAATACAACAGGCGGAGAATTTCTCCGCCTGTTGTACTGTTGAAAAACTCTCATCTTCTTCGTTGCTTCTAAAAACCAGCACCCTCGCGTATTACTGTATACCCGAGGATGCTGGTTTTTTTGCCTCGAATCTGAAGATTTTCCAACAGCTTATATTTTGTACTTTTGAAGTTCTGTTTTGAAATTTTTTGTTAATGCTTCTAACAATGCGATGTTTTCTGACAGTTCTTTTACCTTCTCGGAATATTGGGTAACATTAGCACTCATTTCTTCAGAGGCTGCTGAGTTTTCCTCAGAAATAGCTGCTAAGGAATGAATATTTTCTATAACCTTTGTAAGATTTTCAGTTTCTGTTGAAAGTTGATCAATTAATTTTACAATTACGTTAGAAACACCGACAATTTGATTGGTAGAGGACTGGTTATCTATAGTAACCTTTTCTAAGGTTTCATTGCTGGACTCTAATTGATGATATTGAGTTTCAATTTCCTTCACAAACCCTTCTATCTGTTGTATAAAGAAAAGAAGATTGCTATTAATGTCTTTTACTGCATTCTTAGAGTTTTCAGCTAATTTCCGTATTTCTTGCGCTACTACAGTAAAGCCTCTTCCTGCTTCTCCAGCACTAGCAGCTTCAATAGCAGCATTAAGAGCCAATAGGTTGGTTTGATCTGCAATAGATTCAACAGTAGAGCTGATTTCCATAATTTTCGTAGCTTGAGAAGATAGATCCTTCCCTTGTCTATTGACAGTAGCAAAGTTATCCTTCACATCATTAATCATGGTAGTAACATTCTTCACATCATTAAAGGAGCGCTCTAAGTGATGAACTGCATTTTCCAATTGATTTTTACCTTCAGTTTCTTCATCTACGATTTTGTTAAGTGTAGTAACGTATTGATCTAACACACTTACAGCATCCTCTGTTTCCTCTGCTTGATTGCTGGCACTCAAGGCAACCTCATGCACCACACCTGCAATGGAATCTGATAAGTTTTTCATATTGTCTGCAATGATGGAAAATTCATGTACAAAATTGTTCATATCATCTGTTCCACCCTTGAGGAATAAGAAGTCCTTTTTGATAGTATTTTTAACATCACTAAAAAGATGAAAGGTATCCTCCAGTGTGTCATTGGTCTTCACAATCGTTTTACTACCTAAATCATACTCACCAATTTTTTTCATTTCCTCAATGAACTGCTTCATAGGACTTAAAATAACAGAAGAACCAATGAATGTAGATACTAGAGTAACACCAGCAATAACACCATTCATTACAAGAGCATCAGTACCTTGTAGGAGAAGTAAAGCTATAAATACAATCAGCGTAGTAAAAACACTGATTTTTGCAGGGATACTTTTCACTATACCTAAACCCAATATTCTTGAAAACTTAGCATTCACTACTTTATCAAGAGATTTTTCTAACTTGATGTTAACTATCATATATTTTTTTCCATTGTCAGCAGTACCAGAATCTATAATCGTATATTCAATCTTTTCATTAAAAAATGCCGCACTGCCTTCTAATAGCCCTAAAAAATAATCAAATAGTCCTCTTTTTGATTGATAGGTAATCTGAATCTCTTTCTCATTGATTTCTTTAGCCACGAGACCAGGTGGATTAGCCCCTTTAATCATTTTGGTTAATTGAGCATGTACATCATCCATCATCATAAGGAAACCCTTTAAACTATGTCTTTCAAAATAAGATGGGAACCATTTTTGAAAAGATTTGATGTTTTGTCTTCCAACTTCTCTCCATATAGAATTCACAGGCTTATTTGCTTGTTGAGAAATATGTTGAAAAACAGAAAAAATTTCATGATCAGGGATATCTTCTAATGGTGTAATAATTCTATTAACTTCCCAACCAACAGACTCTACTGCGTTGTTCACTACTGCATCATCAAAAATAATTCTTAAGCTAGCTAACCAAGTTGAAACAACAGTACCCTTCATAATCTCACTCCTTTTAAATTAGGTCTAATTATTTATTGATTGTTTCAAATGCTATAATTTAACAAAAAAGCACAATACAACAGCATTTTCCAAAACCTTACAATATAAAGTTAGTACAATTATACCAAAAAAACATTCTAATAAACAGATATAAAAAGTAAGATATTTGATAATCATGAGAAGAAAAAAAGGATATGGTTATTAGAATATGATATAATACAATAAATAGAGCAATCCTATACATAGGAGGGTGACTTTGATGGGAAGTACCTTATACCAATTCTTTAATTTAATCTTAATTGTTGTTTTATTAGCTGTTCCTATTGTAATTACAGTTTTATTATTGAGACATTTTGGTAAAACTAAAAGTAGTATAGAAGGCGAAGAATTTCTTATTGAAAAGATAAGGGAATTAGAAAGACGAATCGAAGTTTTAGAAAGTCAGGAGTAAGAAAATTACCAATGGAATATCTTTGTTGACACTGGAGAAAATATCAATTATAATACTGACAAACTACTATTAATTTAAAATAGAATATAAAAAAACGATGATTAAGATAAGTAAAAATAGTGACTTCCTTAAAGCGAATCGATGATGGTGAAAGATCGATAGAGAGGCTATTTTGAATGGACTTATGAGTGCAGGCTGAAGAAATAGTAGGCTTTGACGGTTACTTCCTCCGTTAAGGAAGGATTGAAATTTTCAATCATAAAGTGAGTGCTTGACACTAACTAGAGTGGTACCGCGGAGAAAAACTCTTCGTCTCTAAAAGATCTTAGAGACGAAGAGTTTTATTTTTTAAAATTATATTGAGATAAGGAAGGTGGAAAAATGACAGAGCAAAATGAAAAAGTAATTTTTAGTGGTGCACAGCCTACGGGTAGCTTGACTTTAGGAAACTATATTGGAGCTATACAGAATTGGAAGGCTTTAGAACAAGATTATCAATGCCTTTATTCTATTGTAGACTTACATTCCTTAACGATAAGACACGATCCTAAGGTTTTTAGAGAATCCTGCTTATCATTTTTAGCCCAGTATTTAGCCTGTGGTTTAGATCCAGAAAGAAATATTATTTTCTTTCAATCCCATGTACGGCAGCATGCTGAGCTAAACTGGATTTTAAGCTGTAATACCTATCTGGGAGAATTAAACAGAATGACACAGTTTAAGGAAAAATCTGAAAAGCATAAGGATAATATCAATGCAGGTTTGTATACTTACCCGGTATTACAGGCAGCTGATATTTTATTATATCAGACTAATCTTGTGCCTGTAGGAGAAGACCAACGACAGCACATAGAATTAGCTAGAGATATAGCTATTCGCTTTAATAATGCTTATGGCAAAACCTTTGAATTGCCAGATATTTATGTCGGGAAGGTGGGGGCAAGAATTATGAGTCTTCAAGAGCCCGAAAATAAAATGTCAAAGTCAGACTCCAATGTAAATGGAACGATTTTTCTGCTGGATAGCAATGATGTTATTGTTAAAAAAATGAAACGATCAGTTACTGATAGTGAAAATACAGTTGTCTATCGAGATGAACAGCCTGGTATTAAAAACTTAATCACCATCTATTCAAAGCTGGCGGAATGTAGTGTTCAGGAGGTGGAAGAGAAATATGCAGGCAAAGGCTATGGTACGTTTAAAGGGGATTTGGCAGAAATCGTAGTGGAAAGCTTAAAGCCTTTTAAAGATAAGTATGAAGCATATATGACAGATCCTGATTATATAGTAGGAATATATAGAAGAGGCGCTGAGAGAGCGGCAGAAATTGCCGAGAAAACAATGAAGGGTGTACGAGAAAAGATAGGCTTAGTATAATAGTATAATGGAGATGAATAGATGAAAAACAAGAAAATTGTTATGAGGATTATACGATTATTTGTCGGGCTATTTATTTTTGCCGTTGGTATTGTAATGACCATTAATGCAAATATTGGATTGCAGCCTTGGGACGTTCTACATCAAGGGATCGCTGTTAACACTAATTTAACTATAGGCCAAGCAAGCATAGGGGTAGGGGTACTACTATTATTAGTTAACTTTTTCTTAGGAGAAAGAGTGGGTTGGGGGACGATAGCCAATATATTATTTATTGGAACCTTCATGGATTTAATTATGAAAAATAACATGATCCCCATTGGAGACAATTTCTTTTCAGGTTTAATTATGGCATCGATTGGAATGTTCTTATTAGGTTTAGGATCCTATTTCTATCTTGGCTCAGAGCTGGGCTCAGGCCCTAGAGATGGAATAATGATAGGTCTGACAAAACGAACAAAAAAGCCTGTTAGTTTGATTAGAAACAGTATTGAAGCATCCGCATTGGCTGTGGGTTATTTGTTAGGCGGTTTTGTAGGGATTGGAACTGTAATCATGGCTTTAACAGTAGGATTTTTTGTAGCCTTCGCCTTTAAAATTTTTAAATTTGATGTTAGTAAAATTCAACATAGATTTATTGATGAAGATATTAAATGGATTAAAGAACAATTGAAAGCTAAGGCTAAAGAAAGAGCAGAAAGCTAAAAGCAACTTGAAAAACCTTCCACTTATAAAACATAAAAGATCCTTTATACTAAGTATAGAGGTGATAAATATGAATCAAAAAAGAAGACCTGTTGTTCCAGAGGCTAGACAAGCGTTAAATACCTTTAAGGCAGAAATTGCTAGAGAACTAGGCCTGCAGGATGAAACTCATGCTGGTTATGTAGGTGGAAACATGGTAAAAAAAATGGTGGAAGAAGCAGAAAAATCATTGACACATTTAGGAAGGTCTTAGCACCTTCCTATTTTTATATACTAGGAAAGTTCTACTTTCCTAGTATATAAAAATAGGGGTTGTAGGGGATAAAATCCCCTGCCCGCCTTCAGGAAGGTGCTCAGACAGCTTTGCTGTCGTCGAAGGAAACCTAGGGTTTCCTAGCGAAAGCATCGAAGATGCTTTTTTAAAATTATTTTACAAAAACAACCTCTAGAAGTATTTGAAGTTTTTCGGTTTTTCATTTGACTATTCCTTTAGGAACAGGTATTATTTTTATAAGAGTAGAAGCAAAATAGACGTTATTAGAAGAACCATTATTTAAATAAGCGGAGACCAAAGGAAGTGGGATATTGAAAAAAACCAATATTTCTATTGTATTATTTTTACTTTTTACGATATTTGGCATCATGATAGGGATTCACATAAATGCTTTAAGTGACATGGGAAATCCGTTACAGCTTCCCCTTGAAGGTGGAGTTCAAGTACAAGAGGTTGCAGATTTAAGAAAAGCTAATGAAGATATGAAAACAAAAATTATGGAATTAAGAACTCAAGTAGAAGCCTATGAAGAAGAGCGGGCTACAGAAAATATTGTACTAAAGGATTTAAAAACAAAAGTCAACGAATATAAAATGTTGGCAGGATATCAGATGGTGGAAGGACCTGGTATAGAGATTATATTAGAGAGTAGTTTTGAAGAAAACATAGCGGAACTTGTTGAACAAAGAAAGTATTTGATTAACCTAATAAATGAATTAAGAGTATCGGGGGCGGAGGTTATTTCTGTTAATAACCATAGGATTACTACTAGGACAGAAGTGACTTTGGCGGGAGACCATATTAACGTAAATGCTACAGCTATAGCACCTCCCTATATAGTGAGGGCTATAGGAAATATTGAAGGATTTGAACGTTATGTGACTTATAGAACCTTATTATTCGATTTAATGCAGGGTGATGGAATAAATACAAACATCCAGTTCAATGAAGAAGTTAGAATTCCTGCTCTTAGTAAGGAAAAACCAATACAATTCTTTGAGACTACTGAAAATGCCAACTAACAAAAAACAACAAGACTATTTATAGTATTGTTGTTTTTTGTAATGATTAAATTATTGAACATTAACATATCTGTCTAATGGTTGTTTGAGACTTAAAGGAATCCATTGTTTCGTCTATTGTCTCTTCTATTGCTAAAACCTTTGAGTTATGGCTTTTAAAGGTGTTTATTTCATCTATATGAAAGACTGTAATACTAAGACCTATCAATATTATGGTTATTACTTTCTTGAACATAATCATACCTCCTTTATTAACTCTAATTAAATTTCTATATAAAGATAATATTCTTTGGAGAATATACCTTTATACGTTATATTTTTTGCAAAAGAATAAAAATTATTTGGGGAATAAAAGGAGATATTTACATATATTAAATTATGATTTGATAAAATAATTCTTTGCTTTTTTTACATAGTTATAAAAAATCATTACAATAAAGCCCCAAAGCAATAAAGAAGCAATAGAAAATCTTCGGGCACGAGCAACGATCAAGAAAGCCGCCACTAAAAGGGAAGAAATGTAAGTATTATGATTTTTAAAATTATCGATAATTTTTTGTCCCAAAATTATTCTATCAACAATTGTGAAAATTATAAAAGTCTTAATCCATTCTAACATTAAAAAAGTACCAGTATTGATATATTCCATAACCTATCACACTCCAAATTTATTATTATCTATTAAATTTTATTATTTTGGAATTATATTATTATATTATATCATATTAAGTAGTACAACTATGCAGGAGATTTAAAGGAAATAAAGATGTATAATGGAGAATAAAACAATTGATTAAAGAGAGAGGATAAAAGATGAAATGGGAAAAAGCGGAAAAGTATAGAAAATATAAAAAAGACCCTTTTTTGAATGAAATGTATCCCCAAAATCCTGAAACTGGAAACTTAATTATAGAAATTCTTTTAGAAAAGCATATTTATCTTTTTAATGAATGGGATAATGCCTCCTTCAAAAGACGGGACCTAGATCCGGACTTAATTTATTTTTTAGAGGAATGTTTTCAAGAGATACCTCTTAAATATGATATTCAACTAAATATTGCTATTACTGAAGAAGAAAGGGATTTAGCAAGAGAAGCTGATATTATTAAAGGCATTAGAACCCAGTATACTCACTATTTACGTGCTGAAAAGAGGAGTTTAAAAGAATTATTCATGAAGGCAGTACTTTATGTGATTACAGCATTTTTATTATTGTTAGCAGCCTCAGTATTAGAAGGATGGTTAATAGTACATCCTCTAACTACTACTTTGCTGCAGGGATTTTATGTAGGAGGTTGGGTATTTGCTTGGGAAGCTATATCTAGCTTTTCCTTTAATAGAGGTCCAATAGTAAGAAAGGTAAAAGAACATCAGCGGTTTCTAAGAGCTCCAATACAATTTGTATATATGAAACAAAAGTAATATTTTCGGTCCTCTGCTTTTGTCCATCGGCTTATCTCAAATTTGAGATTGGTGGTCTCGAATCTGACAAAGCAATATTAAATAAGAGAAACCTAATACTTCTTAAAAACCCATAAAATTATCTCAAAATTGAGAAAGTTTTATGGGCTTTTAAGAAGTATTTTTATATGTCTCTTAAAACACTCCTAAATATTCTAATAGAACACAATATATAAACATTGGAAACTCAAAAAGTAGAGATGGAGTACAAGTGATACTTTGAAACATCTAATTATTTGGTTAGTTTTGGCATGGGTCTTGCTTTTAATAGTAGCTAAAGGGAAAAAGAAAAAATAGAAGGAGGAAAAGTGCATGAAGACCGATAAAAAAGCAGCCTTACAGGAAGCTCAAAAGGTATTAGATTTTATTATTAAGGAAGAGTTAACGGATGTAGAAAAGGATCAGATTGTAAAGGACTCCATAGAAAATTTCAATGAAAATGTTAATCCAGGGTGGTTAAACTATCGAAAATCTGTATCCACCAATGAAGCTTTTGTTGAGTGGGAGGATTCTGTGGAAACTTTCAAGGATTTATACGGCAATGAATTTATTGATTGTCTAGGAGGCTTTGGCATTTACACTTGTGGCCATAGAAATCCAGAAATATTGAAATACGTACAGGCGCAACTAAATCGATATGCTCTACATAGCCAAGAACTGGTAGATCCATTAAGAGGCTACTTAGCAAAGATACTGGCAATGGCAACACCAGGGGATTTGCAATACGCTTTCTTCTGTAACGGTGGGGCGGAAGCAGTAGAAATGGCATTAAAACTAGCAAGATTAGCATTAGGAAAGCACTACTATATTTCCACAGTAAACGGATTTCATGGTAAATCCTATGGAGCAGTGTCTATGGGGGGGAAAGGCACCTATAGAAAACCTTATCTTCCCATGATTCAAGGGGTACAGCATGTAGAATACGGTGATGCAGATGCAGCAGAAAAAGCGATTAAAAATCTAATAGCAGTAGGAGAAACTGTAGCTGCTATGATTGTGGAACCAATCCAAGGAGAAGCAGGAATTATTCTACCACCGGAGGGGTATCTAAAGAGGCTAAGAGAAATATGTGATCAATATGATGTATGCCTAATCTTTGATGAGATACAAACTGGGATGGGGAGAACAGGAACCATGTGGGCATGCGAATATTACGATGTGGTGCCAGATATCATGACCTTTGGAAAAGCCTTTGGTGGAGGAGTGATGCCAATAACAGGAATCATAGCAAGACCCCATTTATGGACAGAAGAAATTAAAGAAAACCCGTGGATTTTAGGCTCTCCAACCTTTGGTGGAAATCCAGTATGCTGTGCAGCAGCCATAGCAACTTTGAAATTTATGTTAGAAACCGATTTGCCCAGACAAATAGCAGAAAAGGGTGACTATATGATGAATAAGCTAAAAGTGCTGCAAGAAAAGCATCCAATATTGGTGGAGGTAAGAGGAAAAGGCTTCTTAATAGGTTTAGAATATCCGACACCAGAAATAGGTTGGGCGGTGTCAAAGGGATTATTTAAAAGAAGAATTATGACAGGAGGAACATTGATAAACTCTAAGACCAATAGAATAGAACCGCCGGGAATTATCAGCTATGAAACCATTGATACCATTATACAAAGATTAGATGAAACCTTAGCAGAGGTGGAGGAAGAGAGTATGCAGGAGAGGAATTGACCGTTAGTAGACTAGTGGTTAATCAACCAAGCTCTACTAGTGCTGGTGGCAGCTTGTACAATGGTTTTGCTCCTACAACTACCCTTGGCTGCGGAACTTGGGGAAATAACAGTATTTCTGAAAACTTTACCTATACGCATATGTTAAATATATCCCGCATAGGCTATGATATGAAAGACAAACAAGTACCGACAGATGAAGAAATATGGGAGTAGAGTAAATGATTAACAGGTTAAGGAGGTTTATGAATATGTAACTTTTTGATAATAGCAGGAGAATTCAACAAGAACTAGAAGTTAAAATATACCAAATATTTTGTTGATTTTCGATAATTAAAAGGGTGGTTTTTATGGTAAACCTGAAGAAAATAGCCCATACTGTTCAACAAGTGGCAGAAGCAATTTCACTGGCTGTAGGTATTGAAACGGAAATCGTAGACGATGAATTAACTATTGTAGGGGGCACAAATTTATACAGGGAACGGTTAGGACAAAAAGAAGAATCTGGAAATATTGAAAACAATTATCTCTATGGGCGAGTTCTTCAAGAAGGAGAAACTGCTGTTGTCGAGGATGCAAGAAGGGATATCACCTATGATTATTCCACTGTAATAGGAACAACACAGGAATTAGCTGAGATATGTACCCCTATTAAAGCAAAAAATAAAATAATAGGTATTATTGGTTTGGTTGCCTTTACCAAAGAACAGCAGCAACATTTGTTGAGAAATAAAGAGAGTATGATACTGTTTGTTGAACGAATGGCAGATTTATTGGCTTCAAAGGCCCTGGAAACAGAGGCTCTCCATCGAATTAAGACGATACAAAACGAAATCATGACAATTCTAGAAACCATACACGAAGGCATGTTGGCTATTAATGAAAAAGGCCATATAAACTATTGCAATTCCAACGCAGAGGTGTTACTACGGTCTCTGAGGGAGCATATCGTTGGGAAGCATATCTCTTATTTCATGCCAAATACTCCCGCGCTGAAGGTATTGGAAAATGGTGAAGGCTATACGGAAAATGAAGAAATCTATAAAAAGGAATATAGTAATTTTCACTTTATAGTAACTGCTAGAGCTATTTCGGGAAGTACAAAGCCCAGAGGTGTAGTCATATCTTTTAGAGATATTGTTGAAGCTAGAAAATTAATCTACAATATGAGTGAAATGAGTATGAGCTATACATTTGAAGATATTGTAGGAATCAGTGATAGTATAGTCAAGGTAAAAAAACAGGCTGATCAAGTTGCTAGGGGCTATTCTACTGTACTTATTACAGGAGAAAGTGGAACCGGAAAGGAATTGTTTGCTAGGGCAATACATTATTCTAGCCCAAGAAAGAAAGGACCTTTTATCACTGTGAACTGTGGCGCGATCCCTGAAACGTTATTGGAAAGCGAACTTTTCGGTTACGAACGGGGAGCCTTTACTGGTGCAAAGGAAAAAGGAAAGGTTGGAAAGTTTGAATTGGCAGATGGGGGCACAATTTTTCTGGACGAAATAGGGGATATGCCTTTACACCTTCAAGTGAAATTATTACATGTATTGCAAAATAGAAGGTTTGAAAGAGTAGGGGGCAATAAAACTATTTTAGTAGATGTAAGAGTAATTGCTGCCACGAATAAAAACTTAGAAGAAATGATTAACCACAAAAAATTCCGCGAAGATTTGTATTATCGATTAAGTGTTATCCCTCTCAAAATACCTCCTCTAAGAGAACGACAAGATGATATTTCACTCTTAAAAGATTACTTCCTAAAAAAATATAACGCATTTTTGAATAAGAGCATTAAGGGTTTTTCAAAGCAAGTAGAAGAGTTATACCGTACTTATAACTGGCCGGGAAATGTAAGAGAGTTAGAAAATGCAGTAGAATATGCTGTCAATATGACATTTTCCAATGAAATAGAACTAGATGCTGTGCCTCCAAGAATAAGAAAGTATTATCATACCCCGAGCGTGGGGGAAAAAGAGTCAACACTACAGGATTGTCTAAAAAGATTAGAAAAAGATATATTCCTCAAGAAGATAGCAGAAAAAGGTGAAAGCCAAAATGCTAAGCTAGAAATTGCTGAAGAACTAGGAATCAGTAGAGCAACTTTGTATAGGAAATTGGCTGAGCATAATCTGTCTTAATAATGAGAAAATAGGATATAGCGTTCTCAAATTTAAGATGGGCTAGGAAATCATAAATATATTTACTTTTTGATAAGCAAAGTATCAATCATGAGACTGTTATATAGATAACCAATTTTAAACTTTAATTGCACTCTGTGAAAGTGACTGACAGCAAATCAAAGATTTGGGTCATCTACTTTTGATATACACGGTCTACGGTTTCGCCCAAAAACCCATGGGCTGCAAATGTAGCCCTTAGTACATGGAAATTTGCAGACATATATTTATACATCAATCATAATTTGAATATTATGAATATTTAATCTACTACAAGGTATTAAAATGGTATAATTCTTGCAATGAAATTCAATATGAGAATAGAGAGGAGGTAATGGCATTCAATCCATATAGAGATTTACCATGGGATTTCACCTAGCTGTACTAACCTTTTTTAACGGGTAATTATATGAAGCATGTTATATATAATTAAAATGGAGGGTTAGTTATGAAGGTGTTATTAATTGGAGTCGGCGGAGTTGGAGAAGCAATTGCAAAAATGAGTGAGAAAAGGGATTGGCTTGATCAAATGGTTCTAGCAGATTATACATTAAATAGAGCTAGAGAAGTACAGAAAAAATTAGGAGATGAAAAAAGATTTTCTATTGAACAGATTGACGCAAAGAATAAAGATGGAATGATAGCCTTAGTTAAAAAATATGATATTGATCTAATTATGAATGGATGTGATCCATCTTTAAATCATACTATCTTTGATGCAGCTTATGGAGCTGGGTGCAATTATATGGATATGGCTATGACCTTGTCAGAACCTCATCCAGAGGATCCCTACAATAAGACATTTGTTAAATTAGGAGATTATCAATTTGAAAGAACCAAACTATGGGAGAAAAAAGGAATTCTTGCCATTGTTGGGTCAGGAGTAGAACCAGGAATGGCAGACGTATTTGCTCGATATGCATCAGATTACTTATTTGACGAAATAGAAGAAATAGGTATCCGTGACGGTAACAATATGACGGTAGAAGGTTATTCTATACCCTTTGGATTTTCCATATGGACGACAATAGAGGAATGTCTAAATCCTCCTGTAATTTGGGAAAGAGGTAAGGGGTGGTTTACAACAGAGCCCTTCTCAGAGTCTGAAATTTTCCATTTGCCAGAAGGTATTGGACCTGTAGAAGTAGTTAATGTTGAACATGAAGAGGTACTTTTAATTCCTAGATATATTGATAAAGGATTAAAACGGGTTACTTTCAAATTCGGCTTAGGAGATGACTTTATTACGATGTTGAAAAATCTAAAGGAATTGGGACTACATCGCACTGAAAAAATCAAGGTAGGAGATACATATATTTCTCCGCGGGATGTAGTGGCAACATCAGCTCCAAATCCAGCCCAATTAGGACCTAAGATGGTAGGCAAAACCTGTGCGGGAACTTGGGTAAAAGGAAAAAAAGACGGTAAGGCAAGACAGGTATATTTGTATCAAGTAGCTGACAACCAAGAATGCATGAAAAACTTTGGAAGCCAAGCAATTGTAGCACAGACAGCTTTTCCTCCAGTTATTATGATGGAATTAATCGCCAGGGGAATCTGGAAGGGAAAAGGAGTTTATGGACCTGAAGCCTTTGATTCAGTGCCTTTTATGGATAAAATGGAAGATTATAAATTTCCATATGGCATGATAGAGATGGATTCAGAATATAAGGAAATGTTGAAGGAAGAAGAACTTGTGAAGGTATGAGAAGATAAAACACTTCAAGGTTAAAAGGGGGCATATTATGGGATTGAAATTTATTGAGGATAAGTGTATTGGGTGCAAATTGTGTCACTTAGCATGCTCAGGAGCCCATGAAGGAGCTTTTAATCCGAAATTAGCCAGACTATCAGTGGAATCCTATTATCAAAATAAAGGCCTAGTCATAGAAGCTTATGTCTGTACCCTCTGTGGTAAATGCGTAGATGCCTGTCCAACCTCTGCTATTACCCTGAAAAATGGACGGTTATACTATGAAGTAGAATATTGTATCAACTGTGGTATTTGTGTTAATACATGCCCTGAAGAGATCATTGTACAGAAGGAAGAAAATGTGGGGATATGTGATCTTTGCGAGGGGGCACCTTGGTGTGTAAAGTTCTGTCCTCATGGGGCATTGACATATGAGGAGGTGAAGTAGCGATGTTAGGTTATCAAAACAAGGTATTGCGAATTGATTTAAACAATAAAGCAAATTCTACGGAACCTCTAAACATGGAATGGGCAAGACAATACATAGGTGGAAAGGGCTTGGGTATTAAATATTTATTTGAAGAGTTAAAGCCAGGAACAGATCCTTTTTCACCGGAAAATAAACTAATTTTTATGGCAGCTCCATTAACAGGTACAACGGTCCCTTGCTCAGGAAAATTAGCAATTATATCCCGTTCACCTGCCACCGGAACCATTTTAGACTGTTCTATTGGGGGACACATAGCATCAGAAATTAAATTTGCTGGATATGATGCAGTTATTATTGAAGGCGCAGTAGATACACCAAGCTACATTTATATTGAGGATGAAAAAGTAGAGATTCTATCAGCCCATGAATTGTGGGGAAAGGGTTCACATGAAACAGAAACTACGTTGCTTCACAGGTATGGAAAAGATTGTAAGATATTAAGCATAGGACCAGCAGGGGAAAATTTGATACCAATGGCTTGCATTAATTCTGATTATTATAGACAGGCTGGCAGAGGTGGTATTGGCGCAGTGATGGGGAGTAAAAATATAAAAGCCATTGTTGTAAAGGGCAATGGTAATGTTAAAGTTGCAAATATGAAAGAAACATTAGGATTTATTAATCATATGATGCATGAAAATACCTTAACCGATGACAATTTATGGGCTTATACCGATGGTACTGCTATGATTGTAGAGATGTCTCAAACCACTGGTATACTTCCAACTAGAAATTTTCAGGACGGAGCATTTCAGAGCTATAAAAATATCGATTCAGAGGCAATGAAAAAGGTAAGAGCTGGTAAAAAGGGATGTGGAAGCTGTGCTTTAGGATGTGGAAACTTTACAAAGATAGGAGAGACTGTAGTGGAAGGACCTGAGTACGAAACAATCGCTTTGTGTGCATCAAATTGTGACATAGGGGATTTAGAGGCTTTAGTACAATTCAATAGTCTATGCGATGACTTAGGTTTAGATACCATCAGTACTGGAAATACCACCGCCTTTGCTATGGAATTAACTGAAAAGGGAATTAAGGACTTCGGCTTGAGCTTTGGAGATATTGATGCCTATTTAAAAGTACCAGAAATGATAGCTAAAAAGCAGGGAATAGGTGCAGAGCTGGCTTTAGGTACTAGAGAACTAGCTAAGCGATATGGCGGCAGTGACTTTGCTATGCAGGTGAAAGGATTAGAGTTTCCAGGCTATGAGCCAAGAGGTTCATGGGGGATGGGATTAGCCTATGCTACCTCTGATAGAGGGGCTTGCCATATGAGGGCGTGGCCAGTGGCTCAAGAAGCCTATGGTGATGTAGATCCATTCACCACAGAAGGGAAAGCAGCTATGGTGATTGAACTACAAAATTACAATGCAGTTAAATTTTCTTCAATTATCTGTGATTTTTGGGCATTGGACTTAGAAGTGTTAAGTCAAGTTTTAAACGCTGTGACAGGAGAAAAGTTTACTGTCGAAGAACTGGATAGGATTGGGGAAAGAGTAGTAAGTATTGGAAGACTATTTAACCAAAGAGAAGGATTTACTAGTAAAGATGACACGCTACCTAATAGAATATTTAACGATGCTTTAAAATCAGGAGCTACAGCTGGCAAAAAAATACCTAAGGAAGACTTTGAAAAGATGCTTGTCCAATATTATACTATAAGAGGGTGGAATGAAGATGGTACGATAGGACAAGAGAAACTAGCAGAGCTACAGCTTATAGAAGCAAAGACAGCTATGGAAGAAGCTTAAGGTGGCCCCATGAAGACAAAAATCACACTAATGGGACCCTTAAATAAATATTTTAATGGTACAAAAACAAAAAAAATTACTCTTTCAAGTCATGCAACAATAGAAGATTTGCTTAAAAAAATAGGTCTTCCTAGGGAATATGTAAGTATTGTAGCAGTGAATGGAGCTAAGGTATCGTTGGATGATAGCTTGCAAAATGAGGATGAGGTAGTTATCTATCCCCCTGTTTCAGGGGGATAGAGGAAATCTTGACTAGGAAACATTATTGGGTTAAAGTCTATAGTAGTAAAGGTATTTTCGTGAAGCCTCTAAGGATCTATGGAGTAGCACAACAAATTTCAGATTATTCTGAATTTTGTTGTGGGATTAACAGTTTATAGTACGAAATAAAGGGGGGGAATATTAATGGGAGAACCAGTTGTTGGTATTTTTGAAACAGCTAACTGGATTTTAGGCCTATTAGTTGTTTATATAGGGGTTATCTTGTTTTTAGGATTCAAATATTCGGGCAAAATTGAAGAATCTGATGACTTGGCATTAGCTGGTAGAGGATTGACACTTCCATTTATGGTACCATCGATTGTAGCAACTTGGATCTGTGCTGGTGCCATAATGGGAGCTGCTGGACAATCTTATCTTTGGGGTTTCCAAGGTGTTATTTTTGACCCCTTTGGTCCTGTAATGATGATGTTCTTAGTAGCTATTTTTTTCGCATTTCGCTTAAGGAGATCCGGTTATAGTACAGTAGTAGACTTTTTTAATTCAAGATATAATAAAAAGATGGGTATTTTATACTTAATCATTCAAGTGATTTCTGCTACAGGATGGCTAGGGGGACAGCTAGTTGCACTGGGAATCATTGTAAATCTAACAACCGGCTTTAATATGGTGGTTGCCACGATTATTGCCACCATTGTTGTTATCATAGTAACCTATTTTGGTGGACTATGGGCTCTGTCTAGGGTGGATGCCATCGGTTTTATTTTAATTATTGTAGGATTATTAGTTATGTTCCCTGTGGTATTAGGAGAAGTAGGAGGCTTCAGTAATTTCTTAGCTACAGCTGAAAACTGGGGAGAGTTGCCAACCTTTGCGATTACACCTGTTGCTGCTGATGATGGAGGTTACTTATGGTATGCTGGTATATTGGCTATTATGTACTATGTTGCAGCTTGGACTTCTTTAGGAATAGGAGATATTAATAGTCAGGTGTTACTACAAAGGGTATTGGCAGCAAAGGATGAAAAAACAGCTGTCAGAGGCTTTGCTATTAGTGGTGTGTTGTATTTAGTTTTAGGTTTGATTCCTGTCTCAATTGGTATTGCTATGTTCAGTTATGGTCTGGAGTTACCTTTAAATCAAACTGAGATGGTATTACCTTGGGTAGCGGATTATATGTTATCACCAGTTGCAGGCACCATATTTATCGTTTCGTTAGCAGCGGCTATTATTAGTACTGTTGGCGACAACTGTTTAATTGTTTCTACACTTGTAGGTCATAACTTATACCAGCACTTTAGACCAGGTGTTACTCAAAAACAAAGATTAAAGGCAATGAGAACTTCGATACCGATTGTTGCAATAGTAGCTATGTTAATTGCATTAATGTTTGGAGCTGTTTACAAGCTTATTGTATTTAGTGGAGCTGTTTCTCTTGCCACCATTGTTGCACCATACGTAATGGGATTTTTCTGGGAAAAATCCAACAGCAAAGGAGCTATTGCTTCCTTCTTTGGAGGATTAATTACTTGGGGAGTATCCTTTATGTTGTTACTGCCCATTACAAGGGATGCTAACTTTGAAGAGGAACTTATAGAAGCAGGAGTAGCTATGGATTGGGCCGTCTGGGATGCCCTTTATATGGCATTGGTTCCAGCGGCAATTGTGGGCTTTGGTTTAATCATTATAGTTTCCCTAAAAACACAGAAATCAGATCCACCGAGGCCGTTTGTCAATGCAAAAGGTGAATTAATGGATGATAAACTTTTCTTCTGGTCAAAGGATAAAGTTACAAGTGAAGTAAAATGATTCATTGAAATTTTACCACCTTTTCTTTAAAATAGGAAGGGTGGTAAAACTTTGATATGGGTATAATATTTAAAAAATAGAGGAGGAGTTCTATGAAATATCGATTGCCGTGGGGAGAAATCTATACAGATCAATTAGAAAATGCAGATATTGCTATTCTAGGAGTCCCTTTTGATAGTGCAGTAAGTAATAAAAAAGGTGCTGCTGAGGCGCCAGATAGAATCAGAGAACTTTCAAGGATATTGCCCGCAGTTACAGAAGAAGGATTGTTATTAAAAAACTTGAAGGTTTATGATCATGAAAATGTTGAAATTACTTTAGATTGGGAAAAATATTTTAGAAAAGTGGAAGAAACAGCTATTGAATTAATAGGAAGCGGTAAATTTTGTATCTTTATTGGTGGAGATCATGCTGTCACGATACCATTAGAAACCGCCTTTACAAAAGTGCATAAAGGTGAAAAGATAGGGATTATCCATTTCGACTCTCATCCTGATATTATTGACACCTATGATGGGCATCCATGGTCCCATGCGTGCACGCAACGAAGAGCTTTGGAATTAGATGCTATGAAACCAGAGGGGCTAACCTTTATTGGATTGAGATCCTTCATGGAGGAGGAGTTGGAGTATTTTGAAAAACATCCAGAAATTAAAATTATTAATGCAAGGGAAGTTTATCGTAAGGGCATAGACTATGTTTTAGAGACAGTAAAGGAAAAATATAAAGATTATACAAAGATATATATTACTTTGGATATAGATGTATTAGATCCTGCCTTTGCACCAGGAACAGGAACTCCTGAGGCAGGAGGTTTAAGTACTAGAGAACTGATGGAACTAGTAAGAGAAATGGTATTGACATTGCCAGTTGAAGTAGTTGATATTGTGGAGGTTTCTCCTCCTTTAGATACTTCTGATATTACCAGCTGGGCGGCTTTGAAAGTAATATACGAGGTTTTTGGTGCAGTGTATAGAAAACGAAACAAATAAGTTGCCTGTTAAAGGGATACAGATGTAAATGAGCAGAATATTTAAGAAAAATCAGAAGTATATTATATACATACTGAAGGATATATGATATAATTTACCTGTTTTACAATAATTTTGAAAAAGTACTAAGGAGGAAGAACATTGTCAATTATTTTAAGTGAATATCATTCTCCAGGTCTTTCTGTGAACTGGACTGTAAAAAAAGTTTTATATGAACAGCAATCAGACTTTCAACAGGTAACCATTCTAGATCTAGAAGAGATGGGAAGAGCGTTGGTTTTAGATAATATAATTCAAGTAACTTTAAAGGATGAATTTGTCTATAATGAGATGATTACTCATGTTCCTTTATTTACTCATCCAGCTCCAGAGAGGGTGTTAATTATTGGCGGTGGAGACGGGGGAGCAGCTAGGGAAGCTGCAAAGCATGCTACAGTAAAACAAGTAGATATGTGTGAAATTGATGGGAAGGTTATAGAGGCTTGTAGAGAGCATCTGCCAGAAACTAGCGTTTCATACGACCATCCTAAGGTAAATCTTGTTATAAAAGATGGCGTACAATTTATAAAGGACCATCCTAATACCTATGATGTTATTGTCATAGATTCTTCTGATCCAATTGGTCCTGCTGTAGAATTGTTTGGTGCAGATTTTTATAATAATGTACACCGAGCTTTGAAGGAAGACGGGTTATTTGTATGCCAAAGTGAGTCTGTATACTTCCATCAACATATTATAAAAAGAGTAAATGATGCTCTTAAGCAACTATTTCCAATAACAAGAGTATATACGGCTACTACACCGACATATCCAGGATTCCTTTGGAGCTATACAATGGCTTCTAAGAAATATGATCCTTATGATAGAATGCATGTGGAAAAACAAGCAGTACAAACAAGATACTATAACCATGACATATATAATGCTTGTTTTGCATTGCCTAACTTCATAAAAGAGGGACTAGAATAGAAGTAAATAGTTAATATTGACATAAATAGAAGCTAGATCATACAATTTGGTCTAGCTTTTTAAGTCTATAGAAGGAGGAGAAAAAAATGAGAAGAAAAGATCGAGAACTAAAGGAAGCATCTGAAATAAAAGCTATTCTTGATAAAGCTATGATTCTTAGAATTGCCTTGTGTGATGAAGAACGACCCTATATTGTACCTATGAATTTTGGTTATAAAGAGGGAAATATATACCTTCACTCAGCGCCAGTTGGTCGTAAAATAAATTTACTGAGGACAAACAACAATGTTGCTTTTGAGGCAGATGTTGATGTGGAGATTGTAAAAGCGGATAAACCCTGTAACTGGAGTATGAAATATCGCAGCGTAACAGGATTTGGAAAAGCAACTTTCTTAGGGAATGATCAGGAAAAGGTAAAAGCATTAGATATCATTATGGAAAAATACGCAGGTAAAGAAAAATTTCAATATCCAGAAGCAATGGTAGAACGGGTGGCTATCATAAAAGTGGAGATTCAGGAGATTGCCGCTAAGCAAGCGTAAAAGTAGATGACCCAAATCTTCGATTTGGTGTCAGTCACTTTCGCAGAGTGCAAGTAGATGACCCAAATCTTTGACTTGGTGCCAGTCACTTTCGCAGAGTACAATAGGAATTAATATAAAATTAAATACTATAAGAAAACAGATGAAAGAGGTGGATGAGGTTGTACTATGTCGGTGTAGATTTGGGGGGGACCTCCATAAAAATAGGCTTGGTTACAGAAGAAGGAAATATCGTAGAAAAGGTTAGCGGATCTACTCCTGTTAAAGAAGGATTCCAAGGGGTTGCAACCAAAATGAAGGGACTAATAGAAGAGCTTATTGAAAAAGCTGAGGTAGAAAAGAAGGATATAAAGGCTATTGGGATAGGCGTACCAGGGGTTTGTAATGAAGAAGGATTTATATATTTTGCAACAAATCTCTTTTGGCACAACGTCCCCCTTGGTGCAGAAATAAGGGAATTAACTGGATTACAAACGTATATAGAAAATGATGCTACTGTTGCAGCTGTAGCAGAATATATTAAGGGTGTTACCGCAGACACAAAAAACTCTATTTTTTTTACATTAGGTACTGGCTTAGGAGGCGGATTAATCATTAATAATGAGGTCTTCAGCGGCAGCCATGGTATAGGTACAGAGTTGGGCCACGTAGTAGTAGGAGAAAATTTTTATGACTGTACCTGTGGTAACAATGGATGCTTAGAAACCTATGTATCAGCCACTGCTATCATAAAACATTGCAAAAAACTATTAGAGGAAAAACAAGATAGCTTAGTGTATGATCAGGTTCATGGAAATCTAGAAAATATCAATGCAAAGATTATCTTTGATTGTGCCAGAGAAGGAGACATTGTTGCTTTAGAAGTAGTAGATAGAATGGTACATTATTTGGCCATCGGCATAGCTAATTTCATCAATATATTTGATCCAGACGTTATTGCCATAGGCGGCGGAGTTTCTGAAGCTGGTGATGTTTTCCTAGGAAAGCTAAAGGAAGAAGTGAAAAAATATATTTATGCAAAAAGCATGAATGTTACTAAAATTGAGTTAGCGCAGCTGAAAAATGATGCTGGGATTATAGGTAGTGCTATGTATGCTAAAATGAAAATTGAAAAATAAGTTGTGAGATAAATATAGACATGTGTCGGTATATTAAAATTTAGAGGCGAAAATCTATATCAGTAGAGGGGGAAGTACAACATGAATAGAACAATAAATGTGGGAATCATTGGATTTGGTTTAGCTGGAAGAGTGTTTCATGCACCAATTATTAAGAGTATAGAAGGGTTACAACTATCAAAAATTGTAGCTGCTAGACAGGAAGTAGTGAAGTTAATTCAAAAAATTCATCCAGAAGTAGAGACTGTACCAAATGCGGATGTTCTTTTTCAAGATGAAGCAATTGATCTTGTTGTAGTAGCCACACCAAATACTTCTCATGTGGAGTTAGCAACAAAAGCTTTATTAGCTAATAAACATGTGGTAGTGGAAAAACCCTTTACTATTACTTCAAAAGAGGCAGAAGCGTTGATAGAACTGGCAAAAAAACAGAATAAGATAATAACGGTTAACCAAAATAGGAGATGGGATAGCGATTTTCTTACTGTGAAAAAAATAATAGACAATCATTTCTTGGGAAATATTGTAGAATATGAGGCCCATTTTGATCGGTTTAGAAATACAATTAAACAGAACGCTTGGCGGGAAGAACAGATTCCAGGCTCAGGCATGTTATATGATTTGGGCAGTCATTTAATTGATCAAGCTCTGTGTTTATTTGGCACACCGAAAGAAGTGACAGCCCATATCGGGGTACAAAGAGAAGGTGGCAAAGTAGACGACTATTTTCATATCATACTACATTTTGAAAAAGTGAAAGCTATTTTAAAAAGTAGCATGCTGGTACGAGAAGAATTACCTCACTTTATAGTACTAGGAAATCAAGGTTCCTTTGTGAAATACGGTATGGATGTACAGGAGGATACCTTAAAGACAGGGGCTCTACCTTATGATTTTGAGGATTGGGGAAAAGAGCCGGAGGCATTGTGGGGCACTTTAAATACTGATGTAAAAGGAAGTCATTTTAAGGGAAAAGTTGAAAGTGAAATAGGAGACTACAGAGCCTTCTATAAAAATGTATATAGAGCTATTCTTGGAGAAGAACCTCTACAGATAAAACCTGAAGAGGCTAGAAATACAATAAGGGTGATTGAGTTGGCTATAGAAAGCAACAAAGAAAAGAGAACGCTGCCTTTTTAACTATCTGGAATTATTTATCTTAAAAAAATACTAGAAAGCTATTGTTGAGAAGAGAATTCACTAAATAAGTGATAATTCCTTAAAAAAATACAGAGGAAAGCAAAAGGCAATAGACAAATTTATACTATAGAAATATTCCAGTTGATTGACTGCCCTACTAGTTATTTAAAAAATCATTAATAAAACTAGAAACGGGCGGTCTTTTTTTGTTAAAAGATATTATTGTATAGATACTTGCTTCTATACTTGAAATTTAATATGCACGATCTACGGTTTCGCCCTTGACTGAAAACCGTAGTCAAGGAATGCAGATGATTTTTAGAGACTTTTTAATGACAGTAAATAGTGGCAGGATTTTTGATAGGTTTTGCCGAAGTTTACATAAAAACTAACCGTTTTAAAATTGAAGGGAGTAATTATCTGCTTATGAGGGCATTAAAGAAAATTACAGGTTTTATTAATAAAAATATTATCTATATACTAGTTGTGATTATCGTGATCAATGGTATTTATTTATACAGGTTAAGAGAAAGAGAGAAGGAAATTGTTTCTCTGACCCCTAAATATCATTTTTTCTTTATCGGACAAAACGCAGTAGACCCCTTCTGGAAGCAGATAAAGCAAGGAGTGGAAAGTGCTGCAAGGGATATGAATGTAGTAGTGGAATATAATGCTCCTAGATTTAACAATGCTGAGGAGGAGCTAAAGTATCTAGATATAGCTATTACCTCTAATGTTGATGGTATCATTACCCATGTATCGAATGGTATAGAATCTATTGAACGAATCAATGAGGCTTATCTTAGAGGGATCCCAGTTGTAACCATAGAAAATGACAGTAAGACCAGTAATAGAGATGCATTTGTTGGAACCAACAGCTTTCAGCTGGGGAAGGAGGCTGCCCAATTGATGGTTAATGCCACTGAAGGGAAGGCGAATATAGCCATCATTGTAAGCAGTGACTTTGAACTGGATTCTTTAAACCAAAACTTAAAAATAAATGGATTTTTAAGTGGTATAAAGGATTATCCTGATATGAAGGTACTAGAGGTACATACTTCGAGAATGGGAATGATTAGTGCTGAAGAAATTACTCAATCAGTTCTTAATAGCCATCTGGAGATTAATGCTATACTGACAACCAACGCGGTAGATACCCTAGGAGCAGCTCAGCTTATTATTGATTATAATAAGGTTGGTGAAATTACTTTAGTAGGTTATGGAGATATGGAAAATATTCTAAGATATATAAAAATGGGAATTATTTATGGAACAGTGATGAGTGATCCCTATAGGATGGGCTATGAAAGCCTCATGGCCTTGATGAATCTAAAAGAAGAAAAAAGTGTATCTACTTTTATAGATACAGATGTAAGGGTAATTACAAGAAATAATCTTTATGAATACGAAGAGAGTATTGATATTATTGAATAGACGGTGAAGACATGGATAAAAGTATTTTTAAATTTACAGGGATTAGAAAGAAGTTGATTATTTACTATCTAATTACAACCTTATTGTTGGGGATTACAAGCGTTTTTTCCTATTATAACGCAAGGATTGTACTAACGGGACTTAAAATAATCATTAGTGATTATGTCTACCTTAATGATTTAAACAATGACGTTCACTTATTGATGACAGAAGTTGAAAAATATCTAACAACGAAATCCTCCGATGCATTATTAAACTACTATACAACATATAATAATCTGGAGAAAAAAGCTGATGCAATTGATAGAAAGGCTGAATATGACATAGATCATCTCATGTTAAAGGATATTGGATACATGATAGACAATCTACTTATTGAAACGGATCATGCAGTAAATGCAAAAAGAGGAAGAATTAGTAGTCAGTATATAGCCCATTTTACAAGGTCTAATGAAATCAGAGAGCATATAAAGTTCTATATTAACAATTTATTGAATCAAAAGCTTCAAATGGGATCTGATAAATATGACAGTATCACCAAGAACATGACTTTTATTAGCTATGTAAATGTTTTCATTATTGTAGCTTCTGTACTATTAAATATTTTTCTTGCCATCTTTTTTACCTATCGATTGACAAAACCTATTATTGAACTATCCCACTCTGCTGAGAAAATAGCAGAAGGTGATTTTGATATAGAGCCTGTAAACATTGAAACCAATGACGAGGTCCATGTACTTGCGAAGGCTTTTGACAAGATGGTAGTAAATATCAGAAGTTATATAGATGAGATTAAGAAGCAAGCAAAGGTTGAAACGAAATTGAAGGAGCAGGAAATGGAAAATCTTAAAATGAAGAGTTTATTGAAGGATGCAGAATTAAAGTCTCTTCAATCCCAGATACAACCCCACTTTCTTTTTAATACTTTAAATGCCGCTGCTCAATTAGCAATGATGGAGGGTGCTGATCAGTCATCAGAATTTATTGAAAGAATTGCAAATCTTTTTCGTTATAATTTAAGAAAAATAGATGAACCAGTAACGCTGCAGGAAGAAATAAATTATGTAAAGAACTATATGTATATCTTAAAGATACGATTTGGCGATAAAATTGATTTTATAACAGATATTGATAGTGAATTGTTAGAGAAAAAAGTTCCTTGTACCATTATCCAACCTATTGTTGAGAACGCATTTATACATGGGTTGGAAAATTTGGAGAGGAAGGGGAGGATACACTTAAATATAAGAGCTGTTGCTGAAAAAATCTTAATAGAAGTAATAGATAATGGCATCGGTATGGAGGAAGAACAGGTATTAGCTTTAATTTCTAAGGACATTGATACTGCAAGTATTAGCAAACATGCTACTGGTATTGGTGTATATAATGTAATTGACAGATTAAGAATATTTTATAATATTGACAATATAAGTGAAATCATTGAAATTGATAGTAAAATAGAACATGGTACAAAGGTTATATTAAAATTACCCTACGATAGGGAGGTGCTTTTGGATGATCAAACTGTTAATTGCTGACGACGAGCATATTGTAATAGAATCTCTGAAATTTATTATTGAAAAAAGTCTCGATGGGGTAGAGATTGTAGCAACAGCTAGATCAGGAAGAGAAGCAATAGAAAAGACATTAAATCTAAAACCAGATGTTGTACTTATGGATATTCATATGCCAGGAATTAATGGCATGGATGCTATTCGACATATTAAATCTACTCATCCAGATGTTCTATTTATTATTATTACTGCTTATGAGTATTTTCAATATGCAAAGGATGCTGTAAATTTAGGGGTTTTTGAATACCTTTTAAAGCCAGTAAACAGACAAAAAGTGATTAAAACCATTCAAGATGCTAAAGAAGTTATTTATAACAGAAGAGAAACAATTCAAAGAGAAATGATACTTAGGGAAAAAATTGATAAAATTATCCCGCATATGGAGGGGCAATTTATTTACTCTCAATTATTAAATAGCGGTATTATAAAAGATATTAATTTTTATGAAGAAATTTTTGCAACAAAACTGGAAAAGGGCTATGTTATGATGGCGATTGTTAAAGAAATAGAAAGCTTAGGGAAGGAAGAGAATTTAAAAAATAGTCTCCTAAAGCAGAAATTTTATAATTTTTTTCAATTAGAGCTAAAAAATTTAACTCGATGTCTTATTGGACCTCCGTTGCTAGATAGAATAACTGCCTATATTCCTATAGTAGAAGATATGGATGACTACGAAGTAAGAAATCAAGCTATCGATTATGGGAAAAAAATAATGATGAAAATCAATAAATTAATGAAAATAGATTATACAATAGGCATCGGTAAGAGCTATGACATCCAGCATTTTTCTCAATCCGTCAACGAAGCATATATAGCTACATCTCTTTCGGAGGAGAATGACGTCATTCATTTTGAAGATATCCACTTTTCTTCTAATACAACTGCTGACTATCCTGCTGGTAAAGATAAAATGTTGCTTCATAAGATACTAACAGGAGAATTGAAGGAAGTATTAGAAATCTTTGAAGAAATATTTTGGTGGATGTCTACCTATTATAAGGAGGATATAGATCAAATAAAATCAAAGCTGATAGAGCTCGTCATACTGATACAAAAAACAATCCCTTCTTCTGTTGAAGGAAATTACAAGTTAGAGGATGGATATTTAATACAAATTTTAAAAATAAAAAATATAGAAGAATTAAAAATTAGTTATCTAAATTATTTAAAAACAATCGTAGTTAATTTAGAGACTTCAAAGGAAAAGGAAATAAAAGGTCTAATTACAAAAGCTATAAAATATATTGATAAGAACTTTAATCAAAATATCAGTCTAAACGATGTAGCTAAGGAAATGAATATGAGCTATCATTATTTCAGCAAATTTTTCAAAGACTCTACTGGTGAAAATTTCGTGGATTATTTAACGAATTTGAGAATTGAAAAATCTAAAGATATTTTGAAGGATGCTACAGTGAATGTGAAGGAAGTATGCTTTGAAGTAGGATATAGTGACCCTAACTACTTTAGCAAAATATTTAAAAAGATAACAGGGATGACACCAACAGAATATAGAGCAAATGGGTTATCACAAGAGGTGATGTAATGCAATTAAAAGGAAAAGTAAAATATCTTACGGTTGCGGTCTTATCTATGATTCTTGTTGTTTTAGTTTTTCGAACAATAGATTTATTAAAAACCTCTCGTACTAAGAGTAACAACCAAAAAGTTACACACCAGAAGGAAGAAACTATAAAAATCGGGTTTTCCTTAGGAACCTTGAAGGAGGAACGCTGGTTAAAGGATCGAGATATTCTTATGGCAAAAGTAAAGGAGCTGGGGGCAGATATCATGGTATTAAATGCTAATAATGATGATCAGGATCAAATAGAACAAGTAAAATACCTTCTTGACCAGGATATAGATGTCCTAATTCTTGTTCCAAATGATCTTAGAAGAGCGTCTACAGCAGTTGAACTTGCCAAGAGACAAGGGGTTAAAGTAATATCCTATGACCGATTGGTGTTAAATTCTAATGTAGATCTATATATATCTTTTGATAATGAAAAAGTAGGAGAACTAATGGGGCAGTATATATTAAGCAAAATGCCTAGTGGAAACATTCTGGTTGTCAATGGGGCCACTAGTGATAATAACACAAAGCACATTAAAGAAGGCTATGATAAGATTTTAGGCCAGAAGATAGAGGATGGCAGCATTCGTGTTGTTGCAGAGGAATGGGCATCAAACTGGATGAAGGAGCATGCCTTTAAAGTAACCGATGAAGTTTTACAGTTAGGAAAGCAGATAGACGGCGTTATAGCAGGAAATGATGGTTTAGCAGATGGTATTATTGAAGCGCTAGCACAGTATAGACTGGCAGGCCAAACGATTGTTGTAGGACAGGACGCTGACCTAGCTGCTTGTCAAAGAATCGTAGAAGGTACACAGCTGATGACGGTGTATAAACCTATAGAAAAGCTGGCGGAGGCAGCTGCGCGGATGGCCATTCAACTAGCAAAGGGTGATGAACTAACTAACATAAAAAATACCATCAATGATGGGGCCTATGATGTTCCTTATTATGTATTGGAACCTATTGCAGTAGATAAAAACAACATGGAGGCTACCGTAATCAGGGATGGATTTCATAGGATAGATGAAGTGTATAGGAATTTGCCGTAAAAAGTTATTAAAAATAGTTCAATGACGATGTCGTTACTGGACTATTTTTTTTTGCCTTAAAATATTGCTAGAAAAAACATTAAAAATGCGAAGTAAGCAAAATAGTAAAGTATAACCTAAAATCCTACAGAGGCAAAACTGTATGAAAAGAAGAATGAATCAATAAAGTTTTAATAGGAAATAGAATAATTACAAAATAAATTTTAAAAAAGAGATTTGAGGCAAACGATTTCTAGGAATATAAACGAAGTTTTAATTTACATCTATTTAGAGCGCAAATGAAGCTTTAAATAAATGCAATTAAAATAATAAACATGTTATAAAAAAATTAAGGGGGACAAATGTTATGAAGAAAACTAGAATGTTAGCATTACTTTTAGTGGCTGTATTGATGATTACCTTATTTACAGCCTGCAGCAAGCCTGCTGAGCCTACAACAGAGCCATCAGGTGAAGAAGAAGTAGCAGCTCCAGTTGAAGAAAAAATTCGGGTAGGTTTATCACTTCCAACACAAAGAGAGGAAAGATGGGTAAGAGATAAGGAAAAGATGGAAGCAGTAGCTGCAGAAATGGGTGTTGAACTTCTTGTTAGAGTTTCAGATGCGAATCTACAAGAACAAATTAATCAAGTTGAGTCTTTATTAACTCAAGGAATTGATGTATTAATCTTAGCTCCACATGATGCTTCAGCGGTTGCATCCTTAGTTGAAAAAGCTAAACAAGAAGGTGTGCCAGTAATATCCTATGACCGTTTAATTACAAATTCTGATAAAGTAGACATCTATTTATCCTTTGACAACGTAAAAGTTGGAGAATTACAGGGTAAATACATTACAGAGCAGGTAGGAGAAGGAAATTATATCATTATGTCTGGTGCTCCAACTGATAATAACGCTACATTGTTCAAGCAAGGGGCTATGAAGTATATTCAACCATTAATCGATGCTGGAAAGATTAAGGTAATCGCTGAACAGGCAGTAGAAAACTGGGTACCAGAAAATGCATTAAAAATCGTAGAAGCAGCTTTAGCAGCAAACAATAATGAGGTAGATGCTATATTAGCACCTAATGATGGTACTGCTGGAGCAGCTATCCAAGCTTTAGCAGCACAAGACTTAGCAGGCCAAGTTCCTATTACAGGACAAGATGCTGAGAAAACAGCAGCTAAGAGAATTGTCGAAGGAACACAGTCTATGACAATTTTCAAGGATACAAGAGACCTAGGGGAAGCTGCAATTGGAATTGCTGTTAAGTTAGCTAAAGGCGAAAATGTTGCTACAAATGGAGAAGTAGACAATGGTGTATTTGACGTTCCTTCTGTATTGTTAGAACCACATGTTGTAACTGCTGACAATATACAAGAATTATTAGTAGGAAGTGGATATATAACAGAAGCAGATCTACAGTAGCAAGTAACTTTGTTTATTACCTTGAAGGAGGAATAGCTTAATCGTTATTCCTCCTTCTTTAAGAAAGGTGGATAGCCCTATGAGTGAATACGTTTTGGAAATGAAAAATATTATAAAGGAATTCCCTGGTGTTAAGGCACTTGATCATGTAAATTTTAAAGTAAAAAAAGGAGAGATTCATGCACTAGTAGGGGAAAATGGAGCAGGAAAGTCTACTTTAATGAAGGTTTTAAGTGGTGTATATCCTCACGGTACCTATGAAGGAAAAATTCTTATTAATGATGTTGAACAAAGATTTAGCAATACAAAGGATAGTGAAGCAGCAGGAGTAGGAATTATATACCAGGAACTGACCCTAGTGAAGCAAATGAATATATGTGAAAATATTTATTTAGGCGGTGAATTTAATCGTTTCGGTATAATTGACTGGAACAAGGCAATGGCAGAAACCCAAACAATCTTAAAAGAAGTAGGTCTATCAGCAACCCCTGATACAAAAATTGTTAACTTGGGTATAGGAAAACAGCAGATGGTAGAAATAGCTAAAGCATTATCAAAGAATGTAAATATTTTAATACTAGACGAACCTACCGCTGCATTAAATGAAGATGACAGTGAAAATTTATTAAATATTATTAAGAAGTTAAAAGAAGAAGGAATAAGCTGTATTTACATTTCTCATAAACTGAAGGAAATTAAAGCTATAGCCGATACAATAACAATTTTAAGAGATGGTCAGACGATTGAAACCTTTGTAAATGATGAGAAAGTTAATCAAAACCGAATTATAACTGGTATGGTAGGCAGAGAAATCACTCAATTATTTCCAAGAAAGGAACATACCCCAGGAGAAATCGTTCTAGAAGTAAAGGATTGGACTGTATATAACCCTGAGCTTCCTGATAAAAAAGCAATTGATCATGTTAGTTTTCAAGCAAGAAAAGGAGAAATCTTAGGGATTGCTGGATTAATGGGCTCTGGAAGAACAGAATTAATGATGAGTATCTTTGGTGCATATGGGATCAATAAAACCGGAGAGACATATATAGATGGAAAAAAGGTAGAAATTAAAGATCCAAGAGACGCTATAGAAAAGGGATTATGCTATCTCTCGGAGGATAGAAAAAAAACCGGGTTAGTGCTAATGATGGATATCAAAGAAAATATTACTCTTGCTAGCCTAAATAAAATAGCAAGCATTTCTGGAATAAATGAAAATGAAGAAATCAAGGCAGCTAACTATTATGTAGATGCCTTAAAAATAAAAACACCTTCTATTGAACAAAAAACAATGAATTTAAGCGGAGGAAACCAACAAAAGGTTGTTATAGCTAAATGGTTAATGGCAGCCCCAAAGGTGTTGATATTAGATGAACCAACCAGAGGGATAGATGTTGGAGCCAAGTATGAAATATATAACATTATGAATGATTTGGTAGAGCAGGGGGTAAGTATCATTATGATTTCTTCAGAATTACCAGAAATTCTAGGCATGAGTGACAGAATACTGGTTATGCATGAGGGAAAACTGACTGGAGAGTTAGATTGGAAAGAATCAAGTCAGGAGGATGTTATGTATTATGCAACAGGTGGAGGTTTAACAACATCTTGATGATGTATTAGAGGAGGTTAAAATTCATGATAAGTAAATCGAAAAGCAATCAAAGTGCGATAGATATCATTAAGCTATCCCTTAGAAATAATATAAGACAATATACCATGTTTATTGCCCTTATCAGTATTATGATTATTTTTTCATTATTAAGTGATGTTTTCTTGACTCCAAGAAATCTATCGACCTTGTTTTTACAAACAGCTCACATTGCAATATTGGCTTGTGGCGTTGTATTAGTCATTGTAGCAGGACATATCGACCTATCGATTGGTGCTGTTGTAGGCTTATTAGGCGCCATCGTAGCGATATTGCCTGCCCGTTATGGTATAGGCATTGTTCCTGCTATGCTAATTACTCTTGTCATAGGGGCTTTGATAGGACTGTGGCAAGGCTATTGGGTAGCCTATCGAAATGTGCCTGCCTTTATCGTTACATTAGCAGGAATGATGATCTTTAATGGATTGCTGCTGGGGGTAACTAAAGGAGAAACTGTTGCTACCAGTAGTGTTTTTAACAAACTAGGACAAGGATACATGCCAACCTTATTTTTTGAAAGTACACCTAGAGATATGATTCCCCATGACACAACGGTAATTATATGGATATTAGTGATTGTAGCATATATATGCTTAGAGTTTAGAAGAAGAAAAGAAAGAATAAAATATGGGTTTGATATACTGCCAAAGTCGTTGTTTCTATTAAAGACATTTTTAGTAATTTTACTAATATCAGCAGTTTTTTCAGTGATGGCCTTCTATCTAGGCATTCCTTACTCTATTCTTATTTTAATGGCAATAGGTAGTTTGTATACCTTTATTACAACTAAGACCACCTTTGGTCGACATGTTTATGCTATTGGTGGAAATAAAGAAGCGGCTAAACTATCAGGTATTGATATCAGAAAACGAACTCTTTGGATTTTTATCTCCTCTGGCATTCTAGCAGCCATTGGAGGCATTATCTACACCGCTAGGGTCGGATCAGCAGCAGCTTCAGCTGGACAGAGTATGGAGTTGGATGTAATTGCTGCGGCTATCATTGGAGGCACCAGTACATTAGGAGGAGAAGGCACGATTGTAGGTGCCATTATAGGAGCTCTAGTCATGTCTACCTTGAATAATGGGATGTTGCTCCTAGACGTAGGAACAACTCAAAGACTGATTGTTAGGGGTTTGGTATTACTAGTAGCAGTATGGATTGATATTACTTCCCGAAAGAAAAATGCATAGGGAAGAGCATATTTATACAAGATCTAAAATTAATTCAATAGATATGGTTTTATCCTTTTATAATTTCCTCCCCCTAAAAACAGCATGACTGTCAAAATAGACAATCATGCTGTTTCTCTGTTTTTGTAATAATGGTAAAGAATAATAATATAATCATTACAATAGAAAATTGGAACTTGTTTCAAATAAAAAACAAGACTATACTTAAAGATATCAATAAGTAAGACGAAGTACTAAACTAGATAAAGAGGTGGAAGAATGAAAGCAGAAATTATAGCAGTAGGTACAGAAATTCTTTTAGGAGATATTATCAATACGAATGCACAATATATTGCAAAGCGATTAGCGGATATTGGAATTTTTGTATATCATCAAACAGTAGTAGGAGACAATCCAGAAAGAATTAAAGAAGTGTATGAAATAGCCTTTAATAGAGCAGATCTTGTGATTACAACGGGAGGACTTGGGCCAACAAAGGATGACTTAACAAAGGAAATTGCAGCAGAATATTTTAATAAAGAATTAATATTAGACGAAACTTCTCTTCAGAGTATTGAAGAATTTTTTTCCTTTAGAAAACAGCCAATGAGTGAAGGAAATAAAAAGCAAGCATACTTTCCAAAAGGAGGGATCATTTTAAAAAACATGCATGGTACGGCTCCAGGATGTATCATCAAGGAAGATGCTAAAATGTGCATCCTTTTACCAGGTCCCCCTAGAGAGATGATCCCCATGCTAGAGGAGGAAGCGATTCCTTATTTAAGCCAATACCAGAAAAGCACATTGCACTCTAAAGTATTACGTATTTGTGGCATGGGAGAAAGCTATATGGAGGAAATGATTAAGGATATCATCCAACAGCAAAGTAACCCGACAATTGCACCCTATGCAAAGGAGGGAGAAGTCACTTTAAGAATTACAGCTAAGGCAAAGACTAAAGCGGAAGCTGAAGATCTAATACATCCAGTAGAAATGGAGATTCGAAGCAGGTTAGGAGAGTATATTTATGGAGAAGGAGATACTAATCTGGAGGAAGTAGTAGGGAAACTATTAATAGACCATCAGTTAACCATAGGGACAGCAGAATCCTGTACTGGAGGGCTTTTAGCAGGAAAACTAGTGAATTGTCCAGGAATTTCTTCTGTTTTTATGGAAGGAGTGATTACCTATAGCAATGCCTCAAAGATGCGACGCTTAGGCGTAAAACCTGAAACTTTGGATCAATACGGTGCCGTCAGTAAAGAAACAGCTGGAGAAATGGCTAAGGGAGTTGCTGAGTTAGGAAATACAGATATTGGCATAGGCATCACTGGCATAGCAGGGCCTGAGGGAGGAACAAAGGAAAAACCTGTGGGGCTAATGTATATAGGAATGTATATAAAAAATGAGCTTCATACAAAAGAACTGTTTTTTAAAGGAGACAGACAAAAACTAAGGAATTTTGCAGTAGTCCAGACCTTATGCTGGTTAAGACGATTATTAATAGAGAAAGAACTAGATAAAGTAAATTCCCTCAGTTAAAGCTTGAATATTGGGGATTCTAGTTTATCTGAATATAGATAAGTTGTACTACCTACTCATATGACTAGATCATCGAAATTTTAATTTGGTGGTAGATCGGTAGCTGTTTCATCTAAGAGAGGTGTCTTAACAAAAGATAAAGGCGATTAATTATTGATTAGTCGCCTTTGCTACAGATTTGCTATTCAACGTAGTTTTTCTTACAATTAACTCAGGTTCTAGAATGATTTTTTGCATAAATTTTGCTGTTTTATTATTAATTTGATTAATTAAAGCTTCGGTAGCATATTTTCCTATTTCATATTTCGGTTGTGAAATAGTTGTTAGTTGTATTTGAGGAAAGGCAGCATATTGAATATTATCAAATCCGACAATACCAAATTCATCTGGAACAGACAAACCTAATTCCCCTACAAACTGCAATACGCCAAGGGCATTAAAGTCATTAACAGCAAAGGCTGCATCGGGTGGATTTTCTAACCCCATAAGTTTTGTCATATTAGCATAACCAGTTTTGAAGTTGTAGTCTCCATAAACAATAAGAGATTTATCAATTTTGTAATTGGATTGCTTAAAGGCATGTATATATCCCTCTAATCTTTCTATGGTTGAGTAAGAATCTTCTATACCACCTAAAAAGGCAATCCTTTTATATCCAGCTTCAATTAAGTGCTTTGTGGCTAGATAGCCACCTTTGAAGTTATCAATTTCGATATAACTATGTTTGCTTTCTCTAGGCATCTTGTTTAATAGAACCATAGGAATATTGCTATTAGAATAGCTACAGGGTCTGTCACAAGCTGGCTTAATGATAATTCCATCGACTCTTTTTTCCAATAAGGCTTTCAAATAGGAGCTTTCTTTATCCACATCCCAACTAGTATTACATAAGAATACATTGTAACCTAACTTGCTGGCTGTATCCTCAACACCTCTGGCAATTTCAGGGAAAAAAGGGTTGACAATATCAGGGATAACAAGGCCAATGGTGTTGGTATGTTTCATTACTAGTCCTCTAGCAAGGCCATTAGGTTGATAGCCCATCTTTTCAGCTTCTGCTAAAATTATTTCTCTAGTTTTCTTGCTGATGCCGGGCTTGCTATTTAAGGCTCTTGATACAGTGGCATATGAAAAATTTGTATTTTTAGCAATATCCTTAATAGTAACAATCATAATATAGTCTCCTTAATATAGATGATATACTCATTATGGGACAATTATAACAAACGTTTACATAAAGTTCAAATGATTTTTTGCAAACTGTGGAAGCAAAAGACCTTTTAGGGGTGATACCCTTGTAGAAATCAATAAATTATATCTGAAAATATTGTGAGAGAACACTTTGTTCAATATTTATTGTATTTTGACATTAATTTACCAAAGAGGCGGTAAAATGAAAAAAATAGCAAAATTCTACAGAGGGAAGGAAGCTCACCAAGTGTTTAATACAACTTAATAACAGCAGTATTATAGAATAAAATGTTGGAATAATAACATTGTTAAAAAAAAGATTATCGAAAGAATATTTAGAAAACAATATTGACAAGGTAACATGCCTATAGTATTATGAATTTAATGCAATATATAGCAAACGTTTTCTATAATAACGAAATGCTATAAAGAATATTATGAATCAAAATCCTAGTTCAACAAAGTTTTGTAGTTGAAGCAATGGTGACGCAAAAAAGCTAGAAACCGCTAAACAATAACTAATTCACTAGAAAACCCTATAGGATATTCTCCTGTTAGGGGGGAGTTATCGGAGGAAAAAAGAAGGGCGCTATCTATCTTTAAATTGCAAACGTTTACGAATAAAATTCAGAATAGTGCACTATATTAGAGGCTTTATTCCTATTAATCAATAAAAAATCTTCAATGATTTTATGAAATACTAAAAATACAAAATACCTTTTAATAATATAATTAAGAAATGCTAACAAAAGTATTAATTTATATATATTTCAATGAAGGTGAGGAATAATAAAATGAAAAAAGTGAAGATAGGTATTGTAGGATTGGGAAGATTAGGTATTAAGCATGCAGAAAACATTGCCTTTAAAGTACCAAATGCAGAGTTAACAGCGGTATGCAGCACTGTTGAAGAAGAGGTTCATAATGCACAGAAAAGTTGGGGAATCAAATATGGTTATACGAATTACAAGGATATGTTGGAAAACAAAGAATTAGATGCTATATTTATTGCTTCTCCATCAGGATTACACTGTGAACAAATTGAACAAGCATTAGATGCGGGTTACCATGTTTTTTCAGAGAAACCACTAGGTGTTACAGTAGAGGAATGTAAGAGAGCAGAAAAAGCAGTGGAAAGAAATGCAGATAAGATTTTTATGCTAGGCTTTATGAGACGTTTTGATCCATCCTATAGATATGCCAAGGAAAAAATTGATGAGGGAGCTATTGGAAAACCAATTATGTTTAGGGGTTACAGTGTTGATCCTGAAAGCTGTATTGAGGGCTCCATTCGTTTTGCAGCAATTAGCGGTGGACAATTTATAGATATGGCAATCCATGATATTGATTTAGCAAGATGGTTCTTAAATTCAGAAGCGAAAAGTATTTTTGCTGTTGGAGGATGCTATGCTTATCCACAATTTGCAGAGCATCATGATGGAGATACTGTAGCAGCGCTAATGCAGTTTGAAAATGATACAATGGCCTTCTTATATGCGGGTAAGTTAGCCCAACATGGATATAATGTCGAAACAGAAATTGTGGGAACAAAAGGAACCATAAGAATTGCCGCTGTACCACAAAAGAATTTAGTAGAAGTCATCGATACAAATGGTGTAAGAAAGGAATGCTCTCAAAACTTCTTAGAGAGATTTGAAGAATCCTTTGTAATAGAACTGCAGGAGTTTGTAAACTGCATTCTTGAAAACAGGAAACCAGAAATAACAGTATATGATGGAACAAAATCTACAGTGATTGCCTATGCAGCTACAGAGGCATTTAGGGAAAATAAATTAGTAAGACTTTAGTGGAAGACTATAAACTTAATTTCTTGAAAAACTGTAAGTAGCAAAGTAGACAGGAGATTAAGATTATATAATTGCAATGCATTATTTTAATCACAACAAAACAAGGGGGAAAAAAAATGAAAATGAAAAAGATCACGGCATTAGCATTGGTTTTAGTAATGACTTTAGTAGCATTTATTGGTTGTAGTTCAAGTCCAGCTGGTACAGATGGAGGATCAGGTGATGGTAAAATCAAAGTTGGTGTTTCTATAGCAAACTTTGATGATACATTCTTAATGTATATGAAAGACGGTATGGATGCTTATGCTAAATCCTTAGGTGGAGAAGTAGATGTAACTTATGTAGATGCAAAAGAAGATGCTCCAACACAACTAAACCAAGTAGAAAACTTTATTTCTCAAGGTATGGATGCTATCATCGTAGTACCAGTTAATACACAGGCTACAGAGCCTATGTCAAATTCAGCTGTAGCAGAAGGCATTCCTTTAATCTATGTAAATAGAGTACCTGATTATCTACCTGAAGGAACTACATTTGTTGGTTCTGAATCAATTGACGCTGGTATCTTCCAAATGGAATATTTAGCTGAATTATTAGGCGACGAAGGTAATGTAGTAATTATGCAAGGTAGATTGGATAATGAAGCTAGTCAAAAGAGAACAGAAGGAGTACAACAAGTAGTTGCAGAACATCCAGGAATTGAAATTACTAAAACTCAAACAGCCAACTGGTCAAGAGAAGAAGGTATGACCTTAATGGAAAACTGGTTATCTTCAGGAGATAAAATCAACGCAGTAGCAGCTAACAACGATGACATGGCTTTAGGAGCAATTATGGCGATTGAAGCGGCAGGACTACTGGGAGAAATTTTCGTAGCCGGTGTTGATGCTACTCCAGATGCGATTGCTCAGGTAGAAGCTGGAAAGTTAGATGCAACAGTATTCCAAGATGCTAATGGACAAGGTGGCGGAGCAATGGAAGCTGCTGTAAACTTAGCAAAAGGTAACGCAGTAGATCAATATATCTGGATTCCATTCCAATTAGTTACTCCAGACAACTATCAAGATTTTAAATAAGATATATTAATGAAATAATATCCATTTTAAGTATTAAAACACAAAGGATATCAATAAAAGTTGATATCCTTTGTGTAAAATAGAAAAAGGGGAAATGAAAATGGCGACAGAATATATTTTGGAAATGGAAAATATAACTAAACGATTTCCCGGTGTAGTTGCTTTAGACAACGTGCAATTGAAGGTAAGAAAAGGAACAGTTCATGCGTTGATGGGAGAAAATGGAGCAGGAAAATCTACCCTAATGAAAACCATTATTGGTATCAATCAACCAGACGAAGGAACAATTAAATTTAAGGGTGAAAAAGTAGAAATTCCTGATACCAATGCTGCTCTGAGCTTAGGTATCTCCATGATTCATCAAGAACTGAATCCAATACCTCATATGACAGTTGCAGAAAATATTTTTCTGGGAAGAGAGCCCGTTATAGGGAAATCAGGATTTGTAGACAAGAAACAAATGGTTAGAGATGCAGAGAAGCTATTTGACAGACTTGGCATTGCAATCAATCCTCGAGTAAAAATGAAGGAACTAAGTATTGCCAATACTCAAATTGTGGAGATTGCTAAAGCAATATCCTATAACTCGGACTTAATTATTATGGATGAACCTACATCCGCCATCACAGAAAAAGAAGTAGCAAATTTATTCAAAATTATCAGAGATTTGAAAAAACATGAGGTATCTATTATTTACATTACTCACAAAATGGATGAGGTTTATAAAATATGTGATGATATCACTGTTTTTAGAGATGGGCAGTATATAGGTAGTGATACTGCAGAAAATCTTGGTAAAGAAGAAATGATTAAGATGATGGTTGGGCGAGAGCTTAATCAAGTATTTCATAAAGAAGAAGCGGAAATAGGCGATGTATTATTATCAGTTAAGAATTTAACTCGTAAAGGTGAATTTGAAAATGTAAGTTTTGAGCTTAGAAGAGGAGAAATTTTAGGCTTTGCTGGTTTGATGGGAGCTGGAAGAACTGAAGTAATAGAGTGCCTATTTGGGGTTACAAAGGCAGATACAGGAGAAGTTTATGTACAAGGTAAAAAAGTAGAGATTAAATCTCCTGAGGATGCTATAAAACATAAAATGGCTTTGTTAACTGAAGATAGAAAGTTAACCGGTTGTTTCCTTGTACTATCAGTTAAAGATAATATGATTATGGCAAATATAGATAAATTTACAAATGGTTTATTTCTCAACAAGAAGAAAATTAAAAATGTTTGTTTAGAAGAAAAAGATAAGTTGAAAATCAAAACACCGCATATTAACCAATTAATTAGAAATTTAAGTGGTGGAAATCAACAAAAGGTATTGATTTCTAGGTGGTTGTTAACAGATCCAGAAGTTCTTATTCTAGATGAACCTACTAGAGGGATTGACGTAGGAGCAAAGGCAGAAATACACAAGTTGATGTCAAAATTAGCGCAGCAAGGAAAAGCAGTTATCATGATTTCCTCAGAGCTTCCTGAAGTGTTGGGTATGAGTGATAGAGTAGTAGTTATGCATGAAGGAAAAGTTACTGGAGAATTTGAAAGACAAGATGTTTCACAAGAAATGATTATGAAATTTGCAACTGGAACACATAAGGATCATTAAACCCTAAAAAACTGTGAATGGGGGAGCAGGAAATGAAAAACGAATCGGAAAAGAAGGTGGTTACTATGAGTAAAGACTATAAAGAATTAACTAAAGATATATTCAAAAAATATGGTATTGTGATTATTTTCTTAGGCATGGTGGCATTATTATCTGTGTTATCACCAGCCTTTTTACAAACAAGAAACTTGCTAAATGTTGTTAGACAAATATCCGTTATCGGTTTAGTGGCAATGGGTGTTACCATGGTTATTATTACCACAGGTATCGACTTATCTTCTGGTTCAGTAATTGCTTTATCAGCAGTTGTAGCAGCCAGTTTAGCGCAAAGACCTGATTGGGCTGCAGCAAAATTTCCAGGCTTAACTGGGTTACCAGTAATTGTGCCAATAATGGCGGGTTTGGCAGTAGGAACAATAGCAGGATGCATCAATGGAACTGTTATTGCAAAAACAAAAATTCCTCCTTTTATTGCAACGCTTGGTATGATGACAGTTGCAAGAGGGGTAGCATTACTTTATGCTGATGGAAGACCGATTAGTAGCTTGACAGAGTCCTATAACTTCATAGGACAGGGTGAAGTACTTGGCATTCCGTTTCCAATTATTTTATTAGCTATTATGGCGCTTGCTATGCACACCTTATTAAATAATACAAAATTTGGTCGATATGTTTATGCTATAGGCGGTAATGAACAAGCGGCTGTTGTATCTGGATTAAATGTTTCAAAATACAAAATATTAATTTATACTATAGCAGGGTTTTTATCAGGTATGGCAGGTATTGTATTATCAGCTAGAATTAGCTCTGGTCAGCCGGGGTTAGGTTTAGGATATGAATTAGATGCTATTGCTTCTGCAGTTATAGGCGGTACTAGTTTATCTGGAGGTATTGGTACAATACCAGGTACTATTGTAGGTGCTTTAATAATAGGTGTACTTAACAATGGGCTTGACCTATTAAACGTATCAGCTTATTGGCAACAAATTGTAAAAGGGTTAATCATTGTTGGTGCTGTTATTCTAGATGAGAGAAAAAATAGATCATAATATTACGCGGAATTTATCTCTACAAAAGCCCTTATATAATCAATAGGAAATTATAAATATCATTTGCCCCTTCTGTATGTTGTTAAGACTATTCCTTTAGGTGAACAAACTAATCATAATTTCCTATACTGTTTTCTATAAAATAAAAAAAATTTTTAAAATATATCGTAAACGTTTACGATATTTGATAAACTATTTATAAAAGAGTAATACTAACAAATAGCCAAAAGAATTTATTAATTGAAAGAAGGAGAGATGGTCGTAATGGGTCAAAAGATTAAAGTAGGGGTAATCGGTGCTGGAAGAATAGGAAAGCTGCACACTGAAAACTTAGTAGCACACTTTCCGATGGTACAAGTGAAATCAGTAGCGGATCCCTTCGCTGATAAAGTAAGGGATTGGGCGGAAGGATTAGGCATTCAAGTTTTAACTGATAATTATAAAGACATTATCAATGATGCAGAGATAGATGCAGTATTAGTATGCTCATCAACTGACACACATGCTGATATCAGCATTGAAGCTGCTAAGGCTGGAAAACATATTTTCTGTGAAAAACCGGTAGATTTAACTGTAGCAAAAATTAATGAAGCTGTTGAAGCTGTTAAAGAAGCTGGCGTAAAATTTCAAGTAGGCTTTAATAGAAGATTTGACCATAACTTCAAGAAGGTTAGAGAAGTAGTAAAAGAAGGTAAAATTGGAGAAGTGCAAATTGTTAAGATTACTTCTAGAGACCCAGAGCCACCACCAGCACAATACGTACAAGTATCAGGTGGAATATTCTTAGACATGACGATCCATGATTTTGACATGGCTAGATACTTATCAGGCAGTGAAGTAGAAGAAGTCTATGTAACTGGAGCAGTACTAGTAGATCCAGCCATTGGTGAAGCTGGGGATATCGATACAGCTATTATTTCCTTAAAGTTTGAAAATGGAGCTATTGGGGTAATAGACAATAGTAGAAAAGCAGCCTATGGCTATGATCAAAGAGTAGAGGTATTTGGTTCTAAAGGGAAAGTACTAGTTTCCAATGATACCGATACTTCAGCTATTGTTAGTACAGCTGATGGTGTATTCAGCGATAAACCTAAATACTTCTTCTTAGAAAGATATCAAGGATCTTTTATAGAAGAAATGAAGGACTTCTTTGAAGCAATTATAGAAGATAAGAAACCACCAGTGGTAGCTATTGATGGTTTAAAACCTGTATTAATTGCTTTAGCTGCTAAAAAATCATTAGTAGAAGGCAGACCAGTTACATTAAAGGAAATTGAAAAAGAAAATTTTTAATTATTAAGAGCTATATAGATATGTGATCATGAATTTTAATATACTAAGGTCTACATTTGCAGTCCTTGGCTATGATTTTGAGTCAAGGGCGAAACCGTAGACCGTGTATGTTAAAATTCAAGTATAGAGTCACATGTCTACAAAAATAGGTTAAGGTTAAGTTATATATAACTTAACCTTAACCTACACTATAAGAGATTTACAATAAAGAAAAACAAGGTGGTATTGAAATGAACAATTTGAAATTCAATCAAGAAAAACCCATAGATTTAATTGCAATCGGTAGATTGGCCATAGATTTAAACGCAAATGAAATCAACAGACCGATGGAAGAAACCATCACCTTTACAAAATATGTAGGGGGCTCCCCTGCCAACATAGCCATTGGGACTGCTGTACTAGGTCATAAGGCAGGATTCATTGGTAGAGTGGCAGATGATCAATTTGGTAGATTTATTGTTAGTTACTTGGAGGAAAAAGACATTGATACATCTAGCATCGTGATAGATCAATCAGGAGCAAAAACAGGTTTAGCCTTCACCGAAATTAAAAGTCCAACAGATTGCAGTATCCTAATGTATAGAGAGAATGCAGTAGACTTAAAGCTTGAACCAAAAGATATTAAAGAAGAATATATCAAACAGGCAAAAGCTATACTGATTTCCGGTACTGCATTAGCACAAAGCCCTTCAAGAGAAGCAGTATTCCTAGCTTTAGATTTCGCTAGAAAACATGATGTTGTAGTTTTCTTTGATATAGACTATAGACCATATACCTGGAAATCAACAGATGAAACCTCTGTTTATTATAACCTAGCAGCAGAAAAATGTGATGTCATCATCGGTACAAGAGAAGAATTTGACATGATGGAAAGTCTAACAAATCCAGGAAACGACAACGACTTTGTAACAGCAAAGAAATGGTTTGATTACAACGCAAAAATTGTAGTCATCAAACATGGTAAAGAAGGGTCTATCTCCTATACAAAAGAAGGAGAAAGCTTTAAAGGAAGAAGTTTCCCAGCAAAGGTAGTAAAAACCTTTGGTGCAGGAGATTCCTACGCTTCAGCCTTTATCTATGGCTTAATGGAGGGTTGGAATGTAGATCAAAGTATGGAATTTGGCGGCGCATCAGCCTCAATTGTTATCTCAAGACACAGCTGTTCAGATGCCATGCCAACAGCAGAAGAAGTAAAGACATATATTGAAAAATGCAAAAAAGAAGAAGGTCAATCAGTATAATCAAATTTTAATATACACGGTCTACGGTTTCGCCCTTGGCTAAAAAACGTAGCCAAGGACTGCAAATGTAGCCCTTAGTATATTAAAATTTATAAACGCATTATAATATTTCAAGTTATTTAATTCTATAAAGGAGGAAAAGAACTATGGAAGCAAAACAATATGTAGCAGGACTAATGGAAAGAGCCAGAAAGGCCCAAGAAACAATCGAAAACTACACACAAGAGCAGGTAGACCAGCTTGTAGAAGCAGTAGTATGGAATATCGTAAAAGATGGCCCAGCTCAAGAAATATCAAAGCTAGCAGTAGAAGAATCAAGAATGGGTAACTACGAAGGAAAATACAACAAACTAATGGCAAAAGCCAAAGGTGCAGTTCGAGATATGAAGGGAAAAAAATCTGTTGGCGTGATCGAAATCGATGAAGAAAAACAAATCATGAAAATAGCGAAACCAGTAGGTGTTATTGGCGCACTGATCCCTTGCACCAATCCAGAAGCAACCCCTACAGTAAAAGTAGCCCATGCCCTAAAAGGAAGAAACGCTATCATCATGTCACCCCATCCAAGAACAAAGAAAACCAACACCTTCATAGCCAAGATCATGAGAGAAACCCTAAAAAAATATGGTGCACCAGAAGATTTAGTGATCGCCATCGAAGAGCCAACCATGGACATCAGCAACGAACTAATGCAGCAATGCGACTTAATTCTAGCAACCGGAGGAGCAGCCTTAGTAAAAGCAGCCTACTCCTCCGGAACACCAGCCTATGGAGTAGGAGCTGGAAACGCAGTCATCGTAGTAGACGAAACAGCAGATTTAAAAGACGCAGCAACAAAAATCAGAATCAGTAAAACCTTTGACTTTGCCACCAGCTGCTCAGCAGAAAACTCCTTAGTGATACAAGAAAGCATCTATGACGAACTAATCAAAAACCTTCAAGCAGAAGGCGGATATTTAGCAATAGGAGAAGAAAAAGTAAAACTACAAAATGCCCTGTGGGTAGATGGACATCTAAATCCAGCAATTATTGCCCAATCAGCTCAAACTATTGCAGAAGTAGCAGGACTTCAAGTACCAGAAAACACAACATTCTTTATGGTAGAAGAAACAGGAGTAGGAGAAGAACACCCCTTCTCAGGAGAAAAACTTTCAGTAGTAACAGCCCTATTTAAATACAACGAATTTAAAGAAGCAGTAGATCGAGTAAACGAAATCACAAAATATCAAGGTATGGGCCACTCCTGCGGTATCCACTCCTTTAATGAAGACCATATCATGGAATTAGCCTTAAATACAAAAGTAAGCCGTATGAACGTACGCCAAGGCCAAGCACCAGCCAATACAGGAAACTGGTTTAATGGTATGCCCTTCACCACCAGCCTAGGCTGCGGAACATGGGGTGGCAACATCGCTTCAGAAAACATTACATGGAAACACCTAATCAATACCACCTGGGTATCAAGACCATTTGATCCAGTAGTACCAACCGATGAAGAACTATTTGGTAACGTAATGAATGACTAGGAGGCAGCCCAATTATGCTAGTAAACCTTAAAGAAACCCTAAAGGGAATAAAAGAAAAAAAATGCGCTGTCGCTGGTTTTAACGTATTTGGATATGAAGACGCTTCCGCAGTGATAAAAGCAGCAGAAGCCCTAAAAGCACCAGTGATCCTGATGACCAATAAAGTAGCAGTAGCCCATATGCCTATTGAGTACTACGGCCTACTATTCACAGCCATGGCAAAAGATGCAAAAGTACCAGTTTGCATTCATTTAGATCATGCAACAGATATAGACCTAGTAAAAAGAGCAATCGATAGCGGATTTACCTCAGTGATGTATGATGGTTCACAGCTATCCATTGAAGAAAACATAAAAAACACAAAAAAAGTCATAGCACTAGCCCATCCATTAAATGTTTCAGTAGAAGCAGAAATCGGAGCAGTTGGCTATAGCGGAGTAGAAGGCTACAAAGAAGTCTATACAGAACCAGAAGAAGCAAAGCATTTTGCAGAAGCAACAGGAGTAGATGCTCTAGCCGTTGCCATTGGAACCCTTCATAGAATGGAAACACAAGGAGCCAAAATACAGTTTGATCGATTAAAAGCTATACAAGGAGTAACAGATGTACCCCTTGTTATTCATGGATCAACAGGTATAACCGATGAAGACCTATCAAAACTAACAAACTATCATGTAGCTAAAGTTAACATAGGCACAGCCCTTAGAATGATGTTTGGCAAGACCCTAAGAGAAGAGATTTTAAACAATCCAAACGAATTTGATAGAATACCTCTTTTCAAAAAACCTATGATAAAAGTAGAAGAAGAAGCGAAAAAAAAGATGCAGCTATTAGGATTTTAGTAAATAAAAATGTAAGGGAGGACGACCCTGTCCTCCCTAAAAAAAGTAAGGAGGAGGAGAAATGACAGAAAAAAAAGATGTGCATATAAAATCACAAGGAGATTTACAGTACGGGTTTAATAGTATTACACAAATGGATGGTGTAGCCAGCAACATGCTGATGGACTTTGGTATTTACAAAATGAAAAAAGATGAAGTGATTACCAACAGTGCAGCACTAGAAAGAGCATACTTATTAATGCAGGGAGAAGTAATATTTGAATGGGAAGGCAATAAAGTAGAAGCCAAAAGACAATCCCTATTTGAAGAAAGTCCTTGGTGCCTACATTTACCTAAGGATGTAGAAGTTACTATTACTGTACTAAAGGATGATACAGAAATCGCTTTACAACAAACCACTAATGACAAAATCTTTGCCCCAAAGCTATATACTCAAGAGGAATGTAGAAGCGAACAGTTTGGTGCAGGAACATTAAACGAAACTGCAACAAGAACTGTAAGAACTATTTTCGACGATAGAAATGCGCCTGATGCAAATCTTGTAATAGGTGAAGTCATCAATCATCCAGGAAAGTATTCCAGCTATCCTCCGCATCATCATCCACAACCAGAAATCTATCATTATCGTTTTTATCCAGAGGGAGGCTTTGGATTTTCATGCGTAGGGGATGATGCATATAAAGTACAGAATATGGATACAGTAGCTATCCCAGGAGATTTAGTACATCCTCAAACTGCAGCACCAGGATATGCAATGTATTATCTATGGATGATTCGTCATTTAGATGATAGCCGTTTTGGTGAAAGAATTTTTGTTGATGAACACAAGTGGCTACTTGATCCAGATGCTAAAATCTGGCCAGATAAATAGAAAAGTAGGAGGGATAAAGAATGAAAACCATTCGTATGACAATGGCACAAGCTCTTATAAAATTCCTTGACAATCAGTATGTAGAAGTTGACGGAGTTGAACTAAAATTTGTAAAAGGTATTTTCACCATTTTTGGACACGGTAATGTTCTAGGGATAGGGCAAGCTTTAGAGCAAGACCCAGGAGAGTTGATTGTACATCAAGGAAGAAATGAACAAGGTATGGCACATGCAGCTATGGGGTTTACAAAACAGCTTAACAGAAAGCAAATCTATGCATGTACATCGTCAGTAGGTCCAGGAGCTGCTAATATGATAACAGCAGCAGCAACAGCAAGTGCTAATAGAATTCCTGTACTGTTCCTACCAGGAGATACCTATGCCACAAGACAACCAGACCCAGTTTTACAACAAATTGAACAGTATCACGATCTAACCATTAGCACCAACGATGCATTCAAAGCAGTGAGCAAATACTGGGATAGAATTTCAAGACCAGAACAATTGATGACAGCGTGTATCAATGCTATGCGGGTATTAACAGATCCAGCAGATACAGGGGCGGTAACACTAGCCCTGCCACAGGATGTGCAAGGAGAAGCTTATGACTATCCAGACTATTTCTTCAAAAAACGAGTGCATAGAATAGAAAGAAGACCAGCAACTGCAGAAATGATTCAAGATGCAGTAAAATTAATTTCCAAGAAGAAAAAGCCAATGCTAATTTGTGGTGGTGGTGTCCGTTATTCAGAAGCTGCTGATATATTTAAGAAATTTGCAGAAAAGTTTAATATCCCCTTTGGAGAAACACAAGCAGGGAAAAGTGCAATCGTGTGGAGCCATGAGTTAAACTTAGGTGGTATTGGTGAAACAGGTAGCTTAGCAGCAAACACCATTGCTAAAGAAGTAGATTTAGTGATTGGGGTAGGTACAAGATACACAGACTTTACCACCTCATCAAAATGGTTATTCCAAAACCCAGAAGTAGAATTTGTAAACATTAATGTAGCAGAATTTGATGCTTACAAATTAGATGCTGTAAAAGTAGTAGCAGATGCTAAGGTTGCATTAACATCATTATATGATGGATTAGAGAAAGTAGAGTACAAAACAGGATATATCAATGAAATAAAAGAAGCAAGAGAAGCCTATATTGCTGAAATTGACCGTGTGTACGCAGTAGAATACACAGGAGAAGGCTTTGTACCAGAAATTGCCGACCATATTGACAGAGAAGCTGTTTTTGGAGAATTCCAAGAGTTAACAGGATCCTGCTTGACCCAGTCAAGAGTATTGGGTGTCCTAAATGAAATGCTATCAGAAAGTGATATCATTGTAGGCGCTTCAGGCAGCTTACCAGGAGACCTACAACGGGCATGGAGACCAAAAGGAGAAAACACATACCATATGGAATATGGATATTCCTGCATGGGCTACGAAGTAAATGCTTCATTAGGTGTAAAAATGGCAGAGCCCGATAAAGAAGTATACACCTTTGTAGGAGACGGATCCTATATGATGCTGCATTCAGAACTACCAACTTCTATTCAAGAAAGACAAAAAATCAATGTTATTCTACTAGATAACATGACCTTTGGTTGTATCAATAACCTACAGCTAGAGCATGGAATGGACAGCTTTGGAACAGAATTTAGATTTAGAGATGAGGCAACAGGAAAATTAACTGGAGGATTTGTACCTATTGATTTTGCAATGAATGCCGCATCCTATGGCTGCAAAACCTATACAGTAAAGACCATTGAAGAACTGAAAGCAGCGATCATAGATTCAAAGAAACAAACAGTTTCTACCTTGATTGACATTAAAGTATTACCAAAGACAATGATTCATAAATATAATTCATGGTGGCGGGTTGGTGTGGCAGAAGTATCAGAAAGTGAAAGAATTCAAGGAGTTTATAAGAATTTAAGAAAAAATATTGATAAGGCTAGACATTATTAATCTTGTATTATATAAAATGAGACTTAATTCAGAGGGAGTTTTTACTCCCACTGAATTGTAGCCGAATTTACTTCGAGGATGTAGTGCTTGATCTCCCGCTTGAAGAAGCGGGAGTCTTAGCAATACACCGAAGGATAAATCAGCAGATAACGAATTAGGAGGAATAATCAATGTTAAATAAAGATAAAGTAAAACTAGGAATCGCTCCTATAGCATGGACAAATGATGATTTACCAGAATTAGGTGGAGAAAATACTTTTGAGCAGTGTGTAAGCGAAATGGCTTTAGCAGGATTTACTGGAAGTGAAGTAGGCAATAAGTATCCAAAGGATCCAGTAGAACTAAAGAAAGCCCTTGATTTAAGAGGTATTCAAATTTGCAATGCATGGTTTAGCTCCTTTTTAACTACAAAGCCATTACAAGAAACTGTTGATGAATTTATAAAGCATAGAGACTTCCTACATGCTATGGGAGCAAAGATGATCGGTGTAGCAGAGCAAGGCCATAGTATTCAAGGGATGATGGATGTTCCAGTATTAACTCAAAAACCAGTATTTACAGAAGAAGAATGGGAAAAATTAGCTAGGGGGCTAGAAGAACTAGCAAAACTGGCAGATGAAAAGGGTATGTTAGTTTCCTATCATCATCATATGGGTACAGGAGTTCAGACATTAGAAGAAGTTGATAAATTAATGGAGATGACAGATCCAAAGCTGGTACACCTATTATTTGATTCAGGACACTTTACTTTTTCTGGTGAAAATCCAGAGGAAGCATTAAGAAAACATGTTAACAGAGTGAAGCATGTTCATTTAAAAGACGTTAGGAAAGAAGTGTTAGATAAAGTGAAGGCAGAAAATTTAAGCTTCCTTCAAGCAGTGAAGGCAGGAGCATTCACTGTGCCAGGAGATGGAATGATTGACTTTGAACCATTATTTAAAATATTACATGAAAACAATTATGAAGGATGGTTTGTAGTTGAAGCTGAACAAGATCCAGCAAAAGCAAATCCACTAGAGTATGCAATGAAGGCAAGAAAATATATTGCAGAAAAGACAGGTTTATAACCAGCAGTAAATTAAATCAATTCTATAGTTCAATAGCTTAACAAACAAAAATGAGGTTAAATATAATTTAGCCTCATTTTTGTTTAATCCCAAAAAAATAATCAGAAAATTTAATATTTTGTTGCATTATTATAAAAGTTCATATATAATATAAAAAAAGAGCCCGAGCACGTAGGTTCTTGAAAACTTAGAAAACGTTTTAATTTTATAAAAGTGAGACTCAAATCTTTTTTTTAGGCATAAAGTGCCCGAGCACTTAGTGACGAAATAGCAGATTTTTATAAAGTCAAAATTATGCCATAGTCAATAAAGTAAGTTCAATGAATAAAAAGAAATTTTGTTAATAATAATATCAAATTGTGCAGGAGGAATGTAATAATGAAAATGTGTTTTAATCAAGCAACAACTATGGAGAAATCTTCATTGGAGAAGGATTTAGAGTTTTGCGAAAAACATGGGTATGATTTAATTGAAATTAGAACAATGGATAAGTTAAAAGAGTATCTTGAGACTCATACTGTTGAAGAACTTGCAGAATACTTTAAAACTCATCATATTAAACCATATGCTTTTAATGCGCTAGTATTTTTTAACAATAGAGATGAAGCTGGTCACAAAGAGATCAAAGAAGAACTACAGTACATGTGTGAAGTAGGACAAAAAATTGGTTGTAAAAACATCGTTGTAGTACCATTAGTTGGTGAAGAAAAATTCACGAAAACCCAAATTAAAGAAAGTTCTGTTAAAGTATTAAATGAATTAGCAAATATTGCTGAGAAATATGATATCAGACTTGCAGTTGAGTTTGTAGGACATCATCAATGTACAATTAACACTTTTGGTCAAGCATATGATATTGTGCAAGCTGTAAACAGAGACAATGTGGGTATTGTTTTAGACTGCTTCCATTTTCATGCAATGGGATCAAGAATTGAAGATTTACAAAAAGCTGATGGATCAAAAATATTCTTGTTGCACATTGATGATGTAGAAGATTTTCCAATTGGTTCATTAACAGATGCTGATAGATTATGGCCTGGAGAAGGTGTAATTGATTTAGATTCAATGCTTAGAACCCTTAAAGAGATTGGATACAGTGAAATGGTATCTATTGAGCTATTCAGACCTGAATACTGGGAATGGGATATAGAGAAAGCAATAAAGGTAGGTAGAGAAACAACGATAGAAGTTGCAGGCAAGTATTTTCAATTCAAGTAAATATGATAATAATTTCATTCTAAAAAAATCTCCCCTTTTCGTAACCAATAGGAAACTATAAACTTTATAAAATATGGATAAGTTATAGTTTCCGTTATTGGTTTTAACAAAGCAGGTGAGCATAAATAGATGACTATAAATGAAATCAACCTTTGAAGTTGTTGAAGCAAGGTTTTGATACAATGATTATGAAAAGTATAAAGTTATTATAATATTGAGGAGGCGTATATTCTATGACATTAAGAGTAGGAGTAATTGGTACAGGAGCCATTGGTCAGGAGCATATCCATAGAATTACCAATAAATTAACAGGTGCTAAGGTTGTTGCAGTGATAGATGTTAATAAGGAACAAGTCCAAGCTGTAGCAGAAAAAATTGATGCAAAGATTTACGAAACAGGACATGATGTTATTAAGGCTGAAGATGTTGATGCCATTATAGTAACCTCTTGGGGACCTACTCATGAAGAATTTGTGTTAGCTTCAATTGCTGCAGGCAAACCAGTATTTTGTGAAAAACCATTAGCGGTTACAGCAGAGGGGTGCAAGCGAATCGTTGACGCTGAGATAGCTCACGGTAAAAAATTAGTTCAGGTAGGTTTTATGCGTCGTTATGATGAATCCTATCGTCTATTAAAAGAAACCATTGACAATCAACGAATTGGTGAGCCTTTAATAGTACATTGTGCACATCGTAATCCATCTGTTCCACAAGGTCTTTATTATGGTGCTATGCCAATTGTAGATACCTTCATTCATGAAATAGATGTATTACGTTGGTTGCTAAATGATGATTATGTTTCTGTACAGGCGATTTCACCTAGAAAAACACGAGACGCTGCTGAAGATTTACAAGATCCACTTATGGTTTTATTAGAAACAAAAAAGGGTATTAGAATTAATGGAGAGATATTTGTAAACTGTAGATATGGGTACGATATTCAATGTCAAGTTGTAGGAGAGACTGGTGTAGCAAATTTGCCGGAGCCAATGAGTGTGCTTATGCGTAGTGAAGCAAAGCTTTCAACGGATATACTAGTAGACTGGAAAAAACGTTTTATTGATGCCTTTGATGTTGAAATTCAAGAATGGATTAATGATACTCTAAAAGGTGAAGTAAATGGTCCATCAGCTTGGGATGGTTATTTTGCTGCAGTAACAGCAGATGCCTGCGTTGAAGCTATGGAAGCTATGAATTCAGGTAAGATCGTTCCAATCTCTATGCCAGAATGTCCTAAATTTTATCTTTAATCAATTATCTTTAATCAATAGGAGGTATAGAAAGATGAAAATTGCATTTGATCCAGATGTCCTTAGACAACAAAATATGTCAATAACTGAAATGGTACACAACATTGCAGATATGGGATTCAAATATATCGAACAATCCCCACATCCTCAAATATTACCATTTTATAAACATCCAAAGGCAAGTAAGGAAATTGTAACCGAGTATAAAAATGCCTTAAAAGAAACGGGGCTTGAGATTTCTTCTCTAATTACTGTTTACAACTGGTCAGGTCCTGATGAAGATCGTCGTCAGGCTGCTGTGAAAAATTGGAAACGAGCTATTGAAATTGCTGTTGAACTAGGTGTTAATGTAATCAATACTGAGCTTGCTGGCGATCCACATCAGCCGGTTATTTGTGAAGAAATGCTTTACCGATCCATAGAAGAACTTCTTCCAATTCTTGAAAGAGAAGGTGTTCGAGTCGACATTCAATCACATCCTTATGATTTCTGCGAAAATAACAATGAAACAATTGATATTGTAAAATCATTTCGAAGTGATTATATAAAATATCTTTACTGTGCAGCTCATACATTCTTCTATGATGATGGTGTAGGTGATGTGGAGATGATGCTTGATTATGCTGGTGATGATTTAACACATATTATTGTGGCTGATACTTTAAATCACACGAAGCACTGCCGTTACATTGTTAACCCTCCAGGTGTTAGTGCTGCAGTACATCAGCATGTAGGCATTGGAGATGGAGAAGTGAATTTTGATGCTTTTTTTAAGAAACTTCGCCAGATGAAGTTTGGGCAGAGAAAAGATGCAATCGCTGCAGTTTCCTTATTTGGATTCCCAGAAAAAATGCATCAAGCAATTGAGGCAAAAGAAAGAATTGAAAAAGAATTACTTGGCTAATCTTGTATTATATAGAGTAGCAGATCATGGGTACAAGCGTTTATATCAAAAACAAAACAGGTTGATAAAATGAGACTTAATTCAGTGTGAAACTGGGAGTCTTAGCAATACACCGGAGGATGAAATAATAGCTCTTTTTATAATGAAAGTCCCGTTGTCTACAGACAACGGGACTTTCATCTCTTATTTAATAATTTTCAAAAATATGATTGGTATGATTGGATAGATATAATATTTTCGTAGTTCCATTTGTCACAAAATTATGATATCATGAAAAAAACATGCAAAAGGAGTTGGGTGGAATAGATTATGATTCCTAGTTACTTAAAAATAAAAGAAGAAATTGAAAAAATGATAGAAAACAAAGAATTAGCTATAGGAGAACGATTGCCATCGGAGTATGAAATGGCAAACTATTTTAATGTTAGCAGGGATACATTTCGATCAGCAGTTAAACTGTTGGAGCAAGAAGGTAAGCTATTAGTGAAGCATGGTATAGGAACCTTTGTTATTAAGCCATTATCTAGTATACCTAGCAGTCTTGAGAAGTTGCAGAGTATGAGTAGTATGATTCGAATAGCAGGACTAAAGGAGGGAGAAACAAAAGAAGAAATAACGAAGGATCAATGCAATAGGGAATGGGCAGAAGCACTGGATATAAAAGAAGGAACGTCGGTTATTATATTGGAAAGAATAAGAACTGCAAATGACGAACCTGTAGCTCTAACCATTAACATTATCTCAAAAACCAGCAATCTTGGGAGAGTACTTGAGCAAAAAGGATATCTATCTGGATCACTATTCACTTTTTTAGAAAAAGAGTGCAATATCCATATTATTAGAGCTGACACTGAAATAATCGTACCATCAAAGAATGATGCAAATATAAAAAAATTACAAATCACCAAAGATACACCAGTATTATTATTAAAGCAAGTTCATTACGATGAGAGAAACAAACCAATTTTTTATGCATTGGATTATTTTAGAAATGACATATTTAGATTTTGGATTAGAAGAGAAAGGATAGAATGATTAATAGAAAATTTTATACTTTATAAGATTACTAATGAATCATAAATTTCCCAATATGCAGCAAGATGTAACAGAGAATATGAGAAAGATTTCAAATAAAATTTTAAAAAATTTAAAACAATTGACGCAAATTGTTTTTTTTATGGTATACTACAAGTAGAGATGTCTATACATCATACTAGAGGTTTTTTATTGAGAATGACAATACACTGTACAAAGATAAGTACTGATATTTTAATAATTAGTCTAAAAGGAGGTGACGTATACTTTTTTCTAAAAGGCATTAAAGGCAAATAAGTCAGAATATTATACTAAATAAAATGATTCTTATTTAAAAAGGGGGATTATAAAATGCTTGGAAAAAGGTCAAAAAAGTTTCTAGGATTGGTGCTTTTACTACTATCAACCACGATAGTAACGATTGCATGCACATCCAGGGATCTGGGGAATATAAAGAACTGACCGTGTATACTGCTTTACCTGACACAGAGATACCTGTCTACTTAAATGTCTTTGAAACGGAGACGGGCATTCAAGTAAATTATGTAAGACTATCTGCTGGGAATATTTCAGAGGATTTAATGATAATGTTAGGCAATATACAAAATCAGGCTCAGCTCCTGCTAAAAATGTTGCATTAGGTGAAGCATCTATTGGTATCGTTTTTTCCCATGATGGATTAGAACCTTCAGCAGAAGGATATCCAGTTTAGATGGAAAATTAAGGGAGTATATGAGGGACGAATTAAGAAAGTTACAAAGAAGACTAGGGATCACCAGTCTATATGTAACCCATGATCAGGCAGAAGCTATGGCTATATCAGAAAAAAATGGAATGTTTAATGAAGGAGAAGAAGTAAATGTACAATTGGATTTAGACTCTATTCGATTATTATCGAAGTAAAAAGGTATAAAAAAACACAAAAATTTCATAATTTTGGGGGACGAGATAGTGAAATATAAGTTAATTGTATCAGATATAGATGGAACACTGATTTGTAATAAAAAAGAAGTATCAGAAAAAACAAAGGAGCTTGTAGACCATTTTAAAAAAATGGGGGGAAGTTTTACAATCGCTACAGGAAGAATGGAGGCAGCAATTCAACCGATTATTAGTCAGTTAAACATTGATATCCCAGTTATTGTTTATAATGGTTCGGCAGTAGTGAATACCATTACCAATGAAATCATCTATGAATCTAAACTAGATTATGATTTAGCAAAAATAGCTCTTAAGATTTGTAAGAATCATGATTTAGATGCAATCTTATATCTGGATAGAAAGGCATATATTAATAAAATGACACCTTCCATAGCTAAACATGTAGATAAAGAGAAGGTAGGATGTATAGAAGCAGGAGATCTATATGAATTTTTAAAGGTGGCCCCTACAAAAATACTATTTATTGGAGAGGAGAAAGGATTTCACCTTTTTATCAGCCACCTGCAACAAATCACAGAAGTTCCTTTGAATTTTATTTGCTCAGAGCACAATTATCTTGAGTTACTACCAGCGGATGCATCAAAAGGTAGAGCATTACAGATTTTAGCAGATAAATTAGATATATCTATAGAAGAAATCATTGCTATCGGTGATGAGAGAAATGATATCTCTATGATTGAAGCTGCAGGGTTAGGTGTAGCTGTTAGAAATGCAAAAGATGAATTGCAAAAAAAAGCAAATTTCATTACATCCTACGATTGCAATGAAGGGGTAGAAGAGATTCTATACAAAGTAATCAATAATATGGAGATAAAATGAGACTTAATTCAGAGGGATGGTTTTTCCTCTGAATTGTAGCCGAATTTACTTCGAGAATGTAGTGCTAGACTTCAGTCTAGTGAAGCAGTAGGCAAAAGCAATACAACGAAGAATAAAGGGGGTAAATGATGATTTCTAATTACGAACTGGTAGTGAGGTTACTATTATCAGCGGTCATTGGAGGACTCATTGAATAGGGATACATATAAAATTATTTATTTAAAGAATAAATTTCAAAAAAATTTGAATTGGATTGGAAATTGAGTTAAGTAATTATCATATTATATAGTTTTTCTTACCAAATTTAAAATAAATAGATGTTGACAAAATTGGAACTACATGGTAATATCTACTTAAACGTATAAGCAAATCAGGAAAATTTAAATTTAACAAAAAAATAATCCGAACATTATGTAAAATATATTATTTGATATGTTGATAAAATCAGTGAAAATTATTTCTTGTCAAATAAACTAATATGAATTTGATGATAAAAACATTTTTATCATCAACAAGAAATATAGAAGTGATCGATAATAAATAAAATTAACGAAATTAACTTAAACGTATAAGTGGGCTATTTCATTGGAATTCAGATGAGGATATCAATTTAGTTGATAGGTAATAGCTTGCCAGACTTTTTTATATAGTCAAACAACTTCTTCACTACTTAAACTCAAAATTTTGCTTATCAAAACCCATTACTTATCTTTAGAGCTGATGATTTAATTATTTTATATTATTTTTCAGTTGATTGAACATGAGTGATCAGATGTATCAAAAAATATTTATTGGTTCACTTATACGTTTAAGTTACAAAATAAGTTTTCAAAGTTTAATAAAATTACACCGTAAAGGGGGGATATTTATATGAAAATTAACACTGTTTTATTTGATATGGGAGGAACTCTAGAAGACATTTCTTTTGATACTGAAAATAGATTGAAAGCCTCAAAAGACTTAATGGAGTATTTAGATAAAAAATCTATTCCTCTGAATATTTCCTTAGAAGAATTTTTTGAAATATTGCAAAAAAGAAATAATGAGTATGCTTCATGGAGTGAAAAAACATTTATTGAAGCATCTCCCTGTGATATCTGGTCAAAGTGGCATCTAAAGGATTTTAACATTGAGGAAAGAATACTTAAAGAGATAGGTGAGGAACTTGCAGTAATGTGGGAGACAAAGTTTTATAGAAGAAAGTGTAAAAAAGAAGCTCCTGAAATGCTAAAAAGTTTAAAAGATAGGGGGTATAAGCTTGGAATTGTAAGTAACACTTCAAGTCAAACACAGGTTTTCAGTTCGTTGGAATTATACGGAATAAAAGAATATTTTCAATGGGTCTCTCTTTCAAGTATTCATGGATATAGAAAACCAAGGATATCTATATTTACTGAGGCGCTGGAAGCAATGGATTCTATTCCTAATGAAGCAGTATATGTAGGAGATACAATCTCAAGAGATGTTATTGGTTCGAAGGCTGCTGGATTTGCACTAGCAATACAAATAAAATCGTTTTTAACTAATCTAAAGGATACAAATGTCGGAGATCATGGAGCTGATTATGTAATAGAGGATTTAAATGAAATTGTAAATGTTTTGGATAAAGTAAACAGTTAACTTTTCACCTATTATAATATTTGAGATTCAAATAATTATTAAAATCAATAAGAAATTTTATGAAAGTAGAAGGGTACTTAGAAGATCCTGCAATACATGCTTGTTTTATAAAGAGATATTCCTTTATTCATATCCTTATAATGATTTCCTAAATGAACTATGGTTTAAAAGGGAAGCTAACTTACCTATAATATAGCATTTAGGTTACTTTTCTATATATTATTGATGATATAAGCATTTTGAAAGATTACTAAATGTTATGTTATTTGATTCATGAAAAAAGGAGTATAATGCCTAAAGTGAAGACAATTACCATAAAAAGCTCCTTTTTTCCCCCTTGATCAATGGTAGCAATTTTTTTGAATAAGCAAGAAAATGGACTTTAAGACGATGTTGCATATGAGAAATTGACTGAATACTCAAACTTTAAAAGGGGTTTTTATTAATTATAGAATTTAAATTTTTAAGTGGGGGGAGGATTCAAGTAATGCCAAAGTTGAGTACAGATTTTTCAGGTAAAACAATCAGAACATGGAATAAAAACTTCTACAAAAATACTTTTATATCATTTTTTACAAACCCATATAAACTAATTAGTATGATAACCCTTATGCTTTTAACATGTCTTATCATCATGCCTTTATGGGAGATACTCACTACTACTTTTAAATGGAGACAAATTGATTTGAGGGAAGTAAAGGATGCGGTTCCAGGGGAATTTACCCTATATCATTGGAAAAATTTATTATCTAGCAACATAAGTCAATCCTTATTTTACAAACCTATGGCCAATACTTTATTGATATCTATTACAGTTTCATTTTTCGCTATTAGCTTAGGGTCAATCATGGCATGGCTTATCGTTCGTACTGATCTTCCTTGTAAAAAACTTTTCACCTTTCTAATTATTGTACCTTATATGCTGCCTTCTTGGTATAAAGCAATGGCATGGCTAGCAGTATTTAAAAATGATAGAATTGGTGGAAATCAAGGACTTTTGAATTATATTTTCAATATTACAACGCCTGACTGGCTTGCTTATGGATTCGTACCAATTGTACTTATTCTTTCAATCCATTACTATGCATTTACCTTTCTTCTAATGTCCTCTGCCCTGAGTTCTGTTGGAGGAGATTTAGAAGAAATGGCGGAAATTGCAGGAGCAAATAGGTTTACTATTCTCAAAAAAATCACACTTCCCATAGTACTTCCAGCAATATTATCTTCTATTATACTTACTTTTTCAAAGGTGATTGGAACATTTGGAGTACCTGCCTTTTTAGGACTAAAAGTCAATTACTATACGATATCAACTATGCTGTACTCCAGTATGCGCAATAGACAAACAGTTCAAGCCTATATACTCAGTATATTTTTAATACTAATTGCTGCCTTAACAGTTTATATTAATCAGAGGGCAATAGGAAAAAGAAAAAGTTATACTACAATTGGAGGAAAAGATACAAGAAGAAACCTGTTTGAATTAGGAAAAATGAAAAACCCAGTTGTCATCATACTTTCTACATTCTTAGTTTTTGCTGGGATAATGCCCCTTATATTAATGATTCTTCAGACATTTATGCTTAAGGTTGGAGAATTCAGTTTAAGTAACTTCACAACTCATTTTTGGATAGGTCAATCAATTCCAGCTATAGGGGAAGGTGAACCTGGAATATTAAAAAATCCTGCAATATGGAGTTCTATTAAAAATACATTCAAATTAGTAATAAGCTCTTCAGTCATAGCTACATTCGTTGGATTGATACTAGGATATATTATATCTCGAGGCAGAAAAAAATTATCAGGAAGAATAATAGACCAGTTGTCATTTACGCCGTATCTGATACCTTCAATTGCATTTGGTGCTATATATCTTTCAATGTTTTCTCAGCCCAGATTTATAATGCCGGCACTGTATGGTACATTAGCCCTATTAATATTAATAAGTGTTGTTAAATACCTTCCCTTTGCAGCAAGGGCGGGGACCAGTAATATGATTCAAATAGGAACGGAACTGGAGGAAGCGGCTGCTATTGAGGGTGCATCCTTTATGAAAAGATTTTTACGAATAATGATGCCTCTTTCTAAACAAGGTTTTCTAAGCGGGTTTCTACTGATATTTATTAGTGCAATGAAGGAGCTAGATCTTATTGTATTACTTGCAACGCCTTCTACAACTACGCTCACTGCTTTAACATACGCATACTCTGATACAGGTTTCCGACAGTATGGAGATGCGATGACTACTATTATTGTTATAACCATCATAGTAGTTTATCTGTTATCAACAAAAATTGGAAAAGCCGATATGTCTAAAGGAATAGGGGGATAATCATGAGTCAAATAGTGCTTAGCGATATAAATAAATATTATGATAAGGTGCATGTTTTAAAGGACGTAAATTTAGTTGTAGAGGATGGAGACTTCATGACCCTTTTAGGCCCATCAGGATGCGGGAAGACTACTACGCTAAGGGTTATAGCAGGTCTGGAGAATCCTCAAGAGGGAAGAATTACCATAGACAATAAAGAGGTTACTAATGCTATTGAAGCATATTATGTACCACCATCAAAACGAGGCTTAAACCTTGTATTTCAAAGTTATGCTTTGTGGCCCCATATGACAGTAAAAGAAAACGTTTCTTTTGGATTGACAATTAAGAAGCTATCAAAGAAATTGATAGAAGAAAAAGTAGAAAATGCTTTGAAAAGAATGCGGATCTTTGAATATATGGACAGATATCCTTCAGAATTGTCTGGAGGTCAGCAGCAAAGAGTTGCAATTGCTCGAGCTATTGTTTCTGAACCTAAAATACTTCTTTTAGATGAACCTCTCTCTAATTTGGATGCAAAGTTGAGAGTTGATATGAGATCGGAGCTAAAAAGACTTCATAGGGATCTAAATACTACAATCATATATGTTACTCATGATCAGGTTGAGGCACTAACAATGTCAACGAAAATTGCTATATTCTTTGAAGGCAATCTTGTGCAAGTAGACACACCTAAGAATATCTATAACAACCCTGCAAGTAAAAAGGTTGCTGACTTTATAGGAAACCCTAGAATCAATTTTATTGAAGGGAAATGTACAAGAATAATAGAGGGTTTAGAAGTAGATAGTATTTTAGGAAAAATGAAATTTTACAATAATAAATTGCTGAGAAAAAATATGGAAAGCATTAAAGAAAAGGTGATCATGGCACTGAGACCGGAACACGTGAATATCAAGAGAGATCTATGTGATGGTGGCATCGAGGGAAAGATATATTCTATATTACCTGCCGGATCTGAAACATTAATTCAGGTAGATATCAACGGCACACGAATCATGGGAAAAGTAATTGGGCAAGAAGATTTTGACTATGATCAAACAGTATGGTTGGATATCGATTCTAAAAAAGTAAATGTTTTTGAGCAGGAAACAGAAAATCTAATTGTAACAATATAGTACGGAATAGGTGTTAGTGGCTGTCTATTGGTTTGAATGAAAAATAAATCCTAGGATTTATTATAAAAAAAGTAGAAGGGGGTCAAGGTTATGAAAATGGGAGCCATTAGAGTAAGGACAAAATTACTAATCACGGTTGTTTTACTAATCGTTATGATGCTTACAATAGTAGGATGCGGAGAAAAAGCTGTACAACAGGATATTGATGCAACAAATTCAGGCAATGTGTCTGAATGGTTGGAAAATGCGGAATTAGATAAAGATTTTACAGTAGAAGAATTATATGAAAATGCAAAAAAAGAAGGTAAGGTTGTAGTATACTCCATGTCAAGTAGGATAAAAACAATAAAGGAAAGTTTTGAAAAAGAATATCCTGGAGTAACTGTTGAGGGTTATGACATGAGAATGGCTGAAATATTTGAAAAAACTGAAAGAGAACATGCAGCTGGCTTGAATAATGTCGATGTACTGTTTGTAAAAGATTCCGATGGAGCTATGGTAAACGAATTTATGAAGACTGGTATTTTACACAAATATATTCCAAGTGATATCGGCGCACAAATACCTCAGGAATATCATAAATATGCATTTGCTCCTTATATTGAAATGAAGCAGGTTTTCTATAATACAGAGGCTTATGAAACCTGTCCAGTAACGAACTGGTGGGATTTGACAAAATCTGAATTCAAGGGAAAAATTATGTTGGCAAATCCTATATCTACAGCAGAGAACATGGGACTATTTATGGCAATGATACAAAACGCTGATGAAATGGCAGTAGCCTATAAGGAAGCCTTCGGTGAGGAAATAGTTCTTGATGGAACAGAAAATGCTGGATATGAGTTTATGAAAAGACTTGCTGCAAACGATTTAATTCTAACCAACTCAGATTCGGAAGTAGTTGAAGCTATAGGAGCACCAGGTCAAACAAATCCTCCAATAGGCATTGCGGTTTCCTCTAAGCTAAGAGATCGATCAAAGGGTCTAGAGATTGGTACAACTTATGAAATGGAGCCAAGATTTTCTGTGCCCGCTCCTGCTTACTTGGTTATTGCTGATCATGCTCCAAACGTTAATGCTGCCAAACTATTTATAAGATGGGTAGGCGGTGAAGCAGATGGAGCTGGTGAGGGGTTAGATCCTTTTAGAGTAGTAGGTTCATGGCCAACTAACGAGAATATCCCTACTGAGGAAGAAACACCTCCTCTGGATACTTTAAATGTATGGGATTTAGATTTGGATTTTAATTATGATCATCTTAATAAAATTAATAATTTCTGGATATCTGTACTTAACTAATTTAAATAGGGGAAGGGATGAAATGATGAAGAGAACTATCCCATTATTATTAATGATTACAATGCTATTCACTATACTTTTAGGCGGTAGTAGTGTTGTAGCAATATCAGCCCAAGATGATAGCCCAATAATGATTAATCATGAGGATTTACAGCTATTGCATCCAAGGAGAGGACATAGTGCTACAGTGATTGGTGATATATTATGGATTACAGGAGGAAGAGCTTATTACTCTCATTATCTAGGTTGGGGGCAAGATGGGACTAAAGAATTTCAAGATTTCCCTAACATAGAATGGATCAACTTAAAAACTGGAGAAAGAGGATACACCGATGTTGGAACTGGTAGTAAGTACTACAAATCTACAGCCTTCACTATAGATGATCATAGTCCTTATATCTACATAGCTGCAAATAGGGAAATGCAGAGATTTAATACTGAAACATTAGAAATAGAAGCTATGGAAAACATTGGCGAACTGGATACGTGGAATACTGGCTCGTGGGGACAAATGGAAATTGACGGGAAAAACTACGTAGTTATTATGGCTGAAGATGCTACTATATCTATATTTGATCCTGTGACTGAGAAATTTATAGATAGAGAAGCCTTTGATTATGAGATTCCTGCTGAAGGTGGATATGCAGGTGCTGTGGTTGAAAACAAATTTTACATATTTGGAGGAGAACCACTTCACGATGATTCCCTCGATAGTGAAGACGAGGGCGAAGCCAGCCGATTAGCATGGGTATTTGATCCCAATGCCGAAAAAGGTTCACAGTGGAAACAATTAAGTGATTTGCCTAGCGGTGTTGATGGACCCTGTGTAGCTGTTGTAGGCGACAAACTATATATCCTAGCAGGAAGAAATATGGGTGAATTCCTCCCCACTGTTTATGAGTATACCCCTGCTACCGACAGCTATATCAGAAGAAGTGACTTGCCTTATGGTTCACATAAGCATGCAATTGCAGCATATGGGGATAGTATATGGGTAACATATGGCTATACGTGGGGACTCGAAGAAGAAAATAAATTCGGTTTTAGAATGCATCATCCCCATGTAATTGAATACTTTCCTTTGAGAGATGATATAGTACTACAGCCTGGAGAGATGAAGTCAATTAAGGGAGATAAAATGAACATCAATCTTACTTGGTCTGAGGCAGATCATATTACAGGAAAGAAGCAAAGTCTTTCAATAAACTGGATTGCTGCTACATCATCAACAGAAGGCGTGATTTACATAAGAGAAAAAGATGGAGGAAAATTCGAGGAAATAAAAGTTAAACCAGAGTATTTCTCCATGGATATTTATGAAGCTCATTCATATCAGGCAGTTTTGAAAAATCTAATACCAGACACTGTATATGAATATTATGTAGAAAGCAAAGGAACGAATCCGATAAAATCAGAAATATACACACTTAGAACAAGCCCAGAAGATCCCATAAACTTCACTTTTGTTGTTATGGGCGATACAAAAGCCCAGTATGATGTTTTTAATGATTTAAATGGTGAGATTTTAGAAATGTTTGGTAAAAATGCAGAAAAGGGAATACCAGGATTTGTGGGTTTTACAGGTGACTACGGTGGAAATGGTGCATTTATTGAGTATGATGCATGGTTTAATTATGGAGTAGGTGGGAAGTCCAATACTAAGGAAATGATGGCAAGATATCCGATGATTCATGTACACGGGAATCATGAAAGGTTAGCACCAACATGGTGGAATTTATTTAACTTCCCTGAAAAGGCAATGAAAGGTTGGCCAGATTTGAACAACGAAGGCAATGAAGAATATTGGTATTCTTATAATTATGGGAATGTACATTTTGTAGCCTTCATGTCAGGTTATCCTAAGCAGGAATGGAATAAGGCACAGCTTGAATGGTTGAAGAATGACCTAGCTAAAGCCAAGCAAGCAAAAGATACTGGAGAAATTGATTGGGTGGTTATTTTGTTACATCATTCAATCTATACAACCAGCACAGGGCATATGAATGATGTTCTTGAAGGTGCTGGACTAATGGAAGAAGGCGGATTTATAGATATTGCAGAAGAATCAGGTGCTGTTGATGTTGTTTTTACTGCGCATGACCACAACTATGAGCGTACGAAGAACATAGTGGGCTACCGTTCAAGACTTGAGGGTGAACTGCAACAGGCACAGTATTATAAAAAAGATAATGCTTATGCTGAAGAGGGTTCAGGAAGGTTCGGGGAGGCGACTGCGGACAAAGGTATCATATTTATTACCAGTGCTGGGGCCGGAGCTCAGAATAGAGATATGTATCCTATAGAAGAAGTAGGAGATTCTTCGTGGCTTGCATTTAGAAAGACTGACCCGGCTTTAGAAGAAGCTGCTTCTACTCATCCGGTATTTCATTATATGACAATAGATGTAACTCCCGATACATTAACAATAACAGCTATTGAAAAGGATGTTGCTCATCTAGAGGGTTGGGAAGAAGCTGATGATGGATTTAACGGTGTATTGGATTCTATTGTAATCAGAAAACCAGTGAGTAAACAGTAGTCAGCAAAATGCATATTTCTAAGGTTGGTGCCATTCTGAGCATAGCGAAGAATCTTGATCAATATTAAAGGAAGATTCTTTACTTTGTAAGATTCTTCGCTATCACTCAGGATGACAGATTCAAAAGAAGTAATGAATTTTATTAAGCTATATAGTTGGTTACCCATATGATGATGAGAACAAATACTTTTTAAATAATAACAGATCGTTATGGAGGGGCTATGAGAGCAATAGAGCAGAATAGAATGAATAAAGCCATAATAGAAACAGGGAAAACATCAAGTTTGGCGGTTTTGGAGACTTTGCCTGAAATGAAAGAAGTAGAGATACAGAACACATATGATTTTCATGATCTTTCGAGAGCGTGTTTAAAAGTAGTTTTGTTTAATGTAGAGAGAGGCTTACATATTAATGAGATTGAAGTATATATGAAGCATCATCCAAAATTAAGAAATGCAGACATAATTTTCTTTAATGAATTAGATTATGGAATGTTTAGAACAGGAAACATCAATATGGCTTCTGAGCTTTCACAAAGACTTTGTATGAATTATATTTTTGGAATAGAGTTTCTAGAACTTGTGGCAGGGGATTCAAGGAAGAATATAAAAACTACTATGCAATGTGAACAAAATAAAGAGGGTTTTCACGGCAATGCAATCATGAGTCGGTATAAAATACGAGAACCCTCTCTTATGAGATTACCTGTAGAATATGATTGGTTTTATGACCAGCAAAAAAGGCTGGGTACAAGGATAGCAATTTTTGCAAAAATAACCTTGGGCAATAGAGAATTAGGACTTGTCTGTACTCACCTTGAGAACCGTACTTCCCCTATGGGTAGAAAGAGACAGATGGCTGCAATAATGGAAGAAGTTGAAAAAAGATTTAAGGGTATCTCAGTGATTGTAGCAGGCGATATGAACACCAATACATATGATGGAACAGATACGTTAGAGGTTTCAAGAATGCTAGAGGTTTTTAAATATGAAAGTGATAGAACTCAAGAACCTGAAAAATTTGAACCGCTCCTTGTCTTAGCAGAAAACTATGGATTTGACTACAAGAATGCAAACCTAAAGGGTAAAATTACAAGAAGAAAACCGATTGAAGGAAAAGATACTTTACTAATGAACCTTGATTGGTTTTTCGTTAGAGGAATGAAATGTTTTGAACCTGCTGTTATCAGTACAATTTTTACAACAAGTGAGCTTAAGGATTTTAAAGATATGGAAGATAGAGAAGGAAAGGAAATCTCCGACCACAATGCCATATCTGTGAAATGCACTTTTTAACAAATGAAACTGAAGGGAGAAATTATTACTATGAAGAATTATGATACTTTTATTATTGGACATATTTGTCTTGATAAAATTGTTGCCTTTGACACTGGAGAAATATCAGAGGCAGTTGGGGGAGCAGTTACATTCAGCTCCTATTCAGCGGTTGCAGGAGGACATAAAACTGGCGTGTTGACAAAAACTTCAAAGGAAGATATGAATCTTCTGGATTATTTTATTCTGCCTAAAGAAGATATCTATTTTTTAGAATCAGAAAAGACGACATCAATTAAAAATGAATTTCTTTCAGCAGACAATGAAAGAAGGATTTGCACAGCTTTAAGCGTTGCTGATCCATTTACTATGAAGGACATACCTAATGTAAATTCTAAAATCTATCATTTAGCAGGGCTAATTGCTGGGGATTTTGACAATGATATGATGAAGCAGCTTTCAACAAAAGGAAAGGTTGCAGTAGACATGCAGGGTTTTTTAAGGGTAGTTGAAGATGGGAAAATGGTTTTTAAGGATTGGAAAGAGAAAATGGAATACTTGCCCTATATACATTTTCTAAAAACAGATGCTGCAGAGGCAGAAGTTTTAACGGGATATGATGACAGAGAAAAAGCAGCTAGGGTTCTATTTGAATGGGGTGCTAAGGAAGTAATGATTACTCATAATACAGAGGTGATCACTTATGGTGAAGAAGGGCTGTGTACTTTTCCGCTAAAGCCAAGAAATATATCTGGTAGAACTGGAAGAGGAGATACGTGTTTTAGTGCTTATATAACAGAACGAATGAATAAAGGAATGGAAGAGTCACTTCTATATGCTGCCGCTTTAGTCTCACTAAAAATGGAAACACCAGGACCCTTTAAAGGAACCAGATCTGATGTGGAGAACTATATTGATAGATTTTACCATTGTAATACAGAGCTGGCAATTGATTGACAATGGAAAATTTTAGTGGTATACTCATGCTATCTTAAACGTATAAGTAGGTGTGATGATGAGTGTGACAATTAAAACCATTGCCAAACTAGCAGGAGTATCATCTGCTGCGGTTTCAAAGGCATTAAACGGACACAGTGATATCAGCGATGAAACAAAAAATAAAATATTGAAAATAAGTAAGGAGATAGGATATACTCCAAATGCTATTGCCAGAAGTTTGGTAACTCAAAAAAGCAATACCATAGGACTTCTTATTCCTAATATCTCTACTCCTATCTATGCAGAGATATTTAAAGGTTTAGATAATGGCGCAAGAGAACTTGGATATAGCTTATTTTTATGCAATACCAATGATGACATAGAAATAGAACGAGACTATGTTAGAAATTTAATGGAAAAGAGAGTAAATGGAATTATAATTGCTCCTGTTTCTGAAAATATTGATGATATCGTTGATATCACAAGGAATAGTATTCCTGTCATCTATATTGGGGGAAAAGTAAGTGATAATATGAACAATTATGTGATTGTTGATAATCTTTACGGCTCTAGACTTGCAACGGAATACCTGATACAACTTGGGCATAAGGATATATATATGCTAACTTATAATAAAGATACTAAAACAAATAGAGACAGAATAGCTGGCTATAGAGCAGTTATGTTAGAAAACAAAATAGATCCGAAAGTATTTATATATCATGAAAATTGCAGCAGAAGAGAATGTGGATATAGGCAAACTATTAAACTGATTGAAAGTGAGGATGTACCTACTGCTATTTTTGCCTCAAATGATATGGTTGCACTTGGAGTTATGGAAGCTGCACTTGAAAAAGGATTGAAAATACCAGATGATATTTCTCTAATAGGGTATGATGATATCGTATATGCTTCACTACCAACAATAAAATTAACTACAATATCACAACCCAAATTTGAAATGGGCGTCCTAGCCATAGATTTGCTTTTCAAAATGATGAATAATTTTAATGTAAATGATAAACATAGAAGAATTGTAAAGCCCGAACTAGTTATTCGAAATACGTGTAAATCAATATAGCAAATTATTCTCTTATTCAGATTCTTCATCTGTAAAACGAATTTATGGGGGGAGGCAATTATGATAACTAATTACGAAATCATATTAAGATTAGTGTTGTCGGCAATTATTGGAGGACTTATCGGAATGGAACGAGAAGCCAACAATAGACCAGCAGGACTTAGAACCCATGTTTTAGTAACTTTGGGAGCCTCTTTAATCATGTTAATTTCAATAGACGGGTTTAACAACTTAGCACAAACAGGAGATCCTGCAAGGTTAGCAGCACAGGTTGTCAGTGGTATCGGATTTTTGGGGGCAGGCACAATTTTAAGGACAGGTAATAATATAAGAGGACTAACAACGGCAGCAAGTTTATGGGTATGTGCAGGTATTGGATTGGCCATTGGTGGAGGATATTATGTGGGGGGGTTGACAACAGCAGCTATTGCTCTCTTTGCACTAATGAGCTTAGGCGTGTTTGAGAAGAGAATCTTCACAAAAAAATATAAAGTTTTGATAGTACAATGTAAAGAAAGAACTGGGTTGATAGGAGATATTGGGCAGGCTTTAGGGAGACATAATGTTACTATAAAGGATATAAAAATATTAAGAAATGGAGATGATGATTTCGAAGTAGATGATTATGGTATGAATATAGACACAGATCATCTTATAGAAATACACTTTGCAGTGAAGATTCCTAAGGACTTTAAATCAAAAAAATTTTTTGAAGAAGTTAAAAAGATTTATGGAGTTGAACATGCTCTATGGTATCAAGATCGAATTTCTTGTGAAGGATCTTCTCCTATATAATAAAGCCCAAAATATGTACAGTACGAATAAAACAAAGATTAAGTTATGAAAGTGTAATCTCTATCAAATAAGATAAAGATTACACTTTTACAATGTCTGGAATATATCAAAAGAATATGATAATTTTTAAATTATTATTTACAAAAAAAAAACCATGTGATATTATTGTCCTATAAAAAAACTATTCAGAATAAACAAAATATTATATAAAAAATTACTGCGATGTAATAGTGGTAAGCATAAGTAAGACGATTTTAGCTGCCGGATAGGTGGAATAATTTTACAAAATATGAATAGACACTATTGCATTTTTCTGCAAACGTTTGCTGCTGTTTTTCGTAAACGTTTGCAGAAAGGGAATGAAAATGGAAAAGTTGCATATACAGTAGGTACATAGGGAATAACCTTGATTTATGCTTGTAGACAAGTCTTTACTAACCAAGTTTTTATAGTAGGTATAATCTTAACTCTCAAGCTTTGTTAGGGTTAAGTTTATATAAAAAAGCAATAAAAAACTTAAGGGGGAGAAAGTATGAATCAAAAAAGAATTTTAGCATTATTGTTAGTTTTAGTGCTGACATTGGTAGCTTTTGTGGGTTGCAGTGGTCCGGCACCAGCAGGAAACGAGGGAGAAGCTGAAGAAACTGGTCAAGAGGCTGATCAAGGGACTGATGAAAAAATTAAAGTTGGTGTTTCTATTGCTAACTTTGACGATACCTTCCTAATGTACATGAAGGATGGTATGGATGCTTTTGCTAAGACTTTAGGTAGCGAAGTAGATGTAACCTATGTTGATGCAAATGAAGATGCTCCAAGACAGTTGAACCAAGTAGAAAACTTCATTTCTCAAGGTATGGATGCCATCATCGTGGTACCGGTTAATACTCAAGCTACAGAGCCTATGTCAAATGCAGCTGTGGCAGCAGGAATTCCACTAGTTTACGTAAACAGAGTACCTGATTACTTACCAGAAGGAACTACCTTTGTAGGTTCTGAGTCCATTGATGCTGGTATCTTCCAAATGGAATATCTAGCTGAAAAATTAGACGGAAAAGGTAATGTAGTAATTATGCAAGGTAGATTAGACAACGAAGCTAGTCAAAAGAGAACTGAAGGAGTACAAGAAGTAGCTGCAAAACATCCAGAAATAAACATCACTAAAGTACAAACAGCTAATTGGTCAAGAGAAGAAGGTATGACCTTAATGGAAAACTGGTTGTCCTCTGGAGATCAAATTGATGCAGTAGCATCTAATAATGATGATATGGCATTAGGAGCAATTATGGCGATTGAAGCTGCAGGTTTATTAGGAGAAATATTAGTAGGCGGCGTTGATGCTACACCAGACGCTATAGCACAAGTAGAAGCTGGCAAGCTAGATGTAACTGTATTCCAAGATGCCAATGGACAAGGTGGCGGAGCGATGGAAGCTGCTGTAAATTTAGCAAAAGGTAACGCAGTAGATCAATATGTATGGATTCCATTCCAATTAGTTACTCCAGAAAATTATCAAGATTTTAAATAAGAGAAGATCATCAAAACATACAAAGGATACCAGTTTATATTGGTATCCTTTGTATTAAAATAAAGGGACAAAGAAAATGGAAAATAATTATATTTTAGAGATGGAAAATATAACAAAAATATTTCCAAGAGTAGTAGCCTTAGAAAATGTTCGGTTAAAAGTTAAGAAGGGTACAGTAATTTTGGGTTTTGCTGGGTTGAAGGGGGCAGGAAGAACAGAAGTAATGCAGTGTATTTTCGGAATTGCCAAATCTGACCAAGGTGAAAAAATAGAAATCAAGTCTCCGCAAGAGGATATAAAACACAAGATAGCATTATTGACTGAAGATAGAAAACGAGCGGGATTATTTCCTTTATTATAAAGATATCTTCTAAGAAAATGATATATGTAGATAAACAGAAGCAATAAAAAGTGTTATAATAAAAAACATATGAGGATGAATAAACTAACGATAATATGATAAGATAGAAGGGTATAATAGATAGATAGGAATTAATATGATCTACAAACTTTACGCTTAATATATAATTAATATAATTATATATTGCTAAAAGTACCTAATAATAAAGCATAAGTGAGGGAGGAAAATTTATGAGCCAAAAACAATACAAAAGCCCATTGCATGAGATGGTGAATACAACCAAAACAGATTTCTGGAACGATTCTTGTTCTATAGCTGAATTAGAGTATGCCTTAGAATATGGAGCTGTAGGTGCTACAACCAATCCAGTAATTGTAGGAGAAGTATTAAAAAAAGAAATGCATTTATATGAAGACAGAATTAAAGAAATGATTCAAGAGATGCCTAATGCCACAGAGGACGATATTGCGTGGAAGCTAAATGAAGAGATGGCAGTTGCTGGAGCAAAGCTATTAATGCCAATATATGAAGTATCTAAGGGGCAAAAAGGAAGAATATCTATCCAAACGAACACAAAATACTACAGAGATCCTGAGCTCATATTGGAACAGGCAGTAGGCTTTCATACCTTGGCACCAAATGTTCAAGTAAAGATGCCTGTCACAAAGGCGGGTGTAAAGGCTGTAGAAGAGGCTACTTACCAAGGAGTGAGCATCAATGCAACTGTTAGCTTTACTGTTCCTCAAGCATTGGCAGTTGCTGAGGCGGTAGAACGAGGTTTAAAGAGAAGAGAGGCGGAGGGTAAAGATACTTCTCTAATGCATCCAGTATGCACTATTATGTTAGGAAGAATAGACGATTGGTTAAAATTCGTAGCAGACCGAGATGGAATCATCCTTGACCCAGCTTGCTTAGAATGGGCTGGTGTTGCCATCATGAAAAATGCCTATAAAATCTATAAAGAAAAAGGTTATAGAACCCAATTATTAGCGGCTGCTTATCGAAATCATCATCAATGGTCTGAGTTAATAGGAGCAGACATGTCATTAACTATACCTCATAAATGGATTAAACGCTTCAATCACTCTGATATTAAAGTAGAGAATCGTATTGATCAACCTGTAGATACTAAAATAATAGAAAAATTGACTCAAAAACTACCAGATTTTATTAAGGCATATGAACCAAATGGTATGACAGTAGAGGAGTTCGATTCCTTTGGAGCAGTAAATAAAACTTTATTACAATTCCTCGGAGGATATGACGACTTAGTAAGCATGATTCGTAAATATATGGTGATTGTAAAATAGTATAAGTAAATGAGCAAATACAGAAGCAATCTGCGGTTTTGAAGCAGCCGCTTATACAGAGGAAAATGAAAAGCTGGTAGAAGACAAATTTCACCAGCTTTTATAATCCCCTGATTATAAATAAATATCGTAAGAGAAGTTTGGGAATAGACTTACCATTTTAGTAATTCTTCTAAGTTAATTTAATAGGGTTTTTAAAAAAGAAACCAAAATCATGCATCTTGATCTCTGATAGTATCTATTTAAGCTAATTTTTCAATTTTAACACCAGATACTTTAAAGCCTGGAATCTTACAGTAAGGGTCTAATACTTCCCCATTAGTTAAAACGTTGGCGCCATCTCCCCAGTGGAATGGAATAAATACCACGTTTTCATCAACAATATCAGTAACTCTAGCTATAACTTGAATTTCGCCTCTTGGAGAAGTCGCTTTTACTAAATCCCCATCTTTAATATTCTTTTCTTTAGCCAAAGTAGGATGGATCTCAATATAGTTGTGAGGAGCCACAACGTTGATACCATCAGTTTTGTCTGTCATAGTTTTGGTATGGAAATGATATAAAATTCGACCAGTTGTTAATATATGTGGATATTCTTTATTACTTAGTTCTGGAGATTCAACCCATTCAACAGCTTTAAATAATCCAGTACCTCTTGTAGGTTTGCCTATATGAAGAATAGGGGTTCCAGGATGATCTTCTGTTGGACATGGCCAGGAAATACCCTCCTTATCAATTCTTTTATAGGTTATACCAGCATAGGAAGGTGTTACACTTCTGATTTCTTCAAATATTTCTTCGGGACTATTGTAAGAGCATGCATAGTCTAATTGATTCATAATCTCTGTAAGAATCATCCAATCAGGCTTAGATTCCCCAGGCGCATCCACAGCTTTTCGAATTCTTTGTACTCTTCTTTCGGTATTAACAAAGGTACCGTCTTTTTCAGCAAAGGCAGCTGCTGGTAATATAACATCCGCTAATTCTGCCGTTTCTGTTAAGAAGATATCTTGAACAACCAAGAAAACTTTTTCTAAAGCTTTACGAACATGATTTGTATCTGGATCCGAGATCATAGGGTTTTCTCCCATAATATAAAGCAGTTTTACTTCACCATGTTCTGCTGCAGGGATAGCTTGTGTAACGGTTAAACCTGCTTTATCTGATAACTTTGATCCCCAAGCTTTTTCAAACTTAGCTACAATATCTGGGTTTGTTACTGGTTGATATCCAGTGAACACTACAGGAAGTGCTCCCATATCACAGGCACCTTGAACGTTGTTTTGTCCCCTTAATGGATTTACTCCAGCACCACTTTTACCAAGGTTGCCAGTGACTAAAGCTAAATTTGATAAACTCATAACGTTTTCAGTTCCATTAACATGTTGAGTAATACCCATAGAATAAATAATACTTGCTGCGTTACAGGAAGCATAAAGTCTAGCGGCTTTACGGATATCCTCTGGATCTACTTCACAAATTTTAGCAGCATATTCAGGCGTATATTTCTTCACTACTGTAGCTACTTCTTCAAAACCTTCTGTATTATTTGTAATGTATTCCTCATCCTCTAAGCCTTCCTGTAGGATAACATGAATCATTGCATTGGATAGTGCTACACTTGAACCTGGTTTAATTTGCAGGTAAACATCAGCTTCTTTAGCTAAAGGAATTTCTCTAGGATCTGCTACAATTAACTTGGCCCCATTTTTTCTAGCTTGATGAACAAATGCTCCCATGACAGGGTGAGCCTCTGTAGTATTAGAGCCCGTAATAAAAATAGCGTCAGCATGTTTAACGTCTGCGATTCCATTGGTCATAGCACCACTACCAAGTGTTACAGCAAGACCTGCTACTGTTGAAGCATGGCATAGACGGGCACAATGGTCTACATTGTTGGTTCCAATAACAGCCCGCATAAATTTACTCATTAGATAATTTTCTTCATTACTAACTCTAGCTGAAGAAAATCCTGCAATTGCGTCAGCGCCAAATTGTTCTTTCACTTCTCTAATTTTATTAAGAATTATTTCATAAGCTTCTTCCCAAGTAGCTTCTTCCAATTTACCATTTTTTCTTATTAATGGTTTCTTTAATCTATCTGGATGGTTGACAAAATTATACGCAAATTTCCCCTTAACACATAATAGACCTTCATTAGATTCACCGTGGGCTGGTTTAATATCAACTATTTTATTTTCCTTCACTAATAACTCCAATTGACATCCAACACCACAGTAGGAACAGGTGGTTCTTGTAGCTTTTGTTTCCCAATATCTGAATTTTTCCTTTGCTTTTGGCATTAAAGCTCCAACTGGACATACTGATACACAGTTTCCACAGGATATACATTCAGATTCTGCTAATGACATACCAAACGGAGGAGAAACCTTGGTAGATACTCCTCTTTCAATCATAGAAATTGCATTTGTACTTTGAAGCTCATTACATACTCGAACACATCTTCCACAGGAGATACACTTGGCTGCTTCACTATAGTAGAAAGGGTTACTGTCATCTATTGGTTGGCGGGTGGTAGGTGCTATATAAGCAGGTTCTTTAATCTCATATTTGAAACATAGGTCTTGCAAAGCACAAAATCCTGATTTAGCACATGTCAAACAATCCATTGGATGCTTAGATAATAAAAGATTTAATATTTCCTTTCTTGCTTCCACAACAGAGGGGCTTTCTGTCCAGATACTCATTCCCTCTCCTGCTGGAGTAGTACAGGCTGTTGGTAGTTTAATGTTGCCTTCAACCTCAACCGTACAAATTCTACAAGCACCATCTGGTTTTAGCCTTGGTTCATTACAGAAGGTTGGAATTGTTATCCCAATTTTACTAGCTGCTTGTAAAATAGAAGTACCTTCTTCTACTTGGACAGAACGTCCATTAATTTTAACGTTAATCATTTTTCATCATCCTTTCTCAATTAAAATAAAATGAATTAAAGAAATAATTAAATATCAAATTCATAGATGTTCCTCATCTATATCTATAAAACATATGAATCTAAAAGCCTTCAAATATGAAACACAGAATTAATTGATTTTAGTGAGTAAGTAATGTAATTAAGTATATGAAAATTGAATTTTTCATTAGAAATTACGACAAGTTGGGTTAGTTATAGAAAAAGTATGCAGCTTAAATGCCTCCCTCGTAAGAGAGAAAAGCTACATAAAAGCTGCATAAAATGGATGTTGAAAAGATGTGCCGAATTTTTTACATATAACACAACTTGCCATAAGTATAGCAACAGCTAACTTTAGTGTCCAATTAAGAATAACTATATAAACCTTAGCATGTATTTATATTATTTTGGAAAAATTCATTGCGCGTATTATTCCATTTGATTGGAAAGAAAAAATGATACAAAGTAGTATATAATAGTTGTGATTTTTAATATTTATTAAGAAAAACTTTGTAGTATAAGAATTATCTATAATAAAGGTGTTTTCAATTGAAAAAATCAAATTGATAAATTAGTCATAATTTATTATAATTAAAACCAAAATGATAATGGTAAATAATAGTGTTTATTTAGAAAAGATCTATAAAAGTCTTAAGCCATTAATTAAGTTTAGTATATAGGAGAATTATCATGGATATTAGACAGCTAGAAACCTTTGTTGCTATTGTAAAATTTAAAAGCTTTTCAAAAGCTGCAGATATTCTCCATCTTACACAACCTACATTAAGTAATCATCTGCAAAATTTAGAAGAAGAATTAGGTACAACTCTATTGAATCGCAGTAATAGGAAAATAACCTTGACAAAAACAGGAGAAATACTATTTAATTACGCCACTAGCATAATTAATCTCAAAAAAACAGCTGTTTTTGAGTTGGGAAAATTTAAAGGAGAGATCACTGGTGATATTGAAATTGCAGCAAGTACTGTACCTGGACAATATTTATTACCAGAATTAATAGCTTATTTTAAAAAGATGTATTGTGGCACAACTTTTAAAGTTTATCATTATGATACAGAACAAATTGTAGATGGAATAATAAAGGGTGATATAAATTTTGGATTTGTTGGTGCCAAAACATATAGTAATCAATTAAAATATGTTGAACTAGAAGATGATGAATTATTACTGATTACACCCTATTCAAAGCCATATATTGATTATAAAAACAATGAAATTAGCTTTGAAGCATTTTTAAAGCAAAAGGAAGACTTTATATTTCGAGAAAAAGGTTCTGGTACCAGAAAGTTAATTGAAACAAAATTAATAGAAAAGGGATATAGTGTTGAAAATTTAAATGTTGTTGCTTATATTGAAAATACAGAGACAATAAAACAAAGCATAATGAAAGGCTTAGGAGTTTCTTTTTTATCTAAATATGCAGTTGAATACGAAGTGAAAAACAATCTATTAAATGCCTTTAAAATTAAGGAGTTCAAGTTAGATAGAAAAATATATTTTGTATATCATAAATATCGTTCTCCTTCACCTGTAGAAGTAGAGTTTCAAAAATTTGCCTGTAAATTCAAGACAAACAGAATAAGTATTTAGAGAACCATTTGATGGAATCTATAAAAAGATGCCATCTTTTTTATATACTAGGAAAGTTCTACTTTCCTAGTATATAAAAATAGGGGTTGTAGGGGATGAAATCCACTGCCCGCCTTCAGGAAGGTGCTCAGACAGCTTTGCTGTCGTCGAAGGAAACCTAGGGTTTCCTATAAGCAGGCAGCCAATTTAGCTTGCTAAATTGTGCTGATCGCTTAGTTGTTTCACCCAGCGAAAGCATCGAAGATGCTTTTTTTATTGTATTAGGACAATTTAGACAAATTGATGGGTTTTTGATATGATAGATCTATAATAATCATGTTGATAAGGTGATAAAATGACAAATAAACTAGAGAAACTAGAATTACAATTATATAAAGCCAATACAACCATTGAAATGTTAAATGATATTATAGAAAATTTAAGTGATGGCATTTATCTTACAGATGGTGAAGGAACTACCTTAAGGGTGAACCGTACCTATGAAAAAATGGCGGGGTTAAAGGAAAAGGAATTGATAGGAAAAAATATGAAGGATTTAGTAAAAGAAGGATACTTTTCTGAATCCGCCAGTTTGCAAGTAATGAGAATAAAAGCTCCTGCTACTGTGATGTATACCGTTAAAACCGGTAAAAAGCTTCTTGCAAAAGGGGTGCCGGTTTTCGATGATGAAGGCAACATCAAACTAATTGTAAACAATGTATGGGACTTAACGGAAATCTATAATCTAGAGAGCCAAACGTTAAATCAAGAGATGCCCTTTGATAAGAAGGATAAAGATTTTGTCTTTCATAGTGAGGCAATGGATAAGGTGGTAGAACTGGCATTAAAGGCGTCTAAGGTCAATTCAAACATACTAATATTAGGAGAATCTGGTGTAGGCAAGGATGTTATTGCAAAGCTTATTCATGATGCTAGCAGCTGTAGAGGTGGATTTATCAAAATTAATTGTGCTGCCATACCAGAGCATTTGCTGGAAAGTGAGCTTTTTGGTTATGAGCAGGGGTCTTTTACGGGAGCAAAAAAAGAAGGAAAACCAGGGATGTTTGAACTAGCTGACAAAGGTACTATTTTCTTAGATGAGATAGCAGAATTGCCGATACACCTGCAGGCAAAGCTGCTTAGAGTTATCCAGGAAAAAGAAGTTATTCGTATTGGAGGCACTAAACAAATATCTATTGATACTAGGGTCATTGCTGCTACCAATAGAGATCTTGAAGAAATGGTGAGAAAAGGAAGTTTTAGAGAGGATTTATTCTATAGAATAAATGTTGTTCCGATTAAAATTCCACCTTTAAGAGAGAGGAAAGAAGATATCATTCCTCTAATCCATTACTTTACAAATGTTTTCAATAAAGAATATCACTTTGATAAAAGATTTACTCAAGGAACCTTAGATCTCTTTTATCGTTATGGCTGGAAGGGTAATGTAAGGGAATTGCAGAATGTTGTTGAGCGGCTGATTGTTGTAACAGATAAAAAAATAGTGGAGGAAGAGGATGTTGTAGAAATATTAAACCTAAAAAACATAGGTGGTATTTCTGCTAAAGGAGGGAACCTAAAGGAAGCGGTAAAGCAACTAGAAATTAAACTTATAAAGGATGCACTAAAAATACATAGATCCACTAGAGGCGCTGCTAAAAAATTAGGAATAGATCAGTCCACTTTAGTAAGGAAGATAAAAAAATACAAACTAAACTACGATGCTATATTACATCAAGATGATGCGTTATAACATCAAAAAAACGTTTAAATAACAATAGAGCACTTGGAAACGATGTATAAAAGCATCGATTATATTTTTTGATATATAGAATAAAAGTTAAATGCCCAAGTATTGTTGAAATACTCAGTGTTGGCGCAGATGAGCAATCACAAATGTAGGATATAAGGTTGGCATAAATATTGCTATATTACTATGGTAAATAATAAATGAAGGGGGATATTACATGAGTAAAATCGTGGAGTTAGAGAAGGCGTTGGAGTATGTTAAAGATGGCATGACGGTTATGATTGCTGGTTTCATGGGGGTAGGAACTCCAGAAACCCTTGTAGATGGTTTGATTGAAAAGGGAGTAAAAGACTTATTTATTATCTGTACAGATACAGCGAGACCGGAAAAGGGCATCGGAAAGTTAATTGTGAATGATAGGGTGAAAAAACTAATTGCCTCTCATATTGGAACGAATCCAGTAACAGGTCAAAAAATGAATGCTGGTGAAATCGATGTCACATTAGTTCCGCAAGGTACATTGGCAGAAAGAATTAGAGCAGGTGGTGCAGGATTAGGAGGCATATTAACCCCCACCGGCATTGGTACTGTTGTAGAGGAAGGCAAAGAAAAAATTACAGTGGATGGAAAGCAATATTTATTAGAGTTACCCCTCAAGGCGGATATTGCATTAATTAGAGGTAGTAAGGTAGACAAACTGGGAAATGTTTGGTATAAGGGAGCTACTAGAAACTTTAACCCTATGATGGCTACAGCTGCAGATATAGTAATCGTTGAAGCGGAAGAAATTGTAGAAATAGGGGAAATTGATCCTAATGATGTGGTAACTTCAGGAATCTTTGTAGATTATGTTGTAAAGGGGGAAGAGTAATGGATATTAGAGAAAGAATTGCTAGAAGAGTCGCTAAAGAACTAAGTGATGGAGATATAGTAAACCTTGGTATAGGTATGCCGACGATGGTATCGGATTTCATTCCTGAGGGAGTGGAAGTGATTCTACAATCTGAAAACGGTTTTATTGGAATGGGGGCAGCTCCAAAGGAGGGAGAAGAAGACCCCGATATCGTAAATGCAGGAGGAATGCCCATTACTGTTAAAACTGGTGCATCGTTTTTTGATAGTGCCGTTTCCTTCGGTATTATTAGAGGAGGACATGTGGATGCAACCATATTAGGGGCATTGCAGGTAGATGAAAAAGGCAATCTGGCCAGCTGGATGATTCCTGGTAAGATGGTTCCGGGCATGGGGGGAGCGATGGATCTAGTTGTAGGAGCTAAAAGAGTTATTATTGCTATGGAGCATACTGCAAAGGGAAAACCCAAAATTTTAAAGGAATGTTCTCTTCCTTTAACGGCTGTAGGAGAAGTAGATTTAATCGTAACAGAAATGGGTGTTATTGAACCGACAGAGAAGGGTTTAGTATTAAAAGAAATAGCTGAGGATGTTACAGTGGAAGATATACAGGCAGTAACCGAAGCGAATCTAATGATTGACCCTAATTTAAAGACAATGGATATATAGGTATTTAAAATCAAAAATCAAGGGGCTAGGTACATTGATTGCAACAACAAAAACAACGTACCTGGCCTCTTGATTTTTGTTGCGCAAAACATACGTTCCCATTATAATGGTAATAAGCAGTAAATATAAGGAGGATACGTATGTTAGCGAGAACTCACATAGCTTTAGGATTAATTGCAGCATTATTTACAGCCACTTTTATAGGAGCCTCCTATTTTGAAAGCAGCTTTGATGCAGTTACTTTATTGATAATTGTCGTAGCAGCCCTATTGCCAGATTTAGATATGGGAACCTCTTCGTTGGCAGGAAAATTTGGAATTTTCAAGGCAAATCATATACAAAAAATATGGCTTGTAGTATTGATGATTTTGGGGATTTTAACGACTTTTTATTTAAAAGATACCCCCGTTTTTTACGGCGTTTTATTTATTTTGATATTGTGCGGATTGTTCTCTAAAGATTTTGCAAAGAAGAGCTATCATGTATTGAGAAATTTTGTTCAAGGGATGGTGGGTATAGGATTTGTTGCAGCGGCTTACTATTATCGGCAACCACCCTTATTAGGAATAGGAACTGTTTTGCTTTTGCTTTTATTTAGCAAACATAGGGGATTATCCCATTCTATTCTATTTGTAATCATCACTTATGCTATTGTAAGGAGTATTAGTACCTTCTACGGCTATAAAGATTATAGTCTTTTGTTTGGTGTAACGGTTCTATCTCATGTTGTTGGAGACATGTTTACCAAAGCAGGTGTAATGCTTCTTTATCCCTTTAGTCAAAAACGAATAAAACTTCCCTACACTATAAAAACCGGAGGAAAATTAGAAAACATTATTTTTTTTCTTGCTTGTTTAGGGGTATTTCGATTAATAAAGTTGTTGTAGAATTCCGAGTCAAAACTCGGAATTATTTTTTTGCTAAAAAGCATTGACTAAAGAATGATGCTATGATAATATTTATTAAAAATACCTATTATTCATATATGTTTACTATGAATTAAGAAATTGAGGAGGAGAAAAGTTGAAAAGGAATTTATTACTTATTTTAATACTTATGATGATTGTGGTTTTAGTGGGATGCCAAAGCACACCAACGACTGCCAGTGAAGATACTGATCGTGTAACAGAAACTTTGCCTGTGATAAAAATAGGAACTTCTGGCAGTTATCATCCTTATACATTTATGAATGATGATCAACAATTAGATGGATTTGAAATTGATGTATGGAATGAAATTGCTACAAGAACAGGATATGAAATAGACTTTACTGTCTCTGCTTTTACTGGACTTTTTGGCATGTTAGATTCTGGTCGAATTGATACCATTGCTAACCAAATCACCATGACTGAGGAAAGAGAAGAAAAATACTTGTTTGTAGAGCCTTATGTTTTTTCAGGAGCACAAATCCTTGTTAAGGGTGACAATGAGGATATAACATCATTGGAAGACTTAAAAGGTAAGAGGGTAGGGGTTGCTTTAGGCTCCAATTATGAGCAGCTATTAAAAGAATATGATGTAAATAACGAAATTGATATCATTACCTACGAAGAATTTTCGGGGAGTATTCAAGATGTAGCATTAGAAAGAATCGATGCTATGATTAATGATAAATTGGCCGCTATGATGAATATTCAGAAATCTGGTCTTGATTTAAAACTTGGTGGAGATCCGGTTCGTCCGTTGCAAAATGCTTTTCCTTTTGTAAACAAAGAGGAAAATGTTGAATTAATCAACAACATTAATGAAGCTATCCGTTCTATGCATGAAGATGGAACCTTTGCAGAAATTTCTAATAAGTGGTTCGAGATAGATATTACAAGTAGAAATTAATTTTAAAGGAAGATAACCTATGCTTACTAATGCCAATTTTCAACATGAATACATGTTTAAGGCTTTTCCCATTATATTACAAAGCCTTTTGATTTCTTTAAATATTATGGCTGTAGCATTGTTTTTTGGTCTAATCATTGGATTAACAGTGGCTTTTATAAGAATCTATAAGGTAAGGGGATTTTATTCCCTTACTTCCCTTTATTTATCGTTGATTCGAGGGACTCCCTTATTAGTGCAATTATTTATTCTTTATTTTGGGATACCTCAGCTTTTTCCTCAAACCATCGATTTTTTAACACCCTATGTAGCGGCTTGCATTGGTTTCAGTATCAACGTAGGGGCATATATGTCAGAAACCATTCGAGCGGCAATTTTGTCTGTTGATAAGGGTCAAAAGGAGGCAGCTCTATCGGTTGGAATGACACAATTCCAAGCGATGAAAAATATTGTACTACCCCAAGCAGCTATTGTAGCTATTCCTTCCTTAGGGAACACTATGATTAGTTTATTAAAGGAAACTTCTCTTGTATTTACTATTGGTGTAGTGGATATGATGGGAAGGGCAAAAATGTTAGCGGCATCTAATTATCGGTGGCTTGAGAGTCTTATAGCTGTTGCTCTGATTTATTGGGTATTGACGATCATAATCAGTTATCTGTTAACAACACTTGAGAGAAAATTAAACAAAGCTTATTCACTTTAATCTTAAATAAAGAGGATGAAGGATATGTTGGAGGTTCAAAATCTATATAAAAGTTTTGGAAAATTAGAAGTATTAAAGGGAATTAATTTTAAAATCAATAAAGGAGAAGTTGTAGCTATCCTTGGGCCTTCTGGATCAGGTAAATCTACTCTTTTGAGATGTGTTAACTTTCTAGAAAAGGCAGAGCGGGGATTTCTTCACATTGACGATTTAAAGCTAGATATAGAAAAGATAACAAAGAAGCAAGTTTACAAATGTCGTCAGTTGTCTACTATGGTATTTCAAAATTATAATCTATTTAAAAACAAGACCGCTTTGGAAAATATAACAGAAGCTTTAATTGCTGTAAAAAAGCTGCCTAAGGAAAAGGCAATGGCTATTGGAGAGGAATTACTGAAGAAGGTGGGTCTTTTGGAAAAAAGAGATGCTTATCCTGTCCAACTATCTGGTGGGCAGCAACAGCGTATTGGTATTGCAAGGGCAATGGCCCTTTCTCCAAAAGTCATTTTATTTGATGAACCTACTTCAGCCCTAGACCCTGAACTAGTAGGGGAAGTGTTATCGGTTATGGGGGATTTGGCAAAGGAAGGGATGACTATGGCGATTGTTACCCATGAAATGGATTTCGCTAGGAAAGTGGCGGATCGAGTGATTTTTATGGATGGTGGGGTTATTATAGAAGAGGGTACTCCTCAAGAAATCTTCAATAATCCTCGACATCCAAGAACAAGACAATTTTTAAATCAGATTATTCATAAAGCATAAGAGAAGCATATTAGCTTCTCTTTTTGTCTACAAAAACAAAACTTTCATTAACATAACTGTAACAATAGAACCAAATACAATATAAATAATTTGTAGTTTAAAGAAGGCTAAAAAGATAGCTGCCAAACGTTGCGAAAAAAACAACGGGAAATTGTATTGTTAAAGGGAGTGGTATATAATAAAATTAGCATAAATAGAAGAAAACTGCAGATGAAAGGAGAAAATTATGCTAAAAACAATATTATTTGATTTAGATGGTACTTTGTTACCTGTAGATACAGAGCATTTTATACAAAGATATTTTGGAGAATTGAGTATTAAATTTAAAGAATTATTTCAACCAAAGGAGCTAACAAAGCTTGTTTTAGAATCAACAGAATATATGATAAGAAATACTGATCAAGATAAAACAAATGCCGATGCCTTTTTTGAAGATTTCTATAGAAAAGTATCTCATAGACCTGAAAAGCTTAATCCGATATTCGATGAATTTTATAGTAAGGATTTTCCTAGAATAAAAGATTCTACATCACAAAATCAAAATATTATCGACGCTATTATCCTTTTGAAGGAGAAGGGTTATGAATTGGTGGTAGCTACCAATCCTTTGTTTCCTAAACAAGCTATTCTGCATAGGATTGATTGGGCTGGCTTAAATAAAGAGGATTTTCTTTTTATAACAAATTTTGAAGAAATGCATTATTGTAAACCTCATATTCATTTTTATAAAGAAATATTAGGAAAAATCAATAGAAATCCAGAAGAATGCATGATGGTTGGCAATGATGTGGAAGAAGATATGGTGGCAAAAAAACTTGGATTAAAAACTTACTTAATTGAGGATTATAAAATACAGCGTTCGGAAGATGTCAGCCTAATAGATCACTATGGTAAGTATGAGGATTTTTATGAATTTGTTAAGACATTATCTTCAATTAAAGAGGATGCGTCTTAGCAATACACCGAAGGATAAATTCTTGCTAAAAATAACATAATAAAAAGATAGCGATTTTAGATTTTGGAGGGATACAATCCTATGTCAGGCTGTGGCTGTAATAGAAAAGCAGAAGTAACACTAAAAAATTGTCCTCTGTGCAAGGAAAAATGTAAGAGCCTAAATTATATGGCGGTAAAACTTGTGGTAAAAGAAGATTTACAAAAATTTGTTTGTCAGGATCAATATTATATTTGTAATAGCGAGGATTGTGATGTCGTGTTTTTTAATGAGGGGGAAGAACAGATTTTTTTAACTAGAGATATTAATTTGGCAGCAGATTTTCAAGAGGTTACCAAAAAAGATAAAGGTTCATGTGAAAAAAGCTGCAAAGGTTGTGAACGTGGTAAAAGGGGATGATTTAATTGGGGAAAAGAGCAGTGTCGGCGATTGTATTAGCAGGTGGAGGAAGCACTAGGATGGGAAAAAACAAGGCATTGCTACAGCTTGGGGAAAAAACTATGATTGAGAGAATTGTTGATACTTTAAGACCATTATTTAATGAAATTATTTTAGTTACTAATCATCCTGAAGAATATCACTTTTTAAAGAATATAATCTATATAAAGGATGAGAAGATTTTAGAAGAAAGAAATTCTCTAATTGGGATTTATTCAGGTTTGTTGGCGGCAAATAATTCTTATGCTTTTGTTGTACCCTGTGACATGCCCTTTTTAAATCAAGGATTGATTAAGTATATGATAGACAAATTAGAAGATGAAGATGTATTCATTCCTTTTATAGAAGGTCATTATCAGCCACTGCATGCCATTTATAGTAAAAGGTGTATTGAGCCAATAAAAAAGCTCTTGGATCAACAAAAATATAAAATTATTAATTTTTTTCATGAGGTTTCTATCAAAACTATTGATGAAGATACAGTGAAAAGGTTTTCGAAGGAGTTTACATGTTTTTTAAATGTTAATACCTATCAGGCATATTTAGATATTCAAAAACATTGGGATAAATTATTGATTAGAGGTGATTAAACATGTCCAAAGATCCAATGGAAATTGTAGGTCGGCAGGGTAAGATTAAGATAGCCCATGACATTGTTATGACCATAGCAAGACATACTGCTGAGGAAGTAGAAGGTATCATATCTATAAAGGGAGGATTACCAGGTGGGATACTAGAGCTTTTTAGCAAAAAAACAAGCACCAAAAAAGGGGTTAAGATAGAAAATGAAGAAACCCAAGTGATTATCAATCTATCTGTTGTGGTGGATTATGGAGCTATAATCCCTGAAGTAATTAGAAAGGTTCAAGAAAAGGTTAAAATGTCAGTTGAGTCCATGACAGATGTTCAGGTATCAAAAGTAAATGTTTTTGTTCAAGATGTTAACATTACATAAAAAAACAGGCAAATGATTTGCCTGTTTTTTTAAATTGATCATCTACTTACTTACAGTTGCAGTCTCTAGAATCACAATGATCATAATGATGGTCATCTTCATAATACATCATTTTATGTTTATAGGCTTCTGACTTATGCATATAAGCCAAATGCATATGCATATAATACATCTTTTTCATATGTTCATAACGATGATCATCCATTGGTATATGAGGCATAGGCATGGCTGGCATGTGTCCCGGCATATGAGGCATAGGCATCATTGGAGGACAACCCGGCATGTAATCCGGCAAAGTTGGCATAGGCATAGCTGGCGTATGCCCTGGCATATGAGGCATAGGCGTCATTGGAGGACAACCCGGCATGTAATCTGACAAAGTTGGCATAGGCATGGCTGGCGTATGCCCTGGCATTGCAGGATAAGGCGAATGTATACAATCCTCCATTGGTGGATAGTTCATATTTTCTTTTTTTGTTTCCACAGAAAAACCCCCTATATATAGATTTGCGTTAATAAATTAACTCCTTTTAGTTATAGGATATGAAAAATCTTTCGTTTGGAAACTTGTCACATAAAAAAACCACTTGTTTTCGTATCAAGTGGTTTTAATAAAAGGTTTGGTTAGTTGCTTACTTGTGAGCGTTTACGTATTCAACAATATCCCCGATGTTTTTAAAGCCTTCAGCCTCTTCATCAGGAATCTCTACACTAAATTCATCCTCGATAGCCATAATAATCTCTACAGCATCTAGTGAGTCAGCATCTAAATCTTCTATTAATGAAGTAGCTGGAGTAATAGCTTCTACATCACTGACTCCCAATTGTTCCCCGACAATTTCTCTCACTCTGTTAAATGTCATAAGTTACCTGGGCTGTATAATTTAACTACAATCCAGGTTTTCACCTCCTTGAATAATATTATTCTTTTTCCTAAATAAACTATGTAATGACTATCATCACCTATATATTATAGGCAAAAGTTTATATTTAGAATACCACAAAATTCAAAAAAAGTGTATAATATGTTTTAGAAATTTACAACTTATATTTACCAGAAACAAATATAGTTCTCCATAAGTGAAGGAGAAAAGACAAGGGATATGGAATTCTAAAAGTATGTAAATAATATTAGCTGGGAGGTATGGGATATGCAGGAAAAAATAATAGGTATATTGGGAGGTATGGGCCCAGAAGCAACCTGTGAAGTCTTTAGAAGAATTATCAAATATACAAAAGTAGAGATAGACGCTGAGCATATTCGGGTAATAATAGATAGTAATCCTAAGATTCCAGATCGCACTAAAGCTATAGTGGGTGAAGGGGCAAGCCCTGTAAATGAAATGATAGCTACTGCTAAGAACTTACAAAAGGCTGGTGCGGATTTTCTTATTATCCCCTGTATGACAGCTCATTTTTTTATTAAGGAAATAGAGAGGGCTATCGATATTCCTATTATAAATGGATTAGTACAGACCAATAAATATATCGATAATACCTATCCAGCTATGAAAAAAATAGGATTATTAGCTACTTCTGGTACCATTTCTACAAAACTCTTTCAAGATGCTATGGAAAATAAAAAAATTATCATTCCAGACAAGGAGCTACAGGAGAAGGTAGTGATGGATACGATTTATGGAGTGAATGGTATCAAGGTTGGTAATACATCATATCAGGTAGTGGAGAGATTTTGTAAGGTTATAGAAGCACTAAAAAAAGAAGGTGCAGAGGGAATTATTGCTGGTTGTACAGAAGTTGGCTTGGTGCTATCAGCAAAAGATATGGACATTCCTTTGATTGATCCCCTAACAGTACTTGCAAAAACTGCAGTAGCTTTAGCAAAAAACTTAGAAAATTAAATATCAATTGAAAATGATATTTAATCTAATATCATAATAAATATCGTATAATAAAGGGTTTACAAAAACACACATTAAGAATATAATGATAATATAATTTCAATTGATAATTAGGGGGCGTCATTATGAAGGTAGACCCGAAGAAATCTTTTTTTGCAAACAAGATGAATAGAATTATTATCATTACCATTCTTATAAATGTTGTTTTGGTAGTAGGAAAACTGATGGCAGGATATCTTGCTAATAGTAAAGCTTTATTGGCAGATGGATTACACTCTGCTTCTGATGTGATAACTTCTATTGGAGTTATTATAGGTATGGCTATTGCTAGAAAACCAAGGGATGAAGAACATCAATACGGTCATGAAAGAGTTGAAACAATTGTAACCTTTCTTTTGGCAATAGCACTGCTATATACAGGAACAAAAATTGGATTAAGTACTATTCTTTCAGTTATAAATAAAGAATTTGTAGCTCCAGGTATGGCAGCTTTATTTATGGCCCTAGCTTCCATTGCTATAAAGGAATTTCAATATCAAATCACCTACAAAACTGGAAAAGAGATGAACAGTGGCGCATTAATTGCAGATGCATGGCATCATCGTTCTGATGCATTATCTTCTGTAGCTGCTTTTATTGGTATTGGTGGCGCAAAGATGGGATATTATATTTTAGATCCTATAGCAGGGGTAATTGTTTCTTTAATAGTAATTAAGGTGGGATTTGAGATTTTCAAGGAATGCTTTCAACAGTTAATTGATGTATCTATCCACCTAGAGGAATTGGAAAAACTAAAGGACCTAATATTGAAGCAAAGGAAGATATATGAAATTAATGATATTCGTACTAGAAGACATGGATCAAAGGTATTTGTTGATGTAAGGGTAAGTGTAGATCCAGACATGGATATTTATGACGGTCATACCGTAACGGAGGAAGTGGAGGATATTATAAGAACTGAAGTGAAAAATGTAGAAGATGTTATTGTACATCTAGATCCTTACTGTTGTGGAAATAAACATAAAAATCAGGAGCTTTTTTAGCTTCTTTTTTCTTGTATTTTTTCTTTTTGTAGCATTCATTTCTGACATTTGATATAATATCAAACGAGAATTGTGTAAAGTATACATTAATTTCATGTTAAAAGATTTAACATGGATTTAACATTTCTTTAACACGAAATCAATAGGAATGGTATATTATTTCCTCATGTGTGTATAACATAAGGTGTAAACTTATTTTACAGAAGAAGAAAAGGGAGGATATTAATGGAAATCTTATTTGGGCTACTGGGTGGGTTAGGTTTATTCTTATACGGTATGAATGTTATGAGTACGGGATTACAAAAAGCAGCTGGCGATAAATTAAAGTCCATTATAGGTATGTTAACCACCAATCGATTTATGGCGGTAATTGTAGGAGCAGTAGTTACCGCTATTGTACAAAGCAGTAGTGCATCAACCGTTATGGTGGTAGGATTTGTAAACGCAGGTATGATGCAACTGACCCAAGCAGTAGGAGTCATTATGGGGGCGAATATTGGGACAACTATTACAGCTCAGATTATTACGTTTAAAGTTGAAAGATATGCACCGATTATTGTAGGAATTGCTGTTGGTATTTGGCTATTTACCAAAAACAGAAAAACAAAACAGTTGGCGGAAGCATTTATAGGCTTTGGTATACTGTTTATTGGTATGGAATTCATGGGAGACGCTTTAAGACCTTTGAGAGAATATGAGCCATTTAGAGAAATGCTAGTGAGTTTTGGAGAACATCGATTCCTTGGAATATTGGCTGGCTTTGCTATCACCGTAGCAGTCCAAAGTAGTACAGCCTCCACAGGTATTTTGCTAGCCTTAGCGATGGAGGGACTGATTCCCATTACATCTGGACTACCTATTTTATTTGGTATCAATATGGGAACTACTGTAACTGCTATGTTATCCAGTATAGGTGCTAATAATACCGCTAAAAGAGCGGCAGCATTCCATTTCCTTTTCAACCTGATTGGAACGGTAATCTTTATATCCTTTCTACAAGGGCCCACCTATAGGATTATTACTTATTTAAATTCTGATAGCATACCAAGACAAATTGCTAATGCCCATACACTATTTAATATTACTAACACATTAATATTATTACCTTTTGCAGGGATTTTAGTTAAATTAGCAAAAAAAATTGTACCGGGAGAAGAGGAGTCTACACACGGTATAAAATATATAGATAATCGTATTTTGGAAACACCATCTATTGCCACTGTTACTGTTATAAGAGAAACGTTGCATATGGGGAATGTGGCAAGGACGTCTTTAGAAAGTGCTCTGGAAGGATTTATTGAGGGCAATCAGAAGAAAATTGATGAAACCTTTAAACTGGAAAAAGTGGTAAATGAATTAGAACGGGAAATGTCAGGTTATTTGGTGAAATTATCTAATACTAATATTTCCTTGGATAACAGAGAAACTGTTAATGGTTTATTTAATACTATTAACGATATTGAAAGGGTAGGAGATCATGCGGAAAATATAGCTGAATTAGCGGAATATAAGATAGATAATCAGCTGAATTTCTCTGACAATGCTATTGAAGAAATCAATGAAATTGCAACGATAACATTAAAGGCTTATAAAAACGCCTTAACCGCTTTGAAAAACCTAGATGCTAGCTTGGCTATGAAGGTAATCGAAGCAGAGGGACAGGTAGATGTTTTAGAAAGAACTCTAAGGGCTAACCATATTGAAAGATTAAATAATCAAATGTGTGTTCCAGCCTCTGGCGTAATCTTTCTAGATATAATCAGTAATCTTGAGAGAATAGCCGATCATGCTTCCAATATTGCTATGGCGGTACTAGATAAAGTAAAGACTAAAAGATAAAAAGATATCCTATAGTGATGTTAAAATAAAAAAGGATAAAAGCTTTTTAGCAAAGCTTTTATTCTTTTTTTATACGCAAAATATAGAAAATATTAGAAAATGTTATGAGCATAATAATAAAGTTGTATATTTAAAATCTTAAGGGATAAAATAAAAATAGTTTAATTGGAAGGGGTTCAATATGGAAAAGGAAGGGAAAACACAATTAATAATTATCGGTGGTGGTGAAGATAAGCGGGCAGATAAAAAAATTTTGAAGGAAGTTGTCTATTTGTCAGGTAAAGATAGAGCTAATATGTTGGTTGTTACAACTGCCACAAGCTATCCCTTAGAGGTAGGAGAAGAATATAGGAGAATATTCTACGATTTAGGTGTAAATAGAGTAGATACGATTAACATTGCCAGCAGAAAAGAAGCAAATCAGAAACAGATTATTAGAAGTCTAAAGGATATAGACTGTGTTTTTTTTGTAGGAGGAGATCAACTGAGGATTTCCAGTATATTAGGAGGTACAGAGTTTCATCATTATATACAAGACAAATTAGAAGAAGGTTTAATTATAGCAGGTACAAGTGCAGGAGCTTCTATGATGAGTGAGGTCATGGTAGTAGAGGGGGATGAAGAGGACGCTCCTAGAAAATGTACTGTTAAAATGGCACCAGGAATGGGTTTCTTAAAAGGAGTCATTATCGATCAACATTTTAATCAACGGGGAAGAATCGGTAGATTGTTAGGAGCAGTAGCACAGAACCCCTATACATTAGGAATAGGTATCGATGAAGATACTGCAATAATAGTAAATAAAGAAAATCAAATACGAGTTATTGGTTCCGGTGTAATAACAATAGTAGATGGTAAAAATATTGGATTCACAAATATTTCTGAACAATATCCTGATGAACCTTTAGCAATAACAAATGTAAATGTTCATATTTTGCCTACAGGGTATAAATTCAATTTAATAAATAGAAGGGCTAGCATCATAGAGGAAGAGACGAAGGATATAGAGGAGGATCGTAAATGAATCTGGTGAGAACAAAGGTATTTCCCAGTAGAAACGTATACGCTCATTTTCCTGTAATAAGAGTGGACGTAGATCTAGAAAAGTATGTGGATATACCTACTTGTGATATAAAGAATTTTAACGAAGAGCTCGTAACCCTATTACCAGGTCTAAAGCAACATAAATGTAGTATTGCCACTGAAGGAGGATTTATAAAAAGGCTTGAAAGAGGTACTTATCTTGCCCATGTAATGGAGCATATAACATTGGAAATTCAAAAAATACTAGGATATGATATTAATTTTGGAAAAGCAAGGTATTTAGAGAATGATACCGTGTATTATATTGTCTATGGTTATGCTAATGAGATTGCTGGTCTAGAGTCAGCTAAGCTAGCTTTTGAGATTATACAGTGCTTACTCTATAATGATTGTATCAATTTACAAGAACGAATTGAAAAAATAAGAAGGCTTATTATAAGTGATGAATTAGGACCGAGTACTTCCGCCATAGTGGCAGAAGCTCGACAAAGAAAGATTCCTGTGATGAGAATTGGAGGAGATAGTTTATTGCAGCTGGGGTATGGTAAGTATGCAAAAAAAATACAAGCAACCATCACAGATGCTACAAATTGTATAGCTGCTGATACTGCTGGAGATAAGGAATTAACTAACAGTATTTTAAAAATACACGGTATACCAGTACCAGAGGGTAGAGCTGTGGAAAAATATCAAGATGTAAAAAATGTTATAAAAGACATTGGCCTTCCTATAGCCATCAAACCATATAATGGAAATCAAGGAAAAGGGGTATCTTTAAATTTAAGAACATTAAAGGATATAAGGAGAGCTTTTATCATTGCTAAAAAGTACAATAAGCGTGTATTGGTAGAAAAATTTATTCCTGGAAGACATTATCGTGTGGCAGTAGTAGCTGAGAAGGTGGTTGCTGTTTCAGAACGAATTGCAGCCCATGTTATTGGTAATGGAAGAAATACCATTAAGGAATTGATTGATATAGAGAATCAAAATCCTCTGCGGGGAGAAGGACATGAAAAACCACTTACAAAGATGAAAATAGATGATGTGATGATGCAACTACTAAACAAAACTAGTAGGAGGCTAGAGGATATTCCTGAAGAAGATGAAGTTGTCTATTTAAGAGAGAATGATAATTTAAGTACTGGAGGCATTGCCATAGATGTTACAGATGAAATACATCCTGATAATGCTAGATTAGCGGTTAATGCAGCTAGAGCCATTGGATTAGATGTTGCAGGAGTAGATATAACTACGAATAGTATAAGCGAATCTATATTGAAAGAAGGGGGAGCAGTTATAGAAGTAAATGCTTGTCCTGGGATTAGAATGCATCACTATCCATCTAAAGGGAAAAGCAGAAATGTGGCTAGTGCAATTGTAAACTCACTATTCCCCGAAGGAAGTCAGCATTCTATACCTATTATTTCTATTACGGGAACGAATGGGAAAACTACAACAACTAGAATGATAGCTAAAATTTTAAAGGAAAGTGGATTCGTGGTAGGAATGACTACTACTGGAGGCGTATATATACAGGATGAGGAAATCATAAAAGGTGATACAACTGGTCCGAAAAGTGCACAGGCTATATTAATGGATAAAAGAACTGAGGCAGCAGTACTGGAAACTGCTAGGGGCGGTATTGTTAATAGAGGACTTGGCTATGAAATAGCAGATATAGGTATTGTCACAAATATAAGTGATGATCACTTAGGAATAGATGGGATCAACACTTTAGAAGAAATGGCTGAAGTGAAGGCTCTTGTTGTTGAAGCAGTTAAAAAAGATGGTTATGCCATATTAAATGCAGATGATCGGTATGTGAACATAATAGCAGAAAGAGTAAAATGTAATATCATTTATTTTACAAAAAATCCAAGGAACGAGATTGTTACAAAACATATGATTTCTGGTGGAAAAGCTGTTTATGTAAAAGAAAAAACCCTTTATATTTTTGATGGCGAGAAAGAGGTTCCAGTTATTGGAGCACAGGAGATTCCAGCTACCTTTGGTGGAGTACTGGAGCATAATATAGAGAATAGTATGGCAGCTGTTGCAGGAGCCCATGGATATGGAGTAGAAATAAAAACAATTCGTCAAGCACTCAGTCAATTTTATACAGATACCATTAACAATCCAGGTAGATTTAATGTATTTGATGTGAAAAATTTTAAAGTAATTATCGACTATGGACATAATATTGATGGTTATGCTAAGGTACTAGAGGGTCTAAAAAAAATCAAAGGGAATCGGTTAATCGGTGTAATCGGCGTACCGGGTGATAGAACCGATTTAAGCATTTTAAAGGTTGGAGAAATCTCTGGAAAGTTCTTTGACTTTAGTTATATTAAAGAAGATAAAGATTTAAGAGGAAGAAAAGCAGGGGAAGTGGCAGATTTATTAAAGAAAGGATGTAGTCTTGGAGGATTAAATGACAGCTGCATCGAGGTAGAACTATGTGAAGTGGCTGCATTAAATAAGGCTATGGAAAATGCTGAGGCAGAAGACATCATTATCGTATTTTACGAAAACTATTATCCTCTTGTTGAAGCAGTGGAAGCTTTTAAAAAGAGAATAGATATACCACCGATAGACATAGTTGATATGCCTATAGCTGACGGAATCGGAAATGTTAGCCCCTTAATTTAGGGGCTATATATATGCAACCAGATATTGAGTTCTTTGTAATATTCTGTTATGCTTTTTATTATATTAATATTATATTAATATATAGATTAAAGTATCATTTTGGGTATATATGAACTAAATGATGATTTTGGAGAGAAGGGGATACGATTGAAAAGTATTAGTGCATTTTTTGATGTGGATGGAACGCTTTATAGAGATTCTTTAATGGTAGAGCATTTTAAACGATTAATAAAGTATGAGATTATAGATCCAGCTATTTGGCATAATTTAGCAAAAAAGACATTTCATGATTGGGATAAAAGACAGGGGAACTATGAAGATTATCTCCTAGAAGTAGCAGAGATATATATTAATTCTATGAAAGGACAAAATAAACAGCATATTGAATTTATAACCAATCAAGTAATTAATATAAAAGGAGATAGAGTATATCGATTTACAAGAGACCGAATTGAGTGGCATAAAAAACAGGGACATAAGGTGATATTTATATCTGGTAGTCCCGACTATTTAGTGGCGAAAATGGCTGAAAAATATAATATAACTGATTACAGAGGCACCCAATATCAAGTGGATGAAAAGAATAACTTTACTGGAGAATTACTACAGATGTGGGATTCTGATAGCAAACAAAAGGCTATTTTAGAATTAGTCGATAAATATGATATTGATTTGGAAAAAAGCTATTCTTATGGGGACACCAATGGAGATTTTTCTATGTTAAAGATGGTTGGTAATCCCATAGCTATTAATCCAGCCAGAGAATTGATATTAAGAATAAAGGAAAACCAAGATTTAATGGAAAAGATTAAAATTATTATTGAAAGAAAGGATGTTATTTATCAATTGAAGGCGGATGTGGATATTTTATAAATATACGTTGATATACTTTAATTTTAATACACAAAAAAAAGCCGCAGGAGAGAATGATTACTCAACTGTGGCTTTTGTCTGTAGCTATTCAGCTAATTTATAGGATTGGTCTAATATTTCAATTTCATTTTTTATGCCAGAAGTAGCATGCATGGTTTTATCTTTTGTTACAAAGATTCCTTCTACATCCTCAAGATTTTCAACAAAACGAAGTCCTTCCTCAAGGCCCATAACGAAGGTGGCTGTTGAATAGACGTCTCCTTCTATAGATGTGTTAGATATTATCGTTACACTAGTTAATTCATTATCGGCAGGATATCCTGTTGTAGGATCTAAAATATGATGATAGGATTTGTTATTTTCTTCATCAATAACAAATTTTTGATAATCTCCTGAGGTTACTATAGAACGATTGGTTAATTCAACTCTAGCAATAACACTAGTTGTTCCATACTCTGGAGTCTGTATTCCCATTTTCCAAGAGGTACCATCGGGTTTCGGTCCTAGGACATAGATATCGCCTCCCAGATTAACAAAGCCACTTTCTATTCCAGCCTTTTTTAAGGTGTTTACAGCCTCGTCAACAGCATAACCCTTAGCAATTCCCCCTAAATCTATGGTCATTTCTGAGTCTTTAATAAAAACCTTTGAACCGTTAATTTCTAAACGATTCAAGTCAATATGTTGAAGAGCCTTCACTATTTCCTCATTCGTTGGGATTCGAGAAGGACCTTCACTACTAGATGCCACATTAAGCCCCCATAGCTTGGATAATCTTCCTAATCCAATATTAAAAGCACCGTTAGTTAATTCATAGTATTTTAATCCTTTTTTTATAACTTCTAAAGTTTCCTGGGAAATCTCCACAGATTGAATGCCTGCATTTTGATTGATATTATATACATCACTGCCTACCACAGAAGTACTCATAATGTTTTCTATTTCGTGAATACGTTGATAGGCCATGGTAACTGTTTCATTTCCTTTTTTAGAGGAGGTACTATAGGCCTGTATTTGACCAAAGGTACCTAAAACAAACTGATTTTCTTTAACTAATTTAGGTGCCCTTGCTCCACAAGCTGTAAGCACTAAGGATAAAACAACAAAAAGTAAAGCTATCCTAATTTTATGTCTGAAAATTTTGTTAATCATGGCCACCTTCCTTTCAATATCAACTATTATAACAAGTACAAACTGAAAAGTAAAGCACATCAAAGACGGAATAGATACTGCCAATTAGATGACTAAATCAGAAATATGGGCAATATACTAAATGAAAATCACCACTTAATTGCAGAAGACAGAAAAGCCGCGAGGAACAATAATCGTTATATAACAATAGAAATTATTAATCTTTTATGACTATGAGAAAATATAGTTCCTGCTATTTGCTATATCATAAGCATTGCAACATAAATATGCTACTACTGTCAACTTTAGGAAATCCTGACGTATTATAGAGTAAGGAGGTATGTGGTATGAGAATAGCCAGTAGATATTTGAGACTTTTAGATCCCTATATGGTTGGTCCAGATGTAATGCATGTACAGGAGAGATTGATTACATTAGGTTTTTATGAAGGCGAATCAGATGGTATATACGATGAGGAAGTGTATGAAGCAGTTAGAGCTTTTCAAACAGATTATGGATTAAATCCAGATGGTATTGTTGGACCAGATACATGGAATGCAATAGGGTTAGATCCAACGGTACAGTTTCCAACACCACCAGAGGGTTATACGATAGAGATAGATTTAGACAGAAAAATATTGACCCTAAAGCAATATACGGAAACCATAAATACTTATCCAGTTGCAGTTGGAAAACCTTCAACCCCTACACCAGCAGGTGAATGGCAAATCATTCAAAAAACTCGAAATCCTGGAGGCCCTTTCGGTACTCGATGGATGCGGATCAATGTGCCCTGGGGGGGCTATGGTATCCATGGTACAGATGCGCCAGAATCCATAGGAACAGCAGCTAGTCATGGATGTGTTAGAATGTTTAATGAGGATGTTAACGAGCTTTATGACATTGTTCCTTTAGGTACACCTGTAAAGATAACAGGAGAAGTGTTTTCAGGTAGAATATTAGACATTGGCGTGGAGCCAGGCCCCGATGTATTTGAAGTAAAGGTTATTTTAACGGAATTAGGTTATTATGAGGGAGAAATCGATGGGATCTATGATGAAGCTACGGCAGAGGCTGTGAGAAACTTTCAAAGGGATTTCAATATAGTTGCAGATGGTATTGTAGGTGTAGATACCTATAATGAACTACAGCTGGCAAGGGATCAGTATTTAGAAGACAGAGAACCTTAGGGAGAACTAATAGTGGATCACCTAGTCATATTTCAAAATAGGTGATCCAAAATTATTCCCATGATTGAAGGTTTTATGATAGAATAGACTAAATGAAAAATTCCCAAAGGGGAGATGTAGATGAAACTGATAAAAGGTAAAAAAATACTAAAAGAAGAAGTACTTAATTATTTACAGGAAAAGACTTCTTTACAGGAAATATTTTTTTATGGTATTGTTGATAAAGAAATAATTGACATTGTTTCACAGAAAGCTTTTCAAATGGAAAATACAATTTCCTTCAAAATTATTATTCCCAATCTGCATGATTTTAAGTTTGTTAACTGGCTTCGGAATCATCAGCGTCTCCATAATAATTATCAGGTTAGAACGAACCCAAAGTGTAGTGGACAGTATATTGTTGTTGATGACATGATGATTTTTATATCAGGGACAGATGCAAGTAAATATACCCAATTAAATCAAGAGGTTTTATTTGTCATAGAGCAACATCATAACGGAAATTCACTGTTTCTAAAAGGCATGTTTTTAAATGAATGGGCTAATGGTTACGATTTGCATCTATAAATAGTAACTAGCATAACGATTCCCTAAGTATCTATTTTGTGGATAAATTAGAGAAAAATATGTTTTGTAATGTAGCCTAATATGTTTAGAGAGGAAGAAAATAATGCGTACTATTATTGTAGGAGGAGGAAAGCTAGGTTATAAACTAGCAGAATCTCTATCCCAAGAGGACAACGATGTTGTTGTAATTGATATTGACAGCAATACTCTAGAAAGAATCCATGATAATTTAGATGTATTGACGATTAAAGCTAATGGTACTCAGCTTCATACATTGGAGCAATTGCACATTAGTAGTTGTGACTTAGTTGTTGCTGTTACTGGTAGTGATGAAACCAATATCTTAGTAAGTATTATTGCGAAAAAGAAGGGATGTAAAAAGGTAATAGCTCGTATTCGCAATCCTGAATATGCAAATCAAGTGGAATTTATTAGATCCACTATGGAGATTGATTATATTGTTAACCCTGAATTGGCAACTGCTAAGGAAATAGCGAAATATTTACTAAAGAGCCAAGCTGTTTATATGGAAGATTTTGCAAAGGGTAAAATAGGCATGGCGGATTTTAGGGTGCAAAATTTGACGGGAATAGCAGGAAAAAAGATTAGAGAATTAGGTATGACAGAACCATTATTAGTAGTAGCAATTTCTAGAAATGGAGAGGTAATCATTCCCTATGGGGATACGGAAATCCTATCTACCGATACCATTCATTTAATGGGGCAAAAGGAAAGTATAAAGGAGTTTTCCAAAAACTACGATTCTCCTATTAGCAGGAGAAATGTCAGAAAGGTTTTAATTCTAGGGGGAGGGAGATCTACCTATTACCTTGCTAATAAACTTCTTCATAATGGAGTAGATATAAAAATCATTGAACAAGATAAAGAAAGATGCAAATACCTAGCAGAGAATCTAAAAGGTGGTTTAGTAATTCATGGAGACGGCACTGATATCAATCTTCTGACTTCAGAAAATATTAGTGATATGGATGCTTTAGTATCCCTTACTGGATTTGATGAAGAAAATTTGTTGATTTCTTTGTTAGCTAAACAATGTGGAGTTGATAAGGTTGTTGCTAAAGTTAGTCGTTCAAATTATATACCTATCATAGAGCAATTGGGAATTGATACTGCTGTTAATCCTATTTTGATTACTGCCAGCGACATTCTAAGGTTTATTCAAGGAGGAAGAGTGGTATCTATTTCTCTATTATTAGGAGGAAAAGCAGAGGTACTAGAAATCATTGCTCATAATGAATCAAAAATTGTTGGAAAGAAGCTTTCCCAATTAGGATTGCCTAAGGGTATCATTATTGGATCAATTCTCCATGAAAATAAAGTAATCATTCCTGATGGGGATTCTATTATTCATGCGGGTGACAGAGTAATTGTGTTTTGCCTTCAATCTGAAGTAGCTTCACTGGAGAAATATTTCTATAGGGCTAAAGGAGGACTAATCAATGAACTATGGAATAGTTATAAAGGTTTTGGGAAATCTACTTCTGTTTGAAGCTGCTGCTTTGCTGCTGCCTTTGGGTGTGGCTTTTTACTATAGGGAAAACAGCGCTCTAGCTTTCATATATACGATTCTTCTTTTGATCATTCTAGGGGGAATGATGGCCAAAATCCCCCACGTTTCAAAAAAAATTAGGTCAAAGGAAGGCTTAGTAATTGTTGCCAGTGGCTGGGTTTTTGTTTCCTTTTTTGGTGCTCTACCCTTTGTGTTGGATGGGAGTATCCCTTCAATAATAGATGCTTTTTTTGAAACAGTATCTGGGCTCACTACAACAGGTGCTACTATTATTGATAATATAGAAGTGTTGCCTCGAAGTATTTTGTTCTGGAGGTCCTTTACCCACTGGCTAGGAGGAATGGGAATTCTAGTTTTAACCTTAGCTGTTTTGCCCGCTATAGGGGTTGGAGGGTTCCAGATATTCAAGGCGGAGAGCCCCGGTCCTGTATCGGACAAGCTGGTGCCTAGAATGCGTAAAACTGCAACGATTCTATACACCGCATATGTAGGCATTACCTTGCTACAAATCATTATGTTATTGTTCGGTAGATTATCTTTGTATGAGGCAGCCATTCATACCTTTGGAACTGTAGGAACTGGAGGATTCTCTATCTATAACAACAGCATAGGTGCCTATAGAAGTAGCTATGTGGTAATAGTGATTTCTATTTTTATGATTGCATCAGGCGTGAATTTTTCTCTGTACTATGAATTATATAAAAGAAATTGGAAAGAGATATTTAAGAATTCTGAGCTCAGGCTATATTTATCTATTATTGCATTAAGTGTTCTATTAATTACCTTTAATTTATATGGAAAAGTATATGTAACTTTTTTTGAAACCTTTAAACAAGCTTTATTTCAGACAGCTTCCATTATTACAACCACTGGTTATGCTACCACAAATTATGAGGAATGGACCCACTTTAGTCAAGGAGTTCTATTCTTTTTAATGTTTGTTGGAGGTTGTGCAGGATCTACAGGAGGTTCAATAAAAGTTATCCGACTACTTATTCTGTTAAAACTTGTTATAAGAGAGATTTCTAAAATACTACATCCTAGAGCTGTAGTCCCTGTACGAATTAACGGTAAAATGATCTCGCCAGACGTTATTGCTGGTGTGTCTAGTTTTTTCTTTTTATATTTATTGCTTTTAGTAATGGGTTCTCTATTGATTTCTCTAGAGGGGATTGGCTTAGTTAGTTCTATTAGTTCTGTTGCTGCAACACTAGGGAATATTGGTCCTGGCTTTGACTTCGTAGGACCTACCCAGACCTATAGTGCTTTTAGTGTGCCTAGTAAACTATTACTCTCTCTTATGATGCTGTTTGGAAGATTAGAATTATATACAATATTTATTTTACTGATGCCTGATTTTTGGAATGAAAGAATTTAATGATAGAGTATTGACACAATTCATAAAATATATAAAAAAAGCAGCTATTATGCTGCTTTTTTCTTACTAAAAATAATGAGTAATGATTTGTTTAATTATTGAAATACCAATTATTATTTATTATAATTATATAAATGATTTATATATCCGTTAGGAGAATTAACCTTTCAGGAAGCCTATGAGGTTTTCTATCAACAGACAAAGGCTTTAATAGAAGCAGGTATAGATTTAATTCATATTGAAACCATGTCGGATATTAAAGAGGCAAAGGTCGCGGTGATGTACTCATCATTTGTTCCATGACCTTTCAGGAGAACATGAGAACTTTAACTGGAGCTGATCCAGAAACAGTAGCTACAATATTAGAGGCTTTAGGGGTAGGTATAATCGGAGCTAACAGTTGTAAGTAGCTAGATTATATTGGAACCTTTAGAATATTTTAATAAATTGATTACTCTTAGATAATTGGGTATAATTAATAATAGTTATTAGATAACTAGATCATAATATTAATTATACTAAATACTTAAGGGGAGGATTTTAGATGAAAGTTGTTAGAAAAAGTTTGATTGTTATTTTAGTATTAAGTATGTTAGCTTTAGCTGCTTGCAGCTCAAACACAGGTGCAGCCCAAGATCCAGAGGGACCATATAAAAATGGCACATATACGGGAGTAGGCAAAGGCTTTGGTGGAGATATCGAGGTAGAAGTAGTAATTGAAGGAGGAAACATTGCAGAACTAAATGTAATTTCTCATGATGAAACTACTGGTATTTCTGATGCAGCTTTTGACGGTATTAAGGAGCAATTGCTTGAAAAACAATCTACAGAAGATATTGATACAGTTTCCAGTGCAACAGGAACAAGTAATGGATTAATCGAGGCGATTACTGAAGCTTTAGAACAAGCAGAATAGTTAACTAGTTGAAATTTCAAAAAAGTATAGCACATTCTAACTTAGTTAGAATGTGCTACACTTTTTTTGAAAATAAATAGTATGGATTCAATATTATCGGATATTATAAGAAAAACCATTGACTTTCATCTTAAAAATTAGTAAAATTAAAGAAAATGAATTAATATACATTTAAAAGAATAAATAGTTATTATTATCGTAAAATATAAGAGAAGAAATAATGATTTATATATAAATATAATTGATCTGAAAGGAGAGCGCTATTATGTTAAAGGAAAACAAATCAAAATTATTATTAAATTATAGCCCTCAACCAAAGGAAAAAAATATTTATTCTGAAAAAACTCAAAAGATACTAAAGGAAAACCGAGAAAAAAGACTAGAAATGTGGAAAAATCATTAATGATAAAGTAGGGAAAATGCCTACTTTTTTTTATACAAATAATGATAGCAGGGGATTTCCCGCTGCTATCAATCTCCTAATAATATACTAAGATCTAAAAGCTCTCTTTGTAGCTCTAATAGCTTATTTTTTAAGTGATCGTAGTCTTTCTTTAATAATTTGTCGTCCATTAGGCGATTGGACTTTGTTACTAAGTTTTCAAATTGATCATATACCTGCTGCAGCTCTTTTTTTATGTTTTCTTTTCGTTGGATAGGTTCTAATATTTCACCTGAGTAAGCCTTGAGTACTGCATCCTCCACTTGGAAGGAGTATCCCATATTTGGAATCGTAGTGGGAACATGATACTTATTATTGATTAGCTGGGAGAGAGTATGGGAAGCATCTTCTTCACCATGAACTAGAAAAATTCTTTTAGGCTTTTTTTTGAATCCTCCAATCCAGTTTAATAAATCCTGCTGATCTCCATGACCAGAAAAACCTTCAATACTATGGATTTCTGCCAATACTGCGATATCTTCTCCTAAAAGCTTTACTTTTTTTACTCCATCCTTTAGAATTCTGCCTAAGGTACCCTCAGCTTGATAACCGACAAAGACAACGCTGTTATTTGCCTTCCATAGGTTATGCTTTAGATGATGCCGAATTCTTCCGGCAGTACACATTCCACTTGCGGAAATGATCACCTTAGGATAATTTACTTCGTTTAAACGCATAGATTCCTCATGATCACGAACAAAATATAAGTTATCAAAATCCAGAGGATTGTCTCCTTCTAATATAAGTTTTTTAGCTTCTTCATCAAAACAATAGGCGTTCTTCTTGAAAATTTCTGTAGCAGAAAGTGCCATTGGACTATCAATATATATGGGTACTCTAAGAAAGGTCTCTAATTCCTCTGTGTACTCATAGTATTTGTTTAACTCATAGATTAATTCTTGAGTTCTACCTACTGCAAAGGAAGGAATAATGACAGTACCGCCCCTCAATACAGTATCGTTAATAATGCCTATCAACTTTTCCATACGTTTTTCTGCATTTTCATGGAGACGGTTACCATAGGTAGATTCTAGTATAAGATAGTCTGCCTCCTCTACAATTTCGGGGTCTCGAATTAACGGCTTATTTTTCATACCAATATCTCCAGAAAAAACAATTTTGACTGTATCTTCCTTTTCAGTAATCCATAATTCTATAATGGATGAACCTAGTATATGTCCAGCATCCCTAAAACGCACTGCAATATTTTCATTTAAAGTAATTTTTTGTTGATAAAGAGCGGATTCGAAGTACCGAAGGCTATTTTGAGCATCCTCGGCAGTATAAAGAGGCTGAATAGGCTTTTTACCTGCCCGCTTTCTCTTTCTATTTTCCCATTCTACATCATTTTCTTGGATATGCCCACTATCCACCAACATGATTTCTGCTAAATCTTTGGTAGCTTTTGTACATAGTATCTTGCCTTTAAAGCCATCCTTCACTAATTTAGGAATTCTTCCGCTATGGTCAATATGAGTATGACTTAGCAGTAAAAAGTCAATATCCTTAGGATTGAAGGGAAAATCTTCATAATTTAGAGCTTCTAAGTCTTTGCTACCTTGAAACAAACCACAGTCTAATAATATTTTGTATTTACCGGTGGAGATTAAAATATTAGAGCCGGTGACGACTTTAGCCGCTCCTAAAAATTGTATTTCCATTGTTTTTCCTCCCTTTATGAAGATGTATTATATATCATTATACACCATTTTTATCAAATGATTTCAATTATATTTTCCATAAAATAAAATATTCCGTGTTTTTTAAAAGAATATAAAATTATTTCATTTTTGGAGATAGTTTTTGAAATTTTGGGGTATATATTATTAAGGTGAAAAATCAACTGAGCTTAACAAAAAATTAACGAAGGAGTGTTTCACTGTGTACTTTGATATGGTAAAGGCACTACCCAAAAAAGCTTTAGAAGACAAAGATTTAGATGTAAAAGGATTAAAGGTTTACTTAGTCCAAGACTTTAATCTGGAAATTTTACGAAGAATGGTAGATTTCGGTCAAAAAATTTTCGGAGAAGCAGGAATGGATGAGTGGGGACTGGTACCTCAAATACGACATGGAAACGTGTTTGTATTAAAAGAGGATATTCATAGTAAAATAGTTGGAATGGCAATATTGATGAGGGATTGGGAAGATGAAAAGAAATGCTACTTATTTGATTATGCTATTCAAGAAGAATTACAGGGAAAAGGATTAGGCTATCATTTTCTTAAAGTCATTTGTTTAAATTTAAAAGAACAAGGATTTGATATAATGGGATTAACCGTGGACATTCATAATAAGCCAGCTATACGTCTATATAAGGATAAGATGGGTTTTGTAGTAGAAGAAATGAATAAACATGAATATGGAGAAGGAGAACACCGATACATAATGAATCTAGATTTAAATATAATAAAGTAGTAGGATGATAATTTCATGAATGCCCTAGGGTATTCTTTTTTTTCTAAAAATTGGTCATCTATAATGTATTAACAATTATATCTTTTATAAAATATGAAAATATAATAGAATGGTGGTGATACAGTGATTACCAATACTGATTTATTATTAAGATTATTATTAGCAGGGGTATTAGGAGGAATAATTGGCTTTGAAAGAGAAGTTAACAATAGACCTGCGGGCTTTAGAACCCATATTTTAGTCACCGTTGGATCTTGTCTTATTATGATCTTATCGATTTATGGGTTTATCGGCTTTGGGCCGGAAGGAAGAGGTGGAGAACCTGCTAGATTGGCTGCCCAAGTAGTAAGTGGTATAGGTTTTTTAGGTGCAGGTACAATCATGCGGGAAGGTACAAATGTAAAAGGTCTCACCACCGCTGCTAGTCTCTGGATTAGTGGAGGTATCGGATTGGCGGTAGGGGCAGGATTTTTTATAGGTGCATTAATCACTACAGCCATAGCTCTATTTTCCTTGGCTAGCTTAGGTCTATTAGAAAAAAGAATAGGAAAGCTCAGAAGGTATTCAGAGGTGAAAATTAAGGGAATAGGCAGACCTGGATTTATAGGAGATATTGGGACAGTTTTTGGTAGGTTTCATATCAATATTAAAAATATTATTGTAGAAAATGATTTTACTCAGGAGGAAGATGAATACGAGTACAATATGCAAATTACTTTTTTTGTCAAAACCCCTTCAAAACTCAATCGATTAGAAGTATATAACGACTTAAAAAGAATTGAAGGAATAGATAGTGTAGTGTGGGATGATATTCAGGTTATCCATAACAATAGGATTATATAAAAGGATAAAATATGCAATTAGAAGGGGGAAAGAAAAAGGATGCAAAAAATATACTTATCACAGATTGAAGATGGAACGCCGATAGCCTATGATCTATGCAATCCTCAGGGGGCAATATTAGTAAAAAAAGGTACAAAAATGACAGCTTTCCTTAAACAAAAACTACAAAAAAATAATATTATTTATTTGATCACAAATGTTTCTCCCTTTGAAGTACTGGATGATAGAATTAAATATTTAGACGAACCTGTTGTTAAACAGATTGAAGAAATAAAGAAAGTATATAAACAAAGCTTCCAAGAAATAAGCAAAGAGTTTGAAATATTTAGAAGCGGTGGCAATATAGACAAAAAAATGATTGCGAGTTTAGCAAAAAATCTAGTATCCAGCATTAACGAAAATCAACAGGTATATATGAGCATTCAAGGAATTCGAAGAAAAGATGAATATACATACCTACACTCGATAGACGTTTCTATTTTTATGATTTTATTTGGTAAAACCATGAGTTTTAACGCTAAAGAAATAGAAGATGCAGCCATAGCAGGGCTATTACATGATATAGGAAAAACTCAAATTAGAGACAGTATATTGTTAAAGCCTGATAAGCTCACACCAGAAGAAATGGAGATTATGAAAAGACATACGCTTTATGGCTATGATATTTTAAAAAATCAATTGGGCTATAAGGAAGATATTGCTAAGGCCGCAAAAGAACATCATGAAAGAATAGATGGCGGGGGTTACCCACAGGGAATAAAATGGGATAAGCTATATCTTTTCTCTAAAATGGTGGCAATATGTGACATATATGATGCAATAACAGCTGAGCGAATTTATAAAAGGGCAATGCTACCTCATAAGGCGATAGAATATTTAATGTCAATCGTAGGAACCCAACTGGAACATAGTCTAGTTAGAAAATTTATTCATAATATAGCTATCTATCCATTAGGAACAAAGGTCCTATTAAATACAGGGGAAGAGGGTATTGTAATAGGAATTAATAAAGACTTTCCATTGCGACCCGTTGTTAAAATAGTTGAAGGTAATATAATAAGAAATCTATTAGTAGAGTTAACGGTTTTTATTAAAGAAATAATAAATAATTAATTAATTCCTCCCATAGACCTAACAAAAAAAGCACACCTTTTTCTTAATAAATATTGCTAACTTACTTAATACAAGTTAAACTATAATTAATTATATTGAAAACCTAGTAAGGGTTGGGATTGACTATGACATATAACAAAATATTAATTTTAATTGAAGAAAAGCAAAAAGATTGCTATTTAAAAAAAGTGCTAAGAAAGTATGGACATGAGGTAGTAGAAAAACATTTAGAAGAAGATTTAATAAACCTAGTATCAAAAGTGATGCCCCATGTAATATTAATAAATATAACTGATAATACATATTTAAAAGTTATTAAGACATTAAAAGATAACAAAGATACTAATGGAATCCCCATCCTTCTCTTTTTAGATGATGAAAAAGAGAAAGAAAAATCAAAAGCCATTGATTTGGGCGTAAATGATTTTCTACAGAGGCCTATTGACGAAAAAGAACTTGTTTTTAAAATACATAATCAATTAAAGACTGTTGCATTAGAAGAAGATCTTAAGAAGACTAAAAGTGCTTTAGAAGAGAGCTTGGTTACTATTAAAAACCAAAGAATTGAACTAGAACACAACTTGACGATGGCTTCTCAAATTCAGGAAGCGCTTATTCCCAAAACATTAGGGAATATACCTAATTGCTCCTTTTTTTGGCACTTTCAACCATCTGGCAAAGTTGGAGGAGATATATTTGATGTTTTTATGTTGGATGAAGATCACATGGGGTTATATGTTATTGATGTAATGGGACATGGGGTGGCTTCCTCGATGCTGGCAGTAGCTTTATCAGAATTCCTGATCTTAGACGTAGATAGGGGATCTCCTTTAAAGAGAAAAATAGACAATCCTCCATATTACGAAATCATTCCTCCAGTTGAGGTGATTAAGTATTTAAACAAAAGATTTCCTTTTACTAAATATCAACACTATTTCACAATTTTTTATATGGTTTTAAATGTAAAAACCGGTGTATTAAAATACGTTAGAGGTGCTCACCCTGCACCAATATTAGTAAGAAACAATGGAGATTTTGTTGAATTAGATGGTTATGGAACACCAGTAGGCTTTGAATTTACAGAAGGCTATGAAGAAAAAACTATATATTTAGAGCCTGGAGATCATTTAATTATCTATACGGATGGATTGTTGGAATTAAAGGAAGATGATGGAAATACTTTAGAATATGAAGGATTTATAAAATATCTACAAGAAGAAATAAAAAGTAGTAATTATCATTATTTAACCTATAATATTAATCAATTAGCAAATAGACAACAACATTTAAAGGACGATCTCTCAGTATTGGAAATGAAATGGGTGAAATTTATATAAAATTTTGGAAAGGAAGGGGTTACTATGTTAGAGAAAAAAATTATAATACAAAAAGAAACAGGATTAAATGCAAGAGCAGCTAGCCTGTTAGTAAAAGAAGCAACTAGATTTAAATCAGAGAGCTTTATTATGAAGGATGGTAATGAATATAATTGCAAGAGCATTATGCATATCATGAGTATGTTAGCAGGAATGGGAGAAGAGATTCTCCTAAAGGTAGAGGGCTCAGACGAAGAAAAGGCTTTTCGAGCACTAGTAGAACTAATTGAGAATCTAAGAGATGAATGAGAAAGCATTTAGGGGCTTTCTCTTTTTGCCTTTTAAAGATAACATTTTTATGTTAATATAATCTTTAATGTAAACCTATTGTTTAAAGAAAGGGAAGTGTAGAAATGAAGGACCTAGTACAGTCAGTAGATCGAGCATTATCAATTCTAGAAGTTTTATCAGATTATGAAGAAGGAATGGGGATTACTGAGATTAGTTCTAAAATTGATTTACATAAAAGTACTGTTCATAGATTACTATTAACCTTAATCAAAAAAGGATATGTTGAACAAAATCCAAACACCAATAAATATAAGCTGACATTAAAATTATTTGAATTAGGTAATAAATCAATAGAAAAAATGGATATACGTACTGTTGCTAAGCCATATTTACAGCAATTGAAAGAGTTAACAAATGAAGTCGTTCACCTTGTTGTAAGGGAAGGGGCAGAAATTGTATATATTGATAAAGTTGAATCAGAAAATAAAATTCGAATGCATTCCCGTATTGGCACTAAGAGCCCTATGTACTGTACATCTGTAGGAAAGGCGATTATGGCTTACTTGACTGAGGAAGAAGTGGAAAATATATGGCAGGCAATAGAAATCAAACGGTTCACGGAGTATACAATTACAGATTTGAAGGTTATGAAGGAAACACTAAAAAGGATTAGGGAAGAAGGCTATGCATTAGATGAAGAAGAAAACGAAATAGGAATACGATGTATAGGCGCCCCTATTTTTAATCATATCGGTGAGGTATGTGGAGCTATTAGTATATCTGGACCAACAATACGGGTAACAAAAGAAAGAATAAATGATTTTAAAAATAACATATTAATGATTAGTGACAAAATTTCCAAAGAGCTTGGGTATAGAGAATAGTGTACCTAAGCTCTTTTATTTAATGTCTCAATAAAATTAAATTTAATTTATAGGATTTGTATAAAAAACAAAGCAATAATGAAAAATATCAAGAAAACCTTTGATAAATGTGGAAAATTAGCTTTTTGGTATTTTGATAGAATCTATACAATTTCGTATAATGAAACTAAGGTTTGTATTATGAAACGTAGATAAGATGAGGAGGAAAAAAAGATGATTCCCAAAATAGAAACTTTACAAAAAATCGCAGAAGTTGGAATAGTTTCAGTGGTTAGGGCAGAAAATGCTGAAATAGCTGAAAAAATTGCTAAAGCTTGTATAGATGGTGGTATTCCAGCTATCGAGGTAACATTTACTGTTCCAGGAGCGGAAAAAGTAATTACTGCTTTAAAAGAAAAATTTACAAAAGATCAATTAATCGTAGGAGCTGGAACTGTTCTAGATAGTGAAACTGCTAGAATTGCTATTCTTGCAGGAGCTGAGTATGTGGTTAGTCCATCCTTTGATTTAGAGACAGCAAAGCTATGTAATCGCTACCAAATACCATATATGCCAGGCTGCATGACAATTACCGAAATGGTTAAGGCTATGGAGGCAGGAGCAGATATAATTAAGGTGTTCCCAGGGAGTGCTTTTGGAGCAAGCTTCATTAAAGCTATTAAGGGACCACTACCACAGGCAGCATTAATGCCTACTGGGGGCGTAAGCTTAGATAATGTAGGTGAATGGATAAAAAATGGTTGTGTTGCAGTTGGTGTAGGCGGTGAATTAACAGGCGGAGCGAAAATTGGAGATTTTCAATCAATTACAGATATTGCTAAACAATTTGTAGAAAAGATAAAAGAAGCTAGAAAAAAATAGGAGGTTATAGAAATGAAAAAAGTAGTTACACTTGGAGAAATTATGCTGAGATTATCTACTCCAGGCTATGAGAGATTTGTTCAGGCGGACAGCTTTGACGTAAACTATGGTGGCGGAGAAGCTAATGTATGTGTATCATTAGCGAATTATGGGTTAGATGCTAGATTTGTAACAAAGGTACCTAAACATGAGATCGGACAAAGTGCGGTGAATGCTTTAAGAAGATATGGTGTAGACACCAGCTATATCGCTAGAGGTGGCGACAGATTAGGTATATACTTTCTAGAGAGTGGTGCTTCTCAAAGAGCTTCCAAGGTTATTTATGATAGAGCCCATGCTGCTATTGCTGAAGCAGATCCATCAGATTTTAATTGGAAAGAAATATTTGAAGGTGTAGATTGGTTCCATTTCACTGGAATTACACCTGCACTAGGGGACAAGGCAGCAGTTATTACGTTAGAAGCTTGTAAAGCTGCTAAGGAAATGGGTGTAACCGTTTCTGTTGACTTAAACTTTAGAAAAAAACTTTGGACTCCAGAAAAAGCTAATGAAGTGATGTCTGGATTGATGCAATATGTAGATGTATGTATCGGAAATGAAGAGGATGCTGAAAAAGTATTTGGCATCAAAGCTGCCCATACTGATATTACTAAAGGTGAAATTGACCATGCAGCCTATGAGACAGTGGCAAAGCAGTTGGTTGAAAGATTTGGGTTTAAGTATGTAGCCTCTACTTTAAGAGAAAGCTACTCAGCTTCTGATAATGGATGGTCAGCTTTATTATATGATGGTGAAAAGTCCTACTTATCTAAAAAATACGATGTAAGAATTGTAGACAGAGTTGGAGGAGGAGACTCCTTTGCAAGTGGATTAATTTATGGATTAATTACAGAGATGCCATTACAAGGTGCATTAGAGTATGCTGTTGCTGCATCTGCGTTAAAACATACAATCCCAGGAGATTTCAACTTGATTTCTAAGGACGAAGTAGAAACATTAACGAAGGGTGACGGTTCTGGAAGGGTTCAAAGATAATATGGAATGTGTAACCTTTGGAGAGTCCATGGTTTTATTCAATCCAGATTCTACGGGTCCTTTAAGATATGTCCATAACTTTAACAAATCAATAGCAGGAGCCGAATCTAATGTAGCTATTGCTTTAGCTAGACTAGGTCATGAGGTAGGCTGGTTTTCTAAGTTAGGTGATGACGAGTTTGGAAGGTATATTAAGGCCGTCATTCGAGGAGAAGGAGTAGATGTTTCTAGGGCTTCAATTGATTCAGAGAGAAGCACTGGCCTTCTTTTTAAAGAAAGATTTGCCCATGTTAATCCTAATGTCTATTACTATAGGAAAAATTCAGCTGCCAGCAATATCACAACCGAAGATTTAGATTTGGATTATATTAGATCTGCAAAAATTTTGCATGTTACAGGAATTACTCTAGCCTTATCTCATACTGCAAGAGAAACGGTATATAAAGCTATTGAAGTTGCGAAATCAAACAACGTATTGATATCTTTTGATCCAAATATTCGTTTGAAATTGTGGAATATTGAAGAAGCTAAGTCAATCATAATGGATATAATAAAAATGACAGATATTGCTTTTCCTGGAAAGGAAGAAGGAAAACTCCTTCTAGGTACCGATGAACCTAAAGAAATTGGCAGATTCTTTCTAAATATGGGCTGTAAGATCGTGGCTACAAAACTGGGAAAAGAAGGTTGCTATATAGCAAGTAGAGAAAACGAAGAGTTGGTTGCAGGGTATATTGTAGAAAAGCCAGAGGATACTGTGGGAGCGGGAGATGGTTTTGCTGCCGGCTTCTTATCGGGAATCCTAAGGAATTTAAATCTAAGAGAATGCGGACAATTGGCCAATGCTGTAGGTGCAATGGCTACCCTGGTAAGAGGGGATATGGAAGGTTTTCCTACCCTTCAACAGGTTAAAAAGTATATGGGTATCGAAACACATATTGATAGATAGTGAGTATTATTTCAAATAGATAAGTCTATATTTACCCTCCCCCCTTAAATATAGAGAAATATAACAGCTTATTTACATATTCGGTAAATAAGCTGTTTTAGTATATTTGTCAATTTACTAAAAAATATTATAAAAAGGAGTATGATCTTTATGATAACACTAGAGCATGTCGGTATTGCTGCAAAAAATACTGAGGCATTAAAGGATTGGTACATAAAACTTTTTGGTTTTAAAATTGTTTATGATAATAGGAAGGAACGTCCTACCTATTTCTTATTAATGGAGGATAACAGTATGTTGGAAATATATCCTGCAGACAATGAAACAGAGATATTAGGTAACAAATACCAAGGGATTAGACATTTATCCTTTGGAACTGATAATATAGAAAGAGAATTTGAAAATTTGATGAAGCATGATGCTGAGATGATAGATGGTTTAAAAGAAAACGATAAAGGGATAAAAACCATATTTTTTAAAGACATTGAAGGAAATATCATTCATTTTATTCAAAGACCTGCAAGTTTATATTAGAATAAATTATTTTTGTAAAGACTACTAATTCCAGTAGTTTTTACAAAAATAAAATAATGTACACAACCATTGTTAACGTGTGCATTGTGTGATATCATAAGTATGAGGTGGTAAAACAATGAGCGTGACAATAAAAGATATAGCAAAGCTGGCAAATGTATCACATACAACAGTATCAAGGGCATTAAATGATAGTCCTTTAATTACTCTGGAAACAAAAGAAAAGATTAAAAAGATAGCTAGGGAATTGAATTATTCTCCTAATTATAGTGCCCGGAGCTTAGTGCTGGATAAGTCCTATCATATTGGTTTGTTTTTTTCCAACATCGATCATGGTACCTCCTCCCATTTCTTTTATGAAGTAGTTAGAGGTGTTAATCATGTAATTAAGGATCAATATAATTTAGTAGTAAAAGCAATAGACGATTATCAAGATTTTAATAGAATTAACAAGAAAAATTTTGATGGTATTCTTATTATGAGTCAAAGTACAAAGGATAACCCTTTTATTTATCATACTTTAGATAAAAAAATTCCCTTAGTTGTATTAAATAGAGAGATGCAGGAGAAAGGGCTGTTCAATATCCTATCTGATGATAAAAGAGGCTCCTATAAGGCAACAGAGTATCTAATTAAAAAAGGGCATAAAAGAATTGGGATCATTGAAGGTAGAAAGGGGTTTAAGTCTAGTCAAGAAAGAAAAGAAGGATTTTTGCAAGCATTAATAGACTATGACATACCTTTTAAAAAAGAATATATGATAGAAGGTGACTATGATTTAGAGAGTGGGTATACTGCTATGCAGCAGCTCTTAACAAATCAAGAATTACCTACCGCTATTTTTTCTTCAAACGATGATATGGCAGTAGGGGCAATGAAAGCAATTCAAGAGAAAAATCTTAAAATACCAGATGATATCTCAATGATTGGATTTGATGATAATATTTTTTCATCGTTTTTAACACCCGCATTAACGACTGTAAAAAGGCCTATAGAAAAAATTAGTAATGAAGGTGCTAAAGGACTTATACAATTAATGAATGGGGAGAAACCATTAAATAATCGGGTATACATTAACACTGAGCTGATCATAAGAAATTCTGTTAAAAGCCTATAGAATATTATTTAATCATAAAAGCATGAGAATTATGCACACGTTAACAATAATTCAAAGGAGGAAGAATAATGAATTTAAGTAAAGAGGTTTATAAGGAATTTAAAAAGTATCCAGAGAAGATATTACAGTTTGGGGAAGGAAACTTTTTAAGGGCCTTCGTTGATTGGAAGGTAGACAAAATGAATAAAGAGGCAGATTTTAACAGTGGGGTAGTCGTAGTGCAGCCTTTGGAAAATGGGTTGATAGATATGTTGAACAAACAAGATGGTCTTTATACATTATATCTAAACGGAATAAAAGATGGAAAAGTAGCAAGTGAGCACTCTGTAATTAATTGTATTACAAGAGGAATCAATACTTACACTAAGTATGATGAATATTTAAGTGTAGCTGAAAATCCAGAATTAAGATTTGTAATCTCTAATACGACAGAAGCAGGAATTGCCTTTGATGAAAAGGATCAACTGGAGGATAGACCACAAAAGAGTTTTCCCGGTAAACTAACTGCTTTGTTATATCATCGATATAAGACTTTTAATGGAGATAAAGAAAAAGGATTCATCTTCATTCCTTGTGAATTAATTGAGAAAAATGGTGATAAGCTTAAAGAAACAATTCTTAAATTTATTGAGCTTTGGAAGCTAGAAGAAGGTTTTAAGCAATGGATAGAAGAAGGGAATACCTTCTGTAACAGTCTAGTAGATAGAATTGTACCTGGTTATCCTAGAGAAAGAATACAAGAAATCAATAGTGAATTAGGCTATGAAGATAATCTAGTAGTAGAGGCAGAACCATTCCATCTTTGGGTAATTGAAGGTCCTGTTTGGGTAAAGGATGAGTTCCCAACAGATAAAGTTGGATTAAATGTGCTCTTTGTTGATGATATGACACCCTATAGAACAAGAAAAGTAAGAATATTAAACGGAGCACATACAAGCATGGTACCTGTAGCTTATCTTTATGGAATTGATACGGTTAGAGAAGCAGTAGAAGATGATATTATTGGAAAATTTACAAAGGATACAATCTTTGAGGAGATTATACCAACCTTAGATTTACCTCAAGAAGAACTGGAAGCATTTGCTAATGCAGTACTAGATCGTTTTAGAAATCCTTTTATTAAACATGAATTAATGAGTATATCCTTAAATTCTATGTCAAAATTTGAAACAAGGGTACTTCCTTCTATTTTAGAATATCAAAATAGAAAAGAGCAGCTACCACAAAAGTTAACCTTTTCACTAGCAGCATTGATTGCCTTCTATAAGGGAGAAAGAAATGGTGAAAAAATTGCTTTAGCAGATGATGCAGAGATTTTAGTGCAGTATGAAAGTTTATGGGCTAATTATGATGGTTCACAGGGACAATTAAAAACCATAGCAGAAACGATTTTAGCTAATGAAAAAGTTTGGAAAATGGATTTAAATCAGGTAGTAGGGTTAACGGATGCAGTAACAGCACACTTAGTTAAAATTCAAGAGCTAGGTATGAAAAAGGCTGTTTTAGGAGTGATGAATTAGTATGAAAAGATTTATTAAAATCAATAGTAGTGATAATGTAATTGTAGCTTTAACAGATCTAAAGAAGGATGAAATCATTGCTTTTGAAAATAAAGAAATCCAGTTAAAAGAAGATATAAAAAGAGGACATAAATTTGCTATACAGGATATAAAAGAAGGAGAAAATGTTATAAAGTATGGTGCACCTATAGGCCATGCAACAAAAACAATAGAAACTGGCAAATGGATTCACTCCCATAATACAAAGACCAACTTATCTGGTGTTAGTGAATATCAATTTAACCAGGCATTAAATGAAATTATCGAAGACAATAGAAATTTAACCTTCGATGGATATCGCAGAAAAAATGGAGATGTAGGTATACGAAATGAATTGTGGATTGTACCTACTGTTGGTTGCGTCAATGGTATCGCTGAAATGATTATTAAGAAATTTAAAGAAGAAGTAAATACTAAAGGAATCGATGCCATTGAAGTATTTAAACATAATTATGGCTGCTCACAGTTAGGAGATGATCATGAAAATACTAGAACCATATTAGGAGATGTTGCAAAACACCCTAATGGAGGCGGTGTGCTGGTATTAGGATTGGGCTGTGAGAACAATTATATTGCTGATTTTAAAAAGAGCCTAGGAGAATATGCTGAAGATAGAGTGAAATTCCTGATCACTCAGGAAGTGTCTGATGAGATTCAAGAAGGTGTAAAGCTGTTGAAGGAGCTTTATGAGAAAATGAAGGAAGACAAAAGAGAGGCTGTATCTATATCTGAACTGAAGATAGGTTTGAAATGTGGTGGTTCTGATGGATTATCAGGGATTACTGCTAACCCTTTGGTAGGTGTTTTCTCAGATTTCCTAATTTCTCAAGGCGGAACAACTATCTTAACAGAGGTACCAGAGATGTTTGGTGCAGAAACTATCTTAATGAATCGTGCAGAAAGCGAAGATGTTTTTAATAAAACAGTTAGCCTCGTCAATGACTTTAAACAGTATTTTATAGAGCATAACCAACCAATTTATGAAAATCCTTCACCAGGCAATAAAGAAGGAGGAATTACTACCCTTGAGGAAAAATCTTTAGGGTGCACACAAAAAGGTGGAAAAGCAACCGTTGTAGATGTCCTTAAATATGGAGAACTTCTAAAGAAAAAGGGACTGAACCTATTAAACGCTCCTGGAAATGATTTAGTGGCAGCGACAGCTTTAGCAGCATCTGGATGTCAAATGGTATTATTTACAACCGGTAGGGGGACACCTTTTGGAAGCTTTGTACCAACCATGAAGATATCTACAAATACTGCGATCTATAAGTTGAAGCCCCATTGGATTGATTTTAATGCAGGAACATTAGTAGAGGATGAAACAATGGAGGAAGTAGTAGAAAAGTTTATTGAATACATGCTTGAAGTAGCTAGTGGTAAATTAGTGAATAATGAGAAAAATAATTTTAGGGAAATTTCAATATTTAAAACTGGTGTGACTTTATAGAAATGTATTGTATGCTCAAATTTTAATATACACGGTCTACGGTTTCGTCCTTGGTTGAAAGACGCAACCAAGGACTGCAAATGTAGCCCTTAGTATATTAAAATTCAGGGGTGTATATCCATATAGATATACATTTTTACAATTAAAATGTATATAGGAGCTACGGTTTTGTCAGTATTGAAAAAATAAACCAATAGGTGATGAAAAAATGAAAAAGTTTATGGATGAGAATTTTTTGTTAAATAACAAAGTAGCGGTAGAATTGTACCACAATTATGCTAAGAACATGCCGATCTATGATTATCACTGCCATCTAAATCCTGAGGAAATTAGAAACAATAAGCGTTATAGAAATATTACCGAAGTCTGGTTAGGTGGAGATCATTATAAGTGGAGAGCAATGAGAAGTAATGGGATTGAAGAAAAATATATAACTGGGGATGCCAGCGATTATGAAAAATTTACGGCTTGGGCTAAAACGCTTTCTCAATGTGTTGGAAATCCGTTATATCATTGGACCCATTTAGAGCTTCAAAGATATTTTGGTATCTATGATACTTTAAATGAGGTCACCGCTGAAGATATATGGAATAGATGTAATGAACTACTAAATCAAGAGGACTTTACTGCAAAGGAATTAATAAAAAGATCCAATGTGAAGGTTGTATGCACAACTGATGATCCTCTTGATAATTTAGAACATCATATTCAGCTAAAAGAAGATAAGGGCTTTGATGTAAAAGTGCTTCCCACCTTCAGACCTGATAAAGCAATCAATGTCGAAAGGGAAGAATTTTTAAAATGGTTTGAAGGTCTAGTTTCTATAACAAATATGGACATAGTCGATTATAATACCTATCTAAGAGCTTTAGATAGTAGAATTGACTATTTCCACAATGTTGGATGTAGGTTATCGGATCATGCATTGGATAAGGTATTCTATGCTGAGGCAAAGCTAGAGGAAGTCGAAGCTGTATTTAAAAAGTTATTAGCAAAAGAGTCTTTGGCATCAGAGGAATTATATAAATTTAAAACCTATACTTTGAAACATTTAGCTAAAAAATATAGTAAATATGGATGGGTGATGCAGCTTCATATTGGAGCATTAAGAAACAATAGCACTAAAATGTATAAAATCTTAGGACCAGATACGGGCTTTGATTCTATCAATGACGAAACAGTTGCTATTCCTTTGTCTAGGTTTTTAGACGGTCTAGATAAAGAAGACAATTTGCCTAAAACAATACTATACTGTTTAAACCCTAATGACAATTATATCTTAGGAACTATGATTGGCAATTTCCAAGGAGGAGGAATTCCTGGAAAAATTCAGTTTGGCTCTGGTTGGTGGTTTAATGATCAAAAAGAAGGTATGATTAGTCAAATGAATGCTTTAGCAAACCTTGGATTGCTAGCCAGATTTGTAGGCATGCTTACGGATTCAAGAAGTTTCTTATCTTATCCAAGGCATGAGTATTTTAGAAGAATACTATGTAATCTAATAGGACAATGGGTAGAAGCTGGTGAATTTCCTTATGACTTAGATTTTCTAGGTTCAATTATAGAAAATATTTGTTATCGTAATGCAGTGAACTACTTTGATATTCAACTAGAAAACTAATAAATAGAATATAAATCTTAAAATCTTGTCCTTAGGGGCAGGATTTTTTGTTCTATAGGAATTGAAAAACTATTCCAACACCCACTCTCCGTCATCTTAAACAAGGTGGAGATTCTCCTGTAAAGCTCTACATTTGTCTAAATAAGGAAACTACAGAGATGAATGACGAGGAGGCGAAAATGTAGTATAATTAACATGTATCAGTATATATACTTGATATATACTTGAATATATACTAAATAGAATGTGAGGATAGACCATGAGGTTATTTGGCATTAAGGATAAAAAGTCAATTAAGACAAGGATTATCAGCATATTTTTATTAATTAACTTAATCATGATGATATCCTTTATGATATCTTTTTCTATGAAAAATACCATAACTAAAGAATATGATAGGTCTATGAAAACCAATATAGAATTAAGTCAATTAGCCATAGAGATAAACAAAAGCATGAATTCCTTCGATCAATATATAAGAAACAGAGAAATAGAGCACATTAATAATTATAGAGATTCTGAAAAATATATTGAAGCGATATTAAAAACTATAAAAGATGAAGTGAGAAAAGATAAAGATAGTGGTGTTTTTTTGAGGAACTTGGAAAATATGTTTGAGTATCAGCAACAATTAACCGGGGAGATTCTAGTTGAAGGTGGTTTGAATATTTACAGCTATCGTAAGCTCAACGAACTTAGAACCTTGTCAGGGTATATGAACAATCATGCTCAGATGTTGATTACCTCTTATCTAGACTATAGTAAAGAAGATTATTCCACTATTCTACAAAGATATAAAGAAATAGAAAGAAGTATTGCTGTTACCATTTTATTTTTTAGCTTTGTTAGTTTTGGCTTTGCTGTCTTACTCTCAAATGATATCATGGAAAGAATCACTAAACTTGCAGCATCTGCTGAACAACTGGCAAAGGGAAATTGGCAAGTAGAGGATGTAAAGGAAAACAAATACAAAGAATTTAACATGATGGCCCACGCCTTTAATCACATGAAGGATAATATAAGATATTTTATAGAAGAGCTTAGCTTTAAAAGTGAGGTAGAAATCAATCTAAATAAAGAAAAATTGATTAATTTGGAAAAGGATAAGCTTCTTAGAGAATCGCAGCTAATGGCATTGCAAACTCAGATGGATCCTCATTTTCTATTTAACACATTGAATATAATTTCTAGAACTGCTATGTTTGAAGAGGCCAATAATACAGTGAAATTAATACAGGCTACAGCAAAAATATTAAGGTATAATTTAAGCTATAAAAAGAAACTAGTAAAATTAGAAGAAGAAATTAGTACTTTAAAAGCGTATGCTTTTATACAAGAAACTAGATTTCAAGATCAAATAACCTTTGAATTCAATATAGGGGAAAATATAGATGATATTGCTATACCTCCTATGACACTACAGCCTATTGTAGAGAATGCAATTATTCATGGATTGCAGGATCAAGAAGAAGGAAAAATAGAGATATTTATTACGAGAAGAGAAGGGCATGTCAAAATAAAGATTAAGGATAATGGAAAAGGTATTTCTCAGGAGAAACTACAACGAATTTTTGAGGAAAACAGTAATGAAAAGAAAAAAGGACATACTACGGGATTAGGGCTAGGCAATGTAAAAAAGCGATTAGAGCTGCATTTTGGCGTTGAAAACTTAATTTTCGTTGATAGTAAAGTTGGACAAGGAACAATCATAGATATTTTTATTCCTTTAAAGGATGGTGAGTCCTATGCTACAGTTGATGATTATTGAAGATGAGATGATTGAGAGAAAAGCTTTAAAATTCCTTATAAATAAATATTATAAGGATAAGATTCAAGTCTGTGGAGAGGCCTCCAATGGGAACCAAGCAATAGAAAAGGCTTTAAACTTACGGCCAGATATTGTTATGGCTGATATAAGAATCCCTGGGATTACTGGCTTGGAAGCTTCTCATTTAATCAAAACACGATTACCTAATACAGAAATCCTTATTCTAACAGCCTACGATGATTTTGAATATGCAAAAAAAGCTATTCATATAGGAATTAACGATTATTTGCTTAAACCTGTGTCGGATGAAGAGTTTTGCGGCGCGATGGATAAGATTATAGAAAAAGTTAATGTCAAAAAGGAAAATGTAGAAAAAGAAAGAAGCCTGAGAAAACAAATTAATCAATTAATGCCATTGCTAGAAAAGGAAATGATATTAAAACTGATTCTAGGGGAAGATTTATCAGCAAATCAATTAGAAGAGTATAAAAACATTTTCAATGTTAAAAGTAATCATTTTATTTGTATTATTTTTCGTGGCAGTGAAGAAGACGAAGACTATGAGGAAATATTAAAGGTAATAAAAAATAAATTAAAATTTGTAAGCAGGGAAACTTTAGGAAGTTTGTATTTAAAAAACATGGTATTTTTACTCTTTCATAATCATCTTCAAGAACTGATTAATAACAAAAATCTTATAGCCTCTATTAAGGAGATTCGATACCAGGTAGAAGAAAAATTCCAGTTTCAGCTATACTTTGGTATTGGCAGCAGTCATGAAGATACCTCTAAGCTGTACAACTCCTATAGGGAAGCAAAGTCCACGATGGAAAAACAAATGGAGGAAGTGGATCATGATAAGAATGAACTTGTTGATAAAGATCTTCTCAATATTGTATATGAAAAGGAAATGATTATTTTTGAAAAACTTTTAAATGAAGATCTGATAGGTGCCGTTAATGAATTTGAAAATATATTAGATTATGTAACAACCAATACCACAAACAATAAAAATTTATCTATTGAAAAATATATACAACAATTTTGTTTAATTATTAATCGAAACATCATCCATTTTTTTGGAAAAGCATTAGTTTCTTTAGAAATACAGAAAATGGAGAGAGAAATACAGGAACTAAAGGAAACAACAGAAATTAAGGAATATATAAAGAATTTGTTAAAAGAAGTAGTTTTTGCTATTTCACAATACAAAACAGATAGCAACACAAGAGCAATAGAATCAGTAAAAAAATATGTCCGAGAAAACTATATGAAAGATATTTCTTTGAATGATGTTGCCGACTATATTGAGTTAAGCTCATACTATTTAAGTAGACTTTTTAAAAAGATTGAAGGAGAGAACTTTAAAGATTATTTGATAAAAACAAGGATGGAGAAAGCAAAACAGTTATTACGGGAAGAAAGAAAATCCATCAAAGAGACAGCATTGGAGGTTGGGTATGAGGACCCTAACTATTTTAGTAGAGCATTTAAAAAATATGTAGGAATACCAGCAACTGAGTATGCAAAATTGTGATTTCAAAAGCTCTCATATTCTTCGTTGCTCCAAAACCCAGCACCCTTACGTATTCCTTTATACACTGCGGTTGCTGGGTTTTCTCGTGCCTCGAATCTAGAGGCTTTTGAACAGTCTGGATTTTGTTGGCTTTTTAAAAAATTCACGGGAAAATGATGTCTAGGACAATAAATGTAAGGTAAAGACAATTTAGTCCATAGAAAAACGTTTTCCGAAATAGTACACTTTAGATGAGAAAAATATAATTATAAAAGTATTAAGGGGGAAGAAAAGAATGAAAATGAAAAAATCAATGATACTTCTTATGTGTACAGTGTTAGTAATAGGTTTGTTAGCAGGATGTTCATCTAACAGTCCAGCACCTGCTGAGACACCAGAGACCAATGCTGGAAGCGACGATGGAAGTAATGGAGAAACAATCGTACTAAGATTAGCTGATACCCACAATGATGGTTACGTAACAGTAGAAGCTGATAGAGAATTTGCTAGATTAGTAGAAGAAAAGACAGAAGGTAGAGTTAAAGTTGAAGTATATCCTGGAGCAGTATTAGGAGACGAAAAAGCTACAATCGAGCAGGCACAGTTTGGAGCTATTGATTTTGTTCGTACAAGTATTTCACCACTAAGTGAGTTTAATAAAGAATTAGGTATATTGATGTTACCATACCTATACAGAGATGTAGATCATATGTTTAACGTGTTAGATGGAGAAATTGGAGATGATTTTCTTGAATCATTAGAAGAAAATAATCTTCTGGGTTTAACTTGGTTTGATGGCGGAGCTAGAAATTTCTATAACACCAAGAAAGAAGTCAAGTCTGTAGAGGATCTAAAAGGTATGAAGATCAGAGTACAAGAAAGTAAGCTAATGATGGATTTAGTAACATCATTAGGAGCAGTACCTACTCCAATGGCTTTTGGAGATGTGTATAGTGCATTACAAACTGGTGTAATCGATGGGGCAGAAAACAACTGGCCAAGTTATTTCTCAACAAGTCATTACGAAGTTGCTAAGTACTATACAGTTGATGAGCATACAAGAGCACCTGAAGTGATTTTAGTAAGCAAAATGACCTTTGATAAATTATCTGCTGAAGATCAAGAAGCTATCAAAGAAGCTGCTAAAGAAGCATCTTTATTCCAAAGAGTAGAGTGGGCTAAGGAAGAAGCAGCAGCGGAAGAAGCAGTTGTTGCTAAAGGAGCTGTTATTACAAGATTAGAAAGCAATCAAGAGTTCCAAGATGCAGTACAATCTATGTATGCGGAATTTGGTGCAGGATATGAAGATTTAATCGAAAGAATTATTAACACAAAATAAGTAAGACTTAATACATCGAAGGATAATATTAGAATATGAAGTTAAAGGGTGAAGAATAAAGGAAAAGCCTGTTCTTCACCCTTTAAAAAGGAGATGAAGAAGGATGAAGGCTATCAAAAAGATATTGAACTTAACTAGTAACTTACTAGAATATATAGGCATGATTTTTTTGGTGGCTATGACTTTAATTGTATCCTATCAGGTGTTTTCTCGACAAATCTTAAATACCTCTCCTCGATGGGCTGAAGAGGTTTCTCTTATTCTCATGATATGGTTTGGATTTATAGGTATCGCTCTTGGCGTTAGGAAGGGAATTCATCTTAGTATAGAATACTTTGTAAGCTTATTGCCACCGTCATTGCAAAAAATTATTATTAAGCTGGATCAAGTGCTGGTTTGTGGATTTGGACTATTTTGTGCTGTGTATGGAGCAAAATTGGTTAAGGCTACAGGAGGTTCAACCTTGCCAGCTACCCAATGGCCAGCTTCTACCAGTTATTTAATGGTACCTGTTTGTGGCGTGATGATTATCTGTTATTCGCTAGCACAAATATTTGGTATTGAAGAAACTACTGAAGAAAATAATGAATTAACTTCTAAAGAGGGGGTGGAACTATGATTATTAATGCACCAGCAATAACGTTATTATTAGTATCATTTTTAATTTTATTAATCATAAAGGTTCCTATTGCTTTCTCCTTGGGATTATCAACTATGGTTACAGCATTATATCTAGGAATACCACCTATGGTAATTGGGCAGCAGATGGTAAAGGGATTGAATTCCTTTTCATTAATAGCTATTCCATTCTTCATTATTGCTGGAGAAATCATGGGAGAAGGAGGAATATCAGAGAGATTAATTAAATTTTCTAATGTAATTATCGGTAGACTTCGTGGCGGTTTAGCTATGGTAAATGTCTTGGCTAGCATGTTTTTTGGCGGGATATCTGGATCATCCGTTGCTGACACCTCATCTATTGGAGCTATCATGATTCCTATGATGGAGAAACAAGGATATGATAAAGACTTCTCTGTCAATGTAACCATCACCTCTTCTACACAAGGGGTAATTATACCACCTAGTCATAATGTTATTATCTATTCTTTAGCAGCTGGAGGATTATCGGTGGGTAGATTGTTTTTAGGCGGGTTTCTTCCAGGGGTGCTACTAGGTTTAGCATTAATGGTTTTAAGCTATGCTGTAGCTGTTAAAAGAAACTATCCAAAGGGAGAGCGATTTTCCTTTAAAGATGGGTTGAAAATTTCATTAGAGAGTATTCTTGGTCTATTTACCGCTGTTATTGTTATCGGAGGCGTTACGACTGGGATCTTTACTGCCACTGAATCCGCAGCTATAGCAGCAGTGTACGCATTTTTTATCACCTTTTTTGTCTATAGGGATATTCCTATAAAGAGAATGGGAAAAATTCTAAGAACCTCATTAAAAACATTGGCTATGGTTCTAGCGGTTATTGCAACCTCCAGTGCCTTTGGTTATATGATGGCATACCTGAAAATTCCAGCACTAGTAACGGAAACCCTAATATCGATATCTAGTAATAAATATGTAATCCTCATTATTGTAAATATGATTTTGTTAGCACTAGGCATGATTATGGATATGGCTCCATTGATTCTGATTACAACGCCGATTTTACTACCAGTGGTAACAAGTGTAGGCATGGATCCTGTTCAGTTTGGTATTGTAATGATGCTAAACCTAGGTATTGGCTTAATTACACCACCAGTAGGGTCTACACTGTTTGTGGGCTGTTCTATCGCAGGATGTAAAATTGAAGATGTGCTAAAATCATTGATGCCCTTCTATGCTGTCATGTTTATCATGCTTCTGCTATTAACCTTTGTTCCACAGCTAACATTGTTTATACCAAACTTAATCATGGGACAATAGGAATATAAACAAAATCAAAAGAGTATTCACTAAAATAGTAAGACCCCTCCCCTTTATATAGAAAAGAGCCTGTTTACTGATATGGTAAACAGGCTCTTTTAATCATCATTACTAAGGGAACCGACATACCTAATTCTTGTAGTTTTTTCATGTAGTACTTTGAAGTAGAAAGTGCTAAGTTTAAACCTTAATAAAAATACACGTCGCCGCGGTTTCCCCCAAAACCATGGGCTGCAAATGTAGCCCTTAGTATATCAAAATTAAGTTCTGCAGTTGAATAGAGAACTTATAAAATTCAAAATAAAGTATTGCACATTTTTTATATCTGTTATATGCTAAATATAACAGATATAAAAAATGTGGAGGGGTAATATGTTTTTACAAATACAGTTTGAATCGGAAATTCCTATTTACCAACAGATTAAGAACCAAATGATTAGAAGTATTGCATTGGGAGAATTAAAACTTGGTGAGGATCTGCCTTCTGTAAGGCAATTGGCTGCAGATATAGGTATAAACTTTCATACCGTCAACAAGGTATATAATCAGCTAAAACAAGAGGGGTGGGTGGTCATCCATAGAAAGAGCGGGGTTATGGTTAATCCTGATTTAAAGGTAGAAAAAACACAGGAGTATATGGAAAGCTTAGAAGATTTTATGAAAATTACTACTGCTGAGGCTTACTTAAGGGGTGTAACAAAGGAAGAATTTATTGAGATGATTTTGAAAGATTATGAGCGTTATGATACAAGGAGGGTAAAATAATATGTTTCTATTTGTATTTTTATTAAATCTTTTTACTGTATATATACCTTTAGTGCTAATTGGTTACTTTATGCCAAACTTTATAAAGAAAACTTTACTTTTTGGAGTTGTTATACCAGAAGATGTAAGTGATTGGGAAGAAGTAGTAGCCTTAAGAAAAGTTTATAAAAGAAATTATGGAATTTCAGCCTTATTGATAAGTTTTTTATTAAATATTGCAACTTTTAAAACTGAAAATATTGATTATTCAAATTGGGGAATTTTTATATTAATTGGTGTGATGTCTATCAATTACCTATATGCCCACAATAAAGCAAAAAAATTGAAAAAAGATAAGGGTTGGACAGCAAACAAAAAACAGATGGTGATTGTAGATACGTCTCATCGATATCAAGATAAATTTCCTGCAGTTCACTGGTTTTGGTTACCTATTAGTATCTTCATCTTCACTTTGTTTTTTACCATGATTCAATATCCTCATTTATCTGATCAAATTCCAACACGGTTTGATTTTAGTGGGCAGCCTATGGGGTACAGCGATAAAAGCTTTAGAGCAGCCTTTGGATTGCCTTTAATCCAGGCAGGAATGACATCATTGTTCTTTTTTATCTATTGGACAATTAAGAGGGTGAGACCCAGTATTAGCGCTGCTAGACCTAAAACCTCCTCACTTCAAAACAAAATTGCAAAGAGATATTGGATGATCTATCTACTAGTTACATTAGTTGCAATGAATCTACAATTCGGTTTAATTCAATTAAATGTATTGCAAATAATTAGACCTTCATTAATAGGTAACCTCCTTGCCCATGGTTTAGGGATCGGAATTCCGTTAGTAGGTGTGATATTTGTAGCGGTTAAAACCGGGCAAAGTGGTAACAGGATAAAGGTTGAGACTGAAGAAGGGATAAATAATACAGTGATCGATAGAGAGGATGACAATTTATGGAAATGGGGCATGTTCTATTATAATCCAGAGGATCCAAGTCTATTTATTGAAAAAAGATTTGGTATCGGATGGACCATCAACTGTGCACATCCTGGAGGAAAGGTTATTATTGTCATTACTTTATTAGCAATTCTAGCAGGTGTATTGTCTCCTTGGATCTTCAGTAGAAGTTAAAAAAGTGAGAGGATGATTACTGCTGACATAGCTCATGATGTTCTTAATATCATAAGAAGGTTAAAACAAATATTAGAATTTAAGGGCTTATTTGGTAATTCCTTAAATTCTAATTATTTTTTGCGAAATTGCTGAATAATAATCATAAGGATTAAATTATTTGTATAAACATAAAAAGATTTCAAATGTTTCTCTATTTACAAATAATTGTAGTTATTGTATAATAAATACTAAAATTCAAATTATACTTAATAGATTTCGGTACATTACGAACAAATGAAGGGCACGACTATAAAAATATTCGAAAATAGTACATAAGGAGGTATGTTTATGCATACAAGTTTGGAAGAGTTGATTTCACAGCCAATGATTTATTCTTTACAAAAATCCACCCATAGTCGAGAAACACTGACAAAGATTTTAAAAGCACATCCCAACATTCAGTTTGTATCAGTAGTAGCGGTAGATTTAGGGGGAAACGATACAGACGAAAAAATTCCTATTTCTTTGTTTCTAGAGGATATGGAAGAATTTCTAAGTAATGGTGTTCAAACCGATGGATCCAGTGTAATGTTGCAAGGAATTGCAACATTAAATAATGCAAAGGTAGATTTAATTCCGGATTTAGATGTAACCTGGTTCATTGACTACAACTACGATCACTTCCATGATGAAAGTGGCTTGCCTGTTGGTACCTTAAGGATACCAGCATTTATAGAACATAACGCAAAAAAAGTAGATTCAAGATCAATCTTAAAAAGAACAGTTGATTATTTTACTCACCAAGTGAAGGGATTATTTACTGATTATCCTCATTTATTAGAAGAACTAAATATATCTTCTGTAGATGATATTGCAGAAGTTACATTAACAACTGCAACCGAATTGGAATTTTGGGTAAAAACTCCCGAAGATTATGCTGATGAAGAAAAGCTTTCTACTTCTCAGATGTTAAAGGAGCAATATTGGAAGAAAACTAAGGGTAGTGTAAGAACTGCTTTAGAGGAAACCATTATTTTGATGGATAAGTATGGGTTTGAACCAGAAATGGGACATAAAGAGGTAGGTGGCGTTACAGCCAAGATAGGTATTTCAGGAAAATTAAATCATGTTATGGAGCAACTAGAAATAGATTGGAAATACAGTACTGCTCTACAATGTGCCGATAATGAGTTGTTTATTAGAGAATTAATTGAGGAAATATTCGAAAGCCATGGATTAGAAGTAACCTTTATGGCAAAACCAATAGAGGGTGTTGCAGGAAGTGGTAAGCATGCTCATCTAGGTGCTAGCATGAGACTCAAAAGCGGAAAGTATGTAAATATATTTGCACCAAACAATATGAAAAGCAATTATTTAAGCTCTATTGGCTGGGGAGCATTAATGGGATTATTGAAAAACTATGAGGTTGTCAATCCTTTTGTTACCGCTACCAATGATGCCTTCAATCGTTTGAAACCTGGATTTGAAGCACCTATATGTATTGTAGCCTCAGTTGGTCACTCTACAGAGATACCTTCAAGAAATCGTACAGTGTTGGTAGGTTTAGTTAGAGATAATAACAATCCATTGGCTACAAGATTTGAGTTAAGAGCACCAAACCCAACATCCAATTCATACTTAACGATAGCAGCTGCTTACCAAACTATGTTAAATGGTATTAAAGCAGCAGTTGAGAGCAAAATGGATAGTAAGAGCTTAGAGATGGAATTTTCTAAAAAGGCAGGAGAGGATAAGTTTTATTTAGAGAAAGATCGAGCTTACCGTAGTGAGGAAGATGTATTTGAAGACTATACAGAGGAAGAAAGAACAGTACTATTTGGAAAACCGCCAGCTACAGTGTGGGATAACCTAAAAGGCTTTGCAAATCATCAAGCTAAAAAGGAAATATTGTTTGAAGGAGATGTATTCAGTGAAGTCATTGTAAACTCATACACAATATCTATTTTAGATAAATGGGTTATGGAACTAATAGGAAGAATCATCGTAGATAATATGATATTAGTAAGAAACTGCAAGAAACTTCATGGAGCTGAAAATGTAACAGATTTAGATGTGGTAAATTGGGAGAAGGTTAATGCTATGCGAAATTATCTAATGAAGGATAGCCTAGAAAGAAAATCTCTCTTTACCTTAATAAGAGAAGCGGTTGAAGAAGAAAACTATGATTTAGTTTCGGCACTACAGTTAGAGATGTCAGAAAAGATTACACAGCTAAAGCAGTTATATGCCATTTATAGAAGGAATCTTTTGCTAGAAGTTAATGGATATCATGAAAACTTTAGAATATAAAATCTCAATAAAAATCTTGCCTTATAAAGGGCAAGATTTTTTTTATGGGATGATTGTTTCTGACAAACTTTTTAGGGTATAATTAGTATAATATCCAATTATATGAATAAAAAAGGGGAGTGGGAATATGAATTTGAAAGATTTTCAGAGAAAAACAGCAGAAATAAAACAGCTATTAGATCCTAAAAGAGCAGAAAAGGAGAAAAAAGAGGAAAAGAAAAAGGCTATGACTGCTGGGTTAGCACTAGGTGCTTTTTTTGGAGGATTAGCTGGTATCTTTTTTGCTCCAGATAAGGGAGAAAATACTAGAAAAAAAACGAAGGAAGAATTAGAGAAAATAAAAGAAAATCTACAAACCAGTGTGATAGAAGGAAAAGAAAAGCTTGAGGTGAATTTAGCAGAAGGTAAGGAAAAGCTATCGGAAATATATGAAGATAAAAAAGAAGTTTTTTCTGAAAAAATTTGCACTCTTAAAGAAAAAGTAAAGCCATCTTGTCAACCTAATGTAGTGGAAGATGAGGAATTACAATTAGAGAAGGAAGAGCTAGCCAAGGAAGAGGCATAAGGATTCATAAAAAAACATAAGATAAGGCGGGTGTAAGATGGATTCAACCATAACCATTAGCTTAGGACAATTATTTACCATCTTGTTTGCACTTTTAGGTATCGCGCTGTTTGTCATATTAGTTACCATGCTGCTTAAAGTCAATGAGACGTTGAAACAGATTAGACTAATGATTGCAAAAAATGAAAAGCATATTGACGAAACTATGGAACGAATACCTAAGGTGTTACATAATGTAGAAGAAATCACAGGCGTGGTGAACGAAGAGATAAAGCATGTACAAGGTGTTGTGAAAAACATAGAAGAAACGGTGGAGTATACAGCTTCAGCAGCTCAAGGAATTAGTGAAGACATATTAGAGCCTATAAGAGATATCTTTCAGATTCTATCACTGATTACAGAGCTATTGCCTAATAAAAAGAAAAAGACTTGGTTTAAAAAGTAAATAAAGGAAATGATAGACGTGGATCAAAAAGATTCGCGTTTTTTTTATGAAAAAACATAAAAAAACATTGAATAAATATTAATATAGATGTATAATTATTTACAATAAATAAATATTCTATTTGGATTATAAATATAAAAACTGATTAACAAGAGGTGAGGACATGATAAAAGTAGGAATTGTCGGAGCAACAGGATATGTAGGAGCTGAGCTTACGAGGCTTTTGCATCATCATAAAGAAGTAGAAATTAGTTTTTTAGATTCCAGAAGCTATGCTGGAATGGATTATGGCAGGGTATATCCAAATCTAAGGAATGTGGTTACAGATCAATGTATTTCTATAAATTTGGAAGAAAATTTAGATGATATTGATTTATTGTTTTGTGCCTTACCCCATGGTTTAAGTCAACCGGCTGTAAAAAAAATTTATCAAAAAAAGAAAAAGGTAATCGATCTTTCAGCGGATTTTAGGATTAAGAACTTCGAAACCTATGAAACGTGGTATGGAACTAAGCATGAAGCTCTTGAAGAGCTTCATGCAGCAGTATATGGTTTAAGTGAGATCTATCAAGATGAAATCAGCAAAGCTCAATTAGTAGCAAATCCAGGGTGTTATCCCACTAGCATATTGTTGCCATTATATCCGCTGTTAAAAGAAAATGCTATTATTCCTGAGAATCTAATCATAGATTCAAAATCTGGGATATCAGGTGCTGGAAGAACACCTGCTGATGGAAATCTCTTTGCACAGTGTCATGAAAATCTAAAGGCTTACAGCATTGGCGTACATCGACATATACCAGAAATAGAACAGGAACTTTCAATAGCTGCAGGAGAAGAGATAAGGATACAATTTACACCTCATCTCATTCCTATGACAAGAGGAATACTAAGTACGATTTATATACCTAATAAACAAGAGACGAAGCTCCAACATATAAAAGAAATCTATAACAGCTATTACGAAGAACAACCTTTTGTAAGACTCCTTGAGGAAAATGAGTATCCTCAAACAAAGGCAGTATCTGGCTCCAATTATTGCGACATCGGTATAAAAATCGATGATAGAACCAATAACATCATCATTGTCAGTGCTATCGATAATCTCATAAAGGGTGCCGCTGGTCAAGGGGTACAAAATATGAATTTAATGTTTGGATTCAATATAGATGAAGGTCTACAGCAGACAGCTATGTGGCCATAAAGAGGGGGAGAATTTAAATGGAAAAGTTTCAAGTTTTTGATGGGGATATTACCTCGCCAAAGGGGTTTAAGGCCTGCGGGATTCATATAGGGATTAAAAAGAAAAATAAAGATATAGCCCTTATCGTAAGTGATGTATTAGCAGAAGGAGCTGCAGTGTTTACCACCAATAAGGCCTGTGCTGCTCCTGTAAAGCTATCAAAAGAAAACATACAGGGTGGAAAAGCACAAGCAATCCTTGTAAATAGTGGAAATGCCAATGCTTGTACCGGTAAAGAGGGTTACGAAAATGCTAAAAAGATGGTAGAGGCTGCAGCTGAGGGGTTGAATTTATCCTTTGAAAGCATTTTAGTTGCTTCTACTGGAGTAATCGGTGTTCCTCTACCGATGGATACTATACTAAAGGGGATTAATAAGGCTACAAAGGTATTAAGCTATGAAGGCGGTCTAGATGCTGCAGAAGCCATTCTTACTACCGACACTGGGGTGAAGAAAATTGCTGTATCACTAGAAATTGACGGTGAAGAGGTAACGATCGCAGGGATTGCCAAGGGATCAGGAATGATTCATCCAAACATGGCAACCATGCTGGCCTTTGTGACCACCGATGCCAAGATAAAAGGAGAATTTTTACAAAAGCTTTTAAAGCATGCAGTGGATCGAACCTACAACATGATTACAGTAGACGGAGATACCAGTACCAATGATTCGGTAAATGCGATGGCCAATGGTATGGCGGAAAATGCTATGCTAGACGAAAACCATCCCGAAATAGATAAGTTTAAAGAAGCATTCCATTATGTTAACGAGTTTTTAGCAAAAACTATCGTAGCAGATGGAGAAGGGGCTACCAAGTTTCTAGAGGTTGAGGTGCAAAATAGCAAATCCTTTGCTGATGCAAAAGATATTGCAATGAGCATCCTAAATTCAAATCTAGTGAAAACCGCCTTCTTTGGAGAAGACGGTAACTGGGGAAGGATTGTATGCAGTATTGGCTATTCAGGAGTAGACATAGATATGGAAAAGGTTACTGTCTATTTAGGTAATGAGAATGCCATGTTGAAAATCGTTGAAGAAGGCCAAGGAACTGCTTACAAAGAAGATGAGATGGAAAATATTCTAAAGCATAAGAAGCTAAAAATATTAGTGGATTTACATGCAGGGGTAGAGAAGGCAAAGGGCTGGGGTTGTGACTTATCCTATGAATACGTAAAAATAAACGGTGCTTATCGGTCTTAGGAGGAAATTATAAATGAATTTATCACCATGTCAGAAAGCAAATGTGCTCATGGAAAGCCTACCCTACATTAAAGCCTTTCATAATCAAACGGTAGTGATTAAATACGGCGGTAATGCCATGATTAATGAAGAATTAAAGCATACAGTAATTAAAGATATTGTCCTAATGAAATATGTTGGTATGAATCCAGTAGTGGTTCATGGTGGAGGCCCTGAAATCAGTGAGATGATGAAGAAATTTGGAAAAGAACCGAAGTTCATTGATGGTCTTAGGGTGACGGATGAAGAAACCATGCAGATTACTGAAATGATACTTTTAGGAAAGATTAATCGCCAGATTGTTTCTCTTATCAATGGTAATGGAATAAAGGCTATTGGTATCAGCGGAAAGGATGGCAATATGATTCGAGCAAAACAAAGGGATCCTAGGCTGGGATTGGTGGGAGAGGTAGAAAAAATAGATATTAGCCTTATAAAGACTGTAGCCGATAAAGGATATATTCCTGTTATTTCACCGATTGCCTATGGTAAAGAGGGGGAAACCTATAATATCAATGCCGATGAAGTGGCAGGGAAGCTGGCGGCAGCACTGCAGGCAAAGAAGCTGATATTAATCACTGACGTTAAGGGGGTTATGAAGGATCAACAGGATAAGAACTCTATTATATCCCACATTAAATCAAATGAGATTCGAAAGTATATAGAAGATCAGATTATTGGTGGAGGAATGATTCCAAAGGTAGAATGCTGCTATGATGCAGTAAGCCACGGTGTAGAAAGAGCTCATATTATCGATGGAAGAAAACCCCACTCTATACTGTTAGAAATTTTTACAAATGAAGGTATCGGAACCATGATTACAAACTGAAGGGGGTAGTTTCAAATGATAGATATGATTATACAAGATGGAAATCAATATACCATGAATACCTATAAACGTATACCAGTAGCTTTCACAGAAGGAAAAGGCTGCTATTTGACAGATACAGAGGGCAACACCTATTTGGATATGATAGGAGGCTTAGGAGCCTGCGGCTTAGGACATAGCCATCCAGCATTTACCAATGCTGTAAAGGATCAGGTGGAGAAGCTAGTGCATGTAGCAAATATCTACTGGATTAAAGAACAGGTGGAACTAGGAAAATTATTGGTACAAAATTCCTTTGGAGATAAAGCCTTTTTCTGCAACAGTGGGGCAGAAGCCAACGAGGGAGCCATTAAGCTTGCTAGAAAATATAGCTACAAGAAGTATGGAGAAGGTAGAAATGAAATTATTGCTATGACTACCTCCTTCCATGGAAGAACTCTAGGCACATTAAGTGTTACCCACAATAAAAAGTATCAAGAGGGCTTCGGTCCTATCCCGGAGGGCTTTAAATTTTCAACCTTTAATGATATAGATGACCTCAAGGCAGCTATTTCAGAAAAAACCTGTGGTATTATGCTAGAGCCCATACAAGGAGAAGGAGGAGTGACCCCTGCAGAGGAGGGGTTTCTGAAGGAAGTAAAAAATCTGTGTGAGGAGAAAGACATCCTACTGATTTTTGACGAAGTACAGTGTGGAATTGCAAGAACAGGTAAACTATTTGCCTATGAAAACTATGGAATAGAGCCGGATATTATGACCATAGCAAAGGCTTTAGCCAGCGGATTTCCAATAGGTGCAGTGATTGCTAAGGATAAGGCAGCAGAAGCCTTTAGCCCTGGAGATCATGGTACCACCTTCGGAGGAAACCCCTTAGCCTCTGCTGCAGCATTAGGAACCATGAATTATATTTTGCAGAAAAAACTGTGGGAGAAGGTACAAGACAAAGGGAAATACTTTCATGATCAGCTGCAACATCTGATTATAAAGTATCCATGGGTAAAGAAAGTAAAGGGAAAGGGTTTGATGGTAGGTCTAGAGCTAGAGTTTGAAGGAGCCTCCATTGTAGAAAAAGCTTTTCATGAAGGGATTCTTATTAACTGTACAGCTGGAAGGGTATTAAGATTTTTACCGCCCCTTATTATAGAGAAAGAAGATATACAAAAGACAGTAGAGATCTTAGACAAAATTTTTCAGGAATTGGAGGTATAAAAATGAAGGGCTATTTGATTTTAGAAGATGGAATGGTTCTAGAGGGAGAGACCTTTGGAGACTTGCAACAGGAGGTAGGAGAAGTAGTATTTAATACCTCCATGGCAGGCTATCAAGAAATTTTTACCGACAACTCCTACAACGGACAAATATTGGTGATGACCTATCCTATGATTGGAAATTACGGAATTAACAGCGAGGATATAGAATCGGCTAAACCTTCCATAAAAGGACTTATTGTTCGAGAGCTATGCAAAACTCCTAGTAACTGGAAAAGTGAGATGGGCTTAGATGAATACTTTAAAAAACATCATATTATGGGTTTAGAGGGTGTTGATACCCGAAAGCTAGTAAAGCACTTAAGAGAGCAAGGAACTATGAAGGGAATGATTACCACTTCTATGACCAGTAAAGAAGAGGCCCTAGAAAAAATGAACCAAGAGGATATACAAAATAAGAACTATACAGAGGAAGTATCTACATCAAAGCCCTACGTGATCGAGGGACAGGGACCCCATATAGCATTATTGGATTTTGGGGTAAAACAAAATATTCTTAGAACTTTAAAGGGCTATGATTGTCACATTACAGTCCTACCCTATAACACCAAAGCGGAGGAGATCATGAAGTTAGGGGTGGAGGGAATATTTTTATCGAATGGACCTGGAAATCCTGAAACCTTGATGGTAGCCGTAGAAAACATAAAAAAACTAATGCACCACAAGCCTATGTTTGGAATTTGCATGGGACATCAACTATTATCTTTAGCTTTTGGGGCAGAAACCTATAAGCTAAAATATGGGCATCGAGGTGGAAACCACCCTGTTAAGGACTTATTGACAAACAAAGTGTACATTACCTCACAAAATCATGGTTATGTGGTAGATGAAAACACCGTGAATCCAAAAGAAATTATAGTAACACATAGAAATTTAAATGATGGAACGATAGAAGGCATTCGACATAAATATTTACCAATATTTAGTGTACAATACCATCCAGAAGCATCACCGGGACCGATGGAATCTAAATATCTTTTTCAACAATTTGTATACAATGTCCAGCGAAAACAGCAAGCGGTATAGGAGGGAAGAACAGTGGCTAAAAACAGCGATATAGAAAAAGTATTGGTGATTGGTTCAGGACCAATCATCATTGGGCAAGCAGCAGAATTCGATTATGCCGGAACACAAGCCTGTAAATCCTTAAAGGAGGAAGGGGTAAAGGTTGTGCTGGTGAACAGTAATCCAGCCACAATTATGACCGATGAACAGATTGCAGATGTAGTGTATATTGAGCCGTTAAATATAAAGGCTTTGGAAAAAATCATAGAGACAGAAAAACCCGATGGTATTTTACCTACATTAGGTGGGCAAACAGGATTGAATTTAGCCTTTGAGCTTTATGAGGCAGGAATACTACAAAAATACAAAGTAAAGCTTTTAGGAACCTCCATAGAGGCAATAAAAAGAGCTGAAGATAGAAAGCTATTTAAAGAAACCATGGAGAAGCTAGGTCAACCGATCCCTCCTAGCACAATTGTAAAGGACTTGCAGGAGGCCATATCTTTTGCAGAGGAAGTAGGTTATCCCCTCATTATACGTCCAGCCTATACCCTTGGCGGTACAGGAGGAGGAATAGCCAATGATAAAGAAGAGTATATAGAAATCGTGGCAAAGGGATTGCGACTTAGTATGGTAGGGCAGGTGCTGATTGAAAAAAGCGTAGCCAACTGGAAGGAAATAGAGTATGAAGTAATGCGAGACAAAAACGATAACTGCATTACCATCTGTAACATGGAAAATTTCGATCCAGTCGGAATTCATACAGGAGATAGTATTGTGGTGGCACCATCTCAAACCCTAAGAGATAGTGAATATCAAATGCTTAGAAGCGCTTCTATTGATATTATTCGTGAGCTGAAAATAGAAGGGGGCTGTAATATTCAATTTGCATTAAACCCCTATAGTATGGAGTATATTGTTATCGAAGTAAACCCAAGGGTAAGCCGATCCAGTGCCTTAGCATCAAAGGCAACAGGCTATGCTATTGCTAAGATTGCTGCTAAAATTGCTGTTGGATTAACGCTAGATGAAATAAAAAATCCTGTCACTGGTAAAACTACCGCCTGTTTTGAACCTTCACTGGATTATGTAGTGGTAAAAATTCCTCAATGGCCCTTTGATAAGTTTCATACTGCTAATCGTCAACTAGGTACACAAATGAAGGCCACCGGTGAGGTTATGGCTATAGATAGAAGCTTTGAAGGCGCATTGTTAAAAGCTATTCGAAGTTTAGAGGGAAGCTATAAAAAGATTTTCTATATAGGAATTGATGATTTGCTTACCCCTGATTTTATACGAAAGGATTTTACTCAACAACTAAAGGTACCCAACGACGAAAGATTATTTACGATTTTCCATGCCTTAAGAAGTGGGTATACGGTAGAGGAAATCTACAATTTAACCAAAATAGATTATTGGTTCTTATCAAAAATTAAAAATATCGTAGATATGGAAAGAAAACTTAAACAGAGAGGGTTCCATGAGCCTACCCTCATCAAGGCAAAACAAATGGGAATGAGTGATTCATATATAGCAAAGATTCTTGGTTCTACAGAAGAAACCATTTGTCAATATCGTCATGAGAAACAATTGATGCCGGTATATAAACTCGTAGATACCTGTGCCGGTGAATTTCAATCCTCAACCCCCTACTATTATTCTACCTATGAAGAGGAGTGTGAAGTAGAAGTTACTTCTAAAAAAAAGGTGATGATCCTAGGATCGGGGCCTATTCGAATAGGTCAAGGGATTGAGTTTGATTACTGTTGTGTTCATGGAGCATGGGGATTAAGGGAGATGGGATTAGAAAGCATCATTATTAATAACAACCCCGAAACCGTAAGCACTGACTTTGATACCTCCGATAAGCTATACTTTGAACCCCTTACAGCGGAGGATGTTTATCATATTGCTGAAAAAGAAGGGATTGAGGGTGTGGTTGTTCAATTTGGAGGGCAAACCGCCATCAATTTAGTAGAACCTCTATATAAAAGAGGCGTGAAAATCCTTGGAACTACACCTGAGGCTATAGACATAGCAGAGGATAGAGAAAAATTTTCTAAGCTATTACAGCAATTAAATATACCTCAAACCAAGGGTTATACTGCAAAGAGCTTGGAAGAAGCGGTAGAAATAAGCCAAAAACTAAATTTTCCCTTGATTGTTCGACCCTCCTATGTTATTGGAGGTCAGTCCATGAGAATTGTAAGAAATGAAGAGGAACTAAAGACTTATGTCACAACAATAGAAGAATTTGCGAAGGGTCAGGCATTATTTATTGACAAGTATGTGGAGGGCAAAGAGGTAGAAATTGACGGTATCAGTGATGGAGAAGATGTATTTATTCCTGCCATTATGGAACATATAGAGAAGGCAGGGGTTCATTCCGGAGATAGCATGAGTGTTTATCCAGCCCAGAACTTAAGCGATAAAGTGCTTAAGGATATTGTAAACTATACCACTGCTATTGCCAAGGCTCTAAAGGTAAAGGGACTAATCAATATCCAATATGTTGTTAAGAATGAAGAAGTAATGGTGCTAGAAGCCAATCCAAGAGCCTCCCGTACTGTACCCATTGTTTCCAAAGTGACAAAGGTGCCGATGGTGGCGTTGGCTACAGAAATTATAATGGGAAAAACCTTGAAGGAACAGGGATATGGCACAGGAGTAGGCAAGAACCCTGCTTATATCGTAGTGAAGGCACCAGTATTTTGTTTAGAAAAGTTAGGGGATGTAGATACTTCACTGGGACCAGAAATGAAATCAACTGGTGAAGTAATGGGAGTAGGTGTTTCCTATGAAGAAGCCATGCTGAAGGCTTTTGAAGCGACTGGTTTAAAGATTCCAATGGAGGGCGGGGTACTGTTATCCATAGCAGATCGTGATAAAACGGTGTCTTTACCCCTTGTGGAAAAACTAGTGAAGATGGGCTTTGAAATCTATGCTACAGGAAAAACAGCACAATACTATTGGGATCAGCAAATTCCAGTGAAAAAGGTATTTGAATCCCATGAGGAAATTGTGCAGTCCTTTAGAAAAAAGGAAATTGTAATGTTTATTAACACCCCTACAACAGGGAACAATATGGGAGGGTATGGATTTCAACTGAGAAGAAAATCAGTAGAGCACAATATTCCCTGTTTTACATCCTTAGATACAGTTTATGAATTTATTGAGACGATAGAGTATTACAAAGACTATCAATATAATGTGAAGAAAATTTCTTAATACAAACCCAGGTGCATTTCTTTGTACCTGGGTTTACATATTAACCAAACCTTAACGGTAAAGCCCTTTGGTAGCAACTACTATAACTCTATAACAGATGTTGCTGCAATAGAATTTCACCTTTGAATGGATTTGTTAGGAAATCCTATTTAGTTATTGGTGCCTTGGATGGCAACGTAATCATGCACGCGGTCATTCTCATTGGAAGTGCTTGTCTAACAGCGGCACACCTACTGTCCATTATGATTGCTACTTTTTTCTTGTGTGGTATAATTAATGTACTAAGGTATTTTTTCCCTATAGGTAGAATTGGATAATGTCATATTAGATAGGTGACTCCAAACAGGTCCTATAGTTCTGCTGCAAATTCATAATACCTTTTAGAAAGAAAATGTGTACAAGATACTCAATTTTTAATGCTGAGAGGAGATCTTAAATGAGTAACTCATTCCATTCTGTTATTTTAAAGGAAGAGAACTGTATTGGCTGCACTCATTGTATAAAAAAATGTCCTGCTGAAGCTATTCGAGTGAGAGAAGGTAAAGCAAAAATTATCGATAGTAAATGTATCGATTGTGGTATGTGCATTAGGCACTGTCCTGAGCATGCAAAGGATAGTGTAACAGACTCACTAGATTGTATTAAATCTTATAAATACAAAGTAGCATTACCCGCCCCTAGTCTTTATGGTCAATTTGGCGATGAGATAGAGCCAGGACAGATTATTTCAGCTCTTAAATCTTGCGGATTTGATCATGTTTTCGAAATAACTAGAGCAGCTGATGCTGTTTCAAGCTTGACTAAGAATATACTTCATGTTTCCAGAAAAAAACCTTTTATTTCCTCTTCCTGTCCTGTAATTGTGAGATTATTGCAAGTAAGGTTTCCCAGTTTATTAAATAACATTCTGCCCATAGAATCTCCTATGGAAATAACAGCTAGAGCTGCAAGATATGAAGCTGTGAATGAGATGAATCTTCTGCCTTCAGAAGTAGGTATATTTTTTATAAGTCCTTGTCCTGCAAAGGTAACAGGTGTTAAAAATCCCGCTGGCTCTAAGAAATCCTCCGTAGATGGTGTTATTTCTTTTAAGGAAATTCATCGGTCTATTCTAGATAATCTAGATAAATGTCAAGATCCACAGCCATTTTATATGTCAGGTAAAGGAATAGGCTGGGCTAGAGCAGGTGGAGAAACTTTCTCTCTGGGGATAGATGAATATATTTGCGTAGATGGTATAGAAAATGTAATGAAAATTTTAGATGATATCGAAAATGCAAGGCTTCCTAACATTAGATTTGTTGAACTTTTGGCTTGTACTAACGGTTGTGTTGGTGGAGTGATGACAATTGAAAATCCTTTCGTTGCAAGAAATAGAATCCGAAAGCTGTCGGAAAAACATTTTGTTAGGGATCCTTCTACTGGTATTAAAATTAAAGATCAAGACATGTTTATAGAAAATGAGATTAAACCTAGGATCATCAAAATTTTTGGTGATGATCTCTCCGAAGCTATAAAAAAAGTAGAAGAGGCTATTGAGATAAGAACAATGTTACCAAGGCTTGATTGTGGAGCATGTGGCTCACCTTCCTGTCAGGTTATGGCTGAGGACATCGTTTTAGGGCAAACTACCCTAGATGACTGTATGATATTATTCAAGAAAAAATATAATCATTTAATTAATAAAGAATAAGAGATAAATTTTTGTTTTTATTAATCTATATGGTTAAATTTAAATAAATAAGATATACTTATACTATTAAAACATTATTTTAAGGTGGTGGCATTATTATTAGTGGAAGATATTTATTGCATATAGGCTTTATCAGTTTATTTGTCATTATGTGTATTTTTTTATTAAGAAAAATTTACTTTGCCTTAAGGGACAAGAAGGTGACCGTAAGGGGAGAAGTCTATACTAAAGATGAAAAATCTGCCTTATATTGGCGTGCAATTACGTTCCGGGGGATTATATTGGCTTATATTCTTTATATTGTTAGGCAGATGATTATTAATTTTTAAGTGAAATAACATAACAAAGTGAAGCACATTTATGGGATTTGTACCCATAATACCCGCTGTAAAGTATATCCTTAAATAAATATAAGATACCTTCTTCCAGAGAGGAAAGTCGAATAATGACTATAGAACGTAATAGATTCATATACTTTTCAAAAGATCGCCCTTGTTTTCATATAATAAGCTAAGGATAAAGCTGCTAAAATTTTCTGCATTTATTCAAAGTAAAGGATTGAACTAATATTTAATGTTTAATATCGAACTCAATTTCATGTTTAAGAATCTCTTCGATTTTCTTTTCAATTTTGTCTAAATCCAGCTCTGCTTCTTTTTTTATGCTATTTCTTAGCATGGGACCTATCTTTTCTAAATCATCTAATATGTCTTTTAATAATTCAAGTGCTGCTGTAGCCTCTAGTAGTTCACTAGGAATCTCTACAATGTTTGCAAGGATAGATGTTTCTGTACGGGAGGCGATGACTGGAGCTTGAATTTCTTCAACGTATACCTTAGTTCGACGTCCAGGTCCTCGATCTTCTTCTATAGGTTCTAGAGCAACAACTTTATCAGAACGAACGAATTTACCATAACCCAATGGAACAATGACATTTTTTCTTACTTCCATAAAAACAACCCCTTTGCATGTTTTATAATCATTTTTCCTCTGATGTTGATGAATTATTCCGATTTATTCTATATTTTTATGTATAGCAACCCAAATAACTGTCGATAATATTCCTAATGAGAGTTTGATGACTAGGTATTTTAGTCCCCCTTTAATCCTAGCATATCATCAAATTCTCGTTTTTTTATTTAACCACGTCTTATATTTTTTAGTAGGAGTAAAAATTCCCTCTGAAGCAAGGTTCATGTTATAATAAAGATACTTTATTTAAGGAGATGATTTTATGCCATTAATCAATATTGAATGTGGTAAAATTACAAAAGAACAAAAGGAACAGTTAGTCGAGGGTTTAGTATTAAAAGCAAGTGAGATTCTTAATCTACCTCAAGAAGCATTTCTTACATTTATTAAAGAAAATGATTTAGATAACATTGGTAAAGGAACTCAACTTTTATCAAAAACAATGAAGAAATAAGTAATACATATGCTGGGGAAACCCAGCTGTTTTTATGTCTAGTACAGAGGGGATTCCCCTCTGGCGTATTCAAGAGAGTGCTCGGACGACTTTGTCATCGTCAAATTTGTTCTTCACTGGGTTATTTTGAAAATTTGTAATGCTAATTGTAAATCAAAACGTTCTTGTGGAGGAGGTTCTTTTTGTAGCTAATCATATGTTGTACTTGTCTGGAGCATGCTTCTTTAAATTTTTAATAACATCTAAATCCACTTCAACAATAAGTATAGCGATGAAAATCAAGGCACAGCCTAATAAGATCATAGAAGTCATCGTTTCCTCTAAAATTAGAATTCCCAAAACTGCTGCGAAGACAGATTCTAAAGACAATATAATTGAAGCATGGGAAGAGGAAGTGTATTTTTGTGCAATCGTTTGAATCGTAAAACAGGCAAATGTTGAAAAAGTTGCTAAATACACAATAGCTAACCATGCTCTTGCACTCAAGGATGCAGGTATAGGTTCAGTCATAAAGGCAAGCACTATACACCAAATGGCTGCAACAAAAATTTGAACAAAAGCAAGCTTATAAACATTCATATCTTTAGCAAAATATTCTATAGAAATAATATGTGCGGCAAAAAAAACTGCGCAAACTAAGGTAAGTAAGTCGCCAATATTTAAGGTTAGGCTACTTTCTAGACTAATAAAAGCTATACCTACGATTGTTAAAAAACTTCCTATGAAAGTCTTCAGCTTTGGAGGCTTTCTATACAATAACCAATAAAGCAAAGGCACGATTACAACATAGGTTGCTGTTAAAAATCCTTGTTTAGAAGCAGTTGTAAACTGAAGGCCATAGGTTTGAGCTGCAAAAGCTAGAAATAAAATTGTTCCTACAATACTTCCTTTCTTAAAGTCATCTTTATTAACTTTTCCAATTTTGCGATGCAAAAAACTATATAGAATGATTGAAGCCAGAACAAAACGCATAGTCATGAGGAACATAGGAGTAAGTGTATTCAATGCATCCTTTACAGCTACAAAACCACCACCCCATACTGCAGCGACAAATAATAAGCTTAAATCAGCAATATACTTCTTTTTATCATGTAGTCTATTCAATTTTGGCTACCTCCTCTTTAAAGTTCATTATTTAAGTAAATTTTAAAAAATAAGATAAAATTCAACAACTTCAATTTTTCATGATGTTTTTTTAGCATCACTATAAGCATTTCAATACAGTGTTTGTGCTTCTTTAATTGTAATTGAATCTCTTATTTAATACAATAGATTTCCATTTTTATTAATATAGCTCTTCATATAAATTTAGCCTAACGAACTTTTTGGCGGCAAGTGCTAAATAAATTAGAAGAATTGTAGTCGAATTTATTTCGAGGATATAGTGCTTGGGCTACCCTTTGTGATAAGTAGATAACCCAAATCTTTGATTTGGTGTTAGTCACTTATACAACGTGAAAGTAGATAACCCAAATCTTTGATTTGGTGTTAGTCACTTATACAACGTGAAAGTAGATAACCCAAATCTTTGATTTGGTGTTAGTCACTTAGTTTCTTCACCTAAAGAGGGAGTCCTAGCAATACGGCAAAGGATAAATAGGATACTTGTTGGATTTTGTAAAAAAAAGACGAATTTTGTTGAAAAATACGTCTTTATATGGTAATATCAAAACAAGAAAAAAATGAGATGAAATATTATTTTAGATAAAATAGTAGTTAGCTTTTACATATAATCACATATTGATAATAGCAAACTCATTGAAAAATGAGGACGCAAAGCTATGGATCTAAGGGAAAGTATTGTTCCTATGATTGCCAGGTTGCCAAAATGTATCAGATTAACATGCTATTAATCTAATAGGCACCTGAGGCAAAGGTGTTTTTATTTTTTTGAACAACACTCAGGAATAAATATGATTAAAGTATAGATTAGTAACATCAAAGACAAATTTACAAGTAAGGTAGGTTTTATAATGGCCAGTAAATATATTTATAAATTTGATATTCACGATATATTTAAAACCAGTGACGAACAAAAGATTTTTATTGGCTCTCCAAAAGATAACAGCAATCAATTTGTTATAATTAATATTTTGAATGAAAAAAGATTCTTACAGCAGGAAGTGAAGGAGCAGTTACAATTATTAGATAATTTAGTATATTTTGAGGAACTAAATGAAGGGATAGTACTTGCTACTAGCTTTAATAAAGATGTATATTTAACGGAATATATTAAAGAAAACAAATTAAGTATAGAAGACCGCTTTAATCTGGCTTATCAGTACTTAAAGGGAATAACGAAATATGATAACTTTACAAATGATATTAAGAGTATGTTGGTTGAAGAGTCTCAATTAACTATAAGAGAAGGAAGTTTATTGTTCAATGAATTGTTGTTCATAGATGAGGATTCAATTGATAATAATAGTGAATTTAACTTTAAGAGAGTTGCCCAGGAGGTAGGAGCTGTACTCAAAATAATTACTCTTTCCAATGCATCTTTTCTCAATATGAAATTCAATGCTCCACACGAAATGATAGGATTTATAAATGATCTAGAATATGGTAATCATCAGTTTCAAAACTTAAGTGAGATATTTAATCATTTTGATGGGTTTTATGGCAGGGTTGTATATCCTAAGCATATCACAGGAGAAATAGATGAGTTATGGAAAAAAGAGTATAATATCAGCAAGAAAAGACAATTTAAGAAAAAACAACCTGCTGGTTTGATTATAGCCATTGTAGGTATAATTTTCATCGGATTGACCATTGCTATGTTAGTAATTGGTGCAGGCGGCAAGTCTAAAGCTATGGATGATGTGTTTGAAGAGCCTATTGCTTACCTTGAGGAAAATTCAATGGAGACTAGTGGGGAATTTACTAATGATAGCAGCATCTCTAACCATAGTAACGAAAAAAGTGAAGACCTAAATCAATACAATGAAGTCAGTTATAGCCAAGAAATTCTTGAAAAATACGATATTTCTTATTTAACACCGGAATTTGCTGCAATTGATATGAATGTATTTCGAAGTGGAGAATATGCTGTAAAGCTTATAGGTGATAGGAAAAATCCTGTTAAAAATTTTTCTTTAAACAATGTCAATATACGTGAAAATTCTGTTATTTCCCTATGGATTATGGCAGACGTATTAGAAGAGATCAAATTATCATTTCAAGGATATAAAAGTAATGACGATTTAAAATTTGAGAAATATCTATACTATACTCCGAAAGTATTGGAAGAATGGGAAATGATCCATTTTGATCTAACTGCTGAAGAAATCACTAAGATAGAAATAGCTATACTCAATAATAATGCAACCATTTGGATCGATGACATAAAAATAGACTCCTACAAATAAGAGGGACTATAATCAGATGTATCTACTGCAGAAAAAAACCTTCCACTACAATAAAATTATGAAGGTTTCATTCTGTTTTGGTCTTCTACAAAAATATTTTAGGCAGACATAGATATATATCATTACCATAGCTCAATCTATGAAGATTAAAATTACAGCAGAAGGAGTAGAGTCAATAGAACAGCTTAAACATCTTCAAGAAAGAGGATGTGATTCGATACAAGGATATCTAATTAGTAAGCCGATGGAACCCGGAATCCCATTTAGTAGAAGAGATGTTTCATAAAGATAATAGGTAGTAGTGTTATGAACTCGTTTCAGTTATTGAAACGAGTTCATTGCCTCCATTTTAAAAATCTATTTTCCAACCATACAATCATTTGATACATTAAAGCAGTAGCTATAGCAAGAATGATTACACCTGCCATAACGATATCTAATCTAAAGACCTGCCCTCCATAAACAATCAAGTAACCTAAACCTGCTTTAGAAACCAAGAATTCTCCCACGATAACCCCTACCCAGGACATTCCGATATTGATTTTCATGGTGTTTATCATAGTAGGGATACTGGAAGGAAAGACTACCTTCTGTAATATTTGAAATTTATTGGCACCAAAGGTCTTTAACATCTTAATTTTCTCTTCATCTACTTCCTTAAACCCATTGTAGGTAGCTAAGATAGTAACAACGATAGAGATAGTCAATGCAGTTACAATAATTCCCCGAATACCGGCACCAGCCCAAATAATGATGATGGGCCCTAAGGCTATTTTAGGCAAAGCATTTAAAACTACCAGATACGGATCTAATACTTTGGCTACAAAGTCTGACCACCAAAGCATAATAGCAATAATTGTTCCTAAAACTGTCCCGATTAAAAACCCCATGATAGCTTCAAAAACAGAAATACCTGTGTGTCTAAAAATAGAACCATCCTTCATAAGATTAACAATTAAGCTAAAAATAGCTGTAGGCTTACTGATGAAAAAAGAATCGACCCATTTGAATGTGGCTGCAACCTCCCATAATAAAAGAAAGCCTATCAAAACCCCTATTTGAGATAGCTTTATTTTAAAACGATGTTGCTGCACTCCTTTGAGATATTCAATATGGCTGGAGGAGTATTCGCTGCTATTTTCTAGAGATTTATTACTTAACATATACATCTAACTCCTTCCATATTTTATTAAAATAATACCTAAACTCAGGGGCTTCACGACCCTTTAAGGGAGTACGCTGTCCCTCTGTGCAGGTTAGCTCAATATGATAGATATTTTTAATGTAGGATGGACGATTAGAAAGTACAATTACTCTGTCTGCCATAGATATAGCTTCTGCGATATACAATAAATGGCTACCGAAGTTGAGCGTCTAAATGTTCACCATCCCAAGTGATACGCTTGAAAATAGCCTGCACAACTCTTCTTTTTCCGAATATATCTAGATCATCATACGAATTATTGAAGATATCTATATACTGCATAATCAGCTTTTTGTTTTCTTCTTCAAGTAGAGATAGGTCTTTTTCTTCCTCAATACTGGATAACTTTTTTCTCAACTCGTTAATTTGATTATCGAGTGTTTCTATTTGCTGAATTATATATGTTGAAGCTGTAGAGCCTTGATTTTCTGATAGCTGCATAGTTAAGTTTTCGATAGATTTTTTATTCTTTTCAATTTGGGACTCGATATTTTCCCTTTGATTTTCAACTTTGTTTCCGGACTTTCCTGTTTTCTTTTCTTGCTCTTTGAGTTGTTTCCACAGGGGCCCTTTTCTTTTCCCAGCTGCTTTGATAGCATTTTCGATTATCATATCCGCATCAGTACCATTTGCATTTTTCACATTACATCTAGTGCCTTTAGATTGCTCCTTCCTTCTGCATTTGTAATAGTAGTGTTTTACTTCTCCGCCAACGTATTTTAGAGTAATCCTCATCCTAGAACCACAAGAACAATAAAGGATAGGTCCTATTACTCCATGTTCTCCTGTGCCAGTCCTGGGAGCCTTCTTCGAATTTTTTTCTAGTGCCTCCTGGACTCTTGCCCATTTTCTAGAATCTATTATACCTTTATGCTTCCCCACAACAACTACCTGCTCCGATATATCTTTAATTTTATGAGCCTTATTTCGTCTATTTTGGTACTTATTATAGAGAAATATACCATTACCCCTATACTCATCTTTTTTATTCGCTATGTCGTATTCTCGACTCTCAAACCACTCAAATAAATAATCATCAGACTTGACATATACAGGATTAGTCAAAATAATTTTTAGTGCTGCCATATCGAAGTCATTACCGTTTTTGGACTTGATATTGCTTTCAAGGGTCCAAGAATGTAACTTAGAAATTGAATCAAACTCAAGATATTTCTTGAATAAAATTTCGACTAATTCTAATTCATTCTCTACAGGTATCAGATTAGTATAGCTTCTTTTCTGCATCTTATCATCGAAATAACTTTCTCTTTCTCCCTTGAAACCAGTAGGGGCTTTTCCTCCTAACCACCTACCAGTACGAGCCAGTCGCATCATATTATCTTTAATACGCTCCGCGATAGTCTCCCTTTCAAGTTGTGCAAATACAGAGGATATGTACATCATAGCCCGTCCCATAGGGGTAGATGTGTCAAATTGTTCCTTGATAGACACGAAAGCAACGTCGTTTTCTTCAAGGACTTCCATGGTAGAGGAAAAGTCTACAATACTTCTGCTGATACGATCTAGTCTATAACAAACCAAAACATCAAAATGTCCTTTCTTAATACTTTCCATCATCTTCTGAAATTGAGGTCGGTCTGTATTGCCGCCGCTAAATCCTTCATCCTCAAAAACTATTGATTCCGAACTAGGAAAATGAATGTTGATATACTCTCTACACATTTGAATTTGATTTTCTACTGAATCTCCCTTGCCTGTGAACTTTGATTTCCTTGAATATATAGCTATCTTCATAATGTATCCCCCGAAGTTTTTAATTTAATTATAACAAAAGAAAAAGCCCTTGTGGGCTTAGTTATTAAATGCAGGATGCTCCCAGTAGTCATTAGCTATCTTAGGAATGTTGTTATAATCAAAATTGCTCCAATTAATTTTATTTGCTATTTCTTTATTTATACTAACAATCATTACGTTTTTTGTTTCTTCATTGCCGTATGTATCAACTAGTGGTAATTGCCAAATAAGAGTAACTTCTTCTATTTCATCGTGATTATATAACTCTTCTAAAATTTCTACAGAATCTTTATGTATAGTACTTTTTGTCATATTAGTTGTTAGATTTTCATTAGCTACTAATGTAATATCTATTGTTTTATTGTCATTTTCTAAATCTTCTATTGTTATATCAATTATCCTGTCATGCTTCATATTTGTCTGTTCCCCTAAATTATCGACGATGATATTTTTAACAATATCATTTATAGTCAATTCTATTTCTTCTACAATATCTTCCACTTCTCCTGTGTCAATTTCCGAAGATGCAGGATTTTCTTGAGGTACTTCTTCATCATCTGATAAGATTCCACCAATAGCGGCTAAGACCAAGAAAATCATAATTCCTATAAACCATTTCTTTTTGTAAAAAGGTTTTTTCTCTGACATTTTTTTATTTCTCCTTCCTTTTTTATATATTATAGGCTAAAAACAAAGGTCTTTAGTCCTATTTATCTATTTTTGCCCGCTAAAAGTTCTGAAAGTTCGTACAATGTAATAAACGGGGTGATTCCAATGCGCACATAAAAAATTAATATTTTCATTGTTTTTAATAGAAGAAAATGCTAAAATAAAAACAGAACATATGTTTGGTGCGTTTTTCTTAAAAAGGGGGAATGTTCATGCAAAATTTATATGATTACATATATGATGAAACATTCGATTTAAACGATGAAGAATTCAAAGAATTTATAGACTCATATTTAATTGATTCATTTGTCTCTATATCTTTTGAGCGTAGCCTTGAAAATATCCATTAGATATTCAATTGTATCTTCGTCAACAACATCGTCCTCTTTGATGATGTTGTTTTTTATTAGAGCGTTCTTTAAATATTCTATTCTTTCTTCTTTAGTCATTTTATATTTATTTTGTTCTCTAGTTCTGTATTGAGAAGATTCTTCTTTGACTATATCATCTAAATACCCCGCTTCTTCCATAAGCTTTGCATAAGCTACACCTAAAGGACCTGAAATTTTCTTCAATGTATCAGGAGAAGGTTTTTTTCTTTCGCCTGATTCTATTTTAGAAATTTCTGTATTACTAACTCCAGAATACAAAGATAATTGCCTTTGAGACATATCCTTTTTTTCGCGAGTACTTCTTATAAACTCACCTAAACTCAATTTTATCACCTCTAATATATATTGTAACCGTTGTGTTTCCAATCGGAAATAGAAAAAATATTTTTTTTAAAAAAAACGTAATTAATAGTTGACAGTTGGAACGACGTATAGTAGAATGTAATTAATAGATGACATTGATAGATTACAATAACTTTAGAAGGGAGGGAGTAGTATGATTCCAAACACTAGATACATTTTAAAACTAATGCAAAAGAAAAATTGGAGTGATGCCGATTTAGCTAGGCAAATGAAGGTTGATAAATCAACTGTTTCAAGATTTTTTAACGGACAGCGTGGAGCAGGAAAAACTTTTATTGCTGGCCTAATAAGAGCATTTCCAAGTGAGTCAATTGACAAGCTGTTTTTTTTAGAAAGACCGTCATCTATTGTTGACACCAAAAGAGTTAATTAAATATCGAAAGGGGACTGATGATGAAAGAATTACAGATTTTTAAAAACCAAGAATTTGGACAAGTAAGGGTTTTAGAGAAAGATGGAGAACCGTGGTTTGTGGCAAAAGATGTGTGTGAGATTCTGGAAATAAAGAATACTACAGATGCATTAAAAAGACTAGATAATGATGAGGTGACTAGATTGAATCTAGGGGGCTTATCTGGAGATTCAAACTTAGTAAATGAATACGGATTATACAGTTTAGTTTTAGGAAGCAGAAAGAAGGAAGCGAAAAAATTCAAAAGATGGATCACGCATGAAGTAATTCCTAGCATAAGAAAACATGGGGCCTACATGACTACGGAAACAATAGAAAAAACTCTAAACGACCCCGACTTTATTATCGGACTAGCCACAAAGTTAAAAGAGGAACAGGAAAGAAACAAGATGCTACAAGATAAAATTGTAGAGGACAAACCTTTTACTAACTTTGGAAAATCAATAGCTCATTCAAGTGATTGTATCACTATAGGAGAGTTTGCAAAAGTGCTAAGAAATAAAGGGATAAACATTGGCAGAAATAGACTGTTCGATTGGTTAAGAGATAATAGTTTCTTAATCAAGACGGGTAGAGAAAGAAATAATCCTCAACAAAGATATGTCGAGCAAGGATTGTTTCAAATAAAAGAAAGTGTTATTCATGCTATCGATGGAGATATGGTTAGGACTACAACACTTTTAACTGGAAAAGGTCAAATGTATTTTCTTAATAAACTTCAACAAATAGCTTCATAGTACAATCCAGCAACAACATAGTATATACGGGGGTGGGTGATATGGAGCTAAGAATAATCCCAGGGACTAAAACTATAGAAGAACATCTTGCTATTTTCATGGCAAATGAAATAGACAGGAAAATATCTGACTTACCGCATCAAGTACAGAAGAATATTTATAAGAATGTACTTAAGGAGTTAGAAAAGGATGTTAGAGAGGAGGAATAACCATGAAGCTATTCCTGTTTTAGAAGAGGTTTAAAGGCGGGACGATATCGGACAGGCATATCAGACGATGCCTAGGGGTGAATTATTAAATTAATTATAACATCAAAATAGCGGTTGTGCTTTGCAAAGTGTGCAATTGCAGAAATTGCAAAAAGGAGGGTTTGATATGGAGAAAACACAAGCTATCGGATACATGATAATGGCAGCTAAAGATATGGGGCTAGACAAAGAAACAATCAACAAGTTGAAAATAAAAATGGAAGAAAACATAGACACGTGGACAGAAGAATTTGCAGATAGTGAATATGAGGGTTTTATATAGCGACATGGTTTTTAGAAAATGCGACAAAGAGAAAGGGTGAGAAAATGAAATATTTAGTGTTGTGTAATAGACACAATAGTATTTATGGTGATAATTGGGGTTTATTTTGGGGATTTAGAGAGAGTGAGGGGGGTTATACATCTGATTTAAGGGTTGCACATAGATTTACCGAAGAAGAAATTAAAAAATTTCAAGATGATAAAGATGATATACCAATACCTATAGATGTATTATGCATATCAGAAAAGTATGAAAGTGAAGAAACTATAAATAAAAACATATCGGTGTTAATAGAGAAAGGCACTTTAAATAAATTACTAGACTTAAAATTAAAGCCTTTATTTAAGGAAGAAGAAGTATGCTGTGATGATTGTGAACACACAGAAAATGAAGGTGGAGAAGGTTTTAATTATTGCACAAATGATGAAAGCGAATATTATGGTGATTGCGTTCAAGACTTATGCACTTCATGTAATTGCTTTGAGCCTGCATAGTGTGTCGCATTTCAAAATCAAGTTGCAGCTATTTTTAATTATATGTAACTAAGCGAGGTGAGAACATTGAAGATAATTAATAAACTTAGAAAAATGTCTAGTAAAGAATTAGCTGAATTTTTTCATTACAAAATTACTTCTAGTGATTGCTGTGATTGTATACTTAATAACCTTGATAAAATGAAGTTTTGCAAAAGAGAAGAAAGAGGTTGTATAGAGAGCATACAAACTTACTTAGAAAGTAAAGAAGATTAGTACACATTACAATTACTAGATGTTATTAAATATAAACCAAAGAAAAAGAGAGGAGATTGATAAAAATGACTATAGGTCAAGCAATTAAACAAGTGAGAGTTGAGAAAGGTTACAGATTGGAGGATATTGCAGTAATGACAAACTTAGATACAAGCACTATAAGCAGGATAGAGAGTAGGGATAGGGTGGATTTGGACAAGGTGGTATCCATAGCGGAGGTATTAGGTAGTAATGAACCTTTAAAAGCAGCTTGCCAAAACTGCCCTGTAGCCAAGCAACTTTACGATTGTGATTGTCTATCGAATAAGAAATTACTGAATTAAGGGGGATATTATGGGGATTTGGGTTAGAAGTCAAGATAGAAAATGTTTAAAGCAGTGTAATAATTTATTTGTTTTAGGGAAAAGCGTTTGTGAAGATGATTACAAAAACGAAGATATACAACCATATTTGGTGTTAGGAGAATATGCAACAAAAGAAAGAGCAATGGAAGTGCTAGAAACTATTCAACTACTAATAGAAACAGGTGTTAAAAGTATTAAAATGCCAAAGGAGTGAAAACCATGAGGAAATACGTATTAGTAGGCACTGTTAAAGAATTTAAGGAGTACTTACAGCAGGAAATGAGAAAAGCCCATGCCGGGAAGCAATAAGGGCTTTAGAAAATCTTATTAAGTAGAGTATACCATATCGGGGAGGTAAAAACAATGATAAACACATATGTACACATTATGTTAGATAGAGAAGAAAAAATTGAAATAAAAGTATCGGATGAAAGAGAAAGTGAAGGTAGAAAATACAGAGTATTAAATATACAAGAAAACCTAATTTTCATGACGGATGAACAACTTGAAAAATTACTAACTACTATAGATGAAGCCTTAAACGAGGTTACTATCAATGATTTAGAAAATCGCATTGCAGAGTTAGAAGATCAGTTGCATGATGATAACTTCCACCTAAGGAAAAGACTCGAAGAAGCGGAATATCACAGGGACAGCTTATTAGAAAGGAGAGGTGCATAGTGGATGCAAAACATCTAACTGTAGTACATCAAAATTTGAATACATTGCTTAAAGCTAAAGCAGATGCGTTACCAAAGGGGTTTAATCAAACGAGGTTTTTACAAAACTGCATGACAGTCCTGCAGGATACCAAAGATATTGAATCGGTAGAACCGAAGAGTGTGGCTAGAACAATGTTGAAAGGTGCTTTTCTAGGATTAGATTTTTTTAACAAAGAATGCTATGCCATTGTTTATAACAAGAAGGCAGGGAATTCATGGATTAAAACATTGGAATTTCAAACGGATTATAAGGGCGAAATTAAACTGGCTAAAAAATATAGTATCAACACTATTAAAGATATATATGCAAAGTTAGTCAGGGAGGGTGATGAGTTTGAAGAGGGAGTCAAAGATGGTAAGCAAGTTATCAACTTTAAGCCCAAACCTTTTAATAATAACAAAATATTAGGTGCATTTGCTGTGGCATATTACGAAAATGGCTCCATGATCTATGACACCATGAGTGTAGAAGAGATAGAATCTGTAAAAAAAGCATATGCAAAAGCAGATAAAGAAGGCAAATATTCTAAGGCATGGATTGAGTCTACTGGCGAAATGTACAAGAAAACAGTTTTAAGAAGGCTTTGCAAACTAATTGAGCTTGACTTTGACACTATAGAGCAGAAACAAGCTTTTGACGAAGGTAGCGGCATGGAGTTTAAGCAAGAGGGCAAGACAGACAAGCCTAAATCTTCACTAGAAGCTGAATTTGTAGAAGCAGAATATGAAGAAGTGGAGGAGAGTGAGACTAGTGAAGTTGTTGAGGAATGATTATTTTAGTACTGAGGCTAATCGCAAATTTATGTCGGTTAGCCAGTACAAAGCCTTTTTAGATTGCGAAGCTAGGACCATGGCAGAACTGAACAAAGAACATCATAGAGAAGAAAAGGAATGTTTTATTGAGGGGAAATACTTACATGCTTGGAATGAGGGCAAGTTAGAAGAATTTAAACTAGAAAATCCCAGTCTAAATTCTTCCAGGGGAGAAACCAAAGGACAGTTAAAAGCTAATTATAAAATTCTCAATGAAATGATCAAAACTTTAGAAACAGATAAGTTATGCATGATGGCACTCGAAGGAGAAAAAGAAGTCGTTATGACCGCAGAATTATTCGGTATTCCGTGGAAAATCATGATAGACAACTATAACCCTTCTAAGAAACGTTTCAGCGATTTAAAGGCCGTTCAGAGCCTCCATAAGCGGCATTATAATCACAAGGAAGGTATAAGCCAAAACTTCGTTGAGTTTTACGGATACACCACTCAAATTGCTGTCTATAGTGAAGTGATTAGGATTAGCACCAGTATGGTTGATTACATGGAAGGGTTATTGGTGGCAGCTACAAAAGAAAACCCACCAGATAAGGCTGTCATAAGCTTTGACGTTGACACGATAGAACACGAGTTGATGAAGATTGAAAGCAACATCGAAAGGATTATAAAAGTTAAGAATGGAGATTTGGAGCCAGAGAGTTGCGGCAGGTGCGATTTTTGCAAATCTAACAAAAAGTTAACTGGGGTTATTCATTACTCTGAATTATAGAATTATAGAAGGAGGTTTAATATGATGTTCAAACATTGGAGCGACATTTATCCTCATAATGTAAATGCAAGTGTCCTACTGCTGGATGGGAAAATATACAATTGGAAAATCGGGAATCAATGGTGGGAGGATCCTGCTTATGTAAAAGTTAGGCTTTCAGATTATATAGAGAAGAAAGATAGATTTACTGTAAAAAACAAAGCATTTCAAGTAAATAACGATTTTGAGCACAATAGAATATTTGAGCACGATGCAAAGGAATGGTTTAAACAATTTGAAATACATGAAAAACACATAGGTTCGCCACCATTTTAATCGGTAATTAAGGGGGAATTTCATGAGAGAGAAGATTAATGTTTTAAGGGGGAGGGGGGAGTAGATGAAGGAAGCTTATTATTTTTCACATGATAGCAATGCAAGGCATGACCCTAAAATTTTAGCAATGAGAAGTGTCTATGGTTCAGAAGGTTATGGCTGGTACTGGATGATCGTGGAGCTTCTTCGAGAGCAAGAAAACTATAAATTAAAGCTTAACAAGCATATCTATAATGCATTAGCAATGCAGATGCAATGCACCGCAGAGCAAGCGCAATGCTACATAAATGATTGCATAAATGACTTTGAATTATTTGCTAGTGATGACAATTTTCTATGGTCAAACTCATTACTAAAGCGTATGCAAGTTAAGGAGCAAAAGTCAGAAAAAGCCAGGAAAGCAGCAGAGGCGCGTTGGAATAAACCAAGTGATTCCAATAGCTTTGATAACGCAAAAGAAGAAGAAGAAAATATAGATGCAGATGCAATGCAACCGCAATGCAACCGCAATGCTATAAAAGAAAAGAAAAGAAAAGAAAGTAAAGAAAATAAAAGTAAATATACTAATACCTTTGAGCATCTTTGGAGCTTATATCCTAGGAAGAAAGGAAAGGGGCAAGTAAGTGATACTAAAAAGAAAGAACTTCACGAGATAGGCATTGAGCATCTCGAAAGATGTATTAGTAGATTTAAGCAGGATATGATGAGGGAAAACCGACCTATAGAAAAATATCCTTATGGATCGACCTTTTTTAATAGCGGCTATGTAGATTATCTAGATGAAAATTACACGAATGAAATAGTAGCCAGTTGCGAGAAAGGTGGTGGGAAAATTGGAAACGAGCAGCCTTCTAATGAAAAAAGTTCAAGAGCGCCTAGATTCGATAAAAGCAAATACCTTGCAACAGGAGGAACAGGAGAACCTAAAGACTACGGAGACCTTATATAGATGTCCTAAATGTCAAGATAGAGAATTTATAATCAATGGGAATTCTGCTAGACCTTGCGAGTGTCAAGAGTTGCGTCGATACGAAAGAATACTTGAAGCATCGGGCATATCACAGGCTTTTAAACAAAAGACGTTTAAAAATTTCAGCGCAGATAACAAATCAAACGAAATTAAGATAGCAAAACAGACAGCTATGGAATATGTCATGGGTTTTGAAGAAATATCAAAACAAGTTAGCAACTCTATAGCATTTTTAGGGCAAGTTGGATCAGGTAAAACCCACTTATCCATAGCTATAGCAAATAATCTAATGAAAAAGCTGGTGCCAGTGCTTTATATGCCATATCGGGATGTCATTACACACCTTAAGCAATGCATAACTGATGAAGTAAACTATCAAAGGGAAATCGCTAAGTATAAAACAGCTAGCGTATTGATGGTAGACGATCTTTACAAAGGCAGAATTTCTGCATCTGATACTAATATTATGTTTGAAATTATCAACTACAGATATCTTAAAGGTTTGCCTGTCGTTATTTCCAGCGAACTTAACACAGATAAAATACTAGACATTGACGAGGGTATCGGCAGCAGAATAATACAAATGTGCAAAGGTCGGTTGATTGAATTGCAAGGAGCAAATCTTAACCATAGGCTTACTAGTTAGTATTACTGATAATGCATCTTGGTAGGCAGGGGAGGATATGACGTAGCATTTAGATTATACGCAACAAAAGGAGTGATTAAATTTGAATATAGTATCTTTCGGAGGCGGTACAAATAGTACAGCTATGCTAATAGGAATGTATGAGAGAAAAATACCAGTTGATTTAATTTTATTTGCAGACACTGGAGCTGAAATGCCATATACATATAAATACGTGGAGATTATGAATAGATGGCTAAAAAATCACGATATGCCAGAAATAACTGTTGTTAGAAATTTAGACGAGGATGGAAATAGAGTAACCTTAGAAGAACATTGTCTGCATTATAAAAATCTTCCGTCTATAGCGTATGGTCGCAAGCAATGCTCTGTAAGATTCAAAGTTGCTCCACAGGACAAATTTTGCAATAACTATGAGGCATTTAAGCAAATATGGAGCAATGGTGAGAAGGTGAATAAATATATAGGTTATGATGCTGGTGAGGAACGCAGAAAGTCAAATGCTTTTGTATATGATCTTCAAGACAAAAAATATAAAAAAGTATATGCATTAATCGATTGGGGATGGCACAGGGAAGATTGCATCAGAAAAATACAAGAATACAGACTACCATTGCCAGGTAAATCTTCTTGCTTCTTTTGCCCAAGCATGAAAAAGCATGAAATTAAAAAGCTTAAAAAAGAGCACCCAGAACTATACAGCAGAGCGATAAGCATAGAAAGAAATGCAAAAGGCAATCTTTTGACGATTCAAGGACTCGGAAGAAATTATAGTTGGGAAGACTTTATCAATGGGGTTGAATCACAAGTATCTATATGTGGTGTTCTAGGAGAGTTGGATATAGCTTGTGATTGCTACGATGGTTAAGTCGTATAACAAATATGGGAGGTAATAAAAAGTGAAAATAGGCGAGTTAGATATGTGGTGTGGCGAATGCACTTAATAGACTATTGTGGAGAACCTTATTCTGATATTACAATATGTTGCGAAGAAAGATTTAAAGGTATAGATGAAAAAATGCTATATGAATTACTTGAAACATCTAGTAAAAAAAGCATAAAAGCAAGATTAAACGATGCTTACAAAAAAATTGTATTGGAGGGTTAAACATGGAAGATTACAGGGATTGTCTAGCGTGTGGACATTCAATGCTAACGGATTGTGACGATAGATTATATTGCGTTCTGCACGAGAAAATCGTTAGAGAAGATGACGTTTGTACGGAATTTAAGGAGGAGGGTTAAAAAATGGGTAAAAACTGCGACAACTGTTTCTGGGCAGATAGTTACGGCGCGTTTTGTGTATACGAGTTAAACAGGCCATCTAATAATTTCTGTAAAATGCACTCTTCCAAGTGCGAATGCGGGCATAAAGCTGAATATACGTATAATGGAAAGTTAATTTGTTCAGATTGTTTGTTAGAAAAATTTAGCGTAGAAAGAAAGTCTTTCACGATGACAAATTATTACTATAACGGGGACTATCTAGGAAATGACGAAGTCTTAGATGAAGTTATTTGCAACTTAGATGAAGATATTGAAAAACTAGATTAGTTGCATATAACAATTATGGGAGGTTGAAAGAATTGAAAAGCCAGAGGGGGATTCGTAGGGCATGAACCAACAAGCATGGAATCTAGCAAAACAAATAGCAGACAACAGTATAGACGGACGAGATTATCATGAGTTATTAGGCGGTGGGATAGAGTTGATTGAGAAGGAGGGGGAAAATAATGCCTGATATGGCTAAAGTAAGAGAATTTTTAGAAGTAATGAATCGGATAGCAATATACCTAGATGATGATGAAATAAGCGATATAGGATTAATTTTACTTAGGGCAACAAAGAGGATGGAGAAAGAGACAAAGGAGAGTGAAAAGGAATGAATACAGTAGTTATGATTGGTCGCATGGCAAAAGACCCTGAATTACGCTTCACAGCAAGCGGAAAAGCAGTAGCTGCCTTTAGCATAGCAGTTAATAGACCTTTTTCAAAAACAAATGAAGCTGATTTTTTCAACGTTGTAGTATGGAAAAAAACTGCGGAAAACTGTGCAAACTACTTAGCTAAAGGGAGATTAGTAGGCATTGAGGGAAGGTTGCAGACGAGATCCTACGAAACTCAAAATGGTGAAAAAAGGTATGTTACGGAGATTGTAGCTAACCAAATAGAATTTTTAGAGTGGGGCAAGAAAGAATCTCAAGAAGATTTCAACGGTAAATTGAGTGATTCCGACATTGACTTAGATGATTTTCAAGTTATAGATGATTCGGATGAATCTGTTCCATTCTAAGACACAGCATTTTGATTAGGCGAAATAAATAAGGAGGTAAATATTAATGAAAAATGAAAAATGGTATGTTCTTAAACGTGGGTCAATTAATAATACTAAAAAGAAAAATGGACTTGCACAGGCTTGCGTAATGGGTAATGAGGGCATTGCTCTTACTAAAGATGATTGTGGAGAGATTCTTTGTGAAGGTGATTACAAAACTTGCGAAACCTATTACAGTAATTGGGTTAGAAAACACAATTAAGTCGCATTACAATATTAAGGCGAAAGGGGAATCACCATGCTACCAAGCAAAGAAGAATTCAAACGTGAAATATTTGCAAGGAAAGCAAAACGAGAGAAGAAAAAGGAAACAGAATACAGTATGTATCTGTATGAGCAAAAGCAAAGGGCAAAACAGTGTTATAGGGGATTTGGTAAGAAGTATAGAGGGGGAAATTAAATGATTGATATAAAACTACCGGTGCTGGAGAAAGACCACGACTGGAATGAACATTTGAAGAAGCTTAGAGAGGAATCGTATGAACTAAGGACGGCTATAGAGATACTAGACTACTCTTCAAAATGCAAAGACAAAACTGTATTGAAGGATGAACAGGCGGCGGCAGAATGTGTATTGAGTGAGGCATTAGATGTTATACAGGTTGCTATAGGCATCATTGAAAAGATACTAGAAAAGTATCCCAAAGCTTTAAAATCTGCTGTGATGATGCATGTTGAGAAGCTTAAAGGCCGAGGGTGGAAGTTTAGGAAGATGTTGAAAATAGAGGAAGAATAGGGGGGATTTGATGGGGTAAGAACTTATAACGCAGGTAAGAAGTGGACAGACGAAAAAGAAGCTTTGCTAATCAAGTTAATTAAGCGGGGAGCATCTATATTCACCTTTGGAATCATTGAATATGAAAACGGGGTAGTCACTGAATGTTATCCTTATGAAATTAAATTTACAGATGGAAAATTTAAAGAATATTACTTTACGGATTAAATAGCATAACAATTATCTAGGCGCAGTAAAAAAAAGGTGGGATGATATGAGTCTATTAGAAGAAATACTCAAAGATAAAAACAACGAACCGCCATGTAACAATTGTGAACATCTCGTATTTCCTAAAAAAAATTTACCATTTTGTAAAGTAAAAGATAAAATCATACTTCCTAGTTTTCCTCCTAATGAATGTGAATTGCAAATAGAAAGGGTGGAGTAGATGAAACAAAATATAAATACAGAACAATTGAACACATATTTAGAGTTAAAAGTAGAAAATGGAGTTGCTAATCTAAATTTTGAAAAGCAAAGAAAATTAAATAAAGCACTTGGAATTGAAAGCAAAAGAAATTATCCTCCTACTCACTTAATCGACATAGGTAAAATGATTGAGATATTAGAAAAAGAGTGCATTTTAGTAGCTTGTACATTTAGCAATACAGAGTGGGTTGTTTACATTAAACTCTATAAAGAAGATGAAATTATAGAACTAGATTTCAAAAAGCATGTACTATGTGATGCACTATGGAAAGCCATTAAACAAGTATTATAAGGCGGTGAGCCTATGAACGAATATGCGGAGATACTGAAATACAAAAGTACAGATAAAGGGACTATGCTTGTAGTCGTAGTCCCTGATAAAGATATAGGAGATTATCTCAAGAGATTTGCCAAGGATGGATTACTACTGCATGGAAAGCGGAGAAGAACATTTTAGTTTGGCAGATTGCTCTATGACCACAGCTAGGCACTATATAAGCTATTTAATTGAGTTTTGCTTCCAGTGGGATATTTCTTTTATGGGAAAAGGATTAGATAGGACGGATGATATAGACAGGTATTTGTGGGCTTGCATCAAGTTTAAAAAATGCAGTCTCTGCGGAAAGCCTGCCGATATTCATCATTGGGATGCAATAGGTATGGGAAATGATAGAAAGACCCTAGATGATAGCTTGCATAGAAAAATAGCGTTATGCCGGGAGCATCATACTGAGGTACACACTATTGGAAGAGATAGTTTCGGAGCTAAGCATAAAGTTTATGGGATTATCTTTACTGAGGATTAAGGGGGAAGCTAATGGATACTCAAGAAATTCAAGAAAGATTTGGAATGAGTGGGATTGAAATAACAGAAGAAGAAGCAAGACAAACGCTAAAAACATTAGAAAAACTTGCAGAAGATTACAAAATTTTAACATCAGATGTTTGCGAAGTGCTTAATAAATTAATAAATGCATTACGCACATTTTTTAAAAGCAATACCCTTGAAGAATTAAATAAATTATTACTGGAATTCCAAGAAAGACCTAAAGCAATCCACGATACACCATATAGACCTAAAGTAATATTTCGGATATTATGCAACAAGCCGAGGATATGCTGCATTAGAAATCGATTGTAGGAGGAGTCTAAATGTGCTATAGAATGGAGTGTGTGAAACAGTGTGACGTATATAAGAAGCAAACTTGTCAGTATAAACTAAATAAAAAACAACTTGAATATAAAATGAGGATTAAAAGATATACCTGCATGGATTGCGGAGAGAAGATGATTAAGGCTAGATACGGAGGAATTGAGACAATGATTTGCACACATTGCAATCATATTTTGCAGGAGGTGCAAAGGGAGTACGGGAGGGGGATTGCATAATGAATAAAGGGATAAAAGCTTATATAGAATCGGAATTAAGATATTATAATCAAAGCAAGAAGGATTTAGAAGAAATACGGGAGGAGATTATTGAGAGTAGTCCAATAAACGACGGTACAGGGATAAGGAGTTGTAGCACAAGTGATACGGTGTGCAAAAAGGTAATACGATTAATTACAAATAAAAGGTTAAAAAGATTAGAGGAAACCATAAGAGCGATAGACACGGTATTAGATCAGTTAGATGAAACAAAACATAGGTTAATAGAAATGAAGTATTGGAGAAAGCCGAACTATCTGAACGATGCAGGAATAGCACATGAATTATGTATAGACAGAGTAACCTTATACAGATGGAAAGAAGGAATATTGCTAGCAATAGCAATCGAACTAGGGTTAGTAGAGGATAAGGAGATTAAAAATGAACATTAAAATTGATATGTCTTTACAAAAAGGTTTGTGTTTATGCCCTTACTGCTTAGGAACAGGCAAACTAAAAGCTATGCAAAATGCAATGACTTATGATGCGGGTACTATAAGATACAAAGATACGTTAGTTAAGTGCAATCATTGTAATGGAACTGGACTACTCAAGTAAAATTAAGTCGCATCACAATAAAAACCTGCAACAATCTTGCAACATTCAAGGGGGAAAAATCAAATATAATGATATTATAGAAAAATATGACATCCCCTAAACCTCATCGAGATAAATCGGTGGGGTTTTCTCTTATGGAGGAATAACCATGAAAAATCTTATAGATCAGTTAGATAAACAAGAAGAAGCTAAAGAGAAAAGGAAACAGAAGAAAAGTGAAAAGCATTTCTGCTTCAAATGTCCTTTTAGCAGATGGACAGGAATAAAGTACACATGCGGATACGGAGCAGGGTGTTATATGTTGGAATAGAGGTGGTGGTATGCCGAGGGCACCAGATTATGAACTAGCTGAAAAAGATTATATGCTAGGAATGAAATACAAAGATATAGCCGAAAAATATAATGTCAGCATTAACACCGTTAAGTCATGGAAAACCAGATATAAGTGGAGTAGAAAAGGTGTGCGTACAAAAAAAGAAAAAGTGTGCACACAAAAAGAGGATGCACCTATAGCTAAAGCTATTAAAAATATAGTCGAGAATGAAGAGGCAGAGTTAACCGATAAGCAAAGGTTATTCTGTCTTTTTTATGTAAAGTATTGGAATGCAACCAAGGCCTACAAGAAGGCATATGATTGCTCATATCAAGTAGCTAATACAAATGGCTCTAGACTGCTAGTAAAGGCTAGTGTTAAAAGTGAGATAGAGCGGCTAAAGAAAGAGATAAGAGAAGGATTTGCAATAGAACCCATGGCGATATTACAAAAGTATGCAGACATAGCCTTTGCTGATATAACTGACTTCGTTGAGTTTGGCAAGAAGCCGATTATAGTAGGCCATAGTGAAGATGGAACTCCTAAAGAGATAGAATTAAACTATGTAGACTTCAAGAATAGCACCGAGATAGATGGAACTTTAGTAAGTGAAGTTAAGCAGGGTAAAGAAGGAGTGTCCATTAAGCTAGTTAGTAAAGAAAAAGCATTTGAAAAACTGGAAAAATACTACGACCTTATTCCAGATACTTGGAAGCGTAAGATTGAGGAAGAAAAACTAGCTATCCAAAAGCAAAAGATTGAGGAAGAAGAAGGAACAACGGAAAGCGACGGTTTCCTAGAAGCTTTAAAAAGAGAAGTAAGCGAGGTCTGGAACGATGTTGAAGAAGATTAAACAAGCAGTATTCAAATTCAGACCATTTTCTATAAAACAGAAAAAAATACTTACTTGGTGGTTGCCTAATTCCCCTGTGAAGGACAAAGAAGGCATTATAGCCGATGGTGCTATCAGAAGTGGTAAAACACTTTCAATGTCATTGTCGTTCGTTATATGGGCTATGGAATCCTTTAATCAAGAAAATTTCGGCATGTGCGGAAAAACCATAGGCTCGTTTAGACGTAATGTTCTGTTTTGGCTTAAACTCATGCTAAAAGCCAGGGGATATAAGGTTAAAGACCATAGAGCAGATAATCTTGTTATTATCACATGCAATGGAGTATCTAATTATTTTTATATATTTGGCGGTAAAGATGAGAGATCCCAAGACCTCATTCAAGGTATTACACTAGCAGGTGTATTCTTTGATGAAGTTGCTCTAATGCCTGAATCATTCGTCAGCCAAGCTACTGGACGATGCTCTGTAGAAGGTTCTAAATTTTGGTTTAACTGTAACCCAGCTGGACCGTATCACTGGTTTAAAATTAACTGGATAGATAAGGCGAAGGACAAAGGATTAATATACCTTCACTTCACCATGGACGATAATCTAAGCCTTAGTGAGAAAATTAAAGAACGTTACCGCAGTATGTATTCAGGAGTATTTTTTAAGCGTTATATATTGGGACTTTGGGTAATGGCCGAAGGCTTAATATACGATATGTTCAACGAGGATATTCACAAGAAGCCTACTGAACCCCGGGAATACACTGAGTATTATGTGTCGTGCGACTATGGTACTTACAATGCCTTTGCATTAGGCTTATACGGAAAGTATAAGGGAATATGGTATAAGGTAAATGAATATTACTATGATGGACGAAAGAAAGGCACTCAAAAGACAGATGAAGAGTATTACCAGGAGCTAGAAAGCTTCATCGGTAAAATGAAGGTTAAAGGTGTAATAGTAGACCCTTCTGCATCGAGCTTTATTACCCTTATAAAGAAAAAAGGTAAATTCAGAGTAATCAAGGCTAAAAATGATGTACTGGAGGGTATTAGAAATATGGCTACAGCACTTAATAATAAAATATTGTTATTTAACGATTGTTGCGCGAACTCCTTTAGGGAGTTTTCTTCATATGTGTGGGATGAAAAGGCGGCAGAACGTGGTGAGGATAAACCTAAGAAAGAAAATGACCACACAAAAGACGAAGAGAGATATTTTGTTAATACAATTATGTTCAATAAAAAAGAGTTGAAAGCAGTACAAAGTCTGTATTAGGCAGGTGAGAGAATGCAAGAAATAATCAATAAACTAAATGCAGAAGCTGGCATGATAACAAGCGAGATTATAAAAGACATCATAGAAGATCATGCAGCAGAAGCGACAAGAACTAAGAAGCTATATGAGAGATACAAGGCAAGCAAAACAGGAGTACCAATATTCTCTAGGGAATTTGACAGCAATCAAGCTGCAAACAAGATCAATAACAAGATCAATAACGACTTCTTCTCTGAAATCGTTGATACGAAAACCGGGTACATGCTTGGAAATCCTATCAGTTATCAACTTGATAAGGCAGACAAAAAAGCGAAAACAGAAATTACCGACTTCAACCTGAGAAACAATATCGATGATTTAGACAGTGAGACAGGCAAATTAGCTACCATATGCGGAAAGGCTTATAGGCTACTATACATTGACAGCGAGGGCAAGGAAAGGGCTATGCTACTTCCACCTTGGGAAACTGTGTTGATATATGACAGGAGCATAAACGAGCCCCAATTCGGCATGAGATACTACACTATAAGCGACAATAGCACAGATAGGACTAGAGTAGAATGGTACAACAAAACAAATGTGACTTATTACATAGAGGTAGATGGAGTGTTTGTATTAGACACAACCGAATCAGTGAACCCACAACCCCATATGTTCGAGGATATCCCAATTATTGCCTTTCTAAACAACGAGGAAGAGCAAGGGGACTGTGATAAGGTACTAGCTTTGATAGATGCATATGATAGGGCTTTATCAGATGTGAATAGCGAAATAGAAGCGTTTAGATTAGCGTATATGGCCTTCTATGGAGTTGAGCCTACACTTGAAACAATAGAAATAGCTAGACAAACAGGTGCATTTGGATTTCCAGAAGGAACAGACGGGAAATTTTTAACAAAAGACTTAAACGATTTACCTGTTGAAAATCATCTTAACAGGCTAGAACAGAACATATTAAGGTTTGCTAAAAGTGTTAACTTTGGCGATAAAGAATTTGCTGGAAATAGTAGCGGTGTGGCCTTAGGGTACAAACTGATGTCGCTTGATAACAAAGTATCTACTGCTACAAGGAAATTCTCAACAGGACTAAGACAACAATTCAAGGTATTGGCTACAGCATGGGCCACAAAGGGTATACAGTTAAATTACCTTGATGTATTTTTTGGTTTTACGCCTAACTTACCGACTGATTATGCGGCAGAAGCTGACACGACAGGTAAATTAAAAGGGTTAGTATCGGAGAAAACCAGAATAGGACTTCTTTCTTTTGTGGACGATGTCGGGTTTGAGCAGGAAGAAATGGCAAGAGAAAGTCAAAGCATGGTTGATTTAGATGATTTTGAGGACGATGAGGACGATGAGGGGGATGAAGATTAATGGAATATATTAAAAGAAAAACTGAATACCTGGGTGAATATTCAATAGAAAAAGAAGAAATATTCAGAGGTGAGGTTAAAGAAATTATTGAATTACTCAACAGTATGGCAAAGGAGTCAGATGAAGAAAAATTAATAATACACTGCGGAAATGGGGAAACCGTCACATTGGATGGTGATGAATAATGGCTGCAGGAAAGACAGAACTAGCAATTAAAAGGTGTTCTGAATGCGAAAAGTTCAATATTGGAATTCAAATATATAATTCATTCAGTTGGGCATCGCCTGACAAAGTAATTGGATTTGACAAAGAAACCAATGAAATCACAATCAACGAAAAGCAGTTAATGAATATTGTTAGGATGGTTAATCCATATCAAGCGGACAGAAAGATAAGGTTAAAATAGGTGATTCAATGGCGGCTATTTCTCATGTAAGAGGACATCCCATAACATTTATAAACAACAAATGGGCTTACAATGATACACTCAAACCTATAAATGGAGAGCAAAGACCTTGTGCAAAATGTAATTGCTATCCTACTAAAGAAGGTTATGATGCTTGCTTAGGTCATGTTGCTGGAGCAATACATGCGTGTTGTGGGCATGGGATAGAAGAAAAATATATAATATTAGAAGGTGATAGCTAATGTCACTAGAAAAGTATCTCAAGCAAGCAGATAAAGCACTAGACAGAAATCAACTAAGCATTGAAAAGCAGATTGCACAGTATTACGCTCAATCACTCAAAGAAATCAGAAGTCAGATTGCTACTCTTGAAGCTAGAGGAATCTTCAATCAATCAGATATGTTCAAATACAATCGATTGACAGGACTAGAGGAAAACATATCAAAAGAGATAAGCAAGCTCACAGGAAAGACAGCAAGAACCTTGCAAAATGGACTAGGTAGCTTATATAAGGAATCATATTACCGTTCTGCCTTTGGATTTGAAAAAACGGTTAATGCAAAGTTAAGTTTTACTCTATTAAATCCTAAGGTTATCGAGCAAGCTGTTAAAAATCCTTTAGATAGGATAGGATGGTTAGCAAGAAACCGAGTCAATCAGCAGATACTAGCTAGGCAAATTAAAGAAGAAATAACTCGAGGCTTACTGCAAGGAAAAGGCTACAGGGAAACCACTAAGGCAGTTAAAGAGAGAATGGACGTAGGAGCAACTAATGTATTGAGAATTGTTAGAACTGAATCTCAACGTGTGCAGAATCAAGGCAGACTGAATTCAATGGAACATGCTGAATCAAAGGGAGTTAATATGAAAAAGCAATGGGTGTCTGCTATTGACTCTAGAACAAGAAACTCTCACGGCACCGCAGACGGACAAATTGTCAATATAGACGAACCGTTCATCGTTGGAGGTGAGGAGCTTATGTATCCAGGTGACCCAGCAGGTACAGCCTTCAATGTGGTCAACTGTAGATGCTCAATGATTAGTGTCATAGATGGATATGGCGCTAGTTTTAGGCGAGTAAGAGGTGAAGGTATAGTGCCTTACACTACATTCGATGAATACATGGATAATAGATTTTAATATTATGCACTCTCCGGCTAGAACGGTTGAGGGCACAAACAGGAGGAATAAAAATGTCGTTAGAAAGACTAAGAGAAATAGTTGAGCAAAACAAAGAAAACAAAGAAATCCAAGACTACATTAAGGGGTTGAATCCAATTACACCTGATGGAGTTAGCGCATATCTGGAAAGCGAAGGTGGGAAAAAGCTGTTACAACCAAAATTGGACAGTACAGTGACCAAGGCGATTGAAACTTGGAAAGCTAACAACCTTAGTAAACACGTAGAGGAAGAAATTGGCAAACGATTCCCCGGAGAAACAGAAGAACAAAAGAAAATAAGGGAATTAACACAACAGTTTGAAACCTTGAAGCAAGAAAAAACTAGAGAATCCTTAACGAATATAGCGATTAAAGAAATGACAGCAAAAGGATTGCCAATAGAATTAGCTGACTATCTAATAGCCAATGATGAAGATACCACAAAAGCCAACTTGACAAAGTTAGAGCAAGTATGGCAAACAGCAATAGCGGCGGCGGTAGAAAGTAAGTTTAAGGATAATGGCAGAGATCCGCACAAGAGTAAAGAAGGTTATCAAGGTGTAAACCCTTGGAAAAAAGAAACTTATAATTTGACTATGCAAGCGAAGTTACTCAAAGAGGACCCAACACTTGCACAGTCCTTGAAAGCACAATCAAAATAATAGGAGGAATTTAAATGGCAGCTACAAAAATAGCTAATGTAATAGTACCAGAAGTATTTAATCCATATGTAATCGAAAGAACAGCAGAGTTATCCGCAGTACAGGCAGCAGGAATAATCGAGAATAGCCCGGAGTTAGATGCACTAGCAACAGCAGGTGGTAAGTTAATTAACATGCCTTACTGGAAAGACTTAACAGGGGCAGACGAAGTATTAAGTGATGCAGCATCACTAACAGTTAATCCAATCACATCCGGCAAAGATGTTGCAGCCTTATTAATGAGAGGAAAAGCCTGGGGAGTAAATGACTTAGCAAAAGCGTTAAGTGGTGACGATCCTTTGAGAGCGATCGGAGATCTAGTTGCGGAGTACTGGGCTAGACGTAGACAAGCAACATTGTTTTCTACTCTTAAAGGTGTGTTTGAAGCCGCATCAATGGCAGGAAACAAACATGATATATCTGGCTTGTCAGGAGCATTAGCGGTAATCGGCGGCTCGACTGTTATTGATGCGGCAACAAAATTAGGGGATGCAGCAGACAGCTTGACAGCACTTGCGATGCACTCTGCAACCTACGCAAAGCTACAAAAAGACAACTTAATTACTTTTATTCCTAACTCTCAAGGGGTTGTAAATATACCTACCTACATGGGAAAAAGAGTTATTGTTGATGACACTTGCCCGCAAGCAGCAGGAGTTTACACTACTTACCTATTTGGTCAAGGTGCTTTCGGTTTAGGGAATGGAGCCGCACCAGTGCCAACTGAAACAGATCGTGATTCATTAGCAGGCGAAGATATATTAATCAATAGACAACATTTTGTATTGCATCCTAGAGGCGTAGCTTTCCAAAATGCATCGGTAGCAGGTTCATCTCCTACTAACGCAGAGTTAGAGAATGAAGCCAATTGGTTGAGAGTTTACGAAAATAAAAATATCAGGGTGGTTTCCTTTGTTCATAAATTAGCTTAATAATTGGGGCAGAAATGCCCCTTATTTTTTAAGGAGGTACAGCATGGGATTAGCGAGTTTCAACAGGCAGAGAAGAGAATTAGAAAGTAAAAATATCAAAAAGAAAACTGAAAAACAAGAAAATAAAAAAGAACAAAAAGAAACACTAGTTAAAAAAAATAAACAAAACTAGGAGGTGATTATATGTCTTATAAAAAATACCCCCCTGCAATAAAACAATCTACAATAGCAAAAGGTACGGTTGTCGTGCCAGCTACCGGGCAATTTAGTCAGGAAGTAACGTCTAAGTTGACAGAAATGGCAGGTGGTAATTTATTTATTTCTTCTGGGACAATAGTTAAGCCAACATTAACATATAACACAGGAGAAGGAACTGTAACTCTCGGAGTTGGGAAATATAGATTATTTCACACAGAAGATTTTACTGGAAATATAACAGAGCATGATCTAGATGGCGGTACATTCTCATTAGTTGAAGGCTATACAAGATACTTAGTTGCGAATTATAACAATGGTTCACCAATTGTACAGTTGATTTCTGATTTGAGCGTGATTGATTTTTCTAGTGTAACGCCAATATACACAATATCAAGATTTGGAGATTTACAATCTGGATTTTCTGCTATAGACTGGGGCGAAACTGGAAGTGGCTTATCAAGCAAATTGCTAGTTAGAATTATAAAAACACAAAGGTTTGCAAGACAAGAAGGGTTGTCTATTTCGATGGATACAAGTTTAAATTTGACTATATCTGCCGGTAAAGTTTGGAATGGTGTTTATTTAAAGTCATTTGAAGATGCAATATCAAATGTAGACGAATGTTTTTTGCGAGTTTGGAACGGTACTAGTTGGGACAGAAATCCTGCAACTACTGTAAATAATACTCAATATAATAGTGAAGCAGGGCTAGTCAATCTTACAGATGGAAATTATGCTGTTGTTTGGATATATAGAGACATGGGAACAGATAAAAGAATTCATATGTTCCAAGGTACGGGCGATTATGACTTAAATGAAGCAAAGGCGAGTCAAGTACCCAGTAACATACCAGCAGTATTTGGCACAGATACCTTGCAAGTAGGGAGGATAATAATTCAAAAAAGCTCAACAACACCTACACAAATAGATAATGCATGGGACAGTACATTTACACCCAGCGCAGTATCAAGTCATGGTGAATTGACAGGATTGTCTGGAGGCCATGATGGAACATACGACCATTTGCCAATATATAATGAAGATGACCCTATTCTTATGGTTGATAAATTTAATAATTATGTTCGCGCAGGTGGAAATCGTAATGATTATGTACAATTAGATGTTAAAAATACTAATAATGGGACAAGTGCAAGTGCTGATTTAGTGGCAAGCAATGATATTTCAACGGAGAACTCAAATTATGTTGATTTGGGTATTAACGGCTCTATGTATAGTGACCCGGATTTTAGCATTGCTGGTGCAAATGACGCGTATCTATACTCAAGCGATGGTAATTTAACTGTTGGAACAAAGGCTGCAAATAAAGATGTAGTTATTCACGCAGGCGGCACGTTACTCACTGATGAATGTGCGAGGGTGAAGCCAAGTGGCGAAACAATTATAAAAGGCAACGTTCAATCACTCAATCTCAGAGAGCATGGCAATGTAAATGTCGCAGTGGGTAGTACGGCAGGTAATACTACTGGCACAGGTATACACAATGTATCTATAGGTGCAAATGCTAGTAATAATCTTACAACAGGGGCAAACAGCGTGGCGGTTGGTACAAGTGCGAATCGTTCGTCAACTACAGCAACGGGTATTGTAGCTATTGGTCCGAATTCCCTTCGCGCTAATGTTAATGGTAATTTTAATATCGGCATTGGTGAGAGTGCTTTGCGTGGCAATGTTTCGGGGCAACATATTATAGGTGTCGGTACAAATGCTGGTAGATATTTAGCAAATGGCACGACTGCTAGAGAGACTGGCGATAACGGTGTTTATCTTGGGCGTGAAACTAGAGCATCCGCTAATAATACAACTAGAGAGGTTGTAATCGGGGCGAATGCTATCGGCAACGGTAGTGACTCGGTAACTATCGGGGCAACGACTAACGCTAAGACCATTATAAATGGTAATACAGGTATAAAAACTGATGACCCACAAGCCACACTACACATGGTCGGGTCGGTGGTAAGCAATAAACACCTTGACACACAAGCACAACAAACTGGCTTTGTGATGGAAGGTAAGGAAGGTAGATTCCAAGTCATTGCCGATGATTCTGGTTCAGGTGGTGCTGGTTTACAGCTTACCAATGCACCTTCTAGTGGCAATAACGCTCACTGGCACATAAACCACGTAGGAGTAACGCTTGGCGATGGGTTACTATTTAGACACTCGACAAGTAACGCAACAGGGCTTGATACCTACACGACTTCTGGTTTTGTAAATGCAATGTACCTAAGAGAAAACGGAAACGCTGGTTTTGGTGGCAACTTAACACCTTCTCACACGGTTGACGTAGATGGTACAATGAGGGTTACAACCAGTGTTAGAACGCCTGTAATAAGACCTTTAGCTGATGGCGTGTCTGCTATAAACATAACAAAAGTAAACGGTACAACGTCTGTAATGAGTATTGATACGACTAATAACAGGGTAGCTATCAATACAATAAATCCAGCAAGCCCGCTTGTAACAAAAGGTACAACAACCGATGGGACAACCAAGATTGTTGATTTACTAAATAGTGCTGATACATCCGTAATGAGCGTTGATACTGCGGGTAATACAATCGTATCTGGCGAAGTTACTACTGTAGCGACAGGAAAATTAAAAAGAGTTTCAGATGGTGTATGGGTAACTGCGACTAATACAGTTGAGTATTTCTCGCCAAATCAACACGGAGGAATTCATGGTACTGTTTACCGAAAGTATTTCAGTGTCGCGGCTAATGGCTCATTAGGTGGCACAACAACTATCGCTCTAGGTGTTACACCAGTTCAAGTTTTCGGTGTTTGGGGTTCGGTAAACGAGCATGGTGCAACCCGAAAGTATCTAATACCAACAGGTAATGCGTCTAGTACGGACAATAAATCAATAAACGCAAATGTAGTAGTTTCAAACCTTAATCTTGTTGGTAACGATAATTTAAGATGGGGTTCGGGAATTTGCTGGATAGATTACACAAGATAAACAATATCCTTGCGGTGGAGGTTAACCGCAAATAAAAATTAAGATTGTAATGACTTTAGGGAGGTGGTGATTAGATGACAGACGAACAAATTAAAGATGCCCTAACGGATTGGGTTAAGGATTATTGCAACAATGATTTTATAGAGGATGAAGTTGAAGTTTTACCTGGTGGTGTTTTATTGTTTTTAAATCAAGCGGTAGAGTTTACTAAAAAACAAACAGGTATCACCTCGGAGAGCCTGGGAGATTATTCCGTATCATTCGAAACAGATTTTCCTGCATCTATGTTGAAACTATTATCACCATATAAGAGGGTGAAATTTCTATGATAGGAAATATAGAAAAATACTTCGAACCCATAGAGGTAGAAAGATTTCAAACTGTATTAGATGAATGGGGAAATCCTACGAAGGACTATGGTCCCCACATAACCATACAAGGTAGAATTAGGCAACTAAATACCGATGAGAGAATATCAGCCGACAAAGAAACTGTATTTACTACCCACAGACTATATTGTTTTCCGGCAGATATTAAGGCAACTGATAGAATGACTTATAAAGGAAAGACATACGAGGTTAAGGGTGAGCCTAACGATGTTATGAATTTTGGTAGACTCATGCAAATTGAGTTAGAGGTGGTAGAATGAGTCTAAAATGGCATGGAAATAAAATAAAGCAAGCTGTTAAAGAAGGTAAAAAAACAGGATTAACCAAATCTGCTATCGTGGTGCATGGTCAAGCTGTTTTATTGGCAGGAGTTGATTTGGGGTTACTTAGAAACTCTATATCATGGTCTGTTGGTGGTAAAGTTGATGGATTAAATTCTCATGGCGGGATTAATAAAGCATCACCTTCTGACGGTGTTACACCTAATAATAACGAAGAAGAAGCTGTTATAGGTACTAATGTTGTTTACGCTCCTGTGCAAGAATATAAACACAATCCATTCCTAAGACCAGCTATAGATTATAATCAAGATAATATAAAAAATATAATTGGTAAAGAAATAGCAGATGCAGTAAAAAGGGCAGGTGGTTAGATGGAGAATGCAATTAGAGACTATTTAAGGGAGCATACGGACATAAAGACTATTGTGGGTACCTATACAGTGGGTAGCGTTACTTATGCTAAGGTATATCAAGGAATAGCACCACAAGGAACTCCTGCTCCTTATGTAACCATTAAACTAATATCTAAGCCACGTAGACAATTTGGTGCTAGGCAGTATAGATTCCAATTCTCTTGTTATTCACCAGCATACGGACAAGCAAAGGCTATAGCAAAAGCCATAGAAACGGCCTTAGAGGATATGGATGGACTAAGCAATATATTTGCTGTCTACCCGGAAAACGAAGTAGATCTTTATGAAAATGATACAAACTTACACCACATCCCACTGGATGTGCTTTTTATTGCTTTAGAAAAACCAATATTTAACGAATAGGAGAGTGATTGAAAATGTCTAATGTACCTGTAATAGGATTAGATATGTTCCATTACACACATGTATTAACGGATAGTGCATCAGCACCAACAACCTATGATGATGCTGTCCATGTTCCAAATGTAACAGCAGCTAATATTAATTTTAATGGTGAAGTCGCTACATTCTTTGCCGATAATGGGCCAGCAGTAGTTTACTCACAAATCGGTGAGGTAGAAGTAGAAATATCAATCGCAGATTTACCACCTGAGGATTATGCTTTCCTTATTGGTGCTAATTATGAAGATGGCTTAGTGGATTTAGATACATCTGCCAGTGCTCCTGATGTAGCAATTGGATTTAGGGCACAAAAAGCCAATGGTGCATATAGATATATGTATCTGTACAAAGGCAAATTTTCTGTACCTAATGCAGAACATGAAACAAAAGCTGATACAGTTAATTTTCAACCCCAAACAATAACGTTCAAGGGTGTCCAAAGGGCAAGTGATAGCAAAGTATTTAGAAGAATTGACAGTGACGATACTAATTTACCAAGTGGTGTAACAGCAACTACATTGCTAACTGACTTTTTCGCAGATCCTGACTATACACCAGTAGTAATTCCATAGGGGCCGTAGTGCCCCTTAAATTTTAAGGAGGAATATTATGTCGGAAATGAAAACACCAACAATTACAATAGATAATAAAACGTATAAAGCTAAAGCAAGAGGTAAAGTGTGGAGAAAGCTATTGCAACTTAAAAATTCGATACATGAGCAGGATTCAGAGGAAGGGTTAAACGAAATGTACGAGTTTTATGTGATTTGCTTCAATGACCCTGCTGTGACACTTGAATCTATAGAAGAACATATCGAACTAGACCAAGTTTACGGCCTGTTTGCAGAATTAGGTCAATGGACAACTAGAAAAATAACCGGCAAGATGGCAGAAATCCCAAACAAGGAAACCCCGATGGAGGAATAGAACACCTATCGGGGTATCAACAATGTATTTATCTATATCAACAATTTTCTAAGTTGTACGGATGGACAGAATCTGAAATTGACAATACAGAATTAGACACACTATTCGATTATTTGATAGTGTCTAGCTTGACAAATGAAGAATACAAGAAAAACAAACCTAAGTATATAGACGAAATTATGTAGACCTAATGGTCTTTTTTAATTTGCCTAAGGGAGGTGATTGCTATCGCAACAGTAGGTGAATTAGCTTTAAAAATTATTGTAGATGATAAGGGGCTAGATAAGGGTATAGGCAATGCAGAAAATAAGTCGAAAAATTTGGCTAAAACATTCGGTACAGTAGCAAAGGCAGCAGCAGGAGTAACAGCTGGTATAATTGCAGCAGGTGGAGCAATGTTCGGCATGGCAAAAAAAGCGGCAGATGCTACTGATAGGGTAGACAAAATGAGCCAGCAACTAGGAATGACTAGACGAGGGTTCCAGGAATGGGACTTCATAATGTCGCAATCTGGTGCAAGTATTGACAGTATGGGAGCAGGAATGAGATCACTCACAAATGCAATGACAGGAACTGGTGCTGGTGCTGCTGCCTTAGACAGACTAAAAGTTTCTACAACTACTCTAAACGGGGAAATGAAAACTCAAGAGCAACTATTTGAAGATGTTGTAATTGCCCTACAAGGCATGGAAGAAGGAGCAGAAAAAGCTAAATTGGCTAATGAATTATTCGGTAGAAGTGGACAAGAATTAATGCCGCTTTTAAATGGTGCAGCCGGAAGTGTAGAGGAAATGAAGCAACGAGCGGAAGAATTAGGTTTAGTGTTAGGTGATGAAGCCATAGATGCAGGAGTGTTATTTGCGGATACTATGGACCAAGTAAAAAGAAGTCTTGGGTCGGTGGCTACACAAGTGGGAGTTGCGGTTATGCCTGTAATACAAAGCTTGTTAGAATGGATATTGGAACATATGCCTACTATACAGGCGGTTTTTTCTAAAGTATTTGGCGTAATTGAGACAGTAGTCACTACAGCTATAAATATATTCAATGATTATTTGATGCCTGTTTTCCAAATGATATTCGATTGGGTACAGGAAAACATGCCCGAAATACAAGAAACTTTTTCAAGTGTATTCGGCATTATAGGTGACATAATAAAAGCATTTGTTGATTTAGCTATGGTTTTATGGAACGCATTTGGTAAAGACATTATGAAAGTAACGGAAGTAATATGGAAAACAATATGGAAAGTAATAGAGAATGTGCTAAATGTAATCAAAGGAATATTAGACTTTTGGATAGGACTATTCACAGGTGATTGGGACAGGATGGCAAAAGGCATAGAGAGTATATGGAGTGGCTTGTGGAACACTATAAAAACTATTGTTAGTGGCGCGTGGAGTGCTCTGTCTACTGCTTTTGCAAGCCTATACAGAAACATAACAGGGTGGTTCACAGGCGTAGCGAAAGATGCTTACAACTGGGGAAAAAACATGATTAAAGGCTTCGTGGATGGCATAAAAAGTATGGGCAGCGCCGTATCAAAAGCGGCGAGTGATACAGTCAAAAAAGCGGCAGATTACCTCAAGTTTTGGAGCCCAGCTAAATTTTTGGCGTGCTAGGTGGTGACATCTAGTATTATTATCCCTCAAAATCGGTGGAAATCTAAATTAATTATTGGTAAAAAAAGTTGCGAATATGATATAATATATATGTAGGATAGATAAGGAAGTCATGAGCCTTGTCGAAAGGAAGTTTTCCGACCTTCCTTCCTACATATTAAAAATTAAATAGTCGGAAAAAATAAAGCCTAGTCGGAGGGTGTTTTGTTATGGAAAAAGAGAATAAATACTACGTTTATGAATGGTATATAAAAGACACTGAAGAAGTTTTTTATGTAGGAAAAGGTAGTGGCTATCGCATCGGTCGAGAAAAAAGAGAAAATAAATACTTTATGGATATGAAAAACTCACACGATTGTCATTATAGAAAAATACATGAAAATCTTTCCGAAGAACAAGCACTGCAAATAGAAATGAAAACTATAAAACACTATAGGGAAAATACCAATTTCCGAATAACCAATATACTTGATGGCGGGAATCAACCTCCTGTACACGTGGGGAAAAATAACCACAATAGTAAGAAGGTAGTCCAATACACCTCGCAAGGCGATTATATCAAAGAGTATGATTGCATAAACCAAGCTATTGCAGAAACTAAAATCACAGGTATTAGTTCTTGTGCAAGGGGCGAAACTACTCATGCGGGTGGCTTTTTATGGGCATATGATAATAATATCCCAAAGATACCTAGTAAAATGTATAGACCTAACAGACCTATAGTGCAACTAGATATAGAAGGGAGATACATTGATACTTTTAGAGGGTGTATGGATGCAAGTGTTAAAACAAATATAACACATTCTCAAATATCAGATTGTTGCTTAGGCAAACAAAGCAGTTGCCATGGATATGTTTGGCTATTCAAAGATGATTACAAATCAATCGTAAACATTGAAAATTTCATTAAAGAAAGATTCAGACAGAAAAACAGTAAGAGAATAGTAGCAATCAATAAAGAAGAGGAAGTTTTTAAATACGAATCTATAAAAGAAGCATCTAAGGCCTTGGGAGTAAAACAACCTTCTATCTCAAACTGCCTTACTGGAAAAAATAAAAGCTGCAAAGGTTATGTGTTTTTATATGAATATGATTACGAAAAAAACATAAACAATATACATGAGATTGTCGAAGAAAGGATTCTTGGCAGATACACGAGGATCGCACAGCTCACCATGGATGGCAAGTTGGTTGCTATACACAAAAACACTAGGTCGGCAAAAGACTTCGATCATAGCAGTATTTCAAAATGTTGCAGAGGAAAAGCAAAGCATTACAAGAAGTTTAGATGGCAATATTATAAAGACTTTAAAAACCAAATCTATTTAAACTAAAAGAGTGGATTCGCAACCTACTCTTTTTTTAATACCAATAATTAACATGGCAACACCGAGGTAATCGTAGGAACTAAAAAGCCTACGACACCGTAGAGAGTAGAGATTGAACCTGCTTATGCAGAATAAAATATCTCCACGAGTGAGGGACTACTCAATGAGTAGAAAATGTACTCCGACCTTGCGGGAAACCGTAAGAAGTAGAGGATAAAGAGCCTTTACGATAACAAAGTGAAAAAGGGCGAAGGTCGATTTATAGTCGATTGGGGCGAAAATATGATAGATGGATTTCTTGATGGTGTTAGAAATGCAACCCCTGATGTCGGAAAAGTTTTTAATACGGCTATACCAGATATGAGTCCTGCATTGGCTGTTAGCGGTGCAAGTGCCGGGGGTTCTATGACGAGAAACATAAACACTACACAAACTATTAATAATAATCAAAATGTTACGGTAGAGGTACCTGTGATTCTGGATGGTAAGGAAGTAGCAAGAATAACAGCACCATATACGAGTAGAGAACTGCATAAACAACAAATAACAAGGGGAAGGGGGCTAGGAAATGGCTAATGGTATAAGGTTCAAGGGAATACATTCAAGCACGTTAAGTCTAACTATAAGAACTATCAACAGGCCGATCCTTCCCCTTGTAATGGATGAATATGTAGAAATGCCCGGGAGAAATGGGTCTATACTATTCCCCGGCGCTCTTTCGGATAGGATGATAGAGTTAGAAATTTCTACAGTAGAAAAAAACATTCCTGAATTGCGAGAAAAGTCGCATCAAATTGCGGAATGGTTACATTCAGAAGGAAGAGAACCCCTTATTTTTGATGATGAATTGCAATATACCTATACGGCAAAAGTCACAGGACAAATAGATTTACAGCAATTCAATTCCAGCGGCAAGATGAATGTAACTTTCAGATGTCTACCATTTGTCACAGCTACCCCCGAAAATTTCGACGAGGTACATGAATACGATACAGGCTTAATCTATCCGAATGAGGGCGGTTTTACATGGGACTATGCAACAAAACATACTAGCGGACTATATAATCATACTCAATACGAAACATCTCTCAAAATAACCATCACAGGAACGGTAAGCAATATAAAAGTTAGCAATGTAGATGCAGATACTACACTAGAATGTCCTAGCATAAGCAATCAAACTATGATTATTGATGGTGAATCAGAGGACGTATTAATTGACGGGGTAAGCGTACTCCCCCAAGTCATCGGGGATTTTCCTAATCTAATCTCTGGTGCTAATGGATTAATATTCGAAGGTGGCACAAGACAAAATAGACCAAATGTTGTAGTAGAATTTGAATGGCTGCATCAATTATTATAGGAAGGGTGAGAATATGGCGTTAAAACCCATAGTGGGAGAAATAAAGTCTCAAGATTTGAATGATAATTTTTCGTATATTAACGATAAAGCACAAGGAATCGAAGATGTAGAAAATGATTTAGCGTCGCATAAGGCTGATGATGTAACGGATGATGTTCATGGATGGGATAGTACGACTAGGTTTATTGTAGGTTCTTTTACAAGGGATTCGTCATTTGCTAGTGGCACACAGCAAATAACAGGACTTGGATTTAACCCAAAAGCCGTTATATTTCTTTCCACAATCAATAGTTCGGCAGGATATGCATCATGGGGAATAGATATGGGGAATTTACGAGCAAGTATCTTTGACATTCATAATTCTACTTCAAATTCTTATTTTTCGAATAGTAGTTATTCTATTGATTTAGTGCAATCAGGGGGAACAGGTACATACAATGGACGAATCAATACGTTAGATAATGATGGTTTTACTATTTCTTGGATTAAGGGCGACACTTATACAGGAACAGGAATAATAAGGATATATTATCTAGCTTTTAGATAGGAGGGTTAAGATGCGAGTATGTATAGAAAAAACAACAGGTAAATTAATTACTTCGTGCACTACAAGCGACGAAGAAACAATAAGAAAGTATGCACATCAATATGGTTACGAAGACAAAAACATTGAAATAAAGGAAATAATAGAAGAAGAATTTCAACAAATATTAGAAGGACAACCTAAACCTCCACACATTTCTACTCAAGAAGAATTACTTAAAGAAAGGATTGACGAGTTAGAACTCTATATATTAACACAAGAGGGGTTGATATAGTATGAATCAATTACTACTTAATATGCTGATTAGACAAGTTAAAAATGGTTTAGATGTTGAAGCAATCAAGAATGAGGAATATAAACAAGAGGTAAAAGCAGAATTAGGTATTGCGTCTTAGGAAATTTATGCGACACAGAAAGAAGGTGGAATATGAATAATTTGTATCCTCGGGTATATGACAAAATGACAACAGACTTCAATAACAACGGACTAGCTACACTTGACAAAGTCTACGATTACAGAATATACGAACGACTTAACGGAGAGTATACACTCTCTTTTTCTATGCCCCAAAACGACCCTAAAATGCAGTATGTCAAAGAAGAAAATTACATCAAAGCAAAAGGACAGCTTTTCATAATTCGCAGGATTACAGAGACTAGGGCAATTGATAACACATTGCTAGCTTTTGTTGAGTGCGAACATATCTTCTTTGAGCTATTAGATAAATTCATAGAAAACTTTGAAACAAATTATGACAACGCTCAATTCATCCTAGACAGATTACTCTTCGAAACAAGATTTACAGGCAATGCAATAAGTGTACCTGACAGTAAAAGTTTTTCTATAACTCAGAGAACCGCTGTATCGGGAATCAATTCAATATTAGAGCGTTGGGAATGTGAAATCAAAAGGGATAACTTTCATGTAGAATTGAAACCCCAAATTGGAGTCGTAAGACCTGCAGAGATCAAATATACTAAAAACCTAAGGAGCATAACAAGAATTGTAGATAGTAGCAACATTATAACTAAGCTATATGTTTATGGTCAAGATGGTTTGACAATTCCACCGCTTGAATCTCAGTACATCGGGAATTACCCTGTTGCGAAAGAGGGTTCTATCACTTTTGGACTAGTTACTACTACAGAAACCCTCCAAGAGCAAGGGCAGGCATACCTAGAAAGGGTAGAGGTACCTAAAGCATCCTACGAGGTAGGAATTGTAGAATTAAAAAGATTACCCGGATTTGAGGACGAAGAATTTGAAATAGGCGATACAATTTCCATAGTTGATGAAGATTTAGGTATTGATATGACAGCGAGGGTAGTGGAATATGACGAATATCCCTTAGAGCCTAAGAGATCAACAGTAGTAATAGCAAATTTTATCGACAACATAACAGATCAATTATCTCGTATAGACGGAGATTTGAGGGACACAAAAAATAAGGTAGACAGAACTATCGGTGAAAATGGCAAAATAGATACTTTTTGGCTAGACGGGCAAATAGATGTATTGAAAAATCGTTTTGAATCTACTATATCAAATTGGTACACTGACGAAAACGGAAACATCATATTTGAATCGCTTAACGGTACAAGTGCAATGAAACTAGCTGGTGACGGTCTTGCTATAGCTAACTCAAAAGTTGGCGGTGAATGGCAATGGACTACCTTTGGAACCGGGGAAGGTTTTACAGCTAATCTCATTAATGCAGGTATATTGAATGCTGCATTGGTTAGAATCATAGCAGGGAATTATGTCAATATTGATGGCAATGGATTCCATGTTGTTGACCCTAATAATGTGGAAAGGTTTAGAGCGGGGCAGATTGATACAGATGAATACGGAGTAGAGGTTACGCAAGGAAAAATCTATGGAACTTTAATTAGAACAGGGGACAAAAACTCTCAAACCTATATAGAACTTAACCCCGACGGTGATTTGTCTGGTTTCAAAGATGGTAATAGGATTATTTTTATGCAGTCATCTGCTAATGAGGGTCGCATAATGCTTTCTGATAAAACTGACATAAGTAATTCATTAAACTTAGATGCTGCTCAGGGGTATACTGGTAATGTATATGCTAGCGTAACTGCAACAGGTGATAGAGATGGTCTGCTTCTCAGAGGAGTTGGAACTGAGGGAATAGTTTTGGAACGCAACGGTGACATTAATATTTACGTACGGTCAACCTCAAATAATCAGGTTACTATTAAAGGAGATGTAACTATCGATGGAGAATTAAGAGTTAAGAAAGATGTATGGGTTGACGGTTTTGTTGATTCGACCGGTGGTTTTTGGGGGACTCATCACGGATAATAATATTGTAATATTCGGGAAAATGGTATATACTGTAACAAAAAGAAGAAGGTGATTTTATGAAACTCAGAGCTGACTTAAGTTTGTTTTTAGTTCTTTTCTTGTTATCTTCTAGCTTAAGTTACACAGATAATGATTATTTTTCTATATTTCCTAGCATAAACACTATAGAAACTACAGAAGAAGTTAATGTTCATAGAAATAGCGGCGGCGGTAGGAGTAGTAGGGATACTAGTTCTTTATATCTTCCTGACAAATTAACAGTCAGCGAAGAAGTGTATAATAAAAAATTTCCACTAGGCTCAGGGGGCGTGATTAGTGCTCTTTGGTTATTGGGTGTGGATTTAGAGGGATTACCAAGGGAGGAATATTGGTTTTTAAGACAATTTTATGATGAACTCAGATTTGGGAATATAAAGATAAACGGTACAGACATGATAGATATTCGTGAATACAACTCATATATACAATATATGGCCGAATATATGGGTGTAGCCTTGTATAAGGACGATAACAATTTAGGATATTTAGTCCCTTATGACTCATACCCACTGCATTTAGCTCCAAACGACACCAAGGCAACAGTAACAGGAATTGTATATCATCCCGACTACAGTCACCTATCAACAAATTTTGTATTAAATTTTCATAAACCAGTAACAGAAGCAGTATACGGAAACTAAAAATATATATTCCAAAACGTCTTTCAATCGAAGGACGTTTTTATTTTACCGAAAGTAGGTGTTTGAATGTTATGTGAAAGACATGGAGAAATAACAGAAGATATCAAAGATCACGAAAAAAGAATCAGTAAACTTGAAATATCGGACGCAACGATGAATGAGAAGTTAACAACATTATTCAAAAAAATTGATGAATTAACCACGTGGATAAAAGCCTTAGTGATGCTAGGAGGAACAACATTATTGGGCTTTTTCTTTTGGTATATACAAGGGTTAGGAGGTAGTTAAATGAACTATATTAAAGATTATATTCCTAAAAGCAAAGATAAACGTCCAGGAACAAAAATAGAGCCTCAATGGATTACAATACACAATACAGCAAATTCAACATCTACAGCTAGAAATGAGCGTAATTACTTAACTAATCCGCTTAATACTAATTACGCTAGTTGGCACATTGTAGTGGATGAAAAAGAAGCTATAGAAGCAATCCCCCTTGATGAAGTAGCCTACCATGCAGGAAATAGCACTGGCAACAGTACAAGTATAGGGATAGAAGTATGCGAAAGCGGAAATCAAACGATTGTATGGCAAAATGCAGTATCTCTAGTTGCCAAAATGCTCCAGGAAAGAGGCTGGGAGATAGAAAGAGTAAGGACTCATTATAGCTGGAGTGGTAAAAATTGTCCTAGATTGATATTGCCACGATGGAATGAATTTATCTCTGATATTCAAAAAGAGTTATTGAAGCTAAATGGAGTTAAAGAGCCCGAAAAGGTGCTGGATGAAGCAAGTGAATGGGCAAAAACTGCGCAGTCTTGGGTAAAAGAAAACGGTGTAAGCGATGGAACTAATCCGAAAGGTAATGTCACAAGAGAACAAATGTGGCAAATGATCTATGATTATGATAGGAAGGTGAAAAAATAATGTTAGATATTATTAAAGGATTTGTAATGCTTAATTTAGTTGAAGTTGTAGGTACTGCAATAGTAGTCCTAATTGGATTGATTCTTTACAAGAGGGGTAAGACTGATTTTGTACACAGAGTAGTCCTAGCATTAGTAACAGAGGCTGAAAAACGTTATGGAGATGGTACAGGCGATTTGAAATATCATCATGTGGTTGAAAGATTGTATGAGGTACTTCCGTGGATATTAAGGGTGCTATATAGTAAAGAGCAGATAGACAAAATGATAGAGGACTCGGTAGAGTATCTTAAGAGATACCTTGCAGAGGGAAAAGACTTGCTAGGACATGAGTAGCTTCGGCTACTCTTTTTTTTATTTTTTGAAACTTTTTTTAAAAAGAATTTTATAAAACACCTGCAATTATTGAAATTTCAACGAAAAATAATTTAAATAAATTTATAAAAAAGTATTGACTATTCGTTACGAATAATATATAATGTAATTAAGATAAGAAATAAAAAAAACAAGGAGGTAAGCAAAATGAAAAAAATATTTAAAGAAGCACACAAAATGACAAAGGAAATGGTAGAAAAATACGGAGTAGATTATCAAGCACAATTCGGATTAAACTTAGCTTACCTTCTTGAAACAAAGGAGGAAGGTAAAGAAATGAATGCAGAAAGTTTATTAGAGGAAGCTGTAGAAATTATAGAAAATAATGGATTAAGTTTTCAAGTAAAATTATGGGAAAAAGATGACATTAGAAGATATTACTTAACTTCAAATGGAAGCGAACTGGGATATGTCGGCACAAAAGCAGGAGAAAAGTCTTGTTTTATCAAAGTAGCTTACAGAAATGATATTGCAAGAGTAAAAAGAGCTAAGAAAGCGTTATTAGAAAAATTTTAATAAGAGGAGTGTATAAAATGTTAAAAATTAATGGCAAAGAGTTAGTGCAAGTAATGGTAGAAAGTGCAGACAAAGATGGCGAAATTGGAATTTTGAAGCACGATTCGACAGGAAAAACAAAAGTGATTTTCAAAGAATGTGGATGGTTAGACACATATGCAGATCAAAACCAATATAAAATTATCGCTAGTTTTACTCATTGTCCCAGCGATAACGGATACAATGAAGAGAGTGAATATACAGAAGATGACGCAGAATACGAATTGGATAAATTAGAAAAGTTTTTAGAGACAAAAGGAGTTGAAGTATTTTAAGCTAATGCAAACGGAAAGGGGGAGCATTCCCCCTTTAAAACACAGGAGGTAGCACATGGAAAAAAGAAAAGGTAAATTGATTGTCAATAAAAGTGGGGGCACTGCCAGCGTAGCAGGAGTAACTTTTAGAGTTACATTGCCTAGTTCGTGGATTAGAAAAATAGGACTTAGTGAGGATGCTAGAAATATAAAACTAATGTTTGATGGTCAAAAAATTAAAATAATAAATAACGAGGAGGAAACGAAGATGTTAAATAATATCTTAGAAGATGCTAAAATTAAAATACAGGAAAAAATGAACAAAGTAGGATTTGTAGATGATACGGACAATGCAGAAAGATTTATAGATGATCTAGCAAGAGAATATGAAGAAGAACATGATTTAGATTTTGATTTGATATTAGAAACATTAGAAGATCACATGAAAAAAACTTACAAGAGAAAAGGTTCTTGCGACAAAACAGGGCACTATGCAGGATGTTATTACAAAGATAAAGAAGGGCTAAAAAAGTGGGAAAGTATAGGCGAATAACATGTCAGATAGAGAAATGATAATAAGACTGCAATACAAAATAAATTACTTATACTTTGAAAACGTATTATCAGAGATAGTAGAATATTTTAAAGACAGTACTATCAAGTTTGAAGGATATCTCAACAGTTGCAAAGTTGTTAGTATTGACGGAACGAATTATAGAGTTTATCCAGGAGCGAACAGAATTAAGCTTACATTGACTACAGATAAAAATGTAAAGATACCTAGTTCATCAAAACAAAAGGCTTTTGATAAATACACAGAATTTCTTGAAATTATAAAAGGGTAGGGAACTACCCTTATTTTTTTAGTAGCACTTTTATATATATCACATCTGCGATATCATGGGTAACCATGATGGCGGTTTTCTTTTCTCTCTTCAAAATATCAGAAATATCATCACTTACAGCCAAACGACTTTGATAATCTAGCGCTGAAAAAGGTTCATCCAATAGTAGCAATTCTGGTTCGATTGCAAGTGTTCTGATGAGAGCTACTCTCTGTCTCATTCCTCCTGATAATTGATTAGGATAGTGATTTTTAAACTCTCCTAAGCCATAGGTTTCCACTAGTCTGTTTACTCTTTTTATACTTTCCTTATTAACTTTGTTTTGAATCTCTAATCCAATCAATACATTTTCTATAATAGTACGCCATTGGAATAAATGGTCGCTTTGAAACATATATCCAATAGCTTTATTGGTATCTACAATTTTTTCACCATTAATAAATACATCTCCCGAACTAGGCTTTACTAATCCTGCAATAATGGATAATATCGTAGACTTACCACAGCCACTGGGGCCCACTATGGTGACAATTTCACCTTTGCCAATATCAAAGGAAATATTATCTAGAGCCTTTGTTTCATCATCTAACGTGTGATAAATCTTAGAGATATTCTTTATTTCTACGAACTTTGTTTGTTGCATAGATAAACCTCCTTTGTAAACGAAGCCACAAAAATTAAACCCTATGTTATATATTATGAGGGAAGAAAAATTGTGTTACTGATATCCACGATCATTTAAAATCGTACTGCTCCTCGGAACCGTCTTTGCCATTTACCATCTAGAGATGCCCTTTTTAAACCTATAAGTGGCCGCATATGAAGGAATTCATTATCACTAATCATAATACCTGTATGGGTCACTATGCCACGATTGATAGCAAAGTATACTAAATCTAATGGTTGGAGTTCATGTATACTCACCTCTAAACCTCCCACACTTTTTAGTCCTCTAACTAATCTTTCGGAATCTGTTTTATACCAATCCTTTTCAATGGTCTTTCCATCATCACTAGGAAGATGAATACCAAATTCTCTATAAAAGGCGATCACAAATCCTAAGCAGTCAAAACCTTCCTCTAGAGAACGACCATTGTGTACAAATGGCACATCTTCATATTTTTGAATTAATTCTTGAATCTGCTGCTGATCTATATGGACATTCATATAAAACTACCTCCTAACATAAAATGAGACTTAATTCATAAGTAGACATCCGAAAGTTTGGTTTGCAACTTTCGTGTTGGTCACTTAGTTTGTTTATCTATAAGCAGCGGGAGTCTTAGCAATACACCGAAGGATAAAATGATTAACTAGATACAGAGCTTTGTGCTATCATTTTATGAAAACAAGTATAATTAGTGATAAGAATATTTATCCTTGAAGTTGTTAACTATTTAACTATTTAAACAAACTCAAAGAAAAGATGCTTTGACAATTTTCTGAAAATAGCATATAATGTAATCGATTACATTATGAGGTGATAATGAAATGACACTAAAGATAAAAGATGTTGCTGAACATGCGGGGGTATCTGTGGCTACGGTATCTAGAGTTTTAAATAATAGTGACTCAGTAAAGCCAGACACCTTTCAGAAGGTGATGGCAGTTATAGAAGAAATGGGATATAAACCAAATGCTATTGCCAGAAGTTTAAAGGTAAAAAACACAAAGACAATCGGGATTATGATTCCTGACATTTCAAGTCACTTCTATCCTGAAGTTGTTCGTGGTATTGAGGATGTAGCTAATATGTATGAATATAATGTTGTTTTGTGTAATACCGACCTTAAGCGGGAAAAGGAGTTAAAGTATTTAGATGTATTAACAGAAAAACAATCTGATGGGATCATCTATATGAGTAACATCATAACTGACCAATTGGCTGACAGTTTTCAGAATCTGAAAATCCCAGTGGTTCTTATCTCTTCTGAATATGAAGAACTACCAACAGTACTTATTGATAACGTAGCTGCCAGTAACGAAATGGTTAAATACTTAATTCAAAAAGGCCACAAAAGGATAGGAATGATAGCTGGGCAGCGAAATGATTATATAGCAGGGATTTCCAGGGTAAAAGGTTATTATAAAGCTCTTGAAGAGGCAGGCATTCCATTGGAGGAAAGTTTGTTAGTATATGGTAACTATCGTTTCAAAAGTGGATATGAGGGAGGAAAAAAGCTTCTAACTCAAGAAAATAGACCTACCGCCATTTTTTGTGCCTCTGATGAAATGGCATTAGGGGTAATACGTGCTGCTACAGAATTGAAGCTTTCAATGCCAACAGATTTAGCAGTTGCTGGGTTTGACAATATTGATATGGCTGAAAAAATATGTCCTAGCTTGACTACCATTGCTCAACCTATGTATGAAATGGGAGCGGTAGGTATGAGGCTTTTAACAAAGATATTAAATAAAGAAACAATACAACAAAGCAAGGTAATTTTGAACTATGCGCTAATAGAAAGAGAAAGCACTTAAGTTATAATTTTTTCAAGAGAAATGTAATCGATTACATTCGTAAAGGGGGGATATAATGGGAGCTTCAGCTTCTATGAAATTTATTAAAAAATACAAATTAGAAATTTTATTCATAACACCGTTAACATTATATATTTTCTATTTTACATTGATACCTATTCTTCAAACTATACAAATTAGTTTTCTAGATAGGTTTACAGGTGGAATTACTCTTGAAAATTATCAATATCTTTGGGGAAAACAACATTTCAAACAGGCCTTTGGAAATACGATATTGATTACATCATTAGGATTAACAATGCAAATGACTGCAGGACTCATTTTAGCCCTCATGCTAAAAAGAAATTTTAAAGGCAAGGGAATTTTTAGATCTATTATCTTAACCCCTATGGGGGTGCCCACATTGGTATCGGGGGTAGCATTACTTTACATATTTGATACCCAGGGCTATATGAATGAAATCATCTATAGAGTAACTGAAGGCCTTAAATATACTGGATTGCTTCAGGAGACATATCGATTTATACCTATTAATTGGGGTGGCGGAGGTCTGAAAACCATCTTTATTATTGCATTTGGTGATATGTGGAAGGTAACACCTATAGTAACACTACTATTGTTGGCGGGATTGGAATCTATCCCTCCCAATGTATATGAAGCATCTGAAATTGATGGAGCATCTAAATGGCAAACCTTTCGTTATGTTACTTTACCACTTTTAAAGCCTGCCATTACAATGACCATTATATTAAGGGCAGTAGACGTTTTCAGGATATTTGAGCTTCCTATGATTTTAGCGGGGAAGGTTACACCAGTTTTAGCAACCTATGCCTTTGAAGAGTACAGGATGTATAATAACCCCAACGTATCAGGGGCAGCATCTACAATACTACTGGTGATTATTTTTGTATTTGTACTATTATACTTAAAGTTTGTTGACAAAGGGGAGGGATTAACCTAATGAAAGCAACTACTGAAACTCAAAAAAAGTCAGTCAAGCTTCACAATGAAAAAGATCAAGGGAAAAAGGATTTCTTAGACAGCTTCATTAAGGTTGCCTTTGTACCTATGCTAATTATTTCTATACTTGCTATGCTGAGTCCCATTTATATACTAATCAAGGTATCTATCAGTAAGCCAGTAGATGTGTTGACACAGCATCCTACATTTCTTATACATAACTTTACTGGAGAACATTGGATCAAAGTATTACAATCAGGATTGCTATTCCCAGCACTTTCTAAAAGCTTCATTGTTGCTACTGCAACCGCTATCGTTGCTATTATTTTAGCAACTCCAGCTTCTTATGTTATATCAAGGCTGCCTAAAAAGACAAAGTATATTATTGTATTAGCTTTGTTCTTTACAAGGATGTTTCCAAATGTGGGGATAGCTCTTCCCATATCTGTGAAATTTATTCGATGGAATTTGATTGACACTCATGCAGGTCTTATACTGGCTCATTTGATTGAGCAGTTACCTTTTATTACTTGGATATTAGTTGGAACCTTTGAGGTGATACCTCAAGATCTTGAGAAAAGTGCCATGATTGACGGAGCATCAAGGATTAGAGCTCTTTGGAGTGTCATATTACCTAATGCAGCACCAGGATTAGCTGTGGCAGCTATGTACGTGTGGTTAAATTCTTGGAATGAATTTACCTATGCATTATATCTATCTTTATCAACAAACACATTACCTTTACAAATTTATTACTATGTAAATCGAGGTGGATTCTTTCAAACGGCGACCTATGCCACTATATTAATGATACCTGTTCTTATTGTTACCTATGCACTACAGAGATATATTCGTTCTGATTATCTCGGTGGCGCAATTAAGGGATAAAAAAAGCAATTGTTTAAGAGGGAGGAGAATGTAGAATGAAAAAGGCTTCAAAAACATTATCATTTATGCTAATGACGGTTTTATTATTGACAATGGTGGTAGGATGCGGTAGCAACGCTCCTGCTGATGGTGAACCAGCTGCTGAAGAAGCAAAGGTTTTAAATGTAAGTATGGCATTAGGAGAATCAGAATGGGAAGTAATGAGGAGAGACGTATTTCCTGTTTTTGAAGAAAAACACAATGTAAAAATACAAGCGGTTCAAATTGAAGCTGCGGATCTTGTTACAAAGCTAGAGGCAATGAACCAGGCAGGAAAAATGGAGATTGATATTATTACCCAAGATAATATGCAACTAGCACAGTTGGTAGACAAAGGACTCGTTGAGGATTTATCCGACTTTAAAGACAAGATTCCTAGTAGTATATTACCATCATTAGTACCTGTAGGAGAGTTTGAGGGTAAGCTGTATTTTATGCCTTATAGACCAAATGTAGAAATAAATTTTTATAATGAAACAAAATTCCAGGAATATGGTTTGGAAATACCAAAGACATGGAATGATCTGATGAATGTTGCAAAGAAGTTCCATGAAGAGGAAGGCATTGGTAGAGTAGCTATTAAAGGGACCTTAGATGCTTGCACAACTGTTCATTTATTTGAATTTATTCGTCAAGCTGGCGGGGATCCTATGATATTAAATGATGAAGGATCTATTAAAGCTTATACTTTCTTACAAGAAATTTGGCCATATCTTTCTCCAGATACACCAAGAGCTAATTGGAACACAATGAATAAATATTTAGCCACAGAATCCGTTTATTATGGAGCAAACTGGCCCTTCGGCGTAAATGTTATCGTGCAAGAGGGAGGAAAGGAAGAAGTTAAAGCCCATGGAGGTTTTAGTGGACCTGCTAGAGAATCTAAGGTCTTAGGCGGCGAAGTGATAGGTATTCCAGTTGGATCTCCAAACAGAGATTTAGCGGTTGAGTTTACAGAGTTCTTAATGAGTAAGGAAACACAGGAAATTCTTGTATCTAAGCTGGGATGGCCTGCATGTAGAGAAGATGCCTATGGACAGGTTGAAGCATGGCAAAAACCTTATTTTGAGGCTGTAAATGAAGCGTTAAAATCTGCTGAAGCTAGACCAAATGTAGTATATTGGGATACATTAGATAAAGCTTTAAATGATGCTTTAAGGGAAATTGCAATGGAAGGAAAAGATGTCAAAGAAACGCTAGACAAACATGCTCAAGTAATTGCAGATGCAAAGAAATAAATAGTATTCAAAATTCTGACTGCTCAAAAGACTTCAGATTCGAGGCGCAAGAAAACCCGGCGACTGCAGCGTATAATGAAATACGTAAAGGTGCTGGATTTTCGAAGCAACGAAGAAGATAGAGGTTTTTCAGCAGTCGGATAGGGTATATCTTTTGGATATACCCTATCCTCTGAATAAATCAAGTGTATAAAGGCATAAAAAGGAGAAGGGTAGAATGAGGAAGAAACTGAAGGCAGTAATATTTGATCTAGATGGAGTATTAACGGATACAGCCAGCTATCATTATAAAGGATGGAAAAGATTGGCTGATGAATTAAATATTCCTTTTGATGAGAAGGCAAATGAAAACTTAAAGGGTATCGATAGAATGGGTTCTTTGAATAAGATATTGGAGAGCAGTAAGTGTATATATTCATATGAGGAAAAATTAGCATTATGTGATAAGAAAAATCGGTATTATCAAGAATATATCAAGGGAATTACTGAAAAAGACTTATTAATAGGTGTCAATAAGGTACTAATTGACTTAAAGGAGAAAGAAATAAAAATTGGATTGGCTTCCGTCAGTAAAAATGCCTTTTCGGTAGTGGAGAAACTAATGATTGTTGACTATTTCGATTATATTGCGGATGCAAATAAAATCTTAAAAGGAAAGCCAGATCCAGAGATTTTCATGACATGTGCTGAAGGATTAGGAGTGAAAATAGAAGAATGTCTAGGCATTGAGGATGCAGCTGCGGGAGTAACTGCTATTAAGAGAGCTGGAATGATAGCAGTGGGAATAGGGAATAAAGGAATCTTACAGGAAGCAGATGTGGTATTAGAAAGCCTAGAAGCTTTTGATATAAATGAAATGATTGAGAGGTTTTTTTGAAGATTTATAGACTGTAAGCTGAAGCATTTTAAAAATTACAAGTTAAAGTAAGGGGGCTGGCCAATGAGATCCTTTCATAAAAATAAGCAACCAATTTATCATTTAGATGAATGGAATATCATAGAGAAGGAATTTCAAAAGAATAACAATGATAGAAGTGAAACTATCTTTTCTTTAGGGAATGGATATATAGGGATGAGGGGAACCATTGAGGAAGGTTTCCAAAGTGATGTTGCTGGATGCAAGGGCTCCTACATAAACGGTTTTTATGAATCAGAGGAAATTATTTATGGTGAATATCAATACGCTTTTCCTCTATGGGGTCAAACGATGTTAAATATTATGGATACTCAATCTATTGAACTGTTTTTCGATGATGAGAGGTTTACAATGGATAGGGGACATTTGGAAACATACAGTAGAGTACTGCACATGAAGGATGGTAAAGTAAGTAGACAATTCATTTGGCAAAGTCCAACTGGAAAGAAAGCGGAATTCAATATAGAAAAATTTATTTCACTAAAAGATATACATATTACTGCCTTTCAATTGTCTGTTCGACCATTGAACTTTTCTGGCATTGTTAGAATAATCACTTCTATTAATGGAGATGTGAGAAATGAAAATCTGAGAGATCAAGCTTTGGTTACGAAAGAAAAAGGTATAGTAGATAATGCTATGTATCTATTGCAGCAAACGAAGAAAACTAAATTTGATATAGCCTGTGGTATGATGCATTGTTTAAAGAAAGAGGGTTTGGAAAGCTATTTTAACCCCCAATATTTTATAGAGGAAAAAGAGGTTAAGGCTTGTTGGGAGATCAAGGTTGAAAAAGATCAGTTATTAATATTAGAAAAATTTACTGCCTTTGATGTCAATAGAAAATATGAGACAAAAAAGGTATTAGAAAATGCTATAAAAGAAGTGAAAAGGGCCTGTAAGATGGGCTATAAAGAATTACTGTTGAGACATACAGAATTTCTCAAGGAGTTTTGGGAAAAAACCGATGTGATTATAAAGGGAGACTTAGCACTACAGCAAGGAATTCGATTTAATATGTTGCAGCTTCTTCAGTCTGTTGGACGGGATGGTTATACCAATATTGCAGCAAAAGGCTTGACGGGGGAAGGCTACGAGGGTCATTATTTTTGGGATACAGAAACCTATATATTACCCTTCTTTTTATATAACAATCCTGAAATTGCAAAGTCATTGGTTATGTATAGATACAATACTTTAAATAATGCTAGGGAACGAGCTAGGGAACTAGATCATCCAGGTGCCCTATATCCTTGGAGAACCATTGGAGGAGAAGAAACCTCAGCATATTTTGAAGCTTCTACTGCACAATATCATATTAATGCAGATGTTGTTTATGCTATCAAGAAGTATGTAGAAGCAACTGAGGATAAGGAGTTTTTAGTGAATTATGGGGTAGAAGTTGTATGGGAAACTGCTAGACTATGGGCTGATAGAGGGGGATTTATTCCCATGAGGGGAAATAAGTTCTGTATCCACGAGGTAACAGGACCTGATGAATACAAGGCAGGAGTAGATAACAATTGCTATACCAATTATATGGCACAGATGCATTTATATTATGCAGTAGAATTAGCTGAATGGTTTAAAAAAGAGGCTTCAGAAAAATATCTGGAATTAAAGAGAAAACTTGAGTTACAAGAGGAAGAGATCTTGGTTTGGAAAAAGGCTGCTGACAATATGTATTTACCCTATAATGAAGAATTAGGAATCAATCCTCAAGATGATAGCTTTATTTATAAGGAACCCTATGATATTGAAGGAATACAGGTAGAAAGATTACCACTAGTATTTAATTGGCATCCATTAAATATATGGCGTTATCAGATTTGTAAACAGGCAGATGTTCTTTTATTAATGTTACTACTAAGTGAGAAATTTTCTGTAGAGTTGAAAAAAGCAAACTTTGATTATTATGAACCAAAAACAACCCATGATTCTTCTTTATCTGCATGCATTTTTAGTGTTATTGCTTCAGAGGTTGGCTATAAGAACTATGCCTACAACTATTTTATGCAAACTGCTAGGATGGACTTAGACGACTATAATAATAACGTTCACAAAGGCCTTCATACAGCATCTATGGCAGGGGCATGGATGTGTGTCGTAAACGGGTTTGCAGGAATGAGGGTGTTTGATGAAATGCTGCATTTTAAACCATATACGCCTGAAAAGTGGGATGCATATAAATTCAGTATTTTATATAAGGGTAGAAGATTAACGATAGAAGTTAATCAGAAGGAGACCACCTATACTTTACAGGAAGGAAACAAACTAAGCTTCTATCATTATGACCAAGAAATTCAACTATGTAGTGAGAACAATAGAATAATAGTCGGAAATAATTAATGTATGGTAGAAAAGCTATCGATGGCAGATTGATCCTCCTTAGGATTATATATCTTCTATGGTCAGGCACTATTAATGTATCAATGAAGACCTCTATGTTAAATCATTAAATTGATTTGATATACATGAATCTCCTTTGGACTAATATTTTCAATAAATTGTAACCAATCTGTATTAGCAGAATATTATTACATTAGGAAGAGGGGATCAAGTCCTGATTTCTAATGACGCTATATTAATCTAAGGGGAGCGTGGAAAGTATGTATAAACAAATCATTAAACAGCCAAGAGTAGTGGCAGCAAGCTACTCTAAAAAAGTAGCTTGTCCTCCAAAAAAGACAGATTGTGTAAAGGTTACTAATGGAAGTATTAATACCTGTGAAAATATACCAGCACCTATAAGTGCGGTTACTTCCGGTGCAGTAGTTAAAGTACCTGTTGTGTTAGCTGAATTAACTGTTCAGATCGATGTCAGTTCGATCATTGATCTTCCTGAAAAAGCATTAGAGATCAAAGATATTAAGAAACGTTTAAAAATTACTCAGTGCTTATTGCTTCAAGATACCAATAAACTTTTCATCAAAGGATTTATTCGAAAAAACATTGAATTTGCAACATGTAAATGTGCAACTGATCAAGGCTTCTGTGGAGATATCCGCCACTGTACAGTTGATGTTCCTTTCGAATGCGTAACACCTGTTGTCTTTAACGGAGCTGACCCATTGCCGATAGTTGGTACAACTAGAGAAGAATTTGAGTATTTTAGAAGAAAAGACTTAAAACAACCTAAATTTGCCGATAAAGATGAACTACTCTCAGGTGATTTTTCCGAGTTTAACCAAATCAGCACAGAATTCTTTAATGAACTTCCATTCTGCGAATTAATTAGCAGCAGAATTGTAGAATTTGACGAGTTTCTTAACCGAAAACGTGCAGATAATAGCAAACTTCCTTTTGAAGAAAAATTCTTTGATAAAATTGAGGAAAAAATGGTTGTTTTCATAACTTTAAAAGTGCTGCAAAATCAACAAGTAGCTGTTCCTCCTACAGATGTAGATACTACTAACTGCTAGACAAAGGATTTAATAAAAAATACCCCTTAACAAGTTTAACTGTTAAGGGGTATTTTTTATTATGGCTTCAATACCACTTTGATACAGTTATTTGTGTCGTTATATATTTCTAAAGTCTTCGATAAGATCATGATCGAGCTTGTAGATTTTTTGAAAATCCTTCCAATTTATTTCTGTTCGTTGATGACCTTTCCACTTATATAAACCTACATACTCCTTAATGAACTGAATGCTATGGTTAGTGTAATACTTAGATACAAACATTAATTCTCCCGCTTCTATATCAGTGCCTATAATTGAAACTCTTATCAAAATATTTTCATCGTTAAATAAAGCTAACTTTAGATAGTTTAATAATTCTTTGTTTTCTTCTGCATGGAGATCAATATCCCAGTAAAGAAGTTTCTCAAAATAATAATATTCTTGAGATAAATGAAATCTTCTATTACGAACATCATTCTCATAAAGGAATATTTCTAGTACTCTATTCACATTTACCAAAGCTCTTCCTTTGTTTCCCACCCTTACAGATAGATAAAATCTTTTTGTACTTTTCTTATATCGAATAAAAATTCTATTGGTGATAAGAATATTTTTAGATCTTTTCACTAAGTAATAAACAAACATACCAGTAAAGGTAGAATTAACAATAATTCCTGAAAATCCCTGAAGAATCGTAAGAAACTTACCGATTCCATCGACAGCAGTAATATCTCCATAGCCAATCGTAAAGTAGGTGATACCACTAAAGTAAACAGCTTCTTGAAAAGGAAGATTATTTATATTTCTATTACTCATAGGTATTCTATCTGAGAAAGCAATAGAATCATGTTTATAGTATAAATAGCCAAAGGATACAATATTAAGACTGACTATTAAGACATATGCTATTAATAAAAGTAAAATTCTTCTGATGATATCCATTTAGTTTTATCCTCCCAAGATGGAATCCCTATTAAAAGGCTACTAACCATTATTGTGGCTGATTCTCATAACTTTTATTAAATAGATACTATATAATCTGATATTATCGATGTAATAGAATGGGAAGAAGGTTCATGGAATAGGAAATAATATTGACGGTTACATGGAATATTCCTATTAATAGATAGGCAGTGTATGTATATTAGGCTTCTCGAAAGAGAGGTTTTTTTATTAACAATCTTCGCCTCTTATTAGAAAATCTGTGAACACATATAATTTTAAATGCATAATATATTATACATATGTAAGAAAGTAACTAAATTTAACAATGGAATTAAGGGATAACTCATATTTAAAATGGAGGGATATGAAGATCATGAGAAATAAAGGATTAACTTTTAAAAATAAACATAAGTACCCACCAAGGATTGCGGGATCTAATACGGATACCAAATGGAATAACGAGAAATATAAATTTCCCGATGATAATAAGAGCCGAGATTTTATTAAAGAATTGGTTACAGATGAAAGTAGAACAACCAGTGAAGAAAAAAATGAAGTTCTTAATAAACAAGAAGAAAGTTTTCAAAGTATCGGGGTAGAAAATAGTGAAGTAGAAGAAATTCAGCAAACAAATATAGACGAAAGCAGCTATATTGAAGAGATTTCCAATAATAATGAGACTATAACTGATGAAGAAACGGATTTTGGATATACAGAAGAGAATGATAGTGTCAGCGAAGAAAAAGACTAAATGAATGAGATTGTACATGAAAATCAAAGAACAACTTACTGGGATTGATCCATTAGATACAATTGAAAAGCTTTGCTCAATAGGTGAAAATACTAAAAGAAATAGTAGCAAGTAAAATAATAATGAATATGCCAAAATAAATCCTTCTTGATTAAGACAAAGATAATATCAAGAAGGATTATTGGCAGTATAAAAGGACTATAAATGTCCCTCCAACTGTTGCATAATAACAGCTTTCTTTTCTTTAATCATCTGATCATATTCTTCCTTTGCTTCCTTGACTAGGTCAGTAGGCAAGTTATTTGTTTTAAGTTCAATTTCCATTTCTGTTATTAAACCATTGAATATATCTTCTATTGATTTCTCCAACATATTTCCTGCTTGGAGATATTTTCTTGCTAACTGTGTTTGGTTCAGCTGATTTTTTGAGCCTTCCTGCAGATATTCTTCATAAGCCTTACGAAATAACACATCAACCTTTTCAGCTGCTGCAGCTTCAAGATTTTCTAATTTTCTAGTATATTTATTAGCTATAGCTTCCGTGGTGGTATTGCCAGTTGTCGCTTGCATATTATTGTTGTTGTTTGTACTGTCTTGTATCAATTCACTGTCTAAATCTAAATCTTTAAAGCTGAAGAAATCTTGATTGAATTCCTCCTGTAGCTGTGTTCGAAGTTGATCATCTACTCCGAAAAAGTATCTATAACCCCAAAACCCGGCACCTATTGCAACAACTAGTGAACAAATAAATAGAGTTAAAAGTATTTTTTTCATAGAATTCACTCCCTGTCTTTTATACCTAAACTGTTATTAATATAATGCATGGCTTATATATACAATTGACCAAAAGATTGCAATTTATATTGTATTATAACACTTTACTGTGGGATAGGATAGATTCTATGAGATTTTGTTAAAAAATACAGATTTTAAGAATTATTTCTATTTATATAGATAAGTAATCGTATAGTTTGATAGAAATAAATTGTAAAGCTTTTGAATCTGTTATCCTGAGTGATAGCGAAGGATCTTACAAAGTGAAGAATCATTTATTAATATTTATTACTTTCAACTTTACTTATTAGAAATACAAGATTGGTGACTAAACAATTAATTGATGGTCTTCATTAAAGAAGGTTTTGTAACCTAATTGTACAAATAGGATAACAGTTAGAGAAACACTACCAACAATTCCTAGCATAATGGCAATCTGATATTGAATGGCGGTTACAGGGGATACATGGATGACTATGATCAAAAATGTATACAAGAATATAACCAGTTAAAATTAACTGTATGGTCATTCGAGTAGTTGAGATAAGGATGTCCCTTTCGCGCGAGATACCCTTTATTTTCACGATAAATAATAGAATAACAATAAAAATATAAGCAGCTATCATCTGCCATAGCTGTAGGTGAATAATGCCTTCCATTTTATTTCCCCCTTTGATGTACAACTTTGCCTTCTTTAATTTCCACGATGAAATCTGAATAGGCTTCAGCAATTTTTTTAGAATGGGTAACCATAACGAGGGTTTTCTGTTGTTTTCTTGAAAATTGCACTATTTTTTCTATAATAAGATTTTCAGTTTCTTCATCTAGAGCAGAAGAGGGTTCATCCAGTAAAGAAACCTCTGGATTCATTAATAATACTCTTCCTAAGCCTAATCTTTGTTTTTCTCCTCCAGATAATTTTTCAGCATCTTCTGTCAGTGTTTTATTAAGATGAACAAGCTGTAACACCCTTAACAATTCTACATCTTCTACCATAGATTTATCAGAGAATTTTAGTCCTATGAGCAAATTATCTTTGATTGTGCCATTGAAGATAGCAGGTGTTTGAGGTAACATAATTACCTTTCTTCTTAGCTCCATGGAATCTATTTCCCTTAAGGAATGATTTTTATAGAGAATCTCTCCTTCGTCATAGCTAATCAGTTTATTCAAATGCCTTAACAAGGTGGTTTTACCACTACCACTTTCTCCGATGATACTAGTAACCTTTTTTCCTGGAATCACCAGATATTCAATGTTTAATATATTTTTGTACTTTACTTCCTTGAAATGGAACATCACTAGCCCTCCTAATAATTTGCATTAATCTTTGATTTCTTTGAAAAGCTCATAGGCTTTTTGTTTTGCTTCTTCTAAAACACGATCTCCTTCCTCTATGATGCTGTAATATTTCCGTATCTTACCCTCTACAACTTTATTTTCTTTTTGAAGCAAACCGCTGGCCTCCAAATTATGTAGTATAGGGTAAAGGGTGCCAGGACTCATAGAATATCCATGTTCCTTAAGCTCATCAATCATCCATATGCCAAAAAAAGGTTCTATTTTTGCATGATGTAATATATGAATTTGAATAAACCCTAAAAATAATTTTCGCAGCACTTTCTCTTGCATTTTTACTCACCACCAGTATATAATAGTATATATCGATATTCGTTATCGAATATCGATATAAGTTTACTATAAAAATATGATTGCTGTATTAGTACTAGCAGGAATTGTGGGGATCTATATTTATGGAGTTCATGGGAACAAGAATAAAAACTATATGTTAGCCATTCCTATTCTTGGTATAGAGCCAACTTTAACAAGATTATTTACCTTTTTTATTAAAGTAGGTTCCTTCATTTATGGGGGAGGGCTAGTGATTATTCCCTTTATTGAACAGGAGGTGGTAGAGAGATTAGGATGGATGACACAACAGGAATTTATTGCGGGTATTTCCCTAGGACAGGTTACTCCGGGTCCAGTAGTGATTACCTCAGCCTTTATTGGATATAAAGTATTTGGTGTTATAGGAGCTTTTATAGCAGCGTTAGCTATATTTCTACCTTCCTTTATTTTCATATTGATTGCGGCTCCTTATTTGAGAAGGATTAAAGACATACGATAGGTAAAAAACTTTCTTAAGGCAGTAAATGCAGCAGTTATAGGAACGATTTTAGCTGCCGTGCTTGCTTTAATCCCCTCAGCCATCATTGATTTTTGGACACTATTGATTGCATTAGGAGGATTTATTGCAGTATGGAAATATAAAGTGAATGTATTTTATTGTGTAGGTTTTGCTGGGATTTTAGGAATAATCATTAACAATACATTTCTTTAAACTAAAAATAAAAATTAGGATTTTTCTATAGTAAAACCTGCTTGAAAGATATTAGATAGGTATATAAAAGCTTCACTAGAAAGAGTGAAGACAGAGGAATAGGATTATCCTTGTAAAGAAATTAATTGATATATAGTGGAATAATTAAAGATGTATAGTTTACTGTATCAGATAAAATACTATCAACAAACCACTTTTATGAAATAGTAATATAGTTTCTCATAAGGAGTGAATAGTATTGCAGATATTAAAACCTTACCCTAGCTACTAAATTTTTTTCTTTTTATGAAGTATATATATGATTCCAAAACCAACTAAAATAAAGGTAAAGGTCAAAATTGCCTGTAAATATAAGCTCATATAGTATGCCTCCTACAATATTATGAAATATGTGTACTATAACTACAATATTAGTATAAGATTTAGAAGACAATTTATACGAAGGAGGGAAAAAATGAAGGTAGTAATTGAAATAGTGCTGCAAACAGTATTAGCTTTCTTTTCCATTTTATTCATTACTAGAGTATTAGGAAGACAGCAGGTGTCACAACTAACTATGCAGGAGTATGTAAATGGCATTACCTTTGGATCTATTGCTGCCACATTAGCTACTGATGTGAGCCAAAGAACCTGGCAGCACTTAATTGGACTCTTTCTATTTGGTGCACTAACCTTTCTAGTATCCTACATTGGAACTAACAATATTTCCATAGCTAGAGTAATACAGGGGGAACCGGTATTGGTTATAAAAGATGGTAAGGTGTTAGAGAAGAATTTAAAGAAGTTTCATTACACCATAGATGACTTGAATCACTTGCTGCGAAAAAAAGATGTATTTAATATCAATAATGTTAAGTATGGAATTTTAGAAACAACTGGAGAGGTCAGCATTATTAAAATAGGAACAAAGGTAAATGTAACTGTTGAAGATTTAGGTATAGTAGGAAAGGAGGAAGAACTAATCACTGAGGTAATTGTAATGGGAAACGTTGTCTATGAGAATCTAAAGAATAGAAACTTAACAATGAAGTGGCTGATAGACCAATTAAAGATGAAGGGTGTAAAGGATATAAAGGATGTTTTTTATGGGACGATAGATAATAATAATCGATTGAATATTGATAAGATAGAAGATCATTTCAAGCCTGATGATGGTGATGTGATGTAATTTAATTAAGCGTATTAATATTTTAAACGTAAAAAATTAATAAATGCGCAAAATATGACTCTAAGGTCATGTTTTTTTATTGGTTTATTGACAACAAAAAATACCTATGATAACATGTGACTATAAGGTTGTATGACTTATTGGTCACATGACCTTATAGTCACAAATGATGCATAATAGGATATATGAGATAAGCATATGAGGAGAGTGTTTTGATGCCAAAGGAAACTTTTTATAATTTACCAAAGGAAAAAAGAGATAGAATTATGGAGGCGGCTACTAGAGAATTTGCAGAAAAGGGTTATGAAAAGGGGTCCATCCAAGTAATAGCTGATGAAGCTGGTGTGGCAAAGGGTAGTATGTATCAATATTTTCAAAATAAAAAGGAACTATTTTTCTATATACTAGAGCTGGCAGGAGAAGCAAAGCTTCAGCTGTCGGAGGAGGTAATGAAGGAAAATCCAAAATATACTTTTTTTGGTTTTATTGAAGCTATGTTTTACGTTAGTATACGTTTTTCTAATCAACACCCAGAGCTATACCAGATTTATCAAGAGCTCCAGTATAAGGCTCCACTAGAAATAAGAAAAGAGTATCAGGAAAAAATGAACCAATTAGGGCAGCAGCATTACAAAGCCTTTATATTAAAGGGGATAGAGGAAGGGGAAATACGCAAAGATATTGAGTTAGATTTAGCTGTCCATGTGCTTTACAGCTTGCTACAGGGTTTTGGAAATTACTTGATTGAACAAGATGTGTTATCTACCAATAATAAATCAAAAAAATTAGTTAAAGAGTTTATGAAATTATTAAAAGATGGATTTAGTTCTAAAAATGGGGAATAGGAGGTAAGAACTATGATTGACGTGAAAAATTTGTATCATGACTACGCTGGAAATAGACAATATGCCGTTGAAGATGTGTCCTTTACCATAGAAAAAGGTGAAATATTTGGCTTCTTAGGACCAAGTGGTGCTGGGAAAAGCACGGTACAAAATATTATGACAGGACTTTTAAAACTCCAAAAAGGTGAAGTAAACTATAAGAATCAATCGATTAGAAGTGTGGGTTCAGATTTTTTTAATAACATAGGGGTTTCCTTTGAGCATCCAAATCTATACAGCAAATTAACCGGCTATGAAAATCTAAAGTATTATGCAGGACTATTTAAGGTAGCTATAGTGGACCCTATGATTTTGCTGGAAAGAGTAGGTCTTAAGGAGGCAGCTAATAAAAAAGCTGGAGAGTATTCAAAGGGAATGAAGCAAAGACTGGTCTTTGCGAGGGCATTGATTAATAACCCTGAAATATTGTTCTTGGACGAACCTTTGTCAGGATTAGACCCTTCAACTGGAAATAAAATTAAAAACATGATTTTAGAGAAGAAACAAGAGGGTAGCACGATTTTTTTAACAACCCATAATATGTATTTAGCAGAGGAAGTGTGTAATCGAGTGGCTTTTATTAATGAAGGAAAGATTATAGCAATGGATTCTCCAAGAAACCTAAAACTAAAGTATGGAGAAAAATCAGTTAAAGTAGAGTATAGGGAAGAAAACAGAGTAAAGGCAGATATTTTCTTTTTAGAAAATGAAAAAGATCGATTCACCTTTAATCAGCTTATCAATACTAAAGAAATTCAGACGATACATTCTCAGGAGGCTACCCTTGAAGAAATCTTTATAAAACTCACTGGGAGGGGACTGGTATAATGCTGGCAAGATTTACGAATTTAATAAAACAAGATTTGACGGTTACTTTTCGTAATTATTTCCATTATGCCATTATCCTTTTAGCTATTCTAATGATTGTTGTTATTAACTTGATTGTTCCGGAGTCGGTAAAACTAACACCTAATGAAGTTTTTTATGATGGAACAGAGGAAAAAACACTTCAGCAGTTTTTACTGCAGGAGGGATTGGAAGAAAGCCAACTCTTTCCAAGCAAGGAAGCCTTATTTCAAGAGGTGGAAGAAGAGGATAACACTATTGGAATTATTATGGAGGGAGATTTAGAAAATCCTAAGTTTACTATATTGTATCAAGGCAGGGAATCAGTTGAAATTATTAATCTTCTCAGTGTCACTATAGAAGAAGCATTAAATAGGATGAGGGGAGTAGAAGCTACTCCTGGTTATAGGGTTGAATATTTGAGGTCCCAAGCAGAACCAATCCCATTTAATAAAAGCTTAGTACCTATGATGTTGGTATTGGAGCCTGTCATGCTGGGATTCATCCTTATTGCAGTAATGATTTTTCAAGAAAAAGAAGAAGGGAGCCTTAGGGCCTACCGAGTAAGTCCAGCTGGCACCATGCAATATATCTTATCTAAGGTGGCGGTAATTACACTTTTAGCATTATTATATTCAGGATTACTACTACTGTTTACTATGGGACTTGATGTTAACTATTTAAAGGTGCTGTTAATGATTATCTTATCAAATTTCTTAATTACTTTAATAGGATTATCTATTAGTGTATTTTTTAAGAATTTAGAGGAATTTCTATTTGTTGCAGTGCTGATACTAGCTATTTTAGGATTACCGATGGTTTCCTATTTTACACCAACCTTTACCCCTGACTTTATTACATGGTTACCCTCCTACTCCATGCTATTTGGCATCAGAGAAATCATCTTTCCTACAGGAAAACAGCACTATGTAACGGCACTACAATGGGGATTAATCCTTCAGGCTCTTATCATGCTAGCTGTCAGTTATTGGGTAGTTCATAAACAGTTAATGAAGGAGGGGAAATAACTGTGATGAGGCGAATGAGTAGCTTTATGCAAAAAGAATTTATAAGGGCAATAAGAAATAATATGATTTTGTATGGATTTCTATTTCCTATCCTATTGGCTGTGATTATGAGAATGTTTTTGCCAAGCATAGAAGGTATGAAATTATCAATTGCGGTGGATGCTGCTGTAGAGCAGGATATTATAGCAGCTCTAGGAGATTATGCAGAGGTAGAATTATATGAAACTGCGGACTTAGTAAAAGGTCGTGTAGAAAGACCCGATGATATAGCGGGCATCATAAAAGATGGAGATCAATATGTAGTATTATTGGAGGGAAATGAAGTTGGGGAGGCTGAAGAAATCGCCACTGCATTAATGAATGTAATCTTGTCAGGAGAAAAACAGGGGACCTATGAATATATAAGTCTGGAGAAGGACCAGTCTCCTATGAGAGAAATTGTAGCCAGCCTATTATTGCTTACTGCTATCGTAATAGGTGGGATGATGATTGCTTTAAATATAGTGAATGAAAAGGAAAGTAGAGCAATAGCAGCTTTATCGGTCTCTCCTCTAAGAATGCTGGATTATTTTCTAGCCCATACCATCCTATGTATGATTGTGGCTATAGGATTGGCTTTAGTATCTGTATTTCTCTTTGTGGGAAGAGAAACTGATATTTTTAGGATAATCATTGCTATTTTAGGTACTACAGCAATGGGGACACTATTAGGTTATATTATAGGAGGTTTTGCTGATAATTTAATTTCTGCTATAGCTATTTTAAAGGTTGCTATGCTCTTTTTTATAGGGGTACCTATAGGCTCTGTTTTTGTTCCAGAAGGATTACAATGGCTACTATTTCTCTTTCCAAATTACTGGGCATTTCAATCCTATAGAAATATATTCTCAACAGTTCAGCGAGGAGTAGGTTTTGAATTATCCCTAGGAATTACCTTTATTTTTAGTTTGCTAGTCTTGATTCCACTCTTTAAAACATTCAAAAAGCAACTACAATTAAGATAGAACTTATAAAAGGCGCCTATCACAAGAGGATAAGTGCCTTTTATAACAACAAAAAGACCAATAGTACCAGTTATAGCTTTATGGAGATTATGACAGCATTATTTTTTAATCTGTAGTTTAGCATCAAGTTCTCCCTTTTCTTCAAGTGCATATAAATCGTCACAGCCGCCAATGAATTCTCCAAAAACAAAAATTTGGGGTACTGTATCCCAGCCAGTTCGGTTCTTAATTTCCTGAAATGTTGTTTCATCGTGGGTAACATCAATTTCATTAAAGGCTACATTTTTCTTTTGTAAGAGGGCTACTGCTCTTTTACAATAGGGACAATAGTCTTTTGTATAAATAGCAACATCCATAAACTCATACCACCTTTCTTAAAGTATGCAGTAATATCATACCCAATTATGAAGGGAATAAAGCAGCTTTATACAAAAGCATTATAGATAGCTTCTACTGCCTTTTCAAAATCATCGGTTTCCACACCAACGATGATATTAATCTCACTGGAACCCTGATCAATCATTCGAACGTTGATACAGTTATTGGCTAAAGCTGTAAACAGCTTAGCAGATATACCAGGAGTATAAGCCATACCATGACCAACTGTAGCTATTAGTGCCATGTTAGGAAAAACTTCAATTAAATCAGGATCACACTGTTGTTGAATCTCATTTAACAATTTATCTAATTTGTTTTCTAGCTGTGAATCAGTTACAACGATAGAAATTGTATCAATGCCAGAAGGCAAATGTTCAAAATGGATATGATTGTGTTCTAATATTGTAAGAAGCTTTCGGATAAAGTTAATTTCAGACTTCATTCTATTTTTTTCGATAGCAATAACGGTAAAGTCCTTTCTACCAGCTATACCGGTGATAGCTCCTGCAGGTGTTGCGGAATCAGCATAACTAGTAATCATAGTACCAGGATTATTAGGCGCATTAGTATTTTTGATATTGATTGGAATACCAGCATCCAATACTGGGAAAATTGTTTCTTCATGGAGAACAGTTGCCCCCATATAGGAAAGCTCCCTTAATTCACGATAGGTTATCTTTTCAATAGGTTTTGGATTATGTACAATGGTTGGGTCTGTCATTAACAATCCAGATACGTCTGTCCAGTTTTCATAAACTTTAGCTTCTACAGACCTCGCTACTAAAGCTCCTGTAATATCTGAGCCGCCTCTAGAGAAAATCTTTATTTCTCCATTGGGAAGTGCACCGTAAAAACCTGGAATTACAGCCTTTACTTTTCTTGATAAATATTCTTTCATTTTTTCATCTGTTAATTCTAGGTTCAATGAATGATCCTCATTAAAGAAAATAATCTCTTTAGCATCAATAAATTCATAACCTAATAGTTCAGCAAGAATTATACCATTTAAGTATTCGCCACGGCTGGCGATAAAATCCAAAGATGCTCCTGCTTCAATCTCCTCTTTTATATTAAAAAGATAAGGTTCTAAATCCAATGATAATCCTAGCTCTCTTATTATCTCCAAATAACGTTCCGAGATGATATTAAAGGTATCGTAAAAATTTACTTTATGCTGAAGCTGGGTATGACATAAGTAAAGGAGATCAGTAATCTTTGCATCTTCCTTATGACGTTTTCCAGGAGCAGATGGCACTACATATCTTCTCGTTCCATCTGACGTAATAATACTCTTAACCTTAAGAAATTGTCCAGCATCTGCCAGTGAAGTTCCTCCAAATTTTGCTACTTTTATTCCCATATTTTTTGCCCCCTTTAAGACCATGAATATATATTGTTTTTAAGACTATTTACTTATTATAAGTGAGCTATGGACAAATGTCAACGTCAGAAAGACAAAATTGTGATCCAACAAAGCCAAGGACCCAGGATTAAAAAAATGATACTTAATTCAGATGAACTGCTTTTAAAAATTCACTAATCAATCTATCGTATTCCTCTTGATTATTCCAATAAGCCCCAACATGGCCAGCATTGGGAGCTAAATACAATTCTTTAGCTCCTTTTTTTGCGTTATACATGGCTTTTGTCATTGAGCTAGGTATGTATTTATCTTCTTTTCCATGAATAAAAAATACAGGAGCTTTTATTTTATCAACATCATTGATAGGAGAGACCTGATGAAAAGCCACGCCTGTTCTAATTTCATTTAATAAACTTGCAATGATTAAAAAAGGAAAGGCAGGAAGGTGATATTCTACCTTTAGGCGATATCCTACAATGTCAGAGAGACTAGAATAAGGACAATCAGCCACATAAAAAGCTATTCTAGAATCTATAAGGGCGTTTTGGAGGAGGATAGCAGCTCCCATGGATTCACCATGAATGCCTATAACACTGTCATTGCCATACTTTTCAAATAACCAATCGCTCCAGGCCTTTAAATCATACTTTTCATAAAAGCCATAGGTGGTATTGTGACCGCCGCTTTTCCCATGATTTCTATGATCATATAGCAGGATATTAAACCCTCTTTTCTGATACAGTTCCATATATTTTACAGATCCATAAAGAGTATAGGTGATGCCATGGCATAAAATCATGGTTTTTTTTGCATTTTCTAATGGGAAGTAAAGACCATAAAGATCGTAGCCAAAGGGAGATTTGATTGAAACCTCTTCCTTGTATAATTCTTCGAAGACTTTCTTATTTATTCTGCCAGCTTCCAATTCCTTTTGATAGGTTTTTTCATGGGTAAGGGTTTTAGGATAAATAACAAGATTAGATAAATAGATACTAATTCCAAGTATGATGACTAATATAACTAAGAAAACAATTAAAAAAGTATACAAATAAAAAACCTCCTTACCAGAATTTTTGATTTAAATCAATGGTATAATAAAATAGTCAAAAGAACAAGTCGGCAGAAGTTAGGAGGATAAACAGCATGAATTATACTTATATTTTATTATGTGCAGATGGAACCTATTACATTGGTTGGACAAATGATTTAGAAAATAGATTTAAAACCCATAATGAAGGAAAGGGAGCGAAATATACAAAAGGAAGAAGACCACTGAAGCTTGTATATTGGGAAGAACACATAAGCCGTAGTAAGGCACAAAAAAGGGAAGCTGCTCTGAGACGACTTAGCAAAAAACAGAAGGAAGTTTTAATAAGTGAATTTAAAACACAATCAATTGAAGATTAATATATAAAAAAATCCTCCATTAGGTGAAATCGCATAAGGAAGTTTTGATGTCATCCTTAAAAATTTTTTTCCTTAGGAGGATTTTTAATTATATATAAGTAATCATACTATTCTGCAGCAGCTGGTGGCGTGAAGGATCTTTGGGCTAATTCACTATCTAGCATATAGATAGCATGACTGTCTTCACCAATTCTTTTGATTTTATTGATTAAGCTGGTAAACGTAGCTTCTTCTTCTACTTGCTCATCAATAAACCAATTTAAAAAGCTAACACAAGCATAGTTCTTTTCTTCAACAGCGATATCCATTAGAAGATTAATTCTTCCTGTTACAAATTTTTCATGATTTAAGCCTGTTGTAAATGCATCTTCAAGGGAAGTAAAATCATTTTTTGGATCCTCATATCCGCTGATTATAGCACGACCGCCTAATTCATTGATAAAGTTAAAGAATTTCATGGCGTGAAATCTTTCTTCTTCTGCTTGAACTAGGAAGAAATTTGCAAAACCTTCTAAATCTAAATCTTTACAATAAGCTGCCATTGCTAAATAAACATTTGCAGATGCAAATTCAAATGTTAGCTGATCATTAAATTCTTTTAATAGTTTTTCTGAAATCATGTACAATTCCTCCTCAATTATTTTCTTAAGCTCAACTACGTGTACAATACTATTAACGTTAGTAGATTATTTAGTAGTTATCATAGCTTACTAAAGATATTATAAAAGATTGCCCAATAAATAACAACATAATTTGCTATCAAATCCAATTTTTATCATGTGTTTTAAATACAATCTTATTCTATTATTTACACTATTTTTAAAATAATAAACAATAAATTTTATTAAATTTTTCACTTGGCTTTTTCAACTAAGATAATACTATATGTGAATTGAATAGTTTTTTTCATTAGTAAAAAAAGATATAATGTAAGAGGAGCAGGTTAAAGGAGGAAAATATATGATTTATAAACTATTAGCAACAGATATGGATGGAACATTACTGATGAATAATAAAGTACTATCTCAGGAAAATATAGAGGCCCTAAAGAGAGCAAAAAACCAAGGAGTTGAAATAGTTATTTGCACCGGAAGGCCTTATCCTAATGTTAAGCCATATTTAGAACAGTTAGGTTTTGACTGCTGGGTTATCACCAACAACGGTGCAGTCATTAGAAACAAAGAAGGGAAAATTATTTCTGCAGTTTATATGAAGCCTAAGGCATTAGAGGAAGCAATTGTGTTGTTACAGAAGGAAAATATATATTTTCATGTATCTGATGAAAAGTATACCTATATTAAAAGTTATAGAGAGAGAATAAAGAATATACAAAGACTAATACTACAAACGGGTGTATCTAATTTGAAAGCCCATCTTCTGTCGACTTGGTTTGTTTTCTTCAACGGGAGCCATAAAAAAGTAAATTTCTCTAGTTTTATAAGGGATGGTGGGAAGGCTGCCAGCATATTCATTCTTTCAAAGTGTCAACAGCAGCTACAAAATATAAGTAAAAAGTTAAAGGATATTAAGGCTATAGATATTACTAGCTCTGGCTATGATAATGTTGAAGTTCTAGATGAAAATGCTACAAAGGGAAAGGCGTTGCAGCAACTGGCAAAGGTATTGAATATCAATCAAGAAGCTATTATAGCAGTGGGAGACAATTATAATGATCTGTCGATGATTGAATATGCTGGGCTAGGTGTAGCTATGAACAATGCTGAAAAAGCTGTCATCGAAAAGGCCAATTGGGTGACAAAAAGTAATGAAGAACATGGAATTGCCCACTTGGTGAGGCATTTCATTGAAGCTCCTCATGAAGCTGTTGAAATGTAAAATAACACTTAATTCATAAGTAGACAACCGAAAGTTTGTTTTTAACTTTCGTGTTGGTCACTTAGTTTGTTCATCTAGAGAGAGTCTTTACTCCCACTGAATTGTAGGTGAACTTATTTCTAGGATGCAGTGTTTAATCTCTTACTTATCATAAGTGAAAGCAGCAAACTTAGAACAGTATACTGAAGGATGAAGCAAGGAATGACAAAAATCTCTCTATGATTGTATCGTTACAAAAATATTATTGTACCCGTTGGAATTTATATTGTATCGCAAATGAATCTATTGTATAATAATTGTAACTGGAATTATATACTATTCATTTGAGGAGGAACAATCATGGAAGGAAAAGTAATAACCAGCAAAAAAGAAAATGCAGTAATTAAAGAAAATTCAAAAACAAAGGATTTAGTACTTACAGCGCTATTAACAGCTTTAGTGTTTGTTGCTACAAAATTCATCAACTTTCAATTACCTTTTTCAATTCATGGTGGATTAATTCACTTAGGAAATACTATGTTATTTGCAGCAGCCGTTGTTTTTGGTGGAAAAAAGGGAGCAATTTCAGGGGCTTTTGGTATGGGCTTATTTGACTTAGTGTCAGGTTGGGCAGTTTGGGCACCATTTACTTTTGTGATTAGGGGTGTAATGGGTTGGGTTATTGGAACGATAGCCCATAGAAAAGGTAATAACGGAGATAGCTTCAAGTGGAATATGCTAGGTATTTTAATAGGTAGTGTATGGATGATTATTGGATATTATTTTGCTGAGGTAATCATTTATGGCAATTGGTATACTCCCTTAACAGCTATACCTGGAGATATTACACAAATTGTTATAGGTATCATCTTAGGCGTGCCGCTAATTACGGCATTGAAGAAAACAAAAGTGGTATAAATTTAGTTGTAAGGAGCGTGGTAGAAGTGAAGGCGACATTAATTATGACTCCTGGCCCTACTTATGTCAGCGAAGATGTGAGAAGGGCATTATCTAAGGAGATTACAAATCCTGATTTAGATTTAGCTTTTTATGAATTCTATAAAGAAACCTGTAACAAGCTAAAACAACTGTTAAATACCAACAATGATGTGCTTATATTAAGTGGTGAAGGTATATTGGGATTAGAGGCTGCTTGTGCGTCTCTTATTGAGCCAGGAGATAAAGTGTTAGCGATAGATAATGGAATTTTTGGCAATGGATTTGGTGATTTTGTAAAAATGTATGGAGGCCAAGTGAAGCTTTTCCAATCTGACTATGAAAAAGCAGTAGACATAGAAAAGTTGGAGGATTTTTTAAAGGATCATCATGACTTTAAGATGGCAACGGTAGTACATTGTGAAACACCATCTGGTATTACAAACCCAGTAGATTTAATATGCCCAATGTTAAAGAAATATGGCATTATTACTGTGGTTGACTCGGTTTCAGCTATTGGTGGAGAACCACTAAAAACAGATGAATGGCAAATTGACATGGTGTTAGGAGGATCCCAAAAGGTGCTTTCAGCCCCTCCCGGACTAACGTTCCTTAGCATTAGTGATGAAGCTTGGAGTATTATAATGAATCGTAAAACCCCTATTGCCGGTTATTATTGCAACCTTTCTGTTTGGAGGAATTGGTACGAGGAAAAATGGTTTCCCTATACACAGCCAATTAGTGATATCTATGCATTAAGGGAAGCTGTAGAAATCCTATTGAAAGATGAAAAAGCATTAGAGAGGCATAGAAGAATAGCTGAAGCTGTTAGAAAAGCCCTAACGATAGGGGGATTAAAGCTCTATCCTAAGGCGGGTTTTTCAAATACAGTGACTACTTTCATGGTGCCAGAGGGTATAGACTTTAAAACTATATATGAAGAAATGCTGAAGGATCATAATATCCTAATTGCTGGAGCCTTTGGATTGTTAAAAGATAAGGTGATCCGAATCGGACATATGGGAGAAAATTGCTACGAGGAGAAAATATATATTACCTTGAAGGCATTAGATGAAGTATTGAAAAAAAATAAAATTGAAACAAAGGATGAATTACATAAATTGTTTATACAATATGTATAATATGGAAAAGCTAAGGGACAACAACTACCCTTAGCTTTTTTCTTGAACTTTACTCTTTAAAAAAACTAGCCATTTCTATATAATAGAATAAAATGAAGCTACTTTCCACTCTGCATAAGCAGAGGGGCTTAAAGTAGTTGACCATCGGATAAACCAGTAAATTAAGGAGGGTATATTATGGTTACTTTTGAAGAGGTAAAAAAAGCAAGAGAACGGATTAACCAATATATATGGAGGACACCATTGGATTTTTCAATGCATCTAAGCTCAGGTGATAGAAGAGTTTATCTTAAGCTAGAATGCCAACAAAAACTAAAAAGCTTTAAGATCAGGGGTGCCCTCAGCAAACTAACTAGTTTAACCGAGGAAGAAAGGCGGCTAGGGGTCATGACTGTTTCTTCAGGCAATCATGGAGCAGGGGTAAGCTACGGTGCAAACCTATTAAAGGAAATTAAGGCCACTGTTTTTGTACCAGCTAATACACCAGAAGCTAAAGTGGAAAAGATCAAATATTATGGGGCGGATATTCAATTGGCAGGAAACAGTTATGATGAAGCCTATAAAATTGGAATGGAATATGCACAGAAAAGTAAGGTAACCTTTATTGATTCCTGCTCAGATTTAGAAGTAATTGCAGGGCAAGGAACTATTGCCTTGGAAATACTAGAGGAGAATCCCGATATTGATACAATCCTTGTGCCTATTGGTGGTGGGGGGATGATTACAGGAATAGGACTTGCAGCAAAATCCATCAAACCCTCTTTGAGGGTGATTGGATTGCAAACAGCGGCTTGTCCTGCCATGGTGCAGTCATTGGAGGATAAGAAATGCTATATTGAGTTTCCCTCAGAAGAGTCTCTATGTGAAGCATTGATTGGTGGAGTTGGAGAAATTCCTTATCATATGGCAGGTAATTGTATCGATGATATCCTTTTGGTAGAGGAAGAGTGGATTAAAAGAGGGATGCTACAATTGATGAATAAAGAGAAGGTAATTGCTGAACCTTCAGGAGCTATAGGCTATGGAGCATTAATGGCTGCCCCTGAGTTGATACAGGGAAGAAACATTGCTGTTGTTATATCTGGTGGAAATTTGAATCCTCAATTGATGCAGGATATCTTTATAGAATCTTTAAGTGTAAGCGAAACATAGAAATATAGATTAAAATGAAGTTAAGATTAACAAAAAATTTAAAATCATAAAGATTAATAAAAAATTTAAAATTATATTGACAGACTATTTTCTGTGGATTATAATAGAAAAAAGTTTAAACATGTATAATCAAAAAAGACTATGAAGAGAAGAGTAAATATGGAAAGTAGTTATAGCGAGTTGGTGACGGTGGAAGACCAATACGAAGTCTATGTTGAAGAACATCTCTGAGTTCCTAACTGAAATGTAAAGACAAAGTAGGCTTAGGCGGAACCAAACCGTTATTCAATGGACAGTATCGAATTTAGATTCCGTACTGATTGAGAGAGAGCTGTTATTACTTAGCTAATTAAGGTGGTACCGCGGAGACAATGATGTCCTTCGTCCTTTATATAGGGATGAAGGACTTTTTATTTTTGTAAAAATACAAATATGCATAGGAGGATATATCAATGAAAAGCTTAAATGAATTACTAAAGATACCGAAAGGGTATAAACCATATCTAAACATTAGAGAAACAGAAGTTGCAATTAAAATGATTAAAGATTATTTTGAAGCAAGACTTGCAGAGGAACTAAATCTAACTCGTGTATCAGCACCTTTATTTGTACGTCCAGAAACGGGGTTAAATGACAATTTAAATGGAATAGAACGACCCGTCGCTTTTGATGTAAAGGGAATAGGTAGTAGAGAAGTAGAAATTGTCCACTCTTTAGCAAAGTGGAAGCGTATGGCTCTGCATAAATATGGATTTAGTGAAGGAGAAGGGTTATATACGGATATGAATGCGATTCGACGAGATGAAGATTTAGATAATCTCCATTCTGTTTATGTAGATCAATGGGATTGGGAAAAGATAATAAACAAAGAAGATAGGAATCAAGAGAATTTGAAGAGTACTGTGAAAAGAATTTACAAAGTATTTAAAGACACAGAAAAATACTTATGTAGCGTATACCCTACTTTAAAAGCATTTCTTCCAGAAAAAATTACTTTTATTACAACACAACAGTTAGAGGATATGTATCCCCAGTTTACTTCTAAAGAAAGAGAAGATGCTATTGCTAAAGAAAAGGGTGCAGTCTTTATTATGGAGATTGGAGATACTCTAGAATCTGGCACAAGACATGATGGGAGAGCTCCTGACTATGATGATTGGCATTTAAATGGAGATATTATCTTCTGGTATCCAGTGTTGGAGATGGCCTTTGAACTGTCCTCTATGGGTATTCGTGTAGATGAAGAGGCTTTAGAAAAACAGCTGAAGCTGGCGGCTTGTGAAGATCGTAAGGGATTGGATTATCATCAATTAATCTTGAATAGAAAACTGCCATATACTGTTGGGGGTGGAATCGGTCAATCAAGAATTTGCATGTTTTTCTTAAGGAAGGCCCATATTGGTGAGGTACAAGCAGCTGTATGGTCTGAAGATATGATGACTGCATGTGAAAAGGCGGAAATACATTTATTATAAAATATAGGAAGCTATGGACTGCAACAAAATCTCATCCTTTTGGATGGGATTTTGTTATTGGAATAATTTGTTATTTTAAATAAGATTTAGCTTTACATACTTCTCTTTGGAAGAGACATAATATTAGAGGAAATAATATTATCACAGTGAAGGGAGGAACTATAATGGCACAATTAAATCAATTAGAACTTCAAAACTTAAGACACCTTATTAGTAATCATCAAATGATGGTATCAAAACTTAACACTTATGCACAACAATGCCAAGATCAACAAGTAAAACAAATGTTTCAGCAAAGCGCACAATCCGCTCAAGGCGCGGCACAAAAATTAATGACATTCCTATAACCAATAGAAAATTAAAAACTTTTTAAAAATTTCAGTAAGTTATAATTTACGTGATTGATTTCAACAAAGTCTACCTATTAATCTAAAGAAGGAAGACTTTGTTATAAAAATTTATGAAGGAGGGAAAAGCATGAACGATAAAGATATGGTAAATGACATATTGGCTATGACTAAAGCAGGAATGACTGAATATACAAGAGCTATTGGAGAAGCTTCTGATCAAAATCTAAGACAAACTCTACAACAAATGAGAGATGGAGACGAGCAATTTCAATATAGCTTATATCAAGTAGCTGAGCAAAAAGGTTATTATCAATCAGCTCAATCTGCAAATCCACAAGATATGCAGCAAATTAAGTCTCAATTAAGCCAAGGTATGAATAATAATCAATAAATAATTAATAGGACTCAAAAAGGAGTCCTATTAATTTAAATACATAAATAACATCTATTTTCACCTTGCAAGTGATCAATAAAAAAAGTTACAAACCAAACTTTCAGTTGTCTACTTAGGGTCATTTAGTTATAATAGCGAATTGGAATTGCAAACATACCTTCTAAGATTTCATTAGCAACAGGATCTATAGACTTGTATTTATTGGTATACTCTAGCAGCGCTTCATACTCATAAATAGATGAGGTAGGCTCTACCACCTTTAGGGCTAATTGCAATAATGCTTTATGAGGTGTTAAATCTCTATTTTCTAGGAGCTTTAGAGCTTCTAGTGGAGTGCTTTTTCTAATGTTTTCTTTTAAATCCATATCCATCGATGCATATGTTTCCTCATACTGCTGCAAAGCTGCAACCCATTTTTCTTCAAGTATATCCCTTTCCTGCAACTGTATTCCTGTAAAATTGTTAGTAATAATTCTTAGAGAGGCTTCTAAGCCATGGTACTTAGTATCCATAGTTAAGAGCTCCTGGAGGGCGGCTTCATAATTTCCCTCATGACTGTAAATCATTACACGATATCTCTGGTGCCAAGGCTTTAGATCTTCCTTTTCTTCCAATACTTCAAGAAGCTGAAGCACATTGTGATAGTTCTTCTTTTCTTGATATAATAATTCAATCGTATCTTTTAAAAATCGTGGATTATCGGTAAGTTGGTATAATCTTTCATAATAATTTACAGCTTTATCAATGTCACTATAAGGATATTTTTCAATGTTGCCATAGGAAAGACCGTATAATTTACCCAACATACTTAAGGCATAAACATCATTGGGGTTTACTTTTAGATCTTCTTCATAGGCAGCGATAGCCTCAGCAAATTTTCTTTTAAGGAGAAGTTCATCTCCAAGCCTTATACTTCTTTCTTCAAAAGCAAAATCAGTATTTTGCCCTTTTAAATAACCTCTTGAGGAGGTAAGTATATTTCCATCCTCATCATGGGCTAACACTCCCCAAAAATATTTTCCTTTCGGATGACCGAAACCAAAAAAGGAATCTGGTGTAGGACCCTCCTCGTCAAACGTCATGCCTGAAGGAAAATAAGTGAGCTCATCGATAGATAGAATTGCTTCATTGGTATAGAATTTTCTCTCTGAATAATTAGTGGAGTAAGAGCCTGAACCATTAAGGGAATAGGCTCCTAGTTCTAGCGTATAGTAGGCAGCCTCTTCAAAGGGTTCCCACTTAAAATGAATAGTATCACCAGTTATTTTTTCATGATCAGTAGGCGATAACACGTTTAAAGTATCCACCAGTTGAAAATCCCAATGCTGTTTTTCCTCTTCATCAACATATATAGTAGATTTAGGAAAGAAGCCCCCCTTCAGCACTACATCGCCTACCACATCTAAATCTACAACAAAACCTAAGCTATATCTTCCGGGTTCTACATAATTGAAGTTAAACTGTCCTTGTTCATCACTTAATACCCATATAGAATCATATGTTACGCCACTCATCGTGCCGCCCCTGGGATCTCTTTGGGGTTGAATAAATACTGGTATGGACCTTAAGGGTTGATCTTTTAAAGCTATGGTACCGGTTATGGCACCGTATTCTGAAGCTGTATCCTTGAGGGATGCCAGCTTCCTTAGAACTTCTTCTTTTTTCTCAGCATAATAGCTTGTAATTCCCTCCCTATGTTCTTGATCTGAGTATTGAAGCTCCATCTGTATGTTTTCATTGTGCATCTCTAAAAGACGAGCATAGTATTTTTCTGCCTCTTGTTTATTTCCTAGAAAACTATAGAGATCTGCTGTTAATTCATATACATCGGTATTTTGATGATTTTCGTCATCCTCCATCATATACTTTAAAATGTCTAGTCCCTCAGTGTATAGTCCCTTGCTTTTCAAAGCTGTTACAGCTTCTAAAGCCACAGACGGGTCCCAATAGTTTGTAGATGTATTGGCATTGATGGTTTCATAATGATGCTTCATTAGAGAAAAAGCTTCCTCAATTTTATCTTCACTAATTAGATGCTTAATCTCTTGGCTAGTTAATTCAACCTTAGCTCTTTTACCTTGCCATGTATGGGGAAATCTGTCAACTAGCTTCTTATAATAAGCTTCTGTTTCTTTAGATATAGTACCTCCAATATGAGAGGTACTCCCCACACCCGTTGAGGAAATCATTAATAAATTATGATTGTCTGCAATCTGTGTTGCCCTTTCTAGGGCTTCAGCCGTTGCGCTACGATTTGGGAAAAACCTATCCATACGATCGTAATAGGCTTTGGCAATTAAGAGATTACCCTGTCGATGGTATCGATTAGCAATAGATAACATGACAGAAGGTAAAAATGCGTAAATCAGTAGAAGAATAGCCAGAAAAACACCTATTCCTTTGAGCAAATCCTTTGCTTTAATTCTAATTATTTTTTTCATAGGGCACCTCCGATAAAAGCATAATGACTAATATCTATTGCTTATACACATATTTAAATCTCCATAATTCATTTCAACGATTTCATATTTTGGTTGAGGCGAATTCTCTGGTAAAAGGAAGCTATGTGCAGATATACCTATTAGAATCATAAGAATAACTGCAAAAGCGGGTAAAGAAAATACAGGGAGACATATTTCCTTTTCTAGAAAGCGAGAAAAGGGAGATAAAGGCCTTTGCTCTTCAGATATCGTCAAAAGCTTATGCCTAAAAGCAGTATCCATTTTTAAGTTTCCAGTGGCTTCAGTAAACAAGTTTTTAATCTTTGTATCCAGCTGATGATCATCAAACTTTATTTTTTCCTTCACTGAGCAACACCCCTTTCTACTAATAATTCCTTCATATGTTCCCGGCCTCTTTTCAATCTTGATTTCACACCAGATTCTGTGAGGTCTAATATGTCGGCAATTTCTTTGATTTTTATTTCCTCATAGTAATACAAATACAAGACATCTCTATATTTTAAAGGAAGAGACAAGAGCAGATTTCTCACCTTCACTTTCTTCTCCTTAGTTTCTAAGTATTCTTCGGGCAGAGGTGAAGTGTCTTGAATATCTATTCCTTCTTTAAAATCAATGCTCTTCAGCTTCTTCCTTCTTAGTACATTTTTAGCTTTATTAATAGTAACCCTTGTAAGCCATGTAATAATTGAACTTTCACCTCGAAAAGTTTCAATATTTTGATATAGGGCTAAAAAGCTCTCCTGTACGACATCCTCAGCTATTTGTTGATCTCCAACAACAATGAAGGCGAGACGTAATAATCTATCACCGCAATCATCAATTAGCTTCTTATAGGTAAGAGAATTTTTATCCCTTAACTGCTGGGTCATTAACTTTTCCTGTTGATTCACGGCATTAGATCCTCCCTTCTAATTATTAGACACACAACTGATTATATAGTTGCAAAAAGCTATTCCACTTCTACTTCGTTGAAAGTTTCTTGTTAGTATTAATTTTACTAGATTTCTGATGTATTGTCTAAAAAAGTTAGAAGTCCTGAAGGAATATAAATAAAGGCTTGGAAGGAATTAGCAGAAATTTGTAGAAGTATAAAAATAACGAGACAGTCTAAATTTAATTATAAAGACGTATATCTATATAATCGGTTTTCATGTTAGTATAAAGAGAGATCATAACATTTAATCTCAAAAGAAAGGGTAATGCAATTTTAATATTACATTATACAAGGTGAGTATATGAAAATAATCGACTTGACACAGGTAATGCACGCAGATATGCCAGTATTTCCAGGAACAGAAAAACCAATATTTTTTCCTGCAAACACGCTTGAAAAGGATGGCTTCATAGAAACAAAATTATCTTTATACTCTCATACGGGTACTCATATTGATGCACCTGGACATATGTTGCTAGGAGCAAACTTACTTAATCAACTGGGAATTGACCACTTTGTTGGAAAGGCAGCTGTTCTTGATTTTACTAATATTGAGAAACAAGAAATATCTAAAGAAGATTTATTGAAATATGAAAGTAAGCTGAAGGATTTAGATTATGTATTATTAAAGACGGGATGGAGCCAGTACTGGGGTGAAGACAAATATTTTGATGGATTTCCTTTTCTCACAGTGGAGGCGGCGGCTTGGTTGGCTGGTTTTAATCTAAAGGGAATTGGAGTAGATGCAATATCTATTGACGATATGAAAACGACTACTTTTCCAGTCCATTATAAACTATTTGAAAATAATATGATAGTTATTGAAAATCTTACAAATCTAAACTTAATCAATGAGGAAATTTTTGTTTTTTCATGTTTACCTTTAAACTATGAGAATGCTGATGGCTCACCAGTTCGGGCGGTTGCTATGTTTTTTTAACTGAACCCATATCATTAAGAAAGAGAGTGAGTTTATGAAGAAAAAAAGGATAATAAAAGAAATATTGGAGTGGAGCAAAACCCTTCTTTTCGCTTTGCTAATTTCTATATTGATCAGTATATTTATTTTTCAACCCTCTATAGTGAGTGAAGCCTCTATGGAACCAACGTTAGAGGGGGAGAGTTCTTTTGATGCCGACAAGGTTGGAGATCATGTAATGATATTTAAAAGTGCCTACATATTAGGCAAAGACCCTAAATATGGTGATATTGTCATCATTGACAGTAGAGTAGATAGAAAAAGGACCTTAAAGGACGAGTTTGTAGACAACCCTTTAGTGAGTAGGATGATCAATAATAATACCGATAGACGTTTTTGGATAAAAAGAGTAATCGGTGAAGCTGGAGATTTATTAGAATTTAAAGAAGGCAAAGTGTATCGTAATGGAGTTGCGTTGGTTGAAGACTATATTAAAGAGGATATGCTTTATGATTTTGAACCAGTAGTAGTGCCTGAAAATCATGTTTTTGTTATGGGAGATAATAGAAATATAAGCTTTGACAGCAGAGCAATTGGTTCTATACCTGTCGAAAATGTGCTAGGAAAAGTTTTTATTAGATTTTATCCTCTTAACAAAATAAATATGTATTAACACAACCATTATAATGACTCTATGCTAATGAGGCATATTGATCTATTTTTCACTAGAGGATGGAAAATTATGAATTGAAAATATGTCTCATTGTATGTAATCTAATATAGTAAGGGGAGGAGAATCCATGATGAGTCTTAGTTTTCTAGCACTGTTGATGACTCCTATCTATTTTGTTATTCCAGCTATGATGCTATACTTTGTTGTAAAATTAGCGGTGAAGCATGCTATAAAAGAATTGAAGGATGATAGGATACTTTAAAATGAAAAAAAAGGGGTATAGCTTTAGCTATACCCCTTTATCATGACTACTATTAACCTTGAGTTCTACGTTGTGTTCTTTCTCGAGTTACTTTATCCAATATTCTCTTGCGAATACGTATACTCTTTGGTGTTACTTCTACTAATTCATCATCTGCAATAAATTCTAATGACTGCTCTAGGGAAAAAACTATAGGAGGAACAAGTTTTAGAGCGTCATCTGATCCTGAAGCTCTTACATTTGTTAATTGTTTTCTTTTACAAACATTTACAGCGATATCCTCTAATCGGGAGCTTTCTCCTACAACCATGCCTTCATAAACATCAGTACCAGGAGAAATGAAAATTTTGCCTCTTTCCTGTGCGTTATAAATACCATAAGCTACTGCGGTTCCACTTTCAAAGGCAATTAGTGAACCCCTTGTTCTTACACGAAAATCTCCTCTATAAAGATCATATCCGTCAAATAAATGATGGAAGATACCATAACCCTTTGTATCTGTTAAAAATTCTGAACGGTAGCCAATCAGTCCACGGGCAGGGATTCTAAATTCTAGCTTCATCATGCCTGTTCCTGTAGGATGCATATTTTGCATTTCAGCTTTACGTTGTCCAAGTTTTTCAATAACAGAGCTAGCGTTTTCTTCAGGCGCCTCTACAAAAAGTCGTTCCATAGGCTCTAGTAAACCCTCTTCAGTTTTCTTCATAATAACCTGAGGTCTAGATACAGAAAATTCATAGCCTTCACGTCGCATGGTTTCTATAAGGATCGATAGGTGAAGTTCACCTCTACCTAAAACCTTAAAGCTATCGGCAGATAATTCCTCCATACGCATTGCAACATTAGATAGCATTTCTCGCTCTAAGCGATCCTTTAAATGACGACTGGTTACAAAAGTACCTTCACGACCAGCAAAGGGACTATCACTTACCATAAAGGTCATGGAAATGGTAGGGTCATCAATTTTAATATAAGGCAGTGGTTCTACTTTATCGACAGAGCATATAGAATCACCAATATTAATATCGGCTATACCTGATATCGCAACGATTTCTCCCACTGTAGCTGTTTCCAGCTCTACACGTTTTAACCCTTGGAAATTGTAAAGATTACTGATTTTTACATTGACTAACTCATCTTTTGTAGTAGCTAATACAGCACTTTGTCCCTTATTAATTGTACCTCTTGCAATTTTTCCAATACCAATTCTACCAATATACTTGTCATAATCAATAGAGGATATAGAAAGTTGTAAACCATCTTGGTCATCACCTTCTGGAGAAGGAATATGATCAAGTATTGATTCGAATAAAGGAGCGAAGTCTACTCCTTCTTCATCAGGAGATAGGGTAGCAAACCCATTCTTAGCTGAAGCATAAATCGTTGAGAATTCCAACTGTTCATCGCTTGCTTCTAAATCAATAAATAAATCCAGCACTTCATCTATTACTTCTGCTATCCTAGCTTCTGGACGATCCACTTTATTTACTACTACAATAGGTGTTAACCCTTGCTTTAGAGCTTTCTGGAGAACAAAACGGGTTTGCGGCATGGGACCCTCAGAAGCATCCACTAATAGAAGTACGCCATCCACCATATTCATAATTCTTTCAACTTCTCCACCAAAATCAGCATGTCCCGGAGTATCAATAATATTGATCTTTACATCTTTATAGGAGATTGCTGTATTTTTAGATAAAATTGTAATGCCTCGCTCTTTTTCTAAAGAGTTAGAGTCCATTACTCTTTCTTCTAATACCTCATTAACTCGGAAAGTGCCGCTTTGTCTCAACATTTGGTCAACAAGTGTTGTTTTTCCGTGGTCAACATGGGCAATAATTGCTACATTTCTAATATCTTTTCGTTGCATCTGTTTTCCTCAACTTCTTTCTATTTAAATTATCATAAATCCTATAGAATTGATCCATAGGGAGATATTTTTAAAAAAACCACATAGAAAATTTTATCACAAACTAAACTTTTCCACAATCATTATATAAATATACCCTCTGTACTTTAGTTTTAATAAACAATGATAAATAATAGAGCTCTATTATTTTTGACAACTAAGTGTGTTTTTACTACAATAAAAATTTTGTTAAGACTGCTTTTGGGATGATAGTAGGGAAGTATCTGCTTAAACTTCCTCTTAGAGGAGGTTTCTTAATACAATTATGTTCTCTATAGGAAAAAAATGGTACTAAGGAAGGCTTCACTTTCTCTTTGTTGAATAGTAATATTTAAGATAAAGAAATCGTACAATGAATTGAGTGAGGTTTGGTTAACCTGTCCAGGTTAGCTGCAAGTCAAAAGATAAGTACTGAAAAAGGAGGAGATGAGGCAAAGGATGAAAATTACAGTGAACAACAAAGAAAAATTTATCCCAGAGGATTATATAATACAACAACTATTAAAGGACATGAACTTAAGCTTTTCAGTTGCTATTTGGGTGAACAATCAACAGCTATTACAAAAGGACTATGGGACCTACAGGTTAAAAGAGAGTGATAAAGTAAAGATTTTTAAACCCATTGGTGGAGGATAAAAATAATTTGTTAACAATAAAAATAAAAAAATAACAAAAAAACTATAAACATGTTTACAAAGTAAGCATGTTTATATTATATTGGTATTAGAAATAAAAAAACAATTTTCACTAAATAATCTACTTGTTTTCAAAAGCAGACTACTTTGCAAATTGATATTGTTTTTTGTCGACAGAATGATATAATAATAGCAATTATGCGAATATATCTAAAAATTTGAAATATTATAGTGGCAAATGGTGTCAGCCACTAGCACAAAGTGCTCATTTAGATAGAATAAAAACTTCACTTGAATAAAGTTCCACTTTGTCTTTCTTTGGGATTGAGGATATAACTTATAGAAGAGATGATTAAATTTAGCGACAAAAAATAAATTAAGCTATGTAAAAGGGAGTGAAATGAATGAATTGTTGTGGAGGAAGTAAGGCAATTGAACAAAAGCAACAAGATGTAAGTATTGATTTCGTAAAATTAAAGGAAATGTTTAAAAAGTATGATGGAATTGATGGAAGTTTAATCAGCATTCTTCAAGAGGTTCAAGAAATGTATAATTATTTACCAATTGAAGCGCTTAACTATATTGCTGAGGAGACGGGGATAAAGCCTACCAAAATTCATGGTGTTGCTACTTTTTATACACAATTTCGACTTAAGCCAATTGGGAAATATTTAATTATGCTTTGTCAAGGTACTGCCTGTCATGTAAATGGTTCGAAGGCCATTGAAGAGGCTATTTGTGATGAGTTGAATATAAAAGAGGGTGAAACAACAGAAGATAATTTGTTTACTTTAAACAATGTTGCATGTCTTGGTTGCTGTAGCTTATCCCCTGTAGTGATGATTAATGGAGAAACCTATGGAAAACTGACAACCGATATGGTAAGAAAAATTATTAGAGATATTAAGGAAGCTGAAGAAAAAGTACAAAAGGGGGCTTAGAGCATGAAAATTATTGTGGGGCAAGGAAGCTGTGGGATTGCTGCTGGAGCAAATAAAGTATATGGAGCTATAGAAAAAGAATTAGAACTACGTGGTTTGGAAGTAGAGCTAGCCCTCACTGGTTGCATAGGTATGTGTTACTTAGAACCCATTATTGATGTAGTAGATGATCAGGGTGAGAAAACAACTTATGTGAAAGTGACACCGGAAATGGTGGAGGAAATTATTGAAGCAAGTATGATAAAAGGTGAGAAGATAGAAAAATATACTATTTCTGATGGAGATCAAAAGACCCTTGAAAAGCAGCAAAGAATTGCTTTAAGAAATTGCGGGATGATGAATCCGGAAAGTATAGATGAGTACATAGCCAGAGGAGGCTATAAGGCTATTGAAAAGTGTATTAAAAGCACCACCCCTGATGAAGTGATTGAAGAAATTAAGGTATCAGGATTAAGGGGAAGGGGAGGAGCAGGATTTCCCACTTGGTTTAAATGGAATGCTGCCCGTCAGTCTCCTGGAGATACAAAATATATCATTTGTAACGCTGATGAAGGAGATCCAGGAGCATTTATGGATAGAAGTATATTAGAGGGAGACCCTCATAGTCTTATTGAGGGAATGCTTATAGGTGGATATGCGATGGGGGCAAAAGAGGGTATTATTTATGTAAGAGCTGAGTATCCACTTGCTATTTTACGGTTGAAAAGGGCCATTGAAGATGCTAAAGAAAGAGGTTATTTAGGCAAGAACCTCTTTAATGAGAATAGATTTGATTTTAGTCTAAGAATTAAAGCAGGAGCAGGGGCCTTTGTATGTGGTGAAGAAACAGCTTTGATTGCATCCCTTGAAGGAGAAAGAGGAATGCCAAGATTAAAACCTCCTTTCCCAGCTCAAAAAGGTTATTGGCAGAAACCAAGTAATATTAATAATGTTGAGACATTGGCAAACATACCTTGGATTATAGAAAATGGTGGTAGTGCCTTTGCAGCTATGGGAACAGAAACAAGTAAAGGAACCAAGGTTTTTGCTTTGACAGGAAAGATAAAAAATGGAGGTTTAGTGGAAGTACCTATGGGCATTCCTTTAAAAGAGGTTATTTATGATATTGGTGGAGGAATTAAAGAGGATAAAGCCTTCAAAGCAGTACAAATGGGGGGACCTTCAGGTGGATGTATTCCTACTAGCCTGCTAGATACTTCCGTGGACTATGATTCCATAACTAAAACTGGGGCAATTATGGGTTCTGGCGGAATGGTAGTGATGGATGAAACTACTTGTATGGTGGATATGGCTCGATTCTTTTTAGATTTCACTCGTAAAGAATCCTGTGGGAAATGTATTCATTGTAGGATTGGAACAAAAAGAATGCTAGAAATATTGACCCGTATCTGTGCAGGAGAAGGACAGGATGGAGATATCGAACTGCTAGAGGAGTTAGGTGTCAAAATTAAAGAAGGCTCTTTGTGTGGATTAGGACAAACAGCACCCAATCCTGTACTAAGTACGATACGGTATTTTAGAGATGAGTATGAAAAGCATATTTACGATAAAAAGTGTCCAGCAAAACAATGTGCTAGTCTCCTCACCTATTCTATCAATATTGGAAATTGTATTGGATGTACATTATGTGCTCGAAACTGTCCTACAAATGCTATCTCAGGTGAAAGAAAAGAAGTACACAGCATCGATCAGAGTTTATGTATAAAATGTGGTAAATGTCAGACGGTATGTAAATTTAAAGCAGTAGAAGTAGAGTAGTAGGATAGGGGGAAATAGATATGACAAAGATAAGACTTAACATAAATGGAAGAGAAGTAATAGGTCATAAAGGTCAGACTGTACTAGACATCGCCAGAGAAAATAGTATAGAGATTCCTACCATGTGTCATGATGATAGAGTACAAGCCTATGGTTCCTGCGGACTTTGCGTTGTAGAAGTGGAAGGGGTGCCGAAGCTATTGAGATCCTGTGCCACTGAAGCAAATGATGGCATGATTGTCTTAACGGATACACCAAAGGTTAAGAGTTCAAGAAAAATTGCTTTAGAACTTCTTTTATCTGATCATGTAGGAGATTGTCGTCCACCATGTGTGAGAGCCTGTCCAGCGAAAACCGATTGTCAAGGATATGTGGGTTTAATTGCCAATGGGCAGTATAAAGAAGCAGTAAAATTGATTAAAGAACAATTACCTCTTCCTGCTAGTATAGGCAGAGTATGTCCACATCCCTGTGAGGAAGCTTGTAGAAGAGAACTGGTGGAAGAACCAGTATCTATTATGTGGCTAAAAAGGTTTGTGGCAGATATAGATTTAAGAGATAAGGAAGAATTTATTCCAGAAATTAAACCTGCAACAGGCAAAAGGATAGCTGTTATTGGTGGAGGTCCTAGTGGGCTTACTGCTGCTTATTACCTTGCCAAGGAAGGTCATCAAGTGGTTATTTATGAAGCAATGCCAAAGCTGGGAGGAATGCTTCGTTACGGGATTCCACAGTACCGTCTTCCTAAAGAAGTGCTTAATCAAGAAATAGCCATTATTGAAAAAATGGGTGTGAAGATGATCACTGGTATGAGGATTGGTAAGGATGTTCAGCTGAATCATTTGAGAGATACCTTTGATGCTGTATATGTTTCTATTGGGGCATGGAATAGCACGAAACTAAACTGTCCGGGCGAAGACCTGGAGGGTGTTATTGGTGGTATTGAATTTTTAACAAAGTTTGCTGTAAACGAACCAGTTAAAACTGGTAGAAGAATTGCTGTAGTTGGCGGAGGAAATACAGCAATGGATGCCTGTAGAACTGCCATAAGATTAGGAGCCAAAGAAGTTTATGCCCTTTATCGTAGAACAAAGGTGGAAATGCCTGCGGAGGATGTAGAGGTAGAGGAAGCAGAAGAAGAAGGGATCACCTTTAAGTTCCTTGTAAGCCCAATTGAAATTATCGGGGAAGATGGCAAAGTATCTAAGGTACGTCTACAGAAAATGCAATTAGGAGAAGCAGATGCCAGAGGAAGAAGATCTCCTGTACCAATCGAAGGAGAAGAAGAAATCATCGAAGTAGATTCTGTTATTGCCTCCATAGGCCAATCAGTGGATAAAGAGGGATTTGAAGAACTGGAATTAACAAAAAGAGGCACGATTTATAGTGATGAGAATAGCTTTTTAACCAACCTACCAGGGGTTTTTGCTGGTGGAGACGCTACCAATAAAGGACCAGCCATTGCGATAGAGGCAATAGGTGAGGGCAAAAGGGCATCACAAGTTATCTGTAGATATTTAGAAGGAGAAACGATTCCATATAAAGAGCCTTTCTATGTGACCAATGATGATTTAACAGAAGAGGATTTTGAAGATAGAGAAAAAAGCTATCGACCTTTTATGAGTCATCTTTCGCCTGAATTTAGAAAAACAAACTTTGAAGAAATTGTAGCTGGATATAGTGAAGAAGACGCTAAGAAGGAAGCAGCACGATGTCTTGAATGTGGTTGTCATGATTTCTTTGAATGTAAATTGCTACAATTATCAAATGAATATGATGTACAGCCAGAAAGATTAAGTGGGGAAGTTCATAAACGGGAAGAAAAAGAAAATCATCCTTTTATTTTAAGAAATCCTGATAAATGTGTTTTATGTGGTCTTTGTGTTAGAACCTGTGATGAAGTCATGGGAGTTGCTGCATTAGGGTTAACCAATAGAGGGTTTGATGCTATGGTTGAGCCAGCATTTGGGACACCTTTACAGGAAACCAACTGTATTTCCTGTGGACAGTGTATTAACGTATGTCCAACTGGAGCACTTCAAGAAAGATTAAACATAGCAAAATCTGTTCCAGTAGAAACAAAGATTACCACCACAGTATGTGGATATTGTAGCGTTGGCTGTAATATCAATATTCATGCCAAGGGGGATATGCTGGTAAAATCTGTACCAGAAAGAGAAAGTAAAGTGAATGAAGGTTTAGCTTGTGTAAAAGGCAAGTTTGGTTTTGATATCGGACAGCAGGGTGAAAGAATATCAAAACCATTGGTTAGAAAAGAAGGCAAACTTCAAGAGGTTTCATGGGAAGAGGCACTGCTTTATACTGCTAAAAAAGCGCAAAGCTTAAATTTATTATATGGTAATAACTCTGTAGCCGTTTCAGTTTCAGATCGATATACAAATGAAGAGATTTATTTAATTTCTAAATTTGGCAAAGAAGTACTCAATACTGCTAACATTTGCAGCTTTAATAGTACCGGGGCAAGTATTGAAACCGTATTAGGCTATGATGCCTCCACCAATACCTTTGATGAACTATTGTCTACTGAAACTATCCTATTGGTTGGAACGGATATTATGAAAAACCACACGATTGCTGGACTTAAGGTGAAGAAGGCGGTTGAAAATGGTGCAAAGCTTATTGTTATCAATCCTTTCAAATCTCAAGTAGATGAGTGGGCCCATAGAAAAGTGACACCTTCAAATGACATTGTATTCTTGAAAGAGATTACAAAGGCTCTAGTGGAGAATGGTTGCAAGACAAAGGCTGAATGGGTAACTGGATTTGAAGCATTGAAGGTAGATTTAGAAAATGTTGTAATTAGTGATGAAGCTAAGGAAATAGCTAAGCTTTATGGAGCCACTAAAAAAGCAATGATTGTGTTTGAGGAAAACAGCATCACGTCTGATGCAGCAAAACTGTTGGCAAATATGGCAGTTATTTCAGGGCATATAGGTAACCCTAGAAATGGAATTGTACAGCTTAAACCCAATGCGAATAGTCAGGGTCTCAGGGACATGGGGGTTGAACAAACTACGGAAGCTATTGTCAAAGGCATACAAGAAAAAGAAATAAGAGGCTTATTAGTCTTCGGAGAAGATATCCCTCATATGAATCTAAGTGGATTAAATTTTTTAATGGTTCAAGATACTCATTTAACTGCAACTGCCCAAAAAGCTGATGTTGTTTTACCTGGTGCAAGCTTTGTAGAATCCAGAGGAACCTTTACAAACTCTGAAAGAAGAATTCAAAAGGTTAATCAGGTAATAAGTGCCATCACTGAATACGAAAACTGGCAAATCATCATTAAACTTGCCAATGCCCTAAGTCAAAGTATGGTATATGCTAGTCCCGATGAAATCCTACAGGAAATAGCTAAAACTAAGAGGGAATATCGTGGCATAGATAAGCAGCATTATGGTGAGATTTGGCCATTAAATGAAGGACCAGTGTTGTATAGAGAAGGCTTCTATTTTCCAGATAAAAAAGCAAAATTACAGGTTGTTGGAAATGGGTTGCTATTTACACAAAATAGTAATACCAATAATTTAACCAATAGCTTTATAGAATTATTAACAAAAGAAAAGGTAAATTATTAAGGTGTGAAAAGCTGAGTTTTCCTTGAGAAAACTCAGCCTTTTCTTGTATAGATAACCAATTTTAAACTTTAATTGCACTCTGTGAAAGTGAATGACAGCAAATCAAAGATTTGGGTCATCTACTTTTGATATACACGGTCTACGGTTTCGCCCAAAACCATGGGCTGCAAATGTAGCCCTTAGTATATCAAAAATTCACCTTGTATAAGCGACTGACATGGAATCATAGATTTCAGTCATCTGCTTTAAGTTCTGTAGTTGGCTACCTATAATAGAGAGATGAGATAAAGATAGAAAAGTGTAAAAATAAATACGATTATAAAATAAACAAGTTTACAAACAGAAGGGACCATGATATAATATTAACGAAGACGATAAAAATTTACATTATTAGCTAATATGAGATAGACAGAAAACCTTTGCATGTCGGGAGTCGAAGGATGTTAACTATAGAAAGGATACCTTTCCATGCAGAAGTGTTAGAAGCGATAGATGATGTATTTGTAGAAGATTAGAAGGTCCACTAAGTAGAGTATTCAAATATGATTAATCTAGCCTAATTTAAGGCAGATAATATAATATGTATATTAATAAGATAGATAAGAGGTGAATAGTATGGAAAAAGTGTATGATGTAATCATTATCGGGGGCGGTCCAGCTGGTTTATCTGCAGGGCTATATGCTGCTAGAGGAAAGATGTCAACATTGATACTAGAAAAAGATAGAACAGGTGGACAAATTGTAACGACTAATGAAGTGGCTAACTACCCAGGTTCTATGGTAGATGCAACAGGACCCTC
>NZ_FZOJ01000018.1 GCF_900188145.1 Anaerovirgula multivorans | reverse complement strand
TACAATCTGTCCCTGTTGCAATAAGGGGAAAATGATAAGAAAGATAAAACTAGAACCACGATGCTATTCACCGCCACAGTTTAGAGCACAAATAGCATAAAACCATAAATAATAGGTAATAAGTATGCACTTTTTTAATGAGAGCTACTGAATGATCAATAAATACTGAATGATCAATAAATATGGGAAAAAGTGTAATATATTGGAGGTTTCTAAAAAGAAAAATCGAAATTACTATATAAATTATTAGAAGAAATCTAGTAATTGTATAAAATTATTAGGATTTAAAAGGTGAATAGGGAAGATTGAAATTCCATAGAAGAGTGGTGAAGCGCTTTCGTTCAACTAGATCACATCTGAAATTGAAAGAAAGATAAATTAAGTATTGATGTAATTACCCTGAAAAAGGTGATGATAGAAGGGTTAACTTATTATTCTTTCAACTTCAGATGCAATCCTAATCGTTATACGAAACTGTACGCGAGGCCGCGCCGTCCTGGCGCGGACGAGATGGGATTTGAAGTATTTCTTCGCAGTAGTTAAATTACGTGAAGCAAGGATTATTCTCATAGTATTTATTTAGAAAACTGCTAATATAAGAGTTGCAACTGATAGCTGCGAAATTGAAAGTACAATTTGGTAGTATGCAACTATAAAGATTGTTAGACTTTATTCCATAAAATAAGGGAGGTGTTTCGATGACATTAGGTGAAAGAATCCAAATATGCAGAAAATCAAAAAGCTTATCACAAGAGGAAATGGCTTCAGTTCTTGGTGTGTCTAGACAGGCTATATCAAAATGGGAGTGTAATGCTTCAATTCCTGATATTGATAAAATTATTGCGTTAAGCAACTTTTTTAATGTTTCAACAGACTATCTGTTAAAAGATGAGTATGCAAATGAAAATGAGGTCTTAAGTACGGAAACAAAAAAACGAAGTGGAAATATCCCCATTGCTATTTCTACCGCAATAATCGCAATAGGTCTTATTATCGCTTTAGCAATGGCTAATGATGGAACCCTATTCTTCTATTGGCAATTTAGTTCTGCTGCGTTAGGTATAGGCATCCAAATCATTGGAATATGTGTTTTTGAGGTTTTATATTTTAGTAAACTTTTTGAGATGAAAAGACAGTATTTGTTTTGGAGCATCAATATTTGGTTATTATCCGTTATGCCAATTATTCTTTCATCAGGTGTGTTATCGAAACTATTAAATAGACTTGAAGTTTTACATTATTCCTTCAGTATTGTGCTATTTTACTTTATATTTAATGGAGTTGTAACATTTGCTTTTTTAACTCTTTCAAAGAGATGGAACAATGCAAGAAAAAGCAAATACTTATAATACACATTATTCTCATTTTGTTTAATTAAAGCCACTACGGAGTGCTATAGGGGCCGCCGTCCGTGGCGGGCCTCTGAGTCTGGGGGCGTACGGCTTCGTATAACAGTGGATTCCCAAAATCTGAGAGAATATGAATGTAATAACCAGACTTCGGGAATTCACGAAACGTTATACGAAACATTTCACTAATAAAGAAAGGATGTAGTACGATGAAAAGGAGAACATTATTCTTTATAATTATTACAATTCTAATTATCGGGTCTGGATGTAATAAACAAACAGATACTGCTAAAGATGTAGCAATAAATGAAATTGGCTTGAAGCAAACGAATATTGTTAAAGATGTAGAAACAAATGAAATTGATTTGAAAGATTTTTTTATTGACTATAAAGGGTGTTTTATTATATATGATGAAAACGAGTCTAGGTACAGTATATATAATGAGTCACAAGTTGATGAACGATTATCACCATGCTCAACATTTAAGATTCCAAGCGCTTTGATTGGACTTGAAACTGGTGTGATTGAAGGCAAAGACTATGTTTATCAGTGGGATGGTAAAACGAATTGGATAGATTCTTGGAATAAGGATCACACATTAGCAACTGCTATTACTAATTCTGTAGTATGGTATTTTCAACGATTAGCCCAAAACGTTGGAGAAGATAGAATGCAGAAATATCTTGATAAGATTGATTATGGAAATAACGATATTTCTGGTGGCATAACAAAATTTTGGTTAGGTTCTTCACTAAAAGTAAGTGCACGGGAGCAAGTTGAATTCCTTATAAATTTATATCATGATAAGTTGCCATTTGATAAAGAAAATATGAAGATTGTTAGAGAAATTATCATTCTAGAGTCAACCGATGGATATGTATTTTCGGGGAAGACTGGCACAGCAGATAAAGGTCTTGGATGGTTTGTAGGAACTATTAAAAAAGGTGATGACATATATTATTTTGCAACAAATATTATTGGGGAAAACGATACAAATGGACCGAAGGCGAAAGAAATAACAAAAGAGATATTGAAATATTTAAAGATATATGAGAATTAAAGGAAAGTCTATGGAAAGTTCCGTGAAATGCTTCGTATAACAATGCACTCAAGTTCGCTTTGCTTGTTTGGGGTCATGCCTTCGAAGAAGCAAAGCACATTCCACAGCCTAAGATAGGAGCTATCTAAGGCTGAGAAATGTCTTGAGTGCGGAGACGTTATATGCCATCCTTAGCAAAGAATGTGGCGGTATTGGATAAAGTAGGGTTGGAAAGATAGTCATAAAAGATGGACAATGCGTAACAGCAATAAGTGTAATTAATTATGTATTTGTAAGAGTATACGAAATAATGGGGAGTTGTAATTATGGAAGAGATAAATGTTAATAATGAAAAAGTTATAATTAGAAAGGCTAATAAATCTGATGCTAAATCATTAATAGAATACCTCAATATAATCGGAGGAGAATCGGATTTCTTAACATTTAGAACAGGGGAGTTTGGAAGAAGTATTGAACAGGAAGAGGAATTTATTACAAATACATTAAGCACAAAAAATGCTTTGTTTATTATAGCTGAAGTCGATGGAAAGATAGTTGGAAATTTAAATTTTTCTGGAGGATCAAGACAAAGGAATGCTCATGTTGGTGAATTTGGAGTAAGTATTCTTAAAGAATATTGGGGGAAAGGTATAGGCGAAGAACTCATAAAATACTTAATTAACTGGAGCAAAGATTCAGGAATAATAAGAAAAATTAATTTAAGAGTTAGAAACGACAACACGCGAGGAATTAACTTATACAACAAACTCGGGTTTTTAGAGGAAGGAATAATAAAAAGAGATTTTTTGATTAATGATAAGTTCTATGATTCTTTAATAATGGGATTATTGATTGATTAAAAGATATATTTAATTAGTTTGCAAATTTCTTATATTATGCAGAATCAAAAGTTAATAATAGTTTAACATTATCCTTTTAATGTACTACTAAAGAGTTAGAAAATAATGGGCTTAATGGATATAAATGGTGCAGGGTTAAAGGACAGCATATAACAAGCCATTCCCGCAAGGGTGCAAGAAGCACCGTCACGGAGTAGGGTCAGCACCATACCTTCTCACTGGGTGCAAGCACCGCCAAGGGGTATTCCTATGGGGTCCAGTTCGAAGGCGTCGGGAATGGCAGAGACGTTATATGAAAGCGCACGGGAACAACTGACGCCACATCGTGTGGCGAATAAAGGAGGATTAAGAAATGAAGTGCAAAAGAATTTTTTTGATTTTGTTACTTGCGCTAGTAGTGTCAATCTGCGGATGCACAGCTACTCATACGATAATAGACAAAAACGAAGAAAAATCAGATGAAGCGGTTGGCTTAATGTTAAATCCAATGTCTCCTGATGGCACCTATGTGGTCCTCGCGATAATGGAAAGTGAGAATAATGCAAAGATCGTAGTGACCAGCAATAAAGACAATAAGGAAGTTGCATCAGTCAAGATAATCGGGAGCGATATTCAGCACCTATGGTCACCTGATAGCAGATGGTTAGCTATCACTTACTCAGGACGCATATGGAAAGACTATATGATTATCGATCTAGTAACAGGAAAGCACAAAAACCCACCAACGCCGGAAATAACGATTAATCAATTCAAAGAAGCTGGAGAAAGAATTGATTACATATTGAATGAAAACAGATCCGATCCATATCTTCAACCACTGGAGTGGTCGCCAGATAGTTCAAAGCTACTTGTATCATATTTATGGTTTGATAACGATATTGAGGTTCAAAATGGAGTAATGATCTATAACGTTGAAGAAAACAGATATGAAAAAATCATTCAGTATGAGCCCTGTGAAGGGGAGACTTATCAGCCATCAAAGCCGGAAAACTTCACATGGTAATTCAAGGGACCAACGTCCTGTTGGCCTCTGAATCTCGGGTCACCTGCGCCTACATATAACAGTGCATTGCCGGCTCTGCTCCGACCTAAACCTTTTCGCCGGGTGACAAGCACCGCCAAGAGGTATTCCTTTTGGGTCCGGCTCAAAGGCTTCGGCAATGCGAAACGTTAGTTGAAACCACAATATCGGGGCAGGGCGTTGGGGATCAATTAGTTTGTTTGGTGCTACTAAACATTAGATGAAAAATGTGGAATATGGATAATTTATATACTAGGAGGTGTAATATGATTGTAGTAGCCATTATTTGTACACTTATTGCTGGATTTGTTAGTTCCTTTTTAGAACCATTGCCTTTTGCAATGACGCTTCCAATTGTAGTTATGGGTAGCTTTATTTTGAAAGCAATTCAAGATAAGAAAAATTAAATGCATACTAAGCTAATGAACAAAAATGCAAAGTTTAGTTAAGTCGCTTTGTCTTTTTAATATGCCAATAGAAAGTGAGGCAGGTTGTGGCATCAACTAACATGACCATTCCCGCAGGGGTGCAAGAAGTGACGCCAGGGAGAGAGTCTCTGTATGCACTGTCGTCAAGAAGTAAGGTCAGTACCACACCTTCTCACTGGGTGGCAAGCACCGCCAAGGGGTATTCCTTTGGGGTCAATTGGTTTGTCAGATGCTATTGAATATTAGATGAAAAATATCTAACCCAAGGGGGTTGAAAAATGCACTATCTACTAAATGCTTTCCTTATATTTATTATCGGTTACTTTGCTGTTAGGTTAGCTATTAGACCGTTATTGGATCACTTAGACCAGCAAGAGGAAATAACTATAGATGAACAGAATTCGGGATTAACAAAATTGCGAGATATTGATGTGTTAGATAATACAGAGCTTGAAGAAATAATAGCATTATATAATAACAAGACAAAAATAAAGGAAAATAATGAAAAATATAAGAAATATGAGAATGTCTTAAATGAATTAAAAGAGACAGGGTATTTCACGGAAGAAGATTATTTGAATAGAATGACAAAACTTAGAAAGTATTTAAAAGTTGATTAGTGTCATTACTACTTGTAATTATGTTTATCATTAGATGTTTATATTTAGAAAAAATAAAATTTTACTTAGTATCACAATCATCTTTTTAATGTGGCATAAAAAAGTGAGATAAGTTGTGGCATCAACTAACAATGCATTGCCGGCTCCGCTTTGCTCCGACACAAACCTTTTCGCTGGGAGACAAGCTCCGTTAAGGGGGTATTCCTTTGGGGTCCAACTCAAAGGCTTCGGCAATGCCAAACGTTATATGCCATCCCCGCTAAAAAGTCGTGATAGTAAGTAAAACCGAAAAGAAAGATGGTAAAGATAGTCACATCAGATGGATCAGACGCAATATGGTAATATATATGATACATTACAATAAGTAGTAAATAACGAATTATAAATGCTAAAATATTTTAACACAAGATCAAGATGCCACAAGTGAATATCGAGGAGGAATTAGGAATGAGAATAGCAATATATCAAATTGATGCGTTTACAAACATACAGTTTAAAGGAAATCCTGCGGCTGTGTGCCCATTGGAGGCATGGATTGATAATGATTTGATGCAGAAGATTGCAGCAGAAAATAACTTGTCGGAAACAGCCTTTTTCGTAAAGAAAGGACATGATTATGAGTTGAGATGGTTTACCCCAAAAGGAGAAATAGACCTTTGTGGGCATGCTACGCTGGCGACTGCATATGTTATATTTACATATTTGGATAGCAGTATAGCGAATATCAAATTCCATACTATGAGTGGAGTATTGGAAGTATCAAAGGAAAGTGACTTATTGTCAATGATATTTCCGTCCAGAGAAGGAGAAAGATGCGAGGCTCCGGAGGCACTTGTTAAGGGTCTGGGCAAGAAGCCAATTGAAGTTTACAAGTCAAGAGACTATATGGTGGTTTTTGACACCGAAAAAGACATACTGAATCTGGAATTGAATATGGATGAGCTAAAAAAATTGGATGCATTTGGTGTAATTGCTACAGCGAAGGGTAATGAAGTAGATTTTGTATCGAGATTTTTTGCTCCAAAGGCTGGAGTGGATGAAGACCCTGTAACGGGATCTGCTCATTGTACGTTGGTTCCTTATTGGAAAAAGAAATTAAACAAGAATGGGTTTGTGGCATTACAATTATCTGAAAGAGGAGGAAAGCTTTACTGTACTGATTTAGGCGAAACGGTAAAGATATCTGGAGAAGCAGTATCTTATTTAGAAGGATACATCAATGTATAGATATATCTAAATAGTGGTTTAGTATAAATCTCCTTAAATTGTTAAGGAGTTAAATAAGTGGTCAGGTCGTATCCGCTTTTCTATGTGTTGCTAAATAATTAGATTTAAAAAGGTTCAGTGGAAATATAGAGCAGGGCACTAACGAGACGACACATAACACGAGGATTTACGGCTCCGGCTGCGCCTTCGACCTAACTTGACGGTTGTCATGCCAACCGCCAAGTTCGCAAATCCCGGGACCGCTATAGGAAATAGTGATATCGGGGATTTTCTCAGGGGTCTATTGAAAAGACGAGGAGATACACAATAGTTTGATAATGTGAAGTACAGGTAAGGAAGGTGAAGCTATGGCGATGTGGAATCCATGGAGAGGTTGTCGCAAGTATAGTGAAGGATGTAAGTTTTGCTATATTCATAAAGGTGACAGCAAGCGAGGAATTGACACTAATAATGTGGTAAAAACAGATAACTTTAATGCTCCCATTGAACAAAATAAAAAAGGGGAATACAAAATAAAATCAGGACAAACAGTCTATCTGTGTTTTTCCACAGATTTTCTTATAGAAGATGCAGACCAGTGGAGAAATGACTGTTGGTCTATGATGCGAGAACGACCCGAATTGCATTTTATATTTTTGACAAAGCGGATTGAAAGATTTATGCAGTGTATTCCCAATGATTGGAATGGCGGCTATGATAATGTGACAGTAGGCTGCACAATAGAAAATCAGGATAGAGCTGATTTTCGACTTTCAATATTTTCAAAGCTCCCTATAAAACATAAAAATATTATTTGTCAACCTCTTATTGAACGGGTTAGCATTATAAAATATCTTGATGATGTAGAGCTAGTTGTGGTCGGCGGTGAGTCAGATTATAATGCTAGACCTCTTAATTATGACTGGGTTTTATCAATAAGAGAACAGTGTATTGATAAGAATGTTGGGTTTGAGTTTAGGCAATGTGGTACTCATTTCATAAAAGACAACAAAAAATATACTTTAAATGTTAGAGAACTGTGCAGTCAAGCAAAAAAAGCAAATATAAATTGCTAAATAATATTTAGTAAAAATTTTGAGTATACTCTGTATTTGTAGTTATAACGCAATTAATATAAGACATCACTACTCCCTATAACAATGTTTTTACGGGAGGTGCTGGTGGGCACATTTGAGGGAAAGGTCAGAGCACCATACCTTCTCACTGGGTGCAAGCACCGCCAGGGGGAAGGTCAAGAGGGTCCAGTTCGAAGGCATCGCAAACATGAGAACGTTATATGCAATATATGCTAGGTTGTCTAGAGTTTGGAGGATATAATGAAGTTTACAGTTTATGATTTACAGATGGAATCAAAGACTTATAGATTATTTGATGTTATTGATGTTCCAAGACAATTGAGAGTGGTATATCCACAAGGTGATACACCAACAGTTCTTGCGAATGCTATGGGTTTCGATTTCTTAGAGAATATTTTTAAGATAGTGTCAGCAAGTATGAAGGATAATTGCTTAATTAGAGTAAAGGACAACTCTAAAGAGGTTGAGAGGTTCCATGACTGGTATCCAAGTTCAGCAGAGTTCCATTTAGATATGATAATTTATAACTATCAGTATACACAGATTAGTAGTAAGAAGATCATGAGACTACTGAAGATGTTAGATTATAGTAAAAAGAAATGTATTGATATTGCAGTTCCAGATATTGCTTACAATAATAATAAATGGTGGAAGCTGAAAGGCACGCTCAACGTTGATAAGAGGAGTAATTTCTTAACAATCTCATCTAATAGTTATGGTTTCTTATATATGGCTGACGAAGCTAGTAGCTATCATGATATTGAAGATGATGAAGAAGAGCTGTTTGCACATTCTCATTTATTCGGTTTGTGCAAACACGAAGATCTTCTTGATATGCGGTACTATTATGAGGAAAATTGATGCTTTCGCATATACTGCATATAACAGCGTATTTCCAACATGCACTCTCTATGAAGAAAGACGCTGTGGGTCAGAGTGAACATCGGGAATACGCGAAATGTTAGAGGACATAGGCTGCAAGGCCGCGCGTCCATGCGCGGATTTCGGTGGGTAAGTCTCTGGAGTTTTTATTACTGTCATATAAATTTGAAATGTGTTGTAATTAATTATATATTATGGAGGCGTAGGAAAATGAATATTCGCAAAGCAACCGTTGACGATATCGACATCCTTATTAAACTTCGAATTGATTACCTGTTAGCTGACAGAGGTAATTTGACAGAAGATGAAGAGAGTGCAATACGTTCACAGTTGACAACATATTATGTAAAACATATTAATCATGATTTCGTAGCTATATTAGCTGAAATAGAAAACAAAGTAGTGTCAACGGCGTTTCTTGCAATATCAGAAAAGCCTGCAAATCCAACATTCATTACAGGTAAAACGGGTACTTTGCTCAATGTACTTACATATCCTGAATATCGCAGAATGGGGTTTGCCAGAAAAGTGATATATCAAATAATTGATGAAGCAAAACAATTAGGCGTGTCTTCGATTGACCTTTCTGCTACACAGGATGGAAAGGCATTATATGAAAAAATTGGCTTTACTGAAGCGAAATCAAAATATACCTCAATGAAGTTACAGCTTGTTTGATTAGATATTAGCTAGCTAAATGAATACATTTTTTATTTATTTTCAGTTCTCACCATATGTACAAAGTGTGATTATTGAGAAGGGCTTCGAGGGACTTATCTGGGGACCGCCGACCTAGCGGCCTCTGAGTCACGGGGCAGCCTACATCATCTAACAATACATTTGCATAAAGGTGCTGGAAGTACGTGTCAAGGGAAAGGTCAGAGCACCACATTCCTTCACCGGGAGCAAAGCTCCGCTAAGGAGTAGGGTCAGGCGGGTCCGATTCAGGGATGTTGCAAATGCGAAGCGTTAGATGAAATATGGCATGTAATTTTGCCGATCTTCTCGGAGGGTATAAGGGAGGGATAAAATTATGTTGGATAATCTTCTTATTAGAGAATGTAATGCAAAGGATGAATCAGCGTTTATTAAACTTAATTTAACTTTTATGCAGGAAGTAATGGCGGAGAATCCTTATTGGACATCTTTAAAAATGCCAACAGAAGAGGAAATGAGAAATGTATTCAAGGAGGCTTTAAGTATGCCTGAACATATACAGATTTTTGTTGGTGAGATTGATGGGGAAGTAATAGGATATGCAAATACATTGATGGTCTACAGTATATGATCTAGAGGAAAAGCATTGGCAATAGACGATTTATATATAGCTGTACCTTATAGAGGAAGAGGCAATGGAAAAAGGATGATGGAATATTTAACTAAATTTGCTGAACACAAGGGATATAAAAGAATTCAGTTGCATGCAGAACTGAGTAATGAGAGAGGACATAATTTATATAGAAAGATAGGATTTAATGAAGAAGAAATGATGTTTTTTATGAAGCAGGTAGAACTTGAGAGATGATGAATTTGCCGTCTGTGGCACATCAGGCATATCATACATCATCTAACAGCGTATTCCCAACACTTAATCAAGATGAATGTTATTAGGACACGTCGGGAATACGCGGAACGTTATCTGTAAATTTTGAATAACAGAGCGATAGCTCAAAGGTTTTAAAAATTATATAAAGGTATTGAAGGAGAGATAAGATTGAAAACTATATTTGATTTAAGAGAGAAGCAAGATGGTGCAGTTCATGAGGCTATCCAAAATCTTTATGACGAACCTTTGAAGGTAGTTAGATTGGATAATAAATCAATCACTGCGTGCATCGGATGTTGGAACTGTTGGCTCAAGACTCCTGGTAGATGTGTAATGAAAGATCAAATGGCTGAATCCTATCCCGCCTATGTAAACAGTGATGCTATAATTTTACTAATCGATACAGCACAAGGATTTATTAACTATAAAGCTAAAGCTTTTTTGGATAGGACAATTCCACATTACCATCCATATATAAAAATTGTAGATGGAGAATGTCATCATGTTGCTAGATATAAGTGTTATCCTGATATGGTATTTTACTATGATACTGAAGGATTAACTACTCAAGAAGAACATGTTATTGAGGATTATTTGTATCGTACTGCTTACCATTTTCAATCTAAAGCCTACCGCATTGTAAAAGATGGTAGTCTTCAATTACGCTTACTGGAATCAAGGAAGGCTAAAAGACAGGCTGTGGCCTTTGATTCAATTGAACCAATGGAAAAACTAGTGATTTACAATGGTTCGCCTAGAAGGAGTGGCAGTAATTCCGTACTTATTCTGAAAAAAGTCCTTGAAACCCTTGGGGATAGAATTGAGATTCGTGATTTGAAGGAAGGAGATAAATGGGAGGAGTGGGCATATTCTTTTAAAAGTGAGAATCATGTTATGTTCTTCATGCCCTTGTATGTCCATGCAATGCCTTCCCACGTCATGAAATTTATCGAGAAACTTCAAGTCTCCAGAGGAAGTATAAGCTTTTTTGTACAATCTGGCTTTCCAGAAAGTAGTCAGTCTCACTATCTTGAGGCATATTTTGAACAACTAGCCCTTAGATTGGGAAGAACTTATATTGGTACAGCCATTAAGGGTGGGGTGGAAGGTTTGCAGGTGAGACCTGCTAAAACTCAAGAAAAGATTATTGAACCAATGGTAAAATCCATTGCTAACTTAGTGTGTGAAGGAAGTTTCAACACAAACAGTATCTGCCAATTGGCTAGACCAATTCGATTGGGAAAGGGTATGGAAATTTTCTTTAAGGTACTTATCAAGATTGGGCTAGTAAACTTTTTCTGGGATCAACAGCTTAAAAAAAATGATGCATATGAAAAACGGTTTGATTGTCCTTATTTATTCTTAAATAAGAAAAGCACTACGGTTTAATTCTGTCAATAAATTGACATATTTGAAAGACTGATTCGCAATACTCTTGAATCAATAACTTATAAAAGACTGTTTGGAAAAGTGGCTTTTGTAGTGTAGTTGCAAAAACTACAGATAACAAAAAATTTCCATTCAGCTTGGCTTGGAAAGACAGCCAAGCTACACCTACGAAGCTAAGAAAAGAGCTTTCTAAGATTCTCGGCGTCGGAAATTAGAAACGTTATGTAAAAGGCTGTACATAGATAGCGGCTGCAAAGGAGAAAAAGAGATGATGGGAGATATATTAGTTATCATAGGAATTTTTTATTTAAGTGTTTTGATACACGAAATTGGTCATTGTGTTATGCCAAGGTTAGCAGGAGTAAAAGAGTTTAATAATATTTATTTGGGGATCGGAAATGAACTTTATAGGTTACAGGTAGGGAATTTTAATATAGTAATGAACAGATTTTTAGTTCCATTTGGATACGTTGGAGGAAAAGAAAAAATTAATTATGATAGTTTCAATGTTCTGCAAAGAGCCCTCATTCACTTAGGAGGTATTATATTTAATTTAGCTATAGCTATAATAGCATTTGGAGTAATTTATTACTCAAGTTATGATTTTCTCTTGATTGGAAGCTTTGCATCATTAATACCATATATTTTTAAAAGCGTCGTGTATAGTTCACTATGGGTTTTTCAAAATGGATTTGAAGGGGTGACTGCATTACTCAATGCCAAAAATAATTTAGGAATATATTTCTATTTTTATATTTTCGGTATTATTAATAGTTTTATATTTATATTCAATACAATACCAATCCCAATGATGATAAAGAATGGCAAGATATTATTCAATGATGGAGGTCAATTCATCTTCAAAGGATTGTTAAACAAGGGTACAGCTTCAAGTAAAGGGTGTAGATAATCAGCCCTTCACATAACAGAGCCTTAGCAGATATCGGTAAGAAGGTTTTAAGGGAAAGTCCGACATCGCTAAGCCTCAAGACGTTAGACGAAATGACCAAAAACAGCTAAATGGTTTATAAAGCATTTAAAAATACAATCGTAATATAAAATTAAATAATGAGTTAAAAAAACTGAGGAGAGGTATTTATGATAAAATATTTTGTATTTGATTTTGATGGTACTTTAGTTGATTCTCAAGATATTATTATTGAAGCTTATAACCAGCTTGCAAGTAAATATAAATCCAACAAGATTGACCAAAAAGATTTTGAATATATAAAAGGATTGTCTATAGTGAAAAGGTGTAAATTTTTAAATTTCAAATTATATAAATTTCCACTTATGGCGTTGGATATTTATAAATTATATAAGAACTCCATAAAGGATCTTACTTTATTTGATGGAATAAAGGAGCTATTAGAAGCATTAAATTCTAAGGGTTTTCAACTTGCAATTATATCAACAAATTCTGAGTCTAATATCAGAGATTTTCTTCAACTAAACCAAATTGACTTTATTAATGAAGTTATTTGTTCAAATAAAATCTATGGTAAAGATAAAGATATTAAAAGATTTTTAGAAACGAAAAAACTAAAAGATTTCGAAGTAGTTTATGTTGGAGACGAAGTTAGAGACATTATTGCGAGTAAAAAAAATGGTATAGAGGTAATATGGGTAAGTTGGGGATATGATCAGATTGATAATATAAAGAAAGAACATCCAGATTATATAGTTAATGAACCACATGAAATTTTAAGTATTTCAAGTCAATTTAGAGGAGTATGAACTATCAAAAAATATGGGGTCTTTTTGGTCACATCGCCTAACAAGACAGTTCGCCGCTCCGCTAACGCTCCGACCTAACTTTTAGCTGTCATGCCTTTGCATTTGAGCTGCAAAGGTGGTTAGCAAAAGCCACGCCAGCTAAAAGTTCGCGAACTGCTAGACCGTTATATGCCATCTATTAATTGAGTACTATAGAAAGAGTTTTTTAAAAAATATTAGAACTAATTTGATATAAATAAGGAGCTGAATAGATTGAAATTAAGAAATTTTGTCCCGTTAATCATTGCCTTTCCATCAGTTGTCATTGGTGCTGTAGCCATGCATTTAAATAAAATCTCAATAGGTATATGGAGTCAAAATATTGTTGCACTAATAATCTCAGGATTTATTTCCTATTTATTCTTGAAAGAAAAACCTAAATTCAGTAAAAGAAACTCTTTTGGTTTTATTGTTCCAATAACAGTAATTCTCTTATTTCTAACATTTTTAGATAGTGGTTTAGATGGTGTTCATAGATGGGTATCTATCGGTCCAATTAAGCTGAACGTTGCAAGTATAATGTTACCTATTTTTATTATAGAATTATGGAGAATTTTAAAAATATTTAATTGGTGGCATTCCATGACAATTACCATAGCTGTTTCTATTTTACTCGCTTTGCAACCTGATGCATCACAAACAACGGGGTTTATATTTCCAATGATAATATTGTTATTAAGTAAAGCCAACAAGAGTGTTATTCGATATAGTATTACAAGCTTAATATCAGTAATTCCTATAATATCTTGGATTTTTATTGATAGCTTACCTCCTATTGATTATGTTGAAGAAATTGTATTAATAGTCAAAAACTTAGGTGCAGTATGGTTTCTGATAGGAATTGGTTCTTTAGCACTATTACCACTACCTTTTATAATATTTCCATCGAAGAATTATAGGTTGATATCAATGTGTCTTGGTTTGTATTTTATAATTATAATAATTTCCACATTGTTTGGTAATTTTCCTGTTCCACTGATGGGTTATGGGATTTCTCCAATCATAGGCTATTTTATAGCTATAACATGGTTATTAAAAGTTAACACAAAGGTTTTCAAGTCACAAGCATAGTCATTTGTATATTTTCGAAGGTATAATGAAGAGGACGGCATATAACAATGCATTGCCAGCTCCGCTGCGCTCCGACCCAAACCTTTTCGCTGGGAGACAAGCTCCGCCAAGAAGGTATTCCTTTGGAGTCCAGCTCAAAGGCTTCGCAAATGCGGAACCGTTATATAAAATCGCGCGCAAAAGACTGCCACATCGTGTGGCGAGTTTGAGTAAGAAGGGCTTCGAAGGATAATATGGTTTTGTATTTATCTTACAATCATGAGAGGAGAAATACTGATGAAAGATGTAGAAGAAAGACTTGCAAAATCTCTGACTGCTGAAACAATAGATTTAATTCCTTATTTACCATATTTGCTTCAGGATTTATGGGAACTTGGCTCGAAACCAGAAGATATTATAGAACTTATAAATAAGAATGTTCAAGTTAAGACAGAACTTAAAATACTTGATCTTGCTTGTGGGAAGGGAGCAGTTAGTATAAAATTGGCAAAGGAAATTAGATGTAATGTCAATGGTATTGACATTATTCCTGAGTTTATTAGCTATGCAGAACAAAAAGCGAAAGAATTTGAAGTACAGGATTTGTGTAGATTTATAATTGAAGATATAAATCTTTCTGTTACTAAGGAACAAGGATATGATATTGTTATTCTTGGTGCGGTGGGAGAAGTACTTGGAGCCCCGGAAATAACAATTCAAAAACTTAAGAATACCATTAAACCTGGAGGTTTTATCATCATTGATGATGCATATAGTCGAGAGGATGTAACTAGCAATTATTTATCATACAAACAATGGTTAAAGATATTTAAAAAGACAAGTATTCAACTGATTGAGGAAAAGCCTGCTAGTGAAGATGAAATGTCAGATATAAATGATAAAAACAATCAATGTATTATTAACCGAGCAAATGAATTAAAAAAGAAATACCCTGATAAGGCAACTTTGTTTGAAAGTTATATTAATAGTCAGTTGGCTGAGTGTGATGAACTCGAAAACGAAATTATTGCAGTGACGTGGATGTTGAAAAAGATATAAAAACAGTATACTTAAGAGGCCGACGTCCTGTCGGCTTCTGGCTATGGCGGCATGCGACTTTACATAACAGGACAATTCACGGCTTCGCTACGACCTAACTTTTTGGCTGTCACGCCTTTTGCATCTAGAAGGAATGAAGGAAAGGGCAAAAGTCACGCCAGCCAAAAAGTTCGTGAATTGCCGGGACATTATATAAAATCGCGCGCAAAATAGCCGCCACATCCTAGGTCGGATTTAGTAAGAATGCTTTTGGAGTAGACTTATTTTTGAATTATACATAAATTGTGAAAGACAAAAAAACTATTTGGTCTATGCGAAATATGAATTAGGCACAGTGCAATAAGAAATGGAGGAGAAGAAATGGCTATGGACAAACAATATCTATCAGATTTTGAAGCGATATTGTCACACAGGTATGATAATGGTGCAGACTACTGGACTACTCCCGACAAACGATTAATAAAAGGATCACCTTTCTCCACTCTAGACTGCTTACTTTATCTGTTAGAATTGCGTATAGAGCCTACCGAGTCTTTACTTAAAAAATGCGCCGACTTAATATTTAGTGCATGGAAAGAAGATGGAAGTTTTAGGTTGTATCCAAAAGGCTCAATTTACCCATGCCATACCGCTCTCGCTGCCAATGTTCTTTGTCACATGGGATATGCTTGCGATGCTAGATTACAGAAAACTTTCCAACACCTTTTAGGTACCCAATACACCGATGGTGGTTGGCGTTGCAATAAGTTTAGTTTTGGTCGAGGTCCAGAAACTCAGTATTCAAACCCATTCCCAACACTTACTGTCTTGAACGCATTCCGCTTTAGTGACTATCTAAATAAAGAACCAGCGCTTGACAGGGCTGTGGATTTCTTACTTGAACATTGGGTAATCCGAAAACCGATTGGTCCATGTCACTACGGAATGGGCACATTGTTCATGCAAGTTGAATATCCATTTCGTAACTATAATATTTTTGTTTATGTTTATGTGTTATCCTTTTATGACCGGGCAAAAGAGGATAATCGGTTTCTGGAAGCCTTAAAAGCGCTGGAATCCCAAATGGTAGATGGTCAGATTGTTGTTGAGCGCATTGTTCCGAAGTTGGCCAAGTTTTCTTTCTGTAAAAAAGGTGAACCAAGTGCATTGGCAACAAGACACTATCACGAAATCTTAAAGAACCTTGGCATAAATTGAAAACCAACATTTGATGATATGATTAAGTAAGGTAATCAACGTGAGTGCTCATGTATATTAAATGGTTTTATTTTAGGATTAGCCGTTTGTGGCGGGTCTGGCTTCGAGGGGCGTGGTACTTCATAGAACATGGTTTCTCCTTTGGTGTGCAGAGGCAAGTCCTTGTGGTAAGGGCAGCACACCATATTCCTTCACTGGGTGCAAGCACCGGCAAGGGGTATTCCTTATGGGGCCAGTTCAGGAACGTCGGAGACGTTAGACGTTATAAGAAATGGCGATATCGGGGTTGTACTTATGGGTCTTGTCTGAGAATAACCGGACTTACAAAGTTGGCTATCCATATGAAGATTAAAAGGTTAGGAGAACATTTTATGAAACATGGAAAAATAATTGGTAGAGGTAATACTGCAACTGTGTATGAACTTAAAGAAGGAAAAGTGCTTAAGCTTTTCAGTCAAGGCTATCCTAAAGAAGCCGTAGAAAGAGAGTTTTTTAATGCAAAAGCAATAAGTAATATGAGTTTTGCAAAACCAAATGCATATGAGATGGTTTTTTGCGAAGATCAAATGGGTATTATTTATAATAGAGTTGAAGGGGAATCTCTGTTAGATTGGGTTACAAAAACAGGTGATATGCAGAGATGTGCAGTATATATGGCAGAGTTACATAAGTCAATTGGTCGGAATGAGATTATTAATGTACCAAATTATAAAGAATTTTTAGAATATAATATAGTTAAGGGACTATCCGATAACTTAGAAAAGCGAAAAAAGGCACTGCAAATGCTAGAAAAATTAGGTGATGGGAATGTGCTTTGTCATGGAGATTATCACCCAGGTAATATATTCTTATCGGATGGACATGTAGTGGTTATTGATTTCATGAATGTATGTTATGGAGATTTTCTTTATGATGTTGCAAGAACTGTATTTCTAGTAGAATACACACCTGTGCCGGTGGAAATGGAAAATAAAAAAATTGTTTATCAATTTAAAAAAACACTGGCAGACTTATATCTTATGCAAATGAATGTTACTAGAGACATGATAAAGGATTATCTATATGTTATTAGTGCTGCTAGGGTAGGTGAATGTCCGAATGAACAGGATAGTTACAGAACTATTTATATAATATGAGCAAAGGTCTAGGAAAAAGATGTTGCCACTCCTTATAACAATACATTTGCATAAAGGTGCAGGCGGTACGTGTCAAGGGAAAGGTCAGAGTACCACACCTTCTCACTGGGTGGCAAGCACCACTAAGAAGTATTCCTTTGGGGTCCAGTTCGAAGGCGTCGCAAATGCGAAAACGTTAGTAGACATTGGCTCACTCATTTCAGAGTATTCCTTTTGGGTCATAATCAAGATGTGAAGTGATTTCTATAGATTAAAAAAGTATCAAAATTGACTTAAAAAGTATATAGAAAGGGAAAATTATAATAGTTTAATTATACAAGGTGCATATATGAACAAATTTAATGTTACAACAAGAAAATTAGAACAGAAAGAGGTACTTAAAATAATTAAGAGAATTGTAATTGTAAGTATAGGTGTTTATATCTTTTTACTTTTATTTACACATTTTTTTCTTGAACGAATAATTTTGTGGCCTCGAAAACTATCTCAAGAAGTACCTTCTTTATCAATTCAACAAGGATGTATTGAAAATATAGAACTTAAAATGAAGGATGGTACTATTATAAGAGGTTGGTTTATAAAAAAAATAAAAAGTGAAAAGATGAATTTGCTCATTTATTTTGGTGCAAATGCTGAAGAATTATCTAGTGTGATTTCAAAAATGGCAAATATAGATGAATGGTCTGTGGCATTAATTAACTACAGAGGGTATGGAATGAGTGAAGGAAGTGCTACAGAAACAACTCTATATAGTGATTCTGAGGAAATATATGATTATTTTATCAATAGGGAAGATATTAATAAGAGTAATATTGTTGTTATGGGAAGAAGTATAGGTACGGGTGTAGCTACATATTTAGCAGAAAAAAGAAAGATATCAGCTGTAATTCTTGTTTCACCTTATGATAATTTGCCTAATCTAGTTCAAAACAAATGCCTGATTGTACCTGCTAACTTAATTTTACCACACAAGTATGATTCTATTGGTCGTGCCCCTTCAATTGAGCAACCATTACTAATCCTTACTGGCAGTGAAGATGGGCTCATACCAATAGGGCATTCAAAAAGACTTAAAGAAGCTTGGGGCGGGAAGGTTTTTTATGAAGAATTATTTGGTGAAAGTCATAATTCAATTGATGATGTAGAAGAATATTGGAATAAGATTGAAAAATTCTTATTTGAGCAAGAGTCTTTATAAAATATAGCTTGAGTAATGCTACGAAGTTGAGTGAGCCAACATCTCCTAACATGTAGTTTCCAACATCTGTTAGGCTAAGCTAAGAGCTAGCTAAGTCTAACAGACGTTGGAAACTACAAGAACGTTATACAATATTGAGCACTATTAGAAGGCTCTTTATATAGTGCAGCGAAACTAGAAATATTTAAGTAACGAGGTGAAATGATGTTTTTGAATATGAAAGATATTGCAAGAAAGCAATTGGCAATTGATATGAACTGTAGAGAAGAAGATTTAATTAATGATGGTCTTGTTTTTTGTAATGCTAAAACTAATTTGGGATGTAGAAATGTAAAAAGACAAAATCCATATCTTGAAATTGCAACAATGGGAAAAGGAATTGTAGTTTCAGGAGATGAAAATATTCTTGATAGAATTAAACCACTGCTTATTGGGAAATCAAGAGAAGAAATATTTGAAGCTCCATTTTTGTATGGGCACTCTATCTATTATCTGCCTGATAAGAATATAACTAGGATAGAAAAAACATTTGATGGACTCGAATTCTTTGTTAAAGAACAAAGCCAGATTGCAGATTTATATGGAATTCAAGGATTTGATAATGCAATTGGATTTTCTAAGGACGGAAGTTATACTACAGGCATTGGAATGTACGCCAAAAAAGACGAAAAGATAGTTGCTCTCGTAGGTGCATCAACTGAATGCGATACTATGTGGCAAATAGGGATTGACGTATTACCAGAATTTCGAAATAAGGGATTAGCAACATACCTCGTTAATAATATTACATTTTTGATTATGGAAAAAGGGATTGCACCATATTATTGCGCTGCATCATCTAATATAAGCTCCCAGGCAACAGCACATAGGAGCGGATATGTTGCTACATGGATGAGTACCTACCAAAATGCATTTGATGGGAGTTCTTCTTTTGACGAGCATCTTAATATAAAAAAGATACTCTAAATAGTTCATGGTTATTGGTAGTTTTCGTGCACAACATCGTATAACAATGCACTCAAGTTCGTTTTGCCTGTTTTGGGTCATCCCTTCGAAGAAGCCAAAGCACGTTCCTCAGCCTAAGATAAGAGCTATCTACGGCTGAGGAACGTCTTGAGTGCGAGGACGTTATGTGACATACTAGTTTTTAGTATTGGATATTTTTGTTAAGAAAGAAATTTATTATTTTTGATGAGAGAGAGGTCAGAAGGTATGTATGAAAAATTATTAAATATTAGCTATTATATCGGTTTTATACCATTTTACTGGTTATTTAATGCTATTCAACATAGAAAACGTAGGAAGGATTATCATTACTTACAAGCATTAGCTATAAATTTTCTGCTATTCTGTAGTTTTATAATCTTTTTTATTTGTTTTAGCATACAAACGTTTATATTGTATTTTTATCGTAATCTTGCATTAACCATGCCAATAGAGCTTTCTTTCTACATATTGGGTTGCTTATTATTTATATGTTTAATTATTTGGCTTGAAGGAATTGTTAGTGCAATAATTGGGCGTGCTCCAAGAATATCACTATTTTCAAGTTTTACTCGTACAAGGTTTTCAACAGTATTAACAGCATTTCATCATTTTTTCGTTATATTGATAATTATAGTAGCAATTCACTCATCTTCTATAGCTCAAACAGAGGTAGAAGAAGCAGAGATATTTCTATTATATGATGATATGGGGTATATACCAAGGTGGGTATTTACTCTTGGGTTTTATTGTGATTCAATTATCGCTATTAATCGTTGGGGAGACAATAGTGTTGCCATTGTACCCTTGAATAACAATACAATAGATTATGCTTTGGAGAATGGACGTTTTATATTTGTTGCATCTCATGGATTAGAAGGGTATATAATACTTCAACACAACATTTTCTATGGACCTGAAAATGTTGAGAGTAATAATATAAGTGCAAGTCTTCAGTATGTTTATTTATCGGGTTGTGATACAGGATTAAAACGAGAAGAATGGGAGAATGCACTGAGTCCCGCATATGTTAAAACATTTGACCGTTTATCTACAACTTTTGAGCATTTTTATTGGTTGGTTATTAAGGGACCTAAAGTTATTAATTCTTTGATTTAGTTATTATTGGAATAGTATTTGCTAATTTCCGTACGTCACATAACAAGTTGATTCCAGTACGCTGCACACACCCTATCATACTTCGAGGACGTCTGGAATCACAGACGTTATATGATATCCTCCACTAGAATAAAAATGAGGTAAAGATTATGAATCTATGTAACAGTAAATTAGGATGGATTTTATTAATAGTTGCAATATTTGGAGATTTCGCAGTAGCGTATGTTTTAGGATTTTACTATACGGGTTATAGTCATATGAAACAAGTTATGAGTGCACTCGGAAGCCCAAGAAGTCCAATAGCCATTTTCTATAATAGTTGGTTAATTATTCTTGGGATTTTAATATGTATTTCAGCAGTTAATTTTTATAATACATATAATGAAGTTTCACGAGGCTACGCATACTCAGGGTTAATAATATTATTAGTTTTTGGAATAGGTGCAGGGATTATAGCAGGCATATTTAGTGTTAATGAAGGAAAAGAAATTGAAACGTTAGCATCTAAAATTCATGGGATTGGAGCGGGGATAGGATTTTTAGCTTTAGCTTTTATTCCTTTAATAGTGGGGGTATTATCCTTTAAAGCCTCAGATAATATGACTGGAATAATATCTGTTATCTTTTTTATATTAAGTATCGCCTTTTTTGTTTTATTCATTATGTCAGAAAAAGACGTTTTTAAGAATACGGGTAATTGGGCTAAGTGGACTTTGGCAACGATTACTATTGGCAAGTATGTATATGCCATTATTATTGATAGCACAAAAGCACATTATGTCAGATCATATTTAATTGAGGGGTTATTGGAGAGTTCCGTGGAGGACATCATATAACAATGTGTTCAAGTTCGTGCGGTTGGGTCAAGTCTTTGGAGAAGAGCCGCACACACCCTAGACACTAAGCCAGGTCTGGCTAAGTGTCTAGGGCGTCTTGAACACGGGAACGTTATATACAATTGCCTATTCATTTCAAAGCTGTTTTCTTGGGTCTACATTATTTAGTTGGAAGCTAATTAAGGCTTGTATTAATTAGCAAATCGGGGTCACCTAAATTTGAAAGTCTGGTTAGACTTCTAACATCGGTAATAGAATGTACCTAAATTAGTAGAAATAATTACTGTTAGACATTTTACGTGTCTCAATACATAATTTCAAGTATAGAAACATTCAGGAGGAGTAAGCAAATGATATCCACTACAACGGCAAAAATTATAAATATTTTACCGGATAAATTTGTCACATACATTTCTAAAAGAGTTGTTGATAAATACCTAAAAAAATATGCCAATATAAATGTAAAGGGAAATGAAAACTTAAAGGGAATAAAAACACCAACTATTTTTATATGTAATCATTTAAGCAATTCTGATGGATTAGTTTTAGACAAGGCTTTAAAAGAGATTGATCCAACTTTTATAGCAGGTGTAAAGCTGTCAAATAATGTTTTTACAAGCATAGGGGTTAATGTAATAAAGACTACAAATATAAAACCTAATACTGCTGATAAAGAGGGTCTTAAGAAAATTATTAAGCTTGTTAAGCAAGGGGAAAACTTATTGATTTTCCCAGAAGGGACTAGAAGTAGAGTTGGTTGCTTGATAGAAGCAAAGAAAGGAATTTTTCTTATAGCAAGAACGACAGGGGCTCCTATTGTACCTATTGGATTATATGGGACAGAAAAACTGTTACCTGTAAATAAAGAAGGAGATATGAGTGCGGAAACCTTTAATTATGCAGATGTTTATATCAACATTGGAAAACAATTTGATTTTCCCAAGAGAGCAAAAGAGCAAGATAAAAAAGAATATGAAGATTTTGCCACAAAATATATAATGAAGAAAATAGCAGAATTATTACCCGAGAATTATAGAGGTGTATATAAATAAGAGGTCTATAATTAGAGATTAAATATATTGGCACAGTAGATGAAAAATGCATAGCAACCTTCGCAAGAGATGTTGCATATTCTGTAAAAAAGCGTAACAGCGAAAGATAAATTATAATAGTAATAGAAAGTAGATAGACAATAAAAATTTTGTCATTTCTGATAGAGGTAATAGAGTTGGTTATTTAAAAATTTTACTGTTCTTTTATCGTCTTTTAATTTTTTGAAAGTGAGAAATCCAAATTAGCTATTGAAAGCAAGTGGGAGTGATGTGAATTGAAGATAAAGGCAAGAAAAATAACAATTGCAGTTATGGTTTTTTTGCTGGTTTTAGGGTTATGGATTAATGGTATTATTCCTCAACAGATAGGGAAGGCGGCTGCGATAAATTATGTTCAAAAAAATCATGAAGATAGAGGATTACTCTTCGTGACAATTGAGTATTCTTCTGTACATGGAGACTATTTTGCTGTTTTTAAAGATTTCAATGGAGAGGTTTATAATTTCCTGATGCATTCGAAATTGTTACCGATAACTGTCCTATACGACCCACTAAATCCTCCAGGGTGATAGCAAGCGGTAGAAAGGGAGTTGTTGTCTTTTTATAGTGGAAATACTCTATGTGGCGAAGGTCTTATTGACACATCCTCTAACAATGCATTTGCATAAAGGTGCTAGCAGCACGTGTCAAGGGAAAGGTCAGAGCACCACACCTTCTCACTGGGTGGCAAGCACCACAAAGGGGCATTCCTTTAGGATCCAGTTCGAAGGTGTCGGAAATGGCAGAGACGTTAGGCGATATAATTAACTTTGTAACGAAAGGAGAAAAAATGGAGAAAAAACAAAATTCAAATATTATTACAATAGTAGCCATATTAGTTGTTTTTATTCTAATAATTCGTAATATATCACTAGGTAATCAATTACAAAGTATACAAGAAAATGTAAAAGAATTACAATATGAAATTGAGGGAGTATCGAAACAACTTAATACAGTAATAGAAATGAATAGAATTATAGTAGACTCTCAATATAAAGTAGAGCAAGTAGAGGAAAACGGAAAAATTTTAGGGAAGGTCACAGTTGAGATAACGTCAAATAAGTTAGAATCCTATACTGATTTACAACTATTATATCGTACAGTATATGATTACACAAAGATAAAGAACTATGATTATTCCAATGAGGATTGGAAACATATTGAGGTGCACAATAATAATGGAAGTTATTCTGCTGATTTTATTGTACCGTTTTCTTGTAATTATGAGTTGAAAGTTGCATTTAAAGATGATAATAAAATAAATTATGAGCAATTACCAGATTTAGATTTATATACGAAGGCAGAAAACACCTTTATGAAAGGTATTAATATATATGACGTGAAGAAGTCTAAACTTGAATTTGATGTGCAAATTGCTAAATTCAAATCTAGTACAAATGTAAAACTATTAAGTGCTATATGCAATGTATATTATGGAGAGGATATAGTGAAAGTAATTGATGTTCTAAAAGAAAATGAAGTAAGTGGTAGGAAAAAGCCAAAAAAACAACTTGAACATTTAGATGGGGATTATTGGTTTACTATTGAAGAAATTGATTTTAGTAGTATTGATGAATTTGATAAAACTAAAATAGGGATAGAAGTTGTTTTAGAGGACTCCTTGAGTAATACATATAAACAAATTAGGGGAGTCGACTAACTGGCGTTAATTACACCGCCTAACAGAGTGTTCCCAACATCCATCAGCATTTGGGGTCAGGCTTTGTGAGAGCTGACGGACGTCGTGAACACTCGGAACGATTCCAGTACGCTGCGCACACCCTCTCATACTTTGGTACTATGTCAAGAAAAAGTACAAGTTAAATTAGAATTTTTTGTATTCTTATCGCATCCAATGTTATGTTAACTAGCTTTCGTGTACAATTTATCTAGTTCCTTATTGTAAATAGCTTCATATTGATTTGGTGATAAATATCCACAATGGCTATGTATTCTTACTGTATTATAAAACGCCTCTATATACTTAAATACCAATCTATGTGCGTGATTATAATCTAATATCTTGAATCTATTTATCCATTCTCTTTTAATTAATGCATGGAATGATTCTATACAGGCATTGTGCCATGGATAAGCTTTATTAGAATAACTATTTATAAATTTTTCAGTAGCTTCTTGGTACGCAGTACAGGTATACTCGACTAAAGAAAAGGGATTGCTCCCTTTCCCTCGTCTAAGAACCGTACGTGAGAGTTTCCAACTCATACGGCTCAAGCATTTCTTAACCTTTTCAGGCGGCAACAAGCGCGTGAAGTTTCATCTTTCTTTTGATAAAATACTTACTATCTAAGAAAGGGGTTTTTAAAATTTGTAATTTCGGGTGTCTGACGATTTTTATCCTCCTAAGGTTGATGAGAGTATAGTCATCAGTCATGAATACCCAAGGTTTCCCATTTTGGGCATGCCAGTATCTGTTTAACCGCCACCATTTGTTCTTGTTGGGGTGGCGGTGTTTAGCCCATAGATGCAGTAAGTGGTAAAGTGTATTATTGACATATGAGAATGTTTGACTTGCTACAACGTGTTTATGGTAGTTGGTCCATCCCCTAATCACTTGATTTAGTCTCCGTATCAAGTCTGATTGCATACTTGCTTTTCCTTCTTTAAGTATGATGCTAGAGCATTTCTTAATCAGGCTTTTGATGGAACTTTTGGAAGGCTTCACAATGAGTTTTCCTTTGAACTTTCTGAATGTCCATCCAAGAAAGTCGAATCCATCATCTACATGCGTGATTGTAGTCTTTTCTTCTGATAACATTAGACCTCGAGATTCGAGGAAGGTACTGACAATGCATTTGAGTTCTTCTGCAGTCTCTTTTGAGTTTGCTGTGATGATGAAGTCATCAGCATATCGAACTAGGTTTACTTTTGTTTTAGCACGATAATGGTTTTCTATGTTACCCTTAGAGTTTCGATGGAATTTATCTTGAATTACTTTTTCAAGACCATCTAATGTCATATTTGCATATAGACTAGAGATGGCTCCGCCTTGTGGAGAGCCTGTTTCTGTCGGGAATAGCTTTCCTTCGTATATGAAGCCTGATTTCAGGAATTGTTTCAAGATTCTTTTATCCATTGGAATGTTGGATTGTAGCCATTCATGATTGATGTTGTCAAAGCAGCCTTTGATATCTCCTTCAAGTATCCATGTTGGTGAGCATTTCCTAGCGAGCACACAAAATATTTGTTCACACGCATCTTTTGCGCTCCTTCCTCGACGGAAACCAAAAGAGACAGTATCTGCTTTGGTTTCAGCAATGGGCTCAAGTGCCAAAGCATATAATGTTTGCATAGCTCTATCATACATGGTTGGTATTCCTAATGGACGATTTTTGTTTTTGCCTTTCTTTGCGATATATACACGTTTAAGCGGCTTTGCTCTATAGCGTTTATCGGTAAGCGAAAGTACAGCTCTCATTTTTGATGCAGATGTTGACCATAGCCTTTTGTCTACACCTGAAGTGTTTTTACCTTTATTGGTAGTTACTTTTCTTACTGCATAAGCTTTGGCAAAAAAAGAATGGGTGAGTAGGTATTGTAGCCGTTTGGCTTTATTGGAGTCCCCGTTTGCTGTTGCCTTGGCGATTCGGGTCTGTAGCCTATTAACATCATGCTCAACTTTTGACCAATCAATGGACTCCCATTGATTGGTAAGTGATTTTGTGTCTTTTAGACTCTCGGTTTTATCCATCGTTGAAATACTAAAATTCATAGGTTTACAATCCTTTCCTGCCAAGAAATACCGTTAGATAAGTCTGCACCCTTTCAGGTTAGGGCAAATTTTGAACCCCTATCCGATTTCATTACAAAGTCAGCATTCGCTTTTTATCTTTTTCGTCTGCCCTCTATGTCTTTTCGTCCCCTTACGGTTCGATACCTCTTTATAGAGGAACATATAGGGTTTACCAAGTTCCCCGTAATACATAATTGTGAATGCCTTAGGAGCCACCTTTAAACCGGGAGTTCTTCATCCATTCGCATTAGTTTAACAGATCGCCTTTGCTCGACTCCTTACCTTTTGGTTGAAGCGTTTCAGCCTATTTCGCTTTCTCCAGCGTAACGATTCCTACAGTGATTCACTTTACGTTCTCCATAGCATTCTTACTCTAGCAGTTGTCCCAGTTTTAGGCTACTCGAACTTCCACATTGTCTCGTGAGCTTTCTAACCTAGACGTTACCATCCACGCTAGTCACGATAGAGTTACCCCGAATGGATAGGGTAGTCTTTCGACAATATATTACGCGACTTCTTGTCGCACCTGAACGCCTCTATCGCTGTGCATGACTAAAGGTTTATTTATATTTCGTGATGCTTTTGCTTTGCCAATTGCTTCTATGACCCATTTTGCCTCAAGTGTAGTACTTAGTACCCAAGATATGATTTCTCTTGAATATAGGTCCATAATGCTCGTTAAATACACAAATCCTTGATATGTCCAAATATAAGTAATATCTGAACACCATACCGCATTTGGTTCTGCTGGGTTAAATTCCTCATTCAATATATTGATAAGTTCTTCACTAAAATTCGAATCTATCGTTGTAACAGTGTATGGTTTTACATATTGGGCTTTTATGCCCATTTCTCGCATATAGTTACCCACAGTTTTTTCTGCTATAGTTTCTCCATTTTGTTGTAGAATCTGTGTTATTTTAGGAGCTCCATAGTTCTGATAAGAGTCATCATATATTTGCTTAATTTGAGTCTTTATAACCTCTTTTCTCTTATTCATATCAGAAGGAAGCCTTTTTTTAAAAGAATTATAGCCATTCCTTGAAACGCCTAATATTCTCAGCACTCCGCTAACATTAAGCCGGCGTTTACCGTCTTCATTTAGTTCATCTTCTTTTTCAGATGTTTTAATGAAAAGAGCCTCTGTTAGTTTCCCAGAATGCTGATTGCTTTTTTTAGTATTTCTAATGCGTCTTGTGAGTCTCTTAGTTCTTTACGTAGTCTTGCATTTTCTTTTGCTTCATCACTTTGGTAATTACCTGATCCTCTTGTAGGTACCTCTCCATTATTAGCTCTTGACTCTTTTGCCCAGGTACATAATGCTGTTCTGCTTATCCCTAGGTTTTTTGCACACTCTGTTAATCCTAAGTCTTTATGCTCTAGATAATACCTTGCTGCATCCTCTTTAAACTCTTTTGTAAACTGTCTACTCATGTTCAATCCCTCCATTTTTCACTAACTTTATTATATCTTTTATTTTGGAATTTTCCACTTTCAACTTGTACTATTTATATTCTAGCACCAATATAGTAAACAGGACTAATTACTATAAGTTTTTGACGATAAATTTCCGCTCTTAAAATTCAGTTTTACTATTCATATCAAATTATTCTCAACTATATAAAGAATGATTAAAGATATGTCGTTTCCTTTAACTGGGTAAGCGGCATTTTTGTTGCACTCTGCAAAAGTGACTGACACCAAATCGAAGATTTGGGGCATCTACTTTTATCAAACGCTACTGGATTTGAACATGTGGGTTAGCGTGAACGCTTACTTAAGTGAATAGACATTTTATTCTTGGGTGTATTGATCAGACTTTTCGGGGAGCCACAGAGACTGCCCCCCTACAGTCTGATTAGGGGTGGATTTCCATACCCACTCGTCAACCTTCTAAATTAGGACAGAATTTATTGGAAACTTTGTCTAAACAAGGGAAAATAATGATAAAATTGAATAAGCTATGAAAATAAGGTAAGATAATATATATCAATACCTGAAGGGAGCAAGAAAATTCATGAATTTATCACATTTGAACGATATGCAGCGAAGGGCTGCGGAACATACAGAAGGACCACTTTTGATTTTAGCAGGAGCCGGATCGGGTAAAACAAGAGTACTTACCCATCGAATTGCTTACTTAGTAGAGGGAAAAGAGGTGTCCCCCTATAGTATCTTAGCCATAACCTTTACTAATAAAGCCGCTAAGGAAATGAGAGAAAGAATAGATAGGTTGATGGGAGGAGGGGCAAAGGATTTATGGGTTAGCACCTTTCACTCTACCTGTGTTCGAATCCTGAGAATGGATATAGAAAAAATAGGCTATGCAAAAAACTTTGTTATTTATGATACCTCTGACCAGCAAACGGTAATGAAGGATTGTATTAAGAAACTAAACTTAAATGAAAAATATTATAATCACAAAGCAGTACTAGGAATCATCGGCAGAGCTAAAGATCAGCTGGTGGGACCAGAGGAATATATAAGAACCCATGGTAGTGATTTTAGAAATGGCAAAATTGGGGAACTCTATAAAATGTATCAAAAAACTTTAAAAAGTAACAATGCATTAGATTTTGATGATTTGATCATGAAGACGGTGGAACTTTTTAGCGAAAATCCTACTGTTCTTCATTATTATCAAAACAAATTTAAATACATATTAGTAGATGAGTTTCAAGATACCAATATGGCTCAATATACTCTTGTCAGCATGTTAGCTCATCAGCATCAGAATCTATGTGTGGTGGGTGACGATGATCAGTCCATTTATGGGTGGAGGGGGGCTGATATCCAAAATATATTGGGCTTTGAAAAAGATTTTCCAAAAGCCTCAGTCATCAAGCTGGAAAGAAACTATCGTTCTACCAAAAACATCTTGGAAGCTGCTAATCGTGTTGTTCATAATAATGTTGGTAGAAAGGATAAAAAGCTTTGGACTGATAATCAAGAAGGAGATATTATCCAATATTATAAAGCCAACAATGAATACGATGAAGCCTCCTACATCACCAATAGAATAGAAATACTAAGAAGAGAAGAAAATAAACAGTATTCAGATTTTGCTATCCTTTATCGAACTAATGCTCAATCCCGTGTATTAGAGGAAGCTATGATGAAGGCAGATATTCCCTATAAAATTGTTGCTGGTATCCGATTCTACGACCGTAAGGAGATTAAAGATATCTTAGCTTATTTAATCACCATAGAAAATCCTGTATCAGATGTTAGCGTAAAAAGGGTTATTAATGTACCTAAAAGAGGCATCGGGTTAAAGACCATTGAAAAAATTGAAGAGTATGGAGATCGTTTAGGGATAAGCTTTTTTGAAGCCTTGTTGGACATCGAGGAAATAGGGGATGTATCTACTAAGGTGAAGAAGCAGATCAAGGGATTTACCGATATCATGATGGATCTAAGACAAAGAAGAGAGGAAATGACAGTTACGGAAATCGTTGAAGCGGTCTATAAGAGGACAGGTTATATGGATACTCTCCAGGAGGAGGAGAAGGTGGAAGCCGCCACCCGTATAGAAAATCTACAGGAGTTCCTATCTTTAACAGTGGACTTTGATGAAAATGCTGAGGAGAAAACTTTAGAGGAATTCTTAGCTAAAACCTCCTTAGAAACCTCCATGGATGCTGTTGAGGAGGAAAATGCAGTTATCCTAATGACACTACATAGTGCAAAGGGTTTAGAGTTCCCCGTGGTCTTTATGCCGGGAATGGAGGAAGGAATCTTCCCCTCTTATATGTCTATGCAGGAGAACAATGAGGAAGAGGAAAGAAGACTTTGCTATGTAGGGATTACCCGGGCTATGGAGAAGCTATATATGAGTCATGCCATGATGAGAACTCTGTATGGTAGAAGCAACTGCAATGCGTGCTCCAGGTTTCTAGAGGAAATCCCAGATATACTGATAGCAAGAGAAGCACCATATAATCGCAAAGCAGAAGTGAAAAAAATGCAAACTTCTCCCCTCTTTACTGGAGGAGGGTTACAGAGCTTCAACAGCTCACCTAAGGCAGCAGGCAATGTATCTAAGGGTAAAGCCAAAACAGGAGACAAGGTAAAACATCCAAAGTTTGGGGTAGGCACAGTAGTAGCTATTGATGGAGATATATTAACGATAGCCTTTCCCAATGCTGGGATAAAGAAAATTTCCTCTGCCTTTGTAGAACTGGGAATAGTGGAATAAATGAATGGTTTTCGGAGGGGTATGCAATGAAGAAGCTAGATAGAATGCAGCACTTGGTAAAACAAATAAATGAATATAATTACCACTACTATGTACTGGATGACCCTTTGGTTAGTGACAAAGAATATGATCAACTCTATGATGAATTGGTGAGGTTAGAAGAGGAGAACAACAGTATTCTCCCAGATTCTCCCACATTAAGGGTAGGGGGAGAGCCTTTAAAAAGCTTTACTTCCCATCGACATATTACCCCTCTATGGAGTTTAGATAAGGCAAAGACAGAAGAAGAACTGATTACCTGGGATGGACGAGTAAAAAAGCTGTTAGAGGAGGATGTACCATTAGAATATGTGCTGGAATATAAATTTGATGGTTTAACCATCAATGTCACTTATGAAGAGGGACAATTGATCCAGGCGGCTACTAGAGGAAATGGTGTGGTAGGAGAGTCGATTCTTCAACAGGTAAAGACCATTAAATCTATTCCCTTATCTATTGATTACTTAGGGAAAATAGAGGTGCAGGGTGAAGGATTGATGCGGTTATCGGTGTTGGATAAATATAATGAAACTGTTGCAGAGCCTTTGAAAAATGCTAGGAACGCTGCTGCGGGGGCATTGAGGAATTTAAATCCAAAGACAACTGCCACAAGAAAGCTAGACGCCTTTTGCTATAATGTAGGTTATATTGATGGTTTAGACTTTACAACTCATATGGAGATGATCGACTTCCTTAGAGAAAATAGGTTCCCTGTCAGCCATTATATCAAGCTGTGTAGTGGTATGACTGAAGTGATAGAAGAGATTCGAAGCTTGAAGGATGGTATAAAGGATTTGGATTTCTTAACGGATGGTCTCGTGATCAAAGTCAATGATTTAAATATAAGAGAAAAACTAGGTTATACGCAAAAATTCCCTAGATGGGCGATTGCTTTTAAGTTTGAAGCTCAGGAGGTAACAACTGGATTAATGGATGTCATATGGCAGGTGGGGAGAACTGGAAAGTTGACTCCCTCCGCAGTGTTGGAACCAGTAGATATTGGTGGAGTTACTGTTAGTAGAGCGACATTAAACAACTGGGAGGATATCCAAAGAAAAAGGGTGAAAATAGGCTGTAAAGTATGGCTGCGACGTTCCAATGATGTTATACCAGAGATTATGGGAGCCATCGATGAAGCCTGTGAAGAGGCACAAGAGGTGGAAAAGCCAGAACTTTGTCCAGCCTGTGGAAGCGAAGTGATTGAAAAGGGAGCCCATATTTTCTGTCCCAACTCCTTATCCTGTAAGCCACAGCTGGTATCAGCCATTGTTCATTATGGCAGTAGAGATGCCATGGATATCGAAGGATTTAGTGAAAAGACAGCAGGACAGTTATATGAAGCATTGGGCATCAAAGACATTGCTGATCTATATGATATAAAGTATGAGGATTTAATTTCCTTAGAAAGGTTTGGAGATAAAAAAGCTAGAAATCTATTGGATGCTATAGAAAAAAGTAAGGATTGCAGATTAGATGCCTTTATCTATGCATTAGGGATTCCTAATGTGGGGAGAAAAACCGCTACAGATTTAGCAAATTATTTCAAGTCCCTAGAAGGCATCAAGCAGGCCTCCTATGAGGAACTGGTTACTTTATCAGATGTTGGTGGGATTGTGGCCAGCAGCATTGTGGATTTCTTTCATGATGAAAAGATTTTAGGTAATATTCAAAGACTGTTAGATAAGGGTCTTCATCCTCAACATGAAGGTGGAGACATAGCAGAAAGCCTATTTACAGGAAAAACGGTAGTGGTTACAGGAACCCTTGAGGCGTATAACAGGAAGGAAATCAAGGAGCTGTTGGAAAAGCTAGGGGCCAATGTGTCAGGAAGTGTCAGCAAAAAAACTGATTATCTATTGGCAGGGGAAGAGGCTGGTTCTAAGCTAGATAAGGCTAAGGAAATCATGGCTTCAGGAGTCGAAACCAACTTAACAATCCTAACAGAGGAAGAATTTAGGAAAATGATATGAATAGATAAGAGATGAAGGGGATTAAGCAAGAAAATTTCCTCTTCTCTTTTTTTATATAAAAAAACTAAGCAAAAGAAAAAAGTTTATTGTTCTACTTGTCCTATATTTATCATAATCTTTTAGGTAAACAAAACTTTATCTAAGGAGAATACTTATGATTAAAAAAATATGTTTAACCCTTATATTTCTAATTATATTTATATCAATCTCAGTAGCCACAGATGATAACCATCAAATTAAATCAAAAATAGTAAATATCGAAAGTATAAGTCAAGAAGAACTGAAAAGTCAATTAATCACTGTTAAGGTTTTGGAAGGCGTATATATTAACGAAATAATTACTATTAACTATGTCTCTTTGCAAGCTAGTAGAGGTTTGGATCTTAAAGTGGGTCATAAAGTCCTTATTGCTATAAATGATGATGAAAACAATCAATTAACTGCATCAATTTTAAATATAGATAGAAGAGATCATCTACTACAACTTGGTATTTTGTTTTTATTGGCGGTAGTATTGTTTGGCAGAAGTAAAGGGTTTGCTTCTCTGATCTCTTTAGGGTTATCTGGGCTGCTTATAATAAAGATACTAATTCCTAGAATACTTGAAGGATATAATCCTATATTCATATCTGTTCTATGTGCTATTGGCATCATTATCACAAGCTTTATTCTCATAGGAGGATTTACTCGTAAAAGTGTTGCTGCCATGATAGGAACCATTGGAGGTACCATTATTTCAGGGTTACTTGCCAATTATTATACTACTATGGTTTCCATAACCGGTACAGCAAATGAAGAGGCTATATTTCTGATGACGCAAGTAGGTGCTTCAGTAGATTTTAGAGGTTTGTTTATGAGTGGCATACTTATCGGTACAATTGGTGCTACCATGGATGTAAGTATGTCTATAACCTCATTTATATTTGAATTAAAAAAACAATCGCCGCACATTAGCTTTATTCAGCTAGTATTATCTGGCTTTAATATCGGCAAAGACGTTATGTCTACCATGATAAACACGCTTATTTTAGCCTATGCAGGCGCTTCCATGCCTTTGTTTCTAATCTTTTTTGGTTCAGAGATAAACTTTAGCTATATTTTAAATACTGAAGTAGTAGCTGGTGAGATCATTCGTTCGTTATGTGGAAGTATCGGATTGGTTCTTACGATACCCCTCACTGTTTTTATTGCCAGCTCTATGGTTAATAATAACCATAGGAGATCAATTATTAAACATTATTAAACTCATCTGTAAAGACATGTCTAATTGAACTTAAGAACCTTAAGAGGGGAAAAATTTAACAAAACAATATAGTATATTGACATTTTAACTCAATGATATATAATGATGATGAAAACTTAAAGGGGAGCTAAGTTAACTTGGCTGAGAGGGAACTGTGGTTTGTTCCGACCCGTTGCACCTGACCTGGGTAATGCTAGCGTAGGGAAAATATCATGACCTTGAAAAGCTTTATGTTTTTCAGTGGATTCAGTACATTTAACCAACCTTTATCCCTTCTGTCAGGATAAAGGTTTTTTGCCGTTTTACTAAAAGCTTTTAAGAGTTTTTAGACACTATAAAAGGAGGGGTTTGTTATGGCCCATGTAAATTTAAGCCTACAGGTGATACCAAGGGTTCCAGATGAAAGGATCTATCCAGTTGTTGACACAGTAATTCATATGATTCAGCAAACAGGATTGAAGTATGAGGTGGGACCAATGGAAACAACTATTGAAGGAGAGCTAGATGAACTTTTGGGAATTGTGAAAAAGGCTCAAGAACTATGTGTTAAAGAGGGTGCCACAAGAGTATTATCTGTTGTTAAAATAGATTACAAGCCAGAGGGCGTGACGATGGATGAAAAGATTAAGAAATACAGGTAATTCTCCATACACTTTTAGTATACTTAACATCGATCTATTGCCTGTAGTATTTACTACTTTTCTTATTCTACTTTGGGAAGTAATTACTAGGTTGGACTTAGTGGATCCCTTCATTTTACCAGCACCTTCTAAGGTGATACATACCTTAGTCGTCACTTTTCCTTTAATGGGGCAGCATATGATGGCTACGGTATTTGAAGCAGTAGTAGGCTTTTGCATTGCTATTTTAGCAGGTATCCTTATTGCTATCATGATGGATAAGGTGAGGGTGCTGAAACGGATTTTTTATCCTCTACTGATTACCTCGCAAACTGTACCAATAATTACTTTAGCACCGCTGTTTGCCATGTGGTTTGGTTTCGGATATCTACCTAAAATTGTCATTGTGGTGCTGGTCTGCTTTTTTCCTATTACCATTAGTCTCTTAAAGGGGTTAGAGTCAGTGGATAAGGATTTGTTGAATCTATTGAAATCCATGGGGGCAAGCAGCTGGGATATTTATAAAATTGTAAAGCTGCCGGCAGCTCTTCCCAGCTTTTTTTCAGGATTAAAGATTTCAGGTACCTATAGCATCATGGCGGCAGTGATTGGAGAATGGGTAGGAGGTAGAAGAGGATTGGGTATCTATATGCTTCGGGTGAAGAATTCCTTTGCTACTGATAGGGTTTTTGCTGCAATCCTTGTGATTGTTCTATTAAGTATCGGTGTCTTAAAGTTCATTGGATTTATAGAAAGCAAAGCTATGCCATGGAATAAAGAAATATATGGACTAAAAAAGGAGGAAGAATAAAATGAAGAAGTTTTTTACAATATGTATCGTGTTAACTTTAATAATGACAAGCTTAGTTGGATGTAGTATAGGAACAGGTAAAGAAGCAAGGGAACCTTCTCAGCAGATGGAAAAGGTAACGGTAATTTTGGACTGGGTACCGAATACAAATCATACAGGAATGTATACTGCTATAGAACAAGGCTACTATGCAGAAGAAGGCCTAGCGGTTGAAATCATTCAGCCTGGTGAGAGTGGTAGTGCAGAGTTAATCGCAACAAAGCAAGGAGAGTTTGGCATTAGCTATCAGGAACAGGTGGCTTATGCAAGAACAGCAGAAAACCCATTGCCAGTAAAGGCAATCGCAGCTATTATTCAACATAATACTTCAGGTTTTGCATCTCCAGTGAATAAGGAAATCCTTTCTCCAAAAGATTTTGAAGGTAAAAAATATGGTGGATGGGGTTCACCTATGGAAGAAGCCATATTAAAGGCATTGATGGATAAAGAGGGGGGAGATTTTTCTAAGCTAGAAATGGTCGACATAGGAGTAATTGACTTCTTTACCAGTGTAGAAAATCATGTGGATTTCACATGGATTTATTATGGATGGGATGGAGTAGCAGCTGAATTAAGAGATTTTGGCTTGAACTTTATTTTACTTCAGGATATCCAAGAAGCCCTTGATTTCTATACGCCTGTGATCATAGCCCATGATGAACTTTTAGAAAGCAACCCTCAGCTGGCAGAAAGATTTTTAAGAGCTACAACAAAAGGCTATCAATATGCTATGGAAAACCCAGAGGGAGCTGCAGCAGACCTGCTGAAATGGGTACCGGAGTTAGATGAAGAAATGGTAATAGCCAGTCAAAAATACTTAGCAGCACAGTACCAAGCAGAGGCAAAAAGATGGGGTGAAATGAAGGCAGAAGTATGGGAAAGATATAGTGAATGGATGTATCAACAGGGGTTATTGAGGGAAGCTTTAAAAACAGAAGATGCCTTTACAAACGAATTCTTACCTCAGTAGGTATCCATATGAAAAAACTAGAGATTATTGATGTAACTAAATACTTTGATGAATTGTACACTTTAGAAAACATTTCCCTAACCCTTGAGGAAAACCAAATTGTCTCAATTATAGGGCCTAGTGGCAGTGGCAAGAGCACTTTATTTAATATTGTTGCTGGTATAGAAAAGGCAGATCATGGAAAAATTTTGATAGAAGGAAATGACTATACAGGGAAAACCGGCAGAGTAAGTTACATGCACCAGAAAGATCTTCTTTTACCATGGAAGACGATTTTAGACAATGCTTCCATTCCTTTGATGATTAAAGGAATAGATAAGAAGGTAGCAAGACAACAGGCTGCCCCTTATTTTTCTCTCTTTGGGCTAGAGGGCTTTGAAAATCATTATCCACATCAGCTTTCTGGTGGTATGAGACAAAGAGCGGCATTGTTGAGAACCTACCTTTTTGCAAAGGACATTATGCTATTGGATGAACCCTTTGGTGGATTGGATGCCATTACAAAAAGAAAGATGCAGCAATGGCTGTTAAGCGTGCTGAAAAATTTGAAGGCCTCTATACTGTTTATCACCCATGATATTGATGAAGCCCTCTTTCTATCGGATAAAATTTATGTTTTGTCGGAACGACCAGCGAGGATAAAAGCGATATTTGATATTGGTATTCCTAGACCTAGAGACAACAGCACATTTACCTGTGAAGAATTTGTAAGCTTAAAAGAAAAAATATTAAATTTACTTTAGGAGGGTGTTTTGATGGCTATTTTTGATGATAAGGCAGTTGATTATGATGTTCTCCAATATCTGTGGCTGTAAAGCTTTATAAAAAGTGAAATGGTGGTCTCTACATGAAGACCACCATTTTTTATACATTTTTTCAAAGCTTCTTAACACCAGAAAGATCTTCCGCCAAACAATACAACTAATATCAAGAAGAAGAATAATAAGCTATCACCGCTTATACCTAGTGCTTTAGAGCACTTACAGAAGATAATTACTAGTAGTAGGAAAAAGAATAATAGGCTACTTTGACCTCCAAAAATACCACCAGTAGCAGTCATGATTGTTCACCCCCTTAAGATAAATAGCAATTTACTTATCTTTTACTTTATAATATGTAGTTAGTAGCAGTAAGGTGCTAAAATGAGACTTAATTCAGCGAGGATTTTTTACCTCTTCTCAATTGTAGCCAAGTTATTTCATGTATGCTTAATCTTTTGCTTGAATAAACGGAAGTCATAGCAATACACCGAAGGATAAATTTAAAAATATATTGTTTGCAAGAGGAGGAAAGATTGTATAATATAGAGGGAAGAAGAAAAGCTAAAGGGTGAAGAGAATGAAGAATTATAAAAAATTCCTTTATGTATTATCAGGACTAGCATTATCCTTTGTTCTATTGCTTACTGCGGTAGAAATGGTTACCTTTGATATGAACCATTATGCAAGGGAATACGAGAAACATGATATAATGGTGGTTACTGGTATGGATAAGGAAAATTTACAGCATGTCACCAAAGAACTGCTATCCTATTTAAGGGATGATAGAGAGGACCTTAATATAAGGGCAGTAGTAAAGGGTGAGGAAAGAGAAGTATTTGGAGAACGGGAAAAGCTTCATATGATAGACGTAAAGGAATTGTTTGTTGGAGGAAGATGGATAAGAAACATAAGTCTTTTCCTATTAGGAGGGCTCCTCATCTTTTTTGTTGCCCAAGATAAGCTTTGGAGAAGAGGTATATCAAAGACGCTTATGTATACAGCTATGGCGAATATCGATTTGATTATTATCTTATTTTTATTAATGTATTTCAATTTCACTAAATACTTTGATTACTTTCACTATATCTTCTTTGATAATGACTTATGGGTACTGGATCCTAACGCAGATATTATGATTCAGATGCTTCCAGAGGCATTTTTCTACAATACAGCAGTGAAGATAGCAGTTATTTATATAGGATTTATTATGATACTAGGGGTAACGGGTTTTTGGAGGTATAGAAAGAACAAAAATTATAATGAATAAAATTATAATCAATAAGATTACAATTAATAAAAACATAATTTTTAAAAGGCAAATCCAATAAATGTAAAAGCTTTATTGGATTTGCCTTTTTTACCTGATTATTTATTCTCATCTAGTTTATGTAATAGGGATAAAAATATATTCTCATGTTCTATTTCAATTTTAGCAACTCTTGCAAAAAATTCTGCAATCTCATCGAATCCCTCTTGTCGAGCTACCCTTTCAAACTCTTTATACATCGTATCACCCTCATAGTGTTCACTATAGGCAGATAGTTTGAGGTTAGACTGAGTATCCTTTAAACTATCTAAAAAGCTAAATATTGTTTTAGCATGTTCTCTTTCTTGAGTGGATATTACCTCAAAAACCGCTGCTATATTTTCATGACCTTCTTGCTTAGCAATTTCAGCAAAAAAGGAATACTTATTTCTAGTTTGGCTTTCACCAGCAAAGGCTGCCCAAAGATTCTCCTGAGTTTTTGTTCCCCTTAATGACATAATCATAATACCTCCTACCGTATAATTGACAATGCAATGATTTCATTGTAACACAATTAAAGAGAAAACAAAATGAGAAACAGTGAACTTGATTCAGTAAACTGAAACATTGAGGAATCCGGTGGGGGTTTATACCCCCAAGATAATCTCTTCTGTGACTTTTACTACTGTTTGCGCTACAAATACACCAAAAAGGCAGCTACCTTCTTTAGCGGCAATGATAAAACAGTAGAAATTTAGACTTCTACTGTTTTATCGTATTGTTAATAAATAGGTAAAAAAAAGCCGATACTAAAATTTGTTAGGTTTTTTATGTTCTTCTCCTTTCTTTTTAAAATAGGTGCAGCTTTTATTGCTTAATTCTGACGCTGAAGTGACGTGAGTTAAGGTACATACACCTTCATTTTCATACACACATGGATGATTACAGAATATTGTTATCAAAAAGCCACCTCCTTAATACTATTCTGTTATAACTAATAGGAAATTATGTACTTTATAAAACTGTAGATAAGCCATAATTTTTGTTATCGGTTTTAAGATAAGCAGATGACCATAAGTAGATGACCAAAATCTATGATTTTGAGTCAGTCACTTATACACAGTGCAATCTATGATTTTGAGTCAGTCACTTATACACAGTGCAATCTATGATTTTGAGTCAGTCACTTAGTTGTTTCACCTAAAGTCATCTTTCAAACTCTCTGGCAGAAGACATTGAAATTATTGTTAGATAAGGAAATTTTCAAGAGGTGATAAAATGTTTTTTGAAGATTACAAGAAAACTGGGTTGATCTATCATGTTGCCCATATTACAGATTTGAAAAAAATCTTAACAGAAGGAATGAATTATGATGATAAAGCTAGTTACAAAAAGCATTATCATTCCTTTCATAGGTTTATTGACAAATATCAGACCAACAATATTCCTCCATGGGTGGTAAGGGAAAAAGCTATTTTCGCTACGATGAATTATAAAAATAATCCCTGTTTTCATTCCCATACAGCGGTATTAGCATTAAAGGTAGATATTACTAAATGTTGGGTAGCTAATGAGAACAAAGCAAATCAAATCTATGAACCCTTTATACTAAGAGAAACAGAGAATTTCGCAAAGGCAGAAAACTATTTGAATATCACAGGAAGAGATTTGATCCTAGAGTATTGGAAAACTTCCTTAAGTTTTCAGGAAAACTTAAGATATAGAAGGGACCTAGAGGAAGGCTATGATGGGGAGGTAATGATTTTTCATAGTATCCCCCCGGAGGACATTGAACTGATGTACTTGGTCTCCGATCATCGAGTGCTGACAGTGGAGGCGTGGCAGAAGATATTTTGTGTATAAGCTATTCTAAATATGATATAATACCATTAGTAATAGACGGAGGGGGATTTGGCGTGAAGATTGGAAAAGTTCCTACAGAAATATTAGAAGAAGTCATATTTAAAAATATTAGACATAGAAGGTCGGAGGTTCTGGTGAGACCAGGGATAGGAGAAGACTGTGCGGTGGTTGACTTTGGAGACAAAGTATGTGTTATGAGCACCGATCCCATTACTGGAGCAGTGAAAGATATAGGGAGCCTGAGTATACATATTTCATGTAATGACGTTGCTTCTAATGGGGTAGAACCTGTGGGAGTAATGATGACAATATTAGCACCAGTAGGTACTACTAAAGAAGATCTTGATTATGTCATGAGGGAGGCTAATAAGGCAGCGGCTTCCATCAATGTAGAAATTATAGGAGGGCATTCTGAAATAACCGATGCTGTTAATAGAATGGTGATCACCACTACAGCCGTTGGAATTCAAAGTAAGGTTAGTATGGTAACTTCAGAGGGTGCTAAGATAGGAGATACAGTAATTATGACAAAACATGCAGGCTTAGAGGGAACTGCCATTATTGCAGGTGATTTAGAGGATACTTTGAAGGGAAAAGTATCACAGGAGATTATTGAAGCTGCTAAAGACTTTGCGGATAAGATTAGTGTAGTAAAAGAAGGGATTTTGGCGGGTAAAGTTGGTGTAAATAGTATGCATGATGTTACTGAAGGAGGACTATTAGGAGCCCTTTGGGAGTTGGCAGAGGCATCAGGGGTAGGTATTGAAGTCTATGAAGATAAAATACCAGTCAGAGAAGAGACATTAGAGATCTGTAATGCACTATCTATCAATCCTTTACGACTGATCTCTAGTGGCGTGATGGTGTTGGCAGTATCAGAAGATAAAAAGAAACAACTGATGGAGGCATTTAGGCAACAGAAAATTGAGGCTGCTGAAATAGGAAGAATTGTAGAAAAGGATAGGATAATTTTCGTTGGAAATGAAAGAAAAGTATTACAAGCGCCTGAAGTTGATGAATTGTATAAGGTTATTTAAAATAGGCGAAAAGCCTATTTTTTATGGATATATTAATAAAAGTAATCTACAGGTAGGTAAATGCAAGGGATTTTATAGATTTATTATTAATTACAATGATATCAGCAATAAAAATTATAATCTAGAGAATACAGGAAAATGTTACATTCTTTACATTTTTATGACAAAAGCCTACGTTTCTTGACTTTGTGTTTGCACCAATGATATAAATAGTGATAGGAAAACTATTTAAACTATGGGTAGGACAATGTAAGCGTTTAGATGATTGACTTAGCCCTACATGAAATATATGACTGGGGGACAAATATATGAAAAAAATTATCTCGATCCTATTAGTATTTATCATGCTGTTACCATCTTTTGCTGTTGCCAATCCCAATAACGAAATTGCGGAGATGGAAATGGACGGTAAAACTATAAACTTTAACACAATACAATTAGGAGTGCAGGGGAAATTGACTTCTACTGATGTACCAGCAGTGATACATGATGGCAGAGCGTTGGTACCCATTCATATCATTAAGGATATGGATATAAAGGTGGAATGGACGGAGGCTACCCGAGAAGTCTCTATCATAACAACAGATAAGACAATAGTTATGAAAATTGATAGCCCTATAGCTATAATAAACGGAGAAGCAAAACGGCTACCTAGTGATGTACCTCCCAAAATTATCACCTATAGAAATACAGGGAGAACTATGGTACCTATTGCTTTTCTAAGAGAACTAGGCTTGATAGTAAATTGGGATGAACATACAAGAACTGTGTCGGTAGAAGCACCTAAAGATGTTATTGTTGGTATTACTGAGTCCCCTATTTCTGTAAAGGAAGTAAAAGATATCACTGTTGGTATTGAGGGATCTAACTCAGAGATTCGGATTTATACAGGTGAAAAAATAAATTTTACAAAACTTCAATTAACAGATCCAGATAGATTAGTAGTAGACTTTGAGAATACTAAATTTAATTTAAATAACAAAAGTCAGCTGCTTTCAAATAACACCCTACAGTTAGAGATTCATGCTAATGGGATTAGAAGCGTGAGAGCATCTCAGTTTAAAGTGGACCCCTTTGTAACAAGAGTTGCTGTAGAACTGGAGGAAATGAAATCCTATGAGATTTTTTATGATGAAAGCACTAAGGATATGGTTATTCAATTAGAAGGGTATGAGGGAATAGATAAAATAGATAAAATAGATAAAATAGATAAAATAGATAAAATAGATAAAATAGATAAAATAGATGAAGATGATGTAGATGAAGGATTTAATTACAGGGAAATTACTAGAAGTTCCACAAGGCTGGAGTTAAGCGGCAGTGATATTACCCAATATGATTTTGCAGTTAGTGATTATGGAAGAACACTGCATATTATTACATCAAAAGACTACATAGAACTTCCAATAATGAACATAGAAATCAATGATTTGTTGCTGGAGTCAATAAATATCGGAGAAGATTTAGATGGAGATTATTATCATATTGAAATAAGATTAAAAGAAAACGTAAATTATCAGGGACTTTCTCCAAGTAATACAAAAAACTATTTTATAGAATTCACCATAGGAAATAATCACCTTGTTTCAAAGGAAGGTGTCTTAATTGTAATCGACGCTGGCCATGGGGGAACGGACCCTGGTACGACATCCTCCATTAACGGACTTGTGGAAAAGGATATTGTATTAGATATATCACAACGATTAAATAAGCTGTTGGTGGAGGCAGGATACAATACTTATGAGACAAGGACAGCTGATACTACTGTAGCTTTATTGGCTAGAGCAGAAATAGCAAACCAATTAAATGCAGATTTGTTTATCAGCATTCATGCCAATTCTGCTGATAGGCAGGATTCAGCAACCAAAAAGATCATACTAAATCCAATACCCTATGGTGTTGAAAACTATTATCACCCAAGTGAAGAGAATTTAAGTAAACACAGCAATAGTATGGAACTGGCTAAAATTCTTCAAAAAGAAATGGTAGAGGCAATGGGAACCTATGATAGAGGTGTTAAAACAGCAAATTACGCTGTCTTAAGAGAGGCCAAAATGGCATCAGTATTAAGTGAAATAGGGTTTCTCTCAAATCCAGAAGAGGCAGCAAAATTAAAGACAACAGAGTATAGGCAGGTGGTGGCGGAAGCCATTTATCAATCAATCATAAAATATTTTCAAAAAGTTTCCTAAAGACTGAAGATAAGATCAACTTTTAAAGAGGATGTCAAATGACATTCTCTTTCATTTATTTGATAAAATTCTTTTGTCTTTAAATGATTAAATAAATTAATAGTATTGTTACAAAAATTTATCTATTTTACATCTTTATGACAAATCCTCACATCTGTTGACATAATTCTTTAAACAGTGATATAACATAAGTATAGATACATTTAAACAAGAGATGAATTTTAAAATCGGGGGACAAACACATGAAAAAAGTAATCTCAATTCTTTTAATACTGATGATTTTATCAACTTCCTTTGCATCTGCTAATACCAATGCTACTGTAAGGATGGTAATGGACGGTAGAACAATGGATTTTCAAACAGTACAGCTAAAAGTAGATGACAAAGCCGTTGCTACTGATGTGCCGTCTGTAATACATGGAAGTAGAACATTAGTACCTATTCATGTTATTAGAAACATGGGAATAACTGTTGAGTGGAAGGATGCTACTCGAGAGGTTACAATAAAAACTAATGATAAAACAGTTGTTATGAAAATCGACAGTCCTATAGCTACGATGAACGGAGAAGCTATACGGCTGCCTAGTGATGTACCACCTAAGATTATTACCTATCAAAATAGTGGAAGAACAATGGTTCCCATCGCTTTTTTAAGAGAAATAGGACTTATTGTAAACTGGAATGAAAGTACAAGAACAGTATCTATAGAAAAAGATGAGCCTAGCGAACCTATAGTAACGGATCCTGTTGTTACAAAGGCAGTAAAGGATGTTGTAGCTAGCTTTGAGACCGGTGCCCCTGAAATCCGTATCAAAACTGGTGAAGAATTAGCTTATACAGAACTTAAGTTAGATGGTCCAGCTAGATTAGTACTTGATTTTCAAGATACCAAGTTTGACTTCACAAATAAAGGTAAGTTGCAATCGAACGGGACTTTGCAGTTTAATGTAAATAGCTCGGGTATAAACAGTGTGAGAGCATCTCAGTTTAAAGCAGATCCTTTCGTAACAAGAGTCACAGTAGAATTAGATGAAATGATGCCGTATCAAATATATTATGATAAAAATGCAGGTGATATGGTTATTCAACTGGAACATAATACAGAGAAAGCCTTTCAGTATTGGGCGACATCCAAAACAGCTTCAAAGTTAGCTTTTAGAAGTAACGAGACAACTGAATTTGATTTTTCAGTTAGTGATTTTGGAAGAACATTGAATGTTTCTGTATATAAAGCCTATATAGAACTGCCAATATTGAATTTAGATATTGATGATCCTTTGTTGGAAACTATCAATATTGAGGAAAGCCAAAATGGTGATATATATCATATTGAAATACGATTAAAAGAAGATATAAATTATCAGACAAACTCACCAGCGGGTGCGGGTACAAAGGAATTTATTATAGAATTTACCACCAAACAAAACAATAGTATTCCATTGATCGTTATAGACCCAGGTCACGGAGGTACAGACCCAGGAGCCACATCCCCTATTAACAGTTTAATGGAAAAACATGTTGTTTTGGATATATCTCAAAAGCTAAACAAACTTTTAACAGATGCAGGATTTAGAACCTATATGACTAGAACAGCAGATAATGCCATTACATTAGCGGATAGAGCAGGAGTGGCAAATCAATTACAGGGGGATCTGTTTGTAAGTGTCCATGCTAATGCCGCTGCTAGTAGTAGTGCCAATGGGATTGAAAATCTCTACTATCCTAGTGAAAATAATTCTAATGACGCCAGAGATAATAAAAAATTGGCACAGGTCTTTCAAAAGGAAATGGTAAGGATGTTAGGAGCTCATAGCCGAGGGATTGTTCCAAGGGAGCAGCTATATGTCATAAGAGAGACAAAGATGCCAGCGGTGTTGACTGAAGTTGGATTCTTAACAAATCCAGAGGAAGCAGCAAAGCTAGCGACACCTGAATATAGACAATTGGTGGCAGAATCTATTTATCAATCAATTTTAAAGTATTTTGAAGAGATAAAATAGTAATAATACTAAGGGCAGAGGAATATCCTCTGTCCTTTTAGCCTGTTGAAAAGCCCCATCTTCTTCGGCGTTTCGAAAAACTAGTACCCTTACGTATTGCTTATATGTTGTGTTTGCCGCCTTTTCTCGTCCATGGAATCTAAGATCTTTTGAACCGGTTAGAGATTATTGATTTTTTTAATAACGTTAAGAGAAATCAGGATTGAATTTTTTCTGCGATTATTATAAAGTAAAAAGAGAATATATCTTTAGGAGGATAATTATGGAACTGATATTAGGCTACTTGTTCATTTTTTTGGCCAAGGTTTCTGACGTTACGCTGGCAACCATTAGAATGATTATGGTGGTGAAGGGAAGGCGGGTACAAGCAGCACTTATAGGATTCGTTGAAATTATTATCTATATATTGGCTATAGGGAAAGTATTAACAGAGCTAGATAATCCTATAAACGTCATTGCCTATGCCCTAGGGTTTGCATCAGGTAATTACATGGGGATTTTTGTAGAGGAAAAGATGGCGTTAGGAAGCATTATCGTACAGGTAATTTCTCAAGGAAATTCTATGAAGCTAGTAGAGAAATTTAGAGATGAAGGCTTTGGCGTGACGGTAGTAGAAGGTTATGGAAGAGAAGGTATGCAGCACCTCCTAAATATTATGATGCAAAGAAAAAACCTAAGCAAGTTATATCAAATTTTAGATGAGCATGACAAAAAAGCATTTGTCACTATTACCGATGCTAGAGCAATCAAAGGAGGGTACTTCGTCCGCTCTAAAAGAAGATAATTTCCCCTTCGGTGTATTGCTAAAACTCCCGCTTTTTTATTAAGCGGTAGTTCAAGCACTACATCCTCGAAATAGACTCGGCTACAATTCAGTGGGATGAAAAACTCCCCCTGAATTAAGTCTCGTTTTATGAATAGTATTGTACCCTTAATAATATAATGTTAAAAAGAACATGTATTATATTGTTGAGGGGGGGATGGGAAGCAATGAAGCGTTATAAACTGGTGATCATTGTCATAGTACTATGCTTGATGGTTGTATTATCAGGCTGTGAAAATCCACTTGCTAAATTAGTAGGTGAAAAAGAAGCCTCCGATACATCTTATGTAAGCTATTTAATCGATAATGAAGGCTTTGTAGATGTAGAAGATGAAGGATTAAGAAAAACAGTACTTTATTATAGAGATGAAAAGGGATTTGTTATTCCTGTTATGAGAAGAATACCATGGGAAGAAGGTATTGCCAAATCGGCAGTAGGCCAATTGGTTGATAGACCAGTGGTAAGGGAAGATTTATCCACCATCGGGTTATTGCCAGTGCTACCAGCAGGGACAGAAATTATTGGCATGTCCATCAATGAAGGACTATGCAAAGTAGACTTTAGTAATGAACTATTATCTTACAGCAGCGAATTAGAAGAAAAATCCATCGTTCAAGCAGTTATATATACTCTAACAGAATTTGAGACGATAGATCAAGTTCAAATTATGGTAGAGGGTGACATTATGAATAAACTTACATATGGTACAAAAATTGGAGAACCGTTAGAAAGAGCTAATATTAATTTAGCTTATGAGTTATCTCAAGAAAACATACCAGTAGTTGTTTACTATAAAGGGACTACCAATGGGGAAGAAACCTTCTTTGTTCCTGTAACAAAAGGAACAAATGCTATGAAGGTTGATATCAAATCAGCATTAGTGGCACTATTGGAGGGAGCCCCAGATGACAGTGGGCTTTATAGTGAGATACCCTTTGGTGCTACTATTAATGATGTTTATGTAAAGGAAGGAGTTGCTTATATAGATTTCTCTGAAGAAATCAAGCATATGCCGGAGAGTCCAGTTCATCAGCAATCCTTGGTATATGAACTAGGCTTAACCTTAAGAGAGATAGAACCAACTATAGCACAAATAAGAATTTTATCTAATGGCACAGAGGTCCAATTAAGTAGTGATATAAGTCTTAACCTTCCACAATTTTCTAATGAATTCTAAGCCTTTAAGAGTCAAGTCGAGATGATTCCAATAAGAATTTTCTCGACTTTTTTTCTTATTTTTAAAGTTCACTTTTTCCCAAATAATATTGAAAAGTTTAGGGAAAACTTTCATAGGAAAAGAAAAGTATGATACAATACAACATAGGGAAATACATACAATGACAATTTTTTTAAAAAGATAAAATATATAGTAGTAAAACTAAAGTACATATAGAGAGGAAGATATGTTTTGAGTAGAATAGATGGAAGAAATCATGATGAATTAAGGCCAGTGAAATTTACTAGAAATTATACGAAGCAGGCTCAAGGTTCTGTATTAATTGAAATGGGAGATACAAAGGTGATTTGCACTGCTATGATAGAGGACAAGGTACCACCTTTTTTGAAAAACACAGGGAAAGGTTGGATTACTGCAGAATACTCTATGTTACCCAGCTCCACCCAGAGCCGTAAAATCAGAGAATCATCTAGAGGGAAAATTGATGGTAGAACCCAGGAAATTCAAAGACTTATTGGAAGAGCCTTACGATCAATTGTGGATTTAGATACGATGGGAGAAAAAACCATATGGATTGATTGTGATGTAATTCAAGCAGATGGAGGAACAAGAACTGCTTCAATCACAGGAGCTTTTGTAGCATTAGTAGACGCCGTTAATATATTGATGGAAAACGGAACATTACAAAAGTGGCCTTTAAAGAGCTTTGTATCGGCAGTAAGTGTCGGTATAGTGGATGGCAAACCTTTACTAGATCTGCGTTACGAAGAAGATTCTAAGGCAAAGGTAGATATGAACATTGTGATGACAGACCAAGGAGAATTTATAGAAGTACAGGGTACTGGTGAGGAGGCTCCTTTTTCTAAGAATGATTTAATGGAGCTGCTGGCATTAGGGGAAAAAGGAAATGCTGAACTAATAAAGATGCAAAAACTAGTATTAGGTGAACTTGCTGATAAGCTACAAAATATTCGTGAGGAATAATGGAGGAAAAAATGAAAAGTAATATTGCTGTTATTGCTACGGGTAATGCCCATAAGATGCAGGAAATCGGAGAGATATTGAAGGATTTTCAATTAGAAATAAAATCTATGAAGGATGTTAGCTTAGATGGGTTAGAGATTATAGAGGATGGAAGCACCTTCGAAGAAAATGCTCTAATAAAGGCTAAGACTGTTATGGAAAGAACAGGGTATATGACGATTGCAGATGATTCAGGTTTAGAGGTGGAATATTTAGATAGTCAGCCAGGGGTGTATTCTGCTAGATTTGCTGGGGAACAGGCTACTGATGAAGAAAACAACCATAAGCTTCTAAACCTCCTAAAAGACGTGCCACTTGAGGGAAGAAGAGCTCGTTTCGTGTGTGTGATTGCTGTTGTTATGTCAAATGGAGAAAGGTTTACTGTCAGAGGGGAAGTCTATGGTGTCATTGGATTTGAACCAAAAGGACAAGCTGGTTTTGGCTACGATCCTTTGTTTATGCCAAGATGTTATGATGGCTTAAGCTTTGCAGAGATAGGGCTAGAGGAAAAAAATAAAATAAGCCATCGAGCCAATGCTTTAGAAAAGATGAAAAAAGAACTTAGTATGAGATTGAGGAGTGAATAAATTGAAGGTAGTGGTGCTGGGAGATAGTCATAGAGATACTTCAAGTATTGATATGATTGGAGATGTTCTAAAAGAAGCAGAATTAGTAATACATAATGGAGATAATTATAAGGATTTAGTATACATCCAGGATCACTATAATCCAAATGCTATAGGCGTTAGAGGCAACTGTGATTTAGAGGAGAGTGTGGCAGAGGAGAGGTTAGAGATAATAGAAGACAAACGAGTTTTTATAACTCATGGACATCGATACGGTGTAAAATATGGTTTGAGTGGTATTTTTTATAAGGGAAAAGAGTTGAAGGCCGATCTTGTGATATTTGGACATAGTCATATGCCAGTAAATTTAATAGAAGACGGCATGGTGCTCTTAAACCCAGGGAGTGTTAGCCTTCCAAGGGGTAACTCCACTAGAAGTTTTGCTAGTCTAGAGATTAAAGATAGTATTAATGTAGAAATAATAGAGTTAAAGTAAAGGCATAAGTTTACATAAAAGAAAAGAAAATCGAAAAAAATGAAAGAATTTTAATGAATGGTTAAGTATAATTTTGATATCTAAGGGAAATCCTTTATAAAGACAAAAATATATTATTGACTTCTGATATAAATCTATGTATACTATAACTTGTGCTTCAGAAAACTATACAGTGAAAGAAGCAATATTGTTGACCTTTCCTACAAAACATGTTATAATAATGAAATGTCGAAAAGGCAAATGAATATGCGGGTGTAGTTCAATGGTAGAACTTCAGCCTTCCAAGCTGACCGCGAGGGTTCGATTCCCTTCACCCGCTCCACTTTATTCTGTACCCATAGCTCAGCTGGATAGAGCATCGCCCTTCTAAGGCGAGTGTCCGGGGTTCGAATCCCTGTGGGTACGCCATATATATGGTGGGTGTAGTCAAGTGGTTAAGACACAGGATTGTGGCTCCTGCATTCGTGGGTTCGAATCCCATCATCCACCCCAGATAATGGGATATAGCCAAGTCGGTAAGGCAACGGACTTTGACTCCGTCATCCGCAGGTTCGAGTCCTGCTATCCCAGCCAAATAGAATATCTGAGGGAGTTATATCCCTCCTTATACGCGGAAGTGGCTCAGTGGTAGAGCATCGCCTTGCCAAGGCGAGGGTCGCGGGTTCGAGTCCCGTCTTCCGCTCCAATTAAATAATTGATGTTAAAAGTCTCACAGTTCATTTTGATTTAAATATCGCAATGAACTGTGAGACTTTTAGCTAAGTGACTACCATGTATCCATAGCTCAGCTGGATAGAGCATCACCCTTCTAAGGCGAGTGTCTGGGGCTCGAATCCTTGTGGGTATGCCATACATATAATTACAAAGACTTTGATTTTGTAGGATTACTACAGGTCAAGGTCTTTTTTGTTGTTTAAGAGAGTATAAATTAATGAATTACTTTAAAACTAATAACTAGAGGAGATTGAAGTAGTAAGAGATATCAATCTTATTTAAAACTATAGAACAAGAATAGTTTTTAAAGAAAAAATGTTTTGAAAAAACACAAAAAGGGATTTACCGAATACTAGAAGAGGATGTATAATATACCTATATTTATAACAATTTTTGGAATGTAATCCAGTATTTTGAAAAAAATAAAACTTCACAGATAGCCTTATCAAATAGAAAGTCTCTACAACAGAGAGAGTGATAGCATAATTGGAAATAATAGAATAAGAGTTTCTTGAACATGGTGTGCAATACTTTCACCGATAAAGGCAAACCATCCGAAAGGATGGGACGCAAAGCCAAAGGGCCTAATCGTAAGAATGGCAGCCGAGCTACCGAAGGGAGAGTTTTTATTTTACTAAACAGCTGAGGATTTGAGGCTTAGATTATTATAAAGGAGGTGGGGATTACCAACTGTGGTCGCAGTAGTACATTAAAAGCAATGCTCATATAAAAGGTGGCTAACGACAGTTGGTATATAAAAATAATAAACAACTTGGTGGACAAAACATAACATGTTCTTCAGCGAGAGTTGCTGGAGATATGGTAAAAACAGTGTACCAAGGTAGTGCCGAAAAGGGATGCTAAGAAGCGTGTTTTACATGTGGGCACTTGAAGCACGTGGAGCAAGTAGTGCAACCGACTTTTCTTGATTTATTAAGGAAGGGATGCCATGAAGTGCACTTTGCATGTGGGCACTTGAGGTGCATGGAGCAAGTAGTGCAACCGACCTTTCTTTAGACAAATTGCTGTTTAAAGAGAGGAGAGAAAATCATGAAAAGAAGAACAAAAACATCTATAGGCCGATTAATGCTGGTATTTCTTCTTAGCTTCCTGTTGATCTTTGGAAGCAGCTTAAGCGCTTTTGCAACGGTTGACGCTGTTGATGAATCAGCTCCTACTGTTGAATCATCACAAGAGTCGGAGGATCAAGCCGAAGAAACAAATGAACAAGACGAAGAACAAGATGAAGAACAAGATGAAGAACAAGACGAAGAACAAGATGAAGAACAAGATGAAGAACAAGACGAAGAACAAGATGAAGAACAAGCCGAAGAAACAAATGAACAAGACGAAGAACAAGATGAAGAACAAGATGAAGAGCGAGACGAAGAACAAGATGAAGAGCAAGACGAAGAACAAGATGAAGAGCAAGACGAAGAACAAGATGAAGAGCAAGATGAAGAGTTAGACGAAGAACAAGATGAAGAACAAGACGAAGAACAAGATGAAGAGCAAGATGAAGAGTTAGACGAAGAGCAAAATGAAGAGCTTCAGTCGGATATGATGGCAGGTGCTATGATGATTCAAGCTGCAGCTACACCTTCAGAGAATATTGAATTTTCTGTAAATACGAATATCACAAAACCTCTGTTAGTGGGTGAAAATTATAGCATCACCATCAACGTAAAGAATCAAGGCAGTGATTATGAAAGAAGAATAAAAAATCCTGTACTAAAGCTATATGTTGAGGGACAGTCTGAACCCGTCACTCGTAGCCTTAGTCAAATAGAGCTCAACAAAGGGCAAACTAAATCCATAACAATAAACAATATAAGTGTTCCTAGTAGTGGAGACAATGTACAGGTGACAGCTGAATTAACGGGGATTTTAGAATATAATGATAAGTGGCTAATCATTAATAATTGGAGAACAATTAATAGTAATTTCGAAAGAGATTCCCAATACAACTATACAGCAGTTCCTACAACCACAGTAGTTTTTCAGGTAACTGACGGAATTACATCCATCTCAGGGGCTAAAGTAACCATTAGTGGTAAAGAAATCACAACAAATTTCAGTGGTAAGGCCTCTATCAACGTGAAAAGTGATAACTATGCTTATAAAGTAACTGCTAAAGATTATATAGAGGAAACTGGAACGGTTGAGGCAGATGGAAATGAAGTGACTGTACTTGTGGAAATGATAGCGGAGGTTCTTGACACATCGGATGATTATCTGAAATTGACTCTTACAGGAATTAAGGCTGTCGATGACGATGATGACGCTTGGCAACCTCTTGCAAATGCATTGAATTTGGTTATTGGAAAAGAGTATGTGGTAAAATATAAGGTAGAAAACACCTATAAAAGTATAGGTTATGTAAAAATAGTAAACATTCTTTTAAATGTTAATGAAAATGGGACACCTATTTACTCAAAAGGCATTCGAGATTTAGACAGCCGTAGCGGTAGTGGTAGGACATCTGTGGATGAGGGACAGTATACCTTTACAGCAAGTGCAGGCGATCGAAACACCATAAATAATACCGCAGCTGGTCGAAGAAAAGTTTTATTTTGGTTAGATCAAGAATCAAAAATTTCTTTCTGGTATAGAGGAGTTCCTGCTACTTACCCAGTAAACTTTACAGTAACTGATGGAACTGATCCAATAGATGGAGCAGCAGTAACCATTAACTCAGAAACAAAAACTACAGATCAAGAGGGAAAAGTAGGTTTCAATTTGGTGAATGGAGAACATACTTACACAGTGACAAAAGCTGGATTTGAAACTATATCAGGATCTGTGGAGGTAGTTGGCGAAGCTAAAAACGAAAATATCGTCATGAGTCCAACTATACCTAGCGAAGGGACTTACAAACTGGAGATACGAAAAGATAAAGACACTGACTTATATTGGGCAAAGTTCGATGATATTAAGAAAGATTTCAAAACTGGCACCCGATACTTTGAATTTGACAAATACAATAATAGCAACACTATAAAAGGTTATACAGAACATGGAGAGTACATCCAAAGCTGGAATGCTGCTCCACTAACTGTAACCGCCAAGGCAAGCAATAGTGCAGAAACTGGAAGCATAAGTGAAATTGGTGGCAAAGTCATATTAAAGGGCTTTGAAATTACATTATTAGGCTTTGTAGATGGTATATGGACATTTGAGGTTACTGCCACAAACCAAGCGACCAAAGGGCTTAGCCATTTCGAATTTCAATATACAGGGTCAAGTGAACCACCAACAGGTACCCTTGAAGTAGAGAAGATTGTAGTGGGGACAGCAACGGGTACACTTGAATATGAGATTACCCTTGAAAAGATGAATGACATAGCCACAGCTAGTATTAGTACTATGACAGTTGAATCATCTCAAACCTATAGCATCGTAGAAGGTATAAACACATTTGATGAACTACCAGTTGGGTTATATAGACTCAAGGAAACTAAGACAGCTGGTGCTACACCTAGCTATAGTGAGTTTGCAGATGAAAATGGATATGTTATGATTCTAATCACAGATGAAGTCACAACGTCCATTACCATTACTAATACCTTTGAATCAGGTGGCGGACCAGGCGAAACGCCAGAAACCATCAACTTTGAATTCGAAAAAGTATTATTAAATGGAGCTGAAGAAGATAATGATAAAAAATTCACCATTTTCTTTACAGCAATTGAAGAGGAAAAAGAATTTAGTGTAGTAGAAAGTGCCATTTTCACGGGCCTAGAATCTAGAGAATATTGGTTTGTGGAAGAGGAAAAAGATGGTTATGAATTTGTAAGCTTTTCAATAGGAGGCCAAATACTACAGGAAGATAGCTATGGAGATATAGTCGTAGAACTAACAGAAGAAGAGGGTATTTGGAAGGCTAATTTTGCTACAACAAATGGGGAATCAGAAGTAGTAATAGAAGGAGATACTTTATTAATAACAGTAACTAATAAGAAAGTATCTGGCGGCGGTCCAGGCGGACCAGATGGAACAACAGGAAAACTAACAATAGAGAAAAGGTTATTAGATTATGATGAAACTGAGATAGAGGATGATGATACGGAGTTCACTGTTAAGATAACTGGACCAGAGTATAATCAAGATCACACATTCAGTGTCAATGAGCCTTTAGTATTAACTGGCTTAACATTAGGAACCTACACTATTGAAGAAAAAGGTACACCAGGCTATAGAACGCTATCTATAGATCCATCAGAAGGGGTAGTAGTTCTAACTGAGGGGTCACCAACCGCGACAGTAATAGTCACCAATATGAAAGAGGAAGGGACACCTAGCACACCAAAAGGAAGCCTTGGGATAGAGAAGGTAGTATCTGGAACACCAACAGGTACACCTGAGTATGAGATTACTCTTGAAAAGATGAATGACCCGGCGCCAGCTAGCATTAGTACTATGGCAGTTGAATCATCTGGAACCTATAGCATTGTACAAGGTATAAACACATTTGAAGAACTACCAGTTGGGTTATATAGACTCAAGGAAACTAAGACAGGTGGTGCTACAGCTAGCTATAGTGATTCTGTAGATGAAGATGGATATGTTATGATTCAAATCACAGAAGAAGGCACGACATCCATTACCATTACCAATACCTTTACATCAACTGGTGGAGGCAGTGGTGGAGGCACTGGCGGTGGTACTACAACTCCATCAACAACAACAATAGAGTTAGAAGAAGAAGAAATTCCATTAGATACTGTAGAAATTAAAATTGAAGAAGAAGAAATTCCACTAGGAACACTTGAAGTTGACCCAGAGAATGATGAAGAGATCGTTATTTTTGATGAAGAAGTTCCTTTAGGAGCAGCACAGCTACCTAAGACAGGTGAATCCAATCCTTTAAGCTTCTACTTATTGGGATTGCTATTTACAGTTATTGGAATCAGAATGAGAAAAGTCTTCTAAAAGACTATCTAGTCTTATAAAATAGAGGGGAGAGATACCCCTCTATTTTTTCTAATTGAGGTGATAAGCATGAAAAAACTAAGCTACCTTTTTATCGTATTGGGAATACTAATTGCTAGTTATCCTAAACTTAGTGATACATATAGCTCCTATTGGCAGGCAAGATTATTAGCAGAATTAGAAGCTGATAGTCAACAGCAGGAAGAATTAATAGAGGATAATTATAGGCAATTGAACCAAGTATTTGAAGAGGAAAGAGAAGCTTTAACTGTTGAGGACGATACTGAAATCAATACTACAAATAATCAACAGGAGAAAAAGAATACTATAGAGGCAATAGGAACCATTGAAATTGAAAAAATTAATTTACGATTACCTATTGTAGAAGGCACTAGTAATACTGCTCTTAAAAGAGGAGCAGGTCATTTAGCAGGAACAAATTCACCAGGGGAAATCGGTAACGTAGCCATTGCAGCTCATAGGGGACATACTTATGGACAATTATTCAATCGTCTAGATGAATTGGAGGTAGGAGATCGTATTCTCATCCAGACTAATAATACTAAATATCAGTACACAGTTTATGAGAAAAAAGTTGTCGAACCTGCAGATATATCGGTACTTAATCGAAATAACGCCAACAGAGTACTTACTTTAATAACCTGTGATCCTTTATACGATGCAACCCATAGGTTAATTATTCATGCAAAGATAGACTAGCGTATTGTTTTCTTGGATATATCATAAATTTAATTAAATTTTACTAAGATGATAATGAAACAATTTATAAATCATCGAACTCCATAGTATTGCCTTAATACTATAAAAATATTAAAAAAATTAGAAAAATATGGTTTGTTTTATAAAGATTATAGTTTGTTTTATAAAGATTATGGTATAATTACTATAATTAAATATGAAAAAATGAAAGTTAAAACTTTTCAACGATAATGGCAAACCGTCTGAAAGGGTGGGACGCAAAGCCACAGGATCTAAAGTAGATTTTTCTACTATGATAGCCGAGCTACCGAAGGGGAAGTTTTTGTTATCTAAAAAACCTTTAGGCACTTGAAAATTAAATATCCCAATCCATATAGAGTAACAAAATGGTGAATAAGCTTTTCACCGATAAAGGCAAACCATCCGAAAGGATGAGACGCAAAGCCATAGGGCCTAATGCTTTAAATAAAAGCAATGGCAGCCGAGCTACCGAAGGGGGAGTTTATAATGAGAAAGAGTTTATTAGTAATTCTTATCATTTTAGCTTTAACAACAAGCAATGTTTTTGGAAAAGCTATTCTTGATACTGGAAATCTAGAAAGTGGTGTCATAGGTGTTGAATATAACAATAACAGTACAAAACGAATGAAGGTAATGATTGAAAAAGATGAAAATAAATATACATATGATATGAATAATAAAAAAGAAGATTTTTCACTTCAGATGGGAAACGGTAGTTATACAATCAATCTATTAGAAAATACTGAAGGGAATAAATATAAAGTAGTTTATCAAGATACGGTAGTATTAAGCATGAAGGAAGAGAACAGTGCCTTTTTAGGTTCTGTGCAAATGATAAAATGGAATTCATCAATGAAGGCCATAAAAAAAGCAGAAGAATTAGTAAAAGATGCAAAAAGTGACGAAGAAAAGGTAGAAAAGGTTTATCAATATATTATTAATAATATAGAATATGATTATGATAAAATCAGTAGATTAACATCAGATTATTTACCACAAGTAGATAGTATTTTTGTAGATAATAAAGGAATTTGTTATGACTATGCTTCTCTATTCGCTGCGATGCTAAGAAGTGTAGGAGTCCCTACAAAGCTAGTGAAGGGTTATGCTCCTGACGTTAAAGAATATCATGCTTGGAATGAAGTCTATATAGGGAGCAAGGGACAATGGGTTACTATAGATACAACTGTAGATGCACAATACAATACAGCCAATAAAAAAGTAGATATGGTCAAAGACAGCAGTTTATATAAGAAATCAAATGAATATTAAGTAGAATGAGCAGAAACAATAGAGTTAGCTGAAATAAATAGCTAACTCTTAATTATTTGCAATTTTCACCATGGAGGAGCGCTCTTGACATACGGTCATCTTTTCGTTATAATGAGTAAGTCGAAAAAATCATATATAATTTATGCGCCCTTAGCTCAATCGGATAGAGTTGCAGACTTCGAATCTGAAGGTTGGGGGTTCGAGTCCCTCAGGGCGCGCCAGTTAAAATCCTTGTATTTACTAAGATATAGGGATTTTCTAATTTGTAATTATAGGGTCACTTCAAACCGCCCCTGCGATTAATAAAAAGGGCATTGGCTGTCAAGCGGGCAATAAAAGTTTCATGCTATCCTATTTACAAGGAGGTGATTATTATGCACGCGTGGGAACAAATACAGAAATCAATAGATTATATTGAGGTGCATATATCTGAAGAAATTAAGATTCGAACTCTCGCAAATATTGCAGCGCTTTCGCAGTTCTATTTTCAGCGGCTATTTAGGCGGTTGGTAAAAAAGCCAGTGAACGAATACATAAAGCTCCGCCGTCTTGCGAGAGCGTCCGAAGTACTATCGGATAGGAATACTCGGATTATAGACATAGCTTTGGACTTTGGATTTTCCTCGCACGAAACCTTTACCCGTGCATTTAAAGACGCATATGGAATAACGCCGGAAGAATATCGTGCCAATCCCGTCCGTCTTAACCAGATTGTGAAGCCCGAGTTGTTGCTAAACTATACGATGATTGATGAAGATGTACCATTGATTACCGACAATATAGTTTTAGAAATTACACGCAAGAAACTTGATGTAGCCGAAACCTATGTTGGTCTTTCTGGTCAAGTACCGATATCTCAGACACCGGTAGGTGAGACCACCGGTATTGACGTGCCTGGTCAGCTATGGGATTCTTTCCACAGTATGAAATCAGGTATTCCCAATCTGCTGCCAGACGGTATAGAATTAGGCGCATCAACTATGGGAAACACAGTGGACGAAATGTTTACTTATTTTGTAGGAGCAGCAGTTGAACCAAAAACACCTGCTAGTGGAGTGCTTACTACTTGGGAGTTGCCTGCCGGGGAGTATGTGGTATGTTGTTTTGAAGCGGAGAATTTTACTGAACTCACAACTTCAGCACTTGATAAAGCTATGAAATATCTCTTTGGAACATGGCTTAAGAATCACAAGTTGGCAACACAGCCTTTTTCAGCGGAGAAGTATTATAAAGCAACACCAGATGCCACTTATATGGAGATATGGGTTATTCCTATTCCGATAGAAGATGTAGAGTGTCAGTGAAAAAGTGCTTTACTCTATATTAGTCATGTTTACAATAATATTCTAGGGGTGTATGCACTGCCCAACAAAGATCACGTAAGTGGTCTTTGTTTCTTTACTTCACAGGCAATGTGAATACAATAGAAGTTCGCGTTGAGGACGAAATTGACTAATAGCATTTGTAATCACGGGGACATCCCTGAGATTATTACTGAGATTATTATGGGTTGGCGGTACAGTTAACTGCAGCAGGTTTTATTGATGAAGATAATGGATTTCCAAAATCTACCCACTTTCACCATACTTTATTATCATTTGTTCTTACTTGTAATTTGGATTTCCCAAAAACAAAAAAATTCTAAAAAACATGGGCGTTTAGCGGGATGACATTGGTAAAATTCTCCCTTTAAACGCCCGTTTTTTTAAAAAAGCATGCTGGATTATATTTCATACCTTGATAAATCTAAAAATTAAATTATTTAATATAATTATATTTTCCTGTAATTTCAATAGACACAGCCAATAATTGCTCAACGAGAGGGACATTTAATAAAAAATGGTACAAAACTTGCGTATAATTTCTACATCCTATAATTTTCAATATATTTCAACTATTAAACTTTATAATTGTTATTAATGGAGGTGAAAAAATGCGTGAAAAATATGTAGAAAAAGTCTATAAACACCTACATTCTATACCTGAAAAAGCTCTTTGTGAATTTAAAACATCTGAATTTATTGCATCAGAATTAAAAACAATGGGTTATAGTGTAAAAGAAAATTTTTTTGAAACATCAGTAATAGCAGTAAAAGATAGTGGAAATGAAGGTCCGGCTTTAGCAGTCAGGGCTGATATGGATGCCTTAGAATTTGAAATTGGTGGAAAAAAAGTAGTGAATCATGCATGTGGTCATGATACTCACTCAGCTATGGTATTAGCAACAGCAAAAGCAGTTGTAGAAAAAGGTATAAAAAGAGGTAAAATTGTTTTTGTTTTTCAGCCTGCCGAAGAGATATCTAAGGGAGCTATTGGAATTAGTAAAAGTGGGATGCTGGATGATGTAACAGAGATGGTTGGTATACATTTAAGACCAATTCAAGAAGCTTCTTTAGGAGAGGCTACTCCAGCTTTATCTCATGGAGCTTCTAAAATGATATCTGTAAAAATTAAAGGAACCATTGCCCATGGTGCTAGACCTCACTTAGGCGTTAATGCAGTAGATGCAGCAGTATTAGCCGTTAATGCAGTCAATGCAATAAGAGGGAATCCAAGTATAGCTCATTCAGTAAAAGTTACGAACATTCAGACGGAAGGTACAGCACATAATGTCATTCCAAATGTTGTGTATTTAAAACTTGATTTAAGGGCTCAAACGAATGAACTTATGGATAGCTTAACTGAAGGCGTGAAAAATGCAATTCTAACAAGTGTAAAATCAATAGGAGCAGAGGCAGAAATAACATATTGTGATGGTGTTGTGGCAGCTGAGTATGATGATAATATGATTAGTGTTGCGAAAGAAGCAATTATTGAGGTTTTAGGCAAATCGCTAGAACCTATTGTAACACCTGGAGGAGAAGATTTTCATTTCTATACTCAAATGTTAGATATTAAAACATCTTATATAGGATTAGGAGCTGACTTAAAACCGGGATTACACGATCCTGAAATGACTTTTAATTTAAAAGCCCTTGAATATGGAGAAAAGGTCTTATCTAAAATAGTTCATAAAAGACTAGGATAATATATTATTGGAGTAATTATAGGTATAAAAATTTAAAAAAGAAATATTGAACCAGGTTTAGTAAACTTAAAATGGAAAAGCATAATATTTCATAAAATAGCTTTTAATTTTTTAAAGATGTTAAAAATTTTGTTTAAATCTATCGGGAATAGATAAAGAAGATGTTAAAGCATGCTCCTGACAAATTTTAAACTGACCATTTGAAGGTTATATTGGTAAAATTAAAACCCTAGGAGGACTTCATCCTTTACGGGAGGTATCATTGTTTCGGCAAAACATTGTACCACAGAGGGTTTGGAGTCCTCAATTTTCATTGAAGTTTACAAAACCAATGATATAAGAAGGAGGAGGATGTTATGACAAACAATACAATGATAAAGAAGAAAAAATTTAAAGTACCCAATGCTTATTCCTTAATTATGATATTTATTATTGTTGCTGCGATAATGACATATATTTTACCCGCAGGAGAATATAGTACCTACCAGGATGAAGTAACGGGGAGAAATTTAGTAGATCCAACATCATTTCAATTTGTTGATAGAAATCCAGTTGGAGTAGGTGATTTTTTACTTGCAATTCCTAATGGCATGACAAATGCAGCAGCTATGATTTTTCTTGTTTTTCTAATAGGAGGATTTTTTCAAGTTATCAATGATACTGGGGCAATAGATGCCGCAATTAATATTTTAGTTAATAAATTGCAAGATAAAGCATTTTTAGTCATTCCAATTATTATGGCGCTTATGTCGGTATTAGGTGCATTAGGGATAATTGTAAATGCTGTAATTGCTTTTATTCCTATAGGAATAGCATTAGCGAAAAAACTTAAACTAGATCCAATTATGGGCATGGCAATTATGTATATAGGTGCTTTTACAGGAACTACAACAACTCCAATGGGCTATTATAACACATTATTAGCACAGAATATTGCAGGATTGACGCCATTATCAGGTTTTGGATTCAGAGCAATAGTTTGGGCAATTGTTTTTATAGTTTCTGTTTTATATACATTGCGTTATGCTAAAAAGGTTAAAAGTGATATAAATAATAGCGTTTTAGACGAGATTGAATGGATTGGGAAATCTGAAACAGCTGCAGATGTTACTGATTTTAATTTTAAACACGCAATAGTTTTAACAGTTCTAGCGGCAGGATTTACAATTTATTCATATGGTTCCTTTAAACTAGGTTGGGGTACGAATCACTTAAGTGCTACAATGCTGGCTGTGGCGTTAATTAGTGGAATTATAACAAGAATGCATCCTGATGATATGTCTAAATCCTTTATAGCAGGATGTAAGAATATGGTCTATGGAGCATTGGTAATAGGTTTTGCCAATTCAATAATAATAGTGCTTACAGAGGGTAAAATAATTCACACGGTAATTCATTTTATGTCTATGCCATTAGCGAATGTTACACCAATGATTTCAGCTGTTTTAATGTTCTACGTAAACTCAATATTTAATTTCTTTGTCCCGTCGGGATCAGGACAAGCTATGATTGTTATGCCTTTATTAGCACCAATGGCTGATGTTGTTAATGTTTCTAGACAAGTGGCAGTTTCAGCTTTTCTATATGGTGATGGCTTCTCAAATACAATAATACCTACTTCAGGGGTTCTAATGGGAGCACTCGGCGTGGCGAAAATACCATACGAAAAATGGTTGAAGTTTATGTTGCCATTATTAGCTTCCTGGGTATTGATAGGAACTATTGCAATTATCTTTTCTGTATTAATAGGTTGGGCATAATAGAATAGGAAGTTTTGTCTATACCAAAAGACCTAAACATTGGCAATTTAATGTTTAGGTCTTTTTTAAAAATTTTTTTCTTTAAATTCTGCGTCATTAAAGAAGATGGAGTTGTGAATTTTTTATAAAATAAACTTGTATGAATCACCATATTATACGGTATAATCATAAAAATGAAAAGTATGCTCCTTTCATTTAGTATGCTTTCTTTTCTTTGGCATGAAACAATATTATAAAAGACATATTTTTTTACTATTTCTAATCGAATTCCACCATAGAGATTTCATTCTTCTTTTAATTAGAAGCATATTTGGAGGCTTGATATTAATGCTAGAGCCTTGATAAAATAATAATAATTAAACTAGGTATCTCTTTCTATTAATGGAGTTAGTATAAAAGGATGGACATAAATAGAATATAGTAATATAATATAACTCAAAATATTATTAAAATTTAAAATATTACATAAGGGAGGAGGCATAATGAAGAAATTAGCTTTTATTGCTTTTAAAAAAAATACAAAAGAGGTATACCTCAATAAATTAAATGATTTTTTTTATGATTATAGAAATCATTTTGAACTAGAAGGCTATAGCATAGAAGAGGGAATAAAGCATAATATAGAAGCTGATCTAGTACTACTAACCTCTGTAATATTTACAGATTTTGTAAATAAGTACTTATTACCAAAATCTGAAATTATTTATATGAATAGGACTTATCAAAAAAATAGTATAGATAAATTAAACAATCTTGAAAAAGGTATTTCTGCAATGCTTGTATGTAATGATAAAGCCTCTTCCTTAGAAAATATTTCTTTATTATATAATAAAATTGGAATTAAACATATCGACTTTGTTCCAGTCTATCCAGATATGAAGGAGATTCCTGATCTTGAATATGCCATAACACCAGGACAAACTCAATATGTTCCATCAAATGTAGAGCATGTTATAGATATTGGATGGAGGGTTATTGATTCATCTGTTTTATTTAATTTAGCCACAAAGTTAGGTATATTGAATAAGGATATTAGAGAAAAATTATTGTTTTATCAAGAATCCATTGTACCATTAGATCATGGCTTACTTTATACTTACGAAAATTACAATCTGGTTTTAGAAGATATAAAAGAAGGTGTTATTTTTACAGATAATGTGTTAACAATTAAATATTACAATTCTGTAGTAGAAAAGTTACTAAATATTAATAAAAATAAGTATAGAAACAAAAGTATTATTGATACCATCATACCAAAGAAATTTCAAGAAGTATTCAGAAGAGAAGATATAATAAAAAATTATCTAATTAAGAACTTAAAATTCAACAAGATTCTTGAAATATCTAAAAAACCAGTTATTATAAATAATGATATTCATGGATATTTTTTTGTTATCAAAGAAAAAAACGAAGCCCATACTAGGAGAAATACATTTGTTAATCAATCAATATATAAAGGACATATTGCAAAATATACTTTTGAAGATATTTTAGGTATTAGTGATAAAATTCTTGATTGTAAGGATAGAGCAAAGAAAATTGCAGAGATTGATAAAACAGTTTTATTACAAGGGGAGAGTGGTACGGGAAAAGAGCTATTTGCACAATCAATTCATAATGCTTCTCCTAGAAGAGACAATTTATTTGTAGCTATAAACTGTGCTAATTTGGCTCATGAATTGCTAGAAAGTGAATTATTTGGATATGAAGAAGGGGCATTTACGGGAGCCAAAAAAAGTGGAAAAATAGGTTTGATTGAATTATCAAATAAAGGAACTCTTTTTCTTGATGAAATCGGCGAATTACCATTGGGAATTCAGGCAAAGCTTTTAAGGGTATTACAGGAAAGGGAGGTTATGCGGATTGGAGGAACAGATATCATATCTGTTGATGTTAGGATAATTGCTGCAACCAATAAGGATTTAAAAAAGTTTACAGAGACAAAAGAATTTAGAGAAGATTTATATTATAGACTTAATGTGTTTTCATTGAAAATACTCCCGTTGAGAGAAAGAAAAGAAGATATAGTATATTTGATTAAAAATATTATGAAAGAGTTAGGGTTTGAAAATAAAAAACTGAATAATGAACTTTTAGAAATTTTAATCAACTATTCATGGCGAGGCAATATTAGAGAATTAAAAAATTGTTTAGAGTATATGGCTTGTATAGGAAATCAGAGTCTGACCGTAAAAGATTTACCTTCTTATCTACTCTCAGATATTAATAACACTCATAATAATAATGATGATGATAAAGGGGTTCATGAAAAAGTATTTCCAGAATTATTATTAGATGAAAACGAATTGGCATTATATATATTAAAATTTCTTGACAGTAGGCCCGCAGGAAGAAGAATAATTTATAAGGAAGCTGAAAAATCAGGTTTCAAAATTTCTCAGTATTGCGTAAGGAAAATAATGGATTACTTGTATAACAACGAATATATTATATATAGTAAAGAAAAGAAAGGTGCCATATTAACAGACAAAGGTAAAAAAACTACTAAAAATCACGAGCGTTTTAAGGGATAATATATTAAACAAATGCCCTTTGAACGCTTTTTTTAAAAAAAGCACTCCCATTTACAATAATATTCTAGGGGTGTATGCGCCATCCAATAAAGATCACATAAGTGGTCTTTGTTTCTTTTCAAAATGAAATGCCCCTTTCTGTTCATTATGAATACATTTGTTTTCTGACATATGATTAACCCAAAAAAGCGCAAGAATAATTAAAAGTCATATTAAATGTTTTGTTATAATTTTTCATGGAAGGAGGGGAGTAGGCTTGCAGAAAATCAAAATCATTACATTAGCAATCAATTTCATTGAAGATCATCTTACTGAAAAAATTGATTTAGATGAAGTTGCTCAAGCTGTTCATTATTCAAAGTATCATCTACACCGAATGTTCAATAACACGGTTGGAATAACAATTCACCATTATGTTCAGCGACGGCAACTTACTGAAGCCGCAAAGCTACTTGTTTTTTCAAACAAGTCCATACTTGATATTGCATTATTGGCTGGATACGAAAGCCAGCAGGCTTTCACTAACATTTTCAAAGCTATGTATAAGAAATCACCACATCAATTTAGAGAAAGCGAGGAGTATTATCCATTGCAACTAGAATTTGTATTTGATGAAAAATTCGGTCTGCTGGATGAAAACAAACCAGCAACCACAAGAGAAATAACATTTGCTACCGAGGAAGATATATCGAGTTGGATGGATTTGGTTCGACTTGTGATAGACGGATTTCCCTATCTTAATGAGAAGGAGCACACTAAGGTGCTCAAGCAGAATATCGCAGAACGCCGCGCCTTGATCATGAAAGAAGGCGACATAGCAATTGGGATTATGATGATTTGCTATACTACAGGTAGCATTGATTTTCTCGGGGTTCATCCCCTATACCGCAAGCAGGGAATTGCCAGAGAATTTTTGGATAAAGCTATCAGCGAGCTGCTGAAGAATAAAAACATTACCATAACTACTTTCCGGGAAGGTGATAAAGCTGATATCGGCCATCGGAGAGCTTTGAAAGAGCTCGGATTTGCAGAAGCAGAGCTACTAACCGAGTTTGGCTATCCGACACAAAAAATGGTATTACCTAAACAGTTACAGGAGAGTGCAAACGATGAATAAGGTACAGCCAATGCGCAGGCATACGAAAGCCAGCATGCCTGCTAATACAGATCAACAAGGAAAAAGTATGGGAACAGTTGATAACTTCCCCGACGAGATAGACCATCTTGAAACCATCAAGGTTAAGCTCTGCGACGCTCTACGGGATTCTGATGAAGCTGTAGAACGCTATGATAAAGAATACATGGACTCGAAGCGATACCTCGCAGATTACCGCCATGAAATAGATCCTCGAGAAATTTTTCAAAATGAACTCGCTATCAAACAAATTGAAAGCTGGGAGATTTTTGCGGTACAAATGCGAGACAAGATCGCAAAGCTGATGGATTCCCCTTATTTTGCGCGAATCGACTTCCGGACGGATTGTAACGAAGAACCATCTATTTATTATATTGGCAGATTTGCTTTTGCCGAGGATTCAAGGATTTTTATTTTTGATTGGCGGGCGCCTATATCCAGCATGTTCTATGATTGTGAATTGGGAAAAACCAATTACGAAGCGCCGGTTGGTAGAATCGAAGGGCAATTAACCCGAAAACGTCAGTTTAAAATCAAACAAGGCCAAATAGAATATGTACTGGAAAGCTCGATCAATATCCAAGATAATGTGCTACAGCGGGAATTAAGCCATACATCCGATGAAAAAATGAAGACTATCATCGCTACCATCCAAAAAGAGCAAAATCAAATCATCCGAAACGAGAAAGCTGATATTATTGTTATTCAGGGTGTAGCGGGTTCCGGTAAAACTTCCATTGCCCTGCACCGAATCGCATATCTGCTCTATCGATATAAAGACAGGTTATCAGCCAACAATGTGGTGATCATTTCTCCTAACAAGGTATTTGCCGACTATATTTCAAACGTATTGCCAGAATTGGGTGAAGAACCGATCTATGAAATGAGCTTTACTGATATTGCAGAAATACAACTCGATGGCATTGTTAAATTTGAACCTGCCAGAGATCCAGTTGAAACGGAAGACTTGGAGTGGGCGGAAAGAGTACGCTTTAAATCCACGCTTGAATTTGTGGAAAAAATGGACGAGTATTTGGAATATGCTGCTACTGAATATTTCGAGCCAACTGACTACATTTCTGGCAGATTTAAGGCCGCTAAGGAATGGATTTCGGAGCGCTACAATGCCTATAAGAAGTATCCAATCAAAAAGCGGTTGAATGAAGTGTCGGCTGATATTCTTGACCGCTTTGAAACCGAGAATATCAGGGAAGAAGAGTTGCCGAAGCAAAGAGGGATATACAGACAACTCAAATCCATGCTTAGAAAGAAAAACACAATGGCATTGTATAAGGACTTTTATCAGTGGTTGAACATGCCAAAGAAATTGGTGCTTCCAGCTAAGAATACATTGGAATGGGCAGATGTCTATCCCTTCATGTATTTCCATGCTACCTTAGAAGGCCTGAAAGAGAACAAACTGATCCGTCATCTTGTCATCGACGAAATGCAAGACTATACGCCTGCTCAATACGCTGTGATAAATAAGCTATTTTTATGCAAAAAAACAATATTGGGTGATTTTGGTCAGACCATTAACCCCTATCATCTGCATTCTCTTGATGATTTTCGGAAGCTGTATGATAGCGTGCAAATTGTGGAATTGAACAAAAGCTATCGCTCAACTTTTGAAATCATCACTTTTGCAAAGAAAATCTTAAATGTTGCAGCTCTGGAACCCATTGAGCGACATGGAAAAGAGCCGGAAGTGATACCCTGTTGCGATTCCCAGGAAGAAATTAAGCAAATTAAGGAAATGATTGACGCTTTTCGGGAGAACGAATACGTTACTTTAGGTATTATTCTTAAAACCTCTAAACAGGCCAGTACTCTGTGTCAGGCTTTATGTGCCGAGTATGATGTGAATCTTCTCACACCCGACAGTGTAGCTTTTGCAAACGGTGTAACTGTCACACCAATCCAAATGTCAAAGGGTCTGGAATTTGATGAGGTTATTATCCCATCAGTCAACAGCGAGACTTATCACACCGATTATGACCGAAACCTACTTTATATTGCATGTACAAGAGCAATGCACCAATTGTCACTTACCTATAGTGGGACGCCTACAAAATTAATTCAGGAACTACCCTAATGTACAAAAAAACGAAAGAGTTAGGAAGCAAGAGGGACGAATCCTTTTTCTTTATAAATAATATGATTGTTATGATTATTGTATTTCTAAAGGGGTACTGGTTCCAAAATAAATTTATAAAACCCCAATATATCTAGGCGATAAAAGAGAAAATTATTGGAAGAAACCAAGTTAAGCTATAGACAGATCATCAGGCTTTTAGAAATAAGCAACAATAGAGTTCATAAGGTAAATTTAGAAAAATAGAAGTGTGTAGCTTAGGAAAGAAAGAAAAGCAAAAGGAACCATCCCTGGTGCTTTCAAATATTGAAGAACTAGTTAAAGATGAATTAACGGAACAAGGTATTTTTGCGGTGTATGCAGTGACTGATGCTTTACATACATCCCCCTGGCCCCTCCTTCACAAATTTGCCGTATAATATTATTCACAAGGGATCCTCTTTGGTATTTTGTTGAGCTTGGCGACAAATATTTTACCAAAACGAGTGGTCTCTTGCTATTTTTTATCCTAATACAATTTTGCGCTAAGGTAAAGAATATGGTTCCAAGTCAACTAAACTATTCGTTTAATAGCCATGGGTTAAGATGACAAACGAAAATGTTTCCATGTCCCCACCCATGTCCAGATTAATTTTCAAATAACATGACATACCCTTGTCAGGTATTTACGATATAATATAAATATTCAAAAAATAAAGATATAGGTGAAGAAAATGAAAACTATTATGCAGGATGATTGAGAGTAGAAAAGCATGATTCATAATATTTGAGAGATAGTAGTATAAATGCTACAATGATAGCGGAAAGTTCATAGAATTACATTGCCGCCAAGGGGCTACCATCTTAAAGCACTATTATTATTGACCGCTCAACGACATTATGGATCCATTTACACTATAGATAAACAGGATTTTAGCATAAAAATTTATCCGAATTGTAGCCAGAAGGCATATAGAAAGCGTCGTGGGGATTGAGGGGCACAATAAAGTCCTGCTTTTAAAATAAACCCCTGCTTTTTTAAAAGTTCTGACCTGTTAAATTTGAAAGAATAAGGGTCGTTAATATTTATATTTTAAAGGGAATCCTTTCGTAAATTGTTACTTGGTAATTATTAAAGTGTGATACAATGATTTATAATTACATTAAGGGCACTATTAGAATAGAAATTTGCGACTTTTTGCCAAATATAAAAAAATCTTTAGAGAGTGACCTTCATGAAGGGTAGTGATATATTGTATAAAATTATGGTTATAGAAGATAATGAAAAACTTAAGGATAAGCTGAAAAAGCTCCTTGTTCAATATGGGTATTCTGTTATTGACCCGCCTTTGGATAAACATATCATAAACCATTTTAAAGAGTCAATGCCGCATCTTGTCCTGCTCGATATAAACCTGCCTTGTTTCGACGGCTTTCATTTTTGCAGGGAAATAAGAAAAATTTCAAACGTTCCCATTATTTTTGTTACAAGCCGCAGCAGCAGTATGGACGAAGTAATGGGAATGACAGTAGGTGGGGATGATTTCATTACGAAACCATATAACCCGGAGGTACTGCTTGCCAGAATAGGTGCAGTACTCAGACGGAGCTACTCGGCTACCTCTGATATTATAGAGCATAACGGACTTGCTTTAAACCTTGCAAATTATACGACTGTATACGAAGGAAATTCTATAGATTTATCAAAAAACGAATACAAGATTTTATATTATTTGATGAAGAATAGAGGGAAGCTTATTTCACGGGATGATCTAATGAAACAGCTCTGGAATGATGATGTTTTTTTAGATGACAATACTCTTACAGTTAATATAAACAGGCTCAGAAGGAAGTTGAAGGATATTGGACTAAGTAACTATATCCTTACAAAGCATGGACAGGGGTATATTATAACATGAGGTTAAAAGATTTTTTGTATGGAAGAAAAGGTATTATACTATTACATATCATCGGCATGTTTGCACTATACTTCTATCTAAGAATATTTGACATACCGCAGCTTGCTGTTTTATTTATAGTGTTTGCATGGATAATTGTATTTTTATGCTATCTTACGGTGATATTTTTTAACCGCCGCAGATACTACGTCAAGCTGGAAGAATTTATTGAGAATTCCACAGACCTGAATACACTGACAAATAGTCTTAAGTCCCCGGAAAACACTGATATGAAAATGTTTTATGAATATATACAGAGGCTGAATGAAGATGTCCGGGGAAAAATTACGGAAATAAAAAATAAGCAAAGCAGCTATCAAGAGTACATAGAATCATGGATACATGATGTAAAGACACCTATTGCATCCATAAAATTAATCATTGAAACCGATTTAAAAAGAATTTGCCATGATGAGCTTTTGGAAGAGGTAAATAAAATTGATCACCTTGTCGATCAGACCCTTTACTTTGCACGAAGTGAAAATGTTGAAAAAGATTACTTTATCAAGGAAATCCCTGTGATGAAATGTGTCAAAGCCGCTATTGAAGGCAATACTGCACTTATTGCTCGAAAAGGTATAACGCTGGATGTAAAAAACAGCGGTGAAACAGTATTCTCTGACGAGAAATGGCTTGGCTTCATACTAAACCAGATACTCATCAATGCAATCAAATACTCAAAAAATATTGAACCCTGTATAAAAATTTGGGTTGATAAAAAAAGTGATTCTGTTGTTTTAAACATTGAGGATAATGGAATAGGTATACCGAAGCAGGATATTGGCAGGATTTTTAATAAAGGCTTTACCGGAGAATTGGGGCGTAAATATGAAAAATCTACAGGGATGGGTCTTTATCTTGTAAAAGAACTTTGCTGTAAGCTGGGTCACGGAGTTTATGTCCAGTCATCGGAAAGAGAATTTACAAGGGTGTCGATTGTTTTTCCAAAAAGTAATTTTGTTCACTTTTAACAGGATGAACTTAAGATGCCTATTTTGTATTCAAATATGACAATAATGTTAGTTTTCTGTTATAAAAATCGATGGAAATATATAAACCGATAAAATAAAATAAGCACATATTCCATAAATAAAAAACATTATTTTAAGGAGAAATAATATGCGAATAAAAAAGATTATGTGCTTAGTATTGCTTTTTGTTACTGTTTTTTCTTTATCGCGAGGAGGTGTTATTTTTGCCGAGTCCTCCGACAAATCTATTTATACCTTTGAACAAATGACGGATGAGTATATGAAGAAGATTCTTGATGAATATAATGTGGCTGGAGCGGTTGTTTCTGTTGTAAAAGATGGGAAGGTTTTTTTTGAGAAGGGTTATGGATATTCCGATATTGATAAAAAGACACCTGTAGACCACGATGCTACTGCTTTCCAAATTGCTTCCGTTTCAAAGCTGTTTACGGCAACTGCAGCCATGCAGATGGTTGAACAGGGTAAATTATCGCTTGATGAAGATGTGAACAATTATTTGACAGCCTTTAAGCTTAAAAATCCTTTTTCAAAGCCGGTTACCCTCCGGAACCTATTGACCCATACCGCAGGGCTGGACGATAGGGTGCCGCTGTACCTGAAAAGTACAGGAGATATATTTTTTGATTCTTTACAGTCACTGGAAAAGGAACTTGAGAAAAACATGCCGCCAGTTATAAAAGAGCCGGGAACTTTTTGTCAGTATAATGTTTATGGTATGGCACTGGTGGGCTACTTGGTAGAAGAGGTATCGGAAAAGCCGATAAATGAATATATAACTGATAATATCCTGAAGCCGCTTGGAATGAAAAATTCATCATACGGATTAAATGAAGCTATTCTTAAGAATATGACGAAGCCTTACAGATATAAGGATGGCAAGTATTCAGAAAGTGCATATACATTAATCAGTGACCATCCGAGTGGATCAATTTGTGCTACGGCTTCAGATATGGCTGCCTTCATGCGTATGCACCTTAACAACGGAGAATACAATGGGGTAAGAATACTGAATGAAAATACTGCAATCAATATGCATCACCATCAGTATCCAAATGATGACAGATTGACCGGTTATGGACTGGGATTTTATGAGACAATTAGAAATGGTCGGAGAACCATTGAACATGGAGGATATCTTCCTTCATTTTCTTCAAAATTGACTATTTTGCCGGAAGAAAACATTGGCATGTTCATTGCGATAAATACTGATTCCAAAGGAAGCGGCAAAGTGTGCAATGAATTTGTTGATAAATTTTATGATTTCTTTACGACCAAAGCAGAAAATGTGGAAGCTGAAGCTCTACTAAAGGCAAATGTTCCTCTGGATATGGACGTAAATGAAATAAATGGCAGATATGTATTTGACGGGTATGGACACACTGATGTAACAAAACTAAAATCTGTACTGGTTACATGCAATGTTCAATGTGATAAAGCAGGAAACCTTACGTTTACCGGTGAAGGCCTCAAGTGTAATTTTAAATATATAGGTAATGGTTTTTTCTATAGCAAAGAAAACGGATATTATTGCAAGATTTCGGAGAAGGATGGCAGGATGGCTTTTAGCTTTCTGGGTTCCGATTTTGAAAAGGTATCCGGTTCGGATAAGAATTTGTTTACAGCAGCAATAGCTTGCTTGCCTTTTTTGCTGTTATCAATAATATTGATGCCCATATCCATGATTAGAAACAGAAAAAAACAGGATACAAAGTCTCTGATTTTCAAATGTATATTGCTTTCATTGAGTATTTTTATACTTACATATTTTGGACTGAATGGATTTGTGGCATTGAAGTGCATGGCAGCCGACACGCTTATTGTCTTGAAAGTGATTATGCCATTAATAACTGTAGTATGTTATCTCTCATTTGGGCTTAGTGCAGTTTCTGCAATATATGTTGTTAATTCATGGGTTGAAAATGAATATTTATTGCGGACAAGGCTGTATTATTCTATCCTCATAGTAGCTGCTGTAATTAATCTCGCATTTATGTATGTAATGAATGGTTTTAAAATATAATTTTTTGTAATAGAAGGAGGAAAAGCTTTGGACAGGATATTGACGGTTGAAAATGTAATAAAGGAATATGGCGGTAAATATAACCGTACTCCTGCACTGAATGGGGTGAGCTTTTGTGTCGAAAGGGGGGAGTTTACCGGAATTATGGGCCCTTCCGGCAGTGGTAAGACTACCCTCCTGAATGTTATCTCCACCATCGATTCGGTAACTTCCGGCAGTATAATACTTGACGGACAGGAAGTAACTAAGATTAGTGTAAATAAATTAGCGGAGTTCAGAAGAAAAAAGCTGGGTTTCATATTTCAGGACTTCAATCTCCTTGATACACTGAACGTACATGAAAACATTGCGTTAGCGCTTACAATTCAAGGTGAAGTACCGGGACAGATTGATAAAAAAGTTAAAGATATTGCCGGGGCATTGGGCATTCACGATATACTTCATAAATTTCCATATCAGATATCCGGTGGACAAAAACAGAGAGTTTCAGCGGCAAGAGCCATTGTCACCAATCCAAGCTTGATTCTTGCAGATGAGCCTACAGGTGCACTTGATTCCAGGTCGGCACAGATGCTTATGGAAATTATGCAAAAAATTAACCTGGAGCTTGGCGTAACTATTCTGATGGTCACACACGATGCATTTTCAGCTAGCTTTTGCAAAAGAATACTGTTTATAAAAGATGGTCTTGTTTTCACAGAACTTGTGCGGGGCGATGACACACGCAGGCAGTTTTTTCATAAAATTCTCAATGTAATCTCTCTCTTGGGCGGTGATGTGGAAGATGTGCGCTAAACTTGTTATAAGGAATATAAAAAGATGCTTCGGAGACTACGTAGTATATCTCCTGACACTTTTCTTTGCTGTCGCCATCTTCTATATTTTTAACGCTATTCCGTTTAGTGAGGGGGTGCAGTCTTCTTCAAGGGAAATCAGGGAAACAATGCCTATTTTTATCAATGCATTATCTGTTTTTATCAGTGTAATACTTGGCTTTTTAATTGTATATGCAAACAGCTTTATTATTAAAAAACGCAGCAAGGAGCTTGCAATTTATATGCTGCTAGGGATGTCAGCACGTAAAATATCGGTGATGCTGTTCCTAGAAATGTTAATACTTGCTGCTGCTGCACTATTGTCAGGCCTTTTTGCAGGAATATTTCTTTCACAGGGGATGTCATTTATTGTAGCAAGGATCTTTGAGCAGGAGCTGGAAGCATTAAAGTTTTCTGTCTCTATCTCATCATTGATTAAGACGGTATTCTTTTTTCTTTTGATTTTTATTGTAGTTGCCGCATTTTGTTCATATAAGATTGCTTGTCTTAAAATTATCAACCTTTTACAGACAGGCAAAAAGAATGAAAAGATCAGATTTGCAAAGACGGGGATATCTATCACATTATTTGCATTTTCAGCAATGCTTCTTGTGGCGGCATATATTATTGCCCTCGGTAAGGACTTTCGTTTCAATGATGTAAAGAAGGTTATCTCTGCTTTTATTCTTGGAAGTGCAGGTACATATTTGTTTTATTTTTCTGCTTCCGGCTTTTTATTGACAGTACTGACGAGAGATAAAAAGCTGTATTATAAGAAGCTAAATATTTTTTCACTTCGCCAGGTTTCAAACAAAATAATGACCAACACGGTATTGATAGCCACTATTTCCATTATGCTTCTTGTTACGGTATGTGCTTTTGCAGGAGGTTTCGGACTGAATGACTTCGCAAATAACAAACTGAAACGTGCATCGCCGAATGATTTTGAATTTTCAACTCCAATTAATACCGATATAGCTTTAATCGGCGAATATATTAAATCTGAAGGGTATGACAAATCCTTAATTACTGAGGTAGAGGTTTATCCATCCGGTGCAACATTATCCGATACGGTATTGGAACAGGCGCTGGAAGCAGCTTCAAAGGAAAATGCAAATGCTTACAGTAATCTTATAAATATGAAATTGGAGTTAGTCAAGCTGACTGATTATAATCATCTGCGAAGGCAAAAAGGGCTTGATTCAATATCTCTTGATAAAGGTGCAATTGCATTGCATGTGATTGAATCTGAACTAAAGCCGTATGTTAAGGATTTTGTCGATGTAAATAAGGCATTGATTATTGATGGTACTACACGAAAAATAGCAGGTGTGTATGACGAAAACCTGGTGGCAGGGTATCTTGAATTTGCAGTAATAAATGATGAAGAACTTGCTGCAGTCGTTCCAGCAAATAAAGTTGTTACAGTCAATATAAACGGTAAATACGATGAAGCCTTTTCCCAAAAGGTAACAAATGAAATTAATAAATACAAAAATGGTTTACTTATTGTCAGATTCGAGATTCTGCAAAAGCTTTATGGAATGTCGGCACTTGCTATATTTGCAGGGCTGTATATCGGTATTACCTTTTTAATCATGAGTACCACCGTATTAGCACTTCAGCAGCTGACCGATGCTGCACAGCACAGACAAAGATATAAAACGCTTAAAGAAATCGGAGTCGATGATAAAATGATTGACGATTCAATATTTTTACAAATGGCAGTTTATTTTTTTACACCGTTACTTTTGACAATCGGTAATAGCGCAGTTGCTTTGACTGCCATTACAAATTATATTCAACTTGCAGGGAATTTTTCTATATTTAAAATGGTATTGTTCACAGTAATGGTATTTACAGTGTTTTACGGAGTATATTTCACTGCCTGCAAACGTGGATTTAAGAGGATTCTGGAAGGACAAGGGTATTAAATATAAAAACATCCAAGGAGAAACTATGTTTAATTTTAATCGAATATTTTTGAATCAACAGAAGTCAGATAATAAAGATAAAGAAACCGAGAAGAAAAACATCCCTAAGCATGTTGCAATAATATGCGACGGAAATGGAAGATGGGCAAAACAAAGAGGTTTGCCACGCAGTTTTGGCCATAAGGCAGGAGTTAAACCAATGAAGTGTATCACTCAGGAATGTGCAAGGACTGGTGTAAAAATTCTGACATTATTTGCTTTTTCGACAGAAAACTGGAAACGTGACAGGAATGAAGTTGATTTCCTGATGAAGCTGTTTGTAGACTTCTTTCGTGAGTGGAGAGAAGAAATTCGCAGCAAGGGGATTCAGTTTCACCATATAGGGTTAAAAGAAAATCTTCCCGAAGATTTACTATATGAGATTGAATTAACAGAAAAAGTTACTATGAATAATAATCAAATGATCGTTAACGTAGCCTTAAACTATGGTGGTAGGCAAGAAGTAGTAAATGCAGTACAAGCTATCGCAAAGGATGTACAATATGGTAAGTTAATGCAGGACGATATTAACGAGGATACCATTCATAACTACCTTTATACGAAAGGTCAAGATGATCCGGACATTTTAATCAGAACCAGTGGAGAATTTAGAGTAAGCAATTTTTTATTATGGCAGCTGGCAAAGACTCAGATATGGACAACTCAAGTGTTATGGCCTGATTTTAAAAGTGAACATCTTCAGAAAGCTTTTGAATGCTACCAACCATATAGAACTATATGATCATTCATTATAAGAATACCTGAATTCTATCAAAACCCATGGTTAGGTTGTGTTGATAGAGCTAGGTTAGAGCCTATTGTCTATTTTTATCAAAATATGCTACTTAAAAAAAGAGATGTTATTATATGCTAAAAGTAATCTTTCTAAAGATGAAAAGTTTGATGTGGTGATTTCAGATTCAGATTTGAAATTTCAAGATGTTGCTGCTAATCTTGGGTTTATGACTACCAGTAATAAATTTCAAGGGAGGGTTAGTACAGCTCTTTTTTCTGCCGAAAATTTGTTTGAGGGCCTTGATGCTCAATCCATTTACACATATCATTAACGCTTTGCAGCTTGATATTTGGAGAGACAATCTTGTTTAGAGACATTCTGCCTGTCATTGCAATATTTGCAGTGATGTGCTGGCATTATGGAGACTTGAAAAGGAAACGCCCACTAATTATGATTGTAACATTTATTTCTGCCAATACTTTAGGAAGAGGCTTGCCCAAAAGGTAGGTCATTTTTATTCTCTTTAATTTTACTTGACAGCAACAAAAATAATATGTACACTTATTATAAGTATACATATCAAACTAAGAGGGGATTTATATGAAAAAACAAGAAGCACTCGCATATTTGTTAAGTACTAGTTCCAGATTTTTCAAAAGAGCTGTAAATAAACGATTGGAAAAATACGGGATAACAACTTCCCAATGTGCTATACTAAGACTGCTTTATAATTGTGGCGAGTTGTCTCAGGCGGAAATAGCTGACGCATTGGCAGGAGACAGAGCAACTATCGGCAGTGTCATATCAATACTATATAAGAAAGAATATTTGAAAAAAAACTTAGATAAAAATGATAACAGATCATATGTTATAGGCTTGACTTCTAAATCCAAAGGAATAATAAGTGATATCGAAAGCTTGTCCTTGGAAATTACAAATGAAGCATTAAATGGGCTTAGTGAGGACGAAGTAAAAATATTATACAGGGCATTAAATAGAATTATTGATAACTTATCGTAGGGCGAGCATGGGACAGGAGATCTTCAGAATATTTTTATTGTTTTTGGTGCAGCTGAGATTTTAACAAATTTGCTATACATAATCAAAAAACAGCGAATAGCTTTGGCAAAGAAACAGTATAGGAAATTGCCGAAAAATATTTGTGAAAGAAAAATCAAGTTTAAGGCCATCTGCATGCTGATATTTGGAATTTTGTTTTTTCAGTCTCAGTGTTCTCTTTTATTTCAAATTCCATTTACTTTTTTTTGTACTTAGTTTATTTTTCTTATATGCCATTATTGAAGCACTTTATTATAGATGCTGGAAGACGTGGGGATCTGCATTGTCCACAGTGTTTTTATTGATTGTTTTTATTTTGTTCAACTGGAAATTTTCTCAACTTATAAGGAGGATTTTATGATATCAGACAATAATCCCAGCAGTATTTACGGAACGCAATCAAACGGAATAATATATTCGCCCTTCAATTTCAAGCTTGAGCCAATGGAGCGCTTAATCATTTTTGGGATAGAGAATGATCCCGATGAAATCTATACCACTTTTGAGTCGCAAATATTTGATGATAACATTTACGGTAAAGGGATGAGAATCTTAGCAACGCGCAACGACGGTTACGTTGATGTGTATTATCAGCCTGGGCTGATCTTTAATTCCAATGACTTCAATCAGGTTGGAAAAGGTCTGAGGGACTTGATAGAGAGGCCTATGAAAAATGCAAGGTACGAAATTACCTCCGAAGGAGTGGATCTTTTCTACACCTTTGAGGATAAAATTGGGAGACAAATAGAAATAAAAATAAAAGAAAACAACAAAAAAACGCCTAAGCCATTTAATATACTTGCTCCTTTGGGTGCTGGTACATATAAGCCTGATGCCTTGCCACTGTTTATGTTGTATGATATTGATTTCATCAGACGGACTGGAACGGAAATACAGATTACCATAGCAGGAAGAGAACATAAAGTAGATAAGATCCCACTGCTTGTAGATGGGTCTAAGATATATTATATACGATATTCGATAGACCCCTTCCTGGTAAAATGGAATGTTGCGGGCCTAGAGACGTTATATCCCCTAGAACTTAGTGGCAAATTGCAGATACAAGATAAAGATACAACATATGATTTGATAGATAATAAAGGTCATTATGAAATTAAGCAAATGAGTATCGCAAATGAAAAACATAGCCTTACAGTTTACTTTAAACCAGCAGTGCCAGACATTGTATGTATCCACGATGGAGCAAGCGTAAAAGGAAAAATTACCATAGCCAGTGAAAAGACGACAGGCACTGTCAGTGGGGAATATGAGCTTTCCAGGTATGGAAGTAAAATCAAAATGAAGGTCCATCCAAACGGAGGCTGGAAGCCGAATGAGCCAAAGTGGTCAATGAAACTTCTCTATGCAGCAATTCCCATGTTTAAGAATTGGACAAAAACCTACATATGGACTGCAGAGATTGAATTGAATGAGAAAGGTCAGCCTACAATGAATTCTGAATGGAAAAGGAAAGATTATCGATGAATTTTAAAAATTATAGGGACGGTTCTATTGATTAGTCATTTCTTTTGTAGTAGAATAGAGGAAAAACACAAAGGAGTAATCAGAATGCCAAGAACTGCAAGAGTGAAAAGTAAAAGTGGTATATATCATGTAATAATTAGAGGCGCAAATAGACAGGAGATATTTCATGATGATGAGGATTGCTTAAAATTCCTTGAAACTTTAGCAAAATATAAAGTGAAAAGTGAAATTAAGATATATGGTTGGTGTTTGATGAATAATCACATACATTTACTTGTTGAAGAAGGTAAAGAGGAGCTTGCAACAACTATGAAGAGAATAGGTGTAAGCTTTGTAGCATATTATCACTGTAAATATGATACGACAGGGCATTTATTTCAAGACAGGTATAAAAGTGAGAATGTGGAAAGTGAAGAATATCTTATAACAGTAATTAGGTATATACATCAAAATCCTATAAAAGCTGGACTTGTAAGCAAACCTCAAGATTGGAAATGGAGTAGTTGTTCAGGATACTATGGAAAGAAATTATATCCGCAAGAATTGTTAGATAGTGAGCTGATACTGAAATTATTCTCAGAAGATAATGAAATTGCGGAAAAAAGATTCAAGGAATTTAATGAGCAAGAAAATGAAGATAATTGTTTAGATGATGTTATTACTACAAGACTGAGAGACGAAGACGTAAGGTTAGAAATTGAAAAGATAATATCAGGGATTAATGTAGCACAAATAAAGAGGTTACCAAAAGATCAAAGGAATAAGATAATTAAAAAGGCTAAATGCATAGAAGGAGTAACACAGCGCCAATTGGCTAGGGTTTTAGGAGTTTCACAAGCTCTGATATCAACCACTTAACATAATCAAAAGAACCGTCCCTGTGATTATGTGTGTGATTTATGATTTGTTTAACGGAGGTGAAAACATTGAATAATGAAATAATACTTATATCTACAACTTCTATTCTCACGGCAACAATTAAAGAGGTACTTAAAAAGAGAAAACTAGATTTTCCTATATATGAAGCTACTATGGAGGAGGCATATAAAATAGCAGAAGCGGCCATTCAATCAGGTACCAAAGTCGTAATATGCAGAGGTGGAACAGCCGCCTATTTAAGAGATAAAGTTGGAGTTCCTATTGTCGATATAAGGCATGGTTTTATTGATATGCATCTATCTGTTGAAAGTGCTAAAAAGATTTCAGATAAAATTGGAGTTGTCGGTTTTAGAGATATTTGTGAAGCGGCAAACGATTACAATCAAATAATGAAAACTGATATTTGTGTAACTGAGGTTAAGAATGAAAATGAAATAAAAGAAAAATTAAAAGAGCATGTTAATAATGGTACTAAGGTCGTTATAGGAGGATTTCAGCTGGCAAAAGCAGCAAAAAAATATAATGTGCCGTATGTAGCGGGACAGGCTGACCCTTCTGCCATTAATCTAGCTCTGAATGAGGCTCTTCATGATTTGAAGATTGAGATAGAACGAAAGGAAAAATATGAAACCATTAATTCCATATTAAATTGTACTTCAGAGGGAATTGTAGGGATTGAAATAGATGGACAAATTATGCATATCAACGAAATAGCCAAGAAGATTTTAAATTATAAAGAACAACGAAATATAAAAGAGATTCTTCCATCATCTCTACTTATAGATACAGCAAATACAGGAAAAGAGAATTTTAGTGAATTGATTAATATAGGAGGTCAATCTATTGTAATAAACAGTGTACCAATAAAAGTAGAAGATAAAACGATAGGAGCAGTTGCAACGATACAAGAAGAGAATAAGATCCAATCTATTGACAGGGAAATTCGTAAAAAACATCTAGGTAGTGGACATGTTGCAAAAAAAACTTTTGCCGATATCATTGGAAGATCAAGGGTCATAGACGTAGTAAAAAAACGTGCGGTTCGATATGCACAATCGGATAGTACAATATTAATAATTGGTGAGACGGGGACAGGAAAAGAAGTTTTTGCTCAAAGCATCCATAATTATAGCAACCGAAAAAGGCAGCCATTTGTTGCAATAAATTGTGCGGCTCTTCCAGAAAATATTTTAGAAAGTGAACTTTTTGGTTATGTAAAGGGGGCTTTTACAGGAGCAAGAAATGAAGGGAAAGCAGGTATCTTCGAGCTAGCTCATATGGGAACTGTGTTCCTAGATGAAATAAGTGAAGTCTCCACCGATGTACAAGTTAAGCTTCTAAGAGTAATTCAGGAAAAAGAGGTTTCAAGAATAGGAGATGATAAGGTTATTCCTATAGATGTTAGGATATTAGCCGCTAGCAATAAAAACTTAATGGAAGAGATTTATAAAGGCAATTTCAGAGAAGATTTATATTACAGGTTGGCTGTTTTAGAACTTGAGTTACCTCCTTTAAGAGATAGAAAAGGAGATGTAAAGGAACTAATACATTATTTCATTAAAGAAAAAACGAAGACAAATATGATCATAGCGCAAGACGCAATCCAAATGCTCTGCGATTATGATTGGCCTGGAAATATAAGACAACTTGCAAACATTATTGAAAGACTTACGGTTATTTGTGAAGGTGGAATAATTGATGGAGAAAAGACGGCAGAAGTTCTGAAAAATATGACTTTTAATAAGCAAGACTCTAATAAGTCAAAAGAAAAACCAGCTTCCGAAACGGAAGCGAAACTTATAAACATTATCGAAATGCTTATAGGAGAGAAAACGAATACGTCAGGCATTCAAAAAACTTCTAAGGCCATAGAGAAGGTAGAGATATTTAATGAAATGAAAAAAGACATTTTATCAGAGACAAGCTCCTTCGGACCTAATTTATTTGCCCAGATAGAGGCTGAAATAATAAAAGAAGCCCTTGAAAAAACAGGAGGCAATAGAGAAAAAGCAGCTGAGTTATTATGCATCAGCACAACAACCTTGTGGCGCAGAATGAAAAAGTTCAATATATTATAGAATTGTTAGCTGCACCATTTTATCCCTATTCCTATGATAGGGATTTATTAATGTCTAGGAAATTATGGTTTTTAATTTACTAGACATGGGGAGTACAGAGGGATTCCCCTCTGTCGTATTCAGGAGGATGCTCAGACGACTTTGTCGGCGTCGAAGGGAACCTAGGGTTCCCTAGCGAAAACAAATTGACGAAGTCAAATTTGTTCTTTTTTTTATCAAGGATAGCATAGAAAGGATTTCATAACACATCGTTTTGATTAGTGCACCAATGCTAGAGTTTTTCTATTCGAAAAGCATTTTATATGTCAAAAGCCTAGTAAACATTTCAAAATTGAAATAAAAACATTTCACTTTTGAAATGACAAATAAAAAAATTAATAAATTATTCACTATATTTGGATAAAAAGCTTAGAAATACAGGAAAACCTTTTCCGTGTACTTCTGGCACGATTATTGCTATCATATAGAATCACAATAATATTTAGAGAGGTGATATGGATGAAAGTTGCTTTAGTTGGAATATTTCCCTCGGGAGCGAAAGAATTGTTTACAGAATTGCTCCCAGCGGAAAAATTTCAGATTGAGATAGTAGATACTCAGGAAAAGTACGATAATCTAACAGATGCTGAGATTATTATCTTAAGAATTTTTAAAATTAATAGAGAGGTAATTGAACGAAACAAAAACTTAAGGTTCATTCAGAAATGGGGAGCTGGCTTCGATACAATTGACATTGAGGCAGCAGGAGAAAGAAATATTTATGTTGCAAACGCCCCCGGCGCAAATGCCTATGCAGTATCAGAGTTAGCAGTAATGCATATTCTAGCAGTTTATAGAAATCTAATTGTACAACATGATGCAATGAAAAAGGGTGAATGGACAAAAAATACCTATACGGATAGATCCTACGGAATTTTAGGCAAAACTGTGGGCCTTATCGGTTGTGGAAGTATTGGTAAAGGAGTGGCAAAAAAGGTTCAAGCATTTGGAGCCACTGTACAATACTATGATGCTTTTAGAATGAGTGAGCTAGAAGAAAAGAGCTTGGATATGAAATATGTAGAGCTAGAAGAATTATTGAAAACGTCAGACATCATTAGTGTACATGTACCCTTAATAGAATCTACAAGAAATTTAATTAATAAGGAAAAAATTGAGCTAATGAAGCCTACTGCAATAATTATCAATACAGCAAGGGGTGGGATCATTAACGAGGGGGATTTAATAGAGGCACTAAAAAACAATAGAATATTAGGTGCAGGTCTAGACTGTATAGCAAATGAACCTGTGCAGCTAGGAGATCCTATCCTAGAAGCACCTAATGTAACATTGACACCTCATATTGGAGGAACATCTGCAGATCTTCTTATTCATATGGTTCCTCTGATGGCAGAAAATATAATTAATTTTGAAAAGCAACAAGACATTAAATACGTTGTAAATAAAGAATATTTTATAGCAAACATAGGAGGATAAGAAATGGCTATTGGAAACAGAGTATTTTTAAAAAGAGAATTACCGAGCAAAGAGATTGTAGAAGGATTTAAGTCGATTCCGACGGCAAATGTTTGTGATTGTATGAACAGAGTATATGCATTAAATCCAGAGATTAGAATTATGTCCAGTTCTAAAACAGATATTATGGTGGGTGTTGCAGTGACAGTGAAAGCAAGACCAGGGGACAATCTTTTTATACACAAGGCAATGGAACTGGCAGGGGAAGGTGATATAATAATAGTATCCAATGAGGGTGACAGAAGTCGTGCATTAGTTGGAGAAATAATGGTAGCCTATGCACAGTATACGAAAAAGATATCGGGTCTTGTTTTTGATGGACCAATCAGAGATATCGATGCCATATCAAAAATGGAAATACCTGTATATGCAACAGGGCATACGCCAGGAGGACCATTCAAGGAAGGTCCTGGAGAAATAAATGTTCCGATTGCTATTGGAGGAGTACCTGTAAATCCTGGTGATATTATATTAGGTGACAAAGATGGCCTCATTGTTATTCCTAAAAATGACGCGCAAAAGCTTTTAGAGGAAGCTATAAAATTGTCAGCAAGTGATAGTGCCAAGGTTGAAGCGGCTAAAAATGGGACAGCAAATAAGCAATGGGTTGAAGATACTCTCATAAAGAAAAATTGTGAAATTGTAGAAGATTATTATAGGGTTTAAGAATAATTATTTTAAGAAAGGATGATATAAGTGAAAAGATATTCGAAAGTATTTATTGTTTTACTGGTAGTGATTTTCACATTAAGTTCATTAGTAGGATGTGGAAGCAAAGATATAGAACCTACTAATACTAATCCGTCTGAAGAAGCTGCTCAAGAGGAAATTAAATGGCCGGAAAAGACAATTCAGATGACTGTTCCTTACAATGCAGGTGGTGATACAGACATTTATGCAAGAATTGCAGCAAAATATCTTGAGAAAGAATTGGGTCAAACAATCGTTATTATCAATATGGCAGGCGCAAGTGGTATGACTGCTGCAACGAAAATTATGAGTGATAGGCCCGACGGTTATAATGTGCTTTTCAAACATACAGCAGGTCTAATTACGGAAGCAACAGGCTTGGCAGATTTTTCATATACAGAAGACTTTGACATTGGAGGTACAATTGTTGAAGATAGCACATATACAGTAGTTGTTCGCAAAGACTCTGGCTTTGAAACATTACAAGATATGGTCGACTATGCAAAGGCAAACCCAGGAAAATTAACATACTCTACTGTACATGGTTCCGTAACACATTATGTATCTGTACAGCTTGAAAAAGCTGCAGGCATAGATATCAAAGAACTTGATGTTGGTTCTTCAAACTCTGATAGAATAGCGGCATTTCTTGGAAAACAGGTAGACGTTTTGACGGTTAACTATGCAACAATTAAGGATTATATTGAGTCAGGTGACTTTATTGTTATGGGTATTTTATCAGAGGAAAGAGTTCCTACTCTTCCAAATGTCCCAACATTTGTTGAGCAGGGGTATGATGTAACCGCAATTAAAACATACTCCTACTCTTTCTCTAAAGGCACAGATCCAGCTATTATAGAAAAATTTGATGAAGCTTTAGGAAAAATTTCTCAAAATGAAGAATTTCAGAAAGAAATAGAATCCTTCTTTGGAGTAGTAAAATATATGAATCCTACAGAAACATATAATTCAGAAAAAGAAATGATTCAATATATCAAAACGGTAATGGAAGGTGCACTTTAAAAAGTTATCTGTTGGGAGGAAAAAAAATGAGTGAAAAGCAAAAAGACATATTATCCTCTATGATTTTTCTCATCATTGGTGTTGCTGTGTTCGCATATAGCGCTACAATTCAAACTGTAATCAAAGCAGACGTAGGTCCTGCCTTTGCACCGAAAATTGTAACTATGGGAATAATCATTTTGGCTGTAGTAAAACTAGGGCTTTCAATCAAAAAGAATACTCCTGAATACACAAAAAAATCTACCAAGAATGAAAATACCCTAAACGGGCTACTTACAATAGTAGCCCTGGGGTTATACGTAGCTCTATTTAATGTATTGGGATTTATTATTTCTTCTGCCTTATATTTATTTTTTCAAATGTACTTATTAATGAGTGCTGAAAAAAGAAATTATATTATTATGGGTATCATATCGATCACAGTGCCCGTCTGCATTTATTTCCTTTTCGTAAAGGCATTTAGCTTAATGCTTCCTGCTGGCTTGTTAGGATAAATATATCAAGAAAGGAAGGTGTTCAAATGATTTTAGAAGGTATTTTGGCAGTACTGCTGTCGCCAGTGTGTTTATTACTGATAACTCTTGGTGTAATTGTTGGAATCATTTTCGGTTCCATACCCGGCCTATCGGCTACAATGGCAGTTGTGTTGTTTTTACCAATGTCCTTTGGAATGGAGCCTATTAATGGTATATCGCTTTTAATGGGATTATATATCGGTGGGATTTCAGGTGGGCTCATCTCAGCGATCCTTCTTAAAATTCCCGGGACACCCTCATCCATAGCAACGATTTTTGACGGTGGGCCTATGGCAGAGAAAGGTGAAGCGGGAAAAGCTTTAGGTATAGGTATTTTGTACTCCTTTATTGGAGGAATCATTAGTGTAATTGCCCTTATTTTTATATCACCATCCTTGGCAGACTTTGCCCTCAAATTTACTCCTGTTGAATATTTCTCGATCGCCATTTTTTCTCTTACAATTATTGCAAGTCTTTCTGGTGATTCTATGATTAACGGTTTACTTAGCGGATTATTGGGAATTCTTATAGCCATGATTGGTATTGCGCCTCTTGATGGATATATGAGGTTCACATTCGGTATCCATCACTTAACCTCGGGATTTGACATTCTCACGGTTTTAATCGGGCTCTTTGCTGTAAGTGATATCATAAGATTTTCTTATCAAAAGACTACAGGGCAGACAGGCAAAGTCAAAGAGTATAAAATTAAAGGCTTTGGTGTATCTCTAAAGGAATTCAAAGAACAATTTTGGAATATGATAAGATCATCACTAATAGGGTTGGGGGTTGGGATTCTCCCAGGTGTAGGAGGCTCAACATCGAGTATCCTAGCCTACAGTGCAACAAAAAATGCTTCTAAATATCCTGAAAAATTTGGAACAGGTATTATTGATGGCGTGGTAGCTTCAGAGTCTTCAAACAATGCTACAACAGGTGGAGCCTTAATACCACTACTTACATTGGGCATTCCTGGAAATACGGTAACGGCGATGTTATTAGGAGGGCTTTTGATTCACGGAATATCACCTGGTCCGTTGATTTTCAAAAACAATGGTGTAGTTATGTATGCAATATTTACAGCATTAATTGTTGCGAATATCGCAATGCTTATTTTTGAATACGCAGGACTTAAATATTTCGTCAAACTTATGGATATACCAAAAAGTATTTTATTCCCTATCATCATGGTCCTTTGTGCAGTAGGAGCATTTGGGGGCAACAGTAGAGTCTTTGACGTATGGAGTATATTCATCTTTGGTGTCGTAGGTTATTTATTCATCAAAGCAAATATTTCTTCGACACCCTTTATTATTGGATTTATTTTAGGACCCATTGCTGAAGTAAACCTAAGAAGGGCACTCATGGCAAGTGATGGAAGTCTAATTCCATTTTTAACAAGACCAATTTCTGCACTCTTTTTAGTAGCTGCTGTAGTTTCGGTTGCATTAGTAGTTAAAAAGAACCTTAAGAAAAAAGATGGTGCTGCACCAGATGCTATATAATAAATATTAATTCTCCCAATTATGAAGAGAAGCAGCTAAAAGCCTGCTTTCTTTTCAATTTCTCCAGTCTAAAATATTGTGCGAGGAGTGTTTCCTGTAATGGATATCATAATCAAGAATGGTCGACTAATTGACCCCTATAATAAAATTGATAAAATTGCTGATATCGCAGTAAAAGAAGGAAAAATAGTGGGGATTGGGAACTTTGACAATATAGAAGGTGAAAAGATCCTCGATGCTGAAGGATATATAATAACCCCAGGGTTAATTGATTATCATGTGCACATATATCCCTTAACAGAAATCGGTATTCCTGCTGAGGTTACCTGTTTTTCTTCAGGAATTACTACGGTAGTGGATGCAGGAAGCTGCGGATGTGCCAATTATGAATATTATAGAGGGTTTATTAACAGTAGCAAGCTGAGAATCAAATGCTATCTAAACGTTTGTTCTGCAGGGTTAGTGACCAGTAGTTACCATGAAAATGTAAATCCTGAATATTTTAATAGAAAAAAAATCAAAAGGCTTTTTGAGAAATACAAGGGAGAACTAATCAGTTTAAAGGTGCGTCTCAGCAAAGACGTAGTTGGAGATTTGGGAATAGAGCCCTTGAAGGAAACGATCAAGTTAGCAGAGGAAATAGGTGTTAATGTGGTTGTTCATAGCACCGATTCTCCTGTTACAATGACAGAATTGGTGAACTGTTTAAGAAAAGGTGATGTAGTTACACATGCGTACCATAATATTGGACATTCGATTATTGATGAAAATGGAAAAGTATATGACGAAATAAAAGCAGCGAGACAACGAGGCGTTATTTTCGATGTAGCGAATGCAAGATTCCACTTCGCATTTAAAGTGGCCAATGCGGCAATTAAAGATGGTTTCTTGCCTGATGTAATCAGTACAGACCTTACGGTAAAAAGCCTTTACAAAAAACCACAGATATTTAATATGATGTTCTTGCTTTCAAAATACTTGAATATGGGACTGAGCATGAATGAGATAATAGAAAGATGTACAAGCGCGCCAGCACGTATTATAGGTATGGAAGGTGAGATAGGCTGCCTTAGTCTGGGAAGTTGTGCTGATATAGCTATTCTAAAGATCATTAAAAAAGAGGAATTATACGAGGATTGGGAAGGCAGCAAAATCATAGGTAAGAAGCTGTTAAGAACGATGCTAACGATGCGAGACGGTGAGATTGTTTATAGGGATATAGAATTTTAAGTAATTTTAATTATAGTAATTATAGGGACGGTTCTATTGATTAGTCATTTCTTTTGGATTAGAAATGGAGTAGTTGTTCAGGATACTATGGAAAGAAATTATATCCGCAAGAACTGTTAGATAGTGAGCTGATACTGAAATTATTCTCAGAAGATAATGAAATTGCGGAAAAAAGATTCAAGGAATTTAATGAGCAAGAAAATGAAGATAATTGTTTAGATGATGTTATTACTACAAGACTGAGAGACGAAGACGTAAGGTTAGAAATTGAAAAGATAATATCAGGGATTAATGTAGCGCAAATAAAGAGTTTACCAAAAGATCAAAGGAATAAGATAATTAAAAAGGCTAAATACATAGAAGGAGTAACACAGCGCCAATTGGCTAGGATTTTAGGAGTTTCACAAGCTCTTATATCAATCACTTAGCATAATCAAAAGAACCGTCCCTGTGATTCACCTCGTGATTTCGTGATTTAAAAAGGACAGGTAACGGGTTTAATTGCAAACCACTGGGATTTAGTCTATCGTAAACCCGAGGTATCATCAAACCCACCACCTGTCTCTTTGTTTTTTCTATACTATTATACTATTAGTAATATCAATTCAATCATACCATTACTTAAATTCCACAGTATTTAATACTCCATTTAATTCCTCTAACTCTTCATCATTTGAATAGGAAACAATAAAGTTAAATGCATATTTATTTATAATGGTAGAATAATATTTTTGTGTTATTTCCATTACTCCAAAGTCTAGTTTTGCCACCAAAACATGAAACTCTTTTCCACCAATTTTTTCTGTATATACATCTTCAAAAGAATACGGCATTCCTGACATTTGTAAGACTTCCTTAGAATACTCTAAGTAGTCGTCTCCATTTTTAATAGCTAGTCCTTCAACGAGATTTAGGTTCTCTGCAATACACATGATGTTAGGGTTATAACCATCTGTATGTGTTAGTGGATATTTAAATGCCATTACCATATTTAAGGTTTTTTCTTTAGAAAGGTCAATTTCTTTGTTTAATTCCTCATCATCACCAGCAATAAGCTCTTGACCCATGTTAGTTATCATTTCCATCTCTTCTTCATCTGCAATTACCCATTCTTCTGGTATGGTAAATGTTGATCCAAAATAATCATTAGTATATGTAGAACCCTCCACACTTCCTAAACTTATAACTTTTTCAATGTTATTCTTTCCACACCCTGTAATTAATATTGCAAATAAAGTGACTAATAATACTGCTAAGATACTTCTCTTAAATCTTGTCATAAATAAACCCCTTCCTCAATTAAACTAATTTGTTATTTTTTACCCTAATAAATAATACATAAAATTATAAAAAAAAGCAATATACATTGTCAATATTTCTACAAGTTGAAGGAAATAAAGCTTAAAACAGGACTTTATTACTACATAGAATACGGGAGTTTGACAGTTGTAAATTTCAAAACCCATTCAAAAGCTTGAAAAGGCTTATTTTTTTTATGTTTTTTCATTTTTATATAGCGCACTTTGT
>NZ_FZOJ01000064.1 GCF_900188145.1 Anaerovirgula multivorans | reverse complement strand
ATCTTGATTTCGTGGTTGTTATCAAAGATAGGTTAACATAATTCGCTGGAGTTTTTCTATTTGTAAATTTTAACTAGCACAACAGGTTAATTTATTTGTATATATCTAGGTATATTCGGTTTTTGTTGATTTAAAATATCGAAATTATTATGGAGGAGAAAGGAATGAAAAAAAACAAAACAATACTTCTAATTAGTTTAATAATCCCTTTTTTAACAATATTTTTCGGATCATATGTAATAGTAAGTCCACTTCAACATTCATTAGGGTTTCCTGTTAAGTTTATAAGTTATATTGGGAAAAATCCTCCCAAGTATATTTTTCAATTGTTTTTCCCTGAAAATTTAAAACAAATAAGTTTTGAGGTCGGCAACTATATTATTTCTGTAGTAATTATATATTTGAGTATTAAATTATTATTTTTCATAACTAATAGGCTGTACAGAACCAAAAGACTTGATTAAAAATAGACAAGGTAGATAGGTCTACTTTGTCCGAAAAAATCGCTTAAAACGGAAATGTGGGGCTTGTTTAGCTTTGATTTTCATAGATTTCATCTTCACCCATGGTATGTCTTGTAAACTAACTCCCCTAAAGACCACCTTATTGTCTACGATTTCTCTGTTTTTCCCTAGAATATAGCTGTTTACCGTTGGATCAAAGTTTCCATTTTCGTCTAGTCCTTCTACTACAAAATAGGTATTAGGATGGTTAAATTCAATTGGAAACAGTTCTTTTAAAATGTCATTAGTAGCTTCAAGGGATGAAGCTTCTCCATCTACTGTTATCTTCTTATAGGGGTCTCGCCAACATTTCGAAAAATCCCACGCTAAGGGAACAATTGGTAAAAAGTTAGACTTCTCGCCCACGTTAAGCACCAGGAGATTATTTTATATATCTCCTGTTTTTTTTGCGTGTTTTGAGTGCAATATAATATAAATTATGTTGCACTACATATGAATGAATGGTATAATTTTATTAATGAATGCAACATAATTGAAGTGCCTAATATTTATTGATAATGCACCATAATTTATAGGAGGGATGGGAATGTTTGAAAAAATTAATAAACTTAAAGAAAAGCTTGATAGAAATAGACCATTACCAAAAATTATTGTTGATAAATTAAAAAATGCTTTTAACATAGAAATGATCTACAATTCAAATGCAATTGAAGGCAACACATTGACACTTCATGAAACTAAAATGGTTATAGAACAAGGTTTAACGGTTGGTGGTAAGCCTTTCAAGGATTACTTGGAGGCTATAAACCTTGCAGAAGCAATTGAGTTTATCGAGGAGCTTGTAAAAGATCAAGAACCACTAAATGAGAACAATCTAAAAAAAATTCATTATTTAGTACTAAAAGGAATTGAGAAAGAAAATAAGTATGCAGGAGTATATAGAAGTGTACCTGTTATGATTTCCGGTAGTCAACACGAACCTACTCAACCTTATATGATATCACAAGAGATGGAACAACTATTTTATTGGTATAACGAGAACAAAGATAACCTACATCCTGTAGAATTAGCCTCGTTGTTTCACTTTAAATTTGTGTATATCCATCCTTTTATTGATGGCAATGGTAGGACAGCAAGACTTTTAATGAACTTTATTCTAATGCAATATGGTTTTCCTCCAGCTATAGTAAAGGCTGAACATGAAGTAAGGGCAAAATACTACAACACTTTAGAGATTGCTAGTACAACAGGAGACACGAAACCATTTGTACAGTTTATAGCGGAATGTGTAGAAACTACTTTGGAGAAGTATTTAAAGTATATCGGTTAAGTAAAGAGAGGTAACAAAGATGATAGAATCCTTTAAAAATTGGCTAGACAATCAGCAATTAAGTAAAAACACCACAAAGTCTTATTCAGGACATATAAAAGGCTATTTAAAGTGGTTCCAAGAAAGCTTTAATACACCTTTAAATCAGCTTTATCGTGAGAATATACTAGATTATATGAGTTATATGATTAATATAAAAAAACTTAAAGCAGAAAGTATTAATGCACATTTGGCAGCTTTAATTAAATTAAACCAATATTTAGTAGACCAGAGTATTCAAACCGATATTGTTGTATCAAAGAAAGATTATATTAAGATTCAAAAGGAATATATTAGTCCTGCTACTATTATAAAGGCTGATGTAGAAGCTTTTCGTCAAAAAATATTGGAAAATAGAGATAAACGAGACTATGCGATAGTTACTCTACTTGCATATTCAGGCATGCGTATATCTGAAGCTCTGAATATCAAAATTGATGATGTGAACTTAATCGCAAGAGAAATACTAGTGAGATACGGAAAGAGAAAAAAGCAAAGATTAGTAATTATCAATGATAAGATTTCTAATGCCATTAAAGAGTACTTAAAAGAACGAGAGCAGCAGAAAAATAAAGATAGTGACTATTTATTTATCAGTCGTGAATCTAATAGGGTAGATCGGTCGGTAATTAATCGTATTTTCAATGAATACAGTGATAAAATTACTCCTCATACTTTAAGACATTTTTTCTGTTCCTATGCTCTGGAAAATGGCTGGTCTACTCATGAAATAGCTGCACAAGTTGGACATTCAAATATTCATACAACCATGCTATATACTCATCCATCTAGGAGTGAAATAAAACGAAAGGCGAATCTATTGTAAAGGTAGTGATGTCAATGGCTACACCTGAAATTCTCTTAACTGAAGAGTAGCGTTTGGAATTTACTCAAATATCCCCCAATATCAATGAATGGGAAATCCACAAGTATTATACTTTTTCTGAACATGACAAAGAAATTATTAACTAGTACAGAAGGGATTATAATCGATTAGGTTTTGTGGTCTAATTAGGGGTACTTCGTAACCTTGGTTGGGCTTTAAATAATGTCAGTTATATTCCTGATGCTGTTTTAGAATATATGGCCGAGCAACTTTCTCTGGTCTAATATTATCGAGAAGCCGATCTAACTCAGGATGCTCTTATTTTGTGCCGGGTATTCTCTCACAAAATATCCGTTCACACCTAGCTTCCCTTAATTGATCCATCTGTCTATTCAGATTCTGATCCTGAGTACTTACCCTAGCATACCCTAAAAACATAGCAACAACTCCCTTTGTCCTTTCTTTTAAGCAGCTTGCCTATTCTCTATTTGCTTTCAGTATTGATATATAATATATTTAGGCTCTTATTGTGTTTCGGACTGATGATAAATTTTCTATCTAAAGATTCTTTGGTTTATTATTTAAAAGTAAGTCCAGCAGTGATCCTAATAAAGCGGTACCCCTTTTTCTAACATTGTGTGAGAATTTAAAGAATGCTAAGTAAATAGGCAGCAATTCCTGAGATAGCCTCTATGTGGTCTTAGCCATGAGCGAAGTAAAGACCAGAATCCTTCTATTGTATTTACATGTACCTCACAAAATCCATCTCCATCTTCATCACGGGCATACTCACCTCTCGCATGGAAGACACTATTATGTTTATATCCCCATTCGCGAAGTCTGGCATAAATATCGTATTCATCGGTATATACCATAGACCCAGACTCAACGACTGTCTGGATGATTGGAGCTATTGTCTTTTGCTGTACGTTACTCAGCATCTTTATAGATACTTGTCCAGAACGTTGAATCATTCCTAGAACAGATGGTTTTTCCTTATCAAGAGTACCACGACCACGAGCCCCTTTTAATCTATTGCGTCTACCTTCACGACCTTTTTTTTACCTCATCAGCACGACCTTTATGTCCAGCAACTATATATACTTCATCACATTCAATTTCTCCACTAAGAATAACTTCTGGTTTCCTTGTGGATACCCCTTCGCGAAGAAACTTGGTCATTTGCTGGATATCACTTTTATTAACTCCTAACTCATTAGCAATTTGTAGATTCGATAGATTTAGTCCCATTAAATATAAGCACAATACCCAGACTGATAATGGTTGATGATGATTTTCAAATACAGTTCCCGTAAGATCATCGAAGTAAGCATTACATGTTCCACAATGATATTTTTGGCGATCTCGTTGTTTTACATCATGGCCATTTTTAACAACTTTCTCCGAATTACAAATTGGGCAAATAACAGTTATAGGCCATCTCAATCCTCGAACAACCTCATAGCATTTTGCATCATCTATTACATTTCGGATATTTAGTATATCTTTATCAATTTTGGGACGTGCTCGCATAATGTCAACCTCCTGAAATTTTATAGTGTTATTATTAGTAATGCCCTGTTTCAAGAGATTTAAATTATCAGTCTGAAACACAATAAGAGCCATTTAGTATTACTCAAAACAAAAAACCGCATTATCATTCTGGATAATATGGTACAATATTTTAATAAGTTGTTGAATTTTTAGCATTAGTATTAGAAAATTTCAATTTAATGACAACTAATGTTATTGTTCGGAAGCATATTTAGCAGCACAACCTGATGCAGTTAAGGCAAATCCGCCTAGTATTAGTTTTTCTGCAAATAGAGTTATTACAGGAGCGTATACAATAATAATGACTGCTGCGGCAATCATCAATCCTACTACTACAAACATACACGTCTCTGCACTTGGAATATTGTACTGCTCACTATAAAGCGCAATAGCTTCATCTTTGAATATATTGTTAAATTGTTCTTCATCTGTCTCAGCTGTCAAACGTACTGTCACTCGTTTTACTAGTTTAGCTACTAATTCATCTTGAGAGACACCGCCAAGCTCTACAATCTTTGCTTCGAAGTCACTTACAAGTTTTTTAGCTTCATCATTTAGTTTTTCAAAAATATCGTTGCGATAATCTACTTTTTCTCCAATTTTAAGAGCTACTTCATTATGTTATTATTGTCTGATTCTCATAATCATAGTCTTTTGCCTTGAAAAATATTGAAAGGATTTAAATTCAAACCATATTTATAGTAGGTTTTAGGTTAATTTGCCCTTATTTTCTATATAGATCTAGAAAATCAAATAATTTACATTAATTAAATAATATGGTAATATAACGATGCAAAGGTGCTGGTCATAGACTAAGAAGCAATTGGGAGATGAGGATTATTCCCGTTGTTATTGAGGGGCATAGTTTAATATTGAAAGGCAACAGGGTTTATCAGAGAAACCAGAATAAGCAGAAATAAATGATATTGTAAAGAGAGGTCAGGTATTTGAAAAGATTATTAGTGGTAGCAGTGTTGGTTTTAACTATATTGATGAATGTATTTTCTTTTTTGTCTATAAATAAAAACTTAGTGGAGCATTTATTGTATGATAAAACAATGATTACATTCGATACTGTGAATGGGAACAAAAGTGTTCTTGAAGAAGATTTTTTAGATAATATTATAGATTTTTCTAGTCAGAATGATGTTGAAATACTACAGTATAGTTTTTTGAGCGCAAATAAAATAGATATATATTCTACTGTTAAAGAGGAATATGAAAAAAAATTACTCATCCCTAACTTTATATTCGATAAAGATATTAGAATACATGATTTTGAGGATGTTCATCATGTTGGATTTAAGAACTTGCTTTATATTGATACTAAAGATAGTCATATTATAAACAAATTTTTAAAAGATTTTTCTGATTATGGGGTAATTTACAGAAATGCATATTCCTTAAACTCCTTTGGTAAATACATTAAATATATTGATAATGATTTTTTGTCGATATTTTCTTTGTTTATTTCTGTATTTTTTTTATTAATCCTTTTTTATTATTTAAATAACAAAAAAAATTATTTGATTTATGAACTTTGGGGCTATTCATATATTCAAATATATTGTGTTTTCAATAAAACACTTTATAAGACATTGTTGATAAGCATGGTTTTTTGCAATTTAATTATGCTTGGAATTTTGTTTGTATTTAATTTGACGAACATGTTAATGGAGTTTATTCCTATAATAATTATAGTGAATTTACTTACGGTATTATTATTGTTTTTATTTTCTATCGCTTTGTTCTGCATATCTTTTGTTAAATCAGTTGGCATAAATGAAAAGAATAGGCTCTTAAAGGTAAGATTTGTTGCTAGCTTAGTAAAATTTTGCCTTATATTATTAGTAATAATATTATTTGGAAGTTTTTATAGTACAAGAAATGTACTTAAAAATAATCAAGATAGTTTAGATTTATGGAAGGATACCACAAATCTTTTTTATGTAGAGACAACCGGATCTATACATGATTTAGCCTTAGAGAGCAAGGACAATGACAAGCTTTTACAGGTATATAAGGATTTGAGCAGATTAAATAAGGTTTTTATAATCAATTCAATTAATTTTCAACGTCTAGAAAATTTAAATACTGATAATGAAGAGATAGATTATGACTATAATTATAAGCTTAATGTAAAAAATGATGAAGATTTATATACTCCTCGCGGCAGAAGAATAATGGTAGATGGAAATTATTTAAAAAGAAATTTGATAAAAACTTTTTCAGATGGCAAAAATGTTTTGGACAAGATAAACTATGATGATGATGTTTTGAATGTATTGGTTCCAGAAAAATTTAAAGATTATGAAGATATTATAGAAAAATCATATAAAGAGTGGTTTTATTTTCAAAAAGTTGAAGTATCTAATATGTATAGAAAGGCCCTTAATGAAAATTTAAATGAAAAGGAAACCGATGATTTAAAAATTAATTTGATATATATAGAAAATAATCAGTATTATTTTACCTATAATAAATTTGCTGGAGATAATTTTAATAGAGTTAAAGATCCAATAGTTATTGTATATACGGAAAACGTGGATAATTCTGTTTTGGCCGCAACTTTAGGATCATCTATGTTTTTAGAATCAAAGGATGAATATAGTGCATTGGGAGAGCTTAAGGATATTACAAATAAATATAGTGCTTATGAATTGAATTGGGTTTCATCGGTTTATGATAGAATGGGTGCATATATAGGTTATATAGAAGATGAAATAGATAGATTGGTATTAAATATTTCAGTTGCATCTTTAATATTAATGATTTTAATGATAATTATAACATGGGCTTACTATAAAGCTTATATATCAAAAATTGTTATAAAGTCTTTGTATGGCTATAATTTTATAACGACGTATAAAGATTTACTTTTGTCAAATTTGTTCATATATATTTTTTCAGTTTTAATCATGATGATAATATATAGGAAGCTATATCTTTATATGATTATATTTCCTGTCTTAATGTTACTTATAGATTATATTGTCTCAAAAGCTGTAAATATGGCTTTATTGAAGAAGGGCGAGGTTGAATTTATTAAAGGAGAATCGAAATGATAAATTTGTCAAATATAAAAAAAAGTTTTGATGGTAGGGTAGTTTTATCGGACATATCATTATCTGTAGAGAAAAATGAGTTTGTTTGCTTAACTGGAGAAAGCGGGGCTGGTAAGACTACGTTATTAAATATCATAGGATTATTAGATAAGCCAGATAGTGGTGAAATAAGTTTGCATGGTAAAACTAATTTTTCTAGAAAAGAGATATTAAGACTTAGGAGATATTTTTTTGGATATGTATTCCAAGATTACTTGTTGATGCAAGATGAGACTGTTGATCTAAATATTAATATATCTAAAATGTATAATAAACAGTTAAGCGATAAACATAAAAATGAAGTTATGGAAAGAGTAGGCTTGGACGCCAGCTATTTGAATAGAAAAGTATGTCATTTAAGTGGAGGAGAGCAGCAAAGGGTTGCCCTTGCCAGAATGATGTTAAAACCATATGAATTAGTTTTAGCAGATGAGCCTACTGGAAACTTAGATGATAAGAATAAAAGAGAAGTTATTAGAATTTTTAAGGATATAAAAGAATATGGAAAAACAATAATCTGTGTTACACATGATAAAGAATTTTCAGACTCATCAGATAGGACTATAAACTTGAAGAAATGCCTATAGCTTTATCCTTCAGTGTATTGCTAAGACTTCCACTTCTACTAGATGAAGAAACTATTTATGAACCAGAATTCTAAGAAGCATCTTCGATACTTTCGCTAGGAAACCCTAGGTTTTCTTCAACGGCTGTTCTGCAGCCTGGGCACCTTCCTGAAGGTGGACAGGGGATTTCAGCCCCTACAACCCCTCTTTTAATATAAAGAGATTAACTTCTTTTGAGGCTCGGTACAATGCATAGAAGTATTAAACAATAGTGCTACAATTTTACTTGACTAGAACAATTTCTTGTAGCATATGAATTTTATACAGATTTTTCATTACTATTTGTGCTACCAAGGGTAGCGGCGGAATGGAGGCTTATATGAAAAAAGATAAAAAAACCCTTTTAACAATTTCTTTAGTATTAGTTTTTTGTTCAATAGCACTTTTTATTATAAATAGATACGGACTAAATCGCCTAGCTATTATTTTCAATAGAATAATAGACCTTATATAAAACTAGCAGCATTTCTTCAAGTTTGTAGCCCTATCCGATAGTAATCGTCAAATAGATTTCTTAGAATTATCATGATAAAATGTAACTGATTATTTAAAGAGAGAGTGGTTACTTTGAAAAAAACTTCAATTATAATTATTGTAGTAATTGCACTATTGAATTTAGCAGGATGCTCTAGTACTACAACATACAAGGATAAAGTAGATTTATCTTATTTAAAAACACCAAAACACATGATAATTATTAGTAAGGAACAAAAAGATGAAAGAGACAGAATTTCCAAAGAATTAGTTAATGTTATTGAAAAACTTAACGATAGCCAAACGTTATCAAAAAATGAAGTAAAAAAATTAAAAAAAGACCAAAATCAATTAATGAAAGCATATGAAAATTTAGAAAATACATATTTGATAATTGACGATACAATTTTTATAGAAGAAGTTTTTTACAAAATAATGAACTCCAAGGCTTCTATAGTTAAAAATACACGAAGCATAGATTTTATTAAATCAAATTACTATACTATAGAATTATCATATGAGGACATTCCTAGTACACGACAAAATTTACTAGAAGGATATTTAGATGTGTTTTGGATTTTTCAAGATGGAAGAGTTATTGTTCCTAAAAACGAAGAAAACTTTACAGAAGATAAACTGATAGAAGCTAGAATAGATTTTGACTGGTTTCAAGAAAAAATTCAAAATAACTAGCTGAGAGCATTGAATAAATTTTTCAGCCTTTTAGAATAGGAATGAAAATGATTATTCTATAACTGTTACTTAATGAAATGTAAAGAAGCAAGTGAATTTATCGAGTCTGTAAATAAATATGTGCTTTAAGGAAAAGAATGATTCCAAGCTAAAGAAGTAGGGGTGTTATTAGGTAAAACCTGCGTGATTAGTAACTCTGCCCATGTTTATCAAGAAAACTTCAATGATGTTTTAGACCTATTGAAAGAACATGGCTATAGAGGAAACTGGATACCTTCCACCAAAAACACCTGTGTTTGGACACAGGAGAACGAAGATCCTAGGGGATATATCGTTATTTCTATCGATAAGGAAAAACAGCTAATTCAAGCAC
>NZ_FZOJ01000011.1 GCF_900188145.1 Anaerovirgula multivorans | reverse complement strand
CTATGAGTACAGACCACGAGTTTTGTATATACTCAAACAAAGAATTACATCTGTTCGAGTACTATAAGTACTATATTTTACTATCACGAGTTATCTTAAAAACATTTTTCCTCTTTGAATTTAAATAGTTGTCATAATCAACACCTTGCATTAATCCTTCCTAGTCTTTATATCGGCAGGTTATTATTTGGATTTAACATTTTTATAAAAAAAAATCAAATTTTTCTAACATTATACTAATCGTAAAATTTTTAATTTATAATTGACTACTTTCTAAAAAATTGCTACGATATGCATGGGTACTTATGCCATTTTCTAAACTGAAAAATTGAATGTAGACCAAATTTACATAGGTATTTTAAGTTAATTGACAGTAGAAAAGATTGGGTGATTAGATTATATGTCAATGTATAGTATATTGATTGTAGATGATAATGGTGAAGTGCTGGAAGTCCTTGAGATATATTTAAGGGAAGCCAGGTATGATGTTTATAAAGTGTCAGATGGTTTGCAAGCGCTTAAGACCAAGGGGACGGTTCTATTGGTTAAATCACCTCTAAATTTATGATAGCATATATTTGGAGGTGATTTTTTATGCCAAGAAAAGCAAGAGAAAAAAGTGAAAGTGGTATCTATCATATAGTTTTACGGGGAATTAATAAGCAAATTATATTTGAAGATGAGGAAGATAATGTAAAATTTATACAGACATTAAAAGAATATAAAAATAAAAGTAGATATAAGGTATATGAATATTGTCTAATGGGTAATCATGTCCATATCCTTCTACAAGAGTTAGAAGAGGGACTATCCACAAGGCAAATATCGAGATTAACAGGAGTCAGCAGAGGAGTTGTTCTAAAAGTCTAACCAAAAGAACCGTCCCCGTGGTTTACGTGGTTTAGTCCCCGTGGTTTAAACCTGCCGTCCCTGTGGTTTTTCCGTGGTTTTTTCGTTTTTGTTTATAAATGATATTGCCAGTTTTTGTAGAAAGATATATAATAAAATTATACTCTGGAGGTACAAAAGTACAAATTTGCCTTAAGATTATATTGAGTTCAGGAGGTGTGATATGGCTACACAAAGTGAAATAAAGTACAAACGGTTGATGGAGAAGGCGGAAGAACTCTTTGTAAAGTTAGGTTATAAAGCAGTCTCTATGGATGAGATTGCAGAAGCAGCTGGAATTAGCAAGATGACAATCTATAAACACTTTCCTTCAAAGGAAAAGTTATTTTTAGAGGTTGTATTATCTCTTATGGATAGAGTCTCTGCCATGTTTGAAGAAGAGATGAAAGAAATACCCGGAACCTTGGAAAAAATAAACTTTATGATGAACTACAATTTGAAAGATTCGAAGAATTATTCTTTTGCTTTTTACAAGGATGCTATGGAAATCCCCTATGTTACAGAAAAATTGCTGGAGGAAAAGTATAGAAGAGGTAGAGAAATATTTGAATGGATTATAAAGGAGGGGGTAGAAAAAGGAGAAATAAGAAAGGTGAACACATCCATTATGACAGATATGTTGATGATGATGACTGAAGGATTTGCAGAAAAGTATTTCGATAAAATCAAGACCCAAGAAGATCCAAGCACTTTAGCAGAAGGCTTTTATGATTTTCTCAAATATGGACTATTAGGGGGAAAAGGGGTGGAATAATTATGGAAAACGATACTTTAATGAAGGTAGAAAATGTCAGCAAACTCTATCAGATGGGAGAAGTAACAATAGCAGCTGCAAAAGAAGTATCCCTTGAATTATACCAAGGAGAATTTGTTGTCATACTGGGACCCAGTGGCTCAGGGAAAAGTACCCTTTTAAATATCTTAGGAGGAATGGATTTACCGACTGAAGGTAAGGTTTTTATGGAGGGAGAAGATGTTACTGGATATAACGATAGAAAGCTAACGATTTATCGTAGAGAAAAAGTGGGATTTGTTTTTCAGTTCTATAATTTGATGGCAAATTTAACTGCTAGAGAAAATGTAGAACTGGCTACAGAAATTTGTAAAGATGCTTTGGACATTGACGAAGTATTAGAGGCAGTAGGGTTAGGGGATAGAAAAGAACATTTCCCAGCCCAAATGAGTGGTGGTGAACAACAACGGGTGGCCATAGCAAGAGCAGTGGCAAAGAATCCTGCTTTGCTATTATGCGATGAACCGACAGGAGCTCTTGATTTCAAGACAGGAATAAAAATTCTTACGCTGTTGAGAGAGATTAATAAAAAATATAATAAGACCGTTATCATTATTACTCACAATGTACCTATCGGAGAGATGGCGGATCGTGTGATTAAAATGAGAAGTGGAGAAATTATAGAGACAAAGATCAATAAGAATCCAATTCATCCTGAAGGGATTGAGTGGTGATGAAGAAATTAGATGTAAGGTTATTGAGATTAATTAAAAACTCCAAAGGGCAATTTATTTCTATTGCAGTGATGGTAATTTTAGCATTGACCATCTATGTTTCCTTCAGTATGGTGGCGGATAACCTAAATGATTCCATATTTCATTATTATGATGTTACTAACTTTGGGGATGTCTTTGTAGAAGTAGTGAGAATACCAAAGACAGCAATAGACCAGTTGCATAGGATAGAAGGTGTAGAAGTAGCTCAGGGACGAATCAGCAGTGATGTACCCCTTAGGGTAGAAGATCCTAACGAAAAAGTAAGGGTCAGGATTGTTTCTCTCCCGCAGGAAACGGAAGCCATTAATGGACTATATACGATAGAAGGAAGAGAACTCCAGGAAAATCCTAAAACTACAGTGGTACTGCAACAATTTTCTGACGCTAGAGGAATCCAACTGGAAGATAGGATAACACCCTATATCGCAGGGCGAGAGTATCCGCTGGATGTAGTAGGTATCGTAGGTAGTCCTGAATATATTTATCTAATGGAAAATGAAGAAGCATTGTTACCAGCACCAGAAAAATTTGGAGTTATCTATGTTACAGAGGATTTTGCCCAATCAGCTTTAGGGTATCAAGGAAGCTACAATGAGGTAATGATTAAGATCAATGAGGAATATATTCATCGAATAGACAGCATTGTAGATGAAATAGAGGATGAATTGGATCGCTATGGAGTGAGGCGAATCGTTAAAAGAGAGGATCAGCTAAGCCATAGCATGATGATGCAGGAAGTGGAGCAGTTAGAAATGATGGCTACTGCCATTACTTTATTATTTTTAATTGTAGCAGCGGTGATTATCAATGTTATGTTATCCAGAATCGTCAAAAACGATAGAATGTCCATTGGGGTAATGAAGGCATTGGGATATAATAACCTCAGTATATTAGGGCATTATACTAAATTCTCATTGCTTATTGGCTTGGTGGGTTCCATTATTGGGATTATCCTCAGCATACCACTGTCGATGGCATTTACAAATATGTATATTTTATATATGAACATTCCTATGTTCCAGATGAAGGTTTATTATACCTATTTTGTATATGGCATCCTGTTAACCAGCGCATTTTGTATATTATCAGGGTTGATGGGGGCCAGAAGTGTTTTAAAAATATTGCCTGCCGATTCCATGCGACCTGAGGCTCCTAAAACAGGAGGGAGAATTTGGTTAGAAAGAGTTAAATTTATCTGGAACAGAATTTCCTTTAGCTGGAAAATGGTGATTAGAAATATATTGAGGAATAAAAGAAGAGCCCTCTTTCTAGTGATGGGAATTGCATTAACCTATGCCATCACCATGGTACCAGTTTTTATGTCCTCTGTCTGGAACAATCTGTTTATGCTGCAATATGGAGAATTCCAAACGATGCAGTATAATATTGATTTTGCTGCTCCTATGAATCATAATGCCTTGAGGGAGCTGTCTAAAGTCATTGAGGTGGATCGTATAGAACCAAAAGCAGAGGTTCCCTTCGAATTAAGAAATGGATGGAAGAAGAAGGCTGTAAGTATTATTGGCGTACCAAAGGATACGGAGTTTTATCATTTTAAAACTCCAACAGGTGAGTCAGTAGACCTACCTAGAAATGGAATTATATTAGTCGATAGACTGGCTAGCACCCTCGGAGTGAGTACAGGAGACGAAATCATAATAAAAAACTTTATGCCGGATAAAGAGGATCAATCTATTGAGGTAAAAGGAATTGTTGAACAATATTTAGGAACCAATGCCTACATGGATATTGAGGCAATGAATGATCTGCTGGGAGAAAAGGGTGTGATTACCGGAGTATTGGTAGATTCAAGGGATAAGGTGGTTCCTAAGCTACAGGATGTAAAAAATATTCGACAGGTGCAATCGGTGGAGGATATGAAAAATAGCTTTTTAGAGTTTATGGATATGATGATCTATTCTGTAGGGGTAATGATGTTATTTGGTGGAATATTAGGATTTGCCATCGTGTACAATGTTACCATTATCAGCATCAGCGAAAGAATCATGGAGTTTTCTTCCTTAAGGGTACTGGGCTTTGATAAAAAAGAAATCTACAAAATGGTTACTAGAGAAAACGGACTGATGACTTTTCTAGGTATACTGTTGGGAATGCCGCTAGGATATGCTATGTCTGTTGGTATGGTATCCTCTCTTGCAATGGATATGATTACCATACCTGTTATTATCAATCCAAGTAGTTATGTCATAACAGCTATTGCTACTATGTTTTTTGTTACGATAGCTCAGTTGGCCACCATCAGGAAAATTTATAAATTGAACTTTATGGATGCTTTGAAAAATAGAATTTCCTAGGAGTAAACTATAGCTTCGGAGACATAAAAAGCTATCATATTTTAAACAAAAAATCGAAGGACAGAGGAGACAGTGGCCTTAGCTTTGGCCTCGATCTCAACCTGATTTTTCATAGGGGGATGTGAAAAAAATGAAGAAAAAAATCGTTGGCATCATAGCTATTATAGCAGTTATTTCAGTAGGAGCAGTATTGATGATGAATAGAAGCAAAGCTGTAGAAGTAGAGGTTGCAGCTGTTGAAAAAGGCAATATAGCAGAGTATGTAGAGGAATTAGGGCTTGTAGTATCAGAAAATAAAGGAAGTGTTTTCTCTCCAACAACTGGCAGGGTGACGGAGGTCGTAGTAGAAGTAGGTGACCAGGTAGAGAAGGGAGAAGTGCTAGTAAAAATAGATAGTCAGCAGCTTGCCCGAGAGATGATGGAACTAGAAGCTAAAAAATCCGAAGTAATGGCTCGATATAATGAAGAGACGAAGCCTATAGATTCTAGGGAAATTGAGAAGCTGGAATCGCAGCTGGCTACTCAAGAAAGAAAAGTGCAGGAGGCGGAAAGAAAACGGGATAATAACAAAACCTTATATGAAGCAGGAGCCATTAGCTATGAGGAGTACCAAGTTATCATCGTTGATCTAGAGCAGGAAGTGGCACAGCTTGAAGAGATTAATTTAGATTTAGAATTGCTGAGAAAGCCAGTTTCAGAAAATATCGCCTCCCAATATGAGGCTCAGCTTAGACAACTGGATATCCAGATGGAAGATCTAAGAAGCAAGGGAAAGGATTTTGTTATCACTTCTTCCTTAACGGGAACAGTGATGATGAAGGAAGTAGAGGTTGGCAGTTATTTGCAACCAGGAATGCAGGTGATGGAGATTGGAGATAAAGAAGCCTTATATATTGAAAGTGATGTATTGGTGTCTGAAATAGGAAAGGTAAAGGTAGGCTCAGCTGTAGAAATTTCCCATAAGGACTTAGGGATCGAGGATGTAAAGGGAACCATAAGAAAAATCCATCCACAGGCATTTAGCAAAATCTCTGATTTAGGGATTGAGCAGAAAAGAATTAAGGTGGAGATGGATATAGAGGACACTGTGGAAGGAATTCGTCCTGGCTATGATTTAGATGTCAAAATCATTGTTAACAGTAGAGAAGATGTACTGCTGATTCCAGAAAATGCCGTATTTCAACAGAATGGGAAGAACTATGTCTTTGTTAACGAAGGCAATGCTGCAGTATTAAGGGAAATCCAAAAAGGGATTGAGAGCAAAAGACAGGTGGAGGTAATCACTGGCCTGCAAGAAGGGGAAGAGATAATTCTTTCGCCAGATGAAAAATTGGAAAAGGGAATTGCTATAAAAGTCCAATAGTCAATAACGGTATATGCAGGGGACAGTTTATTGTGATAGAGTAAAATCTTTATTCACAACAAAGACTGTCTCCTGTCATGTTTTTGAATCTGTCATCCTGAGGGGTAGCTATGATATAATTACTCTAAAGAATGAGTTGAGACAACTATAGAAGCTTGGAGAGGATGACCCTTTTGAAGAAAACAATTGCCTTTGTTACAACGCTTATCATAATCGCTTATGGTGTGTTGGCTTATTTTGAAGTTTTCAACACGATTACCTTTTTTGGAGAAACTGATTCTATCACATTAAGGATTGCGGGGGATAGAAATTTTCCTCCTTATGAATATATAGATGAGCATGGGGAATACATAGGATTCAATGTCGATATTATTAGAGCTATTGCCTTGAGTACGGGTATAAATGTGCAATTTTATCCTATGGAATGGCAAGAAACCAGTGAAAAATTGCAGGCTAAAGAGGTTGATGTGATTCAAGGCATCAAGATAACAAAGGAACGGGAAAAGTACTATGATTTTTCTGATGCCTACTTAGAGAATTCTCAATCGATTTTTGTTTTAATGGATACAGAGATTGAAAAATTAGAGGATCTTAGCTTTCAAAGAGTTGCTATACAACAGGGAGATGTGGCGATTACTAATCTAAAAGCTCTATGGGAAGTGAAAATTATTTTTACAAGTGATCAAGAGGAGGCTATGAGAAAGCTATTAGTGGGGGAAGTAGATGCTTACATTGGTAACACGTTAACAGGTGCTTTCTTGATCAATCAACTAGGGGTTAGGAACCAGGTTAAAATTGTGGGGGAAATGTTAAATCCCAGCAAATATGCTGTAGCGGTGGCGAGAGGAGATGTTTATACCCAGCATATCATTAATAAAGGTTTAAAAGAAATCAAGCGAAATGGAACCTATGATAAAATTTATAGGAAGTGGTTTGGTCAACCTCTTCAATTTCCCAGCTGGTACAAACGAAAGATCATCGCAACCATAGGGATTGCTATATCTTCTCTCTTAATTATGATTTTGTTTCTTTATCGATGGAATTCCTCCTTGAAAAAGGAGGTTGAAAAGCAAACCTATGAGATTCAAGAGGTGAATAAAATCTTAATCGGACAAAATAAGGAAATCAGTAGAGAAAAGGATTTTAGAGAAAAAATCCTACAGAATATTTTCATAGCGGTGGTTACCATTAACAAGGAGGGACGGATATCCTTTGTAAATCAATTGGCTTATCAGCTATTAGGATCTCAGGAAGAGGGGCGGCTGGTAGGAAATCCCTATAGAGAAACCCTGTTAGAACAGCTATTTTCCCTAGATAAGCTGCAAGAGGGAAAGGGAGAAGAAGAAATCTATATTCAAGGAGAAAAAAGGCTTTTATATTATGATATTAGAACCATTACCAATATTAATGGAGATATGGAGGAGGTTATTCTTTTCTTTAGAGATGTTACGGAGGAAAGAAAGCTACAAGAAACTATAAGAACTAAGGACAAGCTACAATCTTTAGGGAATTTAGTTGCCAGCATTGCCCATGAGATAAGAAATCCATTGACCTCCATTAAGGCTTATGCAGAGCTATTGCCTAAAAAGTTTAACAATACGGAGTTTCAGAAGTTGTTTTCTACAGATATCCCGTTAGAAATTGATAGAGTAAACACCCTAATCAATGATTTGTTAGAATATGCAAAGCCCAGGAAGCCCTTCCGTGAGAGGATTCATCTACAATCTGCATTAAATGGAGTCCTAACTTTACTGAAAAATAAAATAAAACAAGAGAAGGTTCATATTGAGAACCATATAGATGAAGCTATTTATATTCATATGGACAAAAATCACTTGAGACAAGTATTGTTAAACATGATTTTAAATGCTATTGAAAGTATGGATAAAGAGAAAAAGAAAATTACTTTTTCAGCAGAAATTAGAGACAAAAAAATACTTTTAAATATTAAGGATAATGGATGTGGTATAGATGAAGATAGCATTCACAAAATCTATAATCCCTTCTATACAACAAAGTCTAACGGAACTGGCTTGGGATTGTTTGTAACCTTTCAGCTTTTAGCGGAAAATGGAGTAGCCTTAAGCTATGAGAGTGCTTTACAGGAGGGAACAATTTTTACCTTAACATTTACTAGAGAGGGGGAAGATTTCATTGCAGAAGCTATTAATTGTTGACGATGAAGGATCCATAAGAAATTCCCTAAGGTTCACCCTAGAAGATAACTACCAAATCTACACTGCTGGAGATCAGGTATCTGCAGTGGCAATCGTGAATGAAGAGGATATTGCCATCGTTCTTTTGGATTTGAAATTAGGGGAGGATGATGGAGTAGAGGTATTAAAAGAGATAAAGGCTTTAAAGCCAGAAGTAATTACGATTATGATGACTGCTTATGGTACCATTGAATCATCAGTTGAAGCCATCAAATCAGGGGCTTTTTATTACGTTACAAAACCCATTAATTCAGAAGAACTCTTGCTATTGTTGAAGAGGGCAGAAGAATATATTCACCTCAATAGTAAAATTAGATATTTGGATCGCCATATTCAGCAGAAGAATTCTCGATACAATATTGTTGGATCCTCTAAAAAGGTGAAGGAAATTTTTTATTTGATCGACAAAGTAAAGGATATCGATAGTAACATATTGATTACTGGAGAGAGTGGTACGGGTAAGGAGCTAGTTGCAAGAGCTATTCATTTTGAAGGAAAAAGGAAAGATAAGCCATTTCATGTAATTAATTGCTCTGCCATGCCGGCAAATCTATTGGAAAGTGAGTTGTTTGGTTTTAAGAAGGGATCCTTCACTGGAGCCTTTGAGGATAGAAAAGGAATTATTGAGCTATCTCAAGGGGGAAGCTTATTTCTAGATGAGATTGGAGATATGGAGGTTAGCCTTCAAACAAAGCTGCTGAGGGTAATACAGGAGAAGGAAATTCGACCTATTGGTGCTTCGACAGGGATCACTGTAGATATAAGATTTATTTCTGCTACCAGTAGGGATTTAAAGGAGGAAACATTACTGAATCGGTTTAGAAAGGACCTGTTCTATCGATTGAATGTAATTCATATACCTATGCCTCCTCTACGGGAAAGAAAGGAAGATATTGCAAAGTTAGTAGAATTTTTCATAAAGAAATATAATGAAGCCTTCTCTAAAAACCTTCGGGGTATCACAGGAAAGGCATTGGAAACACTAGAACGATATAAATTTGAAGGAAATGTACGAGAGCTAGAAAACATTATTGAAAGAGCGGTGGCCTTAACGCAAAATGATTTTATTGACCAAGAGGATTTACCAGAGGATTTATCGAGAGTAGAAAATATCGTTAAATCCTCAAAGGGTTTTATTCCGGTTCATATTGGAGAAAGCATGAAGGAAATAGAACAAAAGGTAATGGAGGCAAATCTAGAATATTTTAAGGGAAATCGCAAGAAAACATCAGAGGCTTTAGGTATGAGCGAAAGGGCATTGAGATATAAGATTAAGGAGTATAACCTATAAAAGAGATATAGCACCCTGCAATTTTTACCGAAAGGAAAAATTTGCAGGGCATTTTTGTAGTTATTGTAGCTTCAAGGAGGATTAAGATTTGTTGTCATCTATCTAATGCCTTGAAATAGCTGATTCTAAAAACCTTCATATAATTATTAAAAAATTTGAAATAATGGCACACAAATTGCTTTTATTATCAATATACGCTGATAGCCTTAAATTTTAATATCCATGGTCTACGGTTTCGCCCTTGACAAAAGGACATGGTCAAGGACTGCAAATGTAGCCCTTAGTGTATTGAAATTAGGATTTGTGAGAGTATGTCTATAGTTAGTGAGAAGAAACCATTAATAATTAAAGGAGGTTAATCAAATGAAGACAGAATTACTAGAAGGTATCTTGACCTTGAAGGTAGATATGATAGCAACCTTAGCTATGGCAGTTTGTCTACTTCTAATTGGGTACACGCTTAGAAAAAAAGTAGCATTCTTTGAAAGATTTTGTATTCCTGCTCCAGTGATCGGAGGACTATTATTTGCAATCATTGTTTTAATTCTTAAGATGTCCAACATCATTACCATTCAATTGGACACAACCTTTCAATCACCATTTATGATCGCCTTTTTTACCACTGTAGGATTAGGTGGAAGCTTAAAATTATTAAAAAAAGGTGGTGTTTTTCTTATCATCTATTGGCTGCTTTCCGGAGCCTTAGCTATTTTTCAAAATATCATAGGTGTAGTTTTTGCTAAGGTTACAGGATTACATCCTATGCTAGGAATCATGGCGGGAGCTGTTTCTATGGAGGGTGGACATGGTGCAGCTGCGGCCTTTGGGCCAACAGCAGAAAGTATGGGCTTTGCGGGAGCAAGCACAGTGGCCTTATCAGCTGCGACCTTTGGATTAATTGCAGGAGGATTAATCGGAGGACCGATTGCTAGGTATTTAATTGAAAAAAATAATTTAAAGCCTGAAGAGGTAAATTCTTTAGAGCTAGAAACCTATAGGGAATTAGCAGCTACAGGAGAAAAATCTGAAATCACCTCTAACCTTATGTTTGTTCACATTGCTTTAATCACCGTATGTATGACAGTGGGGGCTATGGCCAGTGGATGGTTCTCGGAAGCAATTGACTTTGCACTACCAGGATATGTAGGTGCTATGTTTATTGCAGTTATTTTCAGAAATATTAACGATCAGGTAAAAATAGTAAAATTAGATCAACATTTAATTGATTTAATTGGTAATATATCTCTAGGTACTTTCCTATCAATGGCTCTAATGAACTTGAAGCTATGGGAATTATTTGATCTAGCCATTCCTATGTTTGTAATTTTGGTTGCTCAGGTAACTTTTATGGCAATCTACTGTATATTTGTTTGCTTCCCTCTATTGGGCAAAGGTTTTGATGGTGCCATTATGTCAGCTGGTATGGCGGGACATGGTTTAGGGGCCACGCCAAATGCCATTGCGAATATGGGTGCTGTTACAGAAAAGTATGGACCATCTCCAAGAGCCTTTTTAGTGGTTCCTTTGGTAGGTGCAGTTTTAATCGATATTGTGGCATTACCTACCATCGTATGGTTTATGAATTTCTTCCAATAGAATAAAATTTACTTAATATTAGAAAGATATCTATTAAAAATAAGAGGAGGACTATGATATGGCAAAAATAGTAGAATGTGTTCCAAACTTTAGTGAAGGTAGGAACAATGAAGTAATAGAAGCCATCGTAGAGGAAGTAAGAAGGGTTGAAGGAGCCAAATTGTTGGACTATTCTTCAGATAAAAGTCATAACAGGACAGTGGTAACCATCGTAGGGAAACCTGAAGCAGTAACAACAGCTGCCTTCAATTTAGCTAAAAAAGCAGCAGAATTAATTGATATGTCAATCCATGAGGGTGAGCATCCAAGAATGGGGGCTACTGATGTGATCCCCTTCATTCCAATCGCTGATGTAACAATGGCAGAGTGTGTAGAGATGGCTCGTGAAGTAGGCAGAAGAATGGGAGAAGAGTTAAATATCCCTGTATATCTTTATGAAGATGCTGCCACAACACCTCAAAGAGGAAATCTTGCAGAGGTAAGAAAGGGACAATATGAAGGTTTCTTTGAAAAAATTAAAAAAGAAGAATGGAAGCCAGATTTTGGACCCGCAACAATGAATGTAAAGGCAGGAGCTACAGCTGTTGGGGCTCGAGTACCGTTAGTTGCTTACAATGTTAACCTTGCAACAGATAATATAGAGATTGCAAGTGCTATTGCAAAGAAGGTAAGATTTTTAGGTGGAGGATTAAGATATGTAAAGGGAATTGGCGTTATGCTAGAAGAGAGAAACATAGCGCAGGTTTCAATGAATTTAGTGAATTATGAAAAAACCGCTATTTATCAAGCCTTCGAAATGGTTAAAATGGAAGCTCAAAGATATGGAATAGCTGTAATAGGCAGTGAGGTAATAGGCTTAGTTCCTATGAAATCCTTAATTGATTGTGCTGAATATTATTTACAGATAGAAGACTTCAGTATGGATCAAATATTAGAAAAAAGAGTAGCTGAATAAAGGGGAAAAGAGAATAGAATATAAAATAAAGGATAGAGCAGCTCTTCGCAGAAGGGTTGCTCTATTTTACTTATGCAGATTTTGTCATTATTTACTTGATTCAGCAAGATTAGACAGTAGAAAAGTCCTTGAAGGTTGGTGTAAAATAAAAATACTAATATTGATTTAAAAGATAAAAAGGAATAGGTAGTAGAATATAGAAATAGTATAACGAAGGATAAAGTTGCTTAAGGAACATTCCAGATAAGACAATGCTATAGGTGCTTGAAACCATTTGACTTGAATAAGCAAGTTCTATTGTTCATATTGAGTAAAAAAGGGTCGATGATTGGAGGTGCATTTGATTGAAAACACATCAAATTTTATTAATATTCGCTATCATTCTTTTCTTTTCTATAAGCTTAGTTCTTCTGCTAGAATCTCCTATAATAAATATAGATTATGTACTAAGTAATATTTCTAAAAGCTCTCCCGATTATAAAAAGTTGATTATAGGAAGAGCAAATGAATCTATTAGTCTGGATCCGGCTGTTACAACAGATCAAGAATCCTTTAAAGTGACAGTAAATATTTATGATAATCTGGTAAAATACGAGAAAAATGGTATTGGTATGGTTCCATCCCTGGCAGAAAGCTGGAAAACCACAGAAGATGGTTTGATATGGGTATTTAGATTAAGAAAAAATATAAAGTTTCACGATGGAACTAATTTTAATGCCCATGCTGTTGCTTTTAATTTTAATAGGTGGATGAATTCTGAAAGTCCCTATCATACAGGCCATTTTAGTTACTGGAACTATAATTTTGGCGGTTTTCCTGGTATAGTAAAAAGTGCTACAGCTCTATCGGATTATTCTTTAGAAATAGTTCTAACTAAACCCTATGCTCCTTTTTTGAGTACATTAGCCCTTCCTTCCTTTGGAATAGCAAGTCCAGATGCAATGATGAAATATAACGAAAGCTTCAAATATCATCCCATAGGAACAGGACCATTTTCACTTAAAAGCTGGGAAATGGGTGAAAAAATTACGCTAGAAAGAAATCGAAATTATTGGGGAGAAACCCCAAAGCTTAATGAAATTGAATTTAGAACAATACCATCAAATGAAAAAAGAATGATGCTGTTAAAATTAGGAGAAATTCATATGGTGGATAATTTAGTTCTAGACGATATACAAAAGATAGATGATTCAGATGATTTACGACTACATGCTAGACCTTTTTTTAATATTGGATATTTAGCTTTAAATAACACAAAGGAGCCATTAAATAAAAAGGAAGTACGCAGGGCAATAGGTCATTTAATAGATAAAGATGATATGATTAAAGAAGTATTTAACTATTTAACTCGACCAGCAAATTCTTTTTTGCCTCCTGTAGTATGGGGATATAATGAAACGATAAAATCACTAGAATATGATGTTGATAAAGCGAAACAATTATTGAAAGAAGCAGGCCTTTCAGATGGATTTGAAATCAATTTATGGGTGATGGATTCGCCAAGAGATTATTCTCCTGATCCAATTGCTTTAGCAGAATTTATAAAAGAAAGTTTAAATAAAGCAAATATTACTGTCAATATTGAAGTGATGAAGTGGGATCAATATATTGATAGGATTAAGGATGGAGATCATGAAATGGCTTTAATTGGTTGGAACGGTGATAATGTTGACCCAGACAATTTTCTTTATACTTTCTTTGCATCGGAAAATATAAAACCTGGACTAGCTAGTAATTATTCATTTTATAATAACCCTCAAGTAGATTTATTACTATCTCAAGCTAGACAAGTTACTGATATGGAATTTAGAAGGAATATATATAGAGAATTGCAGGGGATTATTCACAGTGATACCCCATCTATCCCTTTAGTTCATACAATGCCAACGATAGGAGCAAGAAGCGCTGTTAAAGGTTATGTCCCCCATATCATTGGAGAAGAACCCTTAGATCAAGTGGATTTACTTATTGAATAATAATTGTTGGAGAAGATGAGAATGAAATTAAAAACTTTAACGGTAATTAGCTTTACTACTTTATTAGTAATTTCCTTTATGCTGAATACCTTTGTGGACAAGAAGACATATAGAGATTTACAGGCATTACCTTCTTTACCTAGACCAATTGCTAAGGAGATGGTATTAATTACTTCTGCTGGTCAGAGCACTGATGCCTATATGATAAAAGATATAGCTAATAAACTAATGCTTCATAATTTCTTTATGCCTCAAGCGGTAGAACCAGATTTAGAGAATATAAATACTGTAGTTTTTGTGGCTGGATATAGTGATATAGGAGAAAAGCTACAGGAAATATCCTTTCAAGATGAAAAAAAGAGAATTGACAAATTATTAAACAGTGTAAAAGAAAAAGAGATACCTATCATAACAATATACATTGGTGGCAATTCAAGGAGAAATAGAAAAACAGATATGCTTTTAAAGATGACTTGTAAAGAGTCAGATTATATTATTAGTACAACAGATTCTAATTATGATCAATTTCTTTCAAATTTAGCTAAAGAACACAACATACCCATAACATTAGTTGAGGATATTAGGGATATAACGGAACCCTTTGTATCCGCCTTTCGTTAGCATTACAAGGTTGTTTGATTGAAATCACTATAAAAAGAGGGGAAACTATGGACGCGGAAAATTTAATGCAAGAAAAGAAATACATGATAAGTGCCTTGGTGCTTTTTATTACAAGCATATTGTGGCCAATCATAACAGAAGCTGTATGGTTTAATATTGTTGTACAAATTAGAGAAGCTATCAATACGGGAGATAGTGGCCAATTAATATTGGCTTCTGCTACAAGTAGTATACTATTTACAACACAAAACACTTTGCTATTTTTAAGTGTAGTTGTAGGAGGTCGGTTACTTTTAAATCAATGGATATTGAAAGAAAACATTTTACTAATAGTTCAAATTACTTGCTTCGTCATGCTTAATATAATTATCTCTAAAATGTTGTCAATTCCTTGGGAACCTATTACTACAATCGTTGCTATGATTTCTTCTTGTTATTTGATTAGAAAGGGACGAAGACAAAGTCATTATTTTTTTCAATCAACAGTAGTATCTATACAAGTCTTTTTCGCTTTTCAATGGTTAAATATAATGCCTATCTTTTCAGTTTATAGATTTGGGCAAAGTGATATTCCTATAAGTATAAAAATTGCAGGCGTTTATTTGAATAGTAGTTCTGTATTAAATTTTATAGGCTTTTCATTCTTTATTCCTTTATTTTTTTCTGCTGTAATTACATCTACGCTTTTTCAAAGCCATGCTCAAAACATTGCTATTGTAAAGGAAAATTATTTAAAGGAAAGGGCTTTGGAGTCAATGAAGACTAAGGCTATGGGAAATAGAGTATATTTAGAAATCAATTCTCTTGCCCATGATTTAAAAACCCCTTTAGTTACAATAAGAGGTTTAAATTCATTACTTTTAATTTCAGGAAACCAAGAAAAATTACAGGACTATTGTAATAAAATTGAAAATGCTGTTGAAAAGATGAGTGAAATGGTTACAAGTTTTTTATATGGTTCATCAAGACAAAAAATGAAGGTTGAGAAACTAATCACTTATATTAGGGCTCAAATACCTGTAGAGGATGAGAAATTGAAGTTAGAAATAGATATAGAAGAAGGTTTATCTGAGATTTATGTAAATAAAGTCAGGGTGGTGAGAGCTTTAATAAATTTGATAGAAAATGCAATTATTGTACCCTGCAACGATACTTATAAGAAAATTATCATTGAAGTTAAGGGGTTCATGGGAGGAATTAGGATTTCAATAATAGACAATGGAATGGGTATTAAGCCTTCAGATTTACCGCATGTTTGGGAAATTGGTCATTCTACCAATAATACGACTGGTTTAGGATTACCCTTTGCAAAGCAAATCATTGAAGAAAATGATGGTAAGATTGAAATAGCCAGTATTTTAGAGGAAGGTACAAGAGTAAATGTATTTTTTCCGTCGGTTGATAGGGAGATAGAGGAGTGATATTGTGAAGGAAAACGAAAATACGAAAGTGTTGGTTATTGATGATGAAGCAGATATATTATATACAATAAAAGAAATTTGTACCTATTGTGGATATGAAGTCATTACAACTCAAAGTGGTAGGGAAGGGTACAATCTATGCAAGAGAGAAAAACCTAATTTAGTTATTGTTGATTATCATATGCCCAATTGGGATGGTTTAACTACGATAAAAAAAATTAAAGAGTTAGATCAGGCAGTAGCTATTTTAGTATTAACTGTGGATGAGAGACAGGAGATCTCTGATAAGTTTATGGAGGTTGGAGCCACAGATTTTGCTATAAAACCTATCAAGGCACCTGATTTGATTGCAAGGATGAATGTAAACCTTAAAATAAATAGAATACAGCAAAAAATGATAGAGGATAGAGAAAGTATCTTCGTAGATAAAGGAATTAGTCCAGCTACACTTTCGATAATTATTGAATACTTGAGAAAACAGAATTCTGACGTTACCATTGACGATATAACCAGCAATGTAAATTTAGCATATCAAACAGTTCATAGGTATATACAATATTTATTAGAAGAAGAAAGACTAGAGGTAATACCAATTTATGGGAAATTAGGACGGCCTAAAAATAGATATAGGCTTTTATAACAACCTGAGAGAATAATCCAATTATTCTCTCAGGTTGTGCCATAATAAATTCATCCTTCTAAAGAGGAGGTGAATACAATTGACACATGTAACAAAAGCAAAAGCAGAGTACATAGCGAAGGCTATAACGGCAGTTGCGGCTTAATATTCTCTGTAGCTTTTTTAAGTAAATTATTACTTAACTTAGTATTAACCCACGAACATAGTATCGGAATAATCGTTATCCACCATACAGGTCGTAATCTATCATAAGCTATAGCAAAATGATTATACATAGAGAAGTATGGAATATATGAAACAACGTTAAATTTTAAAAATCCATTATTGATTTGTTGTATTTTTTCCGCTTTTTTAATGGTAAGCACTCTATCATCATCATAATATAATCCCAAAAACATAACCCCCAAAAGCATAACGATTGGTATATTATATATTAGCATAAAGGTAATAACCAAAAAAGACATTATCAACCATTCAGAATCCATTTACTTCACCTCCTTAGGCTTTATATCCTCTGTAGCTTTTTTAAGGAAATTATTACTTAATTTAATATTAACCCATGAGCATATTATAGGAATAATCGTTATCCATAAAGGTGGTAATCTATCATAAATTATAGTAAGAAGATAATACATATAAAAGTATGGAACATATGAAACAACATTAAATATTAAAAATCCATTATTAATTTGTTTTATTTTTTCTGCTTTTTTAATGGTAAGTATTCTATTATTATCATAATGCAACCAAAAAAACATAACGATTGGTATATTATATATTAGCTTAAAGGCAAATAATAAAAAGCCCATTAACCAAAGGATTACTGACTCCAAATCCACTTACTTCACCTCTTTAGGATATATATTCTATTCGTATTATATTATACAATTATATAATATAAAAGATAATTTAATTATAATTATAGGCATAAAAGTATTTTATGGAATGTGCAAATCTCTTATCAATTGGGAATGTTACTACTTTACCTACATGACAATAATAATGCGCTTCTTTTACTAAATCTGTGTCTATAACAAAGTTTGTGATTTTACTCATATCTCCTTTTAAAATTTCAGTGAAAATTTCTAGTTCAGTGGTATTAACTCCAGGGGCATTAAAAGTATAACACTTTATAAAGTTGCTTGATTTTACACCTTCTAACTTATTTAAAGATATATTTCCAGCTGTCCATTGAGCTAAATACCCCCCTAAAGAATGTCCTGCAATATAAAATTTTGCATTCTTGGTTTCTGGATCCTTAGCAAAATCCTTAATTACAGCTTCGGCTTGCTTTCTTTGACTTTTTACAATATCTAAACCAACTTCAACAACATCAATTAAATAATCGAGCGGTTCATCTGATCCAGTAAAAAGAATTGCATATTCATCTGTATGTTGATTTTTACAAATTAAATATTCAAATCCAGAAGTACCATAACCTTTTTTTACTTGTGTCCAGTTACTATACCCTGTGGCGTGTAAAAGATCATTAACATCTCTATCAAAATAAGAACAATGGGAAAGGGTTAATAGCTGCATATATAGGGATTTATCTTTTGCAGGAACAGTACTAGTAATAGATATACTTTTTTTGTTGTTTTCTCTGTTTGAGTCGCCAGCAGTCTTGTCCTTATCTACCTCATTTGTAATTTTATATTTACCAAGCATTAAACCATCAACTAATCATCCCTGGTGAAAGAATATTTACATTTATATCTCCAATTTTTTTATCATCTTCATACACTCTTAAAAGCAAAGCACCTGAATTCTCAGTACCAACATTATGTACTTTAACAGAAAAAGACATTTCCTTGCCTATTACATGTGGTGATTCGTCATTTGGTTCAACTTCAACAGTCTCAAGAGAATAATCCAATTATTCTCTTTTTTCTCTCTCTTTTTTTACAGAGAAATATGTTAGAAAAATCCATTTCTTATTTTAGCTATTTATAATAGTAGTGAAAGTAAAATAAAAAAAAGAAAAGGGGAGAAAAAATGGAAACAAAATCTATGGTAGCTAAGAAACCGAACTTATTTAATAAGTTTCTGAACGGAGTAGAAAAGGTGGGTAACAAATTACCACATCCAGTTACGATCTTCTTGATATTATCCTTAATTGTTATTATCGTTTCTGAAATCGCTTTTAAAGCTGGATTAACTGTAACCTACTACAATGCAAGTGCCAAAGCAGATACTACTGTAACGGCAGTTTCCTTGATGAACCCAGAAGGCTTACAGTATATCTTTAACTCAGCTACAAAAAACTTTACTGGTTTTGCTCCATTAGGAACGGTTTTAGTAGCAATGCTTGGGGTTGGTGTTGCGGAGGGAACAGGTTTAATTAGTGCAGCATTGAAAAACTTAGTACTTAGCACTCCTAAAAAATTGATAACCGCTGTAGTTGTATTTGCGGGTATCATGTCAAATGTTGCTTCAGATGCTGGTTACGTTGTTCTTGTACCACTTGGAGCAATCGTTTTCCTAAGTTTTAACAGGCATCCTTTAGCAGGTTTAGCTGCTGCATTTGCTGGTGTATCTGGCGGTTTCTCTGCCAACCTTTTAATAGGTACGATAGATCCACTCTTAACTGGGATTACAAATGAAGCGATTCGTATTGGTGGATTTGACTTTGAAATTTTGCCTACCGCTAACTGGTACTTTATGATTGCTTCTACTTTTCTGTTAACCATTCTGGGTACGTGGGTAACAGAAAAGATTGTTGAGCCAAGACTAGGAGAATACAAAGGTAAGCAGTTGATTGAATCAATGAAGGTTACGGCAGAAGAGAAAAAAGGTTTGATAGCAGCCGGTATTTCTCTGCTAGTATTTGGAGCTGTTATGGCATTTTTAACAATTCCTTCAAATGCATGGTTGAGAGCTGAAGGTGTGCTTGCACCATTTATAAGCAATGGTCTTGTTCCTAGCATTATGCTGTTCTTCTTAATTCCAGGTTTAGCATTTGGCATTTCTTCTGGTTCCGTTAAGAATGATAAAGACATTGTAAAGCATATGAGCCAAGCTATGGCAGGAATGGGTGGATACTTAGTCCTTGCCTTCGCAGCAGCTCAATTTGTAAATTACTTTAGTGAAACAAAATTAGGCATCATATTAGCTGTTAGTGGTGCAAATTTCCTTGAATCTATAGGGTTGAGGGGGCTACCCTTAGTAATGGGATTTATCATCGTTGCAGCCTTCATCAACTTATTTATTGGCTCGGCTTCAGCAAAATGGGCGATTATGGCGCCTATCTTTGTTCCAATGCTGCTCTTGTCCGGAATAAATCCAGAATTCACTCAATTAGCCTATAGAATCGGTGATTCTACTACGAATATCATTACTCCATTAATGTCATACTTTGCAGTTATTGTTACGTTTGCTCAAAAATACGATGAAGATACAGGGATTGGTACGCTGATTTCATCAATGCTTCCTTATTCTCTAGTATTTTTAGCTGGATGGGCTGTTCTTTTGATCGGATGGTATTTCAGTGGATTACCAATCGGGCCAGATGCATTTATGAGATAATTGCTAAATAATATGAATACTACATGAGACATCAAGAAGGAGTCTTACGTAAGTGAAGAAAAACAGGAGCATATCAATATGATATGCTCCTGTTTTTTATGGTAATTTGTTTTTAAAAATAGAGGACAGTCCTTAGGTATGTGTCAAATTATCTTCCTAATTATGGTACAATGATATTAGTATAGAAGGAAGCTTGAAACAAGAGTCTACTTGAACTCATTAAAGGAAGGAGGTGGATTACCATGGAAAATGATAAAATCCATGAGAACTTTGATAGAGTATTAGATATGGTCTTTAATGGGGTTGCTATTTTTGACCTGCGAGGGAAAATTAGCTTTTGTAATAATAGCTTTGCAGAAATTATAGGAAAAGACAAAGATATATTGATGGTTAAGGATTTTTCCAGTATATTTCAAAAAAAGCTGGAGAAAATCGAAGAAAATCATCAAGAAAATCAATTTACAAAAGAAATACAAATTCATCATAAGCAACTACTCTGTAGGGTAACACCTCTTTGTGTTGGAGAAACAGCCATTGGTAAAGTAGTGGTGATTAAGGATATTACAAAAGAAAAAGATGCAGGATATCAACTAAAGGAACTAAAAGAAAGCGTGGAGATGATTGGGGAACTTTTTGATAATGCATATTACGGAATGGTTTTTGTAGATCATGAAGGTAAAATTGTTAAGTGGAACTATGAAAAACTCATGGGAATTAAGGAAAAAGATGTGTTGAACAAGTATGTTGAAGATGTTATTGAGAATACTAGATTGCACATTGTTGCAAAAACAGGAGAGAAAGAAATTGGAAGTATTCAGAAGATACAAGGACATGATATGATTACTAGTCGTGTCCCCATTGTAAAGGATGGAAAAGTTATTGGAGCTGCCGGGACAGTGATGTTTAAAGATGTAAAAGAATTAAAAGCTTTGGCGAAAAAATTAGAATTATTAGTTAGTACAGTCGATAGATATAAAAGAGAAATCACAAAGTTTTATGAGGCAAAGTACACTTTTAAGCATATTATCTCTGAAAATAGACATATGCTTTATTTAAAAGAAATTGCTCGTAAAGTAGCGCAAGGCAATTCTACTGTATTGATACAAGGAGAAAGTGGAACTGGAAAAGAAATATTTGCCCATGCCATTCATAATGCAAGTCTTCGTAAATATGGAAGCTTTGTGACAATAAACTGTGCATCTATTCCTAAGGAATTGTTAGAGGCAGAGTTATTTGGTTATGAAGGGGGAGCGTTTACGGGAGCAAAGCGAGAAGGAAAACTGGGGAAATTTGAGCTAGCCAATGAAGGAACCATTCTATTAGATGAAATAGGAGCCATGCCTTTAGAAATGCAGGCAAAGCTTCTTCGTGTACTGGAATCCCATGAATTTGATAGAGTAGGTGGAACCAATCCACTAAAATTAGATGTGAGAATTCTTGCTTCTACTAATGAAAACTTGGAGGAAGCTATCAAGAAAGGAACTTTTCGACAGGATTTATATTATCGACTCAATGTAATAAGGATAGAAATTCCCCCTTTAAGAGAAAGAAAAGAGGATATTCCCTTACTGACTAAATATATCATTGAAAATTTAGCCAAGGAGCTTGAAATGGTACCGAAGGAAGTAACCTCCCAGGCCATGAAGCTGCTATCTGCTTATGATTGGCCTGGCAATATACGAGAACTTGGGAATGCTCTAGAAAGAGGCATGAATGTCTCCTATAAAGATAAGATTGAACTAGAAGATTTACCAGAATATCTTTTGAAAAAAATACCTGTTGAGAAAGAAGATCAGGAGAAATCCCTAAAGTTAAAGGATATTATTGCTGATGCAGAAATCAAAGGAATCTTAGAGGCGCTTAAGGAAAGCAATGGAAATAGAAGCCTTGCTGCAGAAAAACTAGGAATTCACCGGACTTCTTTGTATAAAAAAATAGATGCCTATGGATTAGATATTAAAAAGATTTAGTCTGATAGCACTGCTGTTGTATAAAGTAGGATACAAGCATCTTTCGATTGTAGAAAATTGTCTACAGTCTGTATCCTGCTTGATGGCTGAAAAAAAGAAGAAATAGAGATTGATCAAAGGAAAGTGTAGAAAAATTTCTACAAACTTTACTACAGATGAGAAATGTTTGCGAAAAGATAGAGACTTTTATTGGAAATTCAAGATTTTAGCCTCGTCCTTTTCGCATTTTTTTTGGCATGGAATTTGCTTCTAAAATTATAAACAGTAGGTATGTTTTATTTAAATACCGATTATGTATTTTAAGAGGGGGGCAAATATCATGAAGGAAGTTGTAATTATAAGTGCTGCTAGAACACCTATAGGTACCTTTGCAGGAGCTTTCAAAAATGTGTCAGCTGTAACATTAGGGGTTATTGCGGCCAAAGAAGCTATTAAGAGGGCAAATATTAAACCGGAAATGGTTCAAGAAGTAATTTTTGGCAATGTACTACAGGCGGGGCAGGGTCAAAATGTAGCAAGACAGGTTTCCGTCGGAGCGGGGATACCTGCAGAAACATCTTCTTTTACCGTCAACAAAGTATGTGGATCAGGGTTGAAAACCGTAGCATTAGCTGCTCAATCCATTATGCTGGGGGAAGCAGATATTGTATTAGCTGGAGGAACAGAGAATATGAGTATGGCACCCTATCTTTTAAATGACGCCAGATGGGGTCATAGAATGGGTGACAAAAAAGTGGTGGACTACATGGTCCATGATGGTCTATGGGATATTTTCAACGATTATCATATGGGCATCACCGCTGAAAATATTGCAGAGCAGTGGAAAATCTCTAGGGAAGAGCAGGATGCATTCTCTCTTCAAAGCCAAAACAGAGCAGAAAAGGCCATTAAAAGCGGCAGATTTTTTGAAGAAATTGTACCGGTTGAGGTACCTGCAAGAAAAGGAGAATCTCTAATCGTTGATACAGACGAACATGTAAAATTTGGTACAACCATGGAAACGTTAAATAAACTGAAGCCTGCCTTCAAAAAAGATGGAACTGTCACCGCTGGCAATGCTTCAGGAATCAATGATGGCGCAGCAGCTTTAATCCTGATGTCAAAGGAAATGGCAGATAAATTAAATCTTGAACCAATGGCAACGATCCTTTCTTTTGCCTCTGCAGGACTTGATCCTAAGATCATGGGCTATGGACCCGTGCCAGCTTCTAGGAAAGCTTTAGAGAAGGCAGGATTAATGGCAACGGATATTGATTTGATAGAAGCTAATGAAGCTTTTGCAGTACAATCTTTAGCGGTTGTAAAGGATTTAGGATTAGATCCAGAGAAGACCAATGTCAATGGTGGAGCCATAGCTTTAGGTCATCCCATAGGCGCATCTGGTGCAAGAATACTAACAACATTGCTTTACGAAATGGTAAAGCAGGAAGCTAAAACAGGACTTGCCACGCTTTGTATAGGAGGAGGACAAGGAATGGCAATGGTTGTAAAGAGATAGGTAATAGGGGTACCAGCCTTAGGAATTGCAGGATTAGGGGCAAGGGATATCATGGGATTTTGTATCATCAATTTACTTTATGCCGGTGTAATCATTTCCTTAGGATTGGTGTTTCTGTAGAGATCTAGAAAAAAACAGGTTTATCATTAGGTGCTGATAAGAGCTATCGGCATCTTTCCTTTTTCCTATTTTCAAAATAGAATAAGATTAAAAATACAAAAAAATATACATAAACTAAGGGGAAACTTGATAGAATAGGTGATGATTCTTAAAGTTTTATTTAACCTATGGATATCGGACCACTAATCTGTTTGCTCATAAGTCTGAAATTAATAAAATATTCCGAAATTAATGGGAAGCTTGAATAATAAAAGGTATCCGTCAATTTATGTCGAATTATATATTTTGAAAATAAGATTCATAGAGAGGAAGTAAAGGAATGAAGAGATTAAAGGTCATGACGATATTTGGAACTAGACCTGAAGCGATTAAAATGGCACCTTTGGTAAAACAACTACAGGAGACAGAAGAGATAGAATCGATTTTATGTGTTACAGCACAGCATCGAGAGATGTTGGATATGGTATTGGATCTATTTCAATTAAAGCCTAATTACGACTTGAATATTATGCAGCATGGACAAACAATTTCAGATATTACCGTTAAGGTATTGAAGGGGTTAGAATCCATCTTGCAGGAGGTAAAGCCAGATATCGTGCTGGTGCATGGAGATACTACCACTACCTTTATAGGTGCCTTAGCTGCCTTTTACCAACAGATAGCAGTAGGTCATGTAGAGGCAGGTCTGAGAAGTGGTAATATTTACTCTCCTTATCCAGAAGAAATGAATCGAAAACTTACTGGAACTTTAACGAGCCTCCATTTTGCGCCTACTGAAGGTAATTATAAAAATTTAATTCAGGAGGGAATAAAGGAAAAGAACATTTTTATAACTGGTAACACGGTGATTGATGCTTTACTTCAGGTGGTGAAGAAGGATTATATTTTTGACAACCATCTATTAAATCAAATAGATTATATCAATAAAAAGGTTATCGTTATGACCTGTCACAGGAGAGAGAATTGGGGAGAACCCATGGAAAACATCTTTCAGGCAATCGTTGAGGTTGTGAAAAAGCATAGGAATGCAGAGGTTGTTTTCCCAGTACATCTTAATCCGAAAATTCGGAGCCTTGCTGAAAAAGTGATGGGTGGTGTGGAAGCAATCCATTTAATTGAACCTTTAGATTATGAACCCTTTGCTAATCTCCTCAATAGAGCACATTTAATCTTGACCGATTCTGGCGGGATTCAGGAGGAGGCCCCTGCATTAGGCAAGCCTATTTTAGTATTAAGAACAGAGACAGAGCGGCCAGAGGCAGTGGAAGCAGGGACAGTAAAGGTAGTAGGTGTAGAAAAAGATATTATCATAAAAGAAGTGGATAAATTGCTATTAAACAGCGAACATTATTTACAAATGGCAAATGCTGTTAATCCTTATGGAGATGGGATGGCATCCAAAAGAATTGTTACGGCTTTAAAATATTACTTTGGATATATTCATACAAAACCAAATAATTTTAAAATAGAAAGTATTGAAAATTAAAAAAAGAAGGAAAATGTAGAAAAATCACGAAATATATCTAAAAGATTTTCGGCGTGGCTCTTGTGAAATTTTCAAAAACTATTAAAATAGAATGAAGTGTAGTTGACAGTAGATTAAATATTTGACTAAGATTTTCGTTATATTATCTACAAAGTAAACAAGTTTATGATATAATAGATATGATGTTGTCTTAACATTATCAAAAACTGTAATTACAAAAGTTTGCACATAATAATCACTATTATATTGAACATGGAGAGAGAAGGATGCCAACAGGAAGAAGAAAAGGAAATGTTTTAGAAAATCTTGCACTAATCAGCTATATTGGCATATCCATGATTATACCCATTATTGGAGGCGTGTACATAGGCAGATGGTTAGACAGCAGATTAAATACGCAGCCGATATTTTTATTTGTCTTTATCGTGACTGGCGTAATTGTTGCTTTTATGAATCTTTTTAAAGTAGCTACAAAAGATATTGAAAAGGGTAAAAGGAAGTGATGAAATGAATTCTATAGGGGAAACGCAGCTAAAAATCATAAAGGGTGTTCTCATAGTAAATAGCATCTTAGGATTGATTAGTTTTTTTCTTGTTAAACCACCCATGCCTTTTTTAACAGGACTGCTCTTTGGTACAATCATTTCCTTGCTGAATTTTAGACTGCTTTCTCTTACCATGAAAAAGGCAGTGGAGATGCAGCCTCATCAAGCTCAGGTTTATGCCACTACAAGATATATGATTCGCTACTTTATTATAGGAATGGTTCTATACATATCTATTAAAGCGGAATATATTCATGTATTAGGCACGGTTTTGGGGATCATAACCTTGAAGTTTGTAATTTTGAAAAAAGAATTGTTTAACAATAAACAATATTTTAAAAATATATTCAAGAGAAAGGAGGCAAAATAAATGGAGTTTGGCCCAAAGGTAATCTTTGAAATAGGTGGTATTCCTGTGACAGAAACCGTCATCAACACATGGATCATTATGCTAGTACTAACGGTTCTTGCCATGATAGGGGGAAGTGCTTTTAAGAAAATACCTAGAGGGAGACAAAATGTAGTTGAGGTGATTGTTGATGCAATCAACAAATTGACCATTCAAACAATGGGGGAAGATAAGAAGTTTTTTGCAAGCTATATGGGGACACTATTTTTGTTTTTATTATGTGCCAACCTATTAGGGCTATTAGGACTTAGACCCCCGACAGCAGATGTTAACACCACCTTTGCTTTATCTACCTTGACATTTATCTTGATCCATTTTTATGGAGCAAAGCGCAAAGGTACTGGAACCTATCTAAAGGGATTTTTAGAACCTTTTCCCTTATTGTTACCAATGAACATTATTTCAGAACTAGCTTTCCCAGTATCTCTTTCCTTCCGTCTGTTTGGTAACATTGTAGGTGGTTTGATCATTATGTCCCTACTATATGGCAGCTTAATAGGTCTTAGCAGCATGGTGGGATTAGGAGCTTTCCCAATACTTCAAGCGGGAATTCCTTTAGTCTTTCACCTGTACTTTGATATTTTCTCAGGTGTTCTACACACATTTATCTTCATGATGTTATCGATGGTATTTATTTCAATTGCTATGGATTAATGAGCAAAGTGAACTCTTTTCCCTAAGGGGGTGAAAATTTGGAAAATACGAATTTTATCATGAGGTTTTTAGAATGGTTAATGACCTTTGATCGCAGAGCTTTAATCTTGGCAGCTTCTGCTATAGGAGCTGGATTCGCTATGATTGCAGGTATAGGACCTGGTGTTGGCCAGGGCTATGCTGCAGGTAAGGGAGCAGAGGCTGTAAGCTATAATCCCAAAAGCAGCAAGCAAGCTACGATGATTATGCTTTTAGGAGCAGCAGTAGCAGAAACTTCAGGGATCTTATCTTTGGTAATCGCCCTGATCATGCTATTTGCTAATCCATTGGTAAATATGTCAGGAGCTGCAATTGTTGTGATGGCTTCTGCGATAGGGGCAGGACTTTCCATGATAGCCGGGATAGGACCTGGGATAGGTCAAGGCTATGCAGCCGGGAAAGGAACCGAGATGGTAGGGAAAAGACCTAAGCATCAATCTGCTATTGTCAGGACGATGTTTTTAGGCCAAGCGGTTGCTCAAACAACAGGAATCTATGCTATGATCATAGCTTTGATTTTAATGTTTGCCAATCCACTAGTTGCCCTATTATAATTTAGGCTAAGATTGAAACTGAGGTGAAGGTTTAGTTAGCTCAAAAGGTTGATCTGAACTTTATATCCTACGGTTACATAAAAATGTTAATGATTTAAATTGTAAAAAGCTTCATTTTAAATTTATTTTGAAAAGAAAAATATCATTACTTTTGAAGGAGGAATTATTATTATGGAACCAATCACAGGTAGAGCGTTAATATTAGCAGCTTCAGCTATAGGAGCAGGGTTAGCGATGATCGCAGGTATAGGACCTGGTATCGGACAGGGATATGCAGCTGGTAAAGGTGCTGAAGGTGTTGGAAGACAACCTGAAGCTCAAGGAGATATCGTAAGAACAATGTTACTAGGTGCAGCGGTTGCAGAGACAACAGGTATCTACGGATTAATCATTGCCTTGATTTTATTATTTGCAAACCCACTAATCAACCTATTATAGGATAGGAAATAGAGGCGTTAGGACCTCTTAAGTTAAGGAAAGGAGGCAACAAACGATGCCACAGGGATTAGTGGAATTTGGTTGGACCTTTGTTTTTCAAATTGTAAATACCATTATTATCTTTTTAGTACTCAAACGCTTCTTATTCAAGCCTGCCACGGAGTTCATGGAAAATAGAACAAAAGGCATAGAAAATGCTCTTGAAGAAGCCGATATGAAAAATAAAGAAGCCGAGGATTTAAAAGGACAATACCAAGAGAAATTAGCTAATATAAAAGAAGAGAGAAATGAAATCATTCGTGAAGCTACAAAGCGTGCTGAAGAAAGAAGCAACGAAATCATTAAGGCAGCAGAAGTAGAAGCTCAGAAGATTAAGGAAAAGGGTCAGCAAGAAGTAGAGAGAGAAAGACACAAAGCTGTAAACGAATTAAAGGATCAAATCTCTACATTGGCCATTATGGCAGCTTCTAAGGTCGTTCAAGAAGAGTTAAATCAACAGACTCATGAAAAAATGATCGAAGAATTTATTAAAGAGGTAGGGGAAGCGCAATGGCAGAACTAATAGCAAAAAGATATGCCGAAGCCCTATTTGAAGTTGCCCAAGAGGACAACAATCTTCAGCCTGCAAGGGAAGAATTAGAATTTATTGGAACCTGTTTAAAGGAAAATCAAGAATTTGAAAATCTTTTAAACACACCATTAGTAAATTCCAATGAAAAAAAAGAAGTCCTTACAAATATTTTTAAAGACAAGCTTAGCAATGAGGTCTTAAACTTTTTATATATTCTTGTAGATAAGAGAAGAACCAATGCTATCCATGATATCATAAGAGAATTTAACAAAATGGCAGATGCTTCTAAAAATATGGTAGAGGGTGTAGCGATTACTGCCATTGCCCTTGATCAAGAAACGCTGTTAAAGCTACAGGTACAGCTTTCTATGGCATCTGGTAAAAATGTTAAGTTGAAGAATGAAGTGGATCAAGAAATTGTTGGTGGTGTCCTGGTGAAAATAGGGGACAAAGTAATTGATGGAACACTGAAAAATCGACTTGGGCATTTGAAGCAGCAGTTGTCGCAAGTTATATTATAGGAATAGGGGTGATATCATATGAATCTTAGACCTGAAGAGATTAGCTCAGTGATAAAAGAGCAGATTAAAAGGTATGAAAACAAGCTTGAAATGAAGGACGTTGGAACTGTTATTCAGGTTGGTGATGGGATAGCCAGGATTCATGGCTTGGAAAAGTGTATGGCTGGTGAGCTATTACAGTTTCCAGGAGATGTATACGGCATGACCTTAAACCTTGAAGAAGACAACGTAGGATGCGTGCTCTTGGGTTCAGATGACTATATCAAAGAGGGAGACATCGTAAAGCGTACCGAGAGAATCGTGGAGGTACCTGTAGGAGATGCCCTTCTAGGTCGTGTTGTGAACGCATTAGGTCAACCTATTGACGGGAAAGGTCCTATCAATACTGATAAATATAGAGAAGTTGAAAGAGTAGCTCCTGGTATCATTGCTAGAAAATCTGTACATGAGCCGCTACAAACTGGTATCAAGGCGATTGACTCCATGATCCCTATCGGTAGAGGACAGAGGGAGTTAATCATCGGGGACAGACAAACAGGTAAAACGGCTATAGCGATCGATACCATTATCAATCAAAAGAAGGAAGACGTTATTTGTATCTATGTTGCTATTGGACAGAAGAAATCTACTGTAGTACAAATTCAAGACATATTAGAAAAGAATGGTGCAATGGATTACACTATTATTGTATCAGCTACCGCCAGTGAACTGGCACCTTTACAATATATTGCTCCCTATGCTGGTTGTTCTATGGGAGAAGAATTTATGGAAAATGGCAAGCACGTTTTAATTATTTATGATGACTTATCTAAACATGCGGTGGCTTACCGTGCTATGTCATTATTGTTAAGACGCCCACCGGGACGTGAAGCTTACCCTGGTGATGTATTCTATCTACACAGTAGATTGTTGGAAAGAGCCGCAAAACTTAGTGACGAAAGAGGAGCAGGCTCACTAACAGCCCTGCCACTTATTGAAACCCAGGCAGGAGACCTTTCTGCCTATATTCCTACCAATGTTATTTCCATCACCGATGGGCAGATTTTCCTTGAATCAGAGTTGTTCTATTCAGGGGTTCGTCCAGCGGTAAACCCTGGTACTTCTGTATCAAGGGTTGGAGGAAGTGCGCAAATAAAAGCTATGAGAAAGGTTGCAGGCAAGCTTCGTCTAGAACTGGCACAATACAGAGAATTGGCTGCTTTTGCACAGTTTGGTTCTGAGCTAGATAAGGAAACCGCTGCAAGATTAGCCCAAGGGGAAAGAATCTTGGAGATTCTTAAACAGCCTCAGTATCATCCAGTTTTGGTTGAAAATCAAGTTATGATGATTTATGCTGTAACCAATAAATATCTTACAGATATTCCAGTAGACCAGGTAAGAGATTTCGAAGATCAGTTCCTAGAATTCGCCAATACCCAGTATGCTGAGATAGGTAAAACTATTGTAAAAACTGGAAAGCTAGAAGGGGAAACAGAAGAACAATTAAAGGCTGCCCTAGAGGAGTTCAAGAAAAAGTTTTTAGCCCAATAGTCGGGAGGTGATACATTGGCTGGACTAGGAATGCGAGGTATAAAAAGGCGTATCAAAAGTGTTAACAGTACAAAACAAATTACAAAGGCGATGGAGCTAGTTTCTTCGGCGAAACTAAGAAAAGCTAGAGAAAGACTAGATAAAACCAGACCCTATTTTAATACCATAGGAAAAACCGTACAAGAAATTATCTCCTCCACTAGAGGAATACAGCATGAATTTTTGAAAACGAGGGAAGTCAAGAAAACAGCATACATCGTTATCACTGGCGACGGAGGCTTATGCGGCGGTTATAACACCAACGTTATAAAAAACGCTATATTCCATATGGAGGAAAAGGAACGGGTATCTGTGATTGCTATTGGTCAAAAAGGTCGAGATTTCTTTAGAAAACGAGGCTATGACTTAGATGGTGAATTTATTCATATCTCTGAAAACCCTTCTTTTACTGATGCACAAAATATAGGAAAGCTAGCAATTGAGTTATACAGGCAAGAACTAGTAGATGAAGTATACTTGGTTTATACAGAGTTTTTGAGTACGATCAACCAAAAACCAAAGACCATGAAGCTTTTACCAATAGAAGCTACTGCAGAAGAAGTAGTAGAAGTAAAAAGAAACGATGATGAAGAGTTTATGTCTTATGAGCCATCACCAGAGGCGGTACTAAGCTTTTTGGTGCCAAAGTATATTGAAAGTATGATTTATGGTGCACTTATTGAATCTGCCACCAGTCTGCAGGGAGCACGAAGGGTTGCTATGGAAAGTGCCACTGACAATGCTTCTGAGATGATTGATGACTTACAGCTACAGTATAACCGTGCAAGACAAGCCACGATCACACAAGAAATAGCAGAAATTGTTGGTGGAGCAGAGGCACTGAAATAAAGTTTTTATCAAGAGGAGGTAACGTAATGCCTGAAGCAAATGTAGGTAGACTGGTGCAAATCATTGGACCAGTTGTAGATATAAAATTCAGCAGTGAAAGCCTACCGGCCCTACAGAACGCTATTGTCATTGAAGGAAATGGTCATAAAGTGACAGTAGAAGTAGCACAGCATACGGGGGGAGATACCGTAAGATGTGTTGCTATGAGTTCAACAGATGGCTTGGTAAGGGGTATGAGCGCTGTTGATACAGGAGCTCCAATCACTGTACCCGTAGGAAGAGAAACCTTAGGAAGAATTTTCAACGTATTAGGGGAAGCGGTGGATGAAAAGGAAGATGTGGCTTTTGAGTTCCATTCTCCTATCCATAGGGCCGCCCCAAGCTTTGAAGAGCAGGAAACATCAACAGAAATTCTAGAAACAGGAATCAAGGTAGTAGACTTGATTGCTCCCTATGCAAAGGGTGGAAAAATCGGTCTTTTTGGTGGTGCAGGAGTTGGTAAGACAGTAATCATTATGGAGCTTATCAATAACATTGCTAAAGAGCACGGTGGACTATCCGTATTCGCAGGAGTTGGAGAGAGAACAAGGGAAGGCAATGACTTATACCATGAAATGATTGAATCAGGGGTTATTGATAAAACAACCCTTGTATACGGTCAGATGAATGAACCGCCAGGAGCAAGAATGAGGGTTGGATTAACTGGTCTTACTATGGCGGAGTATTTTAGAGATCAAGAGGGACAGGACGTATTATTATTTATTGATAATATCTTCCGTTTTACCCAAGCAGGTAGTGAGGTTTCTGCCTTATTAGGACGTATGCCTAGTGCCGTTGGTTACCAGCCTACACTGGCAACAGAGATGGGGGTTTTACAAGAGCGTATTACTTCCACCAAGAAGGGTTCCATCACATCTGTACAGGCTGTATATGTACCGGCGGATGACTTGACTGACCCAGCACCAGCTACAACCTTCGCCCACTTAGATGCTACAACTGTATTGTCCCGACAAATCTCTGATTTAGGCATCTATCCAGCGGTGGATCCATTGGATTCCAACTCAAGAATTCTTGACCCTGCTATCGTAGGCCAAGAGCATTATGAAGTTGCTCGTGGGGTACAGGCTGTATTACAAAGATATAAAGAACTTCAGGATATTATCGCCATCCTTGGTATGGATGAGCTTTCTGATGAAGATAAATTGACAGTTGCTCGTGCCAGGAAAATTCAACGTTTCCTATCACAACCCTTCCATGTTGCAGAGCAGTTTACAGGGTTTGCAGGAAAGTACGTTCCATTAAAGGAAACCATTAGAGGCTTTAAGGAAATCATAGAAGGTAAGCATGATAACTTACCGGAATCCGCTTTCCTATTTGTTGGTGTGATAGAAGAAGCAGTAGAAAAAGCAAAACAAAGCGAATAAAGGAAGTAGGTGATGAAATGGCTTCCAAGTTTCATCTAGAAATCGTAACCCCAGACAGGGTATTTTACGATGGTGAAGTAGAGATGGCAGTGGTGAGAACCTCCGAAGGAGACTTAGGAATTTTAGACGAGCATATTTCTATGGTATCTCCTTTGAAGATAGGTAAAATTAAGATCAAAAAGGATGGAAGCTTTAAAGAAGCGGCTATCGCTGGAGGCTTTGTTAAGGTAGTACAGGGTAGCACCACCATTATTGCTGACGCTGCAGAATGGCCAGAGGAGATCGATGTCCAAAGAGCAAAAGAAGCAAAAGAAAGAGCTGAAAAAAGATTAGTTGCTGGTAGAGAGGCCTATGATACCCTTAGGGCAGAAATTGCTTTAAAGAAGGCGACAAATAGAATCGAAGTAGTTGAAAGCAGAAGAAAGTAGAACAAACAAAAAGAGTGGGATCATTTTATGACCCGACTCTTTTTAATTTATTACTGAACAATGATATCAATCAGAGATTCTTCTTCTTCTGCATCCTCTACGGTAATATACATTTTGATGGGAAGACTGACAATCATTTGATACGGCTCACGAATCCATCCCATATCTGCATGGATCGATAGAGGAGAAATTTCATCTGATAATCGGTGGAGTCTCACGTAACCATCCTTCATTTCTAGTCTTCCAGTGTAATTGCTGTCGTTAATCTCAAAGGAGAATTCGATAAACTCTGATTCAGGACTCTCTATTAATGGAAAACGATGGATGATATTTCCATCTAAATAAACAACAATCTCTTTACCATTTCCATCAGCAACTAAAAGCTTAGGTATTGTAAAAATAGAAACAATACTAAGAATAAAAACAACGATGATCAATGCAATATCTGCCTTTGTTATAATCTTCATAATAAAACCTCCATCTAAGCAGACCCACAAGACAAAGGGACGTCAGACTGCGTAAAAACTAACCTTATTATATACTATTTTAAGCATCTTGACAAACTTAGAAAATGGAAGTTAAGTGAATAAATGAAACATCCATTTAACACATAGAATAATCGTAATATCTATAGGGGAAATTAAATTTAAGAAGTTAGAAATTGGAGGTGGAGAAATGTCAAAGAAAAATGAACTAGAGAGAACAATAGAATTTGCTCTTAAGGGAGCACCGCAATTAAAACCGGAAGAAAAAAGAAAATGGTTGGGAGAATTCAGAGAAAGAATTATCCTAGGTTTAACCCCAGAACAGGTTCAAAAGGTAGAGGCAATACATGTAGTAAGAGAAGGGTTAAAGGATCCTATGGCAGAAATGCTTATTCTTAATAACAAAGTAGCCATGGAGACTACTGTAAAATACATGAAATTAGCAAAGGAAATGAACAAAGAGTATAAGTCTATCGCAACTGAGTATGAGGAGGCGATGGGTTTGGTGGTGGCAAGCCGTAGGGCTGTAGATCGAGAAAAAGTTGTGCCAGAAATCAAAGAGTTGCCTGGAAAATTTAAACATATAAGACATAAGGAGCTTTGTAGTGAGTGCTATGAAGAATTAGAAAATATAGATCCAGAGATGGCAAAGGAGTTTAAGAAACTTACTTTCCTTGACAACATGATAGGCTTATATTGTGGTGCTTGTAAAAAAGATATAGATGGAGGGCCTTTGATGTAGTGAAGCTATAGCTGCAGCAAGCTGTGGATTAAGGTTTGCTTGTTGAAAAATAGATATTTATAAAAAAAAGTTTTCTACGTATATCTCCTTTTTTTCATGGCAATAATTAAACTACAAAGGGAAGAGTGTGAGGTGTAGTAAAGATGTTTTTCGTCCCCCTTTAACATCATGATTACATACTTAAATCTCTTCCCTTTTTTATGTTATTGTGACTAAATTCATGACAGATGAATTGATGAGAAGGAGAGATTTATGTGAAAAAATTTATGAAATCAGTACTTATTCTTATGTTATTACTTAGCTTTTTCTATATAGCATCCGCTATGAGCAATACAACCCTTTCTTCTGGTGCAGAAGATCCGATGATTACTGTTTTTGAAAAAAGTGGGGCAGATATACTTGAGGCCAATATCACGACCACATTAGAAGTACCATATACTGTATGGAGTAAAGAAGAGATTATTAGCATTAAAGAAGATATCAAAAAGCAATTAAATCTTGTAAATAAAAAAGAAGTAATTATACAGGATGAATATCAGTTATTTTATGAAAATGAAATAACACAGGATGATCATGAAAAATTATTTATTCATGAATTTTCAGATATTGGAATTAACCAAATTATAGCCACAAATACAAATGAAAAAGATGATATCCTTACATTTAAAATTTATTCAGCAGATGTTCAAGGTGAAAAAACCTCGTATATTATTATTGACATCATACAGAATAAGAGGTATAAAGATATAGTGGAAAAGAGTAATCAAAGCCAGGCGATATTAGGTAAGTATGGAGATATGATGGAAACAGTCATAAACTTTACTGGAACATACGATGGAAAGCTATCAGATAGAGATAGTAAGGAAAAAATAGATGAGATCATTCATTCTGTAAAAGGCAAAATAGTAGAAGAAGTAATCTCGCAATCATATATAAGTACTACAGTCTATACACCTATTATTCCACAGGCAATTGAATATGGCGATAAGAAGGTTAACTTACATTTAGCTATGAGATACAACAATTATGAAGATAAGACCTATTTATATATTGCCAATCCTTTGATTACCCTAGGCTACTAATGAAAAAGTACTTTGGCATCTATGGAAAGTGAGGAGTAAATATTGGCAAAAATAGTCGTTGAGAAAAGTCAACCGTTAAAGGGTACAGTCCGAGTAAGTGGTGCAAAAAACTCAGTGTTACCAATTTTAGCAGCATCCTTATTGGCTACAGAAAAATGTATATTGGAGGATGTACCTCCCCTAAGAGATGTCGATGTTATTTGTGAAGTGTTAACTAGTTTAGGCGCCGATGTTAAAAGAATAAATAGAGAACAAATTGAAATAATGTCCAATCAAATTGACAATTTTGAAGCACCCTATGAACTAGTGAGAAAGATGAGAGCTTCCTTTTTAGTAATGGGTCCTCTTTTGGCTAGAATGGGAAAAGCCAGAATCTCTATGCCGGGAGGATGTGCCATAGGGACAAGACCTATTGATTTGCATTTGAAGGGATTTAAAGCCCTAGGCGCTGAGATTACTTTAGGTCATGGTTTTGTGGAGGCGAAGGCAGATAAATTGATAGGAAGTAAGATCTATTTAGATTTTCCAAGCGTTGGAGCAACAGAAAATATTATGATGGCTGCGGTTTTAGCAGAAGGACAGACCATTATAGAAAATGCTGCCGAAGAACCTGAGATTACCGATCTAGCAAACTTCTTAAATGAAATGGGTGCTCAGATTAAAGGTGCTGGCACTGACACCATTAAAATTATGGGTGTAGAAAAAATGGTGGGAGCCACTCATACAGTTATTCCTGATAGAGTTGAAGCTGGAACCTATATGGTGGCTGCTGCTATGACAGGAGGTAATGTTTTAGTAGACAATGTTGAGGCAGAGCATTTGAAGCCTGTCATAGCAAAACTAAGAGAAATGGATGTAGAGATTTTTGAAGAAGGAAATGGTCTTCGAGTCATAGCTTCTGGCAGACCAAAACCTGCAGATATAAAAACCCTTCCTTATCCAGGTTTCCCTACCGATATGCAGGCACAGTTTATGGCCCTATTGAGCATCGCAAAAGGTACCAGTGTTGTCATTGAGACTGTATTTGAAAATCGTTTCATGCATGTAAGTGAATTGAAACGAATGGGTGTGGATATTAAAATAGAGGGAAGAAGTGCTATTATAGAAGGACAAGAGAAGTTGACAGGAGCTCCAGTGAAGGCTACTGATTTAAGAGCAGGAGCTGCTTTGATTTTAGCGGGTTTAGTATCTGAGGGTAGGACGGAAGTTACTAATATTGAACATATTGAGAGAGGATATGTAGATATCGAAAAGAAATTAAGAGGTCTTGGTGCCAACATTTACCGAGAAGAAAGTCAAGATAGTCAAAAATAATATCTAGTTCTAAATCCTTCATTTTTGTCATATACCTAGTAAATGAATACTACATTTACATAGGGGGATAGGACAAATGAAGGGTATTTTTTTTGCTTTTATTTCACTTTTAACAACTACCCTGTTGATACCACTGTTCATTATTAGTAGTTGTGACATGCAGGTTCCCCAGAGGAAAAACGTGAGTAGAGAAGAAATACGAGAATCGGATTTAATGATCAAAGTATTTAATCATGAAACTAGAGAAATTATGGAATTGTATTTAGAAGAATATGTGACTCAGGTGGTGGCGGCAGAAATGCCAGGAAGTTTTGAATTAGAGGCTCTAAAGGCACAGGCGGTAGCTGCAAGAACCTATACTATTTTAAGAAAAACCAGTTATGGTGAGGAAGGACATCCTTCCCATCCTGGTGCCAGCGTGTGTACGAGCCATACCCATTGTCAAGAATGGCTGTCGGTAGATGAACTGAAAAATCGACATGGAACCCTATGGTTTGCAAGATATTGGCCTACAATACAGGAGGCTGTTGAGGAAACAGCTGGCGTTATTATGACTTACGATATGCAGCCTATTGAACCTCTTTATCATTCCACCAGTGGAGGCGCAACTGAAAACTCTGAGGACGTGTTTGCTTCAGCTATGCCTTATCTTAGAAGTGTCTCTAGTCCCTATGAGGAAAGATCTCCTGTGCTGGTGGATCAGAAAGAAGTAGAGATCCAGGATTTTATCAATGCTTTGCAAAGTAGAGATAAGGATATTCAAATCAATGATAGAAATATTGCCTCTGAAATCAAAATATTGGAAAAGAATCAAGGGGGTAGTGTAAAAACAATTCAAATAGGAAATAAAAACTACAAAGGTTCAGAAATACGACAAATTTTTGACCTGAGATCCTCCGATTTTACTGTAGATGTAGGAAGGAATCAAATCACCTTTACCACTAGGGGCTATGGGCATGGTGTAGGAATGAGTCAATGGGGAGCCAATGGTATGGCTGAGCAGGGTAGTGATTACGAGGAAATATTAAAACATTATTATCAAGGAATTACCTTGAGTAAATTAACAAGCTACACAAAATAAGGTTGAAGTCAAGATTAAGGTTGCTGTAATTTTAATATATTAAGATTTCCACAAACTAATATCTCCAAATGTATAATTTGCCGTAAACAGGTCATAATTACAGATGGAGGTGGAATTCTATGTCTTTTGAAAATAATAATAACAATAATAACAAAAGAGAAAAAAAATCCCTATACAAATTTTTGGACAAACAAGGCTTTTATCTTATTCTACTATTATGCGTTTCTATTGTTTTGGTAACAGCATTTTGGGTTTCTAGACAGGAGGAAGAATATTTTCTATCAGAAAACTCTCAAGAGAATGTAGAAGAAGATTTTAACAGGGTGGAGGTAACCTTAGTTGAAGAAGATACAGAAGAGGATGAAGACACCCAAGAAGCCGCTATTGTAGGAAAGACGGATGAGGTAGTGGAATCGGAGCCAAGGCAAAAGCAAGAGACTGAAGAGACTACTGCTCAGGAAAAGCCTAAGGAGCAAATTGAACTAGAGGAAAGTCCGCGAAAAGAGGAACCAAAGAAGGAAGAAGCAGATACACCTACTACTTCTACGGATAGATATGTTATGGCACAACCGGTAATTGGAAAAGTAGGGTTAGCCTATGCTGAAGACAGATTGGTATATCATAAGACATTAGATCACTGGAGTACCCATAAGGGAGTAGATATTCATGCTGAGGAGGGAGCTCCTGTAAGAGCAGTACTAGAGGGCGAAGTAATCGAAGTGATAAATGATACAATTATGGGTATCACCATCAGCCTTCAACATGAAGAAGATTTAATCACCAGATACAGCAACCTATCCACCGATGCTATGGTAAAGGTTGGACAAAAAGTAGCAAAGGGTCAAGTGATTAGTGGAGTAGGCAGAACAGCAGCCAATAAAACTCTAGAAGGTCCACTGTTGCACTTCCAAGTACTTGAAGAAGGTCAAATGGTTGATCCACAGAAATACTTGCCAAGAACTAACTAAAATATTACATTCCTTTGTATTTAATAAAAAGAAACGGAGAAAAATCTTCGTTTCTTTTTTAAATTCTAAAAAAACCTGAAAAAATAACAATTCTAAATTTGAATCTTCCCTCATATTAATAAACTAAGACATAGAATAGAGGGGGGTCACACATTTGAAGGACTATATCGAAAAACGGGTTATCGAGATAGCGCGTTATATTATTGAAGAAGAAACCACCGTCAGACAAACCGCTCGGGTATTTGGAGTAAGTAAAAGCACAGTTCATAAGGATGTTACCGAAAGACTTCCTAAGATAAACCCTCTAGTGGCTAATCAAGTAAAAAATATACTTGAGGTGAATAAAGCTGAGAGACATATAAGAGGTGGCAGAGCAACGAAGATGAAATATAAGTGTGGAAAAACAGCAGAAGCAAAAGGATAAAAAAATCTCCTGGGATCTCAGGAGATTTTTGTCGTTAAAAGAACTTTTTTGAAAAAATTTGAAAAAAAAGAAGGATTTCCCCTAATTACTATAGAATGTATAAAAGTTGAGTGTTGAGAAAGCACTTAGTACATAAGAAACAAAAATGAAAAATGAAGGTGGGGGAAAGATGTTCGGATTCAGTTCAGATATCGGTATTGATTTAGGGACTGCTAGTGTATTGGTGTTTGTAAAAGGAAGGGGAATCGTATTACAGGAACCTTCTGTTGTTGCAATTGATAAAAATACAAATCATATATTAGCGGTAGGACAAGAAGCTCGAAGGATGTTAGGAAGAACACCAGGAAACATAGTTGCTATTCGGCCCCTAAAGGACGGCGTTATTTCTGACTACGAAGTTACCGAGAAGATGTTAAAATACTTTATTAATAAAACCGTAGGGAAAAAATGGATTTTCAAGCCTAAAATTATTGTATGTGTACCCAGCGGTGTTACTGAGGTGGAAAAAAGAGCTGTAATTGATGCTACCAACGAAGCTGGAGCAAAAATGACGTATCTTATAGAAGAACCTATTGCAGCTGCCATCGGAGCGGGCTTGGATATTGCTCAACCTAATGGACATATGATCGTAGATATTGGTGGAGGAACCAGTGATGTTGCTGTTATATCTCTAGGTGGTATTGTTGTGAGCAATTCTATAAAAGTAGCCGGAGACAAGTTTGATGAAGCGATCATACGCTATATGAGAAAAAAGCACAACATTATGATTGGAGAAAGAACAGCTGAAGAAATGAAGATCAATATAGGTGGAGCTTGTGATAGAGAAGAAGAAGTAACCATGAATGTCAGGGGACGAAATCTGGTATCTGGATTGCCAGTGAATATAGTAGTTGGTAGTAGTGAGATGGTAGAAGCACTTGAAGAAAGCGTTATGTCTATTGCTGATGCGGTACATTCGGTACTGGAAAAAACACCTCCTGAGCTAGCGGCGGATATTGCAGACCAAGGAATTATTATGACTGGTGGAGGGGGGCTATTATGGGGTCTTGATCACCTGATTTCCGAACGCACTGGAATTCCTGTCAGAGTGGCAGAAGAAGCTGTATCCTGTGTGGCAAAAGGAACAGGAAAAGCATTAGACTCACTGCATCTATTAGAAAATGACATAAGAAATTCTAGAAGTAGAAGATAATAAACTAATAAGGCTGAGACTAAGGTTGGGGTTGAAAAAAACCTAAATCTAAATCTCAGCTTTTAATTTAGGTTCAAATAGATATCTATACTATTTTGAAAATAGCACTAAAGATTTGTCGTAAAATTTCCGATATATATTTAATAAATGAAAAATGAAGGATACAAAATGAGGTGAAAATGTGCTAAGAGGACTTTATACAGCTGTATCAGCTATGCAGACAACAGAGAAAAAGCTAGATGTAGCTTCTAACAATATTGCGAATGTCAATACTACTGGATTCAAAAAGGATGTCATGGTTACAGAGTCTTTTCCAGAAGTATTAATTAAAAAGATGAATGGACAGCTACAGCCAGAGCCTTATTTGAGAAACATTTCTGTAGAAGTAGAAAGAGATGGAGAAGCTCTACAGGTTTCAACAGAAAGCGGTTATTTTATTGCAGAAGGAACTCATGGAAAAAGCTATAGCTCTTTTACTACCTTTGCGGCAGACGAGGAAGGATATTTAAGAACCTTTACAAGGGATATTCAAGGAAAAATCGATACCTCTCAAGGAAACTATATACTAAATGCAAACGGAAACAGAATACAGGTGGAGAATAACAATATAGAAGTAAATCAACAGGGACAAGTGGTTGCCAATGGACAAGTAGTGGCTAACCTTCTTTCCCGTCCTGGGTTTAATACAATAGGAACCATGAATAGCGGGTTGCGATTGGAAAAAATGCAGACCTATTTTACCCAGGGAGGCTTTGAGGAAACAGACAATCCTTTAGACCTGGCTATAGAGGGTGACGGATTTTTCCGAGTAAACACACCGAAGGGAGATATGTATACCCGTAATGGGAACTTTTCTTTAAATGATAATGGAGAAATTGTTACAAAAGAGGGTTACTACTTAATGGGGCAGTCTAGTTCCATATTTCTGGATGAAGAATTTGAAATCAATGATTTTCGAATTGCAGAAGATGGTGCTGTGATCTTGAATGATGAATTTATTGATCAAATTGATATGGTCAATATAACCAATGTAAATATACTTAGGAAGTATGGAGAAGGACTCTATCAGATAGAAGAGGGCATGGAGGCTGAAGTCGAGACTTTTGAAGGTAAGATTTATCAAGGGTTTTTAGAGGGCTCAAACACGAATCCTATTCAAGAGATGGTGGAAATGATCACAACATTAAGACTTTATGAATCTAACCAAAAAGTAGTACAAGCCTATGATGAAATACTGCAAAAAGCTGTTAATGATATAGGAAGAATTTAAAAGGGGGTTTTAAATATGCGTGCTTTGTGGACAGCGGCTTCCGGAATGAAGTCACAACAATTAAATCTTGATACGATTTCTAATAACCTTGCAAATGTCAACACAACTGGCTATAAGAGACAAAAAGTAGAATTTAAGGATTTATTATATACCACCATTAGAAAAGCTGATTTAAATGATGGGGTTGGGAGTCCTGTGAACCTACAGGTAGGTCATGGTGTTATGCCAATGGCAACCTCAAGAGTTTTTACAAACGGGAGCTTAGAAGCTACAGAAAACCCTCTTGATGTTGCGATAGAAGGAGAAGGTTTTTTTGTGGCAGAAACTCCTACAGGTGAATTTTTATATACGAGAGATGGGAGTTTCAAATTAAGTGTTGATATGGATGAGATGAGATTAGTAACTGCTGATGGATATACCATACTATCAGAATTTGATGATGAAATTGTCTTTATGGAAGGCATGAGAGATATTAGTATCTCAGAAATGGGTTTGGTTACAGCAGAAAATGAAGATGGAGAGATTGAGGAAATTGCCACCATTAAGCTGGCAAAATTTATTAATCCAGAAGGATTAGAATCAGTAGGGAGAAATCTATATAAAGCCACTGTTGCTTCTGGTGAAGAAATACCAATGGAGGATGAAAATCGTACCAGCACTCTGAGACAACGTTACTTAGAAACCTCCAATGTACAGGTAATCGATGAAATGGTAAGAATGATTACTGCGCAAAGAGCTTACGAAATCAATTCTAAATCCATACAGACTGCAGATGAGATGCTGGGAATGGCTAACAATCTGAAGAGATAAAATAATTTTTAATTTTAGATTATAATTTCCGCCTTAAGGAGCGGCAAAAGGTTGGTGCACTTATGAAAATAAATGATTCAATGATTCATTTAAATAATTCTAATAAAATAGAAAACAAGGCAAAAACCACAAAAACTCCAGAAGATCCAGAAAAATTGATGGAAGTCTGCAGAGAATTTGAGTCCATATTTTTGAACATGATGCTGCAGCAGATGAGAAGAACTGTTCCTGATGGAGGACTAGTGGAAAAAAGCTATGCCCGTGACCTCTATGAATCCTTACAGGATGAAGAGGTTGCAAAGGAAATGTCAAAGGGTGGCGGCATAGGCCTCGCCCAAGAACTTTATACACAACTATCAAGAACAACGAAAAAACCTATAGAATAGGTTGAAATAATATGCTTGAAAAATGGTATACTATTATTTAAGATATTATGAATAATGACACTGCACTAAATAGCGGAGCCATGGGGACTGGCCATATGTCTTGCTGGCGAAGGCAGCAACCGCAGGGAAGACAGAGGGCCTGTCCCCATGGCGTAGCGGTGTGTGCCAGACGAACCGTCCCCATGGCATTATGCCATGTCCCCATGGCATGATACCCATGGCATGATACATGATATAGTACTGATACAGGAGGTAGATTCCCATAGAATTAAATATTATGGATATACAGAAAACAATTCCCCATCGTTATCCATTTTTATTAGTGGACAAAATTATAGAAATGGAACCAGGAAAATCAGCGGTAGGGATTAAGAATGTTACGATTAATGAACCTTTTTTTCAAGGACATTTTCCTCAAATGCCTCTGATGCCGGGAGTATTGATGGTAGAGGCATTGGCTCAGGTTGCAGGGATTGCCTGCAGCGGAGTGGAAGGAAATGAAGGAAAATTAGGCGTGTTTACAGGCATAGACAACTGTAAGTTTAGAAGGCAGGTTGTACCAGGAGATGTGCTGAGGTTAGAGGTCAACATTACTGCCTTCAGAAGAGGTATTGCAAAAACAGAAGGAAAGGCTTTTGTAGGAGAAGAGCTGGCCTGTTCTGCAAATATAACCTTTGCTATGGTGGATCAAAAATAATACATAAAAAAGCGAAAGACATAAAACGCCCTAATAGAGAAGAAAATTCCCTATCAGGGCTAATGTTTTTTCAAAAGAAAATAAAAGGTATCCCATAAAAACTTTGTAAAAAGTTAAAAAAATATTATAATAGTACTGCAGATAAAAATAATAAATATAATAGAATAGGATAACCTAAAATAATCTAATGATGTTGGAGGCGTTAAAATGGACTTGCAGACCATGAAGAATTACGAGACTTGGTTGTTTGACCCATATTTTGATGATATCACCAGACAAGAGCTAAAGGAAATCATGGGAAATGAAAAAGAAATAGAAGATCGGTTTTATAAGGATTTAGAATTTGGTACCGGCGGCTTACGGGGTATTATTGGTGCAGGAACCAATAGAATGAACAAGTATACCGTAAGAAAAGCAACCCAGGGGTTAGCTAATTACATAAAAAGTAAAGGGACAGAAGCAATGGATAAAGGAGTTGTCATTGCTTATGATTCTAGACATATGTCAAAGGAATTTTCTCAAGAGGCGGCCCTTGTGTTGGCTGCCAATGATATAAAGACCTACGTATTTGAAGATTTGAGACCCACACCAGAGCTTTCCTTTGCGGTAAGATATTTGAAGGCAATAGCAGGTATTGTAATCACAGCCAGTCATAATCCCCCTGCTTATAATGGCTATAAGGTGTATTGGGAGGACGGTGCCCAAGTTGCTACTAAATTGGCCAAGGATATCATGGAAGAAATTCAAGGAATTCATGACTTTTATAAAAGTGTTTCTATGGACAAAGAGGAAGCCTTAAGGGGAGGACTATTACGATACATAGGAGATGAGATAGACAACGCCTACAAAGAAGCGGTGATAGGTCAATCTTTAAGAAGAAAAGAGAACCAACAGGTGGTGGAAGATTTTAAGGTAGTATTTACACCCCTCCATGGAACAGGAAACATTCCTATTAGAAGCGTACTTGAAGAAATTGGTTTTAAAAGGGTGTTGGTAGTGCCACAACAGGAGTTGCCAGACCCTGACTTTTCTACCGTGAGCTATCCTAATCCTGAAGAAAAGGCAGCCTTTCAATTAGCTATTGATTTAGCAAAAAAGGAGGATGCACATTTAATCATTGGAACAGACCCTGACTGCGATAGAGTAGGCGCGGTGGTAAAAAACAATGAGGGAGAATATGTAGTTTTAACAGGGAATCAGACGGGTGCTCTATTGGTAGAATACATATTATCTGCCATGAAAGAACAGAAGCGTATTCCTGCTAACGCAACTATCATCAAAACCATTGTCACCAGTGAAATGGGAGCTACTATTGCTAAAAATTTTGGTGTGGATGTATTTAATACCTTAACAGGATTCAAGTATATAGGTGAAAAAATTAAAGAATATGAGGAAACAGACGAAAAAACCTTCCTTTTTGGTTATGAAGAGAGCTACGGTTATCTGTCGGGCACCTACGCTAGAGACAAGGACGCAGTGGTGGCATCTATGCTGATCTGTGAAATGGCGGCCTATTATTTTGCAAAAGGCATGAGTCTTTATGAGGGTTTGATAAAGCTATATGAGAAATATGGATATCATCTAGAGGACTTGAAATCTATCACGCTTGCAGGAAAAGAAGGAATGGAAAAAATCAAAAAAACAATGGATACATTTCGTGAGAATCCTCCTACTGAAATAGGAGGCTATCAAGTGAAGATAGTGGAAGATTACCTTAAACAAGATAAACTGCCAAAGGAGAATGTACTTAAATTTCTTCTAGAGAAAAACACTTGGGTTGCTTTAAGACCTTCAGGAACAGAACCGAAGCTAAAAATATATTGTGGTGTGGTAGAGAATTCTTTGGAAGAATGTAGAAGCAAGGTTGATTCTCTCATCCATGCTATTACCGATAGTATATAAATATATAAGGAATACCTAGTTATTAAATTGATAACGAATAGGTATTCCTTTGAGGTTTAACGCTTTTGTTCTCCCAGGAACGAAAAAAACGGGAAGTCAATCAGACTACCCGTTCCTGTAAAGAATCCTAATAACCGCTCAGGTTGCTCCTCAGCATAGCCCTATTCTGTTATTAGGAAAGACAATGTATATTTTTAGCTTTAACTAGGTAATTTATACAACAGAGCTAATCTGCTAAATTACTCATCGACAAAAATCAACATTTCACATCAAATCTTAAAATTATTCAGGTATTGTACTTAGAAAGAGAATACACAAAATTATTTACACCGCTTTTTAGGGAAACTTAACCCTGGCATGTATCAAAAATATAAGGATGCTCTAAAGTAAAATCTCGATGCTACTTTTCGCCTCTAGGTTTTCTATTAATTCCCCAAAGCTTACTTGAAACTTTTGATACTTAATATTTTCCTCTAATTGAAGCTTCATTTCTTCAAAGGTTGGTGCATCCTCCGTCGTCTGGCTGTATTCTTCATACATTGCCCTAATTTCCTCTTCAGATGCAGAAGGTTCACCGATTTCATCTTGTATATATTGTTCAAGCATTATGTCATTGGCTACATTTTTTTCTAATACATCTAAAGTTAATTGGTTTGCCTCTAAGGCTGCTAAAAATTCTTCTTCGTTGTCAAACTGGGATTTGATTTGTTTTATTTCATCATCTATTTCATCTTTAGAAACCTCATAACGCTTTTCTAATGCATCCTGCAAAAGTAATTGCTGTTGAATCAAATTATTTAAAGCTTCTTCCTCTATCATTGCTAATATTTCCTTGCTTTCTTCACTTTCAAAGTCTATACCAAACTGCAGATAAGACAACTTCATATTTTCTACCATGGTTTCAAAATCTATCCTCTGAATTTCCGTATCATTTACAAGGGCTACTACAGCTGCACCATTTTCTTCTGCTGAATCTGCTGCTCCCTCCTCCTTTGCGGTACAGGCTGAAAAGGAAATCATCAGCATTCCTGCTAATATAACTATAAATAACTTTCGTAACAAGTAAAAAACTCCCTTCATAAGTATATTATTTTTAAATTATCTCCAATTACTATCTTAATATAATAGATAGTAATTTTCAAATGTATTGAACCATGGACTTAAGATAGGATATAGCTTACAATTCAGTATAACAGCTAATTATAAACTGTAGATAAATAAAATATTAAATATTTATTAAAGATTCTTTGTTTATGCTATGGTTCCAACTATTATTCCCTCACCCATTGTTTATAAGTTATTGATAGGGTAACTTCCCAATATGCAGGATTAAATTATTTAGTAGGAAAAAATATAATTAGTGGCAGTCATTGAAGGATTTTTATGTGTTCTTATGGAATAAGATACAATATGTTCAATATAGGAGAGCGGTTAGTAACCTATTTTGTGATAAAATTTAGGATAAAGGCCAGAAATCTAAAAATTGTCTAGAAAGGATAGTGATATCATGCGTAAAGTAATAGCGTGTTTTTTAATAACGCTCTTGTTCTTTTCTTCCCTAGCATTTAGCTTTAGTAACAGTAGCATTACGATTTTGAAGGATATAGAGAACCATTGGATTGCAGCACAGCATAAGGAGGTATTGTATTTGCTGCAGCATTTAGGCATTATCAAGGGCTATGAGGATCATAGTTTTCGACCACAAAACCAAGTTTCTCGACAAGAGTTTGTAACAATGCTGATAAAAACCTTAGAACCCGAGATGGAGATTCCTGGGGGAACAGCTACTTTCCAAGATGTGGCTACTAATTCATGGGGATTTCCCTATATTGAGGCGGCAGTTACAAAAAATATAATTGTACCAGATGAGTATGAAAATAATCGATTCCAACCAGAAAAACCCATTACCCGACTAGAAATTGCTATAATGATTATGCGAGGTTTTGGAATGAATATAGATAATCAGGGGATGGAAAGTAAGACCACCTTCCTAGATGATGAAGAAATACCAGTAGGAGCAAAGGCATACATACAGATGTCATCTGAAAGGGGTATCATTAAGGGTTATAGGGAAGAGGAAGGTTTTTTATTTAAACCTAACAACACTGCTACTAGAGCTGAAGCAGTTGTCATAATTTATGGTGTATTACAGCAGAAGAAAGATTTGAAACAGGTTGGGTACTATGCTATCCAATCCTCCTCACAGGCCAATGCCCTCTCTCTAGAAAAGGTGTTTGATGAAATTGTTTTCGGTTGGAGCGCTTTAGATGCATTGGAGGATGGCACCATCATCTTTTCTATGAATTCTACAAGCGAATATAGAAGACCTGTAGGTTATGAAGGAGCCTTAACCTTAGTAGACAATGCTAAGCTGGATAAAAAGTTAATGGTGACAGAGACCAGAACCAGTTTGATTTATCCGTTGTTGGAGAATGAAAGGAATCAACAACAGGTGATTCAAGACATTGTAAAGAGTCTAAAGGAACATGGTTTTACTGGAGTTGTTATGGATCTTGAAAATATTCGAGATTTAGAGAAGGGCTATAGAGGGTTATATGTAGCATTTCTGAAGGAACTAAAAGAGAATCTTAAGTCAGAAAATTATACCTTAACAGTTACAGTACAGCCTAATAATGTCATAGGATATTATGATGGCTATGATTATAAGGCAATATCAGAGATTGCTGATGAGATCAATATTATGACCCATGATTATCATGAAAGAAAAAACTTTAATGTCTTAACAGATCATGCTCCTTTCCCTTTAGTAAAAGAGGCCCTAGTGAAGCTGCTTAATGAAGGGGTTAATCCTGATAAGGTAATTCTGGGGCTACAGGTGGCGGCAGGAACCCAGTGGGTTACTACTGTTAAAGAGGAGGATAAGTCAAGAGAATTTTTCAACCCCGGCATGACCAGTGTTTATCGAGCTATTACCGAAAGGGAGGGAGAGAAGAGCTTTGATTTCACCTCTATGACCCCAAATTTTCAATATAGTTTTGTTGAAGGAGACATAGAAAGGCAGCAGTTGATCCGATATGAAGATAGGAAGAGTGTAGAAAGCAAGCTGTTGTTGGCAAAGTATTATGGCATCAAGGGGGTTTCCATCTGGAGAATTGGGGAAATACAAAGAGACGTTGTGGAATTGTTAAGTGAGAATTAGTTAAAAAATTAGTTTGGATTGACTGAAATTGAAGATAAGGTCTTTCGAGGAAGTGATTTCTTGAAGGACTTTATTATGTTCCTATGGAATAAAATACAGTATACTCTATAGGTTCATTAAGGAGGCCGATAACATGGAATTAATCCTCTATGGAAGTGCATTGGTGTTGTTGTTGATATCTTATAGCAAAGATAAAGAAAAGACGAAAAAGGCACTTTCAAAGGCATGGAAATCCTTTGAGAATATAATGCCCCAGTTTTTGGGTATCATTTTTATTATAGGATTAACACTGGCCATACTAAAGCCTGAGGTGATATCAAGTATCATAGGAGAATCATCTGGCATATTTGGAGTTTTGTTTGCTTCGGTAGTGGGGGCTATAACCATGATGCCAACCTTTGTAGCATTTCCCACAGCAGACATGCTACTAAAAAGCGGTGCTGGTTATCCTCAGGTTGCGGCCTTAGTATCTACACTAACATTGGTAGGGGTAGTGACATTTGCTTTAGAAGCCAAGTATATAGGGAAAAAAGCTGCCTTCTATAGGAATTTTGTAGCCTTTCTTTTCTCCTTTATTGCAGCAGTAATTATCGGGAATGTATTGGGGGGAGGAAGATGAAAAGAATTTTAAGAAGGTATACTTTTGCTTTATGTGCTTTTCTTATTACAACAAGTGTTATCCTATTCAATCGGGAGATAGGAGTGAGGTCCTTTGTGATAGCCGGTGGTGCCTTTAAACAAATGCTGGGGGTGCTTCCTCCGATTATGTTGCTATTAGGCTTGATGGATGAATGGATTCCGAGGAAGACAATGATGAAGTATATGGGAAATGATTCCGGCCTTATGGGAATAGTCTTCGCTATACTGATAGGCTCTTTAGCAGCAGGGCCCATGTATGCAGCATTTCCATTTACGCTAGTTCTACTAAGAAAAGGTGTGAAATTTAGTAATATAGTTATATTTATGAATGCTTGGTGTGTTACAAAAATACCTACACTTGTTTTTGAGCTGACAGCTTTAGGCTATGCATTCACGGTAACAAGATTATTAATCAACCTACCTGGAATTATCCTAATGGGCTACTTAGTAGAGTGGCTGCTTTCTAAAGATGAGATAGATAAAATATACCTCGATGCTGAAAAAATGGAACAGCGAGCTTGATTTATGTAAGCATAGTAAAGAGGATTGAAGAACCTAATGCTACAATTCATCTCCCATCCTCTTTAGGGTGGGGGATGAATTGTTGTCCCTAGTAACCGTTACCAGAGATGGAGTAACCATTAACTTTTGTTTGAAAACAAGAAAAGTTGTATAATATAATAAAGTATATTATTATATTGGAGGAGTGAAGTCCATGAAGATACTAATCATTGATGATGAAAAGTTATTGGTGAAGGGATTAAAAAAGAGCTTAGAGCAAGAAGGATTTCAGGTTACTGCTGCTCATGATGGGGAAGAAGGATTAAATGTATTTGAAACCAACGACTTTGATTTACTTATATTGGATTTGATGCTTCCCAAGATTGATGGCACCAGTCTTTGCAGGATCATTCGCCAAAAAAGTGATCTTCCTATCATTATGCTAACAGCTAAGGATAGTGATATAGACAAAATACTTGGATTGGAGTTGGGGGCAGATGATTATTTGACAAAGCCCTTCAACACCCGGGAACTCATTGCAAGAATGCGGGCTATATTACGGAGGTTAGAAAAACAAGAAAAAAGTGATCATAAACAAAGCATTTATACATCAGGGGACTTAGAGGTGGACCCCAACTACAGAATTGTGAAGAAGTCCTCCAAAGAAATAGAATTGACTCCTAAGGAGTTTGAGATATTGGAACTGCTCATAAGGAATAAAGGTCGAGTTTTTCCTAGAGAAGAAATCTTTCGACTGATTTGGCAGGAACCTTGTCTTGATACGAGAACCATTGATGTTCACATTAAAAACCTCAGAGAAAAATTAAAGGATCATGATGATAAAACACCAATGATCCAAACAAAATGGGGTGTAGGGTATTTCTTTAGAAGGGATTGATGCTTGTGTTTTCTTCCATCAGACAAAAGCTAACGGCTATCTATATTATATTGATTATCATGCCTTTGTTTGTAATCAATTATCTATCGGTAGAAAATATGAAACAATCCATTTTAAAGGAAATAGAGGTAAACACCTTAAAAACAGCCAACATTGCTTCAAATGTAAGCCGTGACAATTTAAAAAGACCTTTAGAGCTACGGGAAAATATTAAAAAGTATACCCCTATGACGGAGGGAAGAATTTTAGTACTAAATGAAAACCAACGGGTAATGGTAGACAACTTTCATCTGTTGGAGGGAAGAGTGATTGAAAATCAAGAAATCCGTCAGGCCTTTAACCTACAGGAGAAATTTGGGTATTATGAAACTGATAAATATGTACTACAGGCGGCGGTGCCTATCGTACAGGTGACAGAAACTAGTAGAGATGTATTGGGAGCAGTATTGATTTCCGTCAGTGTAGATGAAGCATTTGAAGCGATAGAGGACTTTAGACAACAGCTTATGATGATTTCTATTGCTGCTGCTATTATTGGTGTTTTTGCCGCTATCTTTGCCAGCCAAAGGATGACAGAGCCTATCGTCTCTTTATCTCTCACAGCGAAAAGAATCGGAGAAGGGCACTTAGGCGAAGTGGTCAACGTTAGATCAAAGGATGAAATAGGGAAGCTAGCGGAAAACTTCAATCAGATGAGTAAGGAGCTGTATCGGATTGACAGAGGAAGGACACAATTCATTGGGGACGTTTCCCATGAGTTAAAGACCCCCTTGGCTTCTATGAAAGCCTTAATAGATTCTCTTCTTTATGGTGAGGATGATATTGAAGTTTATCAAGAGTATCTAAGGGACATGGATGGTGAGATTGATAGACTATCGGATTTAGTCAAATCTCTACTGTCTTTAACAAAGATAGAGGAAAAGGGGATCAAAACAGAAGTCTTTTCTATGGAAAATATTATAGAGGATACAGTGAAAATTTTGAATCCCTTAGCAGAGAAATATGAAGTGAAGATTTCTGTTGACTTAGAAAGTCCACCAATCGTTGTTTGTGATGGCGGCAGAATTAAAGAGGTATTTATTAATCTTATTGATAATGCATTAAAATATAGAGATATAGAGAAAGAAAAGTGCGAAGTGATGATTCGGGGAAGAAATACAAAAAATTACTATGAGGTTTCTATTGAAGACAATGGTATAGGGATAGAGGAGGAAGAGATTCAATCTATTTTTGAAAAGTTTTATCGAACCGATACCTCCCGCTCTAGAGATACTGGAGGAGCTGGCATAGGACTATCTATTGTAAGCCGAATCCTACAGCTTCACAAATGGGAAATAGCGGCTTCCAGTAAAGTGAAGGAGGGTACGACCATAAATGTCTGCATTCCTAAAAGTTCTTTAAAGATTTCTTTATAGTTTCTTTACATTTGTTAATTGTACCTTAATAATCTTCCTATATAATATAGATAAGACTTAATTCAGAGGGAGTTTTGGCAATACATCGAAGGGGAAATGAACGGCGAAAAGTGTACAACATAGGAAAGAAGGGAAGATGAAAATGAAAAAAAATGTTTTTAAAATAGGGTTTAGCATATTAATTATCGCTATGATCATAACAATGATTGGTTGTAGCAAGAAACCAGTAGAAACTCCAGCACCTCCAACGGGGACAGGGAACAGTGCAGAAGAGGGAGATATAATTGTAGACCCAGAACCAGAAGGTGAAGTAGTAAGGGTCACATTGTACTACGTAAATGAAGAATATGTTACGACTGGAAGAGATACATTGAAAAAAGTTCTTTCGCTTGAGAAGGAAGTCACAGTTGGAGAAAAGTCTTTAGAAGCAGTAATCTTAGCTGAAATCCAAAAGAAGCCTGAAGGAGATAAATTATCAACAGCATTAGAGAACATAAAAATCTTAAGTGTAGATACAGCAGAAAAAATTGCTTACGTCAACTTAGCCGGTGATAGGTTAAGTGGTGGAAGTCTGCAGGAGGATTTAGTGTTACATCAAATTGTATACTCTCTTACAGAACTAAAGGATATCGATGCAGTTCAGTTGTTGGTAGACGGAAGTAAAAGAGAAACCCTAATGGGACATATCTTTATTGAAGAACCACTTAAAAGGCAGGACTTAGGATACTAAAGCGGAGAAAAACCTCCGTTTTTTCTTTTGCCTTGCACTTTATTTCTTTATTGTGTTAAAATGCAAGCTTTGTTATTATAATATTACATGGTCTTTTTAGGATAGAGGGAGTAAATTTTCTCTAAGTGACAATAAAGGTAGTATGAGCATATTTATAGTATATGTGTATTAAAATCAAAGTATAGAGGGAGTATCTATATAAGGGAATTTTATAGGGGGATATTGATGTGGTATTTTATGCAACGATCAATCAAATTTTAGTTTTGTTTTTTACGATGCTTATTGGTTTCGGAGCTAAAAAGTTGAAATATGTGGATAATCAGTTGAATAAAGGCCTTAGCAATCTAGTGCTACAGGTGGCGCTGCCAGCCATGATCATCAAATCCATGCAATTTCCTTTTTCTCAAGATTTATTGTGGGATAGCTTGAAGGTCATTGGCATTTCTTTGCTTGTTTACAGTGTAGCTATAGGATTTTCTTTTATTTATCCTAAAATAATTAGAGTCAAAGGTATGAAAAAAGATGTATATCAGTTTGTTTTGATTTTTTCTAATGTAGCATTTATAGGATATCCAATTATAGATGCTATTTATGGTGATATAGGAGTTTTCTACACAGCACTATATAACATACCCTTTAATTTTATTTTGCTAACCATAGGAGTTTATGTTATATGTCGCAGTAGTAATATTGAAAGAGAAAAGGTTGATTTCAAAAAGATTCTTCTACATCCTGGTATTATAGCGGTATTCCTTGGTTTTAGCTTCTTTTTATTGTCAATTGAGTTACCATCAGCCATATATCAGACATTGGATATAGTGGGTTCTACAACTACTCCCTTATCGATGTTGATTATAGGCTCTTTCCTAGCGGACATTCCTTTCCGCGAAGTATTACAGGAAGAAAAGATCTTATCGTTAGCTTTTGCCCGACTTTTAATTCTACCTATGATTGCATGGGGTGTATTATATGCTATCGGGCTTCGGGGACTATTGTTAGGAATACCAGTGGTGATTACAGGAATGCCGGCTGCTGCAAACACTGCAGTTTTTGCAACACTTTATGATTCGGATCATTACTTAGCTTCTAAAAGTGTTTTTATTACAACACTATTATCTTTAATCACCATTCCTCTTTTAACTTTGGTTCTTAAATAGAAGGGTAAAAAGAATAAAAAAATAGGGGAGAAAGGTTCTCCCCTATTGTATATTCTATTTTCCCATTAGCAATCTATGGTACTCTACAATTAATTCATCAATCTCTATATTTAATCTAAAGATTTTGTCATGGTCTTCGTTTTGATCCAAATAACGGCCTAATCTATTTCTTAACCGATTGATTTCTACCCTTAATTCTTCTAATTGCATCATTCGTCTCGCCCCCTATTTGACTTAATAAGATAACTAGAAGATTTTCTCCTTAGCTTAATAAATATAAATATCTCACTATAGAAAAACGGTTGAAAACTGACATAATAATTGTTCTCTATCCCTTAGTTTTACTAATTATACCATAATTTGTAATGTAAAAACATTAAAATTTTATTACAAATTTGTAAAACATTGTTGTATTTGCTAAGCATGTCTATGTATGGCAGTTAGGTTCTATTCATCTCTAGGATTTTATATAATGAATAGAGGTGAAATGATGAATAAGATGATGGAAGTTATTACCCATGAACTGATGGTTCTGTTAATAGCAGCTATGCCTTTAGTGGAAGTCAGAGGAGCTATACCTATAGGCGTTTCTCTAGGGATGCACCCTATTCATGCAACGCTTCTAGGAATCTTAGGAAGCCTGATCCCTGTACCTTTTTTATTGATTTTTATAAAACCAATCTTTACGTATTTAAAAGATAGAAAATTTTTTCATTACTTGGTAGATAAAACCATAAAGAGAACCTTAAAAAAAAGTGAAAAAATTAGGAAATATAGTATCGTTGGGCTCATTATGTTTGTAGCGGTGCCTCTTCCTACTACAGGTATATGGAGTGGTTGTTTAGCTGCTATTCTCTTTAATATTCCTTTTCGGTATGCATTTCCTGCAATAGCCACTGGAGCTGCCATTGCAGGAACCATCATGTTTATTTTAACTTATTCGATGATACTAATATAAGGCATCCCTTTAAATATTTTCATTCTTATTCAAAATATTTGTTGACATATAAAAACAGTGGTGATATCATAAACATTGATAAAAGTAGATGACTCAAATCTTTGATTTGGTGTCAGTCACTTTCACAGAGTGCAATTAAATAAAAAACTTGATGCCTTATCAAGAGCGGTGGAGGGAAGGGCCCGATGAAACCCGGCAACCATAGAAAGTATGGTGCTAAGTCCCACAGAATGTTAGTTCTGGAAGATGAGGAAACCGAATTTGGTTAATACACCCTCTTCTTTTTGAGAAGAGGGTTTTCATGTTTTTGTGTTTTTATGTTTATGGATAATTTTTGGGTAAAGAATAAAAATATAGTTATTATAATAAATCAATACCCGTTTATAAATCATTTAAATAAAGGAGGAGTATGTGAAATGGCGAGAAGATTATTTACTTCTGAGTCTGTAACAGAGGGACATCCGGATAAGATTTGCGATCAAATTTCCGATGCAATTTTAGATGCAATTTTTGAAAAAGATCCAAATGCAAGGGTAGCTTGCGAAACATCTGTAACCACAGGTCTTGTATTGGTGGCTGGAGAAATTACTACAGAGTGTTATGTTGACATTCCTAAAGTTGTTAGAAAAACAATTGAAGAAATTGGGTATACAAGAGCTAAGTATGGCTTTGATAGTGACACCTGTGCAGTATTAACATCTATTGATGAACAATCTCCTGATATTGCCATGGGAGTAAACGAAGCCCTTGAAAGTAAAAAGGGAGAAATGCAAGATACATTAGAATCTATCGGTGCTGGAGACCAAGGAATCATGTTTGGTTTTGCCTGCAATGAAACACCAGAGCTGATGCCTTTACCAATTGCATTAGCACATAAATTGGCTAGAAGATTATCAGAGGTTAGAAAAAATGGAACATTATCTTACTTACGTCCTGATGGTAAAACTCAGGTAACTGTTGAATACGATGGAGATAAACCTGTAAGAATTGATGCTATCGTTATTTCTACACAGCATAGTCCAGAGATAGATAGACAAACAATTGAAGCTGATTTAAGAGAATACGTTATTGATAAAATCGTACCTAGTGATTTGTTAGATGAAAACACTAAGTACTATATTAACCCAACAGGAAGATTTGTTATTGGTGGACCACAGGGAGATGCTGGATTAACCGGCAGAAAGATCATTGTAGATACCTATGGTGGATATGCCCGCCATGGTGGTGGTGCTTTCTCAGGGAAGGATCCAACAAAGGTAGACCGTTCTGCTGCCTATGCTGCTAGATATGTTGCGAAAAACATCGTTGCAGCAGGCTTGGCAGATAAATGTGAGCTTGAATTGGCCTATGCTATCGGGGTAGCGCAACCAGTATCCATCATGGTAGAAACCTTTGGCACTGGCAAAGCTACAGAAGAACAGTTGATACAATTGGTTAGAAAGCACTTTGATTTAAGGCCAGCTGCCATCATTAGAGATTTAGATTTAAGACGTCCAATCTATAGACAAATCGCAGCCTATGGTCATTTTGGAAGAACCGATGTAGAACTTCCGTGGGAAAAGACAGATAAAGCTGAAACGTTAAAAAACGATGAAATTCTAAAAGGCTAACAGAGAGAGGATAAAATGTCCTCTCTTTTTTTACGTATTTTTCTTATGAAAAACTCTTCTAAATAACCCTTCTAGCATGTAAAGAATTAAGTCTCATTTTATCATTAGCCTATCCAAGAAAGTTTTCATAAAATGAATTGCCGGTAATAAGAAAGGATGTGTCCTTTAAAGGAAGTTGAAAATTGAATGTATTATCTGAAAAAATGGTGAACAAGGCATTAAAGGGAGAAGAGGAGGCAGTGGTGGATTTGGTCAATCAACTGAAACCCCTTATATTGTCCTACAGTAAAAGGTATGGAGCAAGACAAGGAAGGGAGGAGGATATGTATCAAGAAGGTGTATTGGAAATTCTTGAAGCCTTAAGGGATTTTGACCCATCTAGAAAGATTCCTTTTCTAGCCTATGTTTCCACTAGAATCCGTCATTATTATCATAATAAAAGACGTAAAAATAAACAGTATTATTCTCTAGACGCTTCGGTAGGAGCTGCAGAGACTGGGACGTTGTTGGATATATTGCAGGATAACACTTGTGATATAGAGAAAATCTGTATCGAAAATCAGGAAAAGCGATTCCTGCAGAATGCCATGGAGCAATTATCCAACTGTCAGAGGGATATAGTGATTCGATATTATTTTCAGTATCAATCTCTAAAGGAAATTGCTGCCCACAAAGGGATTCATCCTGTTTCTGTAGCAAAGACAAAGGCAGTAGCTTTAAAAAAATTAGGAAAATATTTAAGAAAAGTATACTAACTTTTTCATCTCTAAAACATTTATTGAATGTAGACTGCAGCTACAGGATGTTAAAGGCTAAAGTAGAAAAAGATAGGAGATGAAGAGATGCCAGTGCAAGCAATGGGAGAAACCTCAAGAATTCGACTTCAATTTGTTGAAAGCAGAGATCAAGAGGGAAAAGAAAAGCTTTCCTCAAGAAGCTATAGTAATTTAAAGCCCCAAGCTGATGATCAAGCCGTATATAATGTGGCGGCAACCATCATAGGGCTTCAAGAGAAGGAAGCAAAAACCATCACTAGGATTGATGAGAAGGAATTAGTAGAAGAGTAGGAGGAATCCTAGAATATTTTTAAAGGAGATGAAGAAGCTTGAATAGAGTATTGGAAATGACCTTTAAAAAGACAGATGATAAAACAGCAAAGCTAACGATTGTCAATGCTCGTGAAGATATAACGGCGGCAGAAGTAAAAGCTGCTATGGAGACCATTCTTAATGACAATGTTTTCATTGTAGGAGAAGAGGAACTCGGAGAAATTCATGGGGCAAAAATTATAAGAACTGAAGAAGAAGAGTTAGAGTTAGTGTAGGATTCAGGGGAGCTTTGCTCCCCTGAATCCTTTACTGTATACACTGTGGTTCACGGGTTTTATTGCACCTCGAACTAAAGGCTTTTAAATAGTCTAAGTTTTTGTCTTTTTTTCAGTGAACAGATAAAATTATGGGGGCATAATTATTCAAAACGGTAATAACTGGTAATTTTGTCGCATTTGTATAATTATTACTTACAGTTTTTTTACTATATGATATAATAAAAATAATATTTTTTTAACAATTTATAATAAGAGGTTTCCTCTTGAGACATAGATATATATGAAGGATTAAAGAAAATTATGACATGGAAGTGCAACTGATTATTAGGAGGATACCAAGGTGCTAGAGGTTGAAGGTAGACTGATAGAAATCATATTTCAAAATGAATCCAATGGTTATACTGTAGCGATACTAGAATCACCTGAGGAGGAAATTACCATGGTGGGATACTTACCGGCTCTAAAGGAGGGGGACCATCTATTGGTAAAGGGGAAATGGATGATTCATCCTGTGTATGGACATCAGCTGGAGGTACAGGAGTATAGACCTATTTTGCCTACCACTGAAGAAGGCATAATTTATTACTTATCCTCCGGTATTCTTCCCGGTATAGGCAAAAAGATGGCCAAAAGAATTGTAGATCATTTTGGGGAGGAAGCTATGGAGATTATCCAGAGTCAGCCCCATAGGTTAACAGAAGTATCTGGCATTGGGGAGTCAAAGGCGGAAGCTATTACAGAGGCCTTTCAAGAACAGAGGGAACTGAGAGAGATCATTCTTTTTCTATCTCAATACGGTATAACTCCTAATTATGCTGTAAAGATTTATAAAATTTATGGAGAAAATACGATTTCTACCATACAGGAAAATCCTTACCGTTTGGCAGAAGACATTATGGGTATTGGATTTATTACCGCTGATAGGATTGCCAAAACCATGGGGATCGCAGCTAACTCCAAATACAGAATTTATGCAGGCACAAAGTACATGCTCAATACCTTTCACCTTGAGGGACACACCTATGCTCCTAGCCAGATGTTGATAGAAAGAACGGCTGAGCTTTTAAAGGTAGAGGTGGAAATGGTACAGGAGGCAGTACAAAACTTAGCATTAGACCAGAAAATCCAGATAGAAAGGCAAGGGGAAGAAACCGCTGTTTATTCTATGGCCTACTACTATGCAGAAACCAATGTGTGTAAAAAGCTGATTGAGCTTTCACGAGTGAAGATGGACCCTCTAGAAATAGACCTTGAGGAAGAATTACAGCAACTGCAACAGCAGGAAGGCATTTCCCTAGCTATCAATCAAAAAGAAGCTGTAAAGCAGGCGGTAGAAAATGGGATTTTAGTAATTACTGGAGGCCCTGGCACTGGCAAAACCACCACCATCAATACGCTAATTAAAATCTTTGAAAAGCTGGAAATGAAGATTGTCTTAGGTGCACCGACGGGACGAGCCTCAAAAAGGATGACGGAGGCCACCGGCAAAGAAGCCAGAACCATTCATCGGATGCTGGAGCTGGGTTTTGCGGAAGAGGAAGATAGTATGATGTTCCAGAGAAACGAGGAAAACCCCCTAGACAGCGATGTCATTATTATCGATGAGGTTTCCATGGTGGACATTCTTCTGATGCATAGTTTAATGAAGGCTGTATCCCTAGGGACTAGACTTATTTTAGTTGGAGATGCGGATCAGCTGCCTTCGGTGGGAGCGGGAAATGTATTGAAGGATATTATAGATAGTAGAATTGTTAAGGTAGTAAGGCTCAATGAGATCTTTCGGCAGGCAGAGGAGAGTATGATCATTGTCAACGCCCACAAGATTAATCATGGAGAGTATCCCCTCTTAAATATGAAGGAAAAGGATTTTTACTTTATTACTAAAAACCAAAGAGGGAATATTACAAAAACCGTAATTCAATTGGTAAAGGAAAGACTTCCAAACCATTATCAATTTGATAGCGTAAAGGATATACAGGTGCTAACTCCAATGAAAAAGGGAGAAATCGGCACCATTAACTTCAATAAAGAACTGCAGCAAGCTTTAAATCCTCCTATTAAGTGGAAAAAAGAGAAGGCATTAAAGGAAAAGATCTTTCGGGTAGGGGATAAGGTGATGCAGATAAAAAATAATTATACTTTAAAATGGGAAAGCCAGGATCCGGATTCCCAAGAGGAGAAGGGGGAGGGTATTTTTAATGGAGATATCGGTTATATTCACTCCATTGATGAAGGAGATCAAGAGTTAAAAGTACTGTTTGATGACTATAGGCTAGTAAACTATAGCTTCTCTCAATTGGATGAACTAGAGTTGGCATACTGTATTACCATTCATAAAAGCCAGGGAAGTGAGTTTCCTGTAGTGGTAATGCCTATTGCTTGGGGACCACCAATGTTATTGACAAGAAATTTACTGTACACAGCCATTACTAGAGCAAAAAATCTGGTAGTACTAGTAGGAGCGGAAAGCTATTTAAGGATGATGGTGGATAATGATAAAATTGTTCAACGTTATTCAGGTTTAAGCTACCGATTAAATAAGTTTTATGAATTTCATTTTAACCAGCAGTAGGAAAAAAAATAGGGAGGCTATTGAGAGAAGAGACATGGGAGAATTAATTAAGCTAAAGGAAAAGATTGAAGCCACTAGAAAAAAGCTATGCCAGCTAATAGAGGAGAAACAAGGGGATTTAACGGATCCAGAGGTTATTGAAACGAGTCAGTTGCTAGATACTTTTTTAGTAAATTATCAAGAAGAGATTAAACGAAACCCATCGCTTGAAAAGGAAATACAAGGTAATGTTTATTATAAAAAAAGGTATAAAAAAAGAATAGAATCATAGAAAAATAACTTGTCCTTCAGTATAGTGCTAAAACTTCCTCTAGATAAACAAACTAAGTGACCAACACGAAAGTTGCAAATCAAACTTTCGGTTGTCTACTTATGAATTAAGTCTCATTTTCCCCAAGGAGGATGGTCCTATGAGAAAAACAAATGGTTTGTTTAGAGCGTATAGTGAAGCATTGTTAGACTTAATTTACCCTCCTAATATGACTTGTATTCTATGTAATAGCTATTTAAAGGGAAAAACTGAACTTGGCATTTGTTGTAGATGTATGAAGGAGATTTCTTTTGTTACTGAAAACAGTTGTAAGAAGCTTTCCAGGCCCTTGGTAGATCAGGAGGACATAGAAATCTATGAGGACTGTGAGGGAACAGAGAATTCCTTTCATAGGAGAGTTGCTGTAGTAGAGTATAAGGGAATGATTAAAGATTTAATATTTCGCTTCAAATATTATGATGCTACTTATTTAGCAAGGAATATGGCCTATATGATGGCGGCTGTCATAAAAAAGAAAGGCATAGAGGGAGATATGTTGATAGCAGTACCCCTGTATCCTGAAAGGGAAAGGAAACGGGGTTATAACCAAGCTCATTTATTAGCCAAATATATTAGTAGGAATTTGGATATAGAGTATAAAAAGGGCAATTTAATCCGAGTGAAGAATACCAAGGTGATGCACAATCTGTCAAGAAAACAGCGGAGAGAAAATTTAAAAAATGCTTTTCAAGTAAAAGATAAGCAAGCCGTTGATGGAAGAGATATTTTATTAGTAGATGACATATTTACTACAGGGGCTACTGCAGATGCCTGCAGCAGGGTGTTGATGGGGGAGGGAGCAAAGTCCATTACAGTATTGACTTTTGCCAGAGGAGTTTAGAGGGATGCAAAATGAAAAATGATATCTGGAAATCAAAGAGATTGGTCTTTTGATTTTTACATTTTAAATTTTAAACTATGATTTCCGCTGAAGGCGGCATGAGGAGGAGTGCATATGGAATTAAGAAATTGTGAAAAATGTGGGAGAACTTTTGCCTATACTGGTTCCAATTTTTGCTCTAGATGTAGCAATGAAAGTGAGGAAGAGGATTTTAAAAAAGTAAAAAACTATTTGTATGATCATTCAGGAGCTACAATTGTGGAGGTCTCTGAGGCTACTGAAGTAAGTGAAAAACAGATTTTAAAGTTTTTAAGAGAAAATAGAATTGAAATCAGAGAAGAAGACAATATACTTTTGGACTGTGAAAGATGCGGCACAGCCATTCGTTCAGGGAGATTTTGTGAATCTTGCACTGTTAAATTGCAAAAGGAATTTAGTAAAGTACTGCAACCGAATACTAAAGAAAAAGAAAGGGAAAAACCAAGAAAGACCAATAGAACTCATAAAATGTTTATAGCAGAAAGAAAAAAAAATAATTGATGTAAAGAAATACCTCTGCCTTACCGATAATACTATTAAGAAAACAATCGGAAAGTTAGAGGTGTTTTTATGAAGATTTTCAACAATCCTAATATTTCACAGGTCATGAAATTATACAATAAATCTGTAAAGTCTACAGAGAAAACAGGAGAAGTAACATCCTCCGGGGATCAACTAGATATATCAGGAAAAGCAAAGGAATTTCAAGTGGCAGTAAAGGCCTTTAAAAATCTACCAGAAGTAAGGAAAGAAAAAGTAGAGGATTTAAAAGAAAAGATCCAAACAAATAGTTATAATGTATCAGGAAAAGAAATCACAGATAAATTAATTGAAAGCATTCTGATGGATGAGAAAATTTAACAGCCTAAGGATAAATATAGCAGGTGGTGATAATATGATAAAATCCATTCAACAGTTAAAAGAAACCCTACATCAGGAGCTAAAGATGTATAAGGATATTGTAGAAATGGCTAAAGAAAAAACAATAATTATAAAGATGGGAAAATTGGTGGAATTGGAAGAGGTCATTCAAAAAGAACAGCAGTATATTCGAACAATGGCAACCTTTGAAAAGATTCGACGATCTATTTTCACAAATATTGCAGAGGAAATGGAGATTCCTGAACCCGCTGGCATATCCGAGCTATTGTTGCATTTAGGAGACCAGGAGATTAATGAAATTGACACCATAAGGAATCAGTTGTTAGAGACTATTAAGAAGCTAACAGAAGTAAACCAATTAAATGAGAAGTTAATTCAACAAAACTTGGAGTTCATCGATTTTAACATAGAAATAATAACCTCATCACCAGAAACAGGTAACAATTATGGAGAGAAGGATACAGGAAAGAGAAAATCGATCTCCAGCCTATTGGATATGAAGGTTTGAGAAAAGGGATACCTAATACAGAAGAAGGTGGTATGAATCATGCGCTCAACATTTCTAGGATTTAATACAGCTACATCTGGACTCTTTGCATCCCAAAGAGCACTAGATATCACGGGGCACAATCTTGCTAACGTAAATACAGCCGGCTATACAAGACAAAGATTAATACAGACTCAAAGTACGCCAATGCCTTTATCTGGCCGGCAGGGAATGCTTGGTACAGGAGTAGATACTGTTGCTATACAACAGTTAAGGAATGAATTTTTAGATTACCGATACAGAGGAGAAGTCAATTCTCTAGGCTATTGGGAGGCCAAAAGTGATGGTTTATATTTCTTAGAAGCTATTATGAATGAACCCTCTGAGACTGGTATAAACACAATTATTAAAGAATTCTTCGATTCTTTTCAACAGCTTAGCAAACCAGAAAATGCAAATAGTCTTGCAACTAGAAGACTAGTGCGGGAAAATGCCAGTGCTTTTACCAGTAGTATCAATAGCATGTATAGTCAGATGGAGAACTTAGTACGGGGCTTAAACAATGATGTGGTAGATGCTGTGAATTCCATCAATGGCTATGCCGAACAAATTGCCCAGTTAAATGAACAGATTTCTCGTTATGAGATAGGGGGAAGCACGGCTAATGATTTAAGGGATCGAAGAAATCTTTTGATAGATGAACTTTCAAAATTGGTCAACATAGAAGTGCTGGAAGTCTCGGATGGAAACGGCAACAATAAAATGGCTATACAAATTAATGGTAATCCTTTGGTTCACCATGATAGAGTGAAAAAATTGGATGCCGGCACCAAAGAAAAGAGTGAGTTTTTCGATGAAATGGGCGTCGACTTAGAAATTAATGTAGTGAGATGGGCAGATGGCACAATCTTGAACACCTCTGCTCTAAAAGGAGAATTAAAAGGGCTATTGGACCTAAGGGATGGTCAAGGAGGTGCTACTAAAGGAGTACCTTATTACATAGAAAGACTGAATCACTTTGCACAGGTATTGGCTGAAGAGGTAAACAAACTTCACAGCAGTGGTTTTGGTTTAAATGAAACCACGGGGATTATGTTTTTCACAGCTAATGGTGTCTCCACTGAAGAGGCACTAAAGGATACAAGTCCTAAAATCAATGCCAAAAATATCGCTGTTGCTTTAGATTTAGAGGATTTGAACAAGATTGCAGCCGCTAGTGAATTGGATTTACTTCCAGGCGATGGCTCCAATGCCTTAAAGCTTGCTGAGCTTAGAAATAATGGAAGTATGTTCAAAGAGGGAAAGGCAGAGGACTTTATGACAGCCTTGATCGCTAACCTTGGAGTAGATTCCCTAGAAGCCCAAAGAAATGCCGTCAATCAGTTCTTATTAACTGAAATGGTGGACACAGAGAGACAAAGGATATCAGGAGTATCCACCGAAGAAGAATTGACCAATATGATAAGATTTCAACATGCCTATAACGCTTCTGCTAGAATGGTTACTACCTTTGATGAGATGCTGGATGTTATTATTAATAAATTAGGTATAGTAGGAAGATAGGGAGTTGATATGATATGCGAATTACAAATAATATGATGATTAACAAAGTTATGCGAAACTTAAATAACAATATGCTACGCTTGGATAAACTGCAAACTCAAGGCTTAACAACAAAAAGAATCAATCGGCCTTCCGATGATCCTGCAGCTGTTGCTAGAAGTTTAAGAGTGAAATCAGATATAAGTCAATTGACGCAATATGGTAAAAATGTAAATGATGCTATATCTTGGCTAGAAACCACAGAACTGGCAGCAAAACAAACAAATGATGCCCTTGTTCGTGTAAGAGAACTAATGGTACAAGCGGCCAATGGACCCCTGACGGTTGAAGAAACTACAAAAATTCAGGAAGAAATAAAGGAACTAAAGGCGCAAATTATTAGCTTTGGAAATAGCTCCTATGGCAACAGCTATATCTTTTCTGGTAAAAAGATAGACCAGCCCCTATTTGACAAGGAGGGCAATTATCTTGTAAATTTAACAGATTATGTAAATCCTGCCTATGTTGATGACAAGAAAAATATTCAAGTAGCAAACTTTGAGAATATTGGTGTAAACACTTTGGGATTTCAATTGTTTGAGGCTTATGAGAAGCCAGTGGTTTATAGTGAAGAATTTCCTTTGAATAGTGGCGATACTATAACTTTGCAGATGGAGGATGGTACGCCACCAGTAACAGTTACTTTAGTGATAGGATCTCCTGAAGGAGTAACCATAAACCAAGACGGAACCGAAGCGACTGTTACAGTAGGCCCCCCTGGTAATGTAGAAGAACAGATGGAAGCTATGATCAATGGACTAAAGGAAATGGCAGAAGTATACGGTTCTCCATTAAAAGGCTATTCCTTTGAAAAGTATGAAGCCAATGAGTGGGATGGTACACAAGTTATTGACGGTGTTCTAAGAATCAAAGCTACCCCTACCGATGCTACAGCGGTGGATACAAGGCAAGTAGCGGCTGTGTGGGAGACGGGAGACATTACGTTTACGCCAGACACTACCTTTACCTTTATGGGGGTTACTTTAAAAATTGAAGCTGGAGCTTCAAGTGAAATCACAAATGTTACAAAAGATGGAGCAACAGTGGTTGTTGATGGAACTTTTGATTCTCAAATGCTGGTAGATGCTTTTGAAGCAATAGCTCAAGAAAAGGGCTCGAAAATTGCTGGATTTACATTCGAAGCTGATGGTGCTGGATTAAGAGTGATCGCCCCTGAAAATTCAGGAGTCCTTTATAATAAAGAGATATTTGGAGGAACCTTAGGTATTGATAATGATGCAGTTGACCAATTAAGAGTAGCTGGAGATGCAGAAAAGAAAACGGTTGTTGCAGGTCAAAAAGCAGGACTAATCCAACTATTTGATAAGCTAGAAGATGAATTATTAAGAGGAAACAATGAGGAAATCAACGAACTTCTAGGTCAAATCGATGCCTTCCATCAAAAAATATTAGAGGTAAACTCAGAAATAGGTGCAAAGGTGAATCGTATGGACATGGTCAGTAATCGTGTGGCCGATGAGACCATAAACTTTAAAAAGTTATTATCTCAGCTTGAGGATGCAGACATGGCACAGGTCTACACGGACATAATAAGAGAAGAAGCTATTTATCGCTCTGCACTATCCATTGGAGCGAGGATTATGCAGCCAACATTATTGGACTTTTTAAGGTAAAGCCTTAAAAGGTCCAATCCTTTATCTATTTTAAATGGGGTGAAGCAACATGAATTTACGTATTCAAACGCAGGATGCCCAAATAGGCATTCAACAGGGAATTGGAGATTTGTATATTTCTCAAAACCATCATTTTCTTCAAATACAGACATTATATCCTGAGATTTATATACAGCAAGAAGACCCTGTCTTGCTTATTGATCAAAGTCAGTGCTTTTCCGAAGCGGGATTAAAAAGTAACCAAGAACTCTCTAGACAATTTGCGGCAAAGGGGAGACAAAATGCCCTAAGAGCCATCGCAAAAATTGCAGATGAAGGCAATGCGATGGCAGATATCCAGAACGGAGTTGTCATAGGCAGATTGGCCAAAAATAAGATGAAGGCTCAAGAGAAGCAATTTGCATTTGATATGATACCAAAATCCAGACCAGAGATGAGATTTCAAAAGGGAGAAACCCATATTCGCTACCAGAAGGGAGATATAAAAACCCATGTGCCTCCCAATCCTGTCAACATCCATTACAACACAAGAGATGTCAAGGTCTACCTCAAACAAAAAAACTATATCCAAATAGATTATGTAGGAAAAAAAGTAGACCTTTATGGCGGTTAATGAGATAATAAGATTAAATCTTAAATCAAAGGAGCGATAAGGGCATGCTATTAAAGACAAGAAATTTTGGAGAAATAGAAATAGAAGAAGAAAAAATATTGGACTTTCCCGACGGTATCCCTGCTTTTGAAGAACGAACAAAATTCATTATCCTTAAAAATCCAGATGAAGAGATCCCCTTCCATTGGCTGCAATCAGTGGAGGATGAAAATTTAACCTTTGTAATAGTAAATCCGTTTATTTTCAGACCTGATTATGATTTTGAAATTTCTCAAAGCGTAGTAGAAAAACTAGGAATTGAAGCGGTTGAAGATGTCAACCTATTTGCCATTGTGGTTGTACCAGAGGATATCAGCAAAATGACAGCAAACCTACGGGCGCCTCTTATTATCAATAGCAAAAACTATAAAGCAAAACAAATTGTAATAGAAGATGAAAGATATCATACAAAACATTATATATTAGAAGAACTAAATACTCCTCAAAATGAAAAAACTTTAGAGGGGGCAAAGTAAAATGCTGGTACTGGCAAGAAAGCAAGAAGAAAGCATTATGTTAGGTAAGGATATAGAAATAAAAATCCTCAGCATCGAGGAGGATCGTGTCAAAATAGGGATATCTGCCCCTAAAAATATAGAGATTTTTAGAAAAGAAGTGTACATAGAGATCCAAGAGGAAAATAAAGCTGCCAGCCAACAAAAGACAAATTTTGCGTGCATCAAAGATATTTTGACAAAAAAAGAAGAAAAATAAATTTTTTTACTTTTTACTCTAAAGTAGCCTTTAAATATTCCGATATATATAGTAAGCATAACAATAAATCTTACCAATAAACCTTGGCCAAGGAGAAGGAAGATTTTAGAATCATTTAATGTAAAATCAGTTTATGGCAAGGATGCCAGAAAAAACAATAAAATTCAAGGAGGAGATTTATAATGAGTAATATGGTAATTAACAACAATATGTTAGCAATCAATTCCCACAGATCTTTAAAACTAACTGGTGGAGATCAATCAAAAGCTGTAGAAAAATTATCTTCTGGTTTAAGAATCAACAGAGCTGCTGATGATGCTGCAGGTTTGGCAATCTCTGAAAAAATGAGAGGACAAATCAGAGGTTTAAATCAAGCTTCTAGAAATGCTCAAGACGGTATTTCAATGATTCAAACAGCTGAAGGTGCTTTAACAGAAACTCATGCAATGCTTCAAAGAATGAGAGAATTAGCTGTACAAGCTTCTAATGACACTTATGAACCTGAAGATAGATCAAAGATTGCTGATGAATTAAATCAATTATCTGAAGAAATTACAGCTATTACAGACAAAACAGAGTTTAACAAAAAGAATCTTTTAGGTGGAGGCTTATCTGCTACAAATGCAGTGTATTTGCAAGTAGGTGCTAACCAAGATCAGAAAATCGAATTTGGAATTGCTAACATGAGTGCTGCAAGCTTAGGAGTTACAGCAGCTTCTGTTGGAACTATCGTAGCAGATGCTACTTCTACAGGTGCTAGCATTAGTGCAGTTATCACTACAGTTAATAATGCATTAGAAAAAGTATCTGCTGAAAGAGGGAAACTTGGTTCTATTCAAAACAGATTAGAGCATACCATTAATAACCTAGACGTATCTGCTGAAAACCTACAAGCTTCTGAATCTCGAATCAGAGACACCGATATGGCGAAGGAAATGATGAACTTCACTAGAACGAATATTCTACAACAGGCTGCTACAGCAATGTTGGCTCAAGCTAACCAAGCTCCACAAAACGTGCTTCAATTATTAAGATAAATATATTAGTATGGAAAGGGGAGTAGTGTAACTGCTCTCCTTTTTTCTAACTTCAGGATAACTTTACTCTAGAACATAAAGAATTTGTTTAGATGAGAAAAGAATTTTCTTATGCAAACAGCTTCTTTAATCAGCAGATAATTTATAAGGAGGATAATCAATGAAGTTAAGCATCGTTATGATGGTGAAGAACGAATCTAAATATTTAGAGAAATGCTTGAAGAGTTTGGACCCTATTCGGGAGGCGATCTCTTCAGAGTTGATTATTGTGGATACAGGATCTCAGGATAATACCATGGAAATTGCCAAAAGATACACAAAGAAGGTTTATTTTCATTTATGGAAGGATAATTTTGCAGAGATGAGAAATATCACTATTGGTTATGCAAAGGGAGAGTGGCTCTTTGTCATTGATGGAGATGAGATTGTTGAGGATGCAAAAGATATCATACAATTTTTTAAGCATAACTTTGACAAACGCTATAATACAGCTTTAGTATCTATTAAAAATTTTACATCGGATAAAAGAGAATATAACACTGTGGTGCACGTATGCAGACTATTTAAAAATAAAAAATTTCTATATACAGGTAGTATTCATGAACAACCAATTATTAGACATCCAATTTACTTTCTAGATGTTATACTTCTTCATTTTGGATATATTTCTACCGATAAGGAATTAATGAAGAGAAAATTTGTTCGGAATATAGCTTTGCTGGAAAAGGAACTTGAAAGGGAACCTGACAACAGTTACACATGGTTTCAACTTTCACAATCCTACGGTATGTATAATAAGCATAAGGAATCTTTAGAGGCAGCTTTAAAGGCATATGAGATTGCTAAAGAAAAAAAATACAATATGAATGAACGAATGTATATATATATTCAAATTGCCCATTGTTATTATGTTGCAAAAAAATATAAAAAATTAGAAGAAATTTGCCAAGAAGCTATTGTCATAAGTAATAAAAATTTAGATCTTTATTGGTTTTTGGCTTATGCTCAGCAAAACCTAACGAAGATAGATGATGCCATAAAAAATTATGAAAAATATTTGGAAATTAGGAAAGATTTTAATAAATACAAAGATCCAACCTCTATTGTGTTTACTTTAGATTCCCATGAAGGAGTATACTATGAACTTTCAAAGTTATTGACTGCAAAAGAAAATTATAAACAGGCTATTGAATATGGAAAAATGATACAATCAAATCATGTTTTAAAACTTGCTTTAGAATCAATCATTGCCGCATACTTAAAAACTGGAAATCATCAAAAATTGTTAGACTTCTATCATGAAAGATGTAAAGGAGATAAAATTCTAAAAGAGAGTTTCTACGATATGGTTGAACTGAAAATTCAATCCTTGAAAGAAGAAGAAAAATTTTCTTTGATACAGCTATTTTCGAAATTAGATGACAGTTATGGTTTTCTAAATTCTATTAGATTATTAGCTATTAGAGATGAAATGGAAATAGAATGCTATACTTTGGAAAAAATAAAGACCTTTCATTATGATGACCTGCCGCCATATTATAGTGATATGATTTACTTTATGATGAAGAAGGGCATACCTATTATAGATATACTATACAATCTGAGAGAAACAAAAAGATATTCTTTTCTTAATTACTTAGCAAACACCTACAAAAGTGAATTTTTTGATATAATTCTTCAATCAATGAAGAAACACTTTTTATATATGAGTCAGGAAACATCTAAGATAGAAAAAATAGTTTGCGGAGCACTTTTGTCTTATGGAGAAATGGAAGATAAGGAGTATCTAGGTGTTTTTAAAAGATATATACATTATGGTGTCTATGACTTAGAAGAAACTTATCATAGAGATATAATCCAGCAGGAAAGTATTAATAGAGTCAAAACCGACGAGGATGTCTTTTTCTTACTTATGCTTAAAGCTTATGAGTTTAAAGATACCGAGCAGGCAAATTATATTCGATATCTAAGGAAAGCATTAAAAGTTTATCCTATGCAAAAAAAAGGTATTGAATTGATGATGCAGGATGAGAAGAAAAAGGCTGATAAAACCTCTGAGTTTGAACATTATCGAAATAAAGTTAAAGAACAAATTAATTCACTGATTGGCAATGGAAGATTAGAAAATGCTGCAAAGCTTTTAGACGAATATGCAGATATTGCAAAGGATGATATTTCTATTTATGCCTTAAGAAGTATGATAGCTATAGTTAAAGAAAATTGGGAAGATGCTGAGGAAATCTTAAAAGAAGGCTTACTATTAGAACCAACTGATTTTGACTTGCTTTGCAATGCTGCTTACCTTTGTGAGACAAAAAATCAAATTCAACTGGCAATTAACCTTTACCAGCAAGCCCTATTATCCACAAATAACGCACAGCATCAACAACAAATCAGTGCTATAATTGAAGAACTTTCTGGTAATTGTGCAGAAGGTGATGATATAGTTTCACAGAATGATAAGAAGAATATTGATGAAGTAAAAGAATTTGCAGAATATACAAAGCAAGTAAAGAGTAAGATAGAAGAGTTTATTAATAATGGAGAATTAGATCATGCAAAATTAATCTTAAAAGAATATGAAACGATTGTACAAGATGATCTGGAAGCTTTATTTTATAAATCTCAAATTGCTGTAATGGAAAATGTAAGTAAATAGCTAATTTTATAATAAACCTTAATTATTTTAAGCTCATAAAGCAGGAGAAGTGTAATTTCTAGCAGGTGGAGCATCAAAAATATTATGAGGATTGGCGGAGATTAAAATGAATAATGACATGATTACTTTTCAGAAAAAAATCAAAGAAAACATTAATCTATTAATAAGTGATAATAGATTAAATGAAGCAAAAGAACTTTTAACCCAATATGAAAATATTGTAAATGATGACATAGACATATACTCCTTTAAAGGTATGATTGCTATGATGAAGGGAGATATGGATGAGGCGGAGAGGGTTTTGACAGAAGGGTTTAACGTAGATAGAGAAAACTTTGATCTTCTTTGTAACCTTGCCTATTTATATCAATCACAAGATAATCATGTAAAAGCATATGAGTTTTATAATAGGGCTAAAGAATATGCAATCGATGGAGAAATAAAAAAGAAAATTGAAGAAATTTTAAATGAGTATAATAAAATTGAGGAAATTGAATTACAAAAGAACAAGTTAAGTATTAAGCAATCTAGTTATCCAAAAGTAACTATTAGAATTACAACTTATAATCAAAAAGAACATTTAAAAGAAGCTATAGAAAGTTGCTTGCAACAAGATTATCCTAATTTAGAAATTCTTGTAATAGATGATTGCTCCCAAGATGGTACAGATACAATGATGGAAACATATCGAAATAATAAAAGAATAAAATATATTCGTAATAAAATAAATCTTGGACCGGGCAACAATACACGAAATATGCTTTACAATTTAATTGACTCTAAGTATGCAATGTATTTTAATCATGACGATTATCTAATAAAAAATGATTATATTTCAAAAGCAGTGAAATTATTAATGAATTATCCTAATTTGTCTTTTGTATGGGCAAATTGCAAGATCAAGAATGAAATATCAGGAAAAGGAAGTATTACAAATTTCAAAAACTCCAAAATAACAAATGGTATTGATTATTTTTTAAATTATGAAACACCCCAAAGGCCACATATCACAGGTCAACTTACAACGGTTTTTGATGTAGAAAAGCTAAGAGCTACAGGCTTTGGAGATGAAAAAACAAAAAGTAAAGATACCTTTATGTATTTAAAGCTTATGCTAATGGGAGATGTTGGATTTATTGATGAACATGTAAGCGTTTATCGTGTACACAAAAAAAGTTTGAGTTTTAATATGCCTGTAGAATTTGATGAATCAACTATAATTGAATTTGAAAAATTAAAGAAAAAAGTATTGGATAATAAAATAGCAAATGAAGAAACAATGGAAAAATGGATTAATAACAGAGTATTCTCTTATGTTATATGGCGCTTTCCAGCTTTATGGAATAGCAAAAATAAGAGGTATGCCTTAGAATTACTAATGAGTATTTCTAAAGAATATCCTTTTGCTTATGAAAGAATATTAGAAAAAATCTAAGTAATTTGTTAAATACTTTGGCAGTATGTCATACAATTATATAATTTTAATTTAAATAACTTTCAGGTTTGTAGTATCTTTAAAAGTGAATTTCCATATTAGGAGTTCTTCATCAATATTTCTATACCTATTATTATTAAACCCAACAAAGAAAAATAGAACTAATCAAATAAAGTAGAGTGGATAATATTTACATTAAAGATGAGAAGTAATGATTAAGATAGGAACATCAATACTTAAAGAAGTTTTAAATTATAAGAGTACTATTAGTTCAATTTTAAAGATAGGAATTTACATTTTAGAATGTTAAGATAGTTTACACCAAAGAAAGGGGGGGTGAAAATGAACATAATAAACAGAATATGTGTTTTGGTTTTTTCTGGTTTCAATCAAAGAGCAGTAATTGCTTTTTTACGAACGTTAAAAGCTAATAATATAGATTATGCCATTATAGCTAAATCGCAAGAGGATGATATCTTCTTAACGGATTATAAGGAAAAAGTATTAGCTATTCGAAGTTCGCTATCACTTAACCTTGAAGATTTATTATCCTCTATTAAAATGGTAAAAGAACAAACTCAAGCAGAAGAATATATTATTGCCCCAACAACAGAAGCACTAAATAGGTTTTTACTTGAGAAAAGAGAATTATTTGAGAAAAATGGGTGCGTAATACCATTAGTTAAAAAAGAACTATATGAACAGATTTCTGATAAATATAGCTTTGGGAAAATTTGTTCGAAAAATAATATCTTAATTCCTAAAGAGTTTAAATTTAGTAAAAATATGATTTTGCCAGTAGTAGCTAAACCTAAGAAATATTTCTCGTCGACAAAAAGAGAAATATTATCTCCAATAATAATAAAACATTCAATAGATTTCGAGCTATTCTGTGAAAATTATAACATTGAAGATTTTTACTATCAAGAATATGTGAATGGAAAGAGTCTTTATTTACTATATTATTTTCATAGAAACGGCATGATCTATAAGCTTTCACAGGAAAATTTAATACAACAGCCAGATGGAAAATCTATGGTAGCTGCTATTTCATCAGACTTTCATAATTCTAGCGAATCTCAGAAATATGAAAGTTTGTTTAAAAATATTAATTTTTTTGGTTTAGTAATGGTTGAAGTTAAACAACAGAATAATAAAAATTATATGATAGAGGCAAATCCGCGTTTTTGGGGACCTTCTCAGCTTTTTGTAGATGCAGAAATGAATTTTTTTGAAGCTTTTCTTCATGATTTTGGATTGCTGAAACAGATTAATATATCAGAGGAATCATTTCACTCTACAAAATATTTCTGGTTTGGGGGTATGCAAAAATATCTTGATGCATTTGAAAAGCTTGTTTTCTATAATTACGATTTGAATTTATTATTTAATGAATTTTGGATTTTTTTAAGGAACGATATTTATTTAAGGGAAGATACTAGTAATATATTCACAAAAGAGGTATTGAATTTACAAGGAGAGATAAATTTGGAAATAGCAAATCAAAAAAATTCCATAAATAAGACTGATAAATTAATTGTTTCTGTTGGAGCGGGCTGTACACAACTTCCATTTATTAAGGCTCTAAAAGAAAGAGGTTATTCAGTAGCTGCTTTTGGAAAGGGGAGAAATGACTTAAATGCTATTAAGCTATGCGACTATTTTAAAGAAATAGATACTTCAAATCACGAAGAGGCTATTAAGTGGTTACAAGGATTACCTATAGAAGTGTCAGCCGCAGGATCTTTTGCAGGCGGAGTCGCTATTAAGACTTTACATGAAGTTTCTCGTACTTTCAATCTACCAACAAGTATACCTAAATTATTATCAGTTGATATGAATAAATTTGAACAACAAAAACTTTATGAAAAATACCAATTAACTTCTATAAAAACTTTTAGCTCTGATGAACTGAGAAACAATCAGACTCTAGTAAAAGGAATTAATAAATTCATCATTAAACCATCTATCGGAAGAGGGAGCGCTGGAGTACGTAAGATAAATTTGATAGAGTTATATCAAATGATAGAAAATAATAATCTCTCAGAAAAAGATATAATCCAAGAGTTAAAAGAGGGGGAAGAGTATAGGATGCTTATTATAGTTCAAAATAGTGAACTAAAATTACTTGCTCCGATTAAACGCCAGTCTTTCCATGAATCTTTTTTACTTGGACGCTTGAGTCATAAAGATGATAAAATTATTCAAATTAAAAATTATGTAAATAGAATGATTAAAAATTTAAGGCTTAAAGATGTGATTATAAAGGCAGATATTATTGTTAGTGAAGAAAATGTTGATATGATCGAAATGGATATAGGGGTTGGTGGAGGAATTTATTATAAAACCTATATTAGTTATTTATTTGATTATGATATTCAAGAAGAATATATAAATTTGATTACAGGCAAAGAAGTTATAAAATCTCAAGCTAAGGGCAAAAAAATGGTGATGGATTATGTTTATAATTTGTCAGGAAGACCAGTAACTTATGATAACGATATATGCAAAGAGATGTTAAATAATTTCTTGGGTAAAAATATTATTCTTATACCTAATTTATTACATCCAGAAAAAAGAGGAAGTTTTGGTTCAAATGCAGATTTTATATTTTGCTTAATTCATGAGAATGATATGATGAACAATCTAGAAGTCAATAGATATGTAAACAAGGAGCTTTTTATTAAAGTTAAGGGGTAAGACTATGAGAATAGAAACACTAAAAGAAGAGGAAAAAAAATATATTTTAGAGTCAGTCAATAAAGCTAGTTTGTGGGACAAAGAATTTATTATATATCAATGGTATGAGAGTAACTTTAATGATAGTAACTTTGAAAGTAAATTTAAGATTATTTTTGATATTAAAAATGTAGCAATGAAAGCTGTTAGGGTTGAAAAAAAACGTATTATTCATAGAGCTTCAGAAAAAAAAGTATATTATTTAGAGTTTGATGAAATAAAATTATGTACTTTACTAAACAAACCATTTGTAGCGAAAAGGAGATCTATAAAGGACAATCTATTTTTAGATCGTTTTCTAAAATCAAACAATAAATGCAAATATATGCTTGAAGTTGAAAACCAAGATTCTGTAAAAAGCATTGAATCTCTTGAATTCAAAATACTTAAATGCGTAACGGAAGATGATTCATATTTAAATAGAAATATGACTATATTATTTTCAACTAATGATTTAATAGAATTAGAACTATTAATAAAATGTTTTATGAGATAAGAGTTGCTTTATAATGAGAGAGCTATGTAAATTTCCAGTTGAACCATAAAGTAATATTCGCTTTTAAAAAGTTTGCAGAAAAATATATAGGAGTAGAGGTAATATCATGGATAAAATCCAAGTAACATACTCCTCAATGCCCAAAATAGAGGAGTACATAGAAGAAATTAAAGACCTATGGGACAGCCATTGGCTGACTAACATGGGTGTAAAGCATAAACAATTAGAAACAGAATTGTCTAAGTATTTATACACTTCTAATGTCATACTGTTTACAAACGGACATCTTGCATTGGAGTGCGCAATAGCAGCCTTAAACCTTACTGGAGAAGTGATTACAACTCCCTTCACCTTTGCATCAACAACACATGCCATTGCAAGGAATGGATTAGAACCAGTGTTTTGTGATATTAATCCTGATGATTATACCATGGATGCAGACAAGCTTGAGGATCTGATAACAGAGAAAACTTCCGCTATCCTCCCTGTTCATGTGTATGGAAATGTATGTAACGTATTTGAGATTGAAAGAATAGCAAATCGGTATAACCTTAAAGTTATTTACGATGCTGCTCACGCATTTGGAGTTACCTTTGATGGGATAGGAGTTGCTAACTTCGGTGATGCTTCCATGTTCAGCTTTCATGCTACAAAAGTCTTTAATACCATTGAAGGTGGAGCAGTAACCTTTAGAAATCCTGATTTGCGACAAACACTGAATAACCTCAAGAATTTTGGTATTACGGGACTAGAATCTGTAGTGTATGTTGGTGGTAATGCCAAAATGAATGAGTTCCAAGCTGCTATGGGTCTTTGCAATCTTCGCCATATAGATGATGAGATCATGAAAAGAAAAGCTGTAGTGGAAAGATACATAGAAAATCTTAGCGAAATTAAAGGTATCAAGTTACTGAAACCACAAAAGGGTGTGAAAAGCAACTATGCGTATTTTTCAGTTGTATTTGATGGATATAAGCTGACCAGAGATGAAGTGTATGAAGCGTTAAAAGAGCAGAATATTATTGCACGGAAATATTTTTATCCATTAACAAGTAGCTTTGAATGTTATAAAGGAAGATTTAACCCTGAAGAAACGCCAATTGCGAAATATATCGCTGAAAGAGTGTTGACTCTTCCTCTTTATGCCGATTTGGCCTTAGAGGATGTTGATAGGATTTGTGAGTGTATTAAAGGATAGAGGTGAATAGAGTGAAAGGAATTATTTTAGCAGGAGGAAAAGGAACCCGGCTTTACCCCATGACACAGGTTGTATCAAAACAGCTTTTACCAATATATGATAAGCCATTGATTTATTATCCATTATCTGTTCTTATGTTAGCAGGTATTCGAGAGATACTTATTATTTCAACACCAGAAGACACTCCAGTTTATGAAAGATTGCTTGGCGATGGCTCTAAGATCGGCGTTAAATTTTCTTATAAGGTACAAGAAACACCTAGGGGACTTGCTGATGCTTTTATATTAGGAGATGAATTCATTGCTGATGATAAAATATGTTTAATCCTTGGGGATAATGTCTTTTATGGACAAGACTTGACAAAAGTTCTTAATCGCGCCAAAACATTTGAAACTGGTGCAGTCATCTTTGGATACCCTGTTAAAGATGCATGTTCATTTGGGGTTGTTGAATTTGATAAAAATAATAAGGTGATTTCCATTGAGGAAAAACCAAGCAAACCCAAATCAAACTATGCTGTTCCAGGGCTTTATTTCTATGACAATAAGGTCATTGAGATAGCAAAAAATGTAAAACCATCAGCTCGTGGGGAAATCGAGATCACCTCTATCAACAATGTCTACTTAGAACAAAGAGATCTTAATGTTATTTTGCTTGGCCGAGGTATGGCTTGGCTTGATACAGGAACACCGGAAGGGATGCTTAAAGCTGCTGAATATGTTGAAGCAGTACAATCAAGACAAGGATTCTATATAGCCTGTCTGGAAGAGATCGCATGGCGTAGAGGATTTATTGATGATAATCAGTTTAGAAATATTGGGGAAAGTTTAAAGATGACTGACTATGGTCAATACATTTTATCGTTGCTAGAAGAATAAAATGATAGATTAAAAACGAAAGGGTTTTTAGGATGAAAACTATATTAGTTACGGGTGGTGCTGGTTTTATTGGCAGTAACTTTGTAAAAATGATGTTGAATAAGCATCCTGACTATAAAATTATAAATGTAGATGCTCTCACTTATGCAGGGAATCTCGAAAATTTGAAAGACATATCTCATAATTCAAACTATACTTTTATTAAAGCAGATATTAGAGATAGACAGAAGATGGAAGAAATATTTTCATCTTATGATATTAATGCAGTCTTAAATTTTGCAGCGGAGTCTCATGTAGATAGAAGTATTGAAGAACCAGAAGTATTTCTAACAACTAATGTCATTGGAACTCAGGTTTTACTTGATGTGGCTAAAAAACACTGGAAGGTTAGTCCTGAAGACAAATATTGTAAAGAGTATAAGCAAGAGGTGAAATTCTTGCAGGTATCCACTGATGAAGTCTATGGTGCACTAGGGGAAACAGGGATGTTTGTAGAAACCATGCCGTTAATGCCTAACAGTCCTTATTCTGCCTCAAAGGCAAGTGCAGATATGATTGTGAGAGCTTATCATGAAACCTTTGATATGCCAGTCAACATTACACGTTGTAGCAATAATTATGGTCCATACCAATTTCCAGAGAAACTGATACCTCTTATGATTAATAACTGTTTAAAGAAGAAAGATTTACCTGTCTATGGAGATGGGATGCAGATAAGAGATTGGCTCCATGTATCTGACCACTGTGCTGCTATTGATATAGTTTTACATAAAGGCAAGAATGGAGAAATCTATAACATCGGTGGCAATAACGAAAAGACCAATATTGAAATTGTAAAATTGATCATTAGAACTCTTGGTAAGTCAGAAGATTTAATTAAATATGTAAAAGATCGTCCAGGCCATGACAGAAGATATGCCATTGATAATACTAAAATAACAACTCAGTTAGGATGGAAACCAAATTATACTTTTGAACAAGGGATAAAAGAGACTATTGAATGGTATTTAAATAATACTGACTGGATAGAGAACATTGTATCTGGTGATTATGTTAAGTATTATGAGGGGATGTACTCAGATATTAGTAATAAGTTTGCAGTGATACTAAACTTGTAATACTAGTATTTAAAGATTAAGTATAATAAAATAAGGAGAGTAGTGTTACAATTTTATTTGGCTGGATCAAGTAACGATGATATAAAATTACTGTAACATATAACTTGTAATAAAGACTTTATATTTGAACACAGAGATGTTCTATAATTCTTTGAGACTTTTGATTGATTAATGGAAAATACTGAAGTGGAAAGTTAAAGTATAAGCGATGATTGTAAAAAGGAGTTTAAAACAATGAATAAATATTACGAAGTAATACAGCAAATATTGCCATTATTGGACACCATAAAAGAAGGGATCCTTCACATACAAAACCAACTAGTAGAATTGAGATATGAAGAAGCATTGACTCTTTTACAAGATGCGATGAAAGGTATAGCAAGTATTGATAGTGTAATGCAGCCTATATATGATGAATTACCAGAAAACAACATAGATACATTGTTCGTAGTGGTAAAAGAAAGTATGAATAAAGCCGTTGATAGTTATGAGCAAGGCAGCGAGAGTAACCTAGAAAACCAAATAGAGAAAGAAGTTCTCCCATCCTTCAAAGCATGGAAGGAAGAAATGGAGAAAGTACTAAAACCTTACGTTGTTTCATAAGAGAAAGGAGTTGATACCATGGATATAGCAGCCCTATCAATGGGACTAAGTCAAATGAAGGTAGCGCAGCAGGCCAGCATCTCCATCATGAAAATGGCAATGGATACGGCCAAAATACAAACAGCAGATTTAACGCAAATGTTAGAAGACAGTACAAAAATGATGGAGCAATCGATAAATCCTCACCTAGGAGCCAATGTAGATATCAAGTTGTAATGGGAAAATAAAGTTAAATTCTAAACCAGCCAGCAAAGACTCTATCACAGGGTCTTTTTGCGATACTTTATCATTTGATTCTGAAGATATTTAATTGTTGATAATTTAGATAAATAATGTATAATTAATGTAACGTGAAGTGTATGTAAAGGTGGTGTAGATATGGATATAGAGATGTTAAAAGCTATTGAAAATTTGTTGGATCAAAAACTTGAACCTATTAGAACCGACATAAATACTATGAAGATAGACATTGGTGAAATGAAGACCGAAATCAATGAAATGAAGACCGAAATCAATGAAATGAAGACTGACATAAAAAATCTAGACATTAGACTTGGAAGAGTAGAAAATAAAACAGATAATAATACTGTAATACTTGAGGACATGAACAAAAAAATTCGAATTCTTGCAGAGGTTCAATCTTCTTTTCAAGAGCAGTTGGGAAGAAATAAAGATAAAGACGGTAAATCATTGTCAGATAGATTGGAAGTTATAGAATTAGCCGTTAAAGATACATCATCAAGAGTAAAAGATGTACAAAAAGACTTAATAAGAGTGGTAAGAGCTACAGCAGAAAACTGGGCAGAAATAATAGAGCTAAAATCTGTTAAATAATGAAAGATTTTTTCTGTGTTCAAAACCATTAGTGTTCAATAAATGAATATCACATCCATTAGGAGGAAACATAGACATCAAATTGTAATCAGAAAGTAAAGTTGAATGTTAAAAATCACTAACAAAAAAAGGACACCTCCCAGGTAGAAATACTTGTGAGATGTCTTTTTCTTTCTTTTTTGATAATTCTTCTGTTAATATATTTCTAGTGAGGAATTGGTCTCCTTAGTGAATTTGACCTTTACTATGGTGAATTAATAAAAAGAACACAAAAATTCATTTTTATTTTAGACAATATAGTGTAAAATAATAGCATAGATTAGTTTAAAGCGTGATGTGCGAAAATTAAGAAATACAGGATGTAGAAAGGAGCTTTCCATGGAAAATTTATTGAAGGAAATACTGGCGAAAATTAATAGCATGGACAATAAGATTAATGCTATGGACAATAAGATTAATAGCATGGACGATAAGATTAATGTTATGGACAATAAGATTAATACACTTCAATCAGATGTAGAACATCTTAAAGTAGGACAAGAAAAGATTAAAGATCATCTTATGGAACTAGACAGCAAAAATGCAGATAGACATCTTACCATAACAGGAGAAATTGAAGATCTTCGGCGAAGCGTAGGATCCCTAGAAATTATCACATCGAAAAATTGGAATGACCTTGCTAGACTGAAGCATGTCAAATAAATTTCAACAGAATCGTATTACCAGAAATATAAAATCCTTTATAAGAGAGATTGTGGTTACTTTTATGGTTAATCGATAGCACTCTGAGAAAAAATTTTTAAATCCCTACTAAACTCTTCATCTAAGACATCCGATATAATATATAGAAACATTTGTGAAATTATAGGAGGGAGCCTATATGAAGGTAGAGGGAGTACAGTTAAACTCAACTTTTGCTGTAAGCAACACTTTAAGGCAAGGAAGCCAGCAAGCAGTGAGACAAGATGCTACGGCAAAGGAAGCAGGAATACCTAGTGAAGAGCAGGTAGTAAAGGCAATAGAAAGGGCTAACAAAAGTTTTGAGCCCTTTGATCGACGGTTTGAAATTTCAGTGCATGAAAAAATGAATGCTGTTATGGTAAAGGTAATAAATACTATGAATGATGAAGTGATTAGAGAAATACCGCCAGAGAAAATATTGGACATGGTGGCCTATATGCTTGAGGTTGCAGGAATTCTTATTGATGAAAAAGTATAAATAGAAGCAAAAGCAAAAAAGGGTCCTTTAAATGAAAAGGATTCTTTTTTATTGTGGATTTTGTAGATTTATTGTGAAAAAATTAGCAAAAGTTGCCTTTAAAGAAGAAAAATGTGATAATAGTGAATTATGCGATTACTATAAGTATAACGCTAGATGGACTAGCTACCACTACTAGTTTTTCAAGCTAGTGGAAGAATCAAAAAAAACTGGAGGTGTGAAGGTGAGTAAAAGAAAAAAAGGGATCACTTTTATTCTAATCTTAACATTACTCATAACGACGGGATTAACACAGAGTTTTGCAAATGGAAATTTGAGTCATGAAGAAATTGAAACGGTCATTGAGGAGGTAGCAAAAGAAAAAAACATTCCCTCTGTGATTCTTAAGGCAATTGCTTGGAAGGAAAGTAAGTATAATCAATTTGACAGCAATGGAACCCCCTTTATATCCAATGGGAATACGGGAATTATGCAGATCAACCGAATACATAGGCATTTAGATCAGGAAAAGCTAAAATATGATTTAAAATATAATATTGAAGCGGGGGCAAATATTTTACTGGGTAGGTGGAATGCTAGTGGAAGCATTTATCCTATTGTAGGAGATATGGATCCTAACGTACTGGAGCATTGGTACTTTGCTCTCTGGGGATATAATGGATGGGTGGCTAGAAATAATCCTAATGCATCAGGGAAAAAGGCTTTCCAAGAAGAGATATTTGAATTAATAAGAGATAAATACAATCAACCTATTACTTCTATTGACACCAAGTATTTACCAAGTAGTGGTTTGCCAAAGGACGATTTATGGGTACCTACCCCCAAAGATCACCATTTTGGAGACCTCAATGGTGACGACGAAGTGATTTTTAAAGACCTGATAGATCATCCAAAGCAAGAGTATATAGAGGAATTGTATTCTATGGGTATCGTAAGTGGTGTTAGCAGTGATAAGTTTCAACCTGACGGCCATGTAACCAAAGAGCAAATGGCGAAAATCGTAGTAGATGCTCTAGGTATAGAAATAACAAAAGGGAAAAGTGTTGGTAAAGACTGGAGTGACGTTTCCAGTTGGGCAAAGGATTATGTAGCTACAGCCCATCAATATGGAATTCTCTCCACCGATGAAGAGGGTAACATCAAGCCAAAGGAATTTATTACAAGAGAAGATACCATTATGATGTTATTTGATGGATTTAGAGAAGAGATAATCAATGAGGAAGAATTGATGGTACCGATAGACTACGAGGATTTCAATGAAATAAGTCTTTTAGCATTAGATAGTGTAGCTTATTTTATAGGTAAAGATGTACTGACAGTAGAGGAAGATAACTATCTATTGCGGCCGCAGGATCCTATCACAAGAGGAGAAATGTGTAAGCTTATGTATAAGATAATAGAAAACCTTTATTAAAGCATTATTGATACTAAGATAACCATAAACCATTGTTTTTTACATAGAGAATGCCCTTTTAAAAAATTTATACCTGAATGAAATAATAGCAGCATGTGGAGAATAGTACCTATTATGGGAATAAAATATTGTCTAAAAAGCGAGTAGAAACATGTCCTATGGATACAACTAAACATAGATGTTTTGACATCAAGTATGTATTCATAGGAGAGGATAAAATGAATTTAGAGGGCAACAAGGGAAACAACGTAATTTCCATGGAGGCGCAAATAAAAAGTGTTCAAAAACATTTACATAAGATTCCTTTAAACTATCGAGAATCCAATGCTGTCACAGATATGGTGATGATGAAGGACTATCATGGAATTATTATGCTCTTGAAAAGAAAAGGATATAGCTTTGAAGATATAGAAAAGGGAAATTTTCACTAATACTAGAATAATAAGGAGCATCTTAGATGCTCCTTTATACGTTTTTAGATGTCAGAATCTATAAATAAATATCAGAAAACTCTACTTTAATCTTTTCGATTTGATCTCTTTGTAAAAAGCATTCTGAAGGTAAAGAGCATTCATCTTCTACAGTATGCTGAGGAAGATGAATGATAAACTTGGTACCTCTCCCTACTTCACTTTCTACAGAAATAGTGCCTTGATGCATCTCTACTAAAGATTTCACAAGGGCTAACCCAATGCCAGTTCCTTCATGGGAACGGGTAAAGGATCCATCCACCTGAACAAAACGCTTAAAGACAGAATTCAACTTATCTTTAGGAATACCTACTCCTGTATCCTCTACAACGATCTTCATAGCTGTTTCTGTATGAATGAGCTCAATATGAATCTTACCGCCACCGGGAGTAAATTTAGTAGCATTAGATAAAAGATTTAACATGATTCTTTCAATTTTATCAGTATCACATGCTATGACTCTCTTAGTGCAGTCGCTATGGAAGGTTAAGGATAAATCTTTGTTTTTAACATAATCCTTAACGGAGGAGACGATGGACTCTATGATCATCACAATGTTGTAGTTATGTAAATCTAAATGGAAGTAGCCAGAATCAATTTTTGTGATATCCATAAGATTGTTTACAAGTCTTATCAAACGATTACAGTTTTGTCGCATGGTTTTTAAATGTTTATTTAGTTTCATTTTAGTAGGATCTTCTATTTCCATATTTGACAAATATAGTTGTAATAGCTGTTGGGTGCCTAATATAATGTTTAGTGGGGTCCTCAGCTCATGGGAAATATTAGAAAAAAATTCCGTTTTTATTTTTTCTTGTCCCTCTCTCTGACGATGCAGTTCCTCAAGAACTCTTCTTTCTGTAATATCTCTGATGATCCCTTCTACTGAAACCATTTTTCCTTCTTCGTTGTAGATAGGATGATTATATTGTTCTAGCCATATGATTGTTCCATCTTTTCGAACGAACCTTAACACAGAAGGTTTTTCAAAATCATAATCTCCAGTAAAAATATTTTTTAAGATAGGATAATCTTTAGGATATACGATCTTCGAAGCGAGGGCGGAATCCACATAATATTCTTTAGGAGTATAGCCAGTAATTTTTGTGACGGAGGGACTGATATATAGAAAGTTAGCCTCAGGATATAATTGATATAAATAAATAATATCCTGTGCGTGATCAGCTAGCAGCCGAAAATGTTCCTCTGTAATTTTTAGTTTTTTATCATTATTTCTGGAATGTTTAAGTTTTTCTATGGTTTTAGGTTTGAAAATAGGACTGTTTAAAGGACTTTCCTGCATCAAAATTCCTCCTGAATATAGTTTTACATGATGAGTGTGCGACTAAAAACAACACATTTCAACATTATTCTATAACTAATTTCGACAAAAAACCGCGTTTTCCTGTGGGAATGCAAAAAAATTAACAATATTATGCAATAATTTTGTGCTTTCTAATAGGATTCCTCAAGGAGCAATGAAGGATTTTTGCAAAAAATGTCGAATTGGGAATATATGAAGAGATTATCTAAATGAATTAAAGGAAAATGAAATTCAAAAGATATTAGAACCCTATAAAATCTTAGATTACTTAAGGCATAATTTAATGACACAGACGCAAAGGTATGAGGTGATACTAATGAAATTAACTAATTGTCCAAAGTGTGGGAGACTCATCAAGGATGAGGGAGAAGGAGAAATACTGTGTAGTCGGTGTGCTGTAGAGGAAGGGGAACCTTATAAACTTGTACGTCAATACGTTTATGAGCATCAAGGGGCAACCATACTAGAAGTATCCCAGGCAACCGGGGTTAGTGAGAGGTTGATTTTAAAGTATTTGAAGGAGGGAAGATTGTCCCTGCTGGAAAAGAGAAGCTTGTTGCTCTACTGTGAAAAATGTGGTGTTTCTATAGATCGAGGCAGTATTTGTGGAATGTGTCTAAAGAAAGAGCTTCAAACAAAGGAGCAAAGCGGTTATGGTGAAAGTAAGCAGGCTACTGTATCTGGCTTTGGTAGGAGAAGAAGATGATTTTAAAAGGTGTTTGAGAAGTATAGGTGACTTCTTGAAGACCTTTTTTCATGAATGGGAATTAACAATAGGTTAAATCTTCATAAAATTACATTTATTTGTGGTATCACAATAGGTTTATAAAGGATTTTTAGGATGAGGAAGAAAAGAGAAAATGGTATAATGAGTATAGGAGTAATAATCGACAAAAAATAACAAGTTTTAGAGGGGATCAAATGAAATCAAAAACATATAATGACCGTAATGCTATGAGGCCAGTAAAACAGTACTTTGAGTGGGGCACGGTGAAATGGCTTCATGAGCCTGAGGATGTAGACAAAGGGAAACTAATGGTGGGACACATCACTTTTCTTCCTAACACAGAGCAGAAAAAACATCTTCATACAGGAGATGAACAAATATTATATATTTTATCTGGCAAGGGGATCCAGTGGGTGGATGGAGAAGAATATCCTTTATCCTATGGAAAAGTATATCATATACCTCCCTATGCGGAGCATGCTGTTACTAATTTAGGTAATGAACCATTAGAGATGATCATTGTCTATAACGCCAATAGTATGAGTTATGGAGAAATACTGCCACCAGTGGAGTTCTCGAAGCGATATGCTATTGACAATTTAAAAAATATTATTGATTTACCTATGCTACAAAAGGTACAGGATAAGTTTTCTGAGGGGTCTCAGATGTCTATTGTCATTAAAGATGAAAAGGGAGAAATTATTACTGAGCCTAGTAATATGGTAGATTTTTGTCAGCTTCGGTGCAAGTATGACAACAATTGTCATTTAAAAAACAAAGGAAGGCTTTATAAAGAAAGTGAGACGCAAGTAAGAAGCTGCTGTTTAGACCTTGTTACCATCTACACCCCTATCTTCGTAGGGGACACCTATATAGGCAACATCAGCTGCGGTCCTGTTTTATTAAATGAGCCTTCAGAAAAATCTATAGAAACCTTGAAAAAGGAAATGCAAAGGGATGGAAATGAGGGATTGTTAGCGTCCTATCTAAATATAAGAATACTTACAAAGGGACGACTGCACGCAATTATGGAGTCTTTAACCACGATGAGTCATTTTATTGTAGAATCCGGTATCAATAATTTAGCCCAAAAGGAGCTGCACCAAAAGACGATACAAGTAATGGAGGAGCATAGAAAACAGATTGAGCTGGAGAAGGCCCTCAATGAAGTAAAAATGGAGGCACTACAGGCTCAACTCAGTCCTCATTTTTTATTCAATACCCTCAGTGTTATAGGAGAGTTAGCCTATATGCAGGGGGCAAAAGATGCAGCAGAAACTACCTTTGCCCTATCTAATCTTTTACGGACTACCTTGAAGCGCTCAGAGGAGATGGTAAAGGTACAGGAGGAAATTGATTATATTAAGGATTATCTCTTTATCCAGAAGAAGAGGTTTCACCATCTGATCCAAGAAGAAATTGATATAGCAGAAGAGTTGTTGGAGGTAGAAGTGCCCTTTATGATTCTGCAAATATTGGTAGAAAATACGATTGCCCATGGATTGGAAACTACGGGAAAAGAAGTAACGATTCGGATAGAGGGAAGAAAACAGCAGAACTATATGATTCTAAAGGTAACCGATAACGGCTGTGGTATTAAAGATGAAGGAATGGAAAAGCTCTTTGAGAAAAAAAGTGAAACGAAGGAAGGAACCGGGATTGGCTTAGTTAATTTAAAGGAACGATTTACCTATTATTATGGGGAAGATTATGAATTTAAAATAGAAAGCCAATGGGGAGAAGGTACAAAGGTGCTGATGAAACTACCTATCAATGGGAAAAAGAAAGGGCTAGAAGAATGAAATTATTAATCGTAGATGATGAAAAGATGATGAAGGAATATACAAAATTTGTTATTCAAGAAGAAAATTTGCCTATTACTGTATTTGAGGCCTCCAACGGAGAAGAAGCCATAGCTCTGGCGGAAAAGCTTCAGCCAGATGTGATTTTTATGGATATAAAGATGCCTCAGGTCAATGGTTTGGAGGCTACAGAGACCATCAAGCAACAGCAACCTTCAGCAACCGTCATTTTTCTATCCGCCTATGATAAGTTTGAATATGCACAAAAAGCTTTAAGGCTAGGAGCCTATGATTATCTTTTAAAGCCCATACCCCCTAAGGATTTAAAGAATTTGTTGAAAAGGCTTCTAGATGATCAGAAGCAACGACAGGCAGCGGTTCCTCAAGAGGAAAAACAACAAGAGATCTATGAGGATCAAGTGATTCTAAAGGCAAAAGAATATGTAGAGGATCATTATCACAGTAAAATTCATCTGCAGAATGTAGCAGACTATGTGGGCTTAAGTTCCACTTACTTTTCAAAATTTTTTAAGCAAAAGACAGCGGTAAATTTTTCTAACTATTTAAACCAAGTAAGAATTCAAAAATCAAAGGAGCTCATGCGGAATCCTAATCTAAGCTTAAATGAAATTTCCTACAGAGTAGGATATGAAGATTTAAGCTACTTCAGCATTGTATTTCAAAGGTATGAGGGGATTACTCCCACTGGATATAGAAGACAGCTTATGACAAAATAATAAAAATAGGACAAGAATTTCAAAATTCTGCATAACAAAAGATTCGAAATATTTAGCTATATACTAAATAGTTTTGGATCTTTTGTTATGTTAAAGTAGATAAATAATAATAATTAAGGGGCTGATCATATGAAAAAAGTAAATGAAACCTATCAAGGTGTAGATCGGGCACCCCATCGTTCTCTATTTTATGCTATGGGGTATCTGCCAGAAGATTTGAAAAAACCATTAATTGGTGTAGTCAATGCACACAATGAACTGATTCCAGGACATTTTCACTTGAATGAAATAGCTCAGGCGGTAAAGCTAGGGGTAAGTGCGGCTGGAGGTACACCTATGGAATTTCCTGTTATAGGGATATGCGATGGCATCGCCATGAACCATAATGGAATGAAGTATCCTCTTTCCACCAGAGAGCTAATTGCCGACTCTATTGAAGCCATGACGATAGGACATCAGCTTAATGGATTGGTTCTAATAGGAAACTGCGATAAAATCGTGCCGGGGATGATGATGGCTGCGGCTAGATTGAATATCCCTGCTATCTATATCAGCGGAGGCCCAATGCTAACAGGAAGTCATAAGGGTAAAACAGTAGACTTAATAAGAGGTGCTTTTGAAGGGGTAGGGGCTCATGTAGAAGGGAAAATTTCTGCTGAAGAATTAGAAGAAATAGAAATGCAATCCTGTCCTACCTGTGGTAGCTGTGCCGGGATGTTTACCGCCAATACCATGAACTGTCTTGCAGAAGCGCTAGGAATAGGTCTGCCGGGTAACGGAACGATACCTGCTCCTTATGGACAAAGAAGGCAATTGGCAAAAAGAGCTGGGATTCAAATCATGGAGCTGATTAAAGAAAATATTCGACCAAGAGACATATTAACACTGGGAGCCTTTAGAAATGCTATTGCAGTTGATATGGCCATTGGTGGTTCCTCTAATACCGTATTGCATCTCATGGCGATTGCCAATGAAGCAAGGATTCCTTTGGACTTAGAGGAATTTGATAAGGTCAGTAGAAAGGTTGCCAACATTGCTAAGCTAAGTCCTGCTGGGGCCCATAGTATCAACGATTTGAATGAAGCTGGAGGCATTTCTGCCGTCATTAATCAGTTAATGAAGGCGGGATTAATCTATAATGATGAAATAACTGTCACAGGCAAAACCTTAGGAGAAAACGTAACAAAGGCAGAGGTTTGGGATACTGATGTCATAAGAGCTATAGAAAAACCCTATAGCAAAGAAGGTGGTATTGCTATTCTAAGAGGTAATCTTGCTCCAGATGGAGCTGTCGTCAAGCAATCAGGAGTAGAACCTGAGATGATGATGCATAAGGGTCCAGCAAGGGTTTTTGAATCAGAGGAAGAAGCTTATGGGGCTATTATTAATAAGAAAATTGTATCAGGAGATGTAGTCATCATTCGATATGAGGGACCAAAGGGTGGTCCTGGCATGAGGGAAATGCTAAGTCCTACCGCAGCAATCGTAGGAATGGGCTTAGAAAAATCTGTTGCTTTGATTACCGATGGACGTTTTTCAGGAGGTACAAGAGGACCTTGTCTAGGACACGTTTCTCCAGAGGCATCAGAGGGAGGACCTATTGCCATTGTTCAAGAGGGAGATATCATTGAGATTGATATACCGAATAGAGTCTTAAGGGTGGACTTAACTGATGAAGAAATTGAAAGTCGTCTAAAGGATTGGAAACAGCCACCTTCAAAAGCAGAGGAAGGAACTTATTTGTATAGATATAGCAAATTAGTTACATCTGCCAGCACAGGCGCGGTGTTTAAATACTAAATTAAACCGGGTGGAGAGAGAACTCCATCTCTATAAAAGCCATAGGTAAAATGACCATGCTGAAGGCAGGGGAGGACTCTGTCCTCCCGTAAAATACTTGATCAAATATAAATAATGAGACGTAATTATTTAAGGGGGAAGAATGATGAAAAAGAAATTGAGTGTTTTATTATGTATGCTTTTGGTGCTAACCCTGTTAGCTGCCTGCGGAGAAAAACAGCCAGCACCAGCAGCTGGAGGAGAAGAACCTGCTGCAGAAGAGTTTGAACCAGTGAAATTTCGGTTAGCCCACGTTGTTAATGAGAATGACAGCTTCCACACCGCTGCTGTTAAGTTCAAAGAGTTAGTAGAAGAAAGAACTGAAGGAAAAGTAGAAATAGAAATCCATCCAAATGCTACGCTAGGTGATGAAAGAACATTGTTAGAAGGTATGCAGATGGGAACAGTGGATATGGGGGTTATTACCAATGGGCCTATCGCCAACTTCGTACCAGAGGTAGCTGTATTTGAATTGCCTTTCCTATTCAGTAATCGTGAAGAGGTTTATGGTGTGTTAGACGGTGATGTAGGACAAGAGATTCTAGGTAAGATGGAGAACGTTAACCTTAAAGGCCTTGCTTTTGCAGAAAGAGGATTTAGGAACTTAACAAACTCTAAGAAAGCAGTAACCACGCCTGATGATATGAAGGGGCTAAGAATAAGAGTTATGGAAAATCCAGTATATATCGATACCTTCCAAGCGCTAGGTGCAAACACTGTACCGATGGCGTGGACAGAAACCCTTACAGCTTTACAACAGGGTACCATCGATGGACAGGAAAATCCAGTAGTAGTAATTCACTCCTTTAAACTGGATGAGACACAAAAACATTTATCCTTATCAAGACATAGTTATTCACCAGCTACCATTATGATGAGCCTAAACGCATTTAACAAGCTTCCAGTAGATATTCAGGAAATTATGGAAACATCTGCTCAAGAAGCAGCAGTATATGTAAGAGGTGTTAATACAGAAGAAGAAGAAGTTCTTTTACAGGAATTAAAGGATAGAGGCATGGAGGTTACAGAAGTAGACGTGGCCGCTTTCCAAGCAGCAGTACAATCAGTGTATGAGAAATATAGAGGACAATACGGAGAATACATGGATAAAATTCAAGCGCAATTAAATAAATAACATTGTTTGAAATTAGCCTTGGTAGTGATTTGCCAAGGCTAATTCAAAAATAAGGGGGTACACAATGAAATTAACCTATTATTTAGGAAAGATTAGTGATCTGTTGGATTGGATGATTATAAGGGTTGTCTTTCTAGGAATTGTAGGGATGATTGTTTCTATAAGCCTTCAAATCATTTTTAGAGTGTTTTTTAATGCCTTGGTTTGGACGGAAGAGGCTGCAAGATACTTGTTAGTTTGGAGTAGTTTTTTAGGAGCAACACTTGCCTATAAAAGAAAGATGCATATCGCTGTTACCTTTGGTGTAGATTTGCTGCCTAAGACATTGAGGAAAGCAGTTACTTTATTAAGTATATTCATATCTTTAATATTTTTTGGGACATGTGCCTATTATGGCTTTCAATTAATAGCTATGCAAAGCTTTCAGTTATCACCAGCCCTAAGGCTACCAATGAAGTATATCTATTTGGGAATTCCACTCAGTTTTATTGTGATGTTTATTCATGGAATAAACTTGATCGTTGAAATGATTTTTGACCAAGGGGAGGTGGAGGCTTAATGGGAGCTCTTATCTTTATTTCTTTTTTGATTTTTATGATAGTAGGTATTCCTGTAGCGATTGCTATTGGACTGGCCTCCTTGGTAGTACTAGTAAAGGAGGGAATGCCTCTAACGGTTTTGGTTCAGAGAATGTTTGCAGGTACAGATACCTTTCCCCTAATAGCAGTTCCCTTTTTCATTTTAGCAGGAGACCTGCTGGCAAAAGGCAGGGTATCGGGAAAATTAGTGGAATTTGCAGATTCTATCTTCGGATTTCTTAAAGGGGGATTGTCAGTAGTATGTGTTCTGGCCTCCATGTTTTTTGCTGCTATTTCCGGATCAGGTGCCGCCACCACCGCAGCGGTAGGAACACCCCTCATACCCGAACTAAAAAAGAAGGGCTATGATGAAGCTACTTCAGCTGCCTTAATTGCTGCCAGTGGAACGATAGGAGTAGTTATTCCACCCTCTGTCCCGATGATTTTATATGCAGTCATTGCTGATCAATCAGTGGCAAAGCTGTTTTTAAGTGGATTTTTACCTGGATCCCTGATGGGTTTGATCTTAATTGTTTTGGCTATAAGATATGCCTATAAAAATAATTATCCCAGAGGCTCTGCCTTCTCAATAGCAAATGTAGTAAAAACCTTTAAAGAAGCTATTTGGGGAATATTAACGCCAGTCATTATATTAGGAGGAATATTTACAGGATTTTTCACTCCATCAGAAGCAGCGGTTATAGCGGTGAACTATTCCTTGTTTGTAGCCCTATTTATTTATAAGGATATGAAATGGAAGGATGTATTTCATATTATTTGCAGGTCTGCTATGACAATGGCGGTGGTTATGTTTATTATTGCTACCTCTAGTATTTTGAGTTGGGTACTAGCTTATTACAGTGTTCCTACAGCTATTGCCAATGCAGTATTATCTCTATCCAGCAACAAGTATGTGATTATGCTTTTAATTACACTGGTGATTGTTATAGCAGGAGTATTTATGGAAACCGCTTCTGCGTTGATTATATTAACGCCAGTATTTTTACCTTTAGTGAGTGGGTTAGGTATCGATTTAATTCACTTTGGTTTGATTATTGTAGTGGGCTTAGCGATTGGTATGATTACACCGCCAGTAGCCATTAATCTTTATGTAGCCAGTACTGTAACAGGGCTGCCGATTGAAAAAATCACAAGGTCTATTTTGCCCTTCATGTTAGGGTTGTTGGCAGTGCTATTGTTGATTGTATATATACCATTATTTTTCTAAAATGATTTTTAAAATTAGTGAAATTTAAAAGCTATGCGGCAAGTAAAAACTTGCCTGCATAGCTATTTTTATATACTAGGAAAGTAGAACTTTCCTAGTATATAAAAATAGGGGTTGTAGGGGATGAAATCCCCTGCCCGCCTTCAGGAAGGTGCTCAGACAGCTTTGCTGTCGTCGAAGGAAACCTAGGGTTTCCTAGCGAAAGCATCGAAGATGCTTTTTTTAGTACATCAGATCTACTGCATCCACATAGAGCTCGTGAACAAAGAAAAACCTTCTTATTTTTATAGAAATACTTTCACTATTAAAAGGGATGCTTTTATTGACATATAGCTTTACTCCGTCTACTTCATGGATGTCAAATTTCTCTTGGCTTTTGCTGGGTTTACCCGCCAAAACTGACGGTAAGCTAGGAGCAATTCAACAATTTTTCAAGTCTACAGTATCTATTACTAAGCTATCGATAGATTTTTTTTCTAGATATTTCTTTACTTTCTCTGTTAGGACAAATTTCATAGGGCTTGCTCCTCTCCACATCCATATAAATAAGATGATTAGTTACTATGATTATACCACAGAACACAGATGCTAATCTTTGTTTTTTAAACTGTAGAAGAAAACAAAAAAGAGTTGTCCTAAAAAAGTTTTGTAAATTTCCAGAATTTATATTATAATGTTAATATTAACACGAGGTAGACATTTGTCCATTGCTAGAAAACAGTTTTTTAAAACATATATTTGTACAAGATCTCATAATATATCATTATGAGCTGAGTTCTTTAGCTAAGGCTAGAGAGTTCATATAAAAAAGAAGATGAATCATGAAACACACATTAAAATTTAAGGGGGAATTTATGTGAAGAAGTGGTTATCTATTTTGTTAGTGATGCTTCTAGTTTTATCACTAGGACTAACAGGCTGCAGCAGTAATGCACCAGCTGAAGCACCAGCAGATGAGACACCAGAAGAGGTTGCAGACGATGATGAAGTAATCAGAATTGGTGTATTTGAGCCAATTACTGGGGCTAACGCCGCTGGTGGAGCGTTAGAAGTAGAAGGTGTGAGACTAGCAAATGAATTATATCCAGAAGTATTAGGTAAAAAAGTTGAATTAGTTATTGCTGACAACAAATCTGACGTTGTTGAAGCGGCCAGTGCTGCAGCAAGACTTGTAGAAAGAGATAAGGTTACAGCTATTATCGGAAGCTGGGGAAGTGGGTATTCAATAGCGGCTGGAGATATTGTTAGAGATGCTAGAATACCAGCAGTTGCTGCATCAGCTACAAACCCACTAGTCACTCAAGGAAATGAGTATTATTTCAGAGTATGCTTTATTGATCCTTTTCAAGGGACAGTAATGGCAAACTATGCATTTAACAACCTTGGTGCTAAAAAGGCAGCCATTATTCAAGAGGTTTCTAATGATTATGCTGTTGGCTTAGCTAAATTCTTTACTGATTCATTTAGAGAATTAACCAGTGATGAAGACTCTATTATTGAAGTTGCCAACTATAATACTGGAGATCAAGATTTCTCCTCACAGCTATTAAATATCAGTTCTAAGAATCCAGACGTTATTTTTGCACCTGGTAACTTTACTGAGTCAGCGTTGGTAATCCAACAAGCTAGACAATTAGGAATTGATGTTCCTATCATCGGTGGAGATACTTGGGAAACACCTGAGTTTATAGATATTGGGCAAGAGTTTGTAGAAGGGGCTGTATTCTCAACCTTCTTTACATCTGAAACACCTATTACAAAAGAGTCTGAAAAATTCTTAGATACTTACAGAAGCAAATACAACAGAGAACCTGCTGCTGTTACAGCGCTTGGATACGATGCCTACATCTTAATCCTAGATGCTATTACTAGAGCTAACTCAACAGACCCTGTTGCAATCACACAAGAAATTGCTAAAACTCAAGGGTTTGAAGGAGCTGCTGGTATCATTACATTAGATGTTAATGGTGATGCTGTTAAGAGTGCAGTTATCAAAACCGTTAAAGATGGTGAATTTACTTACCTAGATACGATAGAACCTTATTAGACAGGCAATTTAAAATAGTACGCTTCCCTCTTTTTGGAGGGAAGCGTAATTATGTAATATACTAGGGGAATTAGTATGTAAATTCTAATTAGGTGGTGGACATATGACTTTTGATTTATTTATGCAATATTTGACGAATGGTATATCACTTGGAAGCTTATATGCACTTATTGCTATTGGTTATACAATGGTTTACGGAATACTGCGATTGATTAACTTTGCCCATGGGGAAATTTTTACAATGTCCCTTTATTTTGCTTTTTACGGAGTTACTGTTTTTAGTATGCCTTGGTATATTTCTTTTGCCGTAGCTATTCTGATGACGGCAGCATTAGGTATGCTTGTGGAGAGAGCTGCCTATAAGCCTTTAAGGGAATCTCCGAGAATCACCATCATGGTATCAGCCATTGGTGCTTCTTTCTTTATACAAAATTTGGCCATCGTACTTTTTGGCGGCAGGCCAAAGGCTTTTCCTAACGTAAGACTGTTAACAGGCGTGATGCAAATCGGCGCTGTATCTCTTCAAAGATTAACATTAATTATTCCAGTAGTAACCATTATCCTTTTATATACACTATTATTCTTGGTTCATAAGACAAAGACAGGTATGGCGATGCGGGCTGTATCTAAAGATCATGAGACCGCTAGATTAATGGGAGTGGATGTGAATAGAACCATAACAATTACCTTTGGAATAGGATCCATCTTAGCGGCTATTGGAGGAATTATGTGGGGTGCGAAATTTCCTCAAATTCATCCAGTAATGGGGGTTATGCCTGGCTTAAAATGTTTTATTGCTGCTGTTGTAGGGGGAATTGGCAATATTACAGGTGCGGTAATAGGAGGTTTTATTTTAGGGGTAGGAGAAATTATGTTGATTGCCTTTTTACCAAACTTAACTGGTTACCGTGATGCCTTTGCTTTTGTATTGTTGATAGTGATTCTACTTATCAAACCTACAGGTATTATGGGAGAAAAAATTTCGGAGAAGGTGTAGACGATGAAGAAGAGAAATATAATATTGACCATCTCATGTATTGCTTTGTTGGCCTTGTTTATATGGTATGCCGATGGTAGCTTTGATTCCTATCAGAAGCGTATTTTAAACCTATGTGCGATTTATGTTATATTAGGCCTCAGCATGAACTTAATTAATGGATTTACAGGATTATTTTCATTGGGACATGCTGGTTTTATGGCGGTGGGGGCCTATACTACGGCGCTATTGACCATGACGCCAGAAAGCAAAGCAGCTACCTTTTTTCTAGAGCCGATTGCAGCTCCTTTAGCGAATATCACAATGCCCTTCTTTATGGCATTGTTACTTGGAGGATTGTTATCTGCTTTTGTGGCCTTCTTAATTGGAGCACCCACCCTTAGATTAAAGGGAGACTACTTAGCGATTGCAACATTAGGCTTTTCAGAGATTATTCGTATTATCTTTACCAATACCCAAAATATTACCAATGGGCCACTAGGTTTAAAATCCATACCAAACTTTACGAATCTCTGGTGGAGCTTTGGAACCATGATTTTTACGTTGGTAGTCATGATTGCCTTGATTAATAGCAGCTATGGAAAGGCCTTTAAAGCCATTAGAGAAGATGAGATTGCTGCAGAAAGCATGGGGATTAATCTATTTCAACATAAGGTAATGTCCTTTGTCATTGGTGCCTTTTTCGCCGGTATTGGAGGCGGTTTATTAGGTAATCTATTAGGCGCTATTAACCCTATGATGTTTAGATTTATCTTAACCTTCAATGTTTTGCTTATTATTGTTTTAGGTGGAATGGGAAGTGTTACGGGAACAGTGATTTCTGCATTTGTTGTAACATCTGGTTTGGAATATCTAAGAGTCTTGGATGAGTCCATTAACCTTGGCTTTATTAAGTTTGAAGGGATTGCAGGACTGAGGATGGTAGTATTCTCAACCCTATTAATGATTGTAGTTATTTTCTTTAGAAATGGTTTAATGGGTACTAAGGAATTTGGCTGGGATAAATTTTTCAACTTCTTTAACAGAAGACCCTTTAGTAAAAAGGGGGTAGGACAATAATGACATTATTAAAAACAGATCATATCACCATGAGATTTGGTGGTTTAACAGCTGTAAAAGAATTTAATTTAGAAATTAATAAAGGAGAAATTGTCGCCTTAATTGGACCCAATGGTGCCGGTAAAACGACTGCCTTTAATATGATTACCGGTGTGTATCGACCAACAGAGGGACAAATATTTTTTAATAATCAAGAAATTACAGGATTAAAATCCCATGATATTACTAAGCGGGGGATGGCTAGAACCTTTCAAAATATCCGTTTATTTAAAGAGTTAAGCGTATTGGACAATGTATTTATAGCCAATCATTTACATTTAAAGGCCAATTTACTTCAAGCGGTGGGTGGAAAAATGTATCCGGATTTTTTAGATAAACTATGGCAGCCAAAATATAAAAGGGAAGAAAAAGAGATTTTGGAAAAGTCCTATATGCTATTGGAAAAAGTAGGATTGCTGGATCAAAAGGATGAAAAGGCCACCAGTCTTCCTTATGGCTTACAGAGGAAACTGGAGATTGCTAGAGCTTTGGCAACCAATCCACAGCTGCTTTTATTGGATGAGCCAGCAGCTGGAATGAATCCAAAGGAAACCAACGATTTAACAGGATTTATAAGACAAATCCGAGAGGATTTTGATTTAACCATTTTCTTGATAGAGCATCATATGCAGGTGGTTATGGATATATCCGATAGAATTTATGTGTTGGATTATGGTATTACTATTGCTGAGGGTAACCCCTATGAAATTCAAAACAATCAAAGAGTAGTCGAAGCCTATCTGGGGGTGAGCGAGGATGCTTAAGATACAGGATTTGAAGGTTTCTTACGGAGGGATTCAGGCTTTAAAGGGTATTAGCTTAGAGGTAGAAGAAGGAAAAATTGTTGCTCTAATCGGTGCCAATGGAGCAGGGAAAAGTACAACCCTACGTTCCATTGTAGGCTTAGTAAAGCCAGAATCAGGAATGATTACTTATCATGGTGAGAATTTAGCTAAGGTACAAACGAAGGATTTGGTAAAAAAAGGTATTACCCTTGTACCTGAAGGCAGAAGAGTTTTTCCTAACTTAACCGTGCTGGAAAATTTAAAAATAGGAGCTTTCTATAGAAAAGATGAAAAGAATGTTAAAGAGGATTTAGAGTGGGTTTATAGCCTATTTCCACGATTAAAGGAAAGAACCTGGCAGTTGGCAGGAACTTTATCTGGCGGAGAGCAGCAGATGCTGGCGGTAGGAAGGGCATTGATGTCTAGACCAAAGCTGCTGATGATGGATGAGCCATCCCTAGGTTTGGCGCCATTAATTGTGAAGGAAATATTCAATATTATTGAAGAAATTCATAAACAGGGAGTAACCATTCTTCTTATTGAGCAAAATGCCAATGTATCCTTAAAAATCGCTCATCAAGCCTATGTTATGGAGACAGGGCTGATTACTATAGAGGGTACAGGTAAAGAATTATTAACGAATGAAGAAGTGAAAAAAGCATATCTTGGTGAAAGTGTTCATGGCTAGCATGTGTTGATGTGTTGTAAAGATTAAGATAGTAGTAGGGGTGGACGTTTCTGTCCACCCTTTAAGATTTTGTTCTAATATAGTTTTCTATCAAATCGTCATAAGCTTTCCGCACTTCAAGTATGATAGGATTTGCTGCTGAGTTATAGTGAATGTCATCTACGGTAGCGATTGGTAGTACCTTGGGAGAAGTACCGGTCATAAAAATGCCATCGGCAGACTTTAAGAAATCTACAGATAGAGGCGTTTCTTCTATTGTAAGTCCTAAGGTTTTGCACAAGGCAATAATACGATTTCTTGTAACGCCCATAAGCACCTTTTCCGCAGGGGCGGTACAAAGATGATTACCCTTTACTACAAAGATATTTGACCGACTACCTTCAGTAATCTGATGATGTTGATTTACTAAAATCGCCTCAAAGCCGTGAGACTCCCTAATGGCTTCCTCCACCCTTTGGCGAAAATCCTTTAAAACAACTTTAGCATTAGGATTTTCTCTTTCTCCATGATAAAGTATAGCATGTACCCCCTTCTCATATTGAGCTTCCTCTGGATAGTTGCTTTGAATAAAGAAAAGAAATACGTTAGGAGTTGGGGTATGAAGATTGTTAACAATCAACTTAACGTTATAGTTATGGCATTGATTGATCTTAATTAATTTGCAGATTTGCTTTTCCATATCCTCTTCAACGATGGAAAAATCAAAGCCTAAAAGTTTAAAGGATTTATTTAATCTTTCCAGATGTTCTTCCAAAAATAAGGGGATACCATCAATAATACGAATTACTTCATATACTGAAGTTGTTTTAGTAATGTCGCTAGGATGAAACTCTTCAGCAGGAATAATTCTATTGTTTATTAGAAAATAGTCTTGATGTACCTCTTTATGACTTCCCTTCATAAATGACACCTCCATCTATTAAGATAATTTTATCATCGAAATGCTAAAGTGAAAAGGAAAAACATTAAACTTTTATGACAAACCTTCCGATATAGTTAGTATAAGAAGTATGATGAAAATTCCTACAAGGTGCTTATAGGAATAGAAAATAGAAAGTAAGCAATTGTAGGAGAATTTAGGGGAGGAGTGGAATTATGGTTATGAGAATTGGTGGATTAGCCTCTGGTTTAGACACAGAGTCAATTATCCAGACTTTAATGAAGACGGAAAGAATTCGACTAGATAAATACTTACAAAAGGAGCAAAAGTTAAAGTGGAGACAGGATACATTTTTTAATATCAATCGTACAATGGCGAATTTCATTTTAGATACTCGCAAAACTCTTGGTCTGACCACCAGCACCAGCACAGGTACGCTATTGTCCAATAGTTTAACCAACTTAAATTGGGTAAAAAGTGCTACCTCTAGTAATGAGAGCGCTGTAAAAGCAACAGCCAATGCCAATGCTATGGCAGGAACCTATGAGATTGAAGTAGAGCAATTAGCTGAAGTAGCTAGCATCTCAAGTGAAAGTTTGAATGGTTGGCTGGATGAAAACTTAAAGTTTAAGGAAAATGATATCCTTAAAGATGATCAAAATGTTACTTTTAGAGTGACGACTAAAGCCGGTAGCCAAGATATTACTATAAAGAAAGGTATGTCTATCAATAATTTAGTGAACCAGCTAAACAATGCTAAAGCAGGAGATAGTGACAAAAATCTAGGAATCAGAGCTACTTATGATGCAGGATTAAATAAAATGTTAATCTCCACGAGAGAAACTGGTAGTAGTAATTTTATTACTGTAGAGGATGTTACAGGAAACTTTGCTGAGGAAATATTTAAACTAGGTAATGGATTAATTCAGAGCGATGAGGCAATAGATGTTATTCCGCAAAATGGAGAATTTAAAGTAAAGATTGACGGAGAAGAAAAATTCATCGATATAATTAAAGGAGAGACTTTAGAAGCATTTGCAGCTAGGGTCAATGAAAGTGACGAGTTTAAGGGGTATGTAAGAGCCTCAGTGAACAATGGAAAGTTGACAATTATGGCTATCAACGATGCTACAGTAGAAATCGTGAAAGAAGATGGCGTTCCTGGCGCAACAGACATTTTAAAGCTTCAGGAAGGTCCTATTAATAGAAGTGCTACTGGAGGAACTGTGACGGCAAAATACCTTCAAACAGGATCCTTTGCTATTAATGTGGCAGGGACGGAACATATCATAGAAGTAGAAAAAAATTGGACATTAGGGCATTTAGAAGAGGCTATTAATATGGAGTTAAATGGTGTTGTCAGTGCTTCTATTAATGCAGATGGAGGTTTGGTATTAACTAAGGCTGAAGAGACAGTGGAGACTGTAGAGATAGTGGCTGGAGATTATGCTCAAAACTACCTAAATATTCCTGCTGGAGAAATCACAGAATCCGTTGCCAGTACAGACACCATTGAGGCTAATTATGTGGCTGCTGGATCCTTTACAATGGAAATTAATGGACATGTGCATACTATAACTATTGGAGAAAATACTAAGTTTGAAGATTTGGCAGGTAAAATTAATCAGCAACTTCAAGATGAAGGAATTACTCCAGACATGATTGAGGTGACAACATCAGATAATAATCGATTAACTCTCAATATCAATGGGAATACTAAAGTGTTACTTGGAGAGATTACTACTGTGCCTCCTGATGAGCCTTCTAACTATCTTAGAGATGCCTTGAAGCTAGATATTGGACCCATTGTTGGTACTTCAGAGGGAGATATAGTTAATAAAATAGAAAAAGAAGCGAGCGATGATTTTACTATTAAAGTTGATGGTCAAAATGTAGAGATCAACTTTTCAGAAGGCAGCTTAGATGATTTAGCAGCCGCCATTACTGAGCAGACAGGAGGTAAAGTAACGGCCTCCAATGTAGATGGCAAGCTACAGCTAGAACTTACTGGTGCCAGTGAAGCAGAAGTTTTGGGAACATATGCTTCTGATGTCTTAGGATTACCGACAGGTGAAAAGATGACCTCTCAAACAGGTCAAGATGCAGTGATTAAATTCAATGGAGAGACTGTAGAAAAATCCACTAACGATTTTACTGTCTTCGGAATCAATCTACAGCTTCAAAAGGCAGATACTACAGCTACTATAAGAGTAGACACCGACGTAGACAGCGTTGTAGACAAAGTAAAAGGCTTTGTTGAAGAATATAATGCATTAATTGACATGGTCAATGGACTAACAACCGAAAAAACCTATAGAGACTTCCAACCATTATCAGATGAAGAAAAAGCAGCTATGTCAGAAAAGGATATTGAATTATGGGAGGAAAAGGCAAAAAGTGGATTATTAAGAAATGATCCTGCTTTAACACGAATGCTACAGGACATGAGAAGCAGTTTATACGAGAAGGTTGAAAATGTATCAGGTAGCTTTAATCATATTACGCAAATAGGTATCACCACAGGAGCCTATCAAGATGGTGGGAAATTAGTCATCGATGAAGAAAAACTTAGAAAAGCCATAAGCGAAGACCCAGATGGTGTAGTAGATCTATTATTCAAAAGCCCTGCCAGTGGTCTAGAGGACAAAGAGAAGATGCAGGATTCAGGACTAGTTCAAAGGATCTATGATGGTATGATCAACGGCATGAAGGAGGTTATCCGTCAATCGGGACCAGGAGATGATGCCAGTCTTTTAAGAAATGTCCGTTCTAATATCTTACTTGACTTTGTAAGCGATCAGTCTTCCATTAGTTTACTGGATAGGGATTTGAAAAGTCTTAATAGTAGAATTGTTAGAGAGCAAGACATGTTAACTAGAAAGGAAAATCGCTACTGGCAGCAGTATACCGCTTTAGAAAAGGCTTTGTCGCAGATGCAAAACCAGGGTTCTTGGATGACGTCACAGCTGGGATCAGGACAGTAAAGAAATAGGGGGTAATGATGATGGCAATACAAAATCCATATAATCAATACAAACAAAATGACGTAATGACAGCTTCACCAGAAAATTTAACATTATTACTCTATAATGGAGCTTTAAAATTTGCTCATCAGGGCAAAATTTATATAGAACAAAAAAACATTTCAAAAGCTCATGAAGCAATCACAAGGGTGCAGGATATTATTCAGGAACTAAATGTTTCTTTGGACATGCAGTATGATATATCCCAAAACCTTAGGGCACTCTATGTCTATATACTGGAAAGTTTATTGGATGCTAATATTAAAAAGGATACAGCTGTATTAGATGAAGTTATAGGGATGGTTACAGAGCTTAGAGATACTTGGAAGGAAGCTATGAAAATAGTTAAAACTAAGAAATAGGTGATTCAATGAAAATAGAAGAAATCATCAATTATCTTCAACGACTTAGTGATGCAAAATTTGTATTGATGGAGAACTTGCTAAAAATCACTGGAGAGCAACATAGGGCCTTAGAAAAGGAAGATTGGGAGGTAATGGACAATCTTATCCAACAGAAACAAAAAATAATGGACAAGATCGATCTTTTAGACAAGGAATTTATTGAAAAATATGATATTCTAAAAAAGGATCTTGGGATAAAGGAGCTTCAGGAAATAGACCCAGAAAAACTACCTGGTGTTGAAGAATTGAAGAAAAAAATCAACAGAATTTTAGAAGTAGTCAAAAAAATACAGGAACTAGATCAAGAAAACACACAAAAAATAAAGAAAAATATTACAAAGGCAAAGGAGAACTTAAAAACAATTAAAACAGGTAGAAAGGCCTTTGAAGGATATAACAGCTCATACAGAGAAACTTATTCAATCTTTTTTGATAAGAAAAAGTAATAAGAATAAGATAAATAATCAATGTACCTGCCCCCTTGATTATCGTAATGGGAATAAATAGTATAAAAGATGCTATTGAGAAGAAAGGTGGTATCATGTATAATAGAATAGAATATAGACTATACAATTGAAGGTCTGTGGTTGCAAGTCCAAGCCAGTCGCAGGCAAAAGGACCCACGTAAGATAGTAAAAATCGCTATTGAGCATGGTGCGGCTTAGAGGTAAGTCCTGCCGGAGTAGTGCCGAGAGGAGTAGTAGTGATGGTGAACCCAAAGCAAACCTTCCAGCAGGCGAGTGTGGGGGCAAAGACCAGGTCAGCTTCTGCTGTACTATATTCGCTATTTAGAAAGCTTTGACAATTTGTCGAGGCTTTTTTTATTGCAAAAAATTTTCTGCAGAGAGTATTGTATGAAAAAACCGTGTTTTCTGTAAATAGTTCAATTAATAAAGTTATAGAAAAAATAGAAAATTTGTATAATAAATGATAAATATGTAATTATAAATATATATCAAACTTGTCCCCAATTATTCACATAAATATTCACACAGCCATCCTATTGAAATTAAGGTTATCAACAAGGTTATACACATTGTCCACAAAAAACTCATAAACATATCCACAAAATTAAGAGTTTTCATAAAAGAAAAGGATTGAAATATACTGACTATTTTGGCAGACAAATTCATATACTAATTTAAAACAAATTTCTTTAATTTCTCAGAAAAAAGATTTGTTTGACAAGCACTATTGCTGGGTAACTATAGATACAAATACATCTTTAGCTAAAGCGTTGTTATCATTTTAAGCTGCAGGGTTTAGCTTAAATATTATAGATGGGGAAAGGAGCTGGAGATATGAAGGTTATAGTAAGTGGAAAAAACATAGAAGTAACCGAAGCCTTAAAGGAGACAGTAGAATCTAAAATCTCTAAGCTAGACAAATACTTTAATGAAGGAGCTGAAGCGCAGGCCACCCTAACGGTGGAGAAATCTAGACAAATTATTGAGGTCACAATTCCTATTAATGGTTCTATTTTAAGGGCAGAGGAATCTACCCACGACATGTATACTTCTATTGATAAGGTAGTAGATAAGTTGATTAAGCAACTAAGTAAGCATAAGACAAAAATGGAGAAAAACCGAATAAATAATTATGAGACGATTCGATTTGAAAACATTAATATCCTTGATGATGAACAAAATTTCGAGCCTAAACTTGTTAAAACCAAGAAATTTGCTTTAAAGCCAATGGGTTCTGAAGAAGCTGTTTTGCAAATGGAATTAATCGGACATAACTTTTTCGTATTTGCTAATGCCGATACTGATGAAGTCAATGTCGTTTATAAAAGAAAAGATGGGAACTATGGTTTAATAGAACCTGAGTTTGATTAATAGATATATATATCATAGAACAGTAGATTTTTCTACTGTTCTATTTTTTTATAACCAATAGGAAATTATAAAGATTCTAAATTTATTTTGACAATTTAAAATTTGCATTATTGGTTTCAAAAAAGTCAACCTATTAAATCTTTAAAAAGAGGACTTTTTTATTTAAAAACTTGCAGGAAAAAGCATTTATTTATAGAAAAAAGAAATATAGGTAGAAATATGTTAAATTCTGAAGGGTCGTGATCGCTTGGTGTTAGAAGGCATTATTTTAGGAATTCTTGTAGGGAGATTCAGAGGGGGCAAGTTTAAACGATTAGGTACTTCTCTTTTTAAATTTTCGTGGATCATCTTTTTATCTTTTGCGTTACAGTTAGGAATATCTATTATGATATCTCTAGGTCATCCCTTTGTTATCCAATATAGAATGATTTTATATGTATTATCCTACGTACTTTTGTTTCTGGCGTTATTTCTTAATATGCAATTCAAATGCATGTGGTTTATTATGATTGGTGCAATAACTAATTTTGCAGCAATCATGTTAAACGGAGGCAGTATGCCGGTGGATATGGGGATCTTAGAGCGAAATGGCTTTCAAAATATGTTGAATTCCATTAGGATGGAGGCATTGCCTCAATACATACCTCTCGAAGAAGCTGGACTTTATACCAGCTACTTAGGAAAAAGATTATCTATGCCGGCTATGTACCCATTAAAGCAAATATTTAGCGTAGGAGATTTATTAATGGTAATTGGTATTTTTTTTCTTATACAAAATATGATGACCCCTTCTATCTATAACAGAACCTCTAAAATCATTCGATTTGATCATAAAAGCAGGGTATTTAAATAATGGAAACTAACAAAATCTCCTTAAAACGGGAGATTTTTTTATGTTATTGTGTTAAAAATAGATAAATGATAGAATAATATGATAGACAGATGACATAAGACTAAGGTTGCGGTTAAGAAAAACCTCATAAAATCTTTAGACAGCTATAATTTGCATACAACGATTAGAAAATTATTATACATAACGGGGTGAAATAATTGAAAAAGCTATTTGAAAAGGTTTTCGGCACCTATAGTGAGCGAGAACTGAAGAGACTGGATAAGGATATTGAAAAAATAGAAGCTTTAGATGCAGTGTATTCAAAACTAAGTGATAGTGAGCTTAGACAAAAAACCTCTGAATTTAGAGAACGACTTCAGCAGGGGGAAACACTAGATGATATTTTACCAGAAGCCTTTGCCACCGTCAGGGAAGCTTCCTTTAGAGTGCTGGGAATGAAACATTACAGGGTACAGCTTTATGGAGGTATGGTTTTACATCAAGGTAGAATTGCTGAGATGAAAACTGGAGAAGGTAAAACCCTAATGGCTACACTACCAGTATATCTAAATGCTGTTGCTGGTAAAGGGGTTCATGTAGTAACCGTCAATGATTATCTTGCTAAAAGAGATAGAGAATGGATGGGAAAGGTTTATCATTTTTTAGGCTTATCTGTTGGTGTGATTGTTCATGGACTAAGCCAAGGAGAAAGAAAAGAAGCCTATAACAGTGATATCACCTATGGTACCAACAATGAATTTGGATTTGATTATTTGAGAGACAATATGGTAATCTACAAGGATGATCGGGCACAGAGAGAATTAAACTATGCCATCGTGGATGAGGTAGATAGTATTTTAATCGATGAAGCCAGAACACCTCTTATCATCTCAGGTCAAGGGGAAAAATCCACGAAGATGTATTTTATCGTAGACCAATTTGTAAGAACCTTAAAAAAGGAAGCAGAATTCACCATAGATGAAAAGGCAAATTCCGTTACTCTAACAGAAGATGGAGTTCAAAAGGCAGAACGAGCCTTTGGGATAGAGAATCTTTCAGACCTAAATAATATGGAAATATCCCATCATATTAATCAAGCCTTAAAGGCTCAAAATTTAATGAAGCTAGATAAGGATTATGTGGTAAAGGAAGGGGAAGTCGTTATTGTAGATGACTTTACCGGCCGACTGATGTTTGGTCGTCGATACAGTGATGGATTACATCAGGCAATAGAAGCTAAAGAAGGCTTAGAGGTTCAAAGAGAATCTAAAACATTGGCTACCATCACCTTCCAGAACTACTTTAGAATGTATAATAAATTATCAGGGATGACTGGAACAGCAAAAACAGAGGAAGAAGAATTTATTTCTATTTACAACATGGATGTTGTTGAAATTCCTACGAATAAGCCAGTAGTTCGTGAGGACTATCCTGATGCTGTGTATCAAACAGAGAATGGGAAATTCATGGCTCTAGCCAATGAAATTCAAGAAAATCATCAGAAGGGTCAACCGATATTGGTAGGTACTATATCTATTCAAAAATCAGAGGAATTGTCAAAGCTCTTAAAGAGAAAAGGTGTTCCCCATGAAGTATTAAATGCTAAGCACCATGAAAGAGAAGCGGAAATCGTGGCCCAAGCAGGACGAAAAGGTGCTGTTACGATTGCTACCAATATGGCTGGAAGGGGTACTGATATTCTATTAGGAGGAAATCCAGAATTCTTGGCAAAGCAGGAATTGAAGCGCAAAGGATATGATGATGACGTGATAGCAGAGGTTACCAGCTTTGCTGATACCGACAATGATGATATATTAGCGGCTAGAAAAGATTACGATGAGCTTCATAAAAAATATAAAGTGGAAACCGATAAGGAGCATAAGGAAGTCGTTGATGCAGGAGGATTGCATATTATTGGAACAGAAAGACATGAATCCCGAAGGATTGATAATCAGTTAAGGGGTCGTGCAGGACGTCAAGGAGACCCTGGCTCCAGCAGATTTTTTATTTCCCTTGAGGATGACTTAATGCGTCTCTTTGGTGGAGATAAAATGCAGGGCTTCATAGAAAAGATGGGACTTCAAGAGGACGAAGCGATTGAGCATAAGCTTCTTTCCAGATCCATAGAAAATGCACAAAAACGGGTAGAAGGTAGAAACTTTGGTATTCGTAAGCATGTATTACAATATGACGATGTCATGAATAAACAAAGAGAAGTTGTTTATGCAGAACGTAAAAAGGTATTAGCAGGAGAAAATATGCGGGATCATATCTTTAATATGATTGATACTATAATAGAGGGTGCTATCGCTATTTATACCGCTGATGCACAGTATCCAGAAGATTGGGATTTAAAGGGATTAGAAGAGAACCTATCTAACATCTTCCTACCAAAGGATGTTTTAGGCTTTGATAAGGTTGAAGATCTGACATTAGAATCCCTAAAGGATGAAATTATACAGGTGGCTGAAAAACTCTATAACCAAAAAGAGGAAGAAATTGGTGAGGAGAGAATGCGAGAAATCGAAAGAGTCATCATGTTACAGGTAATAGATAGTAAATGGATGGATCATATCGATGCTATGGATCAATTAAGACAGGGTATTGGTTTAAGAGCTATTGGACAGGTGGATCCTGTAAGAGCGTATCAAGTAGAGGGCTATGATATGTTCCAGGAGATGATTAATAAGATCCAAGAAGATACAGTACGATATCTCTTTAATATTGAAAAGGAAGTAAAGGTTCAAAGAAGAAGGGTGGCAGAGCCGATAGCCGCTACCCATGGTGACGATGATGATACCAAGGGAAAAACAGTTGTAAAAAAAGAGGAAGCAGGCAGAAATGAACCTTGCCCCTGCGGCAGTGGTAAAAAGTATAAAAAATGCTGCGGAAAAGTAGATGACTCAAATCTTTGATTTGGTGTCAATCACTTTCACACAGTGGGATAACCGAGGTGATGGTAGATGTTAAACTTAGATATCTATAAACAGCAGCTTTCAAGGCTTCAAGAGGAGATTGATGAACTGAGGGTTTCTCTTTGACGTTGAAAGCTTAAAAAATATCGTTGATGAATACGAGGCAAAAATGGGAGAGGAAAGCTTTTGGAATGACCCTCAAAAAGCCCAAGAAATTTTGAAGAAGTCTAAGGAAATGAAGGATAAGATAGAGAATTATGAAGAGTTAGTAAAAACCTATGAGGAACTAGACACCATCGTATCCTTTATAGAGGAAGGAGACAATTCCTTTGAAGATGAGTTAATCGATGGGGTTAAATCATTAGAAAGTAATGTCTCTGAAATGAAAATTCAAACCCTTCTTAAGGGAGAATATGATAAGAACAATTCTATTTTATCTATACACGCTGGTACGGGTGGATTAGATGCTCAAGACTGGGCGAAAATGCTGTGGCGTATGTATACCCGTTGGGCAGAGGGTAAGGATTATAGGGTGAAACTCCTGGATATACTGCAGGATCCAGAGGCAGGAATAAAAAATGTGACCCTATTAGTTGAAGGATTAAACGCCTATGGCTATTTGAAGGCGGAGAAGGGAGTACACCGTCTGGTGAGGATTTCTCCCTTTGATTCCTCAGGAAAACGCCATACCTCCTTTGCATCGGTGGATGTTATGCCAGAAATGGACGAAACTGTAGCGGTAGATATTAATCCGACAGATTTGAAAATTGATACCTATAGAGCTAGTGGAGCTGGCGGGCAGCATGTAAACAAAACTGATTCAGCTGTTCGGATTACCCATATACCTACTGGTGTAGTGGTTCAGTGTCAGAATGAAAGGTCTCAGCATTTTAATAGGGAGGTTGCTATGAAGATGCTGAAGGCAAAGCTTATAGAATTGAAGGAATTGGAACATAAAGAAAAAATAGAAGATATTCAAGGAGAATACAGTCAGATTGCCTGGGGTAGCCAAATCCGCTCCTATGTTTTTAATCCCTATAATTTGGTGAAGGATCATCGTACTAATGTAGAGGTTGGAAATATACAAGGCGTTATGGATGGAGATTTGGATGTGTTTATTAACGGGTATTTAAGGAGCTTAGAATAAAAAAAAGCCTACTTTTGCAGGCTTTCAGACTGTTGAAAAACCTCCATCTTCTTCGTTGCTTCGAAAATCCAGCACCCTTACGTATTTCTATATACGCTGCGGTCGCTGGATTTTCTTGCGCCTCGAATCTGAAGGCTTTTGAACAGTCTGGATTTTGTTGAAAAACTCTCATCTTCTTCGTTATTTCAAAAAAACAGCACCCTTACGTATTTCTATATACGCTGCGGTCGCTGGATTTTCTTGCGCCTCGAATCTGAAGGCTTTTGAACAGTCTGGATTTTGTTGAAAAACTCTCATCTTCTTCGTTATTTCAAAAAAACAGCACCCTTACGTATTTCTATATACGCTGCGGTCGCTGTTTTTTTCATACCTTGAATCTGAGGGCTTTTGAACAGTCTGTATTTTATTACATCAATATATCCAATAGCATTCCTCGGATATCATCTAGTCTTTTGATAATGTCAATACGGTCTACCTCTTGGTCTAAAAAGTCTTTTGTCAGTGACTCCAGCTCTCTATCAACATTTTTCACAACACAATAAACTCGATGACGACCTCTTCGATCTAGAAAATTTTGTTTGGAAAATTTGTGGGAGTTTTTTGTGGCTACATCTAAAAATTCTCGCACCAGCTTTTTGTATTTAACAATTTCATTGAGATGCATTTTTTCCCCAATTTTCTCAGCTTGCTCGGTAATCCTACCATAGAGATCTTCAAGATGCTCTCTAACATGCTGGGATTGAATTGTTTCAAATTTAGAGATAAACTGTTCCCGCTTTACCTCTGATTTTCTATTTTGAGGTTCTACCATACTCATAATGTCATTCATATGTATAGCATCAATCTTACTCATAACCTATCCTCCAATGCAAGAACATAAATATACTACCTCTATTCTACAACAAAATGATAAATTATTCTATCCTAGAATCCACTGGTTCATAATATTATCAATACATATCCCTATTTTTAATTTAAATACATTCGGCCTAAGGTTTTCCTTTGGCTAAAAGACATAAGCAAAGGATTGCAATGTAGAGCGTAGTGCATTAAAATCTACAAGCTCATAGGGTTATATATATTATCGGCAATTTTGAAAATATCTTGAGAAATCAATCAAAAAATAATAGTTTTAGCCTCCTTGAATAAACATTGGAATATCTCATTAAAGAAACCTTCCACTTATGACGATAAGTTAAGTAGAAGTCAAAGGAGGTGGGATGATGAATAACAATATTTTTCAAAGAGTGACAACAGGGATTCCACAACAACTTTATGGAGGAAACACCTCCTCTTTCAAAATTCGAGGCACCTTAGTGGAAAAAAATGACAATATGATAAAATTAAGTATTGGCGGAAACAAGATCATAGAAGCCCAGTTGAAGGGCAGTATTAAAGGTGAAGTAGGAGATACTGTAGCTATCGATAAAAAATATATCCTCCAATCAAAGCTAATTCAAGAAAAAAATCCAAATCAAGAGTTGGGAAAAAATTCAAACGTGGCTTCGGGTCATGAAAAGGATGGAGTTGCCAATACACTTGAGAAGTATGGAGTGATTGCAACAAAAGAAAATGTCCAACTATTTATGGACTCTAAAGCCAGTCTAGACAAGGTAATTAAGGGATTAGACTATGATACAGCCATTAAACTGATAAAAAAGAATGTGGACATTGAAGAAGAATCATTAGAGAAATTGGCGGATATGGTGGAGAAGACCAAAGGGGAAAAAGAAGGATTTTCTTTTTTTAAGTTATTTAGTAAAAAGAAAAATATGACATTAGAGGAAGCTGAAAAAACTGCTTCTCAGCTTTATGGCAATAAAATGGGAAAGGACTTTACCGATGTGATTAAAGCATTGCATAAGGCGGGAGTAGAGATTACCAAAGGCAATGTGGAAAAAATCAATAACATTTTTGCTAAGCTTGAAAATCTACAGGATATTCAGGAGGATACCATTATTGATTCCTTAAAAAACAAGATTGAAGCCTCCATAGACCACCTATATAAAATGAAAAATGCCATTACCAAAAATGTGATTGCTGTGGAGGAAAAAATAAGTCAATTTGCAAATCAAGCTTATGAAACCATGAACCATGCCATAGACACCATCAGTGAGAGAGAACTAAAGGGGATGGAGGAACAGATCAAGGCATTACTGACAGCCTCTGATATAGAGGTGACGGAAGAAAATGTCAGACTTGCTAAAGAGCTGATTAGAAATGGAATGGAAGTATCTCCAGAAAATATGGAGAAGGTAGAGGAAATTAAGAATGCTGTAAGAGAGTTGAACCTTTTGTTAAACCATGAACGAGCTGCTCAATTACTAAGATCTGGGGTACAGATAGAAAGGGAAAATATTTTATCCTTGGTGCAACATATAAAGGAAAACATTGAATTGGAAGGAAATTATGAAGTAAAGGATAAGCTTTTTCAAGAGGAGAAGATTAACAACATCCTGGATACTATAAAAAATCTTCAAAATATAGATGAGAAGCAACTGCTACAGTTGATCAAGAAGGGGGCAGATTTCAAATTAAGCAATCTTCAACTCCTTACAGAAAAGGGAAGTAACAGCACCTTTGATATACAAGAATTAGACAGCAGCATGAAGACAATATATCAACAGCATGTAAAAACTCTTCAAACTTTGCAACAACTTAAAACCCTTGACTTTGACAGCATTGCCCGACATATTGGCAATCGGTATCCCAATACCCTTAATGGACTGCTTCACAGTCACCAAATGATGGAAAACAGTGAAAGAGTGACAGAAAATCCCCAAAGAGCAGCAATTGAAAACTATGTTGTAAAAAATGCAGAAGCTTTGGGGGTTAGGGGAAGCATCATGGATATAGAGGCGGCAAGGGCTCTACTTAAAAGCAACATACCATTAAATAGAGGGAATCTACTAGGACTATATGAAATTAATAGTCATGTGGAAAACATTAGAGAGAACCTCTCCTCTTATATGGTGACGCAATTGGCTCAAAAGGGAGCAACCATTGAGGAAATAGAATTGGCAAAGCTCTCCAGTTATATTGACGAGAATCCTGTCAATAGAATGGATATTAATAAAAGATTTGAGGACATAAAGGGAATTATACAAAATATCGGTAGTATAGGCGGGGAAAAGGATAGCCTTTTATCCCTTTTGGTAAAGAATGCCATACCAACAGATTTAAAAGAGGTAAATAAGTTAAGCCTATTTGTGAATAACAAACAGCAGATAGCGGTGGAAACCGATAAAATATTAAAAATCTTGGCAAAAAGTGACAAACAGGATTTAAGAGAACTAGAAGCAAAGATGAAGGGATTTTTAAAGGAAGCAACAGGAGAGACAAAAGCTGGAAGATTTGATGCTGAAAAAACCTATCAGCAGCTGGGGAAATGGATGAAGGCGGTTGAGGAGAAAGGACACCTGTTGGGAGAAGCTGAAAGAGAAGCTTTTCAAAAAAGCAGTGGAAGCTTAAGGGATGCTCTAGTTTTACAGAGTCAATTAAGCAAAGAGGATACAGTGTTGCAACTGCCAGTGATGATGGAGAATCAGTTAAAGAATTTACAGATTTATATTATGGATAAGAAAAAGGGTGGCAGGAAAATCGACCCCAATGATATGTCTATTCTTTTGAACTTTGATACCAACAATATGGGGAATGTCAACGTTTATACTAATGTCAATTATAAAAAAATTGTTCTAAAAATAGGTGTAAAAAAACAAGTGGACAAGGAAATTTTTGAAGAAAACACAAGACAAATTCAAGAGATGTTAAAGAACCTAGGTTATGAACTAAAAGAGATGTCCTTTAAGGTAGCGGAGGAAAACCATCTGTTTTCCATGGTGGAGGAGACAACGGGATTATTACAACCAACAAAAAACTTCCTAGACATTAAAATTTAAAGGTGTGAGATAAAATGGAAGAAGAAAGACAAGAGAAGAAGGCGGTGGCCCTACGTTACAACATGGAGGAGGATGCAGTCCCCAAGGTTATTGCAGCGGGAAAGGGCGCTGTTGCAGAAAACATTTTGAAGGCGGCGGAGGAAAATGAAATTGTCATTCACCAAAATGATAAGCTGGTAAAGGAATTAATTCAGTTTAAGGTGGGGACAGAGATTCCACAGGAGCTTTATGAGGTGGTGGCTCAGATATTGGTTTATGTAGAGGCAATGGATAAGGAGAAATCCTTGAAGTTAAAGGATATCTAAAGGGACTTTATGAAAATCGGACAAAAGTACTAGGGGAATTAAGTAGAATTACTAAAGAAAAAGAAGTAGCCAGTCGATAAATATAATATAGATTTTTATAAATGAATGTTATAGAAATATATTAATAAATCTAAAGAAATCTTCAAGGACAAAAAGGGAGGTAAAAAAATGAGAATTAACCACAATATTCCTGCACTAAATGCCCATAGGTTATTAAATGTCAATACTGGAAAATCCAGTAAGGTACTAGAAAGACTTTCTTCCGGTAAAAAAATAAATCGTGCAGCAGACGATGCAGCTGGAATGGCGATATCAGAAAAGATGAGGGCTCAGGTAATGGGCTTAAGAAAGGCTTCTCAAAATACTCTAGACGGTATTTCTTTAATACAAACAGCAGAGGGGGCTATGAATGAAGTCCATTCTATGTTCCAGAGAATGAGAGAATTATCAGTACAGGCGGCCAATGGTGCTGTAACTGATGAAGATAGACAGGCGATCCAGGATGAAATCAATCAATTGACCTCGGAGGTAAATAGAATCGCCAATGGTACGAATTTTAATACGAGAAAACTATTGCAGGGGAATACAGCTCCCAATTCCAATACTACTGTACATAGGATGTCTACAGGAGGACCCGCTGAAATCGTAGGAGATCAGGCGTTAGATGATACATATGTTGGCGATATAGCGGATCTAAGCACCAAAACCCTTACGATAACAATAGATGGAGAAGAGAGAACGGTAAATCTTAACAAATTCAGTGATCCTGGAAATGCAACGGTAGAGAATATATTAGGAGTTTTGAATGATGCTATGGGAGATCTGGGAGAAGCTATTATTACAGATAATGCTAGGCTTGAAATAAGAAGTGCTTCTATAGGAGGCGGTAGTAAGATAGAGATCACAGGCACGCTGGCAGCGGATTTATTTGGAACTGTAAACTTAGGAACTACTGGTGAGGCAGAAAAGGATGCTGGTAATGCTACAGGAAGTTTCTTATTTAAAGAAATTCCACAAGCGGGATCTACCATGACTATTGGTAAGGAAAAAATCGAATTCTTTGACAGCCGTGTTGGACCGTACACTGGTTCCAATAGGCCAATTAATATAGCGAAAGATGCTACAGATGAAAAAGACTTAGAAGATCTTGTTAAGGAAATAGCTGCTCTTGGAATAGATGGCGTGAACATGACTATAGATGCAAATAAGACAACTAGGCTGATTGTTACAGCGGATGTGGAGGGCTTTGCAGGACAAGCTATCTTCTTAGAAGGTACACCAAAGGAGTTTGTTACTAATCTTCAAGTAGGACCTAATCAGGGTCAGGGCTTTAGACTTTCTATAGGAGATATCCGTGCCAAGATATTGGGAATAAGTTCAGCGAGTCCGGATGGTAATACTGGAGTAAAGGGAGCCGCTTTTACAAGTGGTACACCTAATGTAACTGATGGTCTTTCTGAGGGTGTTATTGAGTATGCACTAGATGTATCTAAAGAGGATAGGGCTACCGCTGCCATCACTGTTTATGATAATGCTATTGTAAAATTAGCGGGTCTAAGATCTTCCTTAGGGGCTATCCAAAACCGACTAGAATACACAACTGCTAACCTAGATAACACCGCAGAAAACCTAACAGCTGCTTTATCTAGAATCGAAGATGCTGATATGGCACTAGAGATGTCTGAGTTTACAAAACTTAACATCTTAACTCAATCAGGTGTAGCAATGCTAGCTCAGGCTAACCAAAGACCACAGTCAGTATTGCAGCTGTTGGGTAGCTAATTATTAAATGATAGAACACCTTAAATAAAGAATGCGTAATTCGGGCGGTCAAAGACCACCCCTACAATATAGCGTTGTCAACATGTAGGGGCGGTCTTTGACCGCCAGTTTATAACGCAATATTCATCATAGACGGCATAATTATATTCCAAAGATAGTAGGGGGTTTACAAATTGATAGAAAAAGAATACTTAGCCAATCGTATTGCCAATGCCAATCCAGCGGAATTAGTCGCAATCCTATATGAAGGTTTAATCGATACCTTGGAGGACAGCCTTGATTATTTAAGAATCAACGCTTATAAAAAACTAAACAATTCCACACAAAAAGCTAGAGAAATATTAGCGGAACTACTATCCACCCTACAGGAGGATTCAGAGGTGGCAGATAACTTGAGAAGCGTTTATTTATATCTCAATCAGTTAATTACAGAGGCTGAAAACAAGAAGGATATAGAAAAGCTTCAGCTAGCGATTAAGGTGATTACTCCTATCTATGAAGGTTGGAGGGAACTAGGAGAACGTGAAGGAAGCCAAGCTGCTGTACAATCTTCTGAAGGACCTAAAATTGTAGCCGGTATGACCTACGGCAAAGGACAGCTGAATGACTATGTTGTCAGCGGCGAAAAGGAATGGAAAAAAGGATAAGATATGCACCGTCTTAGAAGATTAAGGCGGTGCATTTTGATTTTTAAAAAACCTACGTGGAGAAAAAATGATATTAATAAAAAAGGTCATTAGATTATGATATAATATTTTTATTAATAACTGAGGAGGCAAGGGAATGAATATTACGAAACAATTAGTGGATGAGTTCCAGTTAAAGGAATTTCAAGTGGTAAATACAATTGCATTAATAGATGAAGGCAACACCATCCCTTTTATTGCTAGATACAGAAAGGAAATGACCGGGACGCTAAGTGATGAAGTTCTAAGAGATTTTCATGAGAGGCTTACATACTTGCGAAATTTAGAATCAAGAAAAGAAGAGGTTATAAGACTGATTGAAGAGCAGGGCAAGTTAACCGAGGAATTAAAAAACCAGATAGTAAAGGCAAAGGTACTTCAAAAAATTGAAGATTTATATAGACCTTTTAGACCTAAAAGAAGGACACGAGCGACAATCGCAAAAGAAAAGGGGCTTGAGCCATTAGCAGAGTTAATCCTAAAGCAAGAAATTGAAGAGGGAACGATAGAGCAGTTGGCAGAGCCATTTATCAATGAAGACTTAGAAGTATTTACTATTGAAGAGGCAATCAATGGGGCAAAGGATATTATCGCTGAAGTAATATCCGATAATGCAAATTATAGAGAAAATATTAGAAACATGAATTTAAGAAAAGGAATAATAAGTAGTGAAGCAGTGGATCTTGAAGATAAGACAGTTTATGAGATGTATTACGATTATAATGAATCAGTAAGTAAGATTGCTAACCATAGGATATTGGCTGTAAATAGAGGAGAAAAAGAGAAAAAACTGAAAGTAAAGCTATTGAGTCCAGATGATGAGATCATCTCCTATTTAACAGGGCAGATCATATCCAATAGCAAAGTTATAACATTTCCTTTCCTCCAAGAAGCCATTGAGGATGCATACAAACGATTGATAGCTCCTTCTATAGAAAGAGAAGTTAGAAACCTATTAACAGAAAGGGCTGAAGAGGAAGCTATCAAGGTTTTTGGCAAAAATACAAAACCGCTGCTTTTGATTCCACCTATTAAGGATGTTAGGATTTTAGCCATTGATCCAAGCTACAGAACTGGATGTAAGATTGCTATATTGGATGAAACAGGAAAGTTGCTGGATTATACTACTATTTATCCTAATGCTCCTCAAAACAAGGTTGAAGAGGCTAAAAAAGTATTGAAGGAATTAATAGATAAATATAATATAGATATCATCCCTATAGGTAATGGTACTGCATCAAGAGAGACGGAGCTGCTTGTGGCAGAACTAATAAAAGAAATTGAAAAAAAGGTGTATTACACAATTGTTAGTGAAGCAGGAGCATCTGTGTATTCGGCATCCAAGCTAGCAACAGAAGAGTACCCAGATATAGATGTATCCATTCGAGGAGCCATTTCTATAGGCCGTAGATTACAGGATCCATTAGCAGAGCTAGTAAAAATTGATCCAAAGAGTATTGGTGTAGGACAGTATCAACACGATTTAAATCAGGGTAAGCTAGGAGAAACATTAAAGAATGTAGTGGAAGACTGTGTTAATAGTGTTGGGGTGGATTTAAACACCGCTACGCCTTCCTTATTACAATATGTAGCAGGAATCTCCTCTACCGTTGCTAAAAATGTAGTACAATATAGAGAAGAAAATGGTAGGTTTACCAACAGAAATCAGCTAAAAAAAGTAAAACGATTAGGGGATAAGGTATATCAACAATGTGCAGGTTTTTTAAGGATTTCAAATGGAAAAAACCCATTAGATAATACTAGCGTGCATCCTGAATCTTACGAAATAACAATGAAGTTAATCGAAAAACTAGGTTATAGTAAGGAGGACATTCAACGGGGAAAGCTTAGAAATGTTGAAGAAGGTATATTGCAATATAGGAAAGCAGGTTCTTTAGAAAGTGCATTGAAGGGAATAGCAGATGAATTAGAGATTGGATTGCCTACTTTGAAAGACATCATTCAGGAGATTAAAAAACCCGGCAGAGATCCGAGGGAGGAAATGCCAAAACCTATCTTTAGAAGTGACGTTTTAAAAATGGAGGATTTAAAATTAGATATGATTATGACTGGTACAGTAAGAAATGTTGTTGACTTTGGTGCTTTTGTTGATATCGGTGTTAAGCAGGATGGATTAGTGCACGTTTCTGAATTGAGCAATAAATTTGTTAAAAATCCAATGGATGTTGTTTCAGTTGGAGATGAGGTTGAAGTAAAAATTATTGGGTTGGACATAGAAAGAGGAAAGATCTCTCTGAGTATGAAACAAGTATAGAAAAACGTATTTATAATTAAATTTTAATATACACGGTCTACGGTTTCGCCCTTGTCTGAAAAGCGTAGCCAAGGACTGCAAATGTAGCCCTTAGTATATTAAAATTTAGAAGCTCATGTCTATATATAGATATGAGCTTCTATAAATGAATATATGTGTGGCGGAAGATGAGCCTGTCGTCCCGAAAAGGAGGAGAGCTATGGAACAATCACAACAGATAAAGAAGTTGAAAAGCTATCGATGGACAGTGTGGGGAATTCTGGCGATAGCCTATACAATCGTTTTTTTTCACAGATTAGCAGTAGGTGTTGTAAGGGAGGATCTAGTGGAATCCTTTCAAATCACAGGGACAACCTTTGCTAATCTAGGATCTACTTATTTTTATGCTTATATGATCATGCAGATTCCTTCAGGAATATTAGCAGATTCCTTAGGGGCTAGGAAAACAGTAACGATTGGCACCTTGCTGGCAGGAATAGGCTCAATAGTTTTTGGATATGCTCCCGATATTACTATTGCCTTTTTAGGAAGACTTTTAGTTGGACTAGGGGTATCTGTAGTATTTATTGCTATATTAAAAATACAATCCCAATGGTTTTTTGAAAAAGAATTTGGTACCATGGCAGGGATTACTTCCTTTGTTGGGAATTTAGGAGGAATTTTTGCTCAAACACCTTTAGCTTTGATGGTGGCATATTTCACCTGGAGAAGTACGTTTATAGCTATTGGAGTGGTTAGCTTAGTAATAGCTGTGTTATGTTATCTTATTGTGAGAAATTCCCCCAGTGAAATAGGACTACCAACAATAGAAAGTATTGAAGGAAGAGAAAAAAGCATGATTAAGGCTCCACCTTTAGGTGAAGGTCTTGTAAAGGCCCTCCTAAACCCAAGAACCTGGCCTCCCTTTTTCACTTTTGCCGGCTTTTTTGGAGCATTTGCCTCCTTAACAGGAGTCTGGGGCATCAGTTATCTGACAGATGTTTACGGTCTCTCACGGGAAGCTGCACCAAATTATACAACTGTAGCGGTTTTAGGAATGGCCATAGGAAGTATAGCTATTGGAAAGCTCTCGGATGCCATTAAAAGAAGAAAGCTGCCTATGCTAATCTTTGGAGGAATTTACGTGCTTACCTGGGGCATTTTAGTATTTGCGGGAGGAGGAAAGCCACCTATTGCTATACTTTATCCTCTCTTTTTTATCATGGGTTTTACCTGCACTGCCTTTGTATTAGGCTGGGCTTGTGGTAAAGAGGTGAATCATCCTGGTATTGCAGGGATTTCTACATCGATTGTAAACATCGGAGGCTTTTTTGGTGCAGCAGTGATACCGCCTTTACTAGGAGGAATTTTCGATCGTTATGAAGAAGTATTAGAAACAACTGTATTATATCAGAAGGCTTTTATGTATTGCTTTATTGCCTCTACAATTGGGTTTTTGTTCATTTTTCTAGTGAAGGAAACCTATTGTAAAAATATATATAGAGAAAATAAATAAAAAAAAGAGGATTTTATGAAACTTTTCAGGGGAGAGAACGTCTAATGTAAGGGTTAGAAAAATAAGGGAAGAGGAGATTTGTAATGGATACTATGCCTATAAAAGCTGTGATCCTGAATGCTATGCCTGAGGCAGTGCTTCTGATTTATTTAGGACTAATTTTAATCGGCATACGACCAGACAAAAAGAGGGTGTTCATCGCAGGGGTCATTCAGGGGATGATGTGCTACTATATTAGAAAAAATTATGATTTTGGAATTCATATTTTTATGCAGTATTTATCTTTTGTACTTATGACTTGCTTGATTGTAAAGATACCGATTTTAGCAGCAGTTATATCGAACTTTGTTACTTTTATTTTGGCGGTACTATTAGAAAGCTTTATAGGATTAATGATACCTTATATTATTGGGATGTCTATGGGGGAAATGATGTCAAGGGAATGGTTAAGGGTAATTTGGTTTTCACCCTATTTATTTGTGATAGCTGGCATTACTTATTTAGCTGATAAATACAAATTCACGCTGGAACAGGAAATAAAGATCTTACAGAAAATTAACGGAAAAATAAAAGGATAAAGGCGCATGCCTATGATTATGTACTGTTATAAAAAAACCCTAGTTGTTATACAACTGGGGTATTACTTTTTATACAATACTCTATTATTTTATTAGCCCTAATAATTTTGGCAATGTTAATGATATAGCTGGAATGTATGTAACCAAAAGCAAGATTAGAACGGTTATAGTGAAGTAAGGGATTAGCCTTCTGATTACCTGCTCAATAGTCACACCTCCCACTTTACAACCAGTAAATAAGATAGGCCCAACTGGTGGTGTTATGGTTCCTATACAAAGATTAAATACAATCATGATACCAAATTGGACAGGATGCATTCCAAAGCTTTGGGCAATTGGCAGAAAGATTGGTGTAAATATAAGAACAGCGGGTGTTGGATCCATAAAAGTACCAATAATTAGCATCAATATATTCATAATCATGAGAATGATGATTGGACTGTCTGTAAAGCTTAGTAGTAATGAAGCTATCTTCTGAGGAATATTTGTAAAGGCCATTACCCAAGACATGATGGAAGAAACACCAATCATGAAAATGACGATGGCAGTCATCTTTGCAGAGCTCAACAAGATATCAGGTAAATGCTTCAATTTTACTTCTTTATAAATAAATGCCAATGTAAGAGAATACACTACCGCAATGGCAGAACCCTCCGTGGCTGTAAAGACACCCTTTAAGATTCCTCCTATTACAATAACAATTAATAAAAGACTAGGGACGGCATCTAAAAATATTTTTAAACCTTGGGAAAATGCAACGCTTTCTTTAGCGATGTAGTTCTCTTTTTTTGCCATGATGGCTGCGATAATCATGACACCAAGCCCCCACAATATTCCTGGGATGTATCCAGCTATAAAAAGAGCGGATATGGATACGCTTCCGGCAACGGTTGAGTAAACAATTAATGTATTACTAGGCGGTATAAGCATCCCTGTTGGTGCTGATGCAATGTTGACGGCTGAACTAAATTCCTTGCTATATCCTTCTGCTTCTTCAAGGGGAGCCATTGTTCCTCCTACTGCCGCTGCTGCAGCAACCCCGGAACCACTAATAGCTCCGAACAGCATATTGGCAACTATATTTGATTGGGCTAAAGCTCCTGGTAATCTTCCGCTAATCAATTTAGCACAGTTAATAAGGCGTATGGCTATACCACCGTTATTCATAATATTCCCTGCCAAAATGAAAAATGGGATTGCAAGAAGTGAAAAGGAATTCGTTCCTATAAAAACCCGTTGTGCCGATGTAATCATGGCCCCTTCGAATGGCAAAACTAATAACATCGCTAATGTTGATGACATGCCTATACCAATGCTAATTGGAATGCCAATTAATAACAATATAGGTACTGAAATAAACATAATCATTGCAGCCTGAATGGCTAAATCCATAATTTCTACCCCTAACTTAATAATTTTTTATAACCAATAGGAAATTATATACTTTGTTTAATTGTGGATAAGTAATAATTTCTGTAATTGGCTTCAAGATAAGTAGACAACCATAAGCAGGTGACCAAAATCTTTGATTTTGTGTCAATCGCTTATACAGAGTGCAAGTTTGATTTGTAACTTTTGTGTTAGTCACTTAGTTGGTTCATCTGGAGTCATCCTATAAATCTTTCAGAGGAAGACTTTTTTACTTGCTCATCAGAATGTTTTAGCTTCTCCACAATACTTTTGATATTATATATTGTGTAGAAAATAATAAATCCACCACTTATTGGAATAGCTGAGTATATTATCCCTATTGGAATCTGTAATGCCGCATCTAATTGAGCCATTTGTCTTAATGAAGAAATATAGCCTCCATAGACCATGACGCCTAAGGCGAATAAAGCGATGACAATTTCTTGGATAATTTCCATAGCAGTCTTTATTTTAAAGGGCATTTTGTCTTTAATGAAGGTAATGGACATATGATCTCTTTTACCAAAAACGTATGCGGCCCCATATAAAACTAACCAAACAAATAAATATTGAGCTGACTGCTCTGTTATTGTACTAGGATTATTAAGAACATACCTAGTAAAAACCTGCCATGTAACAAGAATTGTCATGATACCCATGATTCCAATACAAAAAAACTCAACAATCCTATCCAATATATTCTTAATTGTTTTCATTTTGCAGCTCCTAACTCCCATTAAAATATTAGTTTTTTCAGAAACTTGCATACTTATTTTTTTTATTTAACATGATAGAGGAAATTTGGCTCCTCATCACATGAGCCAAATTCCCTTCCCTATAATACCTGTGCTATTATTGAGCTAAAGTCCTTATTTCATCATATAATTTTTTTGTTTTTTCTGAAGAAGCTGTTACTTCATTATGAAGAGGTGTAACGTTTTCCTGAAAAGGCCTAATATCTAATTCTACAAATGTAGCACCATTTTCAATGGCAACTTTTTTAGCATCTTCTACACTGTCATTCCAGCCTGCAAACTGATTTTCTATAGTTTCATTCATAAGTCTATTAAAAATTTCTTTGTTTTCATTTGACATTCCTGCATAGATGTTATTATTGATAATAATTAAATCGGGTACCATTAAATGTTGTGTATAGGAGAAATACGGTGCAATCTCATAGTGTTTAAGGTCAACATAAGTTACTTCATTGTTTTCTCCGCCTTCAAGAACCCCTTGTTGTACAGCTGTATATACTTCACCTTGCGCCATTGGGGTACCTATTCCACCCATGTAGTCAAGCATTTTTTTCATGGTATCAGATTCCATTACACGGATTTTATATCCAGAAAGATCTGCTGGCTTTTCGATTGCCTTATCAGCGTACACATTTCTAGAGCCTGCTGTAAAAGCTCCTACCACCTCAAATCCATTACCGGATACAGATGCAAATAATTCATTTAATATACCAGAAGTAAACACTTCCTTTTGATGTTCTAAGCTATCATAAATATAAGGCAAACCAATTACTGCAAAATCTTTATTAAAGTTTTCAACGATTGGATTGCCAACTACCGCCATTTGAATTGCACCACTTTGTACAAGTTCTGAAGACGCTCTTTGATCACCTAGTAATGCATTTGGCGAAATTTCAATGGCATAGGCTCCACCGGTTTCTTCTTCTAAATGTTTTCCGAAGGTCTCTAATGCTTTATATTGAGGATGGTTTTCAGATTGATTAAATGAAAGTTTTAGTACCTGTGTTGTAACTGCCGCAGGAGTATCTACATCAACATCTGTGCCAGCATCTGTACTTGTGTCATTTGTTTTTGAACAACCAACAAATGAAATTAACATAATACCTACTATTAGAATCGACATGATTTTTTTAAACATTTTTTTTCCTCCATTCATCGTATAATTTAGTTTTACCTTACTAAACTAACTTTTTTTATTATGTATAAAGTAATCTGCAAACTCAGTGTAAATTTTATCTCCAAGTCTTACAATACCACTATTGAGATGCTTTCTTACAAACACCTCTACTTCATCATTATTTTTACTTTTAATGATAGTCACTAATTTTTTATGATCTTCATAAATGGCTTGGAAATTTTTAACTGCAACAATATCTAACATCCTAAATCTTGTGTAATGAACCTGTAATTTTTGAATTTGCTCCCAAACAATGAGTTTATCAGTTGCGTTAAACCATATTTTATGAAAGCTGCCATCTATTTTATAGAATTGTTCTGCGGTAAAATCTGATTTCAATAAAGTTTCTTGTAATTTAAGATTTTCTTCAAGCTCAGCTATCAATTTATCATCAAGAATTTTTATCACATCTTTAACAACAGCTGTTTCTATTGCAATCCGCATATAGATGAACTGACGGATACTATCCATATCCAGCAAAGAAACATAGTTTGCTTTATATGGAATAGTAAATACCAATCCAGCATTTTTAAGTCTTTGAAGAACGTCCCTACTGGGGGTTCTTGATATATTGTACTTTTCGCATATCTCTTGCTCTGTTAAAATCTGTCCTGGTTTGATTTTTAAATTCAGGATATCCTTCTCTAAGCTTTTATAAACATCTTCCGAAATTGTAGTAGCTTCATAAGACTTGTAGTTTGACATATTAAAAACTCCTTATAGTAAAATATTTTTCTTTTATTTTACTATTGGATTTCCTCCATTGCAACATGATCCATATCCGTAAACTCTATATTTTCACCGCACATACCCCAAATGAAACTATAATTACTTGTCCCCACACCACTATGGATTGACCAGCTAGGGGAGATAATCGCTTGTTCATTTGATATAATAACATGTCGTGTCTCTTGAGGTTGACCCATAAGATGAAATACTCTTGTTTCTTTCTCCATGTTAAAATACATATAGACCTCCATGCGACGTTCATGAGTATGGCAGGGCATTGTATTCCACACACTTCCTGGTTCGAGTATAGTCATCCCCATAACTAACTGACAACTCTCACATACAGCTGGATGAACATATTGATTAATTGTCCTTACATTTAGATTTTCTTTTTCACCTAGTTTTACTTTGTTAGCTTGTTCTAAAGTGATGATTCTGTTAGGGAAAGCTTTATGGGCAGGGCTGCTATTGAAATAAAATTTTGCTGGATGGTTGATGTCTTCTGATTCAAAAGTAACATCCTTACATCCCATGCCGATATATAATCCATCACCATGATTCAAAGGATATTCTTCACCGTCTAAAGTTATTTTTCCCTTACCTCCGATATTGATGATGCCGGCTTCTCTTCTTTCAAAGAAATAGCTGACACCCAGTTCCTTGCCTGCCCCTAACTTGATCTCTTTTTCAACTGGCATAATGCCTCCAGCAATAATTCTGTCAATATGAGAATAAGTTAAAGCTGCTTCATTTTCTACAAATAGCTTTTCAATCAAGTAATGCTTTCTCAATTCTTCTGTTGTATAATGCTTAGAATCCTCTGGATGATTTGCATATCTTATTTCTAAACTCATTAAAATTCTCTCCTTATTAGTCCGTTATCCTTCGGTGTATTGCTAAGACCACCACTTTAACTAGATGAAGAAACTAAGTGACCAACACAAAAGTTATAAATCTAACTTGCACTGTGTGAAAGCGACTGACACAAAATCACAGATTTTGGTCACCTGCTTTTGGTTGTCTACTTAAAGCGGGGAATCAAGCACTACATCCTCAAAGTAAACTCAGCTACAATTAAGAGGGATAAAAACTTCCTCTTAATTAAGTTTTGTTTTATCTTGCCAGCCAACCACCATCAACTGCAATAGTAAAGCCATTAACATAGTCTGAGGCCTTAGATGCTAGGAAAACTGCTGCTCCACCTAAATCTTCAGGTGTTCCCCATCTGTTTGCAGGTATTCTTGATAATATTTCTGAATTTCTTTTTTCATCTGCTCTAAGGGCAGATGTATTATCTGTAGCCATGTATCCTGGAGCTATTGCATTTACATTAATATTGTGTTGTGCCCATTCATTTGCCAGCAACATAGTAATTCCCTTGACGCCAGATTTGCTAGCTGTATAGGAAGGCACTCTAATACCGCCTTGGAAGGAAAGCATAGAAGCAATATTGATGATTTTTCCTCCTGTTTCTTGAGCAACAAATTGCTTGGCGATAGCTTGACTTAAGAAAAATACTGTCTTAAGATTGATATTCATAACATCATCCCAGTCTTTTTCTGAAAAACTCAATGAATCCTCACGTCGAATAATACCTGCATTGTTTACCAATATATCTATCTTACCAAAATGATCTACAGCTTTTGTTACAATGTCGTCAACTGCTTCAATTGATAGTAAATCTGCTTCTATGTAAAGAAAGCGTTTGCCAAGAGCTGTTACTTGCTTTTCTGTGTCATTCATTGGCGCATGACCTACACCTACGATATCGGCGCCAGCCTCCGCAAGACTTATTGCAATGCTTTGCCCAAGACCTGTTCTACAACCAGTAACGATTGCTACCTTTCCCTGCAATGAAAAATTATTCATCTTTACCTCCTTTTTTATTTACAATAATTTCTTACCCTTAAGGACGTATACATTGTATACATTGTATACAATGTATACAATAAGTATATAGTACCAATGAATATTCTGTCAACAGATATTTTAAAATTTTTCTGATTATTAGAAAGGATTTTTAAAGTTATGTAGAGATTTTGGTAATAAATCTATGTTTTTTTGTATAAAATCTAAGTACTACATCCTCAAATTTTATGTTTGCAAAGTAGTAAAGAAAGGTATATAATAAAGGCAAGAAAGCTAAATAGTTTTTATTCTTCAGGGCAGGGTGAAATTCCCGACCGGCGGTTAAAGTCCGCGACTCGACGTTTTCGTCGATTGATCTGGTGAAATTCCAGTACCGACAGTAAAGTCTGGATGGGAGAAGATGTGAAATATAAATTTTGATATTTTCATGTGCCTGAGGATCTTATTCTCCAGGCATTTTTGATTGCTGTTATTTCACAGAATCTATACCAAAGTATTCTCTCAAATTCTATTTTAACTATAATTTCAGGGAGGCATGATTCATGCAAAATTTAGACAAATCTATCAGCTTTAAGAAAACAAAAATCTTTACTACTAGTAATCTAGTAAAGATGTCGGTATTGGCAGTAGTTTCCTATGTATTAATGTTTATACATTTTCCTCTACCAATTTTTCCGGGGTTTTTAAAGATTGACTTAGCGGATGTACCAGCTTTAATAGGGGCCTTTGCTTTAGGACCTGTGGCAGGACTTTTAATTCAGCTAATCAAAAACATTTTACATTTCATAACAAAGACTTCCACTGGTGGGGTAGGTGAGATATCTAACTTTATTGTAGGAACTGCCTATGTAGTACCAGCAGCTATGATTTATCACTTAAAGAAAGACAGAACACATGCTATCATTGGTACAATTGTAGGAACTATCGTGATGGCGATTGCAGGGGCATTATCTAATACTTATTTGATTCTTCCCTTCTACTCAAAACTGATGCCGATAGATGTAATCGTAAAAATGGGTACTGTTATAAACAGCAGGATTGTAGATATCCCTTCATTAGTACTTTATGGGATTACTCCCTTCAATGTATTTAAAGGACTATTAATTGCATTCGTAACACTACTTATTTACAAAAAAATATCTCCTGTTCTTAAAAAATAGAACTGCTGATAATCTATAAATTTCAAAGAAAAAAATCCTTAAAACAAAAAGGATTTTTTTCTTTTTGGGAAAAAGTATTTATCCATAAAAAAATCAACAACTTTCCCTAAATATTAATTTGTGAGGAATGGTTACTCTTATAGAATGATCTCTTGTACCATTAATTTGTTCTAGAAGCAATTTAATTGCCATTTGCCCCATAAACTCTGTATAAATTTTTACAGTCGATAAAGTAGGGGATGTATATTTGGATGTAGGAATATCATTACAAGAAAATATCGAAATATCTTTCGGAATTTTTAAGTCTGCTTCATTTACGGCTCTAATTGCACCAATTGCTAAGGAATCACTAGCAATAAATACCGCCGTTGGTAGATCATCAATATTTGCTGTAATTAGGTCTTTCATTAAAACATATCCATATTTAACATCATAATTACCAATTCTAACATATTGAGGTTTATAGATACCCTTGGCTTTAAGAAAATTTTCAAATTGTATTTCACGATGATCGATAATTTCTTCATTATTTCCAGGAACTTTTTCTCTACCACCAATAAACCCTATTTTTTCATGACCTATAGACAGTAAATGCTTCAATACATCATTTGTTAGTTCTCTAAAATCCACTTGTACGGAATCATATTGAAATTTAGGGTTGTTAGAGTGTACAAACACGATATGATTGGAATATTGCTTAAAATTTTCGATACGATGGTTATCAAATTTTCCTAAAATCACTAATCCATCAAAAGTATTGCCTACTAAATTTTCATTTAGAAACTCATCATTATATACTTTTACTAAATTAATATTGTTGTTTTTACACTCTTCTTCTATTCCTATTCTTATTGATATAAAGTAAGGATCATTTAACTCTTGAAGTTCGTTAAACCAGTGAATTAAGCCAATTTTCAAGTTGTTTTCTAATGTTTTTTTGGGTTTAATATGTTTGGTATAAGACAACATTTCAGCAGCTTCAAAAATTTTTTTTTGAGTTTCTACTGAAACATTAATGGTTTCATCATGATTTAACACCCGTGATATTGTAGTACAAGAAACTCCAACTATTTTAGAAATATCTTTTAGTGTGGCCATTTTACATTATCCTCTCAGTTAATATCGTTTTACTATTAATAATTTTATCAAAAAAAGCATAAACTCACAACATATTTAGTAAAAAATATTAAAAAAATAAAAAATTTACTAAATATAAAACGTTATTAATCAATAATTTAAGATAGCAAACAAACGACTAAAATCTAGATAATGTAAAAATGCTGAAGGTATTAAATTTTGTATATGTGTTGAAATTTAATATTAAAGAAGACAGGCATTCAAATAGAAACAATATTTATATAAAAAAGATATACTATGAATTACCCATATTTTCATGAGGGTCATAACTTTCACATGGTAAAAAACAGCAAATATAGAGAGCTTATCGTTAAAAAAATTTACTTTAAAAAACAAAAATATATTGAATATTTACTTAAAATTTGATACAATTTACTCGAAAGTTAAAAAAATTAAAAAAAATCAGATATATCAGGTTTTTAATAAAGTAAATCTTGAGTAAAAAAAATTTTGGATTATCAAACAGACTTTAAGAATAAGCCAAAATAGCATAAATACTGACACTGGTGAAAACGTTAACAAATAGAAGCTAAGAATAACTTAGAACATAATACTAGAGGGTTACTTGAATTTTGAGTTGACACTTGAGTTTTTGCACAATTAGTATTAATTACTATTTTTTCACAAGGCATAGTTAAATTTGAAGTATATATGAAATTATAGCAATGTGAAAAAATTAGTGATAGGTATGTACTAAAAAATAATAAGGGAGAAGGGGATGTTTCAATGAAAAAGCTTTTATTGGTATTAAGTCTGTGTATGGTGCTATTTGTGACGACAGCATGTAGTGGAAATAGCGAAGGTGTAGATGTGGGAATTTCCATGCCCACACAATCGTCAGAAAGATGGATCAATGATGGACAGAATATGGTGAAAGAATTTGAGGCAAGAGAATATACTGCAGAATTACAGTATGCTGAAGATGTAGTGGAAAACCAAGTAGCGCAAATAGAAAATATGATTACAAGAGGTGTTAAAGTATTAGTTATTGCTCCAATCGATGGAGAAGCATTAACGGAGGTTTTAGAAAGGGCTAAAAATGCTAATATTGAAGTTGTTACTTATGACCGCTTAATTAGAAATAGTGAATATGTAAGCTATTATGCAACCTTTGACAATTTTCAAGTAGGTGTACTACAGGCAAGTTATATTGAAGAAGCATTAGATTTAAAAAATCAAGAAGGTCCATTTAATATAGAGTTGTTTGCAGGTTCACCGGACGATAATAATACTTATTTCTTTTTTGATGGAGCAATGTCAGTTTTACAACCTTACATAGATGAAGGGAAATTAGTTGTAAAAAGTGGGCAAACAAAAGTTGAGCAAGTAGCTACTTTACGATGGGATGGTTCTGTTGCTCAAACAAGAATGGATAATCTGTTGAGTGCCGAATACACTACTGATAGAATTGATGCGGTGTTATCACCCTATGATGGAATTAGTATAGGCGTTATATCTTCTTTGAAGGGGGTTGGATATGGCAGTGGGCAGCCTATGCCTATTGTTACAGGCCAGGATGCGGAACTAGCTTCTATTAAATCTATCATTGCAGGAGAACAAACACAAACAGTATTTAAAGATACAAGAGAATTAGCCAAAAAAGCTGTTGCAATGGTGGAAAGTATTTTGAAGAATGAAGAAGCAGAAGTAAATGACACAACAACCTATCATAATGGAGTAAAAGTTGTTCCTTCTTATTTGTTGAAGCCAGTCTCAGTGGATGCTAGTAACTGGAAAGAAGAATTAGTAGATGTTGGTTATTATACAGAGAATCAGATTACACAATAGTCTTCAATATTAGAACAAAATGTTCTTAGAGAAGCTTCAAAGATTGGTTTTAGATAAAAAACGATTTAGTGATGGTGTGTCATGTAACCATCACTAAATCGTTGATTATACAATAAGGGGTTGGAAATGGAATGTCAAAATTTATTTTAGAAATGAGCAATATCACTAAAACATTTCCAGGTGTTAAAGCTCTTGATAATGTAAATCTAAGAGTGAAAAAAGGTGAAATACATGCATTGGTTGGAGAAAATGGAGCAGGAAAATCTACTTTAATGAAAGTATTAAGTGGGGTACATCCTTATGGGACCTATACTGGAGAAATATTATTTGAAGGAAATACATGTAAATTTAAGGATATTAATGAAAGTGAAGCTTCAGGCATCGTTATTATTCATCAAGAATTAGCATTGATTTCTTATCTGTCAATTGCAGAAAATATTTTTTTAGGAAATGAACAGCAAAGTAGGGGAGTAATTAATTGGCGAGATACAATCTTTAGGGCAAAAGATTTACTCGAGAAAGTAGGACTAAAGGAATCACCTAATGTGCTTGTTGCTAATATTAGTGTTGGCAAACAACAGTTAGTTGAAATTGCTAAAGCGCTTTCTAAAGAAGTAAAACTATTAATCTTGGATGAACCTACTGCGGCTTTAAATGAAGAAGAAAGCGAAAATTTGTTAAATTTATTATTACAATTAAAGGAACAGGGAATTTCCTCTATTCTCATCTCTCATAAATTAAATGAAGTTTCTAAAGTAGCAGATGCTATTACCGTTATACGAGATGGTAATACAATTGAAACGCTTGACAAAGAAGAAGACGAGGTGACAGAAGATAGAATTATTAAAGGTATGGTGGGGAGAGAATTAGTAGATCGTTTCCCTAAAAGAAAATCCAATATTGGAGAGGTTATATTCTCGGTAAAAAATTGGAATGTTTATCATCCGCTAAATGATGAGCGTAAGGTTATTGATAATGTTAGTTTTCATATACAAAAGGGGGAAATTGTAGGGATTGCAGGATTGATGGGGGCAGGGAGAACTGAACTGGCTATGAGTATTTTTGGCAAAGCCTATGGTAAAAAAATTAGCGGAGAAATTTATAAAGATGGAAAACAGATACACTTAAATAACATAAGTAAAGCCATTGAAAATGGATTAGCTTATGTTACAGAAGATAGAAAAAATTATGGATTAATATTAGAAGATGATATAAAACGAAATATTGTTCTAGCCAGTTTAGGTAAAATATCTAATAAATTTGTAGTAAATAAAAATAAAGAGATACTAGAAGCTGAAAAATATGGTGAAAAAATGAATATCAAGTGTTCTAGTATTTTGCAGAAGACAGTTAATTTAAGCGGAGGAAATCAACAAAAAGTAGTTTTGAGCAAATGGATTTTTGCTGAGCCTGATATTTTGATTTTGGATGAACCTACTCGAGGTATAGATGTAGGGGCAAAATATGAAATTTATACAATGATTAATCAATTAGCAAATCAAGGAATGGGTATTTTGTTTATTTCTTCAGAATTGGCAGAAATACTAGGAATGTGTGACAGAATTTATGTAATGAATGCCGGTAAAATTACAGGAGAATTAACTGGACATTATGCATCTCAAGAAAAAATCATGAAATGCATTGTTAAATAATAGCGAGGAGGGACAAAAGTGGAAATATCAAAAAGGGAATCAGAAGAGAAACCATCAAAAAAAGAGACGAAAATTCAAATCTTTAAAACGCTATTTAGAAACAATATTCGACAATATGGCATGATTATCGCCTTGGCATTTATTATTATACTTTTCCAAATTTTAACCAATGGTATTCTATTAAAACCATTAAATATTACGAATATCATTTTACAAAATAGTTATATTTTAATATTGGCCATAGGAATGTTATTGGTTATTATTACGGGAAACATTGATTTATCAGTAGGTTCTGTGGCAGCTTTTATAGGAGCTGTATCGGCAATTTTAATGATTAGAATGAATATTTCAGTTACCGCTGCTGTATTGATTTGTCTCATTATAGGGGGACTCATAGGCGCTTGGCAAGGGTTTTGGATTGCTTATGTTAAAATACCTGCCTTTATTGTTACATTAGGAGGGATGCTCATATTTAGGGGTTTAACAATGGTAACCCTTAAAGGCATGTCGATTGCTCCTTTTCCCTACGAATTTAGAAAAATAAGCTCTGGTTTCATCCCTGATTTTTTAGGAACAGGGAATTACCACATTGTCACTATTGTGATAGGGATTATTCTATCTATCTTTTATGTATTATGGGAATTAAAAGAAAGAAAAGCACAAATAAAATACAACTTTGATGTTATACCGAAAGAATTTTTAATTGCAAAATTGATAGCCCTTCTAATAGTGATTAATGTATTTTGTTTTATTCTTGCTGGCTATGAGGGAATTCCTAATATTTTGATAGTATTATTTATTTTAATTGCTATCTATTCCTTTGTGACCCAAAACACCGTTGCGGGAAGACATATTTATGCCATAGGAGGTAATGAGAAAGCAGCAAAATTATCGGGAATAAAAACAAAGCAAACAATACTTTGGGTGTATGTAAATATGGGAATCCTAGCTGCTCTATCAGGACTTATTTTTGCGGCTAGATTAAACGCAGCAACACCTAAAGCAGGTACTGGCTTCGAATTAGATGCTATTGCTGCTGTATATATTGGAGGTGCATCTGCCTCAGGTGGTATCGGAACCGTCATTGGTGCAATTGTTGGGGGATTGGTCATGGGAGTTATGAATAATGGCATGTCTTTAATCGGTTTAGGTATTGATTGGCAGCAGGCCATAAAAGGTCTGGTACTATTACTAGCGGTAGCTTTTGATATTTTTACGAAATCTAAGAGTGCAAAAGAATAGCAAAACCTAGTATTTGAGGGGGACGGGTATGGAAAATAGAAAATATACTATAGGTGTTGATTTTGGAACATTGTCAGGCAGAGCTTTGCTAGTAGAAGTTAGTACAGGAAAAGAAGTTGCCACGGCGATAAAAAAATATTCTCATGGTGTAATGGATGAAGTATTACCTGGTGGAATAACTAGATTAGGACATGATTGGGCACTTCAGCATCCAATAGATTATTTGGAGGTATTACAAGAAACCATTCCTAAAGTTTTACAGGAAGCAAGGGTAGAGCCAGAAGATGTAATAGGACTAGGAATTGACTTTACTGCCTGCACCATATTGCCAATTGATAAAAACGGAGATCCTTTATGTATTCAAGAGGAATTCAAAAAAAAGCCCCATAGCTATGTGAAACTTTGGAAACATCATGCTGCTCAAGAACAAGCAAATCGACTGAATAAAATAGCAGAAGAAAGGAATGAAGAATTTCTAAAATTATATGGAGGGAAAATTTCTTCAGAATGGATGATACCTAAAGTATTACAGGTATTAGATGAAGATGAAAGTATATATCATGCGACAGATAGATTTATGGAAGCAACAGATTGGGTTATTTTACAGCTGACTGGAAAAGAAAAAAGGAATAGTTGTACAGCAGGATATAAAGCAATTTGGCATAAACAAAAAGGATATCCTTCAAAAGAATTCTTTAAAGCATTAAATCCTAAGATGGAAAATATAGTGGAAGAAAAACTCAGTAAAGATATTTATCCTTTAGGAACAAAAGCTGGAGAGATTACTAAAGCGGCTGCTGAGCTAACAGGATTAAAAATGGGGACAGCGGTAGCTGTAGGAAATGTGGATGCACATGTGGCAGTACCTGCAGTAGGTATCACAGAGCCAGGTAAGATGTTGATGGTTATGGGAACTTCTACCTGTCATGTGCTTTTAGGTACGGAAGAAAGAATTGTACCTGGTATGTGTGGTGTAGTAGAAGATGGGATTATCAAAGGCTATAAAGGCTATGAAGCCGGACAGTCCTGTGTTGGAGATCACTTTCAATGGTTTATTGAAAATTGCATCCCTGCTTCCTATGAGAAGGAAGCGGCAAAGAAGGGAATAAGTATTTTTGATTTATTACAACAAAAATCAGAAGAATTAAAGGCTGGAGAAAGTGGATTGGTTGCATTAGATTGGTGGAATGGAAATCGGTCAGTGCTGGTAGATGTAGATCTTACGGGGATACTCATAGGATGTACATTGCTTACCAAGCCAGAAGAAATATATCGAGCATTAATCGAAGCTACAGCCTATGGAACAAAAATGATTATTGAGACTTTTAGAGAAAATGGAGTGTCAGTAACAGAATTATATGCTGCTGGAGGTATTGTGGAGAAAAATGATTTAATGATGCAAATATATGCAGATGTAACCAATATGCCTATTAAAATTGCGCTTTCTGACCAAACACCTGCTCTTGGAGCAGCGATGTTTGGGGCTGTGGCAGCTGGTAAAGATAAAGGAGGCTACGATACCATAGAAGCAGCTGCAGAAAAAATGGGAGGAGTGAAGGAGAAATATTACTCCCCTATCCCTGAAAATGTAAGCATATATGAAAAGTTATATGCAATATACAAGGAATTACATGACTATTTTGGAAGAGGCTCTAACGATGCAATGAAAAAATTAAAAGAAATTAAGAAGGAAGTACAGTAATAAAAATTATAATTTAAATGAATGATGCAGGGGGAATTGTAAATGAATAGAAAACCACTTATTGGATTATTAGGTATTATGCAAGAGCTATATGATAATTCTTATCCTGGAATTACAGAAAGACAGGAAAAATATGCTCAAGAGATTGTAGAACAATTAAAGAGTGTAGTGGATATAGATTTTCCTAGAGCAGCTAGAAATAGACAAGAAATAGAAGAAATCGTAGGAGATTTTAATAATAAAGAATTAGATGGAATCATGATTGTCATGCTTACTTATAGCCCGGGGCTAAGACTTATTCGAGCTTTACAAGAAAACAACCTACCTATTTTACTGGCAAACGTGCAGCCGGAAAGAATTGTAGGTGCAAAATGGGATATGGCAGATCTTACTTATAATCAAGGAATACATGGGGCACAAGATACAGCAAATGCTATTCTACGGGGAGGATTACAATATACAGTTATTTCTGAAGACTGGAAAAGTGAAAATTTTAAATCCTTTGTAGAAGACTGGGGAAAGGCTGTTCAAACCAGTAGAGCTTTGAAAAATGTCAAGGTAGCCCTTTTAGGTAGAATGCCTTCTATGGGGGATATTTTGACGGATGATGCTGCTTTTATAAGGAAAATTGGTCCGGAAGCATCCTATGTGGGAATTGGCGAAGTATATGGTTATATGGAAGAAGCTACAGAAAAAGAAATTGAAGAAATTATTGAAGAAAACAAAAAGAATTTCCAAATTGATTCTAATCTTACAGAAGAAAGTCATCGATATGCAGTACGTATGCAAATTGGATTCAAAAAATTATTAAAAGAAAAAGGATATGATGCTTTTTCGGCATATTTTAATGTTTTTCAAGATGATGGGAGATTTAGGCAGATTCATATGCTAGCAGCTTCAAATTTAATGGCAGAAGGCTATGGATATGCAGCAGAGGGCGATACAATTGCTGCCAGCCTTGTGAAGGCGGGACATATCTTGATAGGTGATGCTCATTTTACGGAAATGTATGCTATGGATTTTGAAAAGGACTCTGCCTTGATGAGTCATATGGGAGAAGGAAATTGGAAAATTGCGAGAAAAGACAGACCTATTCGTTTGATTGATAGAGAACTGGGAATTGGGAATTTAGAAAATCCTCCTACTGTAGTGTTTATGGCGGAGCCTGGAACAGCAACACTTGCATCATTGGTGGCAATTCAGGGGGAACAATATAGATTGGTTGTCTCTAAGGGAGAAATCTTAGATACAGAAGAAATAGAAAATATTGAAATGCCTTACTTACATTTCAAACCTGATTCTGGAATTAGAGCTTGTATGGATGGGTGGCTTAAAAATGGAGGCACCCATCACCAAGTATTAAATTTAGGAGATCAAAGAAGAAGATGGAAGTTATTATGTGAAGTCTTAGATATTGAATATGTTGAAGTCTAACGACAAAGGAAGGGGATTAAATGCAAAGGGATTTAAAAAAAATGGTATTGGAAGCTAATCTTGAACTTCCACAGCGGGAATTAGTTACTTATACATGGGGAAATGTAAGTGGCATTGATAGGGAAAGAGGCCTGGTAGTAATTAAACCTAGTGGTGTCAGCTATGAGGCTATGAAGGTAGAAGATCTTGTAGTTGTTGATTTAGAGGGGAACCAAATAGAAGGAGAATTAAAACCTTCCTCTGATACCTCTACTCATTTAATGTTATATAAAGCATTTTCTAGCATAGGTGGAATCGTGCACACCCATTCTACCTGGGCGACTATATGGGCACAGATGGGAAAAAGCATTCCCCCTTTAGGCACTACCCATGCAGATTATTTTTATGGAGATATTCCCTGTACAAGAAAAATGAAGAAAGAAGAAATTGAAGCTCATTATGAAAAAGAAACAGCAGCTCTTATTATAGAAACATTTAGAGAAATAGATCCCAGTTATATTCCGGGGGTATTGGTTTGTAATCATGGACCCTTTGCCTGGGGCAAAGATGCTAAAGAAGCGGTACATAATGCTGTAGTCTTGGAAAAAATTGCAGAGATGGCTTATCATACTGTTTCTCTAAATGACAAAACCCCGATTATAGATGATGTGCTGTTGGATAAACATTTTCTGCGAAAACATGGAATCAATGCATATTATGGACAATAACTAAAAAGAATCCTCCAACTTTTGTCTATTAATGAAAAAAGGAAATAGAATAAAAAACAGGACTTTTTTACCATGATATAAAGTCACACAAATTAACCAATGAAAAAGGTGTAATTTTCAACAATTACACCTTTGGCTATGCCAAGCCGTCACGATATGGTGACGGCCCCTCACGAACAATAAAAAGCGGCTTTGGATACATGGAAATCCTCCTATCCCAAAGCCGCCGGATTGTAAAAAGGGCGCAACTATCTAAGCCCTCTAAATGTAGAGAACAGCGGCTTTGATTTTCTCAAAACCGATGTTTAGGTTATTATATTATGCTTGGGCGCACACTTAGCCAGCCGCCAAAACAACGGTTTTTTTATTATTCGTCGGGCGGCTCAAATCAGAAAAACAATTATTCGCATTATTGTGTAGTGCTCGTACTATCTTCATTCTCTTTCTCAAAAACAAACCATTTTTCGTCTATATTGACTACAACGAAATCATCACCAATAACATAACTACTTCCGACATATCCGAAATTGGACTGTTCATTTTCTGCTGGTTTTGCGCTTTGTGTAACTGTCGTTTGGATTGTACCGTCAACTGCAACAGCGGCTCCCATCGGGCTTTCCGTCCCTGTATCCAGATATAACTCACCGTCAATCATCAGCATGGGGCGCAAATCCGAAAACACTCTTGTTTCTGATTTTTGGATAAACTCGTCTATGCTTTCCTGCCGAATGTCGATATACTGTTCCGTCTCGGTAGAACATAGACGAATATACATCGGCGGTTCCCCTGGCACCCCACCAACTCTAACATAATAGGGCTGCTCCATTGGATAGTGCATAATATACAGTCCGCTGCCAACATCACGCCCATCGTAGGGTGCAAAATCATCCCAAGAAATAGCATCACCCTTTTGCGCAATGAGTTTCAGTTCGTCAAGGGTTAGGAAATTCTCATTGCCAAAGAGAAAGGTTTCTGGCAGAGGGGCGTTTCCTTTTACATTGCCCCACGATGAAAGCCAATTATATCCGGCATCATAAGAGTCCCCATCGATCATCAAATAGGTGTTTCCGTTATTGCCAAATTCATGGCGAACTCCGTCTGTGGTGGTGATATAGTACATGATAGAACCGCCAGCTAGGCTTTCTGGAATTGGAAGATACCCACCCCGGCTTTTATTAACCAGCGCAACGACATCGGAAAATTCGGAACGGTCAAACAAGCGATACCGCTCATTTTCACTGCTGGGCATAACAACCAGCTCGATTTTTTCAACGTCCTCCACACGCAGAGTTTTAGCCCATTCCATTGATGTACGTTGCGGGTTGGATGCAAATGCAATAAAAATTGTAGCTACAGCAACTAATGCTGCCAGCATGACCCACAAGGCAGGCTTTTTGTAGTATATCAAATTCTTTATCCTGCTTTTCGTGTCTCCTTCTCCAAAGGCCAGAGGAGTACCGGCAATGATTTTTCTGCCCGATGCAAGGCTTAAAAGCGATGCAGAATATTCCTCTCGAATGTTGGCCCCCAGCCGTTTCATTACGCTTTCATCACACGACATTTCCATGTCCTTGATAGTAAGAGTAAACGCTATCCAAACAAGCGGATTAAACCAGTGGATACACAAAGCTGCAAACGCCACAATTTTCATTACATGGTCAAAGCGCCGAATATGGGTTTGCTCATGCAGGATAATATAGCTTTGCTCATGCTCCGATAAAGTTGATGGTAAGTAAATTTTTGGACGAAATAGACCGATAACAAAGGGGGAGGCAATGTGGTCGGCAAGAAAAATGTTATCATGCACCTTTACTGCGCCTATCAGATTTTTGCGTAGTCGCAAAAGGGAAATAATACTATAAGTCAAAAGCACAACTATCCCCAAAAGCCAGAGGATTTCACCAATGGTTGCCGCTATTTGCAACGGATTGACACTTGCGCCGTTTGCAGGGGCGGGCAATATGGGGTTGATTGCATTGTCAACAGCCGTTATGCCTGTGCTTATCTGTGGTGTTTCCGAATAAATAGTATTTGTCGAAATGGGGCTTGCATTTATCGGCAACAAGCTAAACATACTTTCAAAGGAGATCGGGCAAAGCAGCCGAAAAAACACGACGCTCCACATAGCATAGGAAAAAATCTTGGGTGCCTTTTTTAAAAGTAGTCGTGCAACCAGCACGAAAACAATTATGATGCTCGCGGTCAAACTCATATTGAGGACTTGTAAAAAAGTCTCAAGGATTTTCGATTGAATAAAATACGGCATAGGTTCACCCCCTGTTCTGGCGTATTAGTTTTTCCAATTCGTCAATTTCCTTATCAGTCAGCTTTTTCCTTGTTGAAAATGCTGCTAAAAATTGCGGCAACGAGCCGTCAAAAGTTTCTTCAATAAATTTTTCGCTTTGCAAAGCATGAAACTCTTGCTTAGATAGAATAGAGCAAACCAAACCATCTTGATTTTTGAAAATATTGCGCTGGCATAGGCGGCGCAGCATGGTATAGGTAGTAGATTTTTTCCAGCCTAATTCCTGTTCACATAATTTCACCAAGTCACCGGAGGAAATTGGTTCATTATCCCACATCAAATCCGCAAACTTCATTTCCATAACACCTAATTTGTACTCAACCATATCAAACACCTCTTTGGTTTAATGACGTTAAATCTATTTTTAGTTTAACACCATTAAACCGTTTTGTCAATATAGGAAGAGACGAGAGTTTCCAGTGTTCCACTACCATGATATGTAGTAGAAGTTAAGCAAAATAAGATTGGTCCTACAAAGAAATATTTCTATTGGAAAAAATTCTGCAAAGAAGTTACAATAAGATAAAAAACTATTTAAAGCCATAGTACTCACTAAAGAGCATTATGGCTTTATTTGCAGTTATCCTTTAAACAAATCTTTTAATAATAATGTTGCAGTACCCCATTCGATGCATATGAAGGCATTAAAATCATCTATTTCTATTGTTTTAAATGGCAACCCTGTAAAATGGGAAATAATTCGGTACAAATCATAGCACTGATTGCCATGAATTTCGCAACTACCTAATAGAAACTGTCTCTTGTTGTAAGTTTAATTTTTATCTTTTTTCCCTTTAGCTTGATTTCCAGCATTATTACCATTTCCGTTATCTTTATTTGTATTATTGCCTTTAGTGGCTTTTTCTTCAACCGTTACCGTAACAGAAACTTTGTTTTCTGATTGATCCTTATCTTCTGAGGTTTCTTCCTTTTCTTTCTCATTTACTGAGTCTTCTTTCTTGTTTTGTTTTATAGCTTCCCGTGCTTCTTTTATTTCTGACTTAATTGCCAGTTTTTCTTCCTTATTGATTTGGATTTGTTCCTTTTTTTCTGCTAGAAATTCTTGTTGTATTTGTCTTCTTAACAACTGTTGCCATTTTCCATCGGTTTCAATAAGTTGAATAAATGCATTGGTTTCTTTACCTTGTTTTATTTTACCCTCTAGTTCTTCAATTTGTTGCTGAAGCTCTTCTTTCTCCTCGTCTGTCAAATCTTGATTTAAGAGTTCTTCTTGTAAAGTCTCTATCTTCTCTTGCAAAGCTTCAAGTTCTTCAATCGAGAAGTCCTGCAGAAACTCATCGGTACTCTTTACCTGATAACTTAAAATTTTCAATTGCATTTTACGAATATTTTTCATGATAGCAGGCTTTGCAACATCTGGAACTTGATCATAAACAGCTTGATATTTTACTAAGTTTCTATAAAGGTTTTCAAGGGCATCTTCATTTTCTAAATCATCTTCTACCTCATCTTCATCATCAGCAACATCCTTGCTGTTTTCTTCCTGATCCAGCGCTTTTTCTAATTCTTCTAGTATCTGGTCTATCAGCTCATCTAACTCTTCTTCATTCAAGTCTAAATCTTTTATTTCCCCTATCAATTCGTTGATAATATCCAGATTTACTTCTGCAGCTTCTTCTATATCCTCTAGATTAACAGTGATGACAATAGGGTCTTCTTGCATCTCCCCCTCATTGTTCACACCTTCTAATCCAAAGGAATAGACAGCTGAACCTAATAATAAAGAACCACTTACAACCAAAGCAACTGTTTTTTTCATCTTTATGTACTCCCTTCAATAGTATAATTTTCTCTATAGAATACGAAGGGTTTACGACAAAAAAGGACATCATTCTCGCAAATAAGACAAAAGTACTATAATTTTAATGTCGAAAAAGGAAAAAGTTGTAATTTTATGAAAGTAATATAGACAAAAATTCCCATTATGTTAAAATAGAGTATGGATGATTGGGAAATACTTCATAATGATAATAAGACCTGTCTCTTAGAGGGATGCAGCAGTGAAGCTGATAAAGAGAGAAAACAGAGGCAGGAAATAGACGGAGAAAATAAACAAAGTAGGTGTATATAGATGAAATGCATAAAGGTTTCCTGTGAAAAAGAAACAGAAGATTTAGGAAGCAAGTTAGGAAAGATAGTAAAACCGGGGGATATTATATGTCTGATAGGAGATTTGGGAGCTGGGAAAACCACCTTTACTAAGGCTTTTGCTAAGGGTCTAGAGGTAGAGGATTATGTCACCAGTCCTACATTTACTATCCTTCAAGAATATGAAGGAAGAATCCCACTGTATCACTTTGATGTTTATCGGATAGAAGATGTTGGAGAAATGGAGAATATCCCCTATGAAGAATACTTTTATGGTGATGGCGTATGTGTAATAGAGTGGGCAGAATTGATTCGCGAAATTTTGCCAAAGGATTATATAAGAATAGAGATTAAGTATATAGGCATAGAGGAACGAGAGATTTGCTTTGAGGCTACAAATGAATCTTATGACAAACAATTAGAGGAGTTGTTGAGGTAATGAAGATATTAGCATTGGATACTTCATCTATAGTAGCTACTGCAGCAGTCATGGATGATGAAAAATTAATGGGGGAATATATATTAAATCATAAAAAGACCCATTCGCAAAAACTGATGCCTATATTAGAAGAGATTTTGGAAAGCTGTGAACTATCTCCAAAGGAAATTGACCTATTTGGTGTAGCTTTGGGCCCCGGTTCCTTTACAGGTCTCCGAATAGGATTAGCTACTATAAAGGCCATGGCACAGGCATTGGACAAACCTGTGGTGGGGGTGTCCACCCTAGAGGGATTGGCATTTAATCTCGTATATTGTAAGGCTCTAATTTGTCCCATCATCGATGCTCAACGGAATTTGGTCTATACGGGAACCTATCAATGGCAGCAAATGCAGCTACAAAAGGTAATGGAGGAAGAGGTAGTTCCGATTGAAGAATTGATAGCTACCTTAAAGGATAGAAGTCAGGAAATAGTCTTCGTTGGAGATGCTTTAGAAAAATTTCAAGGACTTATTCAGGAGGAAATGAAGGGGTTAGCGATGTTTCCTCCGTCTATTGTAAGAATGCCAAGGGCCTCCTCCATTGGGGAACTGGCTAGGAGAAAAGCTGAAAGGGGGGAAGTGTACAAGGCTTCAGAGATACTACCGATTTATATGAGAAAGTCTCAGGCAGAAAAACAGTGGGAAGAAAGAATGAAGGATGGGAGCTAGCATAGGATGGAGACATTAGAAGTAAGAAAAATGTTAATAAAGGACATACCAGCTGTAGTAGAAATAGAGAAGAGATGTTTTTCTGTCCCATGGACTAGAGGAGCCTTTGAAGCTGAGCTAAAAAAAAACAAATTAGCCTTTTATTTTGTAGGTTTAATAGAGGAGCAGGTGGTGGGTTATGGAGGTATGTGGTTGATTGTTGATGAAGGTCATATTACCAATATAGCAATACACCCTGATTTTCAAGGAAGGAAGGTGGGAGAAGAGATAACAAAAGCACTAATTAAAGAAGCAATGAATAAAAATGTCTATCGGGTGACATTAGAGGTTAGAAAGTCTAATACTATAGCTCAAAATTTGTATACTAAGCTAGGGTTTATCACTTGTGGTATAAGACCCGGTTATTATAGTGATAACGGAGAAGATGCTTTAATTATGTGGAAAGAGATTTAGGAGGAATAAATATGACAAAGGGGAAATCAAAGAAAAAAAAGATGATCATTTTAGCAGTAGTAGTGGTTATCATTATAATAGCTGCTATTGGAACAGTTACTGCTATGAAGGGGAAGGATCAGGGGGTACAAGTAGATGTATTGACTCTTCAAAAAGGAGAAATAACCGTAACCGTCCCTGCCAATGGAGTTTTGGAGGAAATAGAGAAACAAACGATTTATACAGAAGACAGCGCAAAGGTTTTATCCATCCTAGTAGAGGAAGGAGATTCTGTAACAGCTGGTCAGGTATTGGCTTTGCTAGACGGTGACGATTTAGAAATTCTGCTGGCTATTAAAAAGAAAACTGCAGAGGGGTATAAAATCGATTTAGCTAAGCAGGAGAAAATGCAAGAGGAAGAACAGGCAGATCGCACTCGTGAGCTGGAAAATGCCCTTAGAAAAATGGAGGATGCCAGAACAGATCTAGATAAAGATAAGGAATTATATGAACATGGAGCCCTCTCTGAACAGGAGTATATAAACAGTAAGAGACGTTTTGAAGACACTGTAAAAACTTATGAAGAAATACAGGAAAAACAGTATACGATTGAATTTGATATTGAAAGAACTAAAAAAAGCATTGCAGTTGCAGAGCTTGAGGTTGCCGAAATAGAAAGAAGGATAGAAAAACAAGAAGACAAGATTTTTAGTTCTATCAATGGTGTTGTTACAACCATTCACTTGGAGGAGGGAAGCTTTGTCAACCCAGCAAATCCCGGTTTTGTTATTTCTAATGTAGAGGATTTAACAATAGAAATTAATGTAAGTGAATATGATATTGCTAAAGTAGAAATAGGCCAGGAGGTAGAGATTCAAACTGATGCTTTAACAGGAAGAGTATTTAAAGGAATCGTGGAGAAAATTGCACCTATAGCAAAACCCATGTCTACTGGACAAACAAACGAAACAGTGATTCCTGTCACCATCAAGGTAGTAGAAACTGACGATTTTTTAAAGCCAGGTTTTTCTGTAAAAACAAAAATCATTAGTCAACAGAAGGAAGGGGTATTGGTGATTCCCTTTGATTCCATTATGACTGAGGCAAATGGAGCAAAAATGGTTTTTGTTGTTAAGGAAGATATCTTACATAAGGTGGAAGTGCAAACAGGAATCGAATCTGACTTTGAAATAGAGGTTGTTGCTGGATTGGAAGAAAATGATAAGATTGTTTTAAGTCCTTCTATGTTTTTACAGGAGGGAATGAAGGTTATGGTAAATGAGAGATAGCAGGAAGGAAATTGAGGATAGGGAAGGATTGTTATGAATTTATTTGAAAATATTCGGTTAGCTTTTTCCACCATTATAGCAAACAAAATGCGATCCTTTTTAACCATGCTGGGGATCATTATTGGTATTGCTGCTGTGGTAGCTATTTCTGCCATAGGTAATGGAGGAAAATATCAGATAAACAAGAGCATGGAGCAGTTTGGTACAAATCGATTAATGATCTATATGAACTGGCAGAAACAGGGGGAAATGAAAGAAAGGGATTTTCTTAGGGATGGCGATATAGAAGCTATAAAAAGAATAGAAGGAATAGAAGCCATTTCACCCCTCTATGAAGATTGGACTTCTATTCGGGTGAAGGATCATCTTATGGAGGTGGTTTTAGTAGGGGCCAATGCTGATAGCCAAGCCATCACCAATGTTGAACTGATAAAAGGAAGATTTATCACCGACAAGGATGTGGAGAACTATAGCAGCAGCGTGGTAATTTCTGAGAAAGAGGCAAGAGAACTATTTGGAACCATTGATGCTCTTGGGGAAACAATAACCTTAAATAGCTACAGAGGACCTATTGATTTTCAAGTGGTGGGTATCACCAAATACGAAGATAATTTCTTTAGCAGTAATATGGATGGCGGAAGAGCCCAAATTTATGTACCGATCTCAACCATTATGAGGGTATATAATGAGACGGTATATTATGGTGTAAATTTAAAGGTTGCTAATAAAGGAGAAATGGATAGGGTAGAGGGACAGGTAATAAGACTACTGGAACGCATACATCATAATAAAGATATGTATACGGTATTCAACCTGGAACAAATGATGCAAACTATCAATGGTGTAATCAATACCATTACAACAGTATTGGCCTTTATTGCTGGAATTGCTTTGCTGGTTGGAGGTATTGGTATTATGAATATTATGTTGGTATCTGTAAGTGAAAGAATACGGGAAATTGGTATTAAAAAGGCTATCGGTGCAAAAAGAGGTACCATACTGCTTCAATTTTTAACTGAGTCTTCTATTATATCTCTTATGGGAGGTATCTTAGGTATTATCCTGGGGTTTGCCTTAGGGATGGGGGCTTCTCTATTATTAAAGATGCCTCCTCTGATTAGTGCCAAGGAAGTAGCCTTTGCTTCTTTATTGGCTATGATCATCGGAACTGTTTTTGGAGTTTATCCTGCCAATAGAGCTGCAAAAATGGATCCTATAGAAGCGCTTAGATATGAGTAAAAATGTAAAATGCAGAATGAAGAATAATTCAATAGCTTCGGCAAAGCGGAATAGAGTAAGGGGAAGATTTTTATGTTGTTAATAGAAACTTTTAGGGTAGCACTGCAAAGTATTTGGACAAATAAAATGCGTTCTAGTCTAACGATATTGGGTTTGGTTATTGGGATCTTATCCGTTGTGGTAATCACTACTTTAGGGAATGCCGCCCAAGCTGATATGACTGGCGCCTTTGATAAATATGGTAAAGGTAAATTAAATGTAGGTTTTAACTATAATACCGAAAGGCCTATCCTTTATCGAGATTATTTCAGTGATGAGGACATAACTGCTGTAGAAAAAATGGAAGCCGACGTAGTAGCTGTGTCACCACAATTAAGGAATTGGATGAAGATTAAGCATGGGAATACGGAAATGAGCATAAACATGACAGGTGTGAATCATCATTATGACCAAGTAGAAACCATCGAACTGATTCGAGGACGTTTTTTAACGGAGGAAGATGTGCTGGGAAGAAGAAATGTGATGGTTATTGATGAAAAAACAGCTAGAAACCTATTTGGCTCTATTGATTGTATAGGTGAAATTGCTACACTTACTACAGGGTGGTATACAGTAGAATTAATGATCATTGGGGTAGATAAGCTATCGGATTCTGCTATCTTAAATATGGCTAACGGAGATTATTCTTATGGATTTATGCCAGTTACGCTGGCCACTAGAATGAGCTTTACCGATAGATATCCTAGGTTGATGCTGCAGGCTCAAGAAAATCTAAATATAGATAGGGTGGGAGACAAAATACTGAGCTTGTTGGAGAGACGAGACAAAGAAAAAAGCATGTATCGAGTAAATACTCGAGAAAATGAATTTAATCAAGTCAGCCAAGGCATAGGCTTTTTAACATTGACAGTGTCAGGTATAGCCGCCATATCCCTCTTGGTTGGAGGGATTGGTATCATGAATATTATGCTGGTATCTGTGACGGAACGAACTCGAGAAATTGGGGTTAGAAAAGCTATTGGTGCAAAACGCGCTACAATTCTTTTACAGTTCTTAGTGGAAGCTATTATTCTCTCTATATTTGGGGGTGGACTGGGACTGTTACTAGGAGGCACAATAGGTTATGGCATTGTCCAGTGGCTAGGTCTTCCGTTTATTGTATCAAAAAAAGCAATTACGATGGCTTTCTTATTTTCAACAGCAGTAGGAGTAATTTTTGGTGTATATCCAGCAAATAAGGCTTCAAAACTAGATCCAATTGAAGCTTTGAGATATGAATAGATGAGGTGTTGAGATGATTACCGTTAAGGATTTAGATAAAATATATGAAAATGGCAGCATAGCTGTGCAGGCGTTGAAAAATGTTAATCTAGAAATAAATAAGGGGGAATTTGTTGCCATAACAGGAGCCTCTGGCTCTGGCAAGTCCACTTTTATGAATATTATGGGTTGTTTGGATAGAGCAACTGCTGGATTATATATACTGGATAATGAAACAATTCAGGACTTGTCGGATAATGAATTGGCAGAAATAAGGAATCGTAAAATAGGCTTTGTTTTTCAATCCTTTAATCTATTACCTAGAACCTCTGCCTTGAAAAATGTAGAGCTGCCCATGATGTATGCAGGGATTGGGGGAAAAGAAAGACGAGAAAGAGCGTTAGACGCACTGAAACGGGTTGGATTAGAGGATCGAGTAGATCATAAGCCCAATGAATTATCAGGAGGGCAAAAGCAAAGAGTGGCTGTTGCTAGAGCCTTAGTAAACAATCCCGCAATTATTTTGGCGGATGAACCTACAGGAAATTTAGATTCTAAATCAACCCAAGAGGTAATGGGCCTATTCAAAAAACTAAATGATGAAGGGGTTACGATTATTATCGTAACCCATGAACAGGAGATTGCTGAGGAAACAAAGAGAATTATTGGCTTTCGAGATGGAGAGATTATTCTAGATGAAACGATGAAACAAGGATTAAAGGAAAATAATTAAATCGATAGAAGCTATGCTTCTATCGATTTTCCTTTTCAGTATCATTAGGCGCGTTTCGTGCAATTTGAAAAATAGCAATATCTGTGGGAGCTATTGGATAAAGCATACCATTGGATAAAATGTTTTCAGTGCCTAATCGTTGAGATAATGATCTTCTCCGAGAAATAGTCCGATGTCGTCTAGCCATAATAATCGACTCCTTTTTGAAACAGCTTAGGATTGAGGTTAAGATTAACGAAATCTGAGATTTGTTTTAGAGAGCCCTTCCATTTATAGTAAATCTTAACCTTATAATTAGTATGAACAGAAACAATAAGATTTACTAAATCAAAAAATGCCAAATGAAAAATTTGTTATGGTAGTATATAATCAATATGTAGTATTATGGGTAATATAAATTAAATATCAGATTCAAAATAAATGATAGAAGTGATTGTGGATAACTCTTGAAATTATTTGATTCATCAATATTTCAATTTTTATCCTTCGGTGTATTGCTAAGACTCCCGCTTCTTCTAGATAAACAAACTAAGCGACTAACACAAAATCAAAGATTTTGGTTATCTGCTTATAGATAAACAAACTAAGTGACCAACACGAAAGTTAGAAACCAAACTTTCGGTTGTCTACTTAAAGCGGGAGATCAAGCACTACATCCTCGAAGTAAATTCGGCTACAATTCAGTGAAAGTAAAAACTCCCTTTGAATTAAGTCTCATTTTATTGACATGGATGTCTGTTAAATTTTATGCGGAGTATGAATAGTACAAAGTTGTTGGGCCTGTCACCCTGAGCAATAGTGAAGGATCTTAGGAAATAAAGAATATTTCGATAGTGTTGGAGGGAAGAAATAAAATGAACAGTCAGTTTACAAAAGAAGATATCATTACCTTAGCTATAGAAAGCAGCTGTGATGAAACTTCTGTAAGTGTTTTAAAAAACGGTAGAACCGTTTTATCTAATATTATTGCATCGCAGATTGAACAGCATCAGAAATTTGGAGGCGTTGTTCCAGAGGTGGCCTCCAGGCAGCATATTGAAAGTATCAATACCGTAATAAAAGAGGCTTTAGAGGAAGCAAATGTTACCTTTGAAGATATCACCCATGTGGCAGCAACCTACGGCCCTGGATTGGTAGGTGCTCTACTGGTAGGACTTTCTGCAGCAAAGGCTATCGCTTTTGCGAGAGGAATTCCTTTGAATGGAGTGAATCATATAGAAGGGCATATTTATGCCAACTTTATCCAGCATAAAGAATTAGAGCCGCCCTTCATATGCTTAATTGTATCTGGAGGGCATAGCCATTTAGTTTATATGAAGGATTATGGAGAATATGAAGTATTGGGAAAAACAAGGGATGATGCTGCAGGAGAAGCCTTTGATAAAATCGCAAGGGTACTAGGGCTAGGTTATCCCGGAGGGCCACAAATTGACAAACTAGCGACAAAGGGGAACAAGCGAGCCATAGCTTTTCCTAAGGCATATTTAGAAAGGGGAAGCTATGATTTCAGCTTTAGTGGATTAAAATCTTCGGTATTAAATTATCTTAACACGGAAAAAATGAAAGGCAACCCCATTGCTATTGAAGATGTTGCTGCCAGCTTTCAACAGGCAGTTGTTGAAATATTGGTAGAAAAAACAATCGCCTGTGCTATGGAAAAGAGTGTAAAGCAGATTACCTTAGCTGGAGGTGTAGCTGCCAATAGCAGTCTTCGAGGTCTGTTACAGCAGGAAGCAGAAAAACATGGATTGAGCTTAAAGTATCCTTCATTAAAACTATGTACAGATAATGCTGCTATGATTGGATGCGTTGGATATTATGATTATATCAGAGGATATCGATCAACCTTAGATTTAAATGGAGTACCAAATCTGAAAATAGGAGAAAGATATTCGAAATATTTGTAAAATATGGGAAAGCTACATAACATTACTTGTATAATATCCCCTTCTCCCCATGATATAATCCCGTCTTTGACAGTTGAAAAGGATAAAAAGCTTGAAACCTATTGTAAATACTAGGATTCAAGCTTTTGTTGTGTGTTCAAAAACTGC
>NZ_FZOJ01000029.1 GCF_900188145.1 Anaerovirgula multivorans | reverse complement strand
AAACTATTTGTTGAAGCATTACAACCTAAGTATGTTCAATTAAGCTTCCATGATTTTCTAAATACAGTTTAGTTATTTGTACAAAACTTAGGTAAGTAATAAAATATCTAACTACGCCTTAATAAACATATGAAATTCATTCCAATTCATAAATTTCATTTTCCATAAGTTTATAACATCTATATTTGGCTATATAATAATTTTATTAACTTGACACTTAAATACTATCTATAGTAGGTCTTATGGTTATTCAATTGTCTTATTACTGGTGGAGACAATCCACATTAATCCCTAATATAGAAAAAACCGCCGTTACTTGTGGTATGGTTCTCCGTATCATTGAATTAGCGGTTTCTAAAAACTATCAAACTCAAATTTTACTCTTTAACACCTACCTTTTAAACTTTAAATAGCTTAATATTCCTTAATAGCTATAGCAGTCTGTAATTTTTTTAAAACTCGTTGGTTAAACTAAGTACATTGCTATATAAGGGAGGTGATTTTAGTGACAGTTCAAAGTGATTTAGAGAAAGTTATCGCATACTGTGAAGCAGTTAAAGGAAACTATGCTATCATGGCACAATCAACCGAAGAACAGCAAGCAAAGGATATGTTTAATAGTATGAAAACTGATATAGAAAAACATATGGAGTTTCTCAATAAGAGGTTAGAGTATCTTACTGAAAATAATGAGTTAAATAAAAATAACTAATTACTAAAAATCTAGATAAGAAGCATAAGACATCTATTATTTTATGTGGTGTGGTGTAGTATCTATAGATTATCTTCTGAAAAAGGAGCACTTCCATTATGGTTCGTATATATGATAAGTTTTTCAATGACACTGTAAAAGCTAGGCATGCAACATTTATTTTAACCCTTACCAAATGGGTTTTATGGGGAAGTATGATTGGTATATTCGTAGGGTCTACCTCAGCTCTATTAATTAATTCAAATGACTTTCTTACAGATGTACGGGAAGCAAATCCATTTACCTTATTCTTTCTCCCCCTTGGAGGTATTGTCATAGGCTATATTTATATGTATCATGGTAAAGGTTCTCGCAAAGGAAATGATCTAATTCTAGAGCACATTCACCACGGCCAAGGAGCGGTGCCTCTAAGAATGGGACCTATCGTCTTCATATGTACTTTTATTACCCAGCTACTGGGTGGATCAACAGGCAGAGAAGGTGCTGCTATCCAGATGGGGGTAAGTATATCTGAAGGAATAAATCGCTTATTTAAGATTAATAAAATTGATCGTAGGATTTTAATTATAAGTGGCATAAGTGGTGGTTTTGGCTCCGCTTTTGGTGCCCCTATAGCAGGTACTATTTTTGGCATGGAAGCCATCGCCATAGGCAAAACTAAGTATGCAGCCTTAATTCCCTGTTTTGTTTCTAGCTTTGTAGGACATTATGTTGCAACAGCTTGGGGAATTCAGCATGAACACTTTATAATCAAAAGCGTACCGGATATTAATACAGCTAATCTCATGAAGATGATAGGCTTAGCCATTGTTTTTGGCTTTACCAGCGTTCTCTATAGTCAGTTAAGGCATGAAATAAAAACCTTATCGGATAAATACTTAAAAAATCTGATGCTAAGGGCCTTTGTTGGAGGAACTATCATCATAGCATTGACCTATTTAATAGGCTCTAGAGATTATCTTGGTCGTGGTTTACCAATGGTTGAGAGAGCTTTTGAGGGACAGGTTCCCCCCTTTGCTTTTTTAGGTAAAATTGTGTTCACTGCCATCACAATGGGGATGGGGTTTCGTGGTGGTGAGGTAATCCCTCTTTTCTTTATAGGGGCAACCTTAGGCAATACCTTATCTACCATAGTAGGATTGACACCATCTTTTCTTGCTGCTATTGGCATGATAGCTGTATTTTCTGGAGCAGCTAATACACCGATCTCTGCCTTTCTTTTTAGTATTGAAGCCTTCGAGGGACAGAGTATAAGCTATTTTTTTATAGTTTGCCTAATTAGCTTTATTTTTTCAGGACATCATGGCATCTATGCTGCACAAAAAATATATGAACCTAAAAGCAGGATGCTAAATCTTCCTGCTGGTAAATCTATTAAATCTATTGAAGAAGATAAATAATAAAATTTTAGTAATAAAACTGAATTGTTTTAAATTATGAAATCATTCATAAAGTTAACAGTTTCAACTGTTTTTGATATACATAGATTTCCTTCTGTGTTGATATCTACATAAAAGGCTTCATCAAAGCTATTGATATTGTTTAATATGAGCTGTTGTTGGAGCCACACTTTATCCAAGTTAAGTTTCTGTAGGTTATCTTCATAGACCTTCCCATCAACAACAAGAGGGATGGTCAGTCCTTTGTATTTTGTAGCTATTTTCATATCACCAGGAGTTGCTGGCTGAAATTGAGTTTTTTTCATTACACTCACGTTGCCACTATCCTCTACGATGGCAAATTCTACTTCATTAATATCAAAAATTCCCTTTTCTCTCAAAAACATTAATATATTTTCAATAGAATATCTTACTCTTTTCATATTGGCTTTAATGAATCGCCCATTTTGAATAATCACAGTAGGGCCAAAAGAAACCCTTCTGCCAAACTTTCTACTCTTAATCGTAGCATAGCTCATTAAATACTGAATCCCTATAAGCAGTACTACAGCATATGCAGTTGGTAATTGCGGTATCTTAGGATCAGCAATATCTGCACCTACCACATTGCCTAGTATGATGATAGTTAAAAAATCAAAAACTGGAAGTTCTCCCAGTTTTCTTCTTCCAGTTACCAATACAAGCACTAATAACAACGCCATTATCGTTACTATTCTAAAAGTTACCTTCAAGTACTCCATAAAGTTGCCCTCCTAAAAATGAATTTCATTCAGTAATAACTTTATTGTTCCAAAGTAACGATATAAAATTCAGTTAAGGTTTTTATTATCTTCTCGGTTTGAAAGTAAAAAACCGCAGTCATTTATGGTATGGTTCTCCCTAACCAATTCTAAAGTCCATTAACTATCCTTTCTTTGCTCCAGCTATTTATTGCTATTAAAGAAATAGACTGGCGTTTAATCACTCAAGAATCCCACTGATTTAGCTGTGGGAATATCAAGATAGAATGTACAACATCGATCTGGAGGAGGAACTTGTGAATGTTGTTTTAAGTCCATACAAGCCATCAAACTAGGAGGGGGCATGGATGAAAATTTGATATCCTTGAAGTCTTGACTTAAAGAATACTCTCTGATAAAATGTTAGGCAAGACTAACAAATAATGGTAATTGATATAGATATTATTTCATCAGTATGGTCACAAGAGTAAGTGTATATGAAAGGTAATATTTTTTTAATATGATAATGATAATGATTATCAATATCGAAAGGTTGTTGTGATGATGGAAAATGCAGTTCAAAACTATAAGATATTTAATCCTAAAAACGAAATTTGTCCTGTATGTGCCGTTCTCAACAGCATTTATAGAACAGACTCCTTTCAAAAAGAGATGGAAATACCTGAAGAAGTGGGAAAGGGCTATTGTCGAAGAATTATTGTTAAACCCGCAATGGAAATATCTATATCAGATATGACTTTTTATGAAAGTTTGATGTTGGGGGGAGGGCATGACAATCGTCTGTACTATCTTGCTTTTTGCCTGGGAGAAGCTCTTCAGTGGAGAGTGGAAGGGAATAGAAAGGAATATGAGATAGAATGCGGGGAATGCTATATATTCAACAAAAATCAAGAAAAAGCTATATGTAGCTATAATCCGGGACGGCGATTTTGGGGAATGAGTATAGGGTTAGATGCTAAAATAATAACAAGTCTTCTACAATATATGGGGAAAGATCACTCTACTGCTTTACTATCCTATGGAAGGAGTTACTTCTATAAGAAAAAATTTTCATCTGCCATCAAGCTGATACTAAATGATATTATTAATTGCCGTTATCGGGATCATGTAAAAAGAATATATCTTGAAGGGAAAATATTAGAACTGATTGCTGTTTATATGGATGAATTAGTCTATGAAGATGGAAGAACGAATTACTCAGCAAAGCTGTCTTTATCAGATATACAGTCCCTCCATAAAGCCAGAAGGATTCTCGATGAAGATATCGTAACACCACCAACGATAGGAAAACTTGCAAGAGTGGTATGTCTTAATGAATATAAGCTTAAAACAGGCTTTAAGGAATTGTTTGGAATGCCTGTTCATGCTTATATCATTGAGAAAAGGTTGGAGATGGCACGGTTTTTAATGGAGGATAAAAAGCTAAGGGTTACAGAAACGGCGTTATTAGTAGGTTATAGTGATGCTAGCCATTTTGCAGAAAAGTTCAGAAGAAAATATGGTATCAACCCATCAGAATACATCAAAAATTCATAAAAATATCTAATCTAGGAACAGAGAAGAAATATCTTCTCTGTTCCTAAAATACTTTTTGGCATAAAACTTATCCTTTTTGGCGTAGAAAAAAGAAATAGAAATAAGATATTATTGTCTTATCATATGATTATGAAAATCAATATCAATATAAATTCATAAAATTAAGTTTAATAGAGAGCTCGAAAAGAATTGTAGAGGAGGTGCTTTTTGGAGGAGAGCGTGTTTTACGGCAATAATATTGCTGTTATAAAAAAGAGGAAAGAGGTTGAAAAATGAAGCAAGAAAACTCAAAAACTATAAAGCAAAAATCTGGAATAGCAAGGCTAATCGAGCTTGCCGCTACGAAAAAGACTTTGGTAATATGCTCTGGAATTTTATCGGCGCTGGCATCTGTCGTCTCCTTTGTGCCTTATATGGCAATTTATTATATTATGGGTGAAATCATAGGGGTCTATCCCGATTTTTCAAACCTGGATGTTCAAAGGACCATCGGTTTTGGCTGGATTGCCTTTGGCGGAATATTTGCAAATATTTTACTTTATTTTGCAGCGTTAATGTGTTCTCACTTGGCGGCCTTTGGTACTTTGTATGAGCTAAAGCTAGGCTTTGCTTCTCATATTGCTGGGTTGCCCCTTGGATTTCACCTAAACTTTGGAAGCGGAAAGCTTCGTAAAGTAATGGATGAAAACATAGAAAAAATAGAAGGATTTATTGCTCATCAGCTTCCAGATATAGTGGCATCCATAGTGGCACCCATAGTCATGATTGCAATTTTGTTAGTAGTTGACTGGCGCTTTGGTTTAGCAGCCTTGCTAGGTATTGCTATGGCTTTTATTGTGCAAGTTAAGGCATATGGAAATGAAGGTTCCAAGGTGATGATGGATAAATATCAGTCTACATTGGAAGAAATGAATAATGCATCGGTGGAATATATTCGGGGTATTTCTGTTGTTAAAGCATTTAAGCAAACGGTCTATTCCTTCAGGAGACTACATGAGACTATTAAAGCATATACAGGATTTGTTATTCCATACACATTAAGTTGGGAAAATTACATGTCGGTGTTCACAACGATCATCAACAATATATACCTGTTTTTAATTCCCGTGGGGATATTGATTGGCATCAATACCAACGACTATAAAACCTATGCCATGACCTTTATTTTTTACCTTTTATTTGTGCCATCCATTTCTTCGATTATGATGAAAATTATGTACGTGACTAGCGGGGGAATGCAAATTTCAAGCGGTATAGAGCGTATGGATGATGTTTTACACAAGAGCACATTACCGGAGACAATTAACCCTAAAACCTGTGAAGGGCACAATATTGAGTTTAAAAACGTATCCTTTGCCTATGATGAAGATAAAGATATATCAGCTTTGATGGAAGTGTCATTTCGAGCAGAACAAGGAGAGGTTACGGCTATTGTCGGTCCATCAGGCAGTGGTAAAAGCACCATTGCTCATTTGATTCCGAGATTTTTTGATGTGACTGAGGGTAGCATTCAAATCAGTGGTGTAGATATTAGAGATATGAAATTAGACTACTTGATGAAAGAGGTCAGCTTTGTATTCCAAGATGTATTTTTATTTAAGCAGAGTGTTATGGACAATATTAGAATCGGAAATCAAAGGGCTACAGATGAACAGGTTATTGCTGCTGCCAAAGCTGCACAGTGTCATGAGTTTGTGGAGAAATTGCCAAATGGTTATCACACAGTGGTGGGCACGAAGGGAGTGCACCTCTCGGGAGGTGAATGTCAGCGCATTGCAATTGCAAGAGCTATTGTAAAGGATGCACCTATTATCGTTCTTGATGAAGCTACTGCTTTTGCAGATCCAGAGAATGAACAGTTAATACAAAAAGCATTTGAAAAATTGATGGAAAACAAAACCGTCATCATTATTGCCCACCGACTGTCTACCGTACGAAGTGCAAATAAAATCATTGTCATGGATAAAGGACAGCCCGTTGAACAGGGTACACATGACCAGCTTATTCAGCAAAATAGAAAATATAGCACGATGTGGAAAATGTATACAAAATCCCTTGATTGGAAATTGAATACCAGAAAGGAGATGAAAAAAAATGCTTAATTTAAAAGAGAAGCTTATGTTGACCCATAAGGGATACTCAGACTTAAAGAAAGCTATTATAGCCTGCACCATTACTAACTTGTCTTTGATGCTACCCTTTGGTATTACAATTCAAATATTTGGTGAACTGTTAAAACCCTTCATGGGTGAGGAAATCTCTTGGACAAAAATGTGGATATTTTTCGGACTTGGCATTATAGCGGCAATTCTTGTATTTCTGGCCAGCAAAAATGATTACAAGAAAACCTATATAGCCTCCTATGTGGAATCGGAAGCAAACAGAACCCGTATTGCAGAGCATATAAGAAAACTTCCTATGAGTTTTTTTAATACCAAGGATCTATCAGAACTCACCACCAACATAATGGGAGACTGTGCAACAAGTGAACATGTGCTAAGTCATATTATCCCACAGCTTTTGGCTAATGCTATTTCTATTACTGTGATTTGCCTTGGTCTTGCAACTTTTGATTGGAGATTGGCACTGACGGTTTTTTGTACAGTACCCATTGCATTCTTAATTATAGTCCTAAGCAAAAAAATCCAAAACAGATTAGGTGAAAAGCATGTAGTAGCCAAGCTAAAGGCCTCTGATCAGGTGCAGGAATATTTAGAGGGCATCAAAGTCATTAAATCTTGTGGATTAGATGGTTCTAAATTTTCTGCGTTAGACAATGCTCTTCGGTTTATGAAGCAAATGGCCATAAAAATGGAGTTTGGGACGGGGGTTTTTGTTATAGGAGCACAAATTGTTGTACAGGCGGGGGTAGGGCTTACAGTTTTTGTAGGAACATATCTGTTGACAGGAGGAAAAATTGAATTAATTCCATTACTGATGTTTTTTCTAATCGTCGTAAGAATATATGGACCGATACTTACAGAGTTTACCCTTCTTCCTGAACTGTTTTATATGCAGGTTTCAACAAGTCGAATGAGGACACTTATCTCAACGCCAATAATGGCAGGAAATACAGAAAGGGAACTAAAGGGCTACAATATAGATTTTGAAAATGTATCCTTTAGTTATTCAGGTAACCTTTATCCAGAAGAAACAGTACTTAAAGATGTAAGTATTTCCATTCCTGCAAATGGTATTACCGCATTGGTGGGGCCATCAGGAAGTGGAAAGAGCACCCTGGCAAAGTTAATTGCGAGATTTTGGGATGTAAATAAGGGTGCAGTAAAAATAGGTGGTATTGATATCAAGACATTGGATCCGGAACATTTGATGGGTTATATATCCTTTGTATTTCAGGATGTGATTTTGTTTAATGACACCATTTATAACAATATTCGTATCGGCAATATGGATGCCACTGAGGAAGAGGTTATGGCAGCGGCCAAGGCGGCCTGCTGCGATGAATTTGTAGGCAATCTTCCTGAAGGCTATCAAACAATCCTTGGAGAAAACGGAGGCACGCTTTCTGGAGGAGAAAGACAGCGGATTTCCATTGCCCGTGCACTGCTTAAAAATGCACCGATTGTTCTTCTTGATGAAGCAACCGCTTCCTTAGATCCAGAAAATGAGGTATTCATTCAGCAGGCTATTTCAAGACTTATTGAAGGCAAAACGGTTATTGTAATCGCCCATCGTTTAAGAACTGTAGTAAGTGCTGACAAGATTATTATCCTGGATAAAGGCAGGGTTGTGGAGGAAGGCACGCATGATGAGCTAATAGAGAAAAAGGGATTGTATGAGAGGCTTTATACCATTCAGAATGAAAGCTTGGGATGGAGTGTGTAAAACTATTTAGAAAAATAGCAACGGGGAGGAATAATGGTGGAAACAGAATTGAATCAAAAAAATAGGCAAAAACAAATGATTCTTTCAGGGAATTTATGGAAAGTCATGTATAGAATTTCATGGCCAGCTGTAATAGCCATGGTATTATATGGTCTGAATTCAGTATTTGATGCGATTTTTGTAGGGATGTTTGTTGGAGAAACAGCACTAGCAGGGGTTTCCATAGCTTATCCATTATCTCAAATAACTCTCGGATTGGGTTCTCTGCTGGGTGTAGGAGCAGGGTCTGCTCTGAGCATTGCTTTAGGGGCAAATGATCAAGAGACTCAGAGAAAAATATTAGGGAATGTCAATTATCTGTCTATTATTATAACTACTATCTACGTAATATTTGCATTGTTATTGACAACACCATTAGTTAAAGTAATGGGAGGATCAGGTGAGATATTAGAGATTGGTAGTAGGTATTTTCAAATAACAGTAATAGGCTCATTGTTTTGGATTTACGGTTTAGCAGGAAACATGATTGTTCGTGCTGAGGGAAAAATGAAATCAGCCGCAATTATGATGGGTCTTGGATTAATAGTGAATATTATAGCCAATTATATTTTAATTGTATTAATGGATATGGGAGTTGCAGGAGCAGCCTGGGGGACGAATCTTGGTATGCTTGTTTATACAATTGTAGGCCTTGTATATTTTACAAAAGGAAAAGCATCTTTTGAAGCACATCCTTTTAAGTTCTTTAGAGATAAAAAGATTGTAAAGGATATCTTTTCAATGGGGATACCATCATTGATTATGACTATCATGAATCTTGTGCAAGCTATAGTAGTTTTTAACGCTTTATCCAGATATGGAACCACTTATGATTTGGCTCTTTACGGTGCTATATATAGAATCTTCACTTTATTGCTGACACCCATATTTGGACTTATGAGGGCATTGCAGCCTGTTATTGGGATTAATTATGGTGCAAAAAACAATCTTCGAGTAATTAGCAGCTTTAAAATATTTGCGGTAGCCAGTACCTTGATGATGTTACCCTTCTGGTTAATTATAATGGTTATACCTGAAGCTGCATTGGGCTTAATGTTCCCAAATAGAATATTTGATGCTGCCAGCTTACTTTATTTTAGAGCTTATATGGCACTTTTACCTATTTTGCCTGTTATATTTATGATGATGACATTCTATCCGGCTATTAATAAAGGAAAGCCAGCAGCAATAATAGGAATTGCACGACAATTAATTTTTTACATACCTGTAATGCTTATACTCCCAAAACTATTTGGTATCCAATGGGTATATTACGGAACTTTCCTAATTGATCTCGTGATAACGATTTGGGTTTTTATACTAATTAAAAAAGAATTTACCATACTAAAACAAGCATTATAAATTAAATACTAGAGCAGTATTGGTGTTTAAAAGTAAGAGATAAGGTGAGGATATTGAAGAATTAATTGTAAAGGTGGAATAGATTATTAAGATTATTCCCATCATTAAGTATAAATGATAACATAACGGAACGACCAAGACCATTCCGTTAAGGGTAGTGATATAAATGAATTTGCCGTAACGAGAAAGCACAGAGCTGATGGAATTAGGGATTATTTTATCTATCTATTGGAACAGTTTTTTGTATTTGCCTGATTGCAGACTGAATTTGAGGCAGGAAAGTGATGACAATACAAATTAGTGTATTACCTCCAATGCCTATACCATTGACGATTAAAGAGTATAGCCATACATTCATCCCCTCAGGAGCATAAATACCGAAGAAGAGTACTCCTGATAAAAAGCTCATTAGAAATCTTCCGAAACCTGCAAGGATACAAGCTATTGAAAGGTTTTTTCTATAAAAGCCAGCTAGGCCTAAGGCGCCATAGGCTAAGGGATAATCCAAAAGAAACTGCGCCCAGTGAATGATATAAGGGTCCTGCATTAATCGTAGCATTCCAAAGGCAAATCCTGCAATAATTCCAGGTAGAGGACCAAACATGACTGCTCAGCACAAGGCACCCCCAGCGATAAATATTAATTTCAGTATAAATTATAGCATAACCTATAAAATTTGACTAGAAATTAAATTGATAAATCAATAAAAGGCACAGGATCTCCACCTGTGCCTGGATGTATACTTGGTGAAAGACTTCATGAAAAAGAAAAATTTAGATTTTGAACCGGACAAGGGGACAGGAACTCGTCTGTTATGCCTTTTCAACCACATACTTACTTATCCCTGTTACTCTTGCAAGCTGTCTTATTGTAACACCGTTAGTCTCCTTTAAATTTTTTAGTATCATGTCCTTTTCTTGCCTTCCTAAAGTATGAAAAAACCCCTTCTTTACTCCATTAGAGTTCAAATCCACTTTTTTCTTTGTTCTTCTGTACTGTATCAATAAATTTCATATAATCTTCGCCATCTTCAAATATATTTTGACAATTAATTCCTCTTGCCATTATATGATAAACTTCTGCTGACATTGAAACTTTGGCAAGAATAATAAACCCATTTTCCGTATTTAACTTATGTGATAGAATAGACATGTTCAAGGACCTCCGAATAGTGATTTTAATGGGGTTTGGTCACTTCTATTATATCACTAGACGAGGCCTCTTGGACTTTTTTATTGCTCTATGTTATTGATTTTTCAATATTCACATCATATTTTTTATGTTCGAAAGTTGATTAAATAATTATAAAGCGCAAGGAATGTATAAAATATGGTTATAATGACGAAAATTAATATAAAATACTTTTAAATTCTAGGTCTTATCATAAATAATTTAATTTTTGAAGTTGTTTATCTATAGTAGGATGTGATTGCTTATAATGAAGTTTCCAAAAAAAATAACTAAGAAAAGCAATAAAATAGATGAAACTGATTATGGCATTTATATTAGTAAAGATATAAATAAGAATATAGCCAGGCTGAAAAATGATTTTGGCTGTAGCAGCGACCTTGAAGTCACTTATTTTATGTTTGACAACAATAAGGACTTTATTTGTGCAAATTTATATATCGAGAGTTTGGTAGATAGAAATATTATAAACGATTTATCATTAGAAATGGCTAAATTAAAATATGAATATTGTAACGCAAAACCTGACATTAATTCTAATATAGTAATCAGTTATTTTTCAAGGATAAGAGATTCAAAGGAAGGTTCTGATTATGAGACTCTTTATGCTGACTTGCTAGCGGGTGATACCGTATTTTTAATTGACGGCTACAATAAATTTTATACCGTAGACACAAATGCTGATGAAGGCAGATCTGTTGAAGAGCCAACTTCACAAACTGTAATAAGAGGACCCAAAGAAGGGTTTACAGAAAAAATAAATACCAATATTTTACTTATTAGAAAAAGATTAAAAAGCAGAGCTTTAAGATTGGAAAAACTATCTATAGGCAATATAACAAAAACAACCGTATGTTTGATGTATATTCATGATATTGCTAAAGATGAAATTGTACAGGAAATGAGGAAAAGGCTTGCGAATATAGAAATTGACGGGATATTGGAAGGCTGGTATATTGAGGAGTTAATAAAAGATGACAGACATTCTATATTTCCTGTTTTTGTAAGCTCCGAAAAGCCTGATTCAGTTGTGGCAGCTTTACTTGAAGGCAAGCTGGCAATTTTGATTGACGGTACGCCTTATGTATTGACAGCGCCTGCTCTCATGGTTGAGTTCCTTCAAGCCAGTGAAGACTATTATCACCACTATATTGTAGCTTCTATGATGCGTGTATTAAGGTTTATTACATTTTTTCTCACGCTTTTAGTACCTGCAATATATATAGCATTAACAACATTTCACCAGGAAATAATTCCTACACCGTTACTTGTCAGTATAGCGGCACAGCGGGAAGGCGTCCCATTTCCGGCTATAGTTGAGGCACTGATTATGGAGGTCGCTTTTGAAATATTAAGGGAAGCCGGCGTAAGGATGCCCAGGGCTATAGGACCTGCTATTTCCATAGTGGGAGCCTTGGTACTGGGGCAGGCAGCAGTAGAAGCCGGTATTATATCGGCAATCATGGTCATCGTTGTTGCCATTACTGCCATATCAAGCTTTGCCATACCCTATTACGAAATGTCAAATGCCATAAGGACCATGAGGTTTATTTTAATGTCTCTGGCAGCATTTCTAGGACTATATGGCGTATTTATGGGCTTAATTGTCATGACGCTGCATTTGTGCAAAATAAAATCTATGACTGTCCCCTATTTAACACCTATTGCCCCCAAAATAAAAGGTGGAAACAAAGACACCATTTTCAGATTTCCACTATGGAAAATGAAATACAGACCTATAGGTATCAGCGGGACGGATACAGCAAGGACCCATGGGCATAACCCTGTAAGCTCAGACCAAAAAGAAAAACCAGAACTTAGGTGAGACTATTAAAATGAAAAAATTATTGGTTATTTTGCTTATGATATCATTAATATCCCTTCCCGGATGCTGGAGCGGCTTTGAAATCGATACCCTTGCTATTATTATAGCCATGGGTATCGATAAATCTGAAGGCGGCTATTTTCTTACACTGCAAATTTTAAATCCTAGTGCAATAGCTGCTAAAGAACCGTCTACAGCAGCACCTGTGGTATTATATTCAGAGGAAGGAAAAGATTTGAAAGAGATAATGAGAAAAATACATGAAAAGTCCGGCAGAAGAATATATAGCGCTCACTTGCAGCTTGTGGTTTTTAGTGAGGAAATTGTAGAAGAAGGGATAAATGATGCCCTTGATTTCTTTGCCCGCTTTAACGAATTCCGTACAGACTTTTATTTTATCGTAGCAAAGGGAACCACCGCAAGAAATGTATTGAGTATATTAACTCCTTTGCACCAAATACCTGGAATCAAGCTGCACGAATCGCTTAAAAACTCAGAGCAATTGTGGGCGCCGACAAAATCTGTCAGAATCGTGGAGCTGGTGAATGCTATTGTTGCAGAGGGCAAAGAGCCGGTACTTACCGGAGTAGAGGTTACAGAAGAGGTTGCAAATGTTAAGCTGCCTACAAAATCTTTAGAATCCTTACAAAAAAGTGAAATAGAAAATACCACAAAGTATTTTGGGCTGGGAGTATTTAAAGAAGATAAACTTATAGGCTGGCTTAATGAGGAAGAGAGCAAGGGCTACAATTACGTTATAGGGAATGTAAATAATACTGTGGGATATATAAACTACGGAGATAAAGTGAAAATCACAGGTGAAGTTACAAATGCTAAATCAGTGATGAAAGCCTCCTTAGAGGAGGGTAAACCAGCCATTGATGTGGTAATTAACATGACACTAAATGTTGGAGCGGTAGAAGGGGAGTTTGATGTTTCCAAGGAAGAGAACATAGACATTTTTAATGAATTGGCTGAAAAGAAAATTAAGTTGATGTGTGAGAAAACAGTGGATAAAGCACAAAATGAATTTAATGCTGACATTTTTGGTTTTGGAGAGGTAATCCGCAGGAAATATCCCAAACTATGGAAAGAGATCGAAGATGACTGGGATAATGAGTTTCCGGATCTGCCGGTGAATATTACTGTTAAAGCTAAAACAAATCAACTGGGGCAAATCACAAAACCATTTTTTATTAAGGAGAAAGAGTAGGATGGCGATTGTATCTATTTTGGCGGTATTGACCTTCAGCGCTATATTATGTATTATTGAAATACCCAAAATGCTGAAAGGCAGACTCTATAGAGAATTATGGACATTCTCCGTATTACTTGGGCTAGGTACAGTACTTGCATTACTTAGAAGTCTTGATGTGGAGATTCCAACCCCTGCAGATTTTATGGCATGGGTATATTCTCCGGTTGCTGATGTCATGAAAAAGCTGTTGAAGTAGGTGGAAATATGGGAAAAATCAAAATTACAAATCATCAGATATTTGCACTAACAGCATGTTATACAAGCGGAAGTCCAATTCTTGTTGTTTCTGCCTTGGCAGCGGACATAGCAAAGCAGGATGCATGGGTTGCAGCACTATTTACCTTGGTTTTGGGCCTGGCTGAAATGTGGATCATTTGTTTTTTATGGAGTCATTATCCCGGTATGACCTATGTTGAAATGATGAAACGAATATTGGGGAAATGGATTGGCTCCATTATTGCGGCCTGTTTTGTGTTTATATGTTTATTGTTTTCTTCACAGGTATTATGGTATATAGGTAATTTCATGACTTTACAGGTTATGCCTGAAACCCCCGCCTCCGTAATAAATGCAGTGCCTGCTGCAGTAGCTGCAATAGCATTATTGTATGGTCTGGAAGCATTGTGCCGTTCTTATGACATATTCATATATTTTATTTCATTTTTGTTTGTTACAGCAATGCTACTGGTTTTACCAAATGCAAGGATAGAAAACCTGCTGCCTGTATTTGAAGGAGGAATTAGTCCTGTTTTTAAAGCTTCGATCCTTTTGTCCAGCTATTTAATCTTTCCTGTTGTCATTTTACTTATGATATTTCCAGTAAATGCTGATAATACGATAAAAGCAAGGAAATCATTTGTTATGGGCTATCTATGGGGCAGTTTTCTGGTATTTATTTCTATTATTAATTCAATATTAGTACTTGGAAGCACAATAACTGCTTCTTTACAGTATCCGGTTTATATACTTGCTACAGAAATAAATATAGGAAATATATTGACAAGACTGGAGTTTATCGTTGCGGCTGTATGGCTTTTAACAGTGCTAACAAGAGTGATACTGTACTTTTATGCAGGTGCTATAGGCCTTGCACAGCTTTTAAATCTGAAAGACAATAAAAGAGTTATTTTGCCTCTCGGGCTTATTATGCTGGTAATGTCAACCTTTGCCTATCCAAATGTTATTTATCAAGCAGATTGGGATACTCTTGTTTTTCCCCCTGTTATTGTAACTTTCGCCTTTATATTGCCTATAGCAATGATGATTACTTCTTTTGTAAGGAGTAGAAATTAAAAATATATATGGAGATTGAATAATATGCAGAAAACAAAAATAACAAATCATCAACTGTTGTCATTAACCGCTAATGGTTCAATTGGTGGTTCGGTTATTGTTATCTCTGCCACAGTAGCAAGCATAGCAAAGCAAGACGCATGGATTGCAGCATTGCTCACTCCTGTATTTGGCATGCCGGTAATATGGATATACTGGTTTTTAGGGAGCCAGTATCCTGACAAGACATTTGTTGGGATCATAAAAGAAATATTTGGCAAATGGATTGGCTTCATTGCTGCAGCTAGTTTTGTATTTTTATGTTTACAAATCGCCTATCATATTCCATGGTATATTGGTAATTTTATTACAACACAAGCTATGCCCGAAACACCGATATATGCTATAAACTTATTGTTTGTGACAGCGCTTGTGATAGCTATAATATACGGAATAGAAACAATTGCACGTGCTTCCGAGTTGTTCATATATTTTGCTTCAATCATATTTTTTTTAGCGATGATTCTTGTTTCACCAAATGCAAAAATAGAGAATTTGCAGCCTGTATTTGAGAACGGTATCATGCCAATCTTGAAGAGTTCGGTATTTTTCTCATGTTTTTTAACACTTCCATTAATTACTTTGATGATGATATATCCGATTCATCTTAGTAATATGCAAAAAGCTAAAAAATCACTTTTCAAAGGCTATTTATGGGCTAACCTTATAATTTTTATTACGACCTTTATGTCAATACTGGTTTTAGGAAGTATTATAACTGCCAAGGCACAGTATCCGACATATTTGCTTGCCACAGAAATCAATGTTGGCGTTGTATTTACAAGGCTTGAATTTCTTATTGTTGCTATATGGATTGTTACACAATTTATGATCGGCATATTATTTTTTTATTCAGGTGTGACAGGACTTTCAGAATTGATTGGGTTGAAAGAGCATAAAAAAATAGTTGTACCATTAGGGTTGATTATTTTAGTAATGTCAGAAATTGTTTTTCCGGATGCAATATATCAAGCCAATTGGGTTAATCTTGTTTGGCCGCCTTATATTATTACGTATGGATTGATTCTGCCTGTTATACTGCTTCTTACTTTTTGTATAAAAAAATGGATATTTAAACGGGTCAATTAGGGGAGAATGGGGCAGGGAAAATGGGGTCAGGCTTGAAATATTTCTTTATTAATGCTGCAATTAACCAGGTGATGAAAATGGCGTGAAAACCAAGAATCTATTATAACATATGAAAAGGATTTTGGTAATTAGTATTGACGTTAAAATATAATAATGTTATGATATGAATGAATATATATAAATATTCATTCAGCATAATGGAGGGAGTTAACTTGATAGATAAAAAAGAAGATATTTTTAATAGTGCGAAGGAGTTGTTCTACGCCAAAGGATACAAAGACATTAATGTTGCAGACATAGCAAAGATGGCTGGAATAGGGGTAGGTACTTTTTATAATTATTACTCCTCAAAAGAGCAGCTTTTCTTAGAGATTTTCATGAAAGAAAACGAGAAACAAAAAAAGAGTATGGCGGAATCTTTTAACCTGAATGATGATGATCCCGTAATGTTGGTTACAAAAGTAGTGACACAGAACATTACTGCAATGAATGCAAATCCGATCCTGAAGGAATGGAATAACAAGGATATTGTTAGTAAGCTGGAGCAGTGTTTTTATGAACAAGGCGGCATAGAGAGCATTAATGAATTCTTCCAAAGCAGTACAGCAGAATTGATCAAAAAATGGAAAGCTGAAGGGAAGATAAGAGGTGACCTGGATGATGAGCTTATATTAGCCATATGTAACTCTGTGCATTATGTCGACATTCATAAGAGAGATATTGGGATTCACCACTTCCCACAGGTTATACATTACTTGACGGAGTTCATAATGAAAGGTTTAACTGACTGTCGTAAAAAAGAATAAACCCAGGCAGTCATTTTTTTACCCTAAAATGAATGAATCAATTAAAACATTCATTCATTTCGGAGAATATTATGAGGGAAAGGTGAGGGAATGTAGTGAGGTAGATTGATTTATGCAAAAATAATGGCAGCATTTTTATTGACTGTAGGACTTTGGTTAACTGTACAGATTATAAATTTACTGATGACAGCATATCTATTTGGCTTGCAGGGGGGACAGAGCTTTGTACAAGATTGGGTACTTAACAACAATCCATTTACTTTCACACAACGAACAAATTATTTTGCGGTAAGCTTTGTGAGTTTGATGTCAGACAAGTCCCTGTCCCCTAGTCTCGAATACTGTCCCCTAGTCTCGAATAGTCACTTCGATTGAGGAAAATTATATTTATTATGTTGACAAGTAGAAACTCTGGTGATAATATACAATTGAATTGATAATTATAATCATTATCAATAGATAACAAAAACCAACTAGCCAGTAATTTTTACAGTTCTCTATTGCTTTCTTTTGCTTTCTTGGAATTTCCTACTAATTTTATTCAACTTTTTCATTAAGTGATTTGTAGTTTTAGAGAATCATAAGACATCACTCATATTACTATACATTAGACAAAATCAAGAGATTTAGCTTTGCCGAATATTGATAAATTTTAAACAAAGAGGGGTGAGAATTACTTAAAATGACTTGAAACAAGGTAGTGTGAGTGGAGATATTTCATTAAAAAGGAGGAATTAAAATTGTATAAGTATAAAAGGACTTTGGGACTATTTTTAGTGGTATTCTTTGTATTTAGCCTTGTGACACCGAACATTTCTTATGGTAAGTCTAATGATGATGATCAGTATTATCTTTCTCAATATGATATCAATGACATCATCGAGGGTGAATTCATCGTAAAATACAAGAACAATAAAAATCCTTCCATGGGAATAATGGGCCTGAGCAGCATTGATGAGATGGATAATGGTCCAGTATTATATACTGTGGGAAATAAGGTGGATATTCATACTGTCATAGAAGAATTGGAAAACGATCCATTAGTGGAGTATTTTGAACCAAATCTAAGGTATAGTATCTATCCACAAGAAAATGATATAAATAATAAGTATACAAACGACAGCACTGTTACTGAGACTGTATACAGTACTGTTACCGAGTTTGTATATAAAGATACATATATAGATGTACAGTGGGGATTGAGTCATATAAGAGCGCAAGATGCGTGGCAGATATTAGAGGATGAAAATCCTAAGGGTTCAGTAATTGTAGCTGTTATAGATACTGGTGTAGAGCCAAATCACCCTGATCTGGATGGAAGAATTTTACCTGGTCTAACAATGTTAGAGAAGAGGTCTAATGGCAGTAACTATGGAGATACAGGTGGAATGGATGATCATGGGCATGGTACACAGGTTTCCGGCATAATAGCTGCAATATATAATAATGGCATTGGAATAGCAGGCATTGCAGGACCTGGAGATGTGAAAATTTTACCCCTCAAGACAATGAATGATGCTGGAACTGGAAGTAGTTTTGATATTGCCGCTGCAATCAGATATGCTACTGACAATGGAGCTGATATTATCAATCTAAGTTTAGGGGGAGGGTATAGTAAAGTTGTAGATGATGCTGTTGCCTATGCTCAGGAAAATGGAGTATTGGTAGTAGCTGCTGCAGGTAATTCAGGCGCTAATGTGGATAACTATTATCCAGCTGCCCTACCAGGTGTGTTAACTGTTGGATCTATTAAGAATGATCAAGACACAGTGTCAACCTTTTCTAACTGGGGGAATGCATTGGATTTGGTGGCTCCTGGTGAAGGAATTCTCTCAACCTCAATTTATATCAGGGCAGATATGGGAGATAATGAAAATGGATATTATAGGTATTCAAATGGAACCTCCTTTTCAGCTCCCCATGCAGCAGGGGCAGCGGCTTTGTATAAACTCATAAATCCTGATGCAACTGGTGCGGTATTACATGAAATCCTTACTGCAACAGCGCATGACCTAAAAACTTATGGATGGGACAAGGATACAGGTTATGGAAGACTTGACATTCATGGAGCTTTAACGGGTACACTTGATCTGCCTGTGTTAAGGATAATAGAGCCATATAAAAACAGCAGTGTTTATGGAGACACAAAAATAATGATGAGGGTGACTGATTCAAATGTAACAAAAGTAACACTATATTTGGATAAAATCTCCTCAAACAATGAAATTGCTACAATAAATTTAAATGGACAGGAAGTAGTCTCAGCAAACTGGGATGCATCAAAGGTAAAGGATGGCAGTTACAAATTGATGGCAGTGGCCTATGCAGGTAATCATGTTCTGGGAGAGGATGAAATTACTGTAACAGTCCGTAATGAACCTGTTTCCGGGTTGATGCTGGAAGTTTTTGATCCCGATGGCAATAAAGCTGCTGGTGCAGATGTACTCATTTATGAAAAACATCAAGTGGATGATCAATATGACTATCAGTTAATTTGGTCTGGAATAACAAATAGTTCAGGGATTGTGAGGTTACCTGGAACTATTGCTGAAGATTTAAAAGAGTATTCCGTGTTAATTCAAGGAAGCTTTGACTTTATAGGTGCTCCTGAAGGGAATACCCTTTTTATGTATAACCGCTTGCTGGAAAGTCCAGGAGCATTTGAAATCAGGGGAGACAATACTGTGCCTGTTAAATTCAAAACCATTGATAAGGCTGGAGGAGAAATTTCAAAGGTAAAATATTATGCAACTCCCCTGGACAGTAATCATGTTGTTTTAGGGACAACTACAACTTTAAATGAGGGGCAGGATACTGCACCTACAATTTATATGGATCCGGGAAGATACAATTTGTATGCCTTTAGTGAGCTTGGACAGGAAACATATTTTTTAAACAAGTTTTCTGAAGAAGTAACTGCAAGTACATCTCAAATGATTTTTGATGGAAGAAATGCAGGAGAAGTGATTTTAACGGCTCCTGACACTACAAATGTTGAAAATACTGTGATCTATTTATATAATGATGCTACAAATGAAGCCATGGGAATCAATAATACGCTGGTGGGTGACAGGCTTCTGGTCTCAGCAGGTGAGTATAAGCTTATGGCTGATCTGGAGATTTCATCCGGAAATGAAATATGGTTATATGAATTTAAAAAAGATGACTATATTTCTGTTGCAAAAGGAGCAGTAACCCAGTTAGCTGTGGGGGGCAATATTACCTTAAAGGAATTTGCACCTGATATAGACATGAACCATTCTCTAGCTGAAAAGGCAGGGACATCATATAATCCAGAGGATAAATATACTGTACCAAGGGATATGGGATTTTTCTACACAAGACACAGTTTTGCTGATAACTATGACAACAATCTTGTAAAAATTCAAAAAAGATCCATGACTGACAGTATTGACAGTGTTTTGGTTCAGAAAAAGTTTCAAACTGTTGAAGAGGATGATAAACAAACCATTACTTATAATTTGAAAGACAATAGCTGGCAAGTCCTTTCAACCAGTGCAAATATCTTTCCAAGATATAAAGTAACCCGTAAATCGGACGGAGTATCCCTTTATAATAATACCTTCCAAAGATTTTTCTGGGATGGTTTTTGGTGGGTAGGTAATTCTCTTGCTGTTCCTGGTAGCTATAATGTTGAGTTAACTTTACAATCCACTCCTTTATCTAAGGAATTAAAAGATGAAATGCAGGCAGAGGTTGTAGATACTTCCCATTATGTACAAATTTATGACCATAATGGAGATAAGGTAAGGGCTTATGTTTGGCTCTATAGCTTTGTAGAAGATGGAGAAACAGGATATTGGAAAAATTTAGACGGCAGATGGGCCAGCAATCATGCTGAGAGCTTTGGCAGATATTCCATGGGGTCAAGCCTTCCATTTTCAAAGAAAAAAAATGGAAATATGATCGTGCTTAAGCATGCAGTACCCGGAGGGGATTTTGCTTATGTTTTCAGACCTTTTACCAATCTAAATGAGGTAGCAGAAATTCGTGTTGCTGCTGACATAAAAAGTGTATCCTTGAAACCCATTGATATTTCAGGAAATGAGATAAGTACATTTCAGAAGCAGTCAAGAAGTATGATTTATCCTGTAGAGATAGATGGCCAGACTTATAATTTTAATTTTTGGGATGACAGTTATGCAAGATCAAACTTTTATCTTGAACCCGGTAAATATCATTTTACCAGCCGCTATAAATTATTGCCGGATAATGGTGTGGTCAGCAACTACTATATTCTCGCAAAAGATGTTGATGTTATAGGAAATGGTCAGCATCAGGATATAGAATTAGATGGCAGTAACAGTGCCAGAATTAATTTAAAGGTTGATCATGAGGGCTATAAGGACTTAAGAAATGCAGCTTTATATCTATTCAGCAAGTATAATGACTTTTTCTATGAAGATTCAGGGGCAGGGGATATATTCTATGTGCCGGCAGATGTGGAATATGAATTATTTTTGGATCTAGTCCTTGGTGATCCTGAGGTTCATGTGCATGAATGGAATTACTTCCTGCAAATTGACGGATATGAACAGCTGGCATTTACAAAAGGAAGTTCCCATGATTGGCAGGTGGGTGGCAACTTTAATGCTAATGTAGTCTTAGACAAAAAAGCTTATAGAAATAATAAAAATATTTCAGGTAAATCCTGGATTACTGATGGATATGGGAATAAGCTGGTGGATGCCCATGTAAATAATACTGCAGTGTTTAGCACCTATGAAATTGATGAGGAAGAATATGTGCTCCCTGCTGCTTTGAGATATCTGGAAGGCAGGGGAATTGTACCACGTTATGAAATAGACCATCCCCATGGCAATACTTCTGCCTATGAGGAAAGATCTCCTTTACTGAGGGTTTATAGGGTTGCTAATAATGGTCAAGAAACAAAGATATTTAGTGAAAGCAAGGAAGAATATTTCACAGGCTTTAATGAAAATATTGGAAAAGTTGCTAATGGTACTTACAGAGTTGAGATGGCTATGGCTTCAGGTCCTAAAGGTCCTTTATTCAGTGGAAAAGATCAAGGAATATTTACCATGACAGCCGATTCTTCATCTGGCGGCAGCGGTGGTAGTGGCGGTAGTGGGGGCAGTAGCGGCAACCAAGAAAAAGTAGAAGCGTCAAAGAATAAAGATGCTGAAAAAATGCAGGATGAAAAAATAAAGGATGCCATTGCTCAAGGGGGTTCCACTGTAAGCCTTGATGCAGCTGAGTACCAAAAAATTGCTTTCTCGGCAGAACAATTGAAGACTATTTTAAATGCGAATAAACCTCTAAAAATTACACTGGCTAATGCTGTTTTCATCCTGCCAGCAGAAGTATTGGAAATGTCAAAAGAATATGAAGCCTTGATTATTGAAGCGTCAATTGCCTCCGGACCAAGCACTGAAAATCTGGTAGGGCAAATTGTAGAAATTAATTTCTACTTAGTTAACAATAATGATATTCAGAAAGCCGGCAGGCTTCCAGAACCGGTAAAAGTATTCCTTACAGTTCTCAAGGGCTATGAGAGCTATGCTGAAATGGGCAAGCTAAAAGTTTATCGTTACAATGAAGATAGTGGAACATGGGAGTATGTTGGTGGAGAATATGATGCTGCCGGTGGTGCTATGGTGGTTGAATTAGTAGCATTTAGTAAGTTTGCTCTCCTTTTAACTGAAGATACAATGCAAATAGCAGGTTTTACGGATATTGAAGACCATTGGGCAAAAGATCATATATTGTATATGGCTGAAAAGGGTCATGTAAGTGGTATTACAAGAACTACATTTGCACCTGATAATAATATTACCCGGGCACAATTTGCCACCCTGCTGGTGAAGATACTTGATTTACATGAAGTAGACACTTCAAGAAGCTTTGTTGACTTAAGCAGTTCTCATTGGGGCTACGATTACATGATGAGAGGTGCTGCAGCAGGTTTACTAACTGGGTATGAAGATGGAACAGTTAGACCAGAAAATACAATTACCAGACAAGAAATGGCCGTTATGATGTACAAGGCTTTACAATTGAAAAACGGTAATATGGAAGTTGAAGAACAGGAAATAGAAGCTCTGTTATTGAAGTTTAAGGATCATTCTTCTGTCGCAGCTTGGGCTCGTAAAGCCACTGCTGAAGTAGTTCAAGCAGGATTAATAGGAGGAAGAACAGATGGAAGCTTTGATCCGGCAAGCAATGCTACAAGGGCTGAAGCGGTAGTTGTATTAAAACAAATGTTGGAAATGCAATGATTAAAAGAATCCTGCAGACAATAAGCTGCAGGATTCTTTGATTTTAGAGCAGACGAAGGGACAGGGACTTGTCTGGCATCAACCACTGGAATACAATTTTATTGAGGTGGTAGGATATGCCAAGGCAAGCACATAAAAAGAGTAATACAGGAATGTATCATATTACAATAAGACAGCTTGCAAGAGTAACAGGGGTAAGTAAGTATGTGGTTGAAAAGGCGTAACAGACAAGTCCCTGTCCCCTCGTCCTGTCAAGGATAGAGAATTGAATCACTTAATAGGAATATAAATATCAAATTTTGACATATCATTATTAGGACCAAGAAACCTTTGATCATAGAATTCAAAATCATCTCTTAAGTCAACCTCATATTTTGAAGATATAATCCATGTACCCCAAATATATTGGTAGGTCATTCTCAAGAATTCTACTCTTCCTCTATGCGTAAATACCGCATACTTCCCTCCAGCCAATGTTTTTGCTACCATTCCCGGAGGGATTTTATCATGGTTTTCAACTTCTACTCCTACAATTTCATTAAATTCAGTGTCCTCGTTAAACTCGTGCATATTGTAATTAGGATCCACTTCACAGATTCCATACCCTCTAATCTGCGGGGTGCGATTTTCAATTTTTGGTATTCGTGGGTTAAAATCATCCCACATCTTAGGAATCAGATTATTATTAATAGTAGCTTTGCCACGCATTCCAATAATTTTTATGTCCGAAATCTCTTTAATCATAGGTTGTACTGTCACACTATTAATCAAATGTTTTAATCCTATTGTAGTCATCTGTTTTTTATTTCCGATAACTGTTTCAATACGATTTTTTCTATATTCTCTTGGTGTCAGCTTATATAATTTTTTAAACGCTCTACTGAATGCTTCTTGTGAATCAAATCTGTAAGCAAGTGCGATATCAAGTATTCTTTTATCTGTATATATTACATCATGTGCAGCGCTTGTTAAGCGTCTTAATCTGATATAATTTCCTACCGTTTCTCCTAATACTGCTTCAAATATCCTATGAAAATGGAAATAAGAGTAGCCGGCTACACCAGCTACTGCTTCAACCTTTATATCCTCACATAAGTTCTGTTCGATAAAAATTATGGCCTTTTCTAATTGATCATAGTAATTCATTTATTCACCAACTTCTTAAATATACTCCCAAAAACCAAATGGAGATTTTTCCTTTTCTATTTTTACGATATATTCATTCCTATTTACAATTTCATTCATTCTAAACATATGCCATTCGTTTAATGCAGTAGACCCAAAACACACCTCGATTGTTCCTTCATTCAAGTCAAATACCATTCCTCTGAGAGTTCCCAAAAATTCATCGTAGAAGTGACAGCATAATCCTTCTGGATACTTGCTGGATAATAGTTTCTTCAAATCCTCTATACCTATTTTATTCTTACTATTAATAGTATCATGGATTAATTCATATCTTAAAATAGAGTTTTTCATACTCTTAGGTTCATAATGTTTTAGTTCAGGTAAGTGAATATGATTCGTGGAGCATATGAACTTTTCATCTGTGTTGGCATCTATTTTTTGTATTGCCTTCTCCCCATTAAAACTCTCAATCAAAGCAGCATTCCCATTCTTATCAGCAATAAGCATATTTATGTTATAAGCTATTGGCATCTCCATGGCTAATTCAATAGCTTCATTAACATTTTTACAGTTCTCCAAAACAGATCTTATGACAGCCCAAAATTGTAATCCTATGATAGCTGGCTTCCTGGCAAATTCGAAGTTCCCAACCGGCATACCAGCTGAAGTCTGACTAACGGCAAGACCCTGTTCATTCATACCATCACCTCGTCCAAACTGCATAATTGATGATCCAATATGTGCGTACTTCCCATTAATTCGAGTAGAGCAAATCATCATTTCTTCCATTGTATCACTAAAATCATAGTTTCTTGCCATTATAACGTGTCCGTTTTCTGTCTTTGAGGGCAGCACTGCCATTTGACTGCATCCTGGCTTAAGATAAGACATTAAGTAGTATATCATCTGACCTTCAGGAATCTTCATAGTTTCAGCGAATCCTGAAATTTCTTCATTTATACCCGGACAGAATTTGTCAAACATCTGAAACATTTGTTTTTCCTCTTGTTTTGTGAAACCTCCTTCGGAATATTTGAACCTTTCTTTGATCCCCGGGATATTGCAGTATAGATTACCTAGTGTCTCGCCAACTTTATAGTTTGTCCCTTCAATATGCATGTAATGTGCTCTTAATTCTTTCATTATTATTATATTCATTCCTTTCGCTTCGATCAAGGCACAAAATGTAATGAAATTTGTGGTTTTGAGCGAATTTTATTTTTATAATCAAATTTTACTATTAATTTCAATCTTTCAACCTTTCAACCTTATTCCTCCTCACATAAGTTATACTATGAATATAGCAAGTTTTCTTAAAGAAATTTTGATATATTCTGCTATAATGAATTATAAAAAGAATTTGGTAGATTCTGTTGAAACCAATAACGGAAATGATATTTTATCTATAATAGGACAAAGTTTACTATTTCCCAGTGGTTATAAATCAAGAATTTTGGTATTAATATATAAGAGTATGAAATTCTAATAGTAAAGGGTGAGGAAGTTGAAAAAGCAATTGTCAATTATCATAGGAGGTATTCAAGGAGAAGGCATAGTAAGTGCTGGAAGTCATCTTATTAAGATATTATCAAGATTAGGCTACTATGGAGTTGGCAGTCGAAGATTTTCTTCTCGTATAAAGGGTGGGAATGCTGCTATGGAAATAACCATTAGTACAAAAAAAATCATGGCAGTAGAGGACAAAATTGATATAATTTTAGCTCTTGATAAAGATACAATTCTTTTATATAAAGAATCCCTAAAAGACGATGGGATGATTTTATATGACAACATCCTTTCCGTCGAAGAAGATTCTTGCTGCAAAATGATTTCCTTACCGATTACAGAAAGTGCAAAAAAGGTAGGTACTCCCGTCATGAAAACCACTGCCGCTATAGGCTTTATTGGAAAAATATTGGAATTGCCTTCTACGACCTTGAAGGATTATTTTAAGAAGAGATTTATTAATAAGGGAGAGCGTATTCAAAATGGAAACATGAAGGTATTAGAGGAAACCTTAGTATATGAAGAAACAATCCATGATGCTATAAAAAAACCGTTAGTACCACCAGAAGAAAAGATTGTAAGACCAGTAATGATAGGAAATGAGGTTATTGCATTAGGGGCTTTGATGGCAGGATGCCGATTTATGGCGGCATATCCCATTACACCAGCATCAGAAATTATGGAGTATCTGGGAAAGCTGTTTCCAAAGTATGGTGGCATTATGATTCAAGTGGAGGACGAAATTGCTGCTATTAATATGACGATCGGAGCAGGCTATGCAGGGGTTAGGAGCATGACGGCTACCTCTGGTCCTGGAATTTCCTTGATGACAGAAGGAATTGGCATGGCGGGCATGTCAGAAGTGCCGGTGGTGGTAGTGGATTGTCAAAGAGTAGGTCCGAGTACAGGCATGCCAACAAAGCACGAACAGAGTGATTTATTTACTCTGTATTATGGAGGGCATGGTGACTATCCTTCTATTATTCTAACACCTTCTACAGTAGAAGAATGTTTTGAGGATATTATAAAGGCCTTTAATCTTGCGGAAAAATATCAATGTCCTGTCATTCTTATCTCTGACTTAATGCTGTCTCTATCTCCTCAAACCATAGAGCCTTTAGATTACTCTACGGTTGAAGTGAACCGTGGGTCCTTAATAAAGGAAGAAGAATTGAAAAGGATAGAAGAAGGAGAGTATAAACGATTCCTTATAACAGAAGATGGGATATCTCCTAGAAGTATACCAGGTATGGAAGGGGGAATTCATCATGTTACAACAGTAGAGCATAGCGAAAAAGGACTTCCAACAGAGGATTTATCCATAAGAAAAGAAATGGTTGATAAGCGATTAGAAAAAATTAAGCCGTTACATCAGGAGAAAAATATCAAGCTTATAAAAAACGGCTCTAGTACTTTATATTTAGCAATAGGTTCTACCTTTGGTGTACTTAAAGAGGCAGTAGAGCTTAGTAGTAATAAAGTCGATTTTGGAACGCTAAGAATGCTTAAACCATTACCAATAGATGCGTTACATACTATTTTCCAGCACTATGAAAAAATAGTTGTCTTGGAAAACAATTATAGCCAGCAGCTTACTTCTATTATTAAAGATAAAATTGGATATCATCAGAAACTAGAAGGCTTTGTGAAATATGATGGTAGTTCCTTTACAGTAACAGAAATTATCGAAAAAATAGGAGGGAAGCAATAATGAACTCAGTAAAAAAATATAGCAACAATGTGAACCCTAACTGGTGTCCTGGCTGTGGACATTTCTCTATTCTGAGAGGTATTCAAGTAGCTGCTGATCATTTAAAGATTCCAAATGAAAGGTTAGTGGTTGCTTCTGGGATAGGATGTTCTGGAAGATTATCAGGTTATATGAATAGCTACAGCTTCCATGGCATTCATGGACGGATATTACCTGTGGCACAGGGTATTAAATTTGCCAACAAAGATCTTGTAGTTATTGCAGCTGGGGGAGATGGAGATGGTTTTGCCATAGGAACCAACCATACTCTGCATGCTATGCGTAGAAATTTAAATATTACCTACATAGTTCTCAATAATCAAGTGTATGGATTAACGAAAGGGCATACTTCTCCCTTAAGTGAGGTAGGTTTTGTAACAAAAAGCACACCAGCTGGTGCCTCAGATATCCCTTTGAAGCCAGGAGTTTTATCTCTATCAGCGGGAGTAACCTTTTTAGCTCAGAGTTTTTCTGGTTTTCAGGAACAAATGATTGATCTAATGATTAAAGGAATACAGCATGAGGGATTTTCCTTTATCAATGTTTTTAGCCCCTGTGTAACCTTTAACAAAGTCAATACCTATCAATGGTATAGAGAGAACCTAAAGGATGTTACAGAAGATAAAGACTATGATTCAACCAATTTTCAGATGGCTATGGGAAAGTTGATTGAAACCGACGGTTTATGTACTGGACTTATCTACCAAAATACTGATACACAAAGAGAAACAAAACTATACCCCACCAGCCAAACTCCTTTAGTACAACAGAATTTGAATATATCTATTGACGAGTTTAATAAAATTATAGACTACCATAAGTAAAATACAAGAATGATAGAAATTAAATTTCTATCATTCTTCATACAATAAAGAAGGCAGCTCCTAAAGGAGCTGCCTTTTAATTTTATCACAAATTGCCTCTGTTATTTCCTCTGTTGTAGCAGTGCCACCTATGTCGGTGGTAGTATACTTGCCTTCCTTGATTACGGTCGCTACAGCTTCTCTTATAAGATTAGCAGCGGCTTTTTCATTGATATAATCCAGCATCATAGCAGCTGATAATATGCAAGCAGTAGGGTTCGCTAGGTTTTTTCCTGCAATTTGAGGTGCACTACCGTGAACAGCTTCAAATATAGCAATGTCTTCTCCTATATTAGAACCTGGTACTAGACCCAATCCCCCCACTAATCCAGCAGCTAAATCAGAAACAATATCACCATAAAGGTTAGGTAATACCAAAACATCATATTTTTCAGGATACATCACAAGTTGCATGCACATATTGTCTACTATAACCTCTTCGTATTCTATTTCTGGATACTTTTTTGCAACAGCTCGAATACAATCTAAAAATAGACCATCAGAGATTTTCATAATATTGGCCTTATGGACAGCTGTTACTTTTTTTCGACCATGAGCTTTAGCATATTGGAAGGCATACTCTCCAATTCTAAGGGATGCCTTTTTTGTGATTACCTTGATAGACTCTGCCACTCCTTCTGTTACCAGATGCTCGATTCCACAATATAGATCCTCTGAATTCTCTCGAACAATTACTAAATCAACATCATTAAAAGGAGTTTTGATACCCGCTATGCTTTTTACTGGCCGTACATTGGCGTAGGTATTATATTTTTGTCTTAAAGTGACATTGATACTTTTAAATCCAGTACCAATAGGTGTCGTAATAGGCCCTTTAAAGGCAATTTTATTTTTTGAAATACTTTCTAATAGAGCATCGGGGATATACTGTCCAGTAGCTTTATAAGCTTCTTCTCCACCATTGACAATTTCCCAGGTAATTGCTACATCAGTAGCGGCAATTACCTTTTGTACTGCTGCTGTTACTTCAACCCCGATCCCATCTCCTGGTATAAGTGTAATAGTTTTCATCTATATTTCCTCCATAGTAGCCACAGTGGGCATTGTTGATTTTACATAGTTTAAATATCCTCCTGCTAGGAGAATATCTATATCACGGGATGAACCTGTGAATTTTGCTGTTATAGTTGTATTTTTTGTTTTGTTATAGATTTCTATTTTTCCACCATTTTCTAATGAAGCTTTGATATTCTTCATATCTAAAGTATCCATTGGATCAATAGAAGCGTAATCATTTAGATTAACAAATTCTAAAGGAATAATGCCACTGTTGATTAAGTTGCCTTTGTGGATTCTAGCAAAAGACTTGACAATAATTGCCTTGATGCCTAAATATAGGGGAGCCAGCGCGGCATGTTCTCTACTAGAGCCTTGCCCATAGTTTTCTCCTCCAACAATAAAACCACCTTGATTTTCCTTACATCTTTTCCAAAACTCCTCATCAATGCCACTAAAACAAAACTGTGAAAGATAAGGGATGTTAGAACGATAAGGCAGAAGTTTGGCATGGGAAGGCATAATATCATCAGTAGTAATATTATCTCCAGCCTTTAAAACTATTTTTCCTTCAAGTTCTTCTGGTAAGACATCATTAATAGGAAAAGGTTTAATATTTGGTCCCATACTCACAGGATTATCGATGTTTTTGTCAAAGATAAAATAACTGTCATTGGCAGCATATAAAGCTGGCTCTTCGATCACTATGTCGTTTCCTAGGCTGATAGGATCCTCTAAATATCCTTTTACAGCCGATATAGCTGCTGTTTCAGGACTCACTAAATAAACCTCAGCATTTTTTGTACCACTTCTTCCACAAAAATTTCTGTTAAAGGTTCTTAAAGAAACACCATTATTTTTAGGGGATTGCCCCATACCAATACAGGGTCCACAACTACATTCCAATATACGAGCTCCAGCAGCAATGAAAGTAGAGAGGGCACCATTATCAGCTAGCATTTTCAATATCTTACTAGAGCCCGGAGAAATGCCTAAATCAACATCAGAGTGTACTTTTTTATTCTTTAAGATAGCTGCTGCCTTCATCAAATCCTTATAGGAAGAGTTAGTGCAGCTGCCGATAAGAACTTGATCTACTTTAACTCCCTGAGTATTTGTAATCGTATCAACATGATCAGGACTATGGGGTTTAGCTGCCATAGTGACAATGCTTGAAAGATCTATTTCTATAACCTCATGGTATACTGCATTTTCATCTGCCTCTAAGGAAACCCAATTCTTTTCTCTGCCAAGTGCTTTTAAATATTGAAAGGTGATTTCATCACTGGGGAAGATGGAGGTTGTAGCGCCTAGCTCTGCTCCCATATTAGTGATGGTAGCTCTATCGGTTAAGGATAAGCTCTTTACACCTTCTCCAGAGTACTCTATTATTTTACCAACGCCGCCTTTAACTGTTAAAATTTTTAATATATATAAAATAACATCCTTTGCAGAAACCCATGGGCTTAATGCTCCTGATAATTTAATATTTAATACTTGAGGAACTTTTAGATAGTAGGTTCCACTAGCCATAGCGGTAGCTACATCTAATCCTCCAGCCCCTATTGCCAGTACCCCCATTCCACCGCTGGTGGGGGTATGGCTGTCGGAACCCAACAGGGTTTTACCAGGTATAGAGAAATTCTCTAGGTGTAATTGATGGCAAATCCCATTCCCTGGTTTTGAAAATCGAATACCGTATTTTGCTGCTACACTTTTAATAAAGGCATGATCATCAGCATTTTCAAAGCCTATCTGTAGTGTATTGTGATCAATGTAAGCTACAGATAGTTCTGTCTTAATCTCCTTGATATCCATGGCTTCCAATTGAAGATATACCATCGTACCCGTTGAATCTTGGGTTAAGGTTTGATCTACTTTAATAGCTATTTCATTTCCAGGTACTAATTCTCCTGAAATCAAATGATCTTCTAATATCTTATAAGTCAAAGACTTTCCCACTTTCATCACCTCATTTATATTGTAATATATTCTAAGCTTCTTTAAGCAAATTTCCCTCCAGAAGGGTCTCTTCATACAAACCTAGCAGTTCTTTGTCAGTTAAGGTTCTCTTTAAGGAGATCGCTGTATTTCTAACTTTTTCCAATAACCGATAAGCAGTGCAATCATCTAAATGAATATTGACTGCCGATAGTTTGTTTTTTATAGCAGCTGAACCAGAATGCTTTCCAATTAGTATTTTTCTTTCAAGGCCTAGCTCCTCAGGTTTAATAATTTCATAGGTTAAAGGATTCTTAATAGCTCCATCAGCATGAATGCCAGATTCATGATAGAAGATTCTTTCTCCTATGACTGCCTTCCAAGGTGGAATCTCCCTATTAGAGGCTTTTGAAACATAGGCACATAAATCTTTCATTTTTTCGATATTATAATCAAAGTTATCCAAATGCATGGCATGTTTTAAAGAAAGAATTACTTCTTCTAAAGATGCATTGCCAGCTCTTTCCCCCAGACCGTTAACAGTTGCCCCTAGGTAAGTAGCCCCAGCCATAGCCCCTGCTATAGCATTGGCGGTTGCCATACCTAAATCGTTATGGGTATGCATCTCGATGTCAATAGCTACCGTTTCCTTTAAAAGTTTGATTTTATTATAAGTAGTGACAGGATCTAAGGTACCCACGGTATCACAAAAACGAATTCGATTTGCACCAGCCTCCTTAGCTGCTTTGAAAAATGTAATTAAGAAATCTTCATCCGTCCTAGAAGCATCTTCTGCATTGACAGAAATATATAAGCCGTTGGATTTTGCAAACTCTGTTGCCTGCACCATCTGTTCTAAGACTTTTTCTCTAGTAGAGTTCAACTTATGTGTAATATGAATATCCGAGGTGGATATAGATATAGCAACTGCATCTACACCACAATCAATAGAGGCTTGAATATCCTTAATAACAGCTCTATTCCAACCCATGATACTGGCCTTTAAGTTGCTCTTCACAATTTTCTTAATTACTTCCTTTTCGTCATCGCCCATTACAGGAATACCAGCTTCGATTTGGTCTACCCCTAATTCATCCAGCATTTTAGCGATAAAGACCTTTTCTTCATTGGCAAATACTACTCCTGCAGTTTGTTCTCCATCTCTTAAAGTTGTGTCTAACAATTTGATTTTTTCATTCATTATACAAGTCCCCCCTAAAAACTAATTAATTTATTATGATTATACATGCAATTTTTATTCGTGTCAATTACATTTTTCAAATAAATGAAATATTTATTTTTGAATATTTCATTTATCGTATAAAAATGGGCATATACTCAAGTAAAACAGATTAAAAAGAATTAAAAAATAATATATCAGTCAAATTCATCATGAGGAGAATGGATTGCTTTTCTAAAGAAAGGGTGTTCTGAAAAGAAAAAAGCAGATGAGGTCATCTGCTTCTTAAAAAGAAAAAATGGAAGAACTTTAAGTTTCAAACATCTTATGGATTATCACAATGTTGAGTTTTGAGATTAAATTATAGACAAATAATGCAATATAGCAGAAAGAAAAATCATATTGAAGACGATCTTTTTGTCAATGCTTCTATAGAGGAATAGAAAAAGTAAATATACTTCCTTTATCCTCTTGGCTTTCTACAGTAATCCTTCCACCCATCAGTTCAACTAAATTTTTTGAAATAGCAAGACCCAAACCAGTGCCACCATATTTTCTAGTGGTGGAGGCATCTATTTGGCTAAAGTTGTTAAATAAAAGGTGCAACTTATCTTTTGGTATACCAACCCCTGTGTCTTTAATACTAAAATGAACTATCCCTTTACCTTCATCAACTGTATCCATTGATACCTCTAAATGAACTGCTCCCTCTTCAGTGAATTTAAGGGCATTGCCTAAAAGATTATAAAGAACCTGATTCAATCGATGAGGATCTCCTATAAAAGTACTGGGGATACTGTCATCTATTTTATGAGTTAATACCAATCCTTTTTTTGTCGCTCTAAAGGAAAAGTCCTTTATGATACCCAAGATCAGAGGATGAAAATCAAAGGGGATGTCTTCTAAAGATACATTTTGAGATTCAAGCTTTGAGACATCTAGTACATTATTAATAACTGATAATAAACGATCGCCAGAGAATCGCAGCAGCTCTATATATTCCTTCTGCTCCTGGTTTAAAGGCGTAAGAGATAACACTTCTGTTAATCCGATGATACCATTCATAGGTGTTCTCAATTCATGGCTCATGTTTGCTAAAAATTGAGATTTAGCAATGCTGGCAGCCTCTGCTTCGAGCTTAGCTTGGAGCAGTTCCTCTTCAGCTAATTTTTTTGCAGTAATATCTTGAACAATTCCTAGTATGCTTTCTACTTTTCCGTCAGCAGTTCTTTGAAAAACCAAGTCTTTGCAGGATAACCATAGGTAATGACCTCTTTTATGCTTTGCTCTTATCTCAATAGTAAGAACTTCATCATCTTTAGTTGTTTCAATCTTCTCCTGATGCTTGCCTACTTTTCGCAAATACTCTGGATGAGCTAAATCTAAAAGAATATGACTGCTTTTATCAAGTAATTCTTCGGAGGTATATCCCAAAATAGTCTGTGATTGTTGATTACAATAGACATATTGATTTTTTTGTAGATCATAAATATAAACTAGATCTGGAATGGTTTCTGTAATAGCTGCTATTTTTTTATGGGAGGTTTCTAGGGAAGAAAGCATACTATTAACGGAATTCCCCAATATAGCAAGTTCGTCCTTACACTTTACCTTTAATCGTTGAGAAAAATTTTCTTGATTGCCAATGGAGACAATTTCTTTTGTAAATTGCTGTAGGGGGTTTAAGACCACTTTATGTAAAAATATCAAAAATATCATAAAAATAATCAAACAGGTGAGTATAGCTAAAAAAATAAAGACAATAATGCTTTGTAGGTGCTGAATAAAGTAAGTTCTAGGAAAATCTACCCGTAATAACAGATTGTTTTCTCCAAATAAGTCCTCCATCACTGTATAAACAGAGGTTGTTTCCTTAGAAAGAGGTCTTATGTAGATATCATTGTCTGCTGATAAGTTTGCTAATACCTCTTCTTCATCTAGAGAAGGAGAAACTGAAGGATTTGTTACAGCAATTGACAGTTTCATCTTTTCAGATATTTTATGGATAGTATTGTCATCGAGATACATACCCATAATAAGGGTACCTCTAGTAGGGCCTACCCCATAGCTAGTTAATACGGGTTGAGAAGATATAATAGCGATATCATTAGGCAATACCATAATGCCATGGGTATTACTGCCTCCCCTATCATAAAGGAAACGCCAATATTCCAGTACTTTTTCTTTATAGTCTTCTGGGATAGGGATTTCCTCATTATTTTCTAAACTGTAGGCTTTTTCAAAATTAATATTTCCCAAATCATCAATGAGAAGCAACATTTCAAATTCGTTGTTGATAAAGGTTTCATTAATATAATTACTCTTGATATATTCTTCATTAAAGTCTATCATATGTTCATAAGTATCATCCCATCTTCCATAATCAGCGGCTACAATACTTAGATTATTGATGATACTAGAGATTTCATTTTCAAACTGAAGCTTAGAGTAATTTGCGATTTCTTCTTCATTTTTTAAAGCTATCTTTGTTAATAATTCATAGGAGGAAAAAATTATTAAGGACAGAGTGATTGAAATTGATACAATCGCCATCAGCATAGTTTTTTTATATAAGGACATTTTCTTCACCCCGTTGGCTAGAGTATAAACGCATTATTACATTTTTCGACATAATATGATATTTTCCTTCAATTATATAAAAATTTCCAGACTAAATATATTAAGGATAAGATAACTATAATTCATGATAGAAGATTTACAGTTTACAGAAAAGTTAATAAAATATGATAAATATTGTCCATGTTTTCTATCTCCTTTGGACAGCAAATATGAACAGGGGAAGAAAACACAGAAATATTTACAAAAACAGTTAATAAGTAGTAGAAATATGTTATAATTTGTATAAAAAGGGGGTCGGGTTTAAAATGGCAGAAAAACAATATGTTATTTTTAAATTGAGTGGCGAAGAATATGGCGTAGAAATTAATCATGTGCAGGAAATAACAGAGTATAAAAAGGCTACAACAGTGCCTAATGTCCCTAACTTTATTGAAGGTATCATTAACCTGAGAGGCAATATTACACCAATTATTAGTTTGAAAAAGAAGTTTAACCTAGTAGAAAGTGAAATAAAGGAAAACAATAGAATCATTATAATCAATTTAAAGAGTAAGCAGGTTGGGTTTATTGTAGATGATGCTTCACAAGTACTAACAATGGACGAGAAGCATATAGAAAATCCACCGGAAATTTTAACCGGCATTGATCGACAGTACATTATAGGGATAGGGAAGGTAGACGAAAAGATTATTATTATGCTGGACCTAGAGAAAATACTGACAGAAGAGGAAAAAGAAGAAATAAAAAATATGTAAGATGCGCCGGCAACGGTGCATCTTTTTATTGTATAATAAAACCATAGGAAATACCATATATATCCTAACTAAGGGAGGATTGAAAATGCGGATTTTACATACATCAGATTGGCATTTGGGACGGACATTAGAAGGAAGAAGTCGAATCCTTGAACAAAGGGAATTTATTAATGAATTATGTCATATTCTAGAAAGCGAGAAGATCGACCTTGTGATTATTGCTGGAGATTTATTTGATACCTATAATCCTTCTGCAGCAGCAGAGGAGCTGTTTTTTGAAGCTTTAGAAAGGATGTCTAAGGAAGGGGAAAGAGCTGTCGTTGTTATAGCAGGCAATCATGATAGTCCTGAAAGATTAAGAGCCGCTAATCCGTTGGCATGCAGGCAAGGAATTTATCTGTTTGGTGTGCCAGGAGAAAATGCAGGATTTTCAGCATCCTCAGCATCTGAAGAAGAAATAGCTGCTACAGTAGAAGGTTTACTAGAAGAGGGACAGAGGGACAAGCTCCTTGGTTCACAGAGAGTAGATGGAGGGGCAGGATGGATAGAAATACAGATGCCTAATTGTGACGAAAATGCTGTTATTGCCTTATTACCCTATCCATCAGAAAAAAGATTAAACGAAATATTGACAGAATCTATGGAGGAGAAAGAATTGCAAAAAGCTTATTCTCAGAGGGTAGCCTTAGCTTTAAAAGAGGGGGCAAAGCATTTTCGGTCTGATACTGTTAATATTGCCGTTAGCCATCTTTATGTATTAGGGGGAGTGGCCTCAGATTCTGAAAGAGATATTCAATTAGGAGGAGCTTTTGTTGTAGAACCCTCTGCTATACCAGAGGAGGCACATTATACTGCATTAGGTCATTTACATAGATTTCAAAGAGTCGGGGGAACTGCAACGCCCTGTTACTATTCTGGTTCACCCCTTTGTTATAGTTTTTCAGAAAGTAACCAACAAAAGCAAGTGGTGATGGTGGAGATTACTCCTGAAGAAGATGCTCGAATACAGCCGATCCCTATTACTGCTGGCAAGCCTATGCTTATAAAAAGATTTTCTTCCTATCAGGAGGCTTATGATTGGTGTAAGTCTGATGAAAACCAAAATATATGGCTTCATTTAGAAATAGAGCTGGAAGAATCCTTATCTAATCTAGAGTTGGAGGAATTGAATAAACTTCATGAAGGAATTATCTATAGAAGAATGATTTTACCGGGTATAGTTCTTCCAGATGAAGAAAAGGAAAGACTTCAGGATCTCACATTAGAACAGCAGTTTCAAAGATTCGTGGCAAGAGAAACTGGGACAATACCTGACCAGGAAATAATAAATTTATTTTTAGAGCTATTGCAGGATGGAGGTGATGAGGATGAGACCCATTCAATTGAGATTTAGTGGACTACAAAGCTATAAGGAGAAACAGGAAGTTGATTTTCAGTGGCTGGGAGATATGGGCATATTTGGAATATTCGGCCCCACTGGTGCAGGTAAATCCACTATTTTAGATGCTATCACTTTAGCGTTATATGGAAACATTGAACGAGCTCCTAATGGAATAAGAGGTATTATGAACCATTTTGAAGATGAATTATCTGTTTCCTTTGAATTTCTACTTGGGAAACATCGTTATCGAGCGGAGCGCAGTTATAAGAGGACAAAAAAGGATGATTCCATCATTAATAGGGTATCTCGACTTATACAGGTAGAAGAGGAAGATACGGAGGTTTTAGCCGATAAGGCTACAGAGGTTACTTCAAAAGTGGAGGAGCTTCTAGGAATGAAATTCAAGGATTTCACTAGAGCCGTCATTATACCTCAGAATAAATTTGACCAATTCTTAAAACTCACTGAAGGAGAGAGGACAGAAATGTTGGAAAAGATTTTTTGTCTAGAGGACTACGGTGAGAAATTGACAGGAAAAGTAAAAAAACTAGAAAAAAAATTAGATGCAGAGTTGGAATCCAATAGAAAAATCATGTTGGAGTTAGGAGATGCTTCACAGGAGGCAGTTTTTAGGGTAAAAGAAGCGTTAAAAACCAAGAAAGAGGAAGCTGTAGAAAAGAAGCAAGAACAAATAAAGCTGGAAGAAAAATTGAAGACAATGGAGACGGCAGCAGGAATTCATCAAGAAATGGATACCTTAAAGGAACAAAAGATGAGGCTAGAGGGTAAGCAACAGGAAATCGAGAATAACAAAAAACAGCTTCATTCTGCGAGAAAGGCTGAAGGTCTAAAGGGACCATTAAAGCAAATCAACCTTTTAGAAAATCAGATAAAAGGCGAGGAAGATGAACTGAAAAAACAGGAAATACTAGAAAATCAAATCAATGAAGCTATGGAAAAGACAAAGATTAAGTTGGAAAAAGGAAAAGAAAACCAGCAGCAGCTAGAACTTTTAAAGAAAGAAGAACTTCCTAAGCTTCCTTTAGCTACAAGCTATGAAGGCCAGATTATGGAGTTAGAGGAAGAAGTAAAAGAATCAACAAATATGATGAATCAAATGATGGAAAAACTGGTAAAGACAGAGAAAGCCCTTCAAGACAAAAATGACCTCGTTGAAAAAATAGAAGAAATTATAACACATCTTAAGAAAAGAAGTATAAAAATGAAAAATATTCTTCATTGCCGTAAAGAGATAGATGATGGAGTTATGCTACTAAAGACCTTAGACGGTGAAGAAAAACAAGTAAAAGTGACGCTCCAACAGTTGGAAAGTAAAAATAAACTGATGAGAAAAGAAGAAAAATCTTTAAAAATCCTAGTGGCAGAGCATATCCAATCCCTTAAAGAAAATGTACAGGAAGAGACTATTGAAGTCCTAATGGAAATGGCAGAAAAAGTTCTGCAACAGGCAATAAAACAAGAACAGGCACTACAGGAAGCCCTAGATAAGGCCAAGGATCAAAATATGGCAAGGGTATTAGCTTCTAAATTAAAGAAGGATGAACCCTGCCAGGTTTGTGGTTCTCTCCACCACCCGAAACCAGCTAATAATCTAGAGTCCTTTGAAGAAGACACTATTCTTTTAGCTAAGGAAAAAGTTGATATAGCAAAGGAACGGGTCAATACTTTAAGAAAGTGGCAGCAGAAGATTCATATTCAGTATACGACGTATCAAGGGACTAAAAGAGAAATAGAATCCACCTATCATCCAACATACATAGAGAAATCGAAGGAATTTAATAAAGCAAAGGAAGAATTTGAAAAGGCTTTACTTACCTTACAGAAGAAGGTGCATGAGATTGCACCAAATTTTGTAGTGGCGGATAGGGATACAGTAAATGCCTTAAAGGAACGTTTAGAAAAGGCAGAACAAGAATATCAACAGGTCAGCAAGACTATTGATGAGAAGGAAGCGTTGGCAAAGGAATTATACAAAGAAATAACTAGTTTGAAAGAGAATAATATCAATTTACAAAGTACCATAAAAGCCTATAAAGAAAATGTTGAGAAAAGTACTCAAAGGCTAAAGGAATTAATTTCAAAAAAGAAGGTCCTTATAGGAGATGCTACAGCCCAAGGTTTTGAAGAAAAAATAAGACGTCAAATCGATACATTAGAAAAGGAAATTAAAGAAATTCAAGAGCTTTGGGAGGATGTTAATAAGAAGAAACAAGAGCTTCAACAAAGCTTAACTACGCTAAAATCTGGTATAGAAAAAAGCAAAGAACATTTAAAAAACCTGGAAATAGATTTGAGGGAAAACTTAATAAATGCAGGATTTAAAACAATAGATGAATTACAAGAATCTTTGCTGGAGACAGAAAAACAAAAGGAAATCGAAGAAAAAATCTTAAACTATGAAAATGCCTTAAATCATACGACGAAGTCACTAGCATCTTTAGAAGAGAAAGTAGCAAAGCTCTCTTTTGATAAGAAAGAATTTGAAGAAAGCAAAGCTACCTATAAAACTATAGTAGAGGAACACAACCAAATTGTTAAGGAGGAAGGAGCACTACAAAACAGTTTAACGATTTTGCTAGACAAGCAAAAACGATGGGGTGAGCTGCAGGGAAAGAACAAAGAAATAGCAGAAAGAAAACAAGTGGTTGCATCTCTGTTCTATTTATTGAGAGGAAAAAGATTTGTAAAGTTTCTGGCAGAGGAACATATGCGGGATATGACAATTGAAGCATCAATAAGGCTTGGAGAGCTTACAGGTCAAAGGTATGGACTGGAACTGGATGATAAATGCAGTTTTATTATGCGGGATGAATATAATAATGGTATAGGACGACTGGTTACCTCTTTATCAGGGGGAGAAACCTTTTTAACTTCTTTAGCATTGGCGCTGGCATTATCTTCAAAAATACAATTAAAGGGAAAACCTTTAGGTTTTTTCTTCTTAGATGAAGGATTTGGAACATTAGATCATGAAAAACTGGAGTTGGTTATGAACACTTTAGAAAAGCTTCAGCGGGATCGAAGAATGGTAGGGATTATCAGCCATGTTGAAGAATTGAAAAATAGGATGCCTCGATATATTGAAGTGACTCCAGCTCAGCAAAATGGTGCAGGTAGCAGAGTGTTGGTAAAATCTAATTAGTATTCATACTGGAAAGAAACTAGTTCTTATGGAATATATATACCATTAAAAATGGTACAACCTATAAAGATAACCAATTTTAAACCTTAATATAAAGAAAATTTAAGATGTAAACTGTTTTAATAAGTTAATAAACAAAGGCATAGTCATCATCGACTATACCTTCAGACTGTTAAAAAATCCACGTTTTCTTCGTTGTTTTGAAAAGTCAGCACCCTTATGTATTGCTGTATACGTAAGAGTGCTGACTTTTCTTATGTCTCGAATCTGAAGACCTTTGAATAGCCTGGATTTTGTTTTAATGGTATTAATTTCCACAATGTAAAAAATTTTAATAACGAGATTTTCTTTTAGAGGATAGATAAATTGGGTACATATGTAACAAGTGAAAAAGATAGAGAGAAGGGAGTATAAAAAATATGAAATTTATAAGCTTAGTTGAGGAAATGAAAACAGTACGGGATTATAAAAAGGAACCGGTGGATAGTAGTTTAATTCAAAAAGTTATAGAGGCTGGGAATGAAACAAGAGGTATTGTAAAAAGTCAAGGGGCATCCATAGTATTCATCAAAAATGGGAAAGAGGTTTATAGTGAATTGTCTGGAAAGGCCGGATATTACGGTAAAATGATAGAAGCACCTCATTATTTAGCAATAGTATCAAAACCTTATCCTAATTTCCAGGAAAATAGCGGTTATATCATGGAATGGATACGTTTAAAGGCTTGGGAGTTTGGACTAGGAACCTGTTGGTTAAGTATGGAAGATGACGTGGAATTGAAAAAAAAATTAGACCTGGAAGAAGATGAAGTAGTTACTGCTCTTATAGCAATTGGACACCCTTATAGTGGGATTTTTAAGACAGATATATCACCGAAAAGTGGTAGGATGGGCGTAGAAGATATCGTTTATTTGCAGAACTGGGAAAACTCTTGCAGCGTTGAGTACTTAGATTCCCGTGGATTGACCAATATCTTTTACTATACAAAATTTGCTCCATCTTGGGGGAATAAACAGCCATGGCGTTTTATTATAGATAAGGAAAAAGTATTTCTTGTAGTAAATAAAGAACAACAGAAAAGCATGAAAATAGATGCAGGAATCGTTATGCTATACTTTGAAAAAGCATCTCATGAAGAGGGGATTATAGGTAAATGGAGATTGGATGTAGAGGAAGTGATGGGAAAAAGATATCATATTCCAGAGGATTATGAATTAATAGGTTACTATAGCATATAGCTACTACGATATAGCAGGAGGTATGGCTACCATTACTGGGTCTGTAGTACTTATGTTTTTATTTACGCTAATCAATAGACTAAGAAAACCAAAAGAAAAGGTAAGCTTAGAACTTCAATAGAGAGCTAATTCAAGAAAAAAGCAATGATTTATTAGTGAATCATTGCTTTTTAGTATTTTACACATTAAACCTAAAGTTAATAATATCTCCATCCTGTACAATATATTCTTTGCCCTCTAGACGTGCTAGCCCCTTTTCTTTAACCTTTGCAACAGAACCTAATTCTTCTAAGTCCTTAAAGGCGGTAACTTCTGCACGAATAAAGCCCTTTTCTATATCGGAGTGAATTTTACCAGCTGCTTTCTTAGCAGGTGTATTTTTTCTGATAGGCCATGCTCTTACTTCGTCTTCACCAGATGTAAGAAAGGAGATTAGACCTAAATAGTCGTAGGCGGTTTGAGCCAATTTATCAATACCAGGATCTGTAATGCCTAGCTCCTCCATAAATAATGCTTTGTCCTCTTCATCTAATTGATTGATTTCTAGCTCTGACTGAGCAGATATCTCAATAAATGGCACATTTCTTTCCTTTGAGTAGTCTATGATGGAGGTTTTAGCAGCATAGTCCCCGGAGGTTAGTTGAGCTTCATCAATATTGGTTACAAGAATCATAGGTTTTTCTGACAGGAAGCCAAAGGTTTTTAAAAGTTCCTTTTCATCATCACTTAAGTCTATATTGTGAATCAATAAGCCTTCCTCTAAGCCTGCTTGACACTTCTTTAGTACTTCTAATTCCTCTAAGTTTTCCTTTGTGACTTTCTTTCCTGTTTGGATACGTTTGATACGATTTTCAATGACACCTAAATCTGAAAACAATAGTTCCATGTTAATGGTTTCTATATCTCTCATAGGGTTTACATCACCATCTGCATGGATGACAGCATCGTTTTCAAAAACCCGAACGATATGTACTAAAACATCTACCTTGCGAATTGCATCTAAAAATTGATTACCTACACCTTTTCCAGCACTGGAACCGCTAACTAGCCCTGGCACATCAATTACTTCAATCGTAGCAGGGGTTACCTTTTTGGGCTTGTACATATTGGTTAAAAAGTCGATTCTTTTATCAGGGATTTTAGCAATGCCAACATTTGATTCAACCTTTCCTGTAGAAAAACCTGATATCTCTATGTTTTGACCTGTTAATAGGTTAAACAAAGTGGTTTTACCTACCGTGGGTAATCCTACTAATCCAATTTTCATAGATTTCAATTCCTTTCTATTTTAATTATCATATTTTACCATTTCAATATACTTTATTATAGCAAGTATGCTCTCAAAATGTAAAGGTTATAATTCATTGAAGATTCTTAAAATGTCATCCTGAGGACTAGGGAAGGATCTTATTGAGTGTAGTCTTTATGTATCTAAGATACTTCGACTTCGTTTCGTTTTGATCAGTATGACGGAATGATGGATTAAGTTAACGCTGATGATAGCCAATAAAAAAGAAGTAATCAAAGACTGACCTTTCATCAGACCTTAACTACTTCTTGTTTATATTCATTAATACCAACTCATAAATCCACAACTTTTTTCTAGACATTGAATCTAAAGTTAATAATATCTCCATCTTTAACGATATATTCCTTGCCTTCTAATCTTACAAGCCCTTTTTCTTTAGCAGTAGTATGGCTACCACAGCTTACAAGATCATCGTAGGCAACTACTTCAGCTCGAATAAAGCCTTTTTCAAAGTCGGTATGGATTTTACCAGCAGCTTGAGGTGCTTTTGTGCCCCTTTTAATGGTCCAAGCCCTTATCTCTTTAGGTCCAGCTGTTAGGTAACTGATTAAACCTAAAAGAGAGTAGGAAGCTTTTACCAGCTGGTCTAACCCTGACTGTTTTAAACCTAACTCTTCTAAAAACATGGCCTTTTCGTCTTCATCTAATTCTGCAATTTCAGCTTCAATCTTAGCACAGATCACAACAACTTCCGCATCTTCTGTCTTTGCAAATTCTCTTAATTTTTGAACATGAGGATTATTTGCACCCTCATCAGCAACCTCATTTTCTGCAACGTTGGCAACATAAATGATGGGTTTCATGGAGAGAAGGCCAAAGGTTTTTAGTAATTCCTGCTCTTCTTCACTGTATTCTAGGCCACGGGCAGATAAGCCTTCTTCAAAAGCAGCTTGTAATCTTTTAAGCAATTTTAATTCAACAAGGAGACTTTTATCGGCTTTCGCCAATTTCTCAGTCTTTTGTATTCTTCTTTCCACCATTTCAAGATCTGAGAAAATCAATTCTAAATTAATGGTTTCAATGTCTCTTAAAGGATTAACACTTCCTTCAACATGGGTGATATTGCCATCTTCAAAGCATCGAACCACTTGAAGAATAGAGGCAACCTCTCGAATGTGAGATAGGAATTTATTTCCTAAGCCTTCTCCCTTACTGGCTCCTCGAACCAGTCCAGCAATATCATAGAATTCAATAGCCGCAGGAATGAGCTTTTCAGATTGGTATAGGTCTTTTAAAAACTTTAACCGTTCATCAGGTACGGCAACTACCCCTACATTAGGTTCAATGGTGCAGAAGGGATAGTTAGCAGATTCTGCTCCTGCTTGAGTAATTGCATTAAATAATGTACTTTTTCCTACATTAGGCAATCCAACAATGCCTAGCTTCATGTATATCTTCCTTTCTATATGTGAGTTCAATTTGTTCAAATACACATAGATAAAAGTATACCCTATTGTAGATTCTTTAGCAACATCTAAAGTTTGTTAATCATACTAGCCATATAGCCAGCACCAAAGCCATTGTCTATATTGACAACAGCAGTACCGCTGGCACAACTGTTTAGCATGGAAAGCAAGGCAGCTAAGCCTCCAAAGTTTGCCCCATAACCGACGCTGGTAGGAACTGCGATGACAGGTTTATCTACAAGACCTCCCACCACGCTGGCCAATGCTCCCTCCATACCAGCAACAGCGATTACAACCCTAGCGTTGGTGATAATCTCCAGCTTGGAAAACAATCGATGAATACCAGCAACCCCTACATCATAAATCCTTTCTACTTTGTTGCCTAATATCTCTGCCGTTACCGCCGCTTCCTCTGCAACAGGCATATCAGAAGTACCTCCAGTAACAACGGCAATATATCCTTTAGATGGTTCAATTTCTTTTTGTACAATGGTAATGGTTCTTGCAGATTGATTGTAAGCAGCCATAGGAAACTGTTTTTTCACAGCTTCAAACATTTCCTCTGTAGCTCTGGTGCCCAAAACATTGCTGCCTCGATGGATCATAATTTCTATTATATGTACAATCTGGTCTATGGTTTTACCGCTGCAGTAGATTACCTCTGGATATCCCTGTCTTAGCTCCCTATGATGATCAATTTTTGCAAAACCTAAATCTTGATAGGGAAGCTGCTTTAAAGTGGACAAGGCCTCCGCTATATCTACTTTATTTTCTTTTACATCTATTAGAAGCTTTTCAATTGCTTCAACCTTCATTTATAACACCTCGTTTTGACTTCCAGTTCTATAACCTTCTAAATCCACAGTAACATATTGAAAGCCTATTTTTTTGAAGTCCTTGGCAATCTTTTGAATCATATTTTCCGTCATTAAATCCTTTAATCTATCTGGGGCTACTTCGATTCTAGCCAGTTGGTCGTGAAGACGAACCCTAACAATGGGGAATCCTAGGTCGATCATATATTTCTCAGCTAATTCTATTTTCTGTAAATCTTCCTTTGTAATTTCCTGGCCATATTGTATTCTAGTCAATATACAGGCATAGGCAGGTTTATTCCAGGTAGGTAGTCCTAGTTCCTTGGACATACTTCTGATCTCATTCTTCGTAAAGCCAGCTTCCAATAGTGGACTGACTACCTGCAATTCCTTCAAGGCCTTCATGCCTGGACGGTAATCTTTTGTATCATCAAAGTTGGTACCGTCAGCAACATAATTATAACCATTTTCCTTAGCAAAATCTAAAATCCCTTGGAAGACAGCTTTTTTACAAAGATAACATCGATCACTAGGGTTGTTCTTTATCTCAGGAATAATTTCTGTATGCTCAAGGATCACATGCTTTATGCTTAATTCCTTAGTCAGTTCCTTTGTTTCTTCTATTTCCCATTGGAGATGGAAGGGTGCATGAATGGTTAATGCAATAACCCGATCTCCTATAGCTTCCTTTGCAGCCTTCAGTAAAAAGGTGCTATCTACTCCTCCAGAAAAGGCGATGACTACGCTCTCCAAGGACTTGATATGCTCTAAAAGTCTATTATATTTTTTAGGTAATTCCATGTTTATGCCCCCTTAGATTATAAAATTGTCGCTAAAAATCCTGTGAATCTCTATGGAGATAGAGATTTGAGGAAAATCTGCGACGGTCTATCACTGGTGTGTCCCCAAATCTTGGTGTATATAATATTAAACATCCTTAGAATCTTCATGAAGATACAGCTGTTGAACGGTATGATACACCTGATAGATGGGAATATTATGGTTTTCTGCAATCACTTTACAATCCTCATACTCAGGCTTCCACTTAACAATTTCTCCATTTAACAGAGCCAGCTTGATTCTAACTGAACCATACGGACTATCAATGTTTACTATTTTTCTACCCATCATAGCTTTATCTACATCATAGCTTCGAATGCCTAAGGTAGTAGTTTCTTGAAATAAAATGTTTGTAAGAGAATCTGCTAATTCATGGCTACATAGAACACTAAACTTCATAGCAGGCCTACTCTTTTTCATGGTAATAGGTGTAAGATATACATCCATAGCACCTTTCTCCAACAATTTATTCATCACATACTGATATAATTCTGGATTCATATCATCAATGTTGCACTCTATCATTTTTGCCTTTTCTTTATGCTGGTGGTTAGTTTCCCCAAGAAATACCCTCAATACATTAGGGATCATATTATCCCTGTGGCCGATACCATAACCAACTTTTGTAATAGTGAAGTTCTTATCAGAAGTAAATTCTTCTCCCAACACTTTAGCGATAACAGCTCCAGTGGGAGTAGTCATTTCCTTTTGGATCTCTCCTGAAGTGATAGGAACTCCTTTTAAAATCTCAGTCGTAGCAGGAGCAGGAACAGGAAATCTACCATGAGCACAATCTACAAAGCCGCTTCCCACTGTGATAGGAGAAAAAATCACCTTGTCCACCTTTAAGATATCATAACATATAGCGGCTCCTATGATATCAACAATAGAATCCACCGCACCTACCTCATGGAAGTGTACTTCTTCTATAGGCTTACCATGGATTTTTGCCTCTGCTTTAGCGACCTCCATAAACATTTTTAAGCTTAATTCCTTTACGGAGTTGCTTAAATGGCTGTTAGAAATAATCGTTTCTATGTCATGGAGGTTTCTGTGATGGTGGTGATGATGATGATGGTCTTCTTCGTGGTGATGATGATCATGCCTGTCATGATGACAGTGTTCGCCGTCATGTGTATGAAGATGGTTATGAGAATGGGACTCTTTTTTATGATGATTTTTATGCTGGTCATGTAATAGCTTTACATCAACCTTTGTACCTGTGATCCCTTTTCTTTCGTCTCTAGTAACTTCTAATTCAAATTCATTATGTAAATGTAGCTTCCGTAACTCTCTTCGCAAATCCCCTTCATTTACGCCGAGATCAATCATGGCGCCAAGATTCATATCGCCACTAATGCCAGAAAAACAGTCGTAATATAGGATTTTCATGAGAAAAACACCTCCTGTAGCTATAAAGTTTAGTTTATGAAAAATGATATTTTTTAATAGTATTTTCTTATTATACTATATTAATAAAAGATATGAAAATGATTGATTGTTTTTTGTATGATCTTCAAATTAGAAACAAAGGTAGTGCTCTACATTTTTGTTGTAATCTATAGAAAAACGAAGAAAATCGACAAAATAACCTATTTTTAGACAAAGGGGTTTGTTATTTTTTGTGGAATAGAGTAACAAATGAAAGACTAGTGAAGAGGGTCTTATAAGCCAAAAGATGAAGTTGTTAACTAGTCGTGAGAGTGTGAAAGGGTCCAAATTACAAAAAAATAAGGAGTGATTAAATGTTTTGCGCACATATTAATCAAAACACTCTAAAGGAACAAAGTGTTAAGGAACATTTATATAATGTTTCTAAACTATCCATGGAATATGGTGGAAAAATTTCTCTTGGTGTAACAGGAGAGTTAATAGGCCTACTTCATGATATGGGAAAGCTAACAAACAAATTTGATTCTTATATACATTACAGCTCACTAAACCCTGGTGACAAATCCCTTAGGGGCTCAATTGACCACTCTACAGCAGGTGCAAAATATATATATGATAACTTTTATGATGCAAAAGATCCATACCAAAGACTTGCAGCACAAATTATTTCATTATCCATTTGTTCACATCATGGTGGATTGATCGATTGCTTAGAGTTAGATGGCATGGATAGATTTACTGACAGGATGAATAAAGATAAAGATTTTTTTTTCGATGAAGCATTATCTAATTTTAAGTCAGGATGTTCAGAAATGAACGACATTAATACTCTACTCTCTAATTCAAAGAAAGAGATAAGAGAGGTTCTGCTTAAAATTAACAAGATAGGTCAATCTGCTAAATTTGGACAGTTTGCAGCTGGAATGCTAGCAAAATACCTTTTTAGTTGTGTGATTGATGCAGATAGATACGATACATATTTATTTATGGAAGATAGGGAACCAGAGCAAAATGTTGATAAATCAGCTTTATGGAATGAGCTTGCAGATGTGCTAGAAACTAAGCTAAAAAACTATCCTAAATTAACTAGAATAGATTTGTTGAGGGAAGAAGTATCCATAGCATGTAAGAACTTTGGAGAAAAGAGCCCAGGAGTATATCAATTATCAGTGCCAACAGGAGGCGGTAAAACACTTTCCAGTTTGAGATATGCTTTAGAACATGCAAAGAAATTTAGTAAGGATAGAATTTTTTATATTATTCCCTATACTACCATTATCGATCAAAATGCTAAGGATATAAAAGATATTTTAGGACGAGAAGATATCATTCTGGAGCATCATTCAAACCTTGTAATTGACAATCAACAAGAAGAGTACAAGCTTTTAACCGAACGTTGGGATAGTCCTATTATTTTTACTACAATGATACAGTTTTTAGACACTTTATTTAGTGGTGGGACACAAAGCGTTAGGCGAATGCATAACCTTGCAAATTCAATTATTATATTTGACGAAATTCAGACCATTCCCATTAAGTGCATAAATATGTTCAATAGCGCAATGAACTTCCTTTCAAATATTTGTAATACAACGATTATACTTTGCACAGCAACTCAGCCACTTTTAGCAACTACAGAAATGCCATTAAAGCTAAGTGAAAATCCTAATATAATTTCTAATATGCAGGAGAAATTTCAAGAATTTAAACGTGTGGATTTGATTGATAAAAGGATTGTTGGAGGCTATAGCGTAGCTTTACTAAAAGACTTTGTTTTAGACAAGATGGATCAGCTAGAAAGCGTACTGGTGATTTTGAATACTAAGAAGGCTGCAAAAGAAGTTTTTAATGAGTTAAAGAAAGCAAATACAGATTTAGCAGTAGAAAAGCAGTATTGTATTTTTCACTTAAGTACAAATATGTGTCCTTCTCATAGAATGAAGATTTTACAAAATATGAAAAAAAAGCTAGGGCATCAGAGAGTAATTTGTATTAGCACTCAATTAATAGAAGCTGGCGTTAATATTTCCTTTGGTTGTGTTATTCGCTCCCTTGCTGGATTGGATAGTATTGCTCAAGCAGCAGGGAGATGTAATCGTCATGGAGAAAAAAATTGCGGCGATGTTTATATTGTTAATATTGAGGGAGAAAGTGTCAATAAATTAGCGGACATCAAAATGGGGCAAGAAGCCACTGCGCGAGTTCTTGATGAATTTAAAGAAAATCCCAATAACTTTGATAATGATCTTCTTTCTCCAAAGGCTCTGAATAGCTATTATCAGTATTATTTTCATGATAGAAGAGTAGAAATGAATTACACATTACCAAAACCAAATAACGATAAATCAATGTATGACTTGCTATCAAGTAATAAAGAGGCAGTACTTGCTTTTAGAAACAGAAACGATTATGATCCAAAGCTAATGTTAAGACAAGCCTTTAAAACGGCGGGAGATTACTTTCAGGTGATTGACCAGAAAACAACAAGCGTCATGGTACCATATGAAAGAGGTAAGACACTTATTACACTAATAAATGGTTCATGTAGCTTAAGTGAAATAAAACAATATTTAAAGGAAGCCCAGCAGTACTCAGTAAATTTATTTGAAACAGATAGAAGAAAACTAGAAGAAATGGGCGCAATTATTAAACTAAAAGATGCTGTAATATTTGCACTGAGGGATGAATTCTATAAAGATGATGTGGGGGTGACCTTTGAAGGTGTTTCAATAGAATTTTATAATTATTAATTATTGAGGAGGGGAGACAATTGGAAAGAGAAAACAGTGTTGAATTTAAAGTTAGTGGACGGTATGCCCTTTTTAGCGATCCTATTAATAGAATCGGAGGAGAAAAATTCTCATATCAAGTACCAACATATCAAGCACTTAAAGGAATACTAGAAAGTGTATACTGGAAACCGACATTAATATGGATTATTGATGAAGTAAGGGTTATTAATTTAATTAAAACCCAATCCCAGAATGTACGTCCCATCAATTTCAGTGGAGGAAATACCTTGTCTATTTACACATATCTAACAAATGTTGAATATCAAGTAAAGGCACATTTTGAATGGAATTATAATCGACCCAATTTAGAGAAGGACAGAAATGAAAATAAGCATTATATAGTTGCAAAAAGAATGATCAACCGTGGTGGGAGACGAGATGTCTTCTTAGGAACTAGAGAGTGTCAAGCATATGTGGAACCATGTAATTTTGGAGAGGGGGAGGGAGCCTATGACAATTATGGATCACTTTCCTTTGGACTTATGTTTCATGGCTTTGACTATCCAGATGAAACTGGAAAAGATAAGCTAGTAGCTAGACTTTGGAGACCAGAAATGAACAATGGGTATATTAAGTTTCCAAGACCTGATGATGAAGAATATATTATTAAACGTGAGCTTTCGGCGATGAAGCCCAAGAAATTTGATGAAAATAATTTCAGTGGGCTTGAAGAATTTGAAGAGGAGGGAGAGATAATTGAGTTGGATTCATAAGCTTTATAATACTTATCAGAATTGCAGGAGTGAAGTGGGAATCACGGGTTCTGATGAAAAAACACCGCTTCTTCCCATTGCTCACTCTACCCAAAATGCACAAATAGAAGTCATCCTTAATGGAGGGGGTAATTTCTTAAGGGCAAAAATGTTAGAAAAAGAAGAGGCAGTTACAATTATCCCTGTAACTGAGGATTCTGCTACTAGAAGTGGGACAAAACCTCCTCCACATCCACTTTGTGACAAATTACAATATGTTGCAGGTGATTATAGTAACTATGTGGAGAAGAAAAATGGTGAGGAGTTCTACAAGAAGTATATGGAACAGCTTGAGAATTGGTGTGATTCTCCTTATTGTAATAATAAAGTAAAAGCAGTTCTAACTTACCTACAAAAGAAAACTCTTATTTCTGATTTAATAGAGCAAAAGGTATTAGTAGGTGATAGTAATGGAACTCTTTCAAAAGTTAAGTTAGGAGCAGGCAATCAAAGTGATGCTTTTATAAGATTTAAGGTGGAAATCTCAGGAGAAGATGAGTCTGCTGTGTGGCTTGATAAAGACGTTTATAACAGCTATATTAAATATTATTTAAGTCTTCAGCAGGATGTAAAATTGTGTTATGTACAAGGAGACAAAATTCCATGTTCAGAAAAACATCCTGCAAAGGTGAGAAACACGGGGGATAAGGCAAAGTTAATTTCAGCAAATGATGCCACTGGTTTTACATATCGAGGTCGGTTTGTAGATAAAGACCAAGTGGTCAGTGTAGGGTACGAAACTTCACAAAAATCACATAATGCATTACGTTGGCTTATTGATAAGCAAGGTTATAAAAATGGTGACCAGGTTGTAGTTGCATGGGGCACTAAAAACCAAACTATTCCCGAGATTCTAGAGGATACACAAGGGGGCATTTTTGGAGAAGAAGAAATGGCAATTGTTTCAACTGAAAAGGAGTTTGCCAAGAGACTAAATAAGGCTATTGCAGGTTATGGATGTGACTTAGATACAAAGGCTGAAATTGTTATTATGGGGCTGGATGCCGCAACAACAGGGCGATTATCTATAACCTATTATCGTGAGCTCGATGGTACTGATTTTCTAAATAGGATTAAACATTGGCATAGCACCTGTATCTGGCAACATTCATACAAAACAGTACCTGACGGGCTTGACGAAAAGGGTAAAGAAAAATTCAAGGTAATTTCTTTTATTGGTGCCCCTTCTCCAAAAGATATTGCTACCATTGGATTTGGGAGCCCAAGAGAAAATAGCAAAACACAAAAAAAACAGCTTGAATTGAAGGATACTTTGCTAAAGGCAACGATAGAAAGATTATTACCCTGTATTATTGATGGAGCTAAGTTACCCTATGACCTTGTAAATTTAGCAGTTAATCGTGCTTCAAGTCCAGTTTCTATGGAAAAATGGGAATGGGAAAAAGCATTAACTATAACTTGTGCTTTAGTTAGAAAATATAAATATGATAAATTTAAGGAGGTATGGGAGATGGCACTGGATGAAAACCAGAAGGATAGAAGTTACATTTTCGGTAGACTTCTAGCCATTGCACAAGAAATTGAAGAATATGCGTTGTATACTACAAATGAGAAAAGAGCTACAAATGCAGAAAGATTAATGCATCAATTTAAACTACACCCTTACAAAACTTGGGGCATCCTTACAGATAAGCTTAGACCATATATAATAAGATTAGGTGCTAAGGGTGCAGATTTAACAGAATTAATGACTGGGGTTAATTCGATGATACCGTATGAGGAATTTATAAGTCAAAAGAAGTTAGATGATAGTTACATCTTAGGATATTATTGTCAAAGGCAAGTTTTTATTGAAGAGAAAAAGAAAAGAATCGAAGAAAGCGCAAAAAAGAAATTAGAAAAAATAAACTAAAGGAGGAAAAGAAAAATGAGTAATTTTGAAAATAAGGTTGACTTTGCAGTGATTATTTCAGTAAAAAATGCCAATCCTAATGGTGATCCGTTGAATGGCAACAGACCTAGAGAAAATTATGATGGCTTTGGTGAGATTTCTGATGTTTGCATTAAAAGAAAAATCCGTAACCGACTTCAGGATATGGGACAAGAAATATTTGTTCAATCAGATGAAAGAAGAACAGATGGATTTAGAAGTCTAAAGGATAGAGCTGATGGTTGCGCAGAACTTAAAAAATCAAGCAAAGATAAGGAACAATATGCAAAGATAGTTTGTGAAAAATGGATTGATGTAAGAAGCTTCGGACAAGTTTTTGCATTTAAAAAAGGTGACGAGGATAATGCTGTTTCAATAGGCATAAGGGGTCCAGTGTCAATTCATACGGCAGTAAGTGCTTCCCCAATTGAGATATCAAGTATGCAAATAACAAAAAGTGTTAACGGTGAAACTGGGAAAGATCCTGATAAAAAAAGTCCTGATACAATGGGGATGAAACATAGAGTTGAGTTTGGAGTTTATGTAGTTTATGGAAGTATTAATACACAGCTGGCAACAAAAACAGGCTTTAGTCAAGAGGATAGTGAGCTTATTAAAAAGGCACTAATTACTCTTTTTGAAAATGATTGCTCCTCTGCTCGCCCAGATGGCAGTATGGAGGTATGCAAGTTGTATTGGTGGAAACATAATACCCAGATAGGTCAATATTCATCTGCAAAGGTTCACAGAAGCTTACAGGTGGTACCAATGACAGAGGTTCCAAAAAGTACTAATGATTACAAGATCTCCATCGAAACTTTAGAAGGACTCACCCCAGAAATATATGATGGAATATAAAGAGGAAGATTTTTTATTGCTATCTGGGATACAACATTTTTCATTTTGTAAACGGCAGTGGGCATTAATACACATCGAACAACAATGGCAAGAAAACCTTCGTACAATTGAGGGCGGAATTCTTCATGAGAAAACACATGATAACACTATAAAGGAAAAACGTGGGAGTTTAATTGTTTCTCGTGGTATGGCAATCTTTTCACGTTCATTAGGAATAACTGGGGCTTGTGATGTTGTTGAACTACATAAGGCCTCGGATGGGGTAACTATATTTGGTAGAGAGGGGAATTATAAGCCCGTTCCTGTAGAGTATAAGCGGGGAAAACCAAAAGAAGATGAATCTGATGCATTACAACTATGCGCACAGGCTATGTGTCTTGAGGAAATGCTATTATGTGAAATTACAGAGGCTTTTTTGTTCTATGGAGAAACAAAACGCAGGCTGAAAATTATACTTGACGATGGGCTACGGCAACAGGTTAAAAAAACTGTAAAAGAAATGCATGAACTATATGACAAGAGGCATACACCTAAAGTTAAACAATCTAAAAGATGTAAAGCATGTTCACTAACGGAGATTTGCATGCCAAAGTTATGTAAAAATCCCTCCGCGGTTTACTATATAAAGAAAAATCTTTTGGAGGTGGAGGAATGAGAAAGTTACTAAATACACTTTACATCACTTCTCCGGATACTTATTTGTCCCTTGATGGAGAAAATATTGTTATTTTAAAAGAACAAGTAGAACTCTCAAGAATTCCATTGCATAATCTTGAAGGCATTGTTACTTTTGGTTATAGTGGTGCAAGCCCAGGATTAATGGGTGCTTGTGCAAAGCGCAATATTGCATTAACCTTTATGAAACCGAGTGGAAAATTTCTTGCGCGGGTAGTGGGTGAAGTTAGGGGTAATGTTACTTTAAGGAAGGCTCAATATAGACTTTCAGATAGCGTAGAGGAAAGTAATAAAATCGCTAAAAATTTTATTCTTGGAAAGATTTACAATACACGCTGGGTACTTGAACGGGCAACCCGTGACTACGCTATGCGACTTGATGTTGATAAGTTAAAAAAAGTTTCTAAAGTTCTAGCTAACTCCTTGAAATTAGTTGAGCAAAGTGAAAGTTTAGAACAACTCAGAGGATATGAGGGGGAGGCAGCATCACAATATTTTAGTGTATTTGATGATTTAATTCTTCAACAAAAAGAATACTTCTATTTTCGTTATCGTAATAAACGGCCACCTCTTGATAATGTTAATGCAATGCTGTCATTTGTATATACCCTCTTGGCGCACGATGTTGCAGCGGCATTAGAAACGGTGGGACTTGACCCTTATGTAGGATTTTTACACCGGGATAGACCCGGGAGAGTTTCTTTGGCACTTGATATGATGGAGGAACTACGTTCAGTCTATGCTGACCGGTTTGTTATTTCGCTAATCAACAAAAAAGAAATAAAAGCAGCTGGTTTTAACCAAAAGGAAAATGGTGCAGTTGTTATGGATGATGATACAAGAAAAACTATCTTAAAAGCCTGGCAGAGTAAAAAACAGGAAAAAATCACACATCCATTTCTACAAGAAAAGGTAGAGTGGGGACTTGTCCCTTATGCACAGGCAATGCTGTTGGCTAGGTATATCCGGGGTGATTTAGATGGATATCCACCATTTATGTGGAAGTAGGTGATAAAGTGTTAGTGTTGATAACCTATGATATAAATACAGAAACATCACTTGGTAGGAAGCGTTTGCGTCAAGTTGCAAGGCAATGTGTTAATTATGGTCAACGTGTTCAAAATTCAGTGTTTGAGTGTGTATTAGATGCAACTAAATGTCGTGAACTTCAGCACAAACTTGAGCAAATTATTGACAAGGACAAAGATAGCTTGCGGTTTTATTATTTAGGGAATAATTATAAAGGTAAGGTTGTACATATAGGTACAAAGGAGTCATTTGATGTTGAGGATACGCTTATAATTTAGTGCGAATATTTAGCTAACATGGAATTCCTAGAGCTTTCGCACCTAAGGTTTAACTAAAACACACCAAAAAAGTAAAAATATGTAATATGAATCATGGATTATATAATAAAAGTGCCAAAATATGCCTCGAAATGAAGAAACTAAGTGTGTTTTATTTGTTATTTATCCCTTTTTTGCTGTCGCTCCCTATATGGGGGCGTGGATTGAAATATACTGCTGCTATTGCAAGAATAGGAAATTTTAATCGTCGCTCCCTATATGGGGGCGTGGATTGAAATTTAAACCCTACGCATGGTTTTGATTTTACTGCATGGTCGCTCCCTATATGGGGGCGTGGATTGAAATAAAGGAAGACACATCAAGAAATTTATGATGAAAGTCGCTCCCTATATGGGGGCGTGGATTGAAATTTGATTATTTCTTTGTCTAATCCTAGGTCCTTGGCAGTCGCTCCCTATATGGGGGCGTGGATTGAAATCTCCAGTAAGGGTAATTGCTATTTACTGGAGGGGTCGCTCCCTATATGGGGGCGTGGATTGAAATTGTCTAGTGTTTCCATCATAGCTTTTTTAATGTCGTCGCTCCCTATATGGGGGCGTGGATTGAAATTCCTATGGTTCTGTCTACCTTACTTTTTGTGTCGTCGCTCCCTATATGGGGGCGTGGATTGAAATCTTAAACTTATCTTCTACGGCTTTTCCTATAGCATGTCGCTCCCTATATGGGGGCGTGGATTGAAATCGAATCTGCAATTGATGAAGTAATGTCAACTGGAGTCGCTCCCTATATGGGGGCGTGGATTGAAATTAAAAGTAGGCCACCACGGAAGTGCTACCTCGACTAGTCGCTCCCTATATGGGGGCGTGGATTGAAATACCTCCAAAACTATCATCAGTCTGAATTATTACTCTGTCGCTCCCTATATGGGGGCGTGGATTGAAATTAGAAAAAAAGGAGGAAGGTAAAGAAATGAATGCAGTCGCTCCCTATATGGGGGCGTGGATTGAAATTTGAGTTAAGTCTTGTCTAGCTCTTTCAAGAATGGTCGCTCCCTATATGGGGGCGTGGATTGAAATGGTGAATGTTACATTTTTGTAAAAAGCCCCTGCATGTCGCTCCCTATATGGGGGCGTGGATTGAAATTGGGAATATGAAAGTGAGGATGAAATACCTTATGACGTCGCTCCCTATATGGGGGGCGTGGATTGAAATAATTGCTGATGCATGTATATGCAGCTGCTATTAGCACAGCACATTCGGATGCTGTTCAAGTCAGTGATCGTTTTCATTTATTCAAGAATTTAAGGGACTATTGTAAAAAAATATATTTCAAAGACAGTAGGGATAAAGGTCAAGATTCCTATAACCAAAGAAGATGAAACTTCACCATTACCTAATAGAACTGGATATAATGCAAAATCTAAAAAAGATAAAATTAATAATGTAAAAGAACTACATAGGAAGGGTCTTACTAAACATGAAATAAGAAAACAATTAAAAATGGATATTAGAACGGTAGAAAAATATATTAGCTTAGAGGATAATTCAGAAAACTTCAAAGATAAAGATGTCCGTTTTAAAGAACATGATTTAGTAGTATCAAAGAAGGAAGCTAATATTGCTAAAGTAAAATAGTTACATGAACAACATTATTCAAATAACGCAATTGCAAGAGAAACTGGACTTTCTAGGCATACTGGAAGAAGGTATTTAGATCCAAATGTCTCAGCAGTCCATAGTGCATATGGAACCTATAGTGGAGGGCCTTTAACTCCATTTCATGATGATATAAATGAATTGCTTAGCAAAGGATGGACATTCAAAAAATTTGAAGAGGCTATCAGAGAAAAAGGATACAGAGGTTCTTCAGAATGTATACAACAAGAGAAAGACACTTATTAAAAGAAGTCCAGGCTGACCCCGAGAAAATCTAACTAGTTGAGCGTCAACATCTAATAAAATTACTATACAAACCTATTGAAAAAACAAATAAATTGACATCATATGGAAAGGGTAAAAACAAAAGCCTTTCAAGAGGCAAGTAACAATAGATTTAAGGTGGAAAGAAGATTTGCCACCATGGTAAGAAATCATGGACTCAGAAGATGTCGGTATGTAAAGATTTCAAGAGCCAAGGAGCATATTATTATAGCAAATATGATCTGTAATATAGGGAGGATGGTAAACCTTCTTTGCTCTCCTAAAGTTCTGTGTGTTAAATTTAAAGAGGACGTGGAAGTTATGGTAAATGTTATAAAAAAAGATGAAGAAAGATGTTATTCATGGTTAAACTAAGAAGATTAACTGTCATTTTCTCCTGGCTAGCAGTCCTCCTATGGATGGCCTTAATTTTCTATTTATCAGCCCAACCAGCAGTTCAGTCTAATCATCTATCTAAGGGAATAACAGAAGTAATTGTAGAGACAGTTGGGCGAGTTGCACCTAATAATAGTTTTGATATGAGTAGACTTAATCATTTGATAAGAAAAAACGCTCATTTCTTTGCTTATTTGGTGTTGGGGATATTGGTGCTGAATGCAATGAAAAGAAGTGGGATAGATGGTTTTAAAAGGTTGGTTTTATCTCTAGGGATCTGTGTGCTATATGCTGTAAGTGATGAAGTTCATCAGCTCTTTGTCCCCGGTAGAAGTGGGCAGGTTAAGGATGTTTTCATTGATAGTGCTGGGGCTGTTGTTGGGATAGTCGTTTATCTAGGATTGAGTCGAATAAAGAAAAAGGTCATGATTAGCAGGTGCTAGCCATGATCTTTTATTGTAAGTATCAATATTAGCACATATTTAATTCACATAAGTTTATGAGACAATACTTTATTGTTAGTCAGACTTATTAGCTTTACATATCTTTTTCAATTTTAATATTTCCACAGCTGCATCGACACCGTATTTGATTATTTTATCTAATGCTTCTTCAGAAATAGTCTCCTCTTCATGAATAATATTTTCATCTATAAGTTTTTTTAAGATTTTACCTTCAATTTCTTTATAATTTCTATAATTAATATTATTTCTGTCTAAATTACCTTCTGGTAATACAGCTTGATTTTTCCTACTTATACTTCCTAAAAGATAATCAGTAGAGCACCCCAAAGCCTGTGAAATTTTAGTTACTATTTCTGCTTTTGGCTCTCTAAGATTATTTTCATATCGTGACAAGCTAGCTTCTGTTATGCCTACTTTTTCAGCTAGCTCTTTTTGATTTAGATTTAGTTCTTTCCGTAAATTTAATATTCTTTCGCCAATACTCTCCACTTATAATATCCTCCTAAATAATATCTTACCAATATTATAAACAAAACTATTTTTATAAGCACTTAAATTACCAAAATTATAAATAATATCTTGACATATTACCAAACGGTATGATAATATTTAATTACCAAATGATTATAAAATTATTTTAAAATTACCAAATGAATATTTTTTCAAAAACTATAACTATGTTATTTTTTTAATTTTTTAATCTTATTGGAATTGAAGGAGGGGATGCTTAGGATGACATTTAAAGAAGGTTTTTGGAAATATTCAGCTTTAAGTTAACGCCTATGATAAATACATAAACATATATCGCAATATTCTGTCAGGCAAAACAAAGGATACGAACTGTCGAACGATTTACTTGCAGACCATAATGATACTGTTTTGAGGAAGGAAGGTTATGAAACGATGGAGATGTCAGATGGTAAAAGCAGAGGAAAAAAGACGTTTTTTTATCGTGTTTTAGATGG
>NZ_FZOJ01000062.1 GCF_900188145.1 Anaerovirgula multivorans | reverse complement strand
TCATAATATCACCGTCCTTACTACTATTATGGGCGATTTTATGTATGCTATATCAAGATTGTCTTATCCAATTGTTGGATTTTTGGCGCGCTCTGACGAGGTTATTGACAACGTCATCTAAGGCATAGCAATCTGAAATAGGAAGTACACAATAAAGAGGGAAGAGTGTAAGAGAAACAGTTAAGAAAGTAAGGTATGTGGAAAATCCTATAGAAATAGAGTTTTTTGATATTTCAATAGGAAGCAGATATCTCAAAAAAATTCAAAGAAAAATATCGTTTATTAATAAGGCAAATTGAAAAATTAACAGGTCTTAATAGAGGAATCGTTCAAAAATCTTAACCTGCCGACAACCTTGCCCTTTTGACACTTAAGGGTTTAGAGAGATAAGAAACTATTGAAAAGTTTAGAATAACTATGTTAAGGTATAGAAAAGAATAGGGGGTGAGTAATCTGGATAAAGCTGATATAAGAAAGAAATTTAAAAAAGAAATAAAAGATGATCGATATATTATTGGGATATCTGTAGGTGCGGGAATATCAGCCCTTAATGCTGTAAAGGGTGGGGCTGATATTATACTTGCATTGAATTCGGGTAAATATCGACAAATGGGACTGAGTTCCTTAGCAGGTTATTTGGCGAATTCAAACAGTAATAATATGGTTATGGAGTTTGGATCCAAAGAACTCATTCCTCTGATAAAGAATGTGCCAATAATTTTCGGGCTAAATGCTACTGATCCAATGATTAATTTAAGAACATACATTAAAAATATCAAAAATGCAGGATTTCATGGGATAAATAATTATCCTACCATTGGATTAATAGATGGCACCATTGGTAATCATTTGGAGATTAACGGAATATCTTATGATCAAGAAGTGGAAGCGATTTATTTAGCGAATAAAATAGATTTATTTACAATAGCATTTGTATTTAATGTAGAACAAGCAAAGAAAATGATACAAGCAGGTGCCGATATGATTTGTGTTCACTTGGGGCTTACAAGAGGAGGAAATCTGGGAGCCAAACAAGCACTTTCTCTAGTATCCGCAAAAAATTTAACAAATGATATTTTTCAAGTGATTGATAAAGAGGATAGATATATATTTAAAACCATATATGGTGGTCCCATTCAGCAGGAAGCTGATGTGCAATTTATGTATAAAAATACAACAACTATGGGCTATATTGGGGGATCAATATTTGATAGGATACCTTATGAGGATGCTATTACGAGAAAAACATTGGAGTTTAAACATGTAAATAGAATGAATGATCCTGTATTAGATACCATAGAGTTACAATATCATCATACTTATGAATATATTAATTTTGTGAAAGAATATATTAGTAAACATTATAGTGAGCAAATTAATTTATCTGATTTGGCTCAAATACTACATTTGTCTCAATCTTATCTCAGTAGAATTTTTAAAGAGAATGTTGGCACCAATTTTACAGACTATCTTATAACCTTTCGTTTGGATAAATTTATAAATATAGTAACAACATTTTCTAATATATCTAATGAAGAAGCTTCAAGAAATGTAGGATATGATAATTACTCGAATTTTAGTAAAATCTTTAAAAAAAGATATGGACAATCCCCTAAAAATTATAGGATGTCATCAAATGACAAGATGAAGTAATATAAAAGCATAGAAAGGTACGAGTTAGTTGGATAATATAATAATTAGAAAATTATAAATAATAAAAAGGAGGGAATCAATTGAAAACGATAGCAATTATTGGAACTTTTGATACAAAAGGAAGAGAACTTACTTATGTGCAAAGTATTATTGAAGAATTAGGATTAAACACCTTTACAATGAATACTGGAGTTTTTGAGTCGTCATATCCAGTGGATGTATCCAATGAAGAAATACTAAGAGAAATTGATGTGGACATTAAGATGGTTCAAAAGAAAAAAGATCGAGCTTATGCAACGGACCTTCTTTCTAAGGCTATGGAAAAGATTGTACCCAGGCTGTATGAGGAAGGAAAGTTTGATGGTGTTATTGCATTTGGTGGTACTGGCGGGACTTCAATTGCAACTCCAGGTATGAGAGCACTACCCATTGGAGTGCCTAAGATTATGGTTTCCACTGTTGCATCGGGAGATACTTCATTTTATGTTGGAACCAGCGACTTGGTTATGATGCCATCAGTAGTTGATGTATCTGGATTGAATACAATCTCTACAAAAATATTCCAAAATGCAGCTCATGCAATAGCAGGGATGGTAAAATTTGAATCAGAAGAATATAAAAGTGATAAACCACTTATTGGGGCTACAATGTTTGGATTGACAACCCCAGCTGTTACAGCTGCAACAGACTATTTAGAAAGACAAGGTTATGAAGTATTGATATTTCATGCAACGGGCATTGGCGGAAGATCAATGGAGAGTTTAATCAATGATGGATTTATTGAAGGTGTATTAGATCTAACTACAACAGAGTGGTGTGATGAATTATTCGGTGGGATATTAAATGCAGGCCCCCATAGATTAGAAGCCGCATCTTTAAATAAAGTACCGCAGGTAGTATCTTTAGGGGCATTAGATATGGTGAATTTTGGACCCTATGATACAGTGCCAAAAAAATATGAAGGCCGAAAATTTTATAAACATAATCCCTCTGTAACGCTAATGAGAACCACCCTTGAAGAAAATAAAATACTAGGCGAGAAAATTGCAGAAAAACTCAATATGGCAAAGGAAAATACTATTCTTATGATACCATTGAAAGGATTTTCTGGTCTTGATGTTGAGGGTGGAGCTTTTGAGGGAAAAGAGGAAGATCAAATGCTTATAGAGACATTAAAAGATAATCTGAGAAATGATGTAGTGGAAGTTCTTGAAATGGACAATGAAATTAATGACAAAAAATTTGCTGAAACAGCTGCAAAAAAATTAATTGAAATGATTGAAAGAAAAATGGAGGAATAGATGTGACTAGAAAAGAGATTGTTGCCAATTTTAAAAAGAAATTAGAAAAGGGAGAAATTTTATTAGGGGTAGGAGCAGGTACGGGTATTACTGCAAAGAGTAGCGAAGCTGGTGGAGCAGATATGCTAATTATTTATAATTCTGGCAGATATAGAATGGCTGGACGAGGTTCGCTTGCAGGATTATTAGCCTATGGTGATGCCAATCAAATTGTAGTAGAAATGGGATCGGAAGTTTTACCTGTTATTAAGAATACACCAGTATTAGCAGGAGTAAATGGAACTGATCCATTTAGAGTCATAGATGTTTTCCTAAAACAATTGAAAGAACAAGGATTTGTAGGGGTTCAAAACTTTCCAACTGTAGGATTGATAGATGGTGTATTTAGACAAAATCTTGAAGAAACAGGTATGGGGTATGATTTAGAGGTTGATATGATTCGAAAAGCACATGAATTTGATATGCTGACTGCTCCCTATGTTTTTGATGTCACCCAAGCTAAGAAAATGGCAGAAGCAGGAGCAGATATCATTGTTGCCCATATGGGATTAACTACAAAGGGGAGTATCGGTGCTCAAACTGCTTTGACATTAGAAGAAAGTGCAAATCGTGTACAAGCAATTGCGGATGCAGCAAAAGAAGTAAATTCAGACATTCTAGTAATCTGTCATGGGGGACCTATTGCTGAACCAGAAGATGCAAAATACATTATAAAGAACACAAAAGGTGTTCATGGATTTTTCGGTGCATCTAGTATAGAAAGGTTTGCAGCAGAAAGAGGAATCAAAACCCAGACGGAAGCCTTCAAAGCAATCAAGAAATAAGATGGATAGGCACAAGGCAAACAAATTGGAGATTAAATAAATATAAAATCGTTAGAAAATTTACACTGATTAAATAAAAATGAGCTAAGGCCGTATCAACATGGTCTTGGCTTTTTTATACTCTAAAAAAGCAGTATTGGTTAATGGATAGCACCCAAATACTTATCATATTTACAATAATACAATAACACTAAAATGTATATTGCAAGTCCTGTAATTATAATTGTGTTTATAGATAAAAATTATATATAATAACATCACTTTAAAAGTAATGTAGTGATTCAAAAAATGATTCGATAAAATAAAAAAAGGATGCTGTCGCTTCTTCGTTATTATCCGCAACAAATTGCTTTAAATCAAATTTAAATATTAATTTAACAATAAATTTGTTCGAATTTACTATTGTTAATATAATGGTAAATAAGCTATAATTGAGTTTGTAAATACAATAAATACAATAAATACAATAAATACAATAAATACATAAATTTTTACAATTATCCAATAAATTATATGAAATAATAAAAAAACTAATACTGAAAAGGGTGGATACAATGAAAAATTCAAAAAAATATTTTTATGATTATGAAGATTATGAAGATGGAGACAAAGATGCTCATACCATGGCAGAAGAAATATTAAGTGATCCAGAGATTAAAGAATTAAAAGAAATCATAATAGGTTGTTGGGGTGAATCCTACGAAAACTCTGTACAGTCAATTTTAGATGAATTAGTAGCCAATAAGGAAAAAATCTTACATATAGAAAGTTTATATGTAGGTGATATGACATTTGAAGAGTGTGAAGTATCTTGGATAGAGCAAGGTAACTACTCAGAACTAATATCTGAATTACCAAATCTAAAACACTTAACTATAAAGGGTAGTAACGGATTAAGCTTAAAAAATCTTAACCATCAAAATTTAGAATCACTAGAAATTATATGTGGAGGATTACCACAAAGTGTAATAGAAGAAATAGCGGAATCATATTTACCTAAAATAAAAAAACTCAATCTATACTTTGGTGTAGAAAACTATGGATTCGATGGAGACATAGAAGATATAAAAAAACTATTACAAAATCCTCACTTAAAAAACCTAAAATATTTAGGACTAGGCAACAGTGAAATACAAGATGAAATAGTAGAAGTAACTCTAAATAGTGAAATGATATCAAATCTTGAAATTTTAGATTTTTCAAATGGAACACTATCAGATAAAGGAGCTCAAATCATAATAGACAATATAGATAAATTAAAACATTTACAGTTGCTAAATTTGCATTATAATTTTATTACTGATGAATATATAGAAAAACTAAAAAAACTGCCAATTCAAATCAATCTTGACGAACAAATGGAAAACGATGATGAATACGGCAACTATCCTATGCTAACAGAATAGGGCATAATATGAGTATACATCTAATTGGTCAAAAAGACACAAAAAGATATGACTATTTTTGTAAGGCTTGTGCTAAATTAGAAACTAAGTTTGAATTTTGGGATATAAATTCAAACTTGGTTTATTTTTTAGATCAACTAAAATCAGGTGATATTATAAAAATAGATCCACCAAAATATAAAACTAGCAGTTTGCAAGAACTAAATGGTTTAGTATATAGTTTTAACAAACAGTTGCAAAAACTAGAACATATGCAAGGGATACAGTTTTTAAACAAGCCTAGTGCCATATGGAAAACGCTAGACAAGAAACAGTGTAAAAAAATACTACTAAAAAATCATATAGATACTACGCCTATGTTAGATAAAACTTTTACTAATTTTTATGAACTAAAGGAATATATGCTAACAAATGCCATACACAGCGTATTTATAAAACCAAGATTTGGCTCTGGTGCAGCTGGAGTAATAGCATATCGCATACATCCTAACAGCAAAACACAAATCCTTCAGACTTGTATTAAAAACATAGGTGAAAGATTTGAAAATACAAAACAAATATTTAAAATTAATGATGAATCTCAAATACAAAAACTAATAAACTTTATATTAGAACAGGATTGCATAGTAGAAAAATGGATACCAAAACCCAAAATTGGAGACAGCATATACGATATAAGGGTAGTATTTCAGTTTGGGCAGATAGACCATATACTAGCTCGGGGTTCTTCAAGCTCAGCTATAACAAATCTACATTTAAATAACAAGGCTATTGCTATAGAAACTTTAGCATTAAGTAAAGACATATTAGTAGATATACATCAACTTTGCTCAAAAGGGGTAGCTTGTTTTGATGGACTTAATAGTGCTGGTATAGATATACTGCTAAGCGGTAAAAAGCAAAAGCCTATGATTATTGAAATAAATGGCCAAGGTGACTTGATATATAATGACATATTTAATGAAAACAAAATATACACTAATCAAGTGGTAAGGATGATTAAAAGTGACAAAAATAAGTAATGAAGTACCGAAAAAGGTTATTGGAGACGTAAAAAACGCTAAATACTCAGTCAACATGAACCAAATAGTTGGCGAATATGATATATTATTCGTTTGCTTAGACACACTCAGATACGACGTAGCATACCAAGAACAAGAAAACAACAATACTCCTGTACTCAATCGCTATGGTAAATGGCGTAAATGCCACGCTCCAGGCAACTATACATTTCCATCCCATATGGCTATGTTCGTAGGATCACTTCCAAGTCCTGCAGAGCCGATACCACTATTTGAAAGAGAAAGACTTTTTATGCCAAAAGAATTCTCTTCTAGTATGGCAACACCAAAGTCAGCATTTCTATTTGAAGGATCTAGCTTTATAGAAGGTCTAGAAAAAGTGGAATATGAAACATTATGCATAGGTGGAGTAGGTTTTTTTAATAAAAGAACAGAAATAAATAGAATACTTCCTAACCTGTTTAAATATAGTTATTGGCATCCATCATTTAGTTGCCATATCAAAGAAAGCTTCGAAAACCAACTAAACGTTATAGAAAAGAAGCTAGACAAATATAGTTCAGACCAAAGAATATTTATGTATGTCAACATAGACAGTATCCACTACCCAAACAACTTTTATTTAGAGGGTGAAAGGGAAGATAACGTACATACTCATGCAGCCGCACTAAGGTATGTAGATTCTCATATAGACAGATTATTTGACATGTTCAAAAAAAGAGGAAAAACTTTTGTAATTGTATGCTCAGATCATGGAAGCTGCTATGGAGAAGACGGATATAACTTCCACTGTCTATCTCATGAAATAGTATATACAGTGCCATACAAACATTTCTTTTTAGGAGATTATGCAAATGAACTATGAAAATATATACAATCAATATATGTACAGTTATCCTCATAAAACTAGTTATCAACAAATAGGTAGATTAAATTTAAAAGAATATAATTTAGATATAGCTCAATATCCTATTGGGCTATATTTTCATATACCATTTTGTGATAGCAAATGTGGATATTGCAATCTATTTTCTATACCTATAGGAAAGCAAAATAAAATAGATAGCTATATATCCGCTATAGAAAGACACAGTACTCAGCTAAAACAGGAATTAGATATAAAAAATAGTAGATTTAGCTCATTAGTGTTTGGGGGAGGTACACCTCTCATACTTAGCGTAACACAGCTAAACGCACTATTTGAATTAGCTATTAAAGACTACCAAATAGATCTAGAACAAACATTTGTAGTTATTGAAACTTCACCAAATCAAACTACTAAAGAAAAACTAGATTATTTATACGACAAAAATACCAACAGAGTAAGTATCGGAGTACAATCCTTTGTACAAAAAGAAATAGAAGTAATCCAAAGAATGCACTCGGTAAACTCAGCACATAAAGCATTAGAACTAATTAAAACCTATGACTTTGAAAACACAAACATTGATCTCATATATGGGATACCAAATCAAACCATAGACACACTGCTATATTCTGCTAAAGTAGCACTCACATATGATCCAGATGAAATATTTGTATATCCGCTTTATCAAAAACCAAATACTAAAATATATGGCAACTTCGTCATAAAAAGGCAGCTGCAATATAAAATGTATCTTGAAGTTAGTGCATATCTCAAGTCTCATGGATATTTTCAAACATCCATGAGAAGATTTGTGAAAGTCAAACCTCAAGTTAACCTTAGTTGTGGATTTGAAAATATGATATCACTAGGCTGTGGTGGTAGAACATACTTAAATAATATACATTTTTGTGAGTCTTACACCTCACATCCAAGTAAATGTATAAAACAGCTACAAAACTACATTCAAAAACAAGATTTCTTTCAAGGCATTAACACATATATACTTAATGAAGAAGAACAAAAAAGAAGATTTATAATAAAAAACCTATTATATCATAGTGGAATCAGTATAGTAGACTACAAAGTTATATTTGACAAAGACCCAGAACATGACTTTGAGCTACTCAACAAAGGATGGGTAAAACGCACAAACACTCACATCAAACTTACAGATAAAGGTATGTCACTATCCGATTACATAGGTCCTATGTTAATATCTAACACGGTAAAACAACAAATGGAGAAATATGCAAATGATTAAACAAGCAAAACATATATACTACAGAGGTTATCTATCATCATGTAATTATACATGCTATTACTGTCCATTTGCAAAAAAAAAGCATAGCAAAATAGAAATACAAAAAGACATACAAGCACTAGAAAATTTTTTTGACTTTATACAAAAAACTATATTTGATTCTGATATATCCATATTTTTCACACCATATGGAGAAGGTTTAGTACATACATACTATATGGACTATCTAGTTAAATTTGCACGATTAGGTAAAATTAAATACATAAGTATACAGACAAATTTAAGTTTTGATCCCAAATTATTTTTATCCAAATTGCAAGAAAAAGAAGTATCCCTAGATAAAATCAAACTTTGGGCAAGCTTTCACCCTACAATGGTTTCAGCCAAACATTTTGCAGAAAAAGCTAATTATCTACATAAATATTTAGACATTAGCGTAGGTATGGTAGCCATACCAGGCACAATAGATAAAATATTAGAGCTTAAGCAAGAGCTAGACCCCAATGTATATCTTTGGCTTAACGCTCAATCTAGGCAAAAAAACAAATATTCAGCAGAGGACATCCGAGTATTGAAACATATCGATCCTTTATTTGAATATGAACTCAATACTATTAGGCTTAAAAGCACAAATACAAAGCAAATATTAAATCCATCTATAAAATTATATGAAAAATGCTCAGCATCTCGCAGCAGCTTTTTCCTAGAAGCAAATGGAGATGTATTACCTTGTCATGTAAATAAAAAGATATTATACAATATATATCATAGCCAATCAGAATCATCTAATTATAAATTTACTTGCACTCGAAAAATCTGTGATTGTTACTTAGCATATTCAAATCTAGAAAAAACTAAACTAGAAAACTTTTTCGGAGAGCTATTGCCAGTAAGAATACCATTCAAAAAAGATTTTCAGGCAATATTTTTAGATATAGATGGGACACTAACAGATTCAAGAGGAAATATACGTAGTACAGCAGCAGAAAGCATACTAAATCTCGAAAAATACGCTCCCATATACCTAGCTACATCTTTATCCTATGAACAAGCACACAAAAAGTGTAAAAGTATATGGAAAAATATATCGGGTGGAGTATTTTCTAATGGAGCATATATTATAGACCAAATCAGTCACAAAACAATACATCATCAAATACAAGCTAAGGAAATACTAGAAAATCCAGCAGTCATACACCTAAGCTCTAGGCACCTTATTATAGACAAAATAGATCAACAAAACATCATTAGAATACTACTACCTAGTAGTATTGCACATAAACTACCAAAGTATAATAACACACAAGTCACATCAGAAAATGCAAAAAGCTATATCCAGCATCACAGTGCCAGCAAAACATTAGGTATACAACAAATATGCCAATGGAATGGATACCATGTAGATTTTGTACTAGTAGTAGGTAATAGCCAAAATGATCTAGAAATGTTATCTAAATACAAACACTCAGTAGCTACAACAGATGCACCACAGCACATTAAAGATATAGCACATTATATAATGGATATAGAGCATATACCATATATTTCTAAATAACGATCAAGGGGACGGCAGGTTGCGTAAAATCAGTCCGCTTTCCATGCTTTTTTATTCATAATCAGTAGTAATTTATGAGAATTATACTTAATTTTTGGTAACAATAAAAA
>NZ_FZOJ01000059.1 GCF_900188145.1 Anaerovirgula multivorans | reverse complement strand
TCTCTCTTGCTGTCAGCTTGCCTTTTTCATGTTGATCAGCAATTCTTTTTGTTCCCCCGCCTAGCTGGATTTTTTCCTTCCGTTGGCGAAGATCTTCTAGTTTGTTCACAGTCATAATTCACCCTCCCAATGTGATTACTTGTTGTAGAACTACACAAGTAGTATTATAACATAAAATACAAAAACAAATAGTATTTTAGTATAAAACACAAAATTTTTTAAGCTTTCAATTTTTTTAAAGCTTGCATTTTTTTATCTTTCACTTAATTCTACCAAAACTCCATTTGTACTTTTAGGATGACAAAAAGCTATTTTTGCTCCACCTGCTCCATACCTAGGTTTTTCATCAATCATCTTTACGCCCTTTGCCTTCATGTTTTCAATCGCCTTTTCAATATTATCTACCCTAAAAGCAATATGCTGAATACCTTCTCCCTTTTTCTCAATGAACTTTGCAATAGGACCGTCTTCTTCAGTGGACTCTAAAAGTTCTACCTCCGTATCTCCTACAGGTAAAAAGGCTACTTTCACCTTCTGCTCTTCAACAACCTCAGTTCCTATACATTCTAAACCTAGTATTTCCTGATAAAACTTCAATGTTTCATCCAGGTTCTTAACTGCAATGCCAATATGGTCAACCTTCCCTACCTTCATTTTAACTCCTCCTTAACTATTTTTAGCTAAAATCTTTCCTACAATTTCATTGCTAACTGTATAGGGGTCTACTTCCCTATTTGCAACTTTTTCAGCATAATCCCGAATCTCTTCTCTTTTTTCATCGCTGTTTAATACTCTATCCATAAGACTTTGCTGAGTTAATTCCAGTATCTCTAGTTCACTATTTTTTGTCCTTCTTTCTATCAGCTTATCATCGACTTCTAAATATTCTTTATGTTTATTTAATTGCCCTACTAATTCTTCTATACCTTCATTTTTTATGGCTACTATCTTGGTTACAGGAGGTCGCCAATCCTTGTGATTAAAGTCAAGCATCATCTCTATTTCCGTTTTTGTTCTATCGGCTCCTTCGCGGTCTGCCTTATTGATAGCGAAAACATCTCCTATTTCCATGATTCCCGCCTTAATCGCCTGAATATCATCTCCCAATCCAGGAACCATTACCATCAGAACAGTATCTGTTGCCTTCACAATATCCACTTCTGACTGCCCTACCCCTACTGTTTCGATAAATATATAATCCAATCCATAGGCATCTAATATCTTTACAGCTCCTTGTGTAGCTTTAGATAGCCCTCCTAAGTACCCTCTTGTCCCCATACTTCGAATGAATACACCAGGATCAGTATTTAAGTCAGACATACGAATGCGATCTCCTAAAATAGACCCTCCCGTAAAGGGGCTAGTAGGATCAACAGCGATAATGCCTACCTTTTTATCGTCTTTTCGCAGTCTTTTTACCAGTTTGTCGGTGAGGGTACTTTTCCCTGCACCCGGTGGCCCAGTGATGCCTATTACCCATGCTTTTCCGGTATGTGGATATATTTGGGATAATGCTTCTAGTGCATCTTTTTCATTATTCTCTACCTTTGTAATCAATCGGGCAGCCGCTCTTTTCTCACCTTTTAACAACCTTTCCGCTAAATCCATTTCTGCACCACCTAGTTAATGTTTTTGAAACAGGAAAGAAAGAGGGGGGTTAAGCCCTCTTTAGGTTTTGTTTTATAAAATCTATTGTTACACCAGTAGGTGTTCCCGGTGTAAAGACCTCAGCAACACCTTTTTCCTTTAAGAAAGGAATATCTTCTTCAGGAATAACTCCACCACATATTACTAAAGTCTCATCGTAAATATTTTCTACTTTTAATAGTTCCACAACCTTTGGTAATAAATGATTATGAGCTCCAGATAAAATACTTAAGGCTACAACATCTACATCCTCTTGAATAGCCGCCTGTACAATCTGATCAGGTGTCAATCTTAGTCCTGTATAGATTACTTCCATTCCCGCATCTCTTAAAGCCCTTGCTATTACCTTTGCCCCTCTATCGTGCCCGTCTAAACCAGGTTTTCCAACTAACACTCTTATAGGTCTATCCATCTCGTGAACCTCCTTTATTTTTCTCCTATATTAAAGAATAACGTTTTGTTGATATTCGCCGAATACTTCTCTTAAGACACCACAAACCTCACCTAAGGTAGCATAGACCTTAACAGCTTCTAAAATATGCGGCATTAAGTTTTCTTTACCCTCCGCAGCTTCTTTAAGAATAGTTAGTTTTTCCTGTACTAACTTATTATCTCTTTCCCCTTTAAGCTGATTAATTTTTTCTTTTTGCATTTCACCAACCGCTGGGTCTACTCTCAATAATCCCTTAGGGGTTTCTTCTTTCACTTGGAACTTATTCATACCTACAACAATTCTGTTTCCACTTTCAATTTGTTTTTGATATTCATAAGCACTGTCCATAATTTCTTTTTGAATAAAGCCTTTATCAATCGCACTTGCTGCTCCACCTAAATCGTCAATCTTTTTAATATACTCCATAGCCTCTTGCTCAATTTTATTAGTTAAACTCTCTATATAGTAAGAACCCGCTAATGGGTCTACAGTTTCAGCCACACCGCTTTCATGTGCAACGATTTGTTGTGTTCTTAAAGCAATTCTTACAGACTCTTCTGTTGGCAAAGCCAGTGCCTCGTCCTTAGAATTGGTATGTAATGATTGGGTACCCCCTAATACTGCAGCTAAGGTTTGGATCGCCACACGTACAATATTATTATCAGGCTGTTGTGCTGTAAGAGTTGAACCACCGGTTTGAGTATGAAACTTTAACTGCATTGATTTTGGACTCTCAGCACCAAATCTCTCCTTCATAATCTTTGCCCAAAGTCTTCTAGCAGCCCTAAACTTAGCAACTTCTTCCAGTAAATCGTTATGAGCGTTAAAGAAGAAAGACAGTCTTGGAGCAAACTTATCTACATCTAAGCCTGCTTTTATAGCTGCTTCTACATAGGCAATACCATCCGCCAAAGTGAAAGCAACCTCTTGTACAGCAGTTGAACCAGCTTCTCGAATGTGGTATCCTGAAATACTTATGGTATTCCAACCTGGCACATGCTCAGAACAATATTCAAATATATCAGTAATCAATCTCATGGAAGGCTCTGTTGGAAATATATAGGTTCCTCTCGCTATGTATTCCTTTAATATATCATTTTGAATGGTTCCTCTTAATTCTTGAGAAGATACTCCTTGTTTTTCTGCAACAGCTATATACATTGCCAGTAAAACAGATGCTGGTGCATTAATGGTCATAGAAGTACTGACCTTATCAAGAGGAATACCATCAAATAATATCTCCATATCCTTTAGAGAATCAATAGCTACCCCTACTTTACCTACTTCACCTTCTGCCAAGGCATGGTCTGAATCATAACCAATTTGGGTAGGTAAGTCGAAAGCAACGGATAGTCCTGTTTGGCCCTGCTCTAATAAATACTTGTATCTTTTGTTAGACTCTTCAGCAGTGGCAAAGCCAGCATACTGTCTCATGGTCCAGAACCTACCTCTGTACATAGTAGGCTGTACCCCTCTAGTAAAAGGATACTCTCCTGGAAAACCTAAATCCTGGTCATAATCAAAATCCTCTAGATGTACAGGAGAATAAAGTCTATCTACCTCCTGGTTTGAACCAGTTGCAAACTGCTTCTTTCTTTCGGGGAACCTTTCCAAACTCTTCCCAACTTTATTGTCATTCCAATCGGTTTGATTTTTTTTAAGTTCCTCTAACTTTTCTTTTTCAAACATGCTATTGCCTCCCTCATGGTTATTTAAATAGAATTCTCAGTAAACAAATACAATCCTTTTGAGGTTAATCATAAATAAAAGATACCTATGAACATAATGTCCCATAGACTTTAAATATATATGCGCTTTGCAACCAATTTTGATCAAAATTTTCAATGCTGATCTCCAACTATAATTATATATGTTTTAAAAGAAATATTTGTAGCCGATTTATAAATTTTTAGGTAAAAATTTATAAATCTTTCCAATTTTGAAATTTTTATTGCATGTGTTATGAAATTTGAAATCAAAATTGCATTGTTTTAACCCCTAATTGTTATTCTACAATTTTTAGATAATTCCTGCAACCTTATTTAAAAAAATGGAATGAGTAATTATCAGAATTTTCTATCATTAGCTGGTTGCAGGTTTTTTTTGCAAGATATAATTCTAAATATATCTTGCAAAGAGGTTTTTATCCTCTTTATATTTGGAAAATATGTAAAATAAGAATTGCAAAACATTTCATCTTGCATATATGAAAATTTTGAATTTTGAAGAAAGAATAAAATCTTTATTTGGAAATTTTTAGAAGCCTTCCAAGTTGATTTTGTTCAAACACATTACAAAAATTATACCAGTTCTATTATTTTATAGATAACCAATTTTAAACTTTAATTGCACAAAGAAGAAGTAAATATGTTGTTAGCTAAGTATTGCTTAAGGCTAATTTCTTCTTATTCAGCGAACTACCAATATCTTGATTTTTCTTCCAAACCTTCATCGAACCAGTTTCCAAAAATCGAGCATGCCATGAAAGGGCCTCTTTTATGCTATGAGGTTGATGCTTAAATTTCCCTTTTTCTGCTTCCTTCAAATAGTCCATCAGCATATCACGATAGCTTGGATGTGCACAATTCTGTATAATCTTCCTTGCCCTCTCCCTTGGAGATGTTTTTCTTAAATCTGCTAAACCTTGCTCAGTAACAATCACTGTTACATCATGCTCTGTATGATCTACATGGGAAACCTTGGGCACAATAGATGATATATCTCCATTTTTTGCCGTAGAAACAGTTGTAAAGATGGAAAAGTACGCATTTCTAGTGAAATCTCCCGAACCACCAATCCCGTTCATCATTCTGGAACCCATGATATTGGTTGAGTTCACATGCCCATATATGTCAACTTCAATTGCTGTATTCATAGCTATTACTCCTAAACGCCTAATCACCTCTGGATTGTTACTAATCTCCATCGGCCTAAGAATACAGTATTTAGCATAATGAGACATATTTTCATAAAGTCGCTTTAATCCTTCCTCTGATGGTGTCAAAGCAGTACTAGAAGCAATAGTTATCTTACCTGCATCGATTAAATCAAGCATAGAATCTTGAATTACTTCAGTATAGCAGGTCAAATTCTCAAAATCAGAATGAACCAGCCCTCCTAAAACAGCATTGGCTACAGACCCAACTCCAGACTGTAAAGGAAGTAGGTTTTGGGGCAAGCGTCCCATTTTTACCTCATGTTTTAAAAAATCAATAATATGCCCCGATATTTTTCTTGAGGGTTCATCTATTGGTCCTAATGGTCTTACTTTATCTGTAATATCCGTCACGACAATTGCTGCAATTTTTTCGGGAGCACAGGGCATAAATGTTGTACCAATCCGATCTCCTGGACGAATAATTGGTATTGGTTTACGATGGGGCGGCTTTTCAGTCATGTATATATCATGTATCCCCTCTAACTCTAGTGGTTGAGAGGTATTAATCTCTACAATAACCATATCGGCATTTTTAATTGCTTGGGGAGTTAATCCGACAGAAGTAGTTGGAATAATACAACCCTCTTCAGTAATTGCAAGGGCTTCTACCAATGCTACATCAATTTTTCCGAAGAACCCATAATCCATATATTGGCTTACATGACTTAAATGCATGTCTTGATAATATATATTTCCTTGATTAATGGCATTTCTAATGCTTTCATTAGTTTGGTACGGGTAACGACGCGTCATGACACCTGCCTTAGAAAGAGAACCATCTAATTCATCTCCTACAGAAGCACCACACATAACTGTTATTTCAATTTTTTCTCCACCTTCTGCTCTTTTCGCTAGTGCTAAAGGAACCGCCTTCGGATAACCCGAAGGTGTAAAACCGCTGGTAGCCATAGTCATACCATCTTTAATTAATAGGGCCGCATCCTCTGCAGACATGATTTTATCCTTTAAATCTTCTCTTCTTATTCTATTATTCATCTTCAAGAAACCTCCTTTTTTTCATTTAATTATTGATGAGTGAATATTAATAGGTTAAGGATTGGGAAAAAAAATAGATATACAAATCCAAATACCTGGATAGTATATCTAACCTTGTTATATCTACTAATGAAACAAACGGAGATTTTGCTTCCATAGATAATCGAGTTAAATCATAGTTAATGTTTATTTTTATATAATTCAATCGGCCATAACACCCTGTTCAATTAGAGCTTTAAACTTTTCATGACATTTTTTAGTGGAAGAAATTAATGCTTTTTTTGCAGACCCAAAATACCTATCATTAAAAGCCTCCTCAATTTCCTCAAATTTCATAATATTTTTACCAGTTAACAGTCTATTCACCTGCTCTTTTGCTACCCTAGTGACTAGTGTACAATCGGCATCAAGTATCTGACCAGTATTTTTATCCACTAGAATCCCTACTGCTATTACCTTGTACAGTTCTTCAGCTGTAGTGCCACAGGGTAGCTTAGCATATCCACTTATAAATATTTCAAAAGCTTTCATACCATCACCATTTTCTCTTCAAATTTACTATACTTCTATTTTATTTTTACTTTAATAAAATATCAATGACAATCTACCATAATTCTAGTCAGTATATAGATTTATAGACGATTTATGTAGTTGAGATTATTTACATCTAATTCGTTGTATTCAATTTATCATCTTACATTGGAAGTCTATGGAGCAGGATCGTAAACAATACCATTCCCAGAAGAGCAAATGGATATACTGCTCCATAACCCGCAGCAGGATCATCGCTTTCCAGAGAGTCAATAGCAACTCCTAAACCAGGGGTAGATGTCATTCCACCACAGATAGCTCCAGCTAGCATAATCCAATTGAGTTTGAATACGTATCTTCCTACCAAATAACCTACTAAAATCCCAACAATCCCAACAGATAGAGACGTTAATGCCAAAAAAACTCCAGTTCCCATAATTGCATCAAAAACTTGATATCCATAACGCAATCCCACAATTGCAAGGAAAAAGCATAGAGAAAGTTCCCTTACAACCGATAGTATTTTAGAATTCATTCTAAAATTAATGAAACCAATTTTCCCTATGTAACCAAGAATCAAAGAGCCTATTAATGCCCCTCCGGTTGCTCCTAAGCTGAAATATCCAAGTAAGGACCCTAAATAGATCTCAATAGTTCCAATTGAATATCCAAAGAAACAGGCAATTGTAAAGGCAATGATATCAAAATTTGTTTCTGCTATTTCTTTTCTGCCCTTAACAGCCATCCTAGCTTCTGTCATTTCTTGTTTAAACCTCTCCTTCTCCTTTTCGACATTCATTTTAAAGATTTTAGGCAGGAAATTAATTGCAAGAATTACTACAAGAACCCCAAATGGATAGGCGACTGCATATCCTAACCCAATTCCCGCCTCTGCATTTCTAACAAATTGACTTCTTTCCTCAGTATTTAAAGTCATTAAGGTTTCCGGAGTTAATTCTCCTGAAGGGTCAAGGATTTTTATAAATTTTTGCTTATCTTCTATACTAACAGATTCATAAGCAATCACTCTTTCCGTAGCATGAGCTTTAGCAGTTTCAATTGCCGCTGCCAACCCTGGTGAACTGGTCAATGCCCCTGTATAAACTCCAGAAATCTCATAAGGATTATCACTGGGACCTAATAGTACCATTCCATAGGTGGCCATAGCACTTGATAACGTAATTAAAAAACCCAAAATGACGAATTTAAGACCATATTTTTTTAGAACTGCTCCTAGATCCTTTGCTGCCAGCAGACCTACTGCTACCACAAAGAAAATTAAGAATAATGTGAAAAATGTTGACGGAATTACTCCTGCAGTAAGCATATTTTGAACAGCTTGATATCCTTTTTCCCCTTCTTGGAATCCTAAGCCATACCGATACACTACCCAACCTATAAATAACCCTGTAAATAAACACCCTGATGCACCAAAATTAAATTTCCCAATTTTAATATTTCCAAGTATTATGCCTGTAAAAATTGCTAAAAACATAAGTATATACGGACTTGTAATCCATACAACATAATCAAATTTCATCCTTTATCCCCCTCTTTACCTTAGTTTTTTTCAACTAACAACCCCTTGCTTTCTCACACCTCCTGTCTATGCTTAGATTAAGTTAGTTACCTTAAGCAGATGACCATAAGTAGACAACCAAAAGTTTGATTTATAACTTTTAGGTTGATTGCTTATACAGAATGCAATCAACCTTTGAAACTTCCGAAGAAAGATTTTGTATTTCGTTGCAATCGTTTACACAGAATGAATAAAAAAAGCCATAGAAATAAATTCTATGGCTTGGTAGCTTTTACACTAAAAGAAATGGGGATTCCTCAAATAAAAACTCAGCTATATAAATAGATAATTATATGCATTTTTTCTAGTATTATCTAATATCATCTAAAAAAGTTTGTGAAACTTTTATTTTTTTATTATTAGTATGTATATTCGCTACTTTTTTAAAAATTCCTTCAATAATTTAGATTATTTAAAAATTATTTTTCACAAATTTAACTATGTAAGCTTTTTCCTCAGCAAATAGTACTTAAAATTGATTCATCACAAAAAAAATCCTGAATTAAAAATTCAGGATTAGAATTATTCTTCTTTGTTTTCATTATTATCTTCTTGTTTTTCTTGCTCTTGAGATTTTCCTTCTTGTTTTTCTTTTTCCTTAATCTCTTTTAATTTCTTCTCAATTTCTTCTATTGTATCTTCCTCTTGCACTAGGATTTCACCTGAGAAGATTTTCTTATATAATTCAGCATCTAAAGTCTCGCACTTCAGCAATGCCTTTGCTACAGTGTGTAGTTTATCCATGTTTTCTCTTAATAGCTCCTCTGCTTTCGCATAGCCTTCATCTACGATGCGCTTAATCTCATGGTCTACTTCGGAAGCTACCTTCTCTGAATAATTACGTTTGGAGGTTATATCTCTACCTAAGAAGACCTCCTCATCCCCACCGCCTAAAGCCATTGGACCTATTACATCACTCATTCCATATTTAGTTACCATAGCTCTCGCTATGTCTGATACTCTTTGCAGATCATTTTGTGCTCCTGTACTAATATCATTTAATACAAGTTTTTCTGCAATCCTTCCACCAAGTAGATGAACGATGTGTTCCACCATCTCCGTCTTGGTAATATAATACTTATCTTCCTCTGGTAGAATCATGGTAAATCCGCCAGCTCTACCTCTCGGAATAATGGTTACTTGATGAACAGGATCTGTGTTTGGCATAAGTGTTGCTACCACCGCATGCCCAGCCTCATGATATGCTGTCAGTTTTCTTTCCTTTTCACTAATAACACGGCTTTTCTTTTCTACTCCTGCAATTACTTTTGTAATGGCTTCTTCTATGGTAGCCATTCTTATTTTTTTCTCATTTCTTCTAGCAGTTAATAAAGCAGCTTCGTTCATTAAATTTTCTATATCAGCTGGAGTAAATCCAGGGGTCCTTCTTGCCAACACTCTTAAATCCACATCTTTATCTAATGGCTTACTTTTTGAATGAACTTTTAATATAGCTTCACGTCCCTTGATATCAGGAGTACCTACCATAACTTCTCTGTCAAAACGTCCTGGTCTTAATAGTGCTGGATCTAGTATGTCAGGTCTATTGGTAGCGGCTACAATAATAATTCCTTCATTTATTCCAAAGCCATCCATTTCAACCAGTAGTTGATTTAGGGTTTGTTCTCTTTCATCATGACCGCCCCCTAATCCCGCACCTCTTCTTCTACCAACAGCATCGATCTCATCTATAAATATGATGCAAGGAGAACTTTTCTTTGCCTGTTCAAATAAATCCCTAACACGAGATGCACCGACACCAACAAACATCTCCACAAAATCTGAACCACTGATACTAAAGAAGGGGACACCTGCTTCTCCTGCTACTGCTTTGGTAATATAGGTTTTTCCTGTCCCAGGAGGTCCAACCATTAGGATTCCTTTTGGGATTCTTGCACCCAACTCTATATATTTACGAGGGTTTTTCAAAAAGTCTACAAGTTCCTGCAGTTCTTCCTTCTCTTCGTCTAAGCCTGCTACATCATCAAAGGTGATTTTATGCTTTTCATCCTCCTTGTGGAGCTTTGCTCTGCTCTTCCCAAAGGACATGACTCGATTGCCGCCACCTTGGGATTGTTGCATAAATACAAACCAGAAAACTACAAAAATCAATATCATAAAAATAGAAGGTAACAGCTCTATAAACCATGGGGTTCCTGGAGGAGGTGCTCCTGTAACCTTTAAATTTCTTTGATCTGTTATTTGTTCTTCTATGATAGCTGTAAATCTTTCTTCACTGAATACAGTGGGAATAAAAGATTTGAAATAAACGGTTTCATCATTTCTCAGAATGGTACCTTCTATTGAACGGTCCACTATATGAATCTCTGTAACATTGCCATTTACAAGTTCCTTATATAACCTAGAAAAATCTACATCTACCGTCTGTTGTGTCGGTTTGGCAAATTGTTGTACGAGAATCAGTAATATAATGAAAATCAATATATAAAAACTAGCTCCTCGGAAAAATTTCCTCAAATAAAGTCCTCCTCTCATGACTACCTTTTTCTATTACATTAAAATATTTTACCACACTATCCATTTAAAAACAACTTGCATAACAAATTTAACACTGTTTTCATGCTATAGACATGTACTTATGCATTTTAACATACTAAAGGCTACAATTCAGAGCAAAAAACACAAACCGTGTATATTAAAATTTAAATATTAAGACGTATACCTATATCTCATTACTTATTCTTCTTCTAAAAATGTCTTATATTCTATTGCTAATATTTTGGTGGTTTCATTGTTCACTTTATAATTTTCACTAATTCTATAACCAACTACCCACATAATCTCATCTCCATCACAAATCAAAGGTATTTCGTTTCTCTTTTCTCTATCAATTTTATAATCTATAAAAAAATCCTTTAACTTTTTACTCCCTACTAACCCCAATGGCCAAAACCGATCTCCTTCCCTTCGACTTCTAACATTGAGTTGCTTTGTGACTTTATGGTAGTCAAAGTATTTTATATACTTATCTCTACTAATAGTTTTTATATCACTTCTCATTAATACTTTTGTAGTGATTTTTCCTTTGATTTCATCTATTGTTATACTGTCTTCCGGGGATATCTGATAATAAAAACCTTCTTCTTCTCCTCTGTCCTCCGTAGTAAAAATAATTTTGTTATAGCTGGTCTTTACTATTATACCCATTGGAAGCAAAATTTTCTTTCCTGTTTCATTTTTTTGCAGTAATTCTATAATATTATTAATATGCTTATATTCTAGAGCTTCTTTCTTTCCCACCAACTCCTCTGTCGCTAATCTGAAAATCCTGGATTGTAAAGCATGATGCAATTTATTTATACCTTCGATAGATAATTCTAAACATCCTTCCCTAGAATCAATCTTTACCTGACGATAGGCTTCCCGGGCAGCTTCTTCCATGAAATCATTATCTTTCTTTAAAATTTCAGCTGTTTTCGCTAGGCTCTCTATTATATTGGGATTATAATGTCCCTGTATATAGGGAATCAACTCTAATCGAATTTTATTTCGATGATAAATAGGCTCTAGATTGGTTTCATCTGTACGGGGAGATAAATTATGTATAAGACAGTAGTCTTCAATTTCTTTACGGCTTACATTTAATAAAGGTCGAATAATTCGTCCCCTCCCATGATGAATAGCTGTTAAACCTTGTATACCAGTACCTCTAAGGAGCCTCATCAGTACAGTTTCTGCTTGATCATTTTGATTATGGGCTACGGCTATTTTGTTTGCTCCTACCTTTTCTACTACTTCATCAAAAAATTCATAACGTAGTACTCTCCCCGCTTCCTCTGAAGACAGCCCATGTTCTTTTGCATATTTAGGAACGTCCATACTTTTAACAAAGCTAATAATATTTAATTCTTCACAAAATTTCGCAACATATTGAGCATCCATTTGGGCATCAATGCCACGAAAATTGTGGTTTAAATGGGCAGCAAACAGCTCCAATTTAAATTCACTCATCAAACTATGTAAAACATGTAATAAACACACTGAATCTGGTCCCCCAGAAATAGCAACTACAATTTTGTCTCCTCTATCCATTAAATTATATCGTTTTATGGTTTTCCTAACATCATCTAACATCATCTCATCCCTCGTTTTTTATGTTATCTTCTTGATGTAATTCATATCTTCATATTCTTTTCTATTATATGCACTATTATCTTATTTTTAAATCAAAAAAAGAAAAATTATTGTAGTTATGAAAAAAAGTATACTAAAACTCAAGAGTATATTAACTCTTTTTTCTTTTAATAAGAGTCTCTTCTGTAGCTGATAGCCTCTCTCTCTGTTATACAAATTTTTAAGGCGCTTTATATAAAAATTCAAAGATTTTTTATTTTTTAACAGTCCTTCAATAATAAAGTTTTCAAGTTCTTTATCTAAATCCAACTTTTTGAGTTTTTCTATCACGTCTTCAATTTTTTGATTTTTTGGATGGATTGACTCCTTTAACAGTAGCTTTATAAAAACGATCATTACCGTAAAAAGATCATAGGAGGCTTCTGCTATCCTTTCCCCACACTTCCAACTGGCACGATCATATAGAGGGGTAAATTCCTTAATCGTGTCACCGTTTTTGACTACACCACCTAAATCAATGATCTTCAATTTGCTATTCCGCTTATCCAGCATAAGATTTTCTAGCTTTAAATCTCCAATGATGTATTCTTCGTCGTGAAAGGTCTGTAATCCTTTTAAAATAATAAGAATAATCGAGATAATTATCGTATTATCCAACTTATTTTTTTCATTATATTCCTTAAGATTTTCTCCCTTTATATACTCTAGCAAAATATAGTAATAGGTCTCTCCATTAAGCTTCAAATCGTCAATTCCCCAAGTTTCTACTATCATATCAACTTTGTGAAACTTTTTCAATAGTTGGTATTCCCTATTTATAGAAATACTATCTTTACTAATTTTCATGGCATATTGCTGTCTTGTTTGTACTTCCTCTACTAGATAAACAGAAGCAATACCACCTTCTCCTATTTTTTCTTTTATTTCATATCTATTTTTATTCCATCTTCCTTCTATAATAGAAGAAGGAGATAATTGAGGTATATTCATTTTATCACCCTTTTAGAATAAATTTGACTGCATCAATTTGTTTTAACACAAACGCATAAAGAAACGGAGAATCATGATCCTCCGTCTAATTTTATCCTATAGCGTCCTCTAATTTTAATATTTCTTCAGGATGATTGATGTTGTTATAATCTTCTATGATTTCCATAGCATAATGAATTGCAGGAGCTGTAGGGGTGGTTCCTTTGGTTTTTACTTCATAAAGTCTTCTTTCTAGTTCTTTCAAATCTTCATCAAAATTTAAAACCAGCCTATAGCCTTCTCTAGCTTCTCCTGGATAGGCAATCACTGCTGTAGAAACTTTTCCTTTCCTATTTTTAAAGGAATCTATTAAATCTAAAATGCTATAACGAGCAGACAATATTTTATTTGCCATACTACTACTTGTGTCCATAAGAATACAGCACTGGATTGCTATTTCATCAGAATAGGTATCTATATAGTTCAATATCTTACTACGGGATGCTGGTGTCATATCATCTAGGTTCTGTCCAATCATTTCCTTTAGCTGTTTATTTACCGCCTCCTGTATCGTTCTATTTACCGTTTTATAAGTTACACTCTGCATTGTTTGGTAAAGATCATCAATATAGGTATATTCATATATACCTCCTCCAGCCTCTGCTATATCAATGATTTCTGTTAGAGGTTTTTCATCCTCCTGTTTTTGATCAACAATGCCTATAGTATTAACAATGATGTTTTTCCTATAGGCTTCTTTAGCGGCATCAACAGGATTTCCCCCCACATTAGATTCTCCATCTGTAACAACAATAATTTGCTTAATAACAACCTCTTTATTGTCCATATTTTACCTCCTAGGCTTTTTTAGAAGTATTGCCATTGAAGCTTTTTTTATGCAAAGATTTCAGGGCAAAATCTACTCTATATGGCTCTTTTTACCACAGACAGTTCTCATGACACTGTCGCCCGAAGAATATGAAAAGGTTGTGGTTTGACCGCTACAAACCTTATGTATTAAGATCTCTTCTATGATGCATACTATACTAGAAATTACTAAAGGAGTGTTTCCCATGAAAAAGATAGCTTTATTGCTTATACCTTTGTTCTTAGTATTTACAATATCTTCTTGTAGATCATCAGATGACCAAAACAATGAAGATGGTATAGATAATAGCATCCAATATACCGAGGAGTTTCCATACCTCCCTGCCTATGGAGAAAATATGGAATTAATAGAATTTAGAGAGGGTGAGGGGGAAGATTTGGATATCGCCACCTATTCTGTACAAAACATAACTGCCGATGAGTTTTTGACAAATTATGAAGAACTTCTCATAGAAAATAATTGGGAAAATACTTTTGATAATAAGCCTGTTTCTATAAATATGAAAAAGGAAGAACACATCGCTATTATCATTGTGCCTCCTATAGAGGAAGAAGAGGAAGATTTAACAGTACTGATTTATTCTAAGTAGATCTAGCCCATTCACTGCAGATCATCTAATGTTTCGATACTATTTTGATTATAATTCTTCTCATCGCCAATTAAAAATATGGGGATATCGGGAAATTGAAAATTTCAGTTGAAATCCTCAAAAAATAATCAAGCCTATCGAATTTAGAGTTTATAATAACTCTAGACCTCGATAG
>NZ_FZOJ01000061.1 GCF_900188145.1 Anaerovirgula multivorans | reverse complement strand
ATCTCTTTTAGCCATATAAACGATTCTCCTTTTAGTATATTGTTTCTAGTTTACATGACCTTAATTTACTTGTCTAGTTTATTGTAACCTATCCACATTTTACGATGAAAGCGGCAATCCCCATTTATGTGTTGATGAGGTATTACGCCGCAGATTGGAAACGAAGCTGATTACCAAAATCTTAACTTTTAATGCGGCTTAACGGATAAATCCATATGGGAAGTACGCCCCCCTTTCCGTACTTCCCGTTTATGGTTTCATTATCAGGCTGATGAACCTTGACAAAGAACGCAGGTCAGATAACGGCTTTGCAGTATAAAGTAAAACGGATACATTTAATTTATAATGAGACAAGCGGTCGATACGCCATGACCTCTATTTAGAGTGAGCGAATATTATCAGACCGTAAAACAAATATGGCAGTTTGTAGGCGATGACATATAGATGGGACAATGATACTCCCTTACAGCCACAGTCCGAGCGTTGAAAGCGTCGCAGGCAATGGGTAGGGTTTCGGCAGAACGCCGAGAGGGTGAAACTCCCGTGGAGCTGTGCCAACAGCCGTTCGATTTTGCTAAGAATTATATACGTTTGATAATACAGTTATTGCACCTCATTGAAAAGGAGATGGAGTATATGAATGACTGCATTATGCGTGGAGATATTTTCTGTGCCAAATTAAACAATGGAGTTGGAGCTGAACAAAGAGGATACCGACCAGTCTTGATTATTCAAAATAATATAGGAAATAAATTTAGTCCAACGGTTATTGTAGCAGTAATCACAGGACAAATTCACCACAAAGCCAGACTGCCAACTCATTGCCAACTAAGTTCTCATTCTTCATTATCCATTCCGTCAATGGTATTGTTAGAGCAGATTACTACAATAGGTAAAAGACGGTTGAAAAAAAATATCAGAAGAATAAGTGAGGAAGAAATTTCTTGTATCAACAAGGCTCTCTCAATCAGTGTAGGATTGGAGAGTCTATAATTATGTCTTTTTCGCTTTTCTAAAGGCATTGAGTTGAAATAGAAAATCGACACATTTCACATAAATTTAAAACCTATTTATAATGGAGGTATGTATTCACGGAGGTGTTTACAGATGGAAAATATCAAACATAAATCAGAAGATGTAGCAGAAAAAGGATTTATTCCAAAAGAAACAGCTTGCTCCATTGGGTCAAAAGAATATAACACATTCATAGATACCATAGTGAGCGTGGTGGAAAAGTATGGAGCTGAGATTTTGGAAGAAATAGATTGTGCTGTGTAATTCACAGCACGTTACATAGGATATTTTCTATTTGTTCAATCAGAAAAGGAGGTTTTATTTATGAACAGAAGTGGAATGAAGTGTGTTTTATATCCTCGTGTCAGTACAGAGATGCAGGTTGATGGATTTAGCTTAGATGGTCAGAGAAACAGTTTAAGACGCTTTGCAGATAGAGAAGAAATGACAATAGTGGACATCTATGAAGATGCGGGCAAATCCGGAAAATCCATTGAGGGCAGACCTGCCTTTAAAAAGATGTTATCAGATATAGAAAATGGCTTGCAAATAGATTACATACTGGTGTATAAACTATCCCGTTTTGGAAGAAATGCGGCAGATATTTTAAATTCCTTAGAATTCACACAATCCTTTGGAATAAATCTTATCTGTATTGAGGAAGGAATAGATTCATCACAGACAAGCGGAAAGCTACTCATATCTGTGCTTTCGGCTGTTGCTGAGATTGAAAGAGAAAATATTATTGAGCAGACTATGAATGGGCGTAAGGAAAAAGCAAGACAAGGTGGCTGGAATGGTGGTTTTGCTCCGTATGGTTATTATTTAAAAGATAAAAACCTGTTCATTCAGGAAGAAGAGGCGGAGGTTATCCGTATCATATATGATAAGTTTGCTAATACAGAAATGGGTTATGGTGGTGTTGCCCAATATCTCAATCTGCAAGGAATTAAGAAAATTCAAAGACAGAATGGAAAGCTCAACGAATGGAGTGGAAGCTTTGTAAGGCAGATTTTAGATAATCCTATCTATTGCGGAAAAATTGCTTTTGGCAGACGGGCAAAGGAAAAAGTAAAAGGGACAAAAAATCAATACCGACAAGCATGGCAAGAAGAATATATTGTAGCGGATGGTAAGCATGAGGCTATCATTAGCGAGGATTTGTGGAATAAGGTTCGTGAAAAAAGAATAGAAACTGAGATAAAACAGCCATCAAAAGTTGGTAAGGATCGTTCACATTTACTTACCGTAGAAATGAACGCTATCACATTAGATAATGTTTACAAGTTGATGATTAACTTTGAAAAAATGTACGACAGAATTAATGATGAAGAACGGAAAGCTCTTGTATCTTCCCTGATTAAAGAAATTCAAATATATCCTCGTGATGAAACGGAAGTGCCACTAAAGTCTATTTCCTTTAACTTTCCTGTCTTTAAAGAGGGAGAAGAAGTGCAGGAACTTTTGTGGGATAAAGATAGGCACGTTGAGTGCGTAGTATTGATGTCAAGGGTTGAGAAGTAGAGTGTGTGAAAGATATGAACACAAGGACTTTATGACTTTTCTGATACTTTACTCAGCTGCTATGTATTCTCAAAATTCTCTGTAAAATCAATGGATGGGAACATATCCACTCATAAGGTTGAGTAGACAGGATTATTGTTAGGTAGGTTGTGGAGATAGGATTGTTAAAGTGTAGGTCGAGTTGATAAAAATATTCAAAACAGACTAATCATCATATGATATAATAAAGCAAATGATGATTAGTCTGTATGGATAGTAGTACAGGTTGTTTATATAGTTTTATGTTGTTAAGATAAAACTGGAGAGGAACGAGGATATTATGAGTGATTGGTTTACAATAAATCAAATTGACAAGGACACATACATTATTAGTGAATATCGTCATTGGGAGGAAACACACTGTTACCTTTTTAACGGTGACGAGCGAAGTTTGCTTATTGATACAGGTTTAGGTATTTGCAATATATATGATGAAATAAAAAAACTGACAGACAAACCTGTAACGGCAATTGCAACGCACATACACTGGGATCATATAGGTGGACACAAGTACTTTCCTGATTTTTACGCACATGAAGTAGAATTGGACTGGCTAAATGGCGGATTTCCGCTTTCTATGGAGACAATCCGAGAAATGGTTATGGATCGTTGTGATGCACCCGAAGGATATGATGTCAATACATACACATTTTTTCAAGGTATACCCACAAAGGTGTTGCACGGAGGAGAGATTATAAATCTTGGCGGCCGAAGAATTAAGGTGATTCATACGCCGGGACATTCTCCGGGACATTTATGCTTTTGGGAAAAAGCGCGCGGATACCTATTTACTGGTGACTTGGTTTATAAGGACACATTGTTTGCCTACTATCCATCGACTGACCCCGCAGCTTATTTAAATTCTCTGGAAAAAGTTGCTGCTTTGCCAGTAACCCACGTATTTCCGGCACATCATAGTCTGGATATTAAACCGGAAATTTTAAATCGAATGCGTGACGCTTTTCGGCAGCTTAAAGCAGATGGCAAACTTCATCATGGAAGCGGAATATTTAATTATGGTGACTGGGCAGTGTGGTTATAAGGTGGAGATTTTGAGCACAATCTTTTGTTTGTCAAACTAATTAGAATTGTTTTATTTGGAGGAGTATTATGTCTGAAAAACCAAGAATACACTTTATACCACCTAAACCTCCAAAGCAAGAAAAAAGAGTAGGTATTTACTGTAGAGTCAGCAGCAATAGTTTGGAACAGCTAAAAAGCCTTTCTGCTCAAGTATCAGCACTTACCAGATTAACAGCAGCCACACCACAATGGCTACTTGTTGACGTTTATATGGATATTGCCTCCAGTAAAACTGGTTCTTCTCGTAGAGAGTTTTCAAGGATGTTGGACGATTGCCAATCGCATAATCTAGAAATCATACTCACTAAGAGTATTAGTAGATTTGGCAGGGATACAGTTGATACTCTTGAAGCTTTAAATCAACTAAAGACTTTAGGAGTTCGTGTGATATTTGAACAAGAGAGTCTGGATACAGCTAATACTGACAGCGACCTTATGATTTCTATAATTGAGTCTATTGCACAAGCAGAAAACGAATCTCGCAGTGATAATATAAGATGGGGCATCAAACAACGTGCCGCCAATGGCAGTTCAAAGCTATATGATAGAAAATGCTATGGGTATACAAATGCTACTGATGGTAGCCTTATCATTGATGATGCAGTGGCTAAAAATGTACGCACGATTTTTGAACTATATCTTCAAGGGAAAAGTGTTCTCGGCGTTGTGAAAGAATTAGAAAGGCTCGGAATAAAATCACCAACAGGAAAAGATAAATGGGCCAAGCGTACCATTGATGTGATGCTGAGTAATGAGAAATATACTGGTACAGTTCGTCTTTTAGATTCTGAAAAGCATGAAGTTCAATATGTTTCAGAAAACAATAATCCACCGATTATATCAGCAGAAACATTCCAAGCAGTGCAAATTGAAAAGGCTAATAGAAGTAATGTGACTAAAGATGAAAATGGAACTCAGAGAAAAGACAAAAAATATAGTTCAAAGTAGTAAATTTTGAAAATAGCCTAATCGAAAATTATATGTTGAGAAGATAAGATGGACTTCAAACCTGTGAAAATGCTAGACTTTTGCTATATTTCTTAAAAGTGTGAATTAGCCTAAGCATTTCATGTTGAGACAGTCACTTTGATAACAAGGGTTTAGAACGGGGCTTCTGGAAGGGCTTGATATAAGCCTTGTGTGTAATTATAAGGTGGGAACCAGAGGTGTGGAAAACTTGATTTTTTTGCTTCGTGGGAACATATCGAAACATGGCCTAAACCCAGTGACAGAGCGATTTAGATGTCGGCATCTGGCGAGTGGTCAGGATAGATGTCAGGGGTTTGCAAGTGGTCGATTTAGATGTTTTTTGTAAAATGCGAGGTTGTGTGGTCAGTATTGATTTTTAAGGTAGATTTGATAAAATGATTGCGTAATAGGCTAACCAACATTGATAAAACATACTCATATGTTTGTTAGCCATGATTCTGAGTAGAGAGATGAACTCAAGTTGTAGATTGATTAAACGCTACGATAAATTTGAATTTATAGGGGGTGTCTACTTATGTATATAAGGAAAGTTTCAAACGATAAGAAAGCATATATCGACTTGCTTTTATTGGCTGACGAACAGGAAAGCATGATAGATAAGTACCTTGAACGTGGTGAAATGTTTGTTCTGAACGATAATGGAGTAAAAGCCGAATGCGTGGTTACTAAAGAGGCGGACGGTATTTATGAGCTTAAGAACATTGCGGTTATGCCTGATTGTCAGCGAAAGGGTTATGGAAAAAGACTGATAGATTTTCTGTTTTCACATTACACCGATTGTAATGCGATGCTTGTCGGAACGGGCGACGTTCCTTCTACGCTTAACTTTTATCAGAAATGCGGATTTGCAGAATCACATCGAATAAAAAACTTTTTCACGGACAATTATGACCATCCGATGTTTGAAGACGGGAAACAGCTTGTTGATATGGTCTACCTGAAACGGGAACAATAAATTCCAATTTGTCTAGTGACTTGTAATTAAGGAGGTATTGTCGTGACTGATAATAAAATAATCCATTATATCCCACCATTGCCTCCGAAAAGAGAAAAACGAGTTGGCATTTACTGCCGTGTGAGTACAAACAGTGTTGAACAGCTGAAAAGCCTTGCCGCCCAAGTATCGGCGCTAACAAGATTGACAGCAGTTAATCCCAAATGGTTATTAGTAGATGTGTATATAGATATTGCTTCAAGTAAGACAGGTTCCTCTCGTAAAGAGTTTTCTCGTATGTTGCAGGATTGTAAGTCACGTGATATAGAAATTATCCTAACAAAGAGCATCAGCAGATTTGGCCGAGATACGGTAGAGATTCTTGATGCCTTGAACCAGCTAAGGATTCTCGGCGTTCGTGTTATATTTGAGCAGGAAGTACTTGATACAGCCGATACAGATAATGACCTTATGATCTCAATAATAGAGTCAATTGCTCAGGCAGAGAATGAATCACGCAGCGATAATATTAAGTGGGGAATCAAACAACGTGCCGCACAAGGTACCTCAAAGCTATATAAAAGAAAATGCTATGGATATTTCAATGATGCAGATGGTAATTTGGTTATCGATGATAAAGAAGCAAAAAATGTGCGCATAATATTTAACCTCTATCTTCAGGGTAAGAGTGTTTTAGGTATTGTGAAAGAACTGGAACGACTCGAAATAAAATCTCCTTCCGGAAAGGCTATATGGCCTAAGAGAACAATTGACGTAATGCTCAGTAATGAAAAGTATATGGGAAATGCCCGATTGCTGGATAACGGAAAACATGATTTATGTTATTTAGCCGAGGGTAATAATCCAGCGATCATATCCAAAGAAATGTATCAAGCTGTGCAGATCGAAAAACAGCACCGAAGTAATGTTATAGAGGGCGATGAAGGAAACAAGCGAAAAAGCAAAAAATACAGTTCAAAGAAGTGAAAAACATAATAGCCTAATCAAGGATTATTTTTTGAGAGGACAGGATGGATGTTAAACCAGCATAAACACAGCGTTATTACTGGGTTTTTCAAAGATGTGAAATAGCCTAAAAACTTCATGTTGAGACAGTAGTATTGATGTCTAAAAAGTGAAGTCCTGAAAGTCTTTAAAATACTAGGTTTCAAAGGTGCATAAATAAAAAGTAATTCTATCCACTCGACTTAAACCTTCGATATGTGTTCATGGGAACATATCGAGGGTTTATTTTTTATAAAAAAATAAGGCTAAAATTGGGCATGGTTGAGTTGACAGATTAGATAAATTCGTAGAGTCGAGGAGATAGGATGGATGTAAATAATCAGCTATTAATTTATTCATAATGTGATGAGCAGCTGGCAAGGCGACTTATTGAGAAAGCAACGTTTTTTGATGATAAAGTGATTGTTGAGTTTAAGTCAGGTGTTGAGCTTGACGTTGAAATATAAGATGTTGAGTTGACTGCCAACCGAGGGATATATACCTTAGTTGGCATTTTTATTTATTTACAGCGTCATTATCGTATAGAAAATGGTAAAAACTCTACGACTAATTAATCAAAGATATAGCATAATCTACTGTTTTTTACAATAATGTCTTTTGAATAATAATGCATTTATTTGGTCTACGGAGCGTGGATTATGTTTTTAAGTATATAAGTATATAATAAAGTCGAGGTGAAGACAATGGATATTAAAAGAAAAAAAGAACTTTTGGAAGCCTATAAAAACAGACAGCCTGAAATAGGTGTAATATCTTACTGCTGTAAAGAAACTGACGAAGTATTTTTAGGTATCTCTAAAGATACAAAAGCTGACTTTAACAGCACTAATTTAAAATTAGCAGCCAACTGGCATCCAAATAAACGATTACAGGAACTTTGGAACAAATATGGCAGAGAAAACTTTGAACTATCAGTTATCAAAGTGTTAAAGTATGATGACCCAAACGAAGATCATACAGCAGAACTAGAAAGTTTAAGGGAGCAGTGTTTAGCTGCTGATCCTAATGCAAGGAGGATATGGAAATGAATGAAAAAACAGTTATGTTGTCAAAGGGTTATGATCGCATAGATGGCAGAAATGCATATAACTCTGACATCAAACGTTTAACATTAGGTATGCCAATACTGGAAGAAAATAAAAAAATGCAGATTGCCGTACAAATTTGGAAAAATGACAAAGATGGTAAGTCGATTTTAGCGCAGGAGATCCCTATACATCAAGTATTTGACTTGGCAATCTTTTTATCCAGGACATTGCTTTACTTTAAGGAGGCGTATCGGTTTCCACTATTATACGATCCAGAAAAACCAACCGTGGAACGAATTGGAGTACAAGGGGGTGTACTACCCGTAGAGATTTGTATTGACAACCAAAATATTAATGAGGATATTAAAACATTTGCTCAAGGCGTGAATGAGTTAGGTGAATTGATTGGAGAACGGCAACGAGTACTTAGTCGTATTTTAGAAGAATTGGAGTGTTATTAAGATGAAACAGACTTGTATTCTATCACCTGCTAGACAGCTAACAGAAGAAGAGCAGTCCCTTGTCTGGCAGAAACCCCCTTCCCATATTGAAAGTGAAGCAGAAAAACGTATATATCAAGAAGTAGTAAGAAATTGGAACCGCGGTGAAATGAAAATCAGCACAATTTTACTGGAGGGGGATGCAGGTTCGGGAAAAACCCAGCTTGCAAAAGCCCTCTCTGCAGATCTTAGCTTACCTTACACGAAAGTAACATGCTTTGCAGATATGGATAAATCAGATGTGCTGGGTTCTATACTACCAGTATTAAACGAAAATGATCAATCAGATACCGTTGAATATTGTTATTATCCGTCAGAAATTGTCCGTGCATATGAAAATGGATGGCTCTTGGAAATTCAGGAACCGACAGTGATTCGGGATGCTGCTGTTTTGATGGCTCTTAATTCTGCATTAGAACCTGATGGTAGCTTAAACTTACCAACTCGCATAGTCCATCGACACCCGGATTTTATTGCTATTATTACAACAAACCGTGGCTACAATGGCTATCGTCCCTTAAATGAAGCTTTGCGTGATAGAGTACAGCATGCCGAAAAACTAGACCTACCAACCAAAGCAGTTATGATGGAACGGGCCAAAGCTAAGACAGGCTATCATTCTGAAAGTGTTCTTTCTCTTTTAGCCGAAACTATTATTTTGCTAGATGAAACAGCTCGAGCTAATGCAATCAAAGGTGTGGCCGGGATGCGATCCTATATTTTTTGGGTTGATGCCGTTGCAAGTGGGGCATCAGTGAAAAATACTTTATATCATAAGGTACTCTACAAAATTACCACTGATCCACAGGAACTTGCCATTTTAGAACAGGCACTAGCAGGCCATGGCTTGATAGAGAAGCTTGCAGAATTGGATACTGTCTGTCAATCCCATTCAGAGGGAGAGAATCCGGAAGTAATGGAACTTAATATTTCTGATAATGGAGAATACGCTTCGGAAATAGATAAGGCTGATAAAAATGCAATCCGTCTGAGAAAATCAGCAGACAGCGAGGGGCATTCGGATACCAGCAGTGATGAAAATACTGATGGTTCAAACAATGATAATGGAGAAAATGGCACTCCATTTTACCATGAGCTTGATAAACCCGTTACAAGCCAATTAGAAAAAAAAGAATTTCGTAAACAGTTGAATATAGAAGCACGGCAAAGTGTTCAAGGGAGCTGCCATGATGCAATCAAGCTAATTGTCCACCGTCCGGAAGCTACCGCTCAAAACAGGGAAGAATATCACAAAATGGCTGCTGCCTTGCTACCGGTTATTCGAGAACTAGTCCGCAAAACCAATCCAATTTTAGAGCATGAAGTTTCTGCTGAATTCGCTAAAACTCAGCTTTATGGCACAAGATTCTGTGCAGATCAAGCCGCTTCATTGGATTTCCGCGTATTTGCCCGCAAGCGCCCTCCTGGAGAGGAGCCCTCCCTTGCAGTAGCTCTCAGGATTGATGAATCAGCGTCTATGTCAGCCTTCGGTCGCTTAGATGCAGCAAAACAGGCAGCCATCGCTTTATATGAATTCTGCATTGGGTGTGGTATTCCCATCATGGTTTACGGGGATACAGCAGATCGCGCCAAGTTGGAACAAATGTCCATTTATGCATATGTAGACTTTGAAAGCAAAGACACAGATGAAAAATATAGTCTTATGAACATTCAGGCTCGTAGCAATAACCGGGATGGTATGGCGTTACGTATTATTTCCGATAGATTGCTTAATGCACCGCAAAAAAACAAATTAATAATCAGCATTAGTGACGGGCAGCCTAAAGCTATGCCTGATTACACAGGTGAAAAAGCAGCCCATGATATGAAAGATACTTTACAGGAATATCGACGTAAAGGCATCAAATTCCTTGCTGCAGCTATTGGGCAGGATAAAGAGGCTATCCGTAAACTTTATGGAGCTGAAAATACATTGGATATAACCGATTTGAAGCAGCTTCCAGCAAGATTGGTACAAATAATCGCAAGGTTTCTGTAAGTATGTTATACTAAGCAATTTGAAAAGTGTTTTACAGCATGGATGCAAGAAGTAACTGCTATGAAAGAAGGAACAGTAGTAGCTATAGATGGAAAAACCATGAGGGGAACGGCGAATAAAAGAGCAGGCAAAAGAGCAGTT
>NZ_FZOJ01000009.1 GCF_900188145.1 Anaerovirgula multivorans | reverse complement strand
ACCCGAAGGCTTCCAATAAATCGGTTCGCTCGACTTGCATGTGTTAGGCACGCCGCCAGCGTTCATCCTGAGCCAGGATCAAACTCTTAATAAAAAATTTCTGGGTTCTATTCTTATTGAATAGATGCTTTTCTTTGCTGGCTTAATATCTATACTGTTTAATTTTCAAAGACCTTTTTATCATCCGCCGCTTTTCAGCGACTTTATTACTATATCATATCCATCGTATTATGTCAACACTTTTTTTATCGTTTTCTTCTCTGCTGTTTTACCAGCTTCTCTTTTATATGATATAGGTTTTACTGTTTCTTTTGTTCTTCTATCCCGTCGCCCCTACTAGCGGCGACTCGTACTACTTTATCAGAATCTCTTTTGCTTGTCAACTCTTTTTTAAAAGTTTTTTTGTTTCTTACCCGCCGCCCCTTGCTTCTGGCGACTTTTACTACTATACCTGGTTTCTCGCATTATGTCAACTCTTTTTTGAAAGTTCCCGTAACTATTAAAATATTTATTAACCGCCGTCTAATAACGGCGGAATATCAATATATCATCTTTCTTTTTCTCTGTCAAGGGGTTTTGTTGTATTTTAAAATGCTTTTGAAATTGTAATAATCATCTTTTTCTTATAACTTTAACTTTTAATTGGTGATCACTATAGTCAACTTCACCAGAATCTACTAACGCTCCTAACAATGTAATTTCCTGATAATAATCGCTGTTCCCTACAAGTTCCCAGTAGTATTCTTCTAACTCAGGTTGTCGGGGTGTGTTTAAAACCGTTTCTAGTTTCTCAAGCTTTTTAATTGGTGGGTTATGGCACTCTCCCCTTAAATGTACTTCAGTTTGTTTTTCTCCATAGTTAAAATCAATATGAATATCTACTATGCCAATTTTAAGATAAAAACTCATTAATTCATCTACTATTTTTATTGCTTTCATTTTATCATGTGTCAAATTACTCTTCCTCCTTTTTAAAGGAATCAATTATTGGTAGAAGAACAGCTGCCACCATTCCACCGGCAAACCCATTATTATATAAGTTCATACCCCCATGCAGATACCCAACATTCATTACCATGGCCATGTGTAAGAATCCTGCAACAATGCCGCTGATGGCACCAAACTCTCCAGCTATAGGTGCCAATGTTGTTCCAAATAATGCTGCTAATAGTGGTCCGATTGCGTTGGTATCCCAAATTTTGAATAGTGAAGCTAGGTATACTCCTAGTAATATAGGCGTTATATTTCTAATATGTTTACCGAAAGCTCCAAAACCCACTACGGTAAATATTCCACCAATAATTGGACCATTTAACTGTCCATTTACTAATAATACGTATAGTGTTGTTACCATCCCAAGTAATCCCATGTTAATAAAGCTCAGGCCAAATCCGCTTAAATTAACGTAATCCGCCACCAGCCTTCCTGAGTATTTTAAAAGCCTTCTATAACCGCTAAAACTCCTATTGTTAAACATAAGTCCCACGATAATCATAGAAGTGAAGATCAAAAATAAGTACATACCTAACACACGGTTATATCCTTCTAGTAAAATTAATGTAGGAGCAGTTTGCAGGTCAAACGCTCTAAAAAGCGCCATAAATACTGTTCCCACCATACCAGCTGTAAAACCCATATTATATAGGTTAAAACCCTGATGAAATTTAATAAAGTGATTAGCAAGAGGTGGTAAGATAAAGCCTGCTATAACACCAATAATATTTCCTAAAATCAAGCCGTTTATTATTGTAAAGCCTAGATCAAAAGTGACCTGACTAATTAAGGGACCTAACGCTGTACCAAAAAATGCAATGAGGATAAACTTGCTGAACTTTTCTTTCTGAACGACTGAGAATAGATAAACCCCTAAAAATATTCCCCATACATTATACAAATTTTTACCAAAAAGAGCAAACCCTCCTATTGTAAAAATAGCAGCAATGATGGGTCCATTCATATTTACCTTGCACTTCTTTGTAATAAAAATTGCAAGAAGCATCAATATCCCACTGTTAAATAAGGCCGCTCCTATATTTCCTACTGCCATATAATCAGTTATCAATATACTAGGCGCTACTATGATATGCATCATACCCGTCATAATTTCATAGGGGCTATTAAAGATAAAAGCAGATATTAATACAAAAACTGCGTAAATAGATATCACTCTAAATTTTACTTTCTCACTAACTTCAATAGCTTTTTTGTGCATTTTTTCACTTCTTTCTTGTGTAGCCTGTTCTTCCCGCCCTATTGATTTACTCATAATTCTACCCCCTTGTATCTGATATTAAACATAAGCTCACTTTAGTGCGCTTTCTTGTGTTTTAAAAAACATATCATCTTTATAGATTGACAATTGGTTAAGTTGTAAATTTATTACACATAAGAAAATGGGAAATTAAGAAATACCTTAATAGGTTATAGATGGGTTGTTTTATTTTAGCAGTATAATTATATGTTATGAAAATAAAAAATTCAACTAAATAAATAAATTTGCTGTAAAATAGAATGTAAAATAGAAATAAAATAATGGATAGGTGCTAGTTAGCACCTATCCATTATTTTATTTCTTTTAGAAGGTTTGCCATTTCAATTGCAGTGACCGCTGCTTCAAATCCTTTGTTACCGGCCTTTGTCCCTGCCCTTTCAATAGCCTGTTCTATTGTATCAGTAGTAAGAACGCCAAATATAATTGGTAGCTCTAGCTCTAATCCCACATGGGCAATACCCTTTGTTACTTCACCAGCTACATACTCAAAGTGAGGTGTAGCTCCTCTTATAACTGCTCCTAAACATATAACTGCGTCATAATTCCCAGACTTAGCCATTTTCTTAGCTGCTAATGGAATTTCAAAGGCCCCTGGCACCCAGCTAATACTTATATTAGTTTCTTCTCCACCATGTCTTTTAATCGCATCTATGGCTCCACCTAATAATTTACTCCCTATAAATTCATTAAATCTACCTATAACAATGCCAAATTTTAAACCTTTACTAGTTAATTGACCTTCAAATGTCTTCATCTTTATTTTTCCTCCTTGAATTTTAATAGATGTCCTAGCTTTTCTTGTTTTGTTTTTAAATAACGGGCATTTCTCTCATTATGGTTCATTTGAATAGCTACTCGGTCTACGATCTCTAAATCATAACCCCCTAACCCTATAAGTTTTTTAGGATTATTGGTCATCAATCTTATCTTTTTCACACCCAGATCCCTTAATATTTGAGCCCCAACCCCATATTCTCGCATATCCTCCGGAAAACCAAGAGCAAGATTTGCTTCCACTGTATCATACCCTTCATCCTGTAAAGCATAAGCTTTCAACTTATTAATTAAGCCAATACCTCTACCCTCCTGCCGCATATATAAAAGTACTCCTTTACCTTCTTCGTTGATTTTGTTCATAGCTGCTGCAAATTGTTCACCGCAGTCGCACCTTAGAGAGCCAAAAGCATCTCCTGTCAGACATTCGGAATGTACCCTTACTAACACTGGCTCATCTCCATGAATTTCTCCTTTAACTAAGGCCACATGGTGCTCTTCATTCATGCTATTTATATAACCTACTATTTTGAAATCTCCATACTTTGTAGGCATATGGGTTTCTGTTACCCGTTCTACCAATTTTTCATTTTTTCTTCTATAAGCAACTAAATCAGCAATAGTAATGATTTTTAAACGATGCTCTTTAACAAATCCCATTAATTCTGGAACTCTAGCCATCGTGCCATCTTCATTCATAATTTCACAAATGACCCCTGCAGGATATAAGCCCGCCAGTCTAGCCAAATCTACTGATGCCTCTGTATGGCCTGTCCTATTTAAAACCCCGCCTTTCTTAGCTGCTAAAGGGAAAATATGTCCTGGTCTTTTAAAATCCTCTGGCTTAGTATTAGGAGCCACAGCTTTTTGGATTGTAATAGCCCTTTCATGAGCAGAGATTCCAGTAGTGGTTTCCACCGCATCAATGGAAACAGTGAAGGCTGTTCCATGATCATCTGTATTATTTTGAACCATTTGTGGCATTTGAAGCTGTTTTAACCTTTCCTCCAGCATAGGTAAACAAATCAAGCCTCTCCCATATTTCGCCATGAAATTAACGGTTTCAGGAGTGATAAATTGAGCTGCCGCCACCAAATCCCCTTCATTTTCCCTATCCTCATCATCCACTACTACAATCATTTTTCCGATCTTTATATCCTTTAATGCTTCTTCAATGGTATTGAACTGAAATTGCATTTATTTTCCTCCTTTATTTTATAAATCCATGTTGTGCCAAAAAATCTAATGAAATATCCTTCTTTTCTTGCTTATCTTTGTTATAAAACATTAATTTTTCTACATATTTTCCAATCATATCGCATTCCAAATTTACCAGCTCCCCAACTCCTTTATTAATTAAAATTGTCTCATCTCGGGTATGAGGGATGATAGAGACTTTAAAACACTTTTCATCTACATAAGCTACCGTAAGACTTACACCGTCTACTGCAATAGACCCCTTTAAAATGATATATTTCAATAATTCTAGTTCTACATCAATTGTGATCCATACTGCATTGTCCTCTTGATCATAATTACTAATAACCCCTACCCCATCGATATGTCCGCTGACAAGATGTCCCCCTAAACGATCCCCTACTGCCACCGCCCTTTCTAAATTCACTAAATCACCTGTTTTCAAATTCTTTAAGTTGCTACGCCTCATGGTTTCTGCCATAACATCTACTTGAAAACTAGAAGTATCAAACTGATTTACTGTCAAGCATACACCATTAGTAGCTATGCTATCACCCAACTTCACATCTCCTAAAACTCTTTTTCCTTCAATGATAATGCTAGCACCATCTCCACTTTGATGAATTCTCCTTATTCTACCTATTTCTTCAACAATTCCCGTAAACACAACCTATCCTCTCCTTCTGATATAACCCTCTATCAAAATATCCTTCCGAAATTTTTCAAGAGAAATATCCTCTACAATGAAAGCATCTTTTATTAAGCTTTTACCAGTACCTTCTACTGGTGTAATGGCATTTCTTCCCCCAATAATCTTAGGCCCGATAAAACACATGACCTTATCTACAATTCCTACATCTAAGGCTGAATAGTTCAGGGTGCCTCCCCCCTCCAATAGAATACTGTCTATTTTTCTCTGTCCTAGTTGTATCATTAAATCCTCAAGATTTACTTTTCCGTTTTTCTCCTCAACCATTAGCACCTCCACCCCCAATTTAGCTAGTTCTTCTATTTTTTCTTTTGAAGCTTTATTGGTAGTTGCAATAAGCGTTGGTTGTTGTTTCGCAGTCTTCACCACATTGACTTCTAAAGGAATCCTGAGCTTACTGTCTACAATAATTCGTACTGGCTGATTTCCTTCTTTGTTGAGAATTCTGGTGTTTAGTTGAGGATCATCCGCTAATATGGTAGAAATTCCCACCATGATTCCAGCTACTCGATCTCTTATATGATGACCGTATGCCCTTGCATCCTCTTCAGTAATCCATTTTGAGTCTCCATTTGAGGTGGCAATTTTGCCATCTAAGGTCATTGCGGTTTTTAAAATGCAAAAGGGCTTAGATGTAGTAATATATTTAATAAAAATTTCATTTAGCTTTCTTGCTTCCTCTTCCAAAACTCCTAATACCACTTCTATTCCATGTTTCCTAAGTATTTTTATCCCCCTACCTGCCACCTGTGGATTAGGATCCTGTAGTGCAACAACTACCTTTTTCGCTTTACTTTTTATGATAGCTTCTACACAGGGGGGTGTTTTCCCATAATGTGAGCAGGGCTCTAAATTTACATAAATCGCAGCTCCCTTAGCAAGAAATTTTATTTTTTTTAATGCATCTACCTCTGCATGATCTCCACCATAATAATGATGATATCCTTCAGCAATAACCTTTCCTTCCTTTACAATCACAGCCCCCACTAGAGGATTTGGTCTTGTCTTCCCCCATCCTAGTTTTGCCAAAGTAAGGGCTCTTTCCATATAGTTCTCCTCCACAATACCACCTCCATTTCTCCTATTTTTTTCTTTTTAACAAAATAAAATACCCTGAGATTTTACCTCAGGGTATGATTGATATAATTAATATCACTGTTCATTGATTTATTAAGTGCCTACCATATAAAAGCATATGTAATCAACAGTAATATAATACTATACTCTCTCCCATCCAGACTATACTGTCGGCTCTGGAATCTCACCAGATCAACCAAAAGGCTCGCGGGCTTCGCATAAAACGTTACCGCCGGTGGGGAATTTCACCCCGCCCTGAAAGTATTTAATAAAGCTTATATTGAATTTTCTTTACATCATATCATACCACTATCTTTTCTTCAAGATTTTTATTACTCGCAATATTAAATTTTGTCACCCCTTGCCCCATGCTACATAATATGGTAAGGAGATGATGATTTAAGGAGGGATCACATGATTGAAGGTCTTTTGATTGCCATCGCCATAAGCATGGATAGTTTCAGTGTTGGCATAGCTTATGGTATAAAAAATATAAAAGTTCCTTTATACTCTCTTGTTATACTAGATTTTATTTCTGTTGCCCTTCTAAGTCTTGGTTTTTTTGCCGGAAATCTTTTAACAAGATTGGTACCGGAAGTCGCTACGAATTTGATAGGGGCAGGTATACTATTGGTTATTGGTATTTGGTTTTTGATTCAAGGCTGGTTAAATTATAGGTTTCCTAAGGAAAAAGTCCACCAACCTACTTCTATTGCAATTATCAGTATTGACTCTTTGGGAATTGCAATAAATGTATTGAGAGATCCTGCAAAGATAGATCTAGATATTTCTGGAGTAATTGACACAAAAGAAGCTATCGTATTAGGAATAGCTTTAGCCATCGATTCCTTAGCTATTGGAATTGCGGTTTCACTTTCCTCTATCACGACGATCCTATTTACTTTATTATTGGTAGCTATATTAAATTTAGTATTCCTGCTGTCAGGCATTCATATAGGCAAAAACTATTTAGCCTCTCGATTAAAGGAAAAAACTTCATTTATTCCAGGATGTATCTTAGTTATCTTAGGGTTAACCAGATTGATATCTTAATAGTTGCTAAAGTCCTACTGTGTAAAAGCAGTAGGATTTTAGTTTTGTCTAGAAAAGATTGGACATACTATTATAAAAGTACAAAAGAATCCCATCTTCTAGGAGGAATACTATGCTAGAACAGTTTGAACATTTGATTGAAGCATTGGTTGTCTTCGTAATTCATATTTTAGAGCTAATTGGCATCTTTATTATAGGTTATTCTGGTGTAAGAAGTTTTTTAAAGTATGTTAAAGAGAAATTAAAATTTAATGATACCTGTATAAAAATCGAACTAGCTAAGGGTTTGGCATTAGGCCTTGAATTTAAATTAGGTGGAGAAATCCTCAGGACAATTTTAGTTCGTACAATGGATGAGATAAAAGTATTAGGTACTATTATCGTTCTACGACTTATATTGACCTATGTTATTCACTGGGAGATCACCTCTGAACTTCATCAGGAGGAAGAGATAAAGGACTTTGCTAGACACAGAAGAGAAGAATAAAACTATTGTTAGGTTACATAGTCAGAGGGTATAATTATATAGAAAATGAAATAAGGGGGTAGAACTTATTGTTTGTGACCATTTTAGAACTTGTATTAGATAGCGCTGAAGGTGCTTTTTTAGAGGTAGGAGTTTTTGTTGGATTTGTTCTTTTGTTATTTGGATATATAAACTTCAAAAAGTCTGGAGATTTTATATCTTCTATAGAAAGATCAAAAAAATGGCAACCTGTGCTGGGGGCATTATTAGGACTCACGCCTGGTTGTGGTGGGGCTATTTTCGTTATGCCCTTATTTTTTAAAGGAGCAGTAAGCTTTGGTACGGTTATAGCTACTTTGGTAGCTACAATGGGGGATTCAGCCTTTGTACTAATTGCCAGCCATCCACTGCAGTACCTCATTATTAGTTTTCTTTCTTTTATAGCTGCCATCATTACTGGTTATGCTGTTGATAAAACCAACCTAGGTATTGAAATCTTAGAAAAGTATAAATCTAGAAGAAAGAGCAAGGAAGATCTTGATCAAGACCATGCAAATGCTGACCATAGTCTACTTCAATATGAATGCAATCGAATGGGAGGATGTAATGATAACCTCATCAAACATATTGGTCATAGTGAAGGAGATGAAATTGACCTTTTATTACATCATAAGTTGAAGGGTCATCAAAGTCATGATACTTTGGGCTACAGATTTACCCATAATGGTTTTTATCTATATTGGCTTATTATGCTGATTGCTTTACCCTTAGGAATAGGACTGTTGCTTCAAGTAGATATTAATGAGCTTTTCATCCCTAATTTAGGATTAGTTATAGGAACCTTAGGAACAGCATTTTCTATCCTTATGATGATTATGAGTAAAAAATTTCTTGGGGATGATACCCATGAAGAAACTGAACTAAAGGCCATGTCTTTGAAGGAAACCTTTATCCATAATGCTCAAGATACCGCCTTTGTTGTGACATGGGTATTTGTTGGATTCTTAGCCTATGAAATCCTAGTATTAGCCATTGGTGGTGGTGATTATGCCACTGGCGAAGGGATGATTGAGACAGTACTATTAGCTACAGGTATATTATCGATTATTATTGGTTCAGCTATTGGGTTGATTCCTGGCTGTGGCCCTCAAATTATATTTGTTACATTATTTACTCGAGGTCTAGTGCCCTTTGCCGCCCTATTTGCCAATGCGGTATCTCAGGATGGAGATGCTTTATTACCTCTAATTGCAATTGACCGTCGTTCTGCATTGTGGGCCACTGTGATTACAACGATACCAGCTGTCATTTTTGGTCTCATAATTTATTGGCTAGAAATCAACCTGCCTATTGTTTCAATGCTGCAAACCACTTTTACTTCGCTAAAATAAAGCTCAGTTCCTTCCTCACCCCTCAGGATGACAGACTCAAAAGCTTTGTACTTTCTTTACTTCACATGAAATTAGGCTGTAAATCTCATAAAAAGCTATACATTATTTTAAAGTATAAAATAATGTATAGCTTTTTATTACTATATAGGTAACCAACTACAGAACTTAAGCAGATGACTGAAATCTATGATTTCATGTCAGTCGCTTATACAAGGTGAAATTTTGATATACTAAGGGCTACATTTGCAGCCCATGGTTTTGGGCGAAACCGTAGACCGTGTATATCAAAAGTAGATGACCCAAATCTTTGATTTGCTGTCAGTCACTTTCACAGAGTGCAATTAAAGTTTAAAATTGGTTATCTATAAGCTTTTAACTATCTTATAATTCATGATAAATATATTCTTCCTCTGGTTTTTCAATTATTTCTAGTTCTTCTACAATGACCATTGGCCAAGTTACCCCTTTGTCTATCTTAGGACTGTAGTGGACAGTAGACTGTAACATTCCCTTCACGCTTATCCAAGTACCTTCCTTTAATTCTTCTGCATCCTCCCAATGACTTAGCAAACCCATCATTGTTGCATGCTCTGCACAACAAGATGACACTGTTCTTGCCAGCATAAATTGATTATCATCATAGTACGCTTCTCTATGTACAAAACCTTCTAATGTGATCCCTCTCCCCTGGTATTTATCTAGATTATAAAATACTTCCGTTAAAGCAACCATATAGTTTGAATCTACTATGTCAATTTCTCCATTTTCTGTAAAAAAGCTTTGATAGTTTTCAGTTGTGTAGCTGTTGGCCTCGGTTATTATATTTTCCTGTTCACCATTGTTTTTAGATTTAATAAAATCATCGATAAATAAATAATTTCTACCAAATACCCCTATTACTAGAAGCATCAGGGTTATAAAGCACAAGAGTCTCATTTTTTTCTTCATATGGATCTCCTTTTCAACTTTTTTCATATTACATATATGCTCTACCGCTATCCTTTATGCCTCTCTTACCTCCGATGCTGTAGAAACTTTTCTATAGACTTAAGAGTAAATTGGTGCTATTTGTGATAAAATGTATTTAATATGGAAAGTCCCTAAAAATACACATATATTCAGGAGGAACACTATGTTAAAGGTTTTGGGAATTGTGGGAAGCCCTAGAAAAGGAAAAAATAACGATACTTTAGTTACCCATATGCTTAAGGGTATAGAAAAAACCTGTGAAAATCAAGTAGCTATCGAAAAAATTTATGCTGATAAATTGAATGTTCAGCCCTGCAAAGCCTGTGATGGCTGTACTAGAAAAAGGGGATGTGTCTTGAAGGATGATATGGAAAAGCTCTATGAAAAGTTTGATGCAACAGATATTGTCATTCTATCTTCTCCTTTATACTTCAATAGCGTCAGTGCTCAATTGAAGACAATTATTGATCGGAATCAAGCTATTTGGTCAAGCAAATATGTGCTAAATCATTCCTTAATTGATAAAGAAAAAAAACGTTTAGGATATTTTATTTGTACAGCAGGTATGTCAGAAAATCCTCATCTTTTTGATGCTACGTTACCCATCATGGATTTATATTTTAAATCCATCAATACCAGCCATGAAGGCAATCTCTTTATTCCTAATGTAGATCAGCACCCTATTATGAAGGATGAAAATATTCTGCAGCAGGCATATGCAATCGGAGCCGCATTGGCTATCAAGGCAACTGAGATGAATAAGTAAATACATATTAAAAGGGGAGTTCCAAAAGCTCCCCTTATCTTTCACCTAGAATCGTCTTTTAAATCTTCCTAAGACTATTTTACAATTATAAATGCTCATCTCCTGGTTCCCAATCGATTGGGCATAAGCCTCCAGATTGCAATCCTTGAAGCACTCTTAATGTTTCATCAACACTTCTTCCAACATTTAAGTCATGGACAACAGAATATCTTAAAACTCCTTCTGGGTCTATGATAAACAGTCCTCTTAAAGCGATACCCTCATCTTCAATCAATACGCCATAATCTCTAGCTACTTTTTGTGTCATATCAGATGCTAATGGAAATTGAAGTTGCCCTAAGCCACCTTTGTCTTGAGCTGTATTGATCCATGCCTTATGGGAATGCTCACTATCTGTACTTACTCCTAATATTTCAGCATTTAGTTTTTTAAAGCTTTCAATTTTTTTGTTGAAACCAGTGATTTCAGTTGGGCAAACAAAGGTAAAATCTAGTGGATAGAAAAACATCACTAACCATTTACCACTATAATCATTCAATGATACTTTCCCAAAATCTTGTCCTAATCCATCTACTGTCTTCATTTCAAAATGTGGGGCTTGCACACCTACTAATCTTTCTGCCATGTATATACCTCCTGAGCTTATTAATTAAATTTGGTTTATCTTTTGATTAACCATCAATTAATATATTCCCCTGAAAAATATATTTAAACACATAAAAATTAGTTTTTGATATTTTTTTTTATTTAATAATCATTATCGTTAGTTTTTCAATTCTAGGACTTCTTATTTTTTTTTAAAAGCCTCATCCCATTTAATATAACAATAATTGAAGCCCCAGTATCAGCAAATACTGCCATCCATAAATTAGCTCTTCCCATAAAAGTCAATATTAGAAATACTACTTTAATGAATATAGAAAAGATAATATTCTCACGAATAATCTTTAATGCCCTTCTGCTTAGCAGTACAGTATAAGCCAGCTTGTTTAAATCATCTCCCATTAAGGCAATGTCTGCAGTTTCCAATGCCGCATCTGTCCCTGCAGCTCCCATAGCTATACCCACAGAAGCGGTTGCTAATGCCGGTGTGTCATTAATACCGTCTCCTACCATAGCCACGTTTTTGTATTCTACCACTAAATTCTTGATTACCTGGAGTTTATCTTCTGGTAACAACTGGCCTTTAAATTCTTCTATTCCTGTAGCATTAGCTACAGCAGCAGCAGTATTAGGATGGTCTCCTGTTAGCATAATTGTCTTTTCAATACCTGCCTTCTTCAACTGTTGAATAGCATTCTTGCTCATGCTTCTCACTTCATCTGCAACAGTAAATATACTAATGACCCTTTCTTCATCTCCTAATAGTATGACAGTTTTTCCTTCCTTTTGATAACCTTCAATCTTTTCCTTTATATCTTTCATCTCTATAGAAATCTCCTGGAATAACCGTGAGTTTCCTAAATAATAAATTTCCCCCCCTACTTTTCCTTTAATTCCTTTCCCTATAATAGCTTCAAACTCCTCTAGATTTAAGTCTAAAGTAATTCCCTCCAAAGCTGCCTTTTCAACAATAGCTCTTCCTATTGGATGTTCTGATGCTTTTTCTAATGAAGCAGCAATTTTTAACGCCTCTTCTCTACTATGACTAGAGGTCCTATCTATATCCACTACTGAAGGTCTTCCTACCGTCAATGTCCCGGTTTTATCAAAAGCTATTGCCGTGATTTTACCTGTTTCTTCTAGATGAGCTCCTCCTTTAATAAGGATTCCTTCCTTAGAAGCATTGCCTATTGCGGATACAATAGAAACAGGAGTGGATATGACAAGGGCACATGGACAAGAAATCACTAACAAAATTAATGCTTTTTTAATCCATGGTGCAAACTCTACTCCTAAGAAAATCGGTGGTATCACTGCAATGAAAATCGCCAATAATACTACAATAGGAGTATAGTATTTTGCAAATTTATCAACAAATTGCTGAGAGGGAGCCTTTTGTGCTTGTGCCTCTTCTACCATATTCATTATCTTTGATAGAGTTGTATCCTCTACTAGTTTTGTTACCTTAATCTCCAACAACCCTTGTTGATTGATGGTACCAGCAAAAACCTCGTTACCCTCTGCCTTCTCCACCGGAATAGACTCTCCTGTAATCGGAGCTTGATTCACAGAGGAATACCCTTTAGCTACAACGCCATCTATTGGTATTCGTTCTCCTGGTTTAATGATCACTAGATCTCCTATAGATAGTTCCTCAACCGGAACCATGATTTCACCACTTAATGTCTTAAGGAGAGCTTCATTTGGGGCTAATTCCATCAATTGTGATATGGATTTTCTTGTTTTATCCATAGTATAAACCTGTAATGTATTCCCTACAGAAAACAAAAATACTACAGCAGCTCCCTCCGACCACTCACCTAATAAAGCTGCTCCAATTGCAGCCACCATCATTAAGAAATTCATATCTAGACTAAAGGATTTAAGTGCAAATAATCCGCTTTTAGCTACGTAATATCCTCCTGATATCATAGCCAGTGCAAAAAGTGGTGTTGATATATCTCTATTACTGCTTAAAAATTGTACCATAAACCCGAACACTATGAAAATACCAGAAATAAAAGTCATCACCGTCTTTTTGTTCTGATACCATGCAACTTCCTGTTGAATACCTTTATTTTTTCTTGTGGCTTCCAGTAATCTACCTTGATGTCCTGTTTCCTTCAATGCCTGCAGAATTTCCTCTATTTGACCATCATGCTTTACATATAGCTTAGAAGTAGAAAAGTTTAAAGTAGCTTCTTTTATGCCTTCAATCATTTGAATTCTTCTCTCAACCTTCAGAGCACAGTTGGGGCAATCCACACCCTCTACTAAAAAAGTGTTCTGCCCCTCTTTTCCTGTCTTTTTAACTCCTTCTAGTTTTTCCATGTTTGTCCCCCTCACTACCTGTTATTATTTTTTAGCTATGCTGAAGATGATGTAATCCTTCATTAAAGACCCTCTTAACATGTTCATCATCTAAGGAATAATAAATAACTTTGCCATCTCTTCTGTACTTAACTAGTCGATGGCTCTTCAAAATCCTTAGCTGATGAGATACCGCCGATTGATTCATTTCCAATACAGCAGCAATATCGCATACACACATTTCTTTTTGAAGTAATGCATAAAGTATTTTAATCCTTGTAACATCCCCAAATACCTTGTAGAATTCTGCCATATCATTAAGAATTGTATCCTGTAGCATATTTTCTTTAACTTCCTTTACGTCTTCTTCGTGAATGCATTGCACTTCACAAACCTCGATCTCCTTCTTCATTCCATCCCTCCATTACATATGAATATATGTTCATGTGTTTGTTTAATTATATTTTATATGTATTCTTTAATGAAGTCAATACTATTCACAAAAAAAATAAAGGTAGATCATCACTATCTACCTTTATTTTTGCTTACTTTATTACACCATTTTCTATTAGTTGCTGTATTGGCACTTCTTTTATACCTTCTGCAACATGTTCTTCATCCTGTACTTTTGCCACCTGCCTTTGAGCATCTAATCCTGTAATCCACACAGATTTTCCTTGATGAAGTATTTCGATGTGATTTGGAGAATTAACAATTTCCTGAGCTCTATTAAAATCCAAAATAACCCCTCCTTATTTTATTAATTATTTCTATTATTTCTATTTTCTTTATCATTTATTACCCCTGTTACAAAATAAAACTTATGGAATGTGTTTATACTTAAACCTATTGGGTATACTTTTATTGAAAGTTGAAGGAGGTTATATAATGGAAGCTTTTGAAATTAAAAACAAAATTTTTTGGACAGGAGTATTAGACCCGGATTTGGAAACCTTTGATATTATTATGAAAACTCCCCATGGCTCCACCTACAATTCTTATTTCATTAATGATGAAAAAAAAGTACTGATCGATACAGTTAAGGCAAATTTTAAAGATGAGTATTTAGAAAAACTAAAAAAACTAACAAATATCAGAGAAATTGATTATGTAATTATTAATCATACTGAACCAGATCATGCCGGAAGTTTAAAATACATTTTAGAAATCAATCCTGATGTAGAAATATTTTGTACAAAGGCAGCAAGTATATTTCTTCAAGAACAGGTAAATAGAGAATTTAAATATCATGTAATCAAAGACGGAGAAGAATTAGATATCGGAAGCAGAAAATTAACTTTTATTACTGCTCCATTCCTCCATTGGTCTGATACAATGTTTGTCTATAGTAAGACAGATAAAACTCTATTTTCTTGCGATTGTTTTGGTTCTCACTATTGCGCCATAGAGCATGAAGCTGTTAATAAGATAGAATATCCCGATGCCATTAAGCATTATTATCGTTGCATTATGGAGCCCTTTGCTCAGCATTACTTAAATGCTCATGAGAAAATTAAGGATTTAGCTATAGATGCCATACTCCCTTCCCATGGACCTATCTTAAGCGAAAAGCCTCAAGATGCCATAACAAATTACTTTGCATGGTCAACTAAAGAAATGAGTACAAGAAATCAAAGCCAAGTGGCAGTTTTTTACTTGTCCGCCTATAGAAACACAGAAATCATGGCTGAGAAAATTAAGGAAGGCTTAGAGGCAGCTGGTGCAACAGTTAAATTTATTGATGCAGAAAAGGAAGATTTAGAAGCCATTCATTATGCCATCAATACATCTAAAGGCATTCTTTTAGGCTCTCCTACGATTAATAAGACCATGGTTAAACCTATGTGGGATCTTCTCTCCCTTATTGATCCAATGGCCAATATGGGTAAGGTAGCAGGAGTATTTGGCTCCTATGGTTGGAGTGGAGAAGGACTACAAATGGCCCATAGTTTATTAAAGCAAATGGCCTTTAAACTGCCCTTTGAACCACTTGGCAAAAAGTTTACCCCTTCAGAGGAAACCTTAAAACAATGCTTTGAACTTGGTAAAGCCTTTGCTGAAAAAATCTAGAGCTATTTTCATAAAATGAGTCTATATCTTGTTCAAGATATAGACTCATTTAAAATATTATTTATACGTTGGAACACTTAATAGCTCGTCCACTGTTACGAACTCATATCCTTGCATTTTTAAAGTATAAATCAATTCAGGTAATACTGCAACAGTTGCAGCTCTAGTTTGCTGATCTCCACCTGCATCATGGAATAATAGGATACCACCCTGTTTTACATCCGGCAAGGTGTTAATTAATATTTGATCTACATCTTGGTCTCTCCAATCTACAGAATCCACAGACCAGTTAATTACTTTATAATTCATGTCTCTTAATTTTTCCATTCCCTCTTGATTAAGACTTCCATAGGGTGGTCGCATTAGTCCAGTTCTTACTCCTGTAACCTCATGGATGATGTCTTCTGTTTGTTGTATCTCACTAACTAAACTGCTTTGTGTTACTTTACTGAGATCTGGATGAATCCATGTATGGTTACCTACCACATGGCCTTCTTCAACTATACGTTGCAAGATTTCTGGATGTCTTTCTACTTTACTACCCAATACAAAGAAAGTAGCAGGCACTCCATGCTGTTTTAACACATCTAGTATTTGTGTTGTATATTTTTGATTCGGTCCGTCATCAAAGGTCAAAGCAATTTTATTTGTATTGGCTGAACCCTTTAAATAGAAGGTATCAGTATACATTTTTGCTAGCTGAGCCATTGTTAATTGTGGAGTAGTCTCTGGTTGTTTCGGAGTTTCAACAGGTTGTGTTACTGATGTTGAAGGTACCTTTAAACCTTGTCCCACATAAATAGTATTCCAATCCTTTAAGTTGTTGGCCTCAGCTAGCGCTGCCATGGGTGCTCCTACCTCTTGAGATATTTTGTATAGAGTGTCTCCTCTTTTTACCACATAATCATTAGAAACTACTGCTTGAGAAGGTGCTAGTGCTGTAGATGGATTCGTAGCCTTAGCAGGAACAGAAAGTTTTTGTCCCACAAAAATATGATTCCAGTTACTGATATTGTTTTCTGCGGCTAACGCAGGCATAGTCACCTCTAATTTTTCTGCTATTCTAAATAAAGTATCTCCTTGACGTACGATATACACATTGGGTTCTAACTGTTTTGGTACAATTAATACTTGCCCTACAAAAATTTTGCTAGGATTTCTTAAATAACCATTTTGAGCTACCAACTCATCAACAGTCAATCTATATCTCTGGGCAATGTAAAACATGGTCTCTCCCCTAGCTACTCGATGTACTTGCGCCGCTTCAGCAAAAGAAGGCACTAACAATAGCATAATTACTCCTATTGTTATGGTGAAGCGTAATATTTTTTTCATAGACAGTAAACTCCTCCCTATCATAGTTATGGTTTACATAATCCATGATAAGCTATGTTACCCTATTTATCTAGAGGTAAATAATAGGAGTCTCTATATTCATTACATTACAAAATATTAGTGATCTTAAAAGCTTCCTTTTCCACAACATGTTTTACTAGAAGTTTGAACTCTGCGATTTCTCCCAGTGCCTCAGTGTCTTTTTCGATGCTTGTAAATTTTTGTAATCGTGCCAATACAATATTTATCTTATCTATTTCATAGTGTTCTAAGAAGATTAGCCATACCTTCTTTGTTTTATTCCATTCTTCTGCAGTCTCTTTCATATAGAGTTGTGCTTCTTCCCAATTGTTTTTTTCAATGGACTCTTCCAGTTTTTCAATTTTATTAACTACTTCTTCTGAACTTCTTGTTATGTAATGATTCATATATAAGGAGGAGACAAAAAATAACACAAGTATCAATACCGTTATAACTACCACCTTCATGGGTTAACCTCCTTGCTTTGTTGTTTTTTCCTTTGGTTGAGAATAGAACATCCTCTCAGAGGATAAAAATGCAAAGAATACATCTTCTATATTATTTATATTGTTTTGTTTTAATCGATTCATTATCCATTGGTGGTTATGTCCACTTTTTTGAAGGTTTTTCTCAATCAATTTTCCATCCACGATCAATGTAATTGGTAGTTCTTCTGGTTGAACCGGTACTCCTAAATCACTGGTAAGAACATTTCTTTTTTCTGCCTTAGGTATAATAGTAATCTGTCCGTTGGTTTCCAATATAGCATACTCCACATCACTTAGGTTTAGATAACTTTTGCCACGCAGCTGTTCTAAAAGATCATTCATATTGATTCTCAGTCTAGTGACCTCTGACTGAACGATATTTCCTTTGTCAATAATTATACTGGGTTTGCCACATACGATTTCTCTAAAGGTTTCACTTTTTAAGGATAAATAGGATACGATTACTTGTGCAGATAAAAGGGTTACGATTGGTATAACACCATTTAATAATGGCACCCCAGTATTTTCCATAGGGGTAGCAGCTAAATCTGCAATCATAATTGTAATAACCAATTCGAAGGGCTGCATCTCTGCAATCTGCCTTTTACCCATCATTCTCATAACCAGTACTACTAAACCATATAGTATAAGGGCTCTAGTAAATACAATCAGCATTGTTCCAACTCCTATTCTATATTTCTTCATAATTGTTTTGCCTTCTTTTGACAATACAATATTTAGTATTACCCTCAAACGTATTTACTATGAAGCTAACTTGAAATTATTAGATTATATAGATGAAGTTATGGGTAATTTATAATTAAGAAATTTATACTTTTCAATTTTTGGCAATTTTTGAGCCGAACAGAGAATTAAAGTTTCAAGTAATATGATATAACCACCAGAAAAGAAGTATGCTATAATAAATATCATGTCTACATTTTGAGATAACGGAGGTTGAATATGGATTTTGAAGTGATTTTTAAAGCCTTAGGTGAAAGTACAAGAATTAAAATTATTAAGCTGTTATCAATTAAACCAATGTATGTATGTGAGCTTGAGGGAATTTTGAATATTAGCCAACCCCGTATTTCCCAGCATTTAAAAATATTGAAACATGCGACATTGGTGGAAGTAGAAAAAGAAGGTCAAAGAACCATCTATTCCTTAAATAAAGATCTCCTCTACAAAGCTCAAAATGAATTTTCAAGATTTTTAGAGGCTCCTTTAAATGAGTTAGAGGACTATAGTGAGGAATGTGCCAGAATGAAGGGTGTTGAGAATGACCCTGCTATCGCGATCTGTAAAGCTTGTACAAAAATCAAATAGAATGACTATCCACAAAATAGGGGAGAAAAAGCTTTTCTCCCCTATTTCTATAGAAAAAAGTCTTTTCAATTACCATAAAGTAAGCGAAAAGAAAGGCCTATCCACCAAAGACAAGCCTCTTTAACAAATGCTATCTACCCTATTAGATTTTTTATTTCATCTACGCCTAAAACCTTCCCTGATGCTACCACTTTTTCATTCACTACAAGTCCTGGAGTTTTCATAACCCCATATTCAGCGATTGATTTAAAGTCTGTCACCTTCTCTATTTCCCCTTGAAGATTAAGCTGCTGTAACGCTTCCTTTACATTTTCTTCTAATGTCTTGCAATTTTTGCACCCTGAACCTAACACTTTAATAACCATCTGCAATTCCTCCTTTGAATGTATTTATAATTATATTATTATGTAATTATAATATTTCTTATAGATATATTTGTCAATATATCTTAATCAAATTTTCTAAATAAAATTCGACTACAATTCAGCGGGAGTTTTGGCAATACATTACACCTGCATCGATGTTGGATGTTATTTTCTAGCTCCCTCATCTGTTTCTTCCTTTCCTAGCAATGTTAGTACGTTTTTCACCTGTAATGCTACCCCTAAAGGCAGACAATCTTCGTCCACATCAAATAAGTTGCTGTGTCCATGATGAATTATTCCCTTTTCTTCATTCCTACATCCTAATCTATAAAAGGCACCTGGAACCCTTTCTAAAAAATACCCAAAGTCCTCTACCCCTAAGCTAGGTGATTTTATCATGATGACATTTTTTTTTCCTAATAGTTCCCTACCGTTTTGAACCACCGCATCCACAATGATATCATGGTTAATCAAGGCAGTGTAACCTTCTTCCCTAATAACTTCTCCTTTTCCCCCTAAACCCTCCGCTACTCTCTCTACAATCTCCGTTAGTCTGTTTAAAACTTTATTTCTTATGCTGGGGTTCAAGGTTCTAACAGTCCCTACCATTTCTACTTTGTTGGCTATGATGTTTCCTAGTGTTCCTCCTTGAATCTTCCCTATAGTAACCACAGCGGCATCTCTTGGATCAATGTTTCTGCTAACAATGGTCTGCAAAGCTGTAATCACCTGGGCAGTCACTGCAATAGCATCTATCCCCCCATGAGGATAAGCCCCATGAGTGCTAGCCCCATAAATATTGATCTTTATTGTATCGGAGGAAGCATTCATTTGACCATACTTTATTCCGATTTGTCCAGTAACCATTTCTGGAGTAACATGTAAACCTAGAACAGCATCTACCTTAGGTTCCTCCAGTACCCCCGCTTCAATCATGGGCTTCGCTCCTCCTACAGTTTCTTCTGCTGGCTGAAAAAATAGCTTGATTGTCCCATGGATACTGTGTTCCATGGTTTTTAACAACTTCGCTGCCCCTAACAAAATCGTCACGTGGGCATCATGTCCGCAGGCATGCATTTTTCCTTCTACCTCTGACTTATAAGGCACTTTTTTACAATCCTGCATCGGCAAAGCATCCATATCAGCTCTAAGGGCCACTGTTTTTCCTGTTTTTTTTCCTTTTATGATGCCCACCACAGCTGTATTCGCCATGCCAGCAATAGTTTCTATTCCCATTTCATCAAGATACTGTAGAATTTTCTTTTGGGTTCTAATTTCCTCCATCCCTAGCTCAGGATTTCGGTGAAAATCTCTTCTAACCTCTACTAGCCAATCCTTCATAGCTTTTGCTTGCTGTAACACTGATGATTTTGTCTCCATTAGCTTGTGGCGACCTCCTCGATATATAATTTAGTTTCAGTAGCCTTTAACACAGCTTCTACACCAAGAGGTAAGGTGATCATAGGAGAGCAATGACCTGCTTGCAAATTGTAAATGGTTGGCTTACCATAGGGTATAAGGATTTCTTCAAGTACCTCCATAAAACTTAAGCTCTCTTCCCCTTTAGGAGCTTCACAATTGTTGAAATCTCCCAATATAATCCCAGCTGCATCATCAAACTTCCCAGCTAAGGCCAACTGGGTTAGCATTCTATCAATCCGATAGGGTACTTCCCCAATATCCTCTAAAAACAATAGTTTTCCCTTCGTATCAATTTCATATGGCGTTCCCATAGTAGCGGTAATTAACGCTAGGTTTCCCCCTACAATCCTGCCTCTAGCTTCCCCTTCAACTAGGCAAGTCATTCTACTATCTTTAGGATTTTTAATGAGCCCTACTGCTTCTGACTTGCTTATGACTTTGAAAAAAGAATCCTTAGTAAAATCATCTAATCCTTTTGAAATATCAGAGGCTGCCATTGGTCCATGGAAGGTCACTAAATTGCACATCTGGTTCATAGCAAGATGCAAAGAAGTTATATCGCTATAGCCTACAAATACTTTAGGGTTACTTTTAATAGCCTCAAGATCTAACTTATGTAGTATTTTCATTGTACCATAGCCACCCCTCAGGCAAATGATTCCCTGTACCTCTTTATCCTTAAACATATGGTTTATATCCTTTGCCCTTAAAACATCACTCCCAGCTAAATAACCATGGGTTTCGTAACAGCTTTGGCCAAACTTTACTCGATAACCTAAAGCAGCCATCTGTTCCTGAACTAATTTTACCTTCTTCTCTGTTGAAGGACTGGCTGGAGCAATAATTCCTATGGTATCACCTGATTTTAACGCCTTTGGTTTTAACATGATGGATCGCCGCCTTTCATTCAAAAACTTAGTTTATATATATTAGTATATTATTTTTTTTATGAAAAAGCATCAATATAATAAGGGCTATAGGAAGCCCTTATTATATGCTATTATATTATGCGATTTTATGCACCAAACATTAGCCTTACTACAACAACTGCTGTAACTAAACCTACAGCATCCGCGATTAATCCTGCAGGCAACGCATGCCTTGTCTTCTTAATAGCTACTGAACCAAAGTATACTGCTAAAACATAGAAGGTTGTTTCTGTTGAGCCATTCATAACAGAAGCCATTCTACCGATTAAAGAGTCTGGTCCGTGGGTAGTGATTAATTCACTCATAATCCCCTGTGCTCCACCACCAGATAGTGGTCTCATGATAGCCATGGGCAGCACATCTCCAGGCATACCTATTAAATTAGTTATGGGGCTTACAAGATTCACTAATAGATCCATTGCTCCAGAAGCTCTAAAGATCCCAATTGAAACTAACATCGCTACTAAATAAGGAATAATTCTAACTGCTGTGTAAAAGCCTTCTTTTGCTCCATCAGTAAAAGCCTCATATACTTTTACTTTCTTAAAAAAACCAAAAGCAGGTATTATTAAAATAATAAATGGTATTGCATATTTAGATATACCATCAACAATAGTAATAAACATCATTCATTCCCCCCATTAGTTGCTTGCCCTCTTTAAGTTTTCTGGCTTAATTTGAAACATTGGCAATTTCTGTAATAATTTAACTGCTATAATCGCCGCTGCTGTAGAAGCTATCGTTGCTATAATCGTTGGTCCGATAATATCCGTTGCATTTGCTGAATCAGCAGCGGCACGAATGGCAATAACAGTTGCAGGGATTAAGGTTACAGAAGAAGTATTAATTGCCAAAAAAGTACACATTGCATTACTTGCAGTATCTCTATGGGGATTTAATTCTTGTAATCCTTGCATTGCTTTTAACCCCAATGGCGTAGCAGCATTTCCCAATCCTAAAACATTTGCTGCCATATTCATAATCATTGCTCCCATCGCTGGATGGTCTTCTGGTACATCTGGGAATAATGGCACCATGATAAACCTTAAGGCTCTGGCAATTGTTTTAATAAGTCCAGATACTTCTGCAATTTTCATAATTCCAAGCCATAAGGCCATAACCCCAATGAGCCCTAATGATATATCAACAGCAGTTTTAGCACTGTTAATCGCTGCCTCTGTAACTGCTTCGATGTTTCCAGTGAAGACTCCTACAAAAACGCCTATTGCAATAAATAAAAACCAGACGACATTAATCATATAAATCTTTCCTCCTTCTCTTTGTAAAAAAATGTTGAAAATACAATTTAATTACTCTTCTAACCACAATTCCTTCTGGTACTTCACCTCCTCAGATAAGCTTGACCCTTCTTTATATAATCTTATGCATCATCTGCTCCATAAATGCTTTACATAATAGATAAAAAAAGCATCTTCGATGCTTTCGCTAGGAAACCCTAGGTTTCCTTCGACGACAGCAAAGCTGTCTGAGCACCTTCCTGAAGGCGGGCAGGGGATTTCATCCCCTACAACCCCTATTTTTTATATACTAGGAAAGTAGAACTTTCCTAGTATATAAAAAAACACCTACCGTATTATAATCTACAGTAGATGTTTCCTTGACAATTCCTATTATCTATTCTTTAAGCTGGTATTTCTAGCTTTTTCTTCATCCAATCCTTACCTTCGATGATTCTAGTAATCATCATGGCCACTACAGTATCTCCAGTAACATTAATCATAGTTGCCGGTGGATCTACTAAGTAACCTATGGTAGCGATGATAGGGAAAGCCTCTGGAGGAAATCCGTACATAGTCACGATAAGCATCTCACCAATAAGCCCTCCTCCCGGAACCCCTGACATAACGACTCCGCTTAGTACGGCTAATACAATCGCACTCACATAGGTTCCGATTCCTTGAAATGGCATATTAAAAATACCAAACATAAAAGAGATTTTTAGTATGGCACTTAAGCAGGATCCATCCATATGGGCGGTGGCTCCTATTGGTAAAACAATATCTCGAATATCTTTAGGTACCCCTAATCTTCTTGTGGCCTCTAAATTGACAGGTAAAGTCGCAATACTACTTTGTGTAGCTAAAGAAGTAATAGCTGGATTAATAATATTCTTGAAGTAAGTAACAACCCCTTCCTTACCCCCTGCAAAATATGAATAACCTGTAAAGGCCACAAAGAAGTAAATAACACAAACTGGATAATAGACCGCCATCGCTCTAGCATAGGATCCCAATAGTTCTGGTCCAAAGGTTCCGATAAGAGAAGCAAAATACGCGCCTAACCCGATAGGAGCATAGTACATAATCAATGACACCATCTTTAAGAAAATATCTGACAAAGCATTTAATCCGTTAGCGATTACTTTCCCCTTTTCTCCTACTAAGCTAACGCACAATCCAAAGAAAATGGAAAAAACAATAAGTGGAAGCATATTCCTTCTAGATATTAGCTCAGGAAAATCTCCTACTGTGAAGGCCTTCACTACTTGATCAGTAGTTTTAAAAGGCTCTAACATCTCAGCCTGTGGCATCTCAAGGATAACACCCTTAGCTGGTGGAAATATATTCACTGTAACAATCATAATAATAGAAGCAATTATTCCTGTAATGGCAAAGACTAATAAAAGATTGGCTAAGATTTTACCTAGTCTTTTCATATTTCCCATACTTGATACGGCACTGCTAATTGTTACAAAGACTAAAGGCACAACGATGGTAAACATCATTCTTAAGAATATATCTCCCAATGGTTGAAATATTACAGCTTTTTCCCCCATCACAAGACCAATCATGCTACCTAAAAAAATGGAACAAAGTAAAACAATTGGGAACTTATAGGCTTGCCATACGCTTTTTTTGTTTGTTTCGCTCATAATTCTTCCCCCTTAGCTTATCAATTTTTTCTTCTGTTCCTTGCTGTCACTGTTTAAAATAGGCTACTTCTCATCTTATTGTTATAACCCAAACAAATCTTTTTTAGGAAATAGGCCAAAAACTCCACCGGTATGGATGAATAAAAGGTTTTTTATTCCCTTTATATTCCCCTTTTTGATTTCTTCTGTTAGTCCATACATAGCCTTCCCAGTATAAACCGGATCTAAAATCACCCCTTCCATAGCCGAAAATTTATAAATGAAATCTAGTTCTTTCTTATTATTTAAGGCATAGCCTCTTCCTACATATCCCTCTATAATTTCTATTTCATCTCTACGGTAATCAATTGTTTCTTCTATGTACTGAAAGCTTTCTTCTAAAATACTGCTTATTTTATCTTTAAAGTAATCTGCGTCATCACATATATTGACACCAATAATCCTCTTACCATAGCCATAAAGCTTATTGGCCAGAAATAAACCGCCATAGGTTCCTCCAGAGCCGACCGAAACAACTATTCCATCGAAGCTGATACCCATTTCTTCTTCCTGTCTCTTAATTTCCTCCATAGCTTTGAAATATCCAAAGTTACCAATACCGTTAGAAGCTCCTTCAGGTATGATATAAGGGCTATGTCCTGCTTTCTCCAACGATTCTTTTAGATCCTTCATGATTTGATTTCTTGCTGTGGCATAGTCCTTTGACGTAATCAGCTTGACTTCGGCCCCTAAAAGCTTATCTAAAAAGTAATTTCCTTCTAAAACAGGTGTCTCATCACTTCTCAAAACCAAAAAAGATTTCAACCCCAACCTTGCTGCAACCGCAGCAGTGGCTCTAGCATGATTAGATTGAATCCCTCCACAGGTAATCAAGGTATCGCAGCCTTTATCTAAAGCTTCCTTGACTGTAAATTCCAGCTTTCTTACTTTATTCCCAGCAATTTCAGAACCGGTTTGATCATCTCTTTTTATGTAAAGATTAATGCCTCCTAGCTCCTTTGATATTCTTTCTAGCCTTTCGATCTTTGTAGGTAGATTCGCCAAAGAAATACATACTGGTAATCTCATAATAATTCTCCCCCCCATTACTTTTAAATTTCCATCTATTCTATCCTGCTAAGCTCTCCTTGACTGGTTATAGACATCCTCTATACCAGTCTAAAGCAGCTCTCATTTTTACCATATATTTCTATTTTTATAGAATAATTATATGCCCCTAAGAATTTAATTGCAATAATATTCTTTCTTTTTTCTATTGATTGAAAAATATTAGGAATTCCGTACAATAACTATTTTAATATCTTAGGGCCATTATAAAATTTTATCTATTTAATTTATGTTATTTTTTTAGATATTCAGGAACAATTTCTCTATCCAGCAGATTTTCATAGCTCTCTCTTTCCACTATAACTTCTGCTTTTCCTTCCTTCACTAAGACTACTGCCGGTTTAGGTAATTTATTATAGTTGCTTGCCATAGAAAAGTTGTAGGCGCCAGTACTTAATACTGCTAAAGTGTCTCCTGCTTCTATTTTAGGGATTTTTAAATCCCATATTAGAATATCCCCTGATTCACAGCATTTCCCAGCGATCGTTGCCGTCATACTGGGGGCTTCATTAGTCTTATTAGCTACAATTGCATCATATTTAGCTCTATATAGTGCGGGCCTTGGGTTATCTGGCAATCCTCCATCTATGCTGGCATAGATTCGAATATTTGGTATTTCTTTAATGGCTCCCATTGTATAAAGGGTAATTCCCGCTTCCCCCACAATCCATCTGCCAGGCTCTATAATCACTGTCGGCATATCTAAATGATACTTATCACATTGTTCCTTTACAGTCTCCATAATAGCGCCGGTAAAGAAATGTAGAGGTTTTGGTTTATCATGATCTGTATAACGAATTCCAAATCCTCCTCCTGTATTTAATTCAGTAAGAATAAATCCTAGCTTCTCCTTTAATTCCTGTGCTAACTGAATCATCACATGAATCGCACCGATATAGATATCATTTTCAAACAATTGAGAACCTAAATGGAAGTGAAATCCAGTCAACTCTATATATTCTGATGCCATAACTTCCTCTACTACTTCATAAATCTTTTGTGTCTCAAGAGGCATACCAAACTTTGAATCCTTCTGTCCTGTAATAATGTATTCATGGGTTTGTCCCTGTATTCCTGGTGTAACACGGAAAAGAACTTTAACTTTCTTTTGATGTTGCTTTGCAATCTCCCCTAGTATTTCTAACTCATAGAGGTTATCGACAATGATCCTTCCAACATCGTTTTTTACTGCCATCTCTAGCTCTTCCCATGATTTGTTGTTCCCGTGAAACATAATCTTTTCTGTAGGAAAGCCTGCCTTTATAGCTGTATATAGCTCTCCACCTGATACGACATCAAGTCCTAGACCTTCTCTATCAATAATCTTACACATTGCCAACGTTAAAAAGGCTTTGCTAGCATAAGCAGCCTTAGTATTTGAATATTTATCTAAAAAAGCTTCTCTTATTTCTTTACATCTTTCCTGAATGATATCCTCTGAAATCACATATAGAGGGGTGCCATATTCTTGCGCTAACTTAACTGTATCACATCCCGAAAAAATAAAATGATTGTTTCTCTCCTTCAACTCCATCACCATCTGCATCTCCTTTTGTTTATTATTCTATGATGCTAATTATATGCAATAATTATACCAACCAATACAATTGCTGATTCTTTTAAAATCTACAGAACCACTAATTAGAAAACAAACACTTTCTTTCCGTTTTTATGAACCGTATCTTCCTTATACTAATAAATGTGGACAATAAATATGTTAATATCAACATTAAAAATAGAGTTCATTTTTACGAACTCTATTCCGAATTTAAGGACTAGTTTATGCTGTATTTTTTCAATTTTTCATAAAAACTAGTTTTGCCAATGCCTAAAGCTTCCATTGCTGTGTTTTTGTTTCCGTTTGAAAGCTTTAATGCCTCCTCAATTCCCTTCTTTTCTGCTTCCCATATAATTTCCTTTAAACTTTTTATATCTGTATCTCTGTCTACTTGATGTTGCTTTATAGTGCCTAGTACTAGATGTTTTGATAATATGGTGTTGGTTTCCGTTAAATTCACCGCTCGCTCTAAAATATTTTCCAATTCTCTTATATTTCCAGGCCAAGAGTAATCTAATAGCTTTTGAATAGATTCCCCTGACATATGTTTCTGATGACATCCTATTCGAGAGCAAATTTTAGGGAGTATATTCTCTACCAAAGAATATATATCCTGCTTTCTATTCCTAAGAGGTGGAATCCAAATAGGAAATACATTGATTCTATAATATAAATCTTCCCTAAAGCTTCCCTTTACCATTTCCTCTTCTAAATTTTTATTAGTGGCAGCAATGATTCTTACATCTACTGATATTCTTTTGTTACCCCCTACCCTATAGAAGCTTTTGCTTTGTAAAACCTGTAGCAGTTTTGCCTGTAGAGAAATAGATAGCTCTCCAATTTCGTCTAGAAATATGGTGCCACCATCTGCCATTTCAAACATACCGATTTTTCCTTCTCTTCTAGCTCCTGTGAAGGCACCCCCTTCATAACCAAACAATTCACTTTCCAAAAGATTCTCTGGTATACTGCTACTGTTAACATAAATGAAGGGCTTGTCTCTATATTTACTGGCATGATGAATCCCTTTAGCCAGCATACTTTTCCCAGTGCCGCTCTCTCCCAAAATTAAAACAGTGGAGTTAGACCTTGATGCCTTATAAGCCAGATGTCTTACATGACTGATTTCTTCACCCTCTCCTATAACCTCAGGAAAAAGAATAGAAATATCTTCCCTTTCCTTCAGCCTTTCTTCTATTCGTTCCAGATGGAAAAGGGCTTCATCTCTTTCTCTGATTACTTTCTTTATCTCTGAAATATCCTCTACCTTTAGGACTGCTCCTACCCTTTTGCTCTTATGATTAATAGGTTCTAGTGTGCAGATGGTAGAACGCCCATTGATTTCAGTAAACTTTTCCTTATAGCTGAGGTCTTTCCCCTGTGCTACTTCATAAAACTCTTCAATGGTAGCGCTATGGCTATGGATTTCAAAAATGTTTTTGCCAATAACATCAAAGATATCAGCATATTTACCTTTAGCTCGATAATGTTTGCCGGAAAGTAAATCCTGTATACCTTCTCCTCTAGCGGTGTATCCCTTTGTTTGGTAAAATTTCACTTCTCTTGTTTCCCCATCTAGCACTACCATATGACCTATAGCGTTATTGTAGGATAGTAAAAATTCCTGATGATTTACTTCTATTTTTATAGTTTTCTTAATAGTATCTATTACTACATTGATATCATTTTCAAGAAATCTTTTTTCTAGCACTAGTGCACCTGATTTACTGTATCTATACATAGGTTCTACATCAGGAATATCTATAACGCCAACAGCTGCAATAGCATCTCCAATTTCAATGTGATGATCATGAATGCCTAACTGTTTTAAGGCTTTGGGAGTAAGGTTGCCATCGTCCTTGCCTAGGCAGTTGTCTCCTATAATAACGATATCTCCCTTTTGAATCGTTCCAGTCCTATGATCTATGCCTTCATGATCATTTATTCCAAAGATTTCTTTTGCTTTATTGTTATATATCTGTATTTTTCCAGTAGTATCTATAAAAATAAAGCCCTCCGACATCATGTCGGTAAACCGTTTTATAAAGCTGTTGTTTTTAAACATTTATAATCATCCTTTGGCATTGGTATTAGATACTTATATCTCATAAGTCCTTGTTTGAGCTACCTATTAAATTAAGTCTACACAATATGATAAACTACTTCAATGTAAATTTATTATTTTTTAATCTTTTACAATAAAAACTATTATTGTTGGGATAATAATTTATTGTAATTGTGGTATAATTGATTAGGTTATATACATTTTAGAGGAGGTGTTTTTTTGACAATTGTTAAAGCCATTATATTAGGTATTGTCCAGGGGTTAACAGAATTCTTACCTGTCAGTAGCTCTGGCCATTTATCAGTAGCCCAACACCTATTAAATACTCCTGAGGATAAAATACTGTTTCTAACAGTAATGCTCCATCTTGGAACCCTTATTTCTATCTTCTTCGTCTATTCATCGGATATCTTTCTAATTTGCAAGGAATTTATCTTGATGATTTTTGATGTTTTCAAAGGTAAGGGCTTTAGAATAAATAATGATCATAGAAAGCTAGGGGTTTTAATCATTGTAGCCACCATTCCTACTGGGTTGATGGGAATCTTTTTTAAGGATATCTTCGAAGGCTTTTATAGATCTCAGCTCATCATTGGTATCTCCCTAATCATAACAGGTACCCTTCTATGGACGGCTGAGAGGATTCACAGCGGTAAAAGAAATATTAAACAGATGAATTGGGTAGATGCTCTTATTGTAGGGATCTTTCAAGGATTTGCCATTACTCCAGGAATCTCCCGTTCAGGCTCTACCATTGTAGGATCTTTATTTCGAGGCTTTAATAAGGAGTTGGCTACCAAGTTTTCCTTCTTAATTTCTATTCCCTCTATAGGAGGAGCTGTGCTATTAGAAACAAAAGATGTGATCACTCATGGTGCAGGGGATATTAGCTTTTCCATTCTTTTTGCGGGTATTCTGGCTTCCTTTATAGCAGGAGTTCTTGCTATAAGAGCCTTGATCAACTTTATCAAAAAAGAAAAGCTTTACTACTTTTCCTATTATACTTGGACGATAGGTAGTGTTATTGTTGTCTTAAATTTAGTTAGATAATATCAAAGCCCAACAAATTTGTTGGGCTTTTCACTATGATCTACTATTTTTTCATTTCTACATCTAGCCTTGGAAAAAGTATATTATTTTCCAAATGAACATGTTGGAAAATATCCCACTCCAATGCTTCTAGTCCTTTATAGGTTAATTGGAAGCTGTGGCAGCCTCCAGTAGGCACCTCAAAGCCATTGGTAACTTCTCGAAGCTTTTTCAGTACGTCGCCAGCTCCATCGTGTTCATCTTCTAGTTCTCTATTAACTTTATCAATTTTCTCTAATAATTCTTGAGAAGAATTTTTTTCATATTCTTTAACCAATTTATAATAGACGGGAGTAAAAATCTTTGATTCAACTCATATTTTAAAAACTTTTATATTTTTTATTGTATTCTTACTTTATACTCCTTCATCCATATATTTACCTGTATTAAGAAGGCTAGAAGCTGAGGCCCTGTCATTAGTTGACCAAACCAAGGCCTACCAAAGGAGGCTCCGCCTGTTTCTGTGATCTCCATTACTCTTGATATATTAATGACATCAAGTAGCGGAGAAGTAGTATCCTGCAGTATTTCCTTCATCTTTTGCTGCACCATCTTTGTGTATAGGGGATGATGGGTCTTAGGATAAGGACTCTTTTTTCTATTCAATACTTTCTCTGGTAGGATACCTTGAATAGCCTTTCTTAACAATCCCTTTTCCTGTTGAGTATGATATTTCATTTCCCATGGTACATTCCAAAGATACTCTACAAGTCGGTAGTCAGCAAAGGGCACCCTTACCTCCAAACTGTTGGCCATGCTCATGCGATCTTTTCTATTCAACAGGGTAATCATGAACCATTTCATATTGAGGTAAAATAACTCCCTCATCCTATTCTGTTGTTGAGATTCTCCATCAAGCCTTGGTACTTCTTTGATGGTTTCTTCATATTTAGCTGCTACATAATCTTCTAATGATATATTTCTAAAGCCTTTGGAGATAATTCCCATTCTTTCCTTTGTAGATTTTGCCCATGGAAAAGTATCGGCAGTTATATCTTCTGCTCTTGTAAACCACGGATACCCACCAAAGATTTCATCTGCACATTCCCCTGATAAAGCTACAGTAGCATTTTTTCGCACTTCTTTACAAAAGAGATATAGAGAAGAGTCTACATCCGCCATTCCTGGTAAGTCATTGGCTTTTACTGCATCCTCTAATGCCGTAAACAATTGGGGTATATCTAGAAGAATATTATGATGCTCTGAGCCGATATGATTTTTCATCATTTCTATATAAGCGCTGTCGGAATTAGGCTGAAACTCGTTGGCTTTAAAATATAAGTTGTTATCTACATAATCGATAGAATAGGTGTTAAGCTGACCTTTCCCATCTCTTCTAAATGCATTGGCGGCAACGGAAGATATGGCGCTGGAATCTACACCCCCTGATAAAAAGGTGCAGACCGGTACATCCGATACTAGCTGTCTTTCGATGGCATCTATTAATAGGTGTCTTACATGCTCTACTGTTGTTTCAAAGCTGTCAGTATGCTCCTTGCTTTCTAGCTGCCAATACTGCTTTAACTTATAGCCCTCATTCTTGTACAGTAACCAATGGGCTGGAGGCACCTCATGAATGTTTTTATATACCCCATTGCCTGGAGATCTTGCAGGACCTAACCCAAATATCTCTGCTATTCCTTCTTCACCAACGATTGGCTCTACTAAGGGATGAGCTAGCAAAGCCTTAATCTCAGATGCAAACATAAAGTGGTTGCCTGCCTTTGTATAAAACAATGGCTTTACTCCTAGCGGGTCTCTTGCCATAAACAGACTTCTTTCCTTTTCATCCCATATACCAAAGGCAAAAATTCCATTAAACTTTTTAACACAGTCTATTCCCCACTCTATATAAGAAACCAATAGCACCTCTGTATCGGAATAAGAGTGGAAGCGATGTCCCTTTTCTATTAATTCCTTTCTTAAATCCTCGGTGTTATATAGCTCTCCATTATAAATAACAGTATAAGCATAATCCCCTATCCTTCTGGTCATAGGTTGTTTTCCCCCTTCGGGGTCTACTACCACAAGGCGTCGATGCCCGAAAAGAACATCTTTCTTTTGAAAAATTGCCACATCATCAGGCCCTCTTTTGCTTAACTGGCATGTCATTGATTCTATAATATGTCTTTGCGTTGATATATCTTCCTTCAAATTTGTCCACCCAACAATTCCACACACATCTTCCATCTCCTTTGATTAGTATAACCCATAAAATTGATATTCTATATCATAGTATGATAAAAAACAGAAATGATGTTTGTCTTATAATAGAAAGTTGACCGTTATTGGATTTGCAAAAGATAAGACCTGCTATTTTTTCTATAGCAGGTCTTATCTTTTATATCGTATTTTCAATTAAGTAGTCTATGACATCTTCAATTGTAATAATTCCTATAACTTTATTATCTTCTGTCACAGGAATAGCTATAATATTATTTTCTCTCAAACGCTTTGCTAGTGAAATAATATCTTGATCTTTTTGGGCAGTAACCACATCTTTTGTCATTACCCAATCTACTGGACAGCTTTCATAATGTCCTGGATCCATCAAAAATCTATAGATATCCGCTTTTACAATCATGCCTTTTAGATTACCTTCTTCATCCACCACTGGAGTACCATTTATTTGCTTCTCAACCATAACCTTTAAAGCCTTTTCAATAGTATCCTGTGGGTTTACTGTAATCAGCTTTTTTCTCATTATATCCGTTATAAGCATTTCTTTTCCTCCTTTTATGGTTGATATAGTGCTTCGTCACAAAAGATGGCTGCTATCTTTTGTTTTTCAATATACATTGTGATGAGCATACCCTTTTTTATGTATATGTGCATTGGGAACTCAAAGTTCTTTTATAACTATATTATATATTTTATATTCTACATTTCCTTGAAAAATCCTTTATTAATTATTAATCCATAATAACCACACCAAGAGCCTTAAAGGTTTCCCATCCTATATGGGGATTTTTAGGAATACCACGGTCTTTTTGAAAATTATATAAAGCCTGCTCCATCATAGGACCGTATTTGCCATCCAAGTATTCTGTATTGTAATATCCGAATACTCGAAGTCTCCTCTGAATCTCCATAACATCTGCACCAAAATCTCCCGGTTTGATGGTTTTTAGACCATAACCAAAGGGTCCGTGAAGGCCATTAACGATGGCTACTGATGTTCCATTCTTTACGTACTTATACAGATCCTCTACATCGCTGTTGTTCATACGAATGCATCCAGCAGAGGCATTATATCCAATGCTCTCAGGTTTATTGGTACCGTGTATTCCAAATCTGCCCCAGGGTACATTCAAACCCATCCATCTAGTACCAAAGCCCCCTCCCCACCTAGCCTTTCCAACTACCTTCCAAGCTCCTAGGGGAGAGGGATGCCCTGATCTCCCACTGGCAATAGGGTACTTTTTGATTAGCTCATTTCCATTCAGTAAATATAGCCTCTTTTCCGATATGTCTATTAATATTTTTAAATCATCATAATCAGGATTTTCTTCAATCATTTTATATTCCCACTGAATATACTCTACAAAATATTTACTGCCATATTTATCAGATATTGTTCCTACCTTAGCAAAATAATTTTGATTATATAAGAAGATGATACTTCCTAAAGTGAGAATACCTACGAAAAGGATTACAATACTTATTTGTATAATTCGTCTATGCACATCCACTCCCCCTCAAGACATAGTGCTATCCTTATAATTTATGAGGGAGGATATGGAATTATAATTATTTCTTATGAAATTGTATTTGTATAGGTGCAGATTTGTAATAAACAAGTAGTTAATATTGCATAAAAAATTAGTACTACCAGCAATAGTTTTCTACAGTAAGCTGGTAGCACTAATTAGAGTGAAGGAGAATGTAAAATATGCTGTTACAAAATTTATTACTTAAAAATTTGTTTGAAATAAATTGTTCCCTTTCTTCAAATATCTATCATTCCAGAATAAGTCAAAGTAAATCCTGCTAAATTCTTTTCTGCTAAATTCTTTTCTGTTAATTTCATTTGCTTTTGTACAATATATAGTACCTTTGTCATATTTAAAAGAAGGTAAGCCCCATTACTAAGCCTATTAATGCGCTCCAACAGTATAAATCTTTAATTCTTTTGTCCATAATTATCCCCCCTTAAGTAAATGCATAGGGAGAGCGCGATCTTTTGCTATCTAGCAAATTTTTCTTTTCATCTATTTTATCTAATAAATCCTTCATTAAATTTTCACCGTTTTCTAAAAAGATTATATTATATTTATCTATTATACTATATTTTGTACGTTATAAATGTTCTGTAAAAACAACAAAGACTATCCTCTCAGCAATCTGTTTTTCTTTATTACAAGTTAAATATAATTATCTATTATCTATTTTCTCTGGATACATATCATGCCACAATAATCTTTTCTCAGCCATGCCTTCCCATTTAGTTCCTTCTTTTCCATAATTACAATAAGGATCGATTGAAATTCCTCCTCTTGGAGTAAACTTTCCCCATACTTCTATATATTTAGGATCCATAAGCTTTATCAAGTCTTTCATAATAATATTTACACAATCTTCATGGAAATCCCCATGGTTTCTAAAGCTTAATAGGTAAAGTTTTAGCGACTTGCTTTCAACAAGTAGATTATCTGGTACATAAGAGATATAGATGGTAGCAAAATCAGGTTGCCCTGTCTTTGGACAAAGACTGGTGAATTCAGGACAATTGAATTTTACAAAGTAATCATTCTCTGGATGCTTATTGACAAAGCTTTCTAGTACTGCAGGGTCATAGTCATAATTGTATTTAACACCTTGATTTCCCAGCAAAGTAACCTCTTGTAGTTCTTTTTCATTTCTACCTTCCATAATAAAACCTCCATATGCTATTTTGTATCTTATCATCATAATTGTTTTTAATAACTCTACAATTTAACTTATTTTACCTTGTTTCTTAATTGCTTTACTAATACTACGCCAACTATTCCAGGAAAAATTTGTCCTATAACAATGCTAACCGCTAATATTTTATAAGGTACATTGATTAAATAGGATAACCATATGGGTACAATAAGCCCAGGACCAAATATTATTGGAAGTGCTATCAGCCAATCATTAAGTCTGTATTTTTTAATAAGGTACACTGAAGTAGAGGTTACTATCCCAACAAATAAACCACCCATCATGTCAAGCAGTCCTAAACCTCCCATTAATGTATTACTTAAAAAATTACTAATACCCATAGGGATAATCAAAAAAGGATAAATTGCAGTTAATGCATATAATGATGTTGCTATCCTTACTTGGAATTGACCAAAGGCAAAACCCTGTGTAAAGAACATAATTGCTATATATAATGCTATGACAATTCCCGAAATTGTAAGTTTATTAACTGAAGAAATACTTTTACTTCTTGACGAATTCTTTTCTAAATTTGAATTAATTTTCATAGAATGGCCTCCTAGTATAGTTTTCCCTGTCATTTTGAGCAAAATAAAAAGGGCTTACTTTGCCCATAAACTTGTCCTTGTTAAGTATTAGGTATAATTTACTGCAGCATCTTAAAATCTGTATAAACTAAAAAAAGGTCCATCGACCCTATAAATACAAATTTACTAATAAATACTTAATTGGTCCATAGTTTTGTTTATAGACAGGATGGTTTCGAACTGTCTTATTTACTTGTACAATGCATTATAGCACAGATTGCATATCACAGCAACCTGATTTTCTATTAATTTATTCTCCCCATTATGAAGGGTTACACATAATAATCTGCTATTATATGTTTTACTCCCATTTTTACAAACTCTTCTAATTGATTTTTAAAAGTAATTAAGTGCAATAAAGTGCGTTCTTCTTGAAATTTAACAAGAAAATCTATATCCCTATCTAAAACTTCTTCTTTTCTTGCCACAAACCCAAATACTTGGATTTTTGTTATCCGTACTTATTTGCCATATTTAATCTATCTTTTCTATTTTGATAAATTAATGCTTTCCTCTCATTTTTATTATCTATATTGAACCTTAGCGCTTTCTAGAAAGCTTCTACCTTATTTCTTCATTATAGCATATTCTATATATTACAAATCCTCTATAAAACAAAATAGATTGCCTATTTAGCAATCTACTTCAATCATATTAACAGACAACTAGCATTTGTTTATCAGCAATAAAATCATACTTTATTGATTCCCAAAAGGTAGGGAATTAGGTGGCCAATTTTCATCTCTAAGCACTAACAACGCCTCCATCATTTTAGGAAAGCCTCCAGTGGGAGCCACTAACATAATCGCATGTTCTATTTCTTCTAGAGTACAGCCACAGCGATAGGCCTTTCGGATATGGGTTCTAAGGGCAAATTCATACTGGCATGAAGCCGAGATAGCCACCTTAATCAGCCACCGTGTTTTTTCATCCAAAGGACCTCCCTTTTCATGCAGCTTATATCCGTAATTCTCATAGGCTTCATAGATTTCCTTATGCTTATCAATGAAATAATGTAAATTTCTTTCAATAACGTCCATCATATTCTCTCCTTTTCTCCTTTTGATATTATATAACATCAAGAATAATAATTTTTTAGAGGCTAATCATAGTTTTTTCTGTCTATCCCAAGTATTGACAACAGCCAAGCTGTTTTAGACTCTGAAGAAAAGTAAAATATAATTTTGTGAAAAAATAGAGAATACTAGCGTAACAAAATTCTGCTAGTTATTCTCTATCACTTTGTCTTATGATTTCTTATTCTCCAGCATCCCCATTAAGACCTTTTCTGGGGTGATTGGTAGATTTCTTGCATTTACTCCTACTGCATTATATACCGCATGAGCAATAGCAGCAGGGGGTGTATTAACAACCACTTCGCCAATGGATTTTGCCCCGAATGGACCCGATGGTTCAAAGCTGGATTCAAATTCTACTGTCAATTTACCAATATCCTTACGGCAAGGTATTTTATACTGCATTAAGGTATTTGTCTGCAACTTACCTTTACTACTATAGACAACATCCTCAAACATCGCCATACCAATCCCCTGCACCAAGCCACCCTCCGCCTGAATTGTAGCTAAGTTAGGATTAATTACGGTTCCACAGTCTATTACTGCAACATAGTCAATTAAGTCAATTTTACCTGTTTCCTTATCGATCTCTACCTCTGCAAAACCTGCGATAAACGGCGCTGGGCTAGTATCCCCTCCGAAGCTGCCATGGCCGATTAATTGGCTTTTACCTTCTCCAGATACAACCCGTTGTGCGATTTCATCTAGAGAAATTCTATTGCTTCCATCGATTTCCTTCACATAACCACCATCAAATTCTACAGCCTCCATAGATTGATTCAGAAATCTAGCGCCATATTCTATGATTTGTTCTTTTATATTCTCCGCTGCTTTTATTACAGCATTTCCTGTGACATAGGTTGTGCTGGAAGCGTAGGAGCCCGTATCAAAAGGCGAAATATCTGTATCCACTGCATGGACAATAATCTTATCCATTGGTATCTCCAATACCTCGGCTGCCATTTGTGCTAGTATCGTATCACTTCCTGTACCCATATCTGTAGAACCTAATAATAAGGTGAAAAAACCATCATCGTTTAGCTTAATGATTGTAGAAGCTGTGTCTATTTTTGCAATCCCAGATCCCTGCATGGTAATTGCCATACCTAGCCCTCTTACCTTTGTGTCACTTACCTCATAGCTTGGAAATTTTCGATCCCATTCGATTAACGCTTTGCCTTTTTTAACACAGCGGTCTAAGGCACAGCTTTCCATCTTAATAGGTGTACCATCATCCTTTTTACCTAGTACAGGGCTACTCTCTCCCTCTCTAATCATGTTGATTTCCCTTAATTTAGCTGGATCCATGTTCAATTTCCCTGCCAACTGATTGATGGCACATTCAAGGGCAAAGGTTCCTTGCGTTACACCATATCCTCTAAAGGCCCCTGCAGTCATTTTATTTGTGTAGACAGCATGGGCACGATAGCGTACTGCCTTAGCCTGATTATACAATGGAAGTGTTTTATATCCTGTCACACTAAATACAGTAGGGGCATGTTCTCCATAGGCTCCAGTATCAGCAAGACCCTCCATATCAATTCCTCGAATTCTACCATCTCTGTCTGCTCCCAGCTTTACCTTAATCCGCATTGCATGACGGCTAGTCGTACAGCTAAAGCTTTCTTTACGGTCATAAATGATCTTTGCCGGTTTTCCTGTTTTTAGTGTCACAATAGCAGGAAATACTTCTACTGAAGCTGTTTGCTTTCCTCCAAACCCTCCACCAATCCTTGGTTTAATGACCCTAATCTTACTGGCAGGTATTTGTAGGGCCCTTGCCAGTATCCTTCGAACATGAAAGGGAATCTGGGTAGAACTTACTACAGAAAGTCTCTCATTCAGATCTAGATAGCTAAAAGCTCGATAGGTCTCCATCATGGCATGGGACTGCGCCTGTATATAGTAGGTTTCTTCTACAATATGAGTGCATTCATCAAAAGCTTCTTCAATATTTCCTGCTTCAATGATTGTTGAAGAGGCTATATTTTTATGCTGATTAAAGCCGATATCAAAATTGATGTGCAAATTATCCTCTGGATGAATTACTGTTGAATGGCCAATCGCTTCTTCAAAGTCTAGAACCGGCTCCATCACCTCATATTCCACCTTAATTAGTTTCAGTGCCTTATTGGCTGTTTTTTCGTCCACAGCTGCAACGATGGCCACCTCATCTCCTACATATCTCAGAATCTTATCAAGGATTAATCGATCATAAGGGGAGGGCTCTGGGTAAGACTGCCCTGCCATAGTAAATCGAACATTAGGTACATCCTTATAGGTTAAAACACACTCCACCCCTGGTAAGTCTTCTGCCCTCGAGACGTCAATAGATTTAATTTCAGCAAAGGCATGGGGACTTCGGAGAATTTTTACGATTAATGCATTAGTCATGACAAGATCATCAGTATACACCGGTTTTCCTGTTGCAACATCCATTCCGTCTATTTTTTCAATTGGTTGATTGACAAATTTCATTATGTTAGACCTCCAAATACTTTTTAATCGCCCTTAGTTGTCCTGCATAGCCAGTACAACGACAAAGGTTTCCCACTAGGTAGTGTTGGATTTCCTCTTCAGTGGGTTTCTCTAACTCCCTCTTCATTGCCAATACTGTCATCACAAATCCAGGACTGCAGAAGCCACATTGTTCTGCTCCCTCTTTAACTAGAAATGAGGCAAATTCCTTAGCCTCCTCCTGTAATCCTTCTATGGTGGTAATCTGTTTCCCCTGAACAGTAGGGGCCAACGTAGAACAGGAAAGGGTAGGCCTTTCATTTATCCAAACAGTACATAACCCACAACAACCTGTATCACAGCCCCTCTTCACACTGGAATAACCATATCGTCTTAGGGCATCTACTAGAAACTCATCATTCGCTACTTCCATTTGAATCTTTTTATTGTTAATCGTAGCTTCTATTTTCATTTTAAAACCTCCATTATTCCTCGCTTCACTAAAGGAACAGCAATTGCCTGACGGTAAGTTTTCTGTCCCCTCATATTGGTACCGAAGTCCAACTCCTCCATCGCTATATTGGTCGCTTGCTTAATCATTGTTTCATTGACTTCATTATTGGTTAAATATTCTGATGCCTTTACTGCAATTTCTGCTCTCCTTGGTCTTGCCCCAATAACAATTTTCCAGTCATCGCCTTTTTTAGAAACTGCTACATTCAGAATAGGATAATCCGCAACAGAATTTCTCATCATCTGATAGGAGGCAATCCGATTGTTTTTGTGTAAAATCACCTTTACTAAAATATCCTTTGATGAACCATTTTTCAAGAAGGTTTCTAATGGCATGATCCCTCCATGATATAATTCTATATCAACGTCTAACGCCAGTAATGCTGTAATCAAATCAGAAAACCCATATCGCGAATAAACAGTTCCTCCTATGGTAACAACATTTCTAAACTGTACACCCAAGATGCTTTTTATAGATTTTGGTATAATACCATTGAAATATTGATTTAAATAAGGATTTACTTCCAGTGAACGAAAAGTCGCCATTGCTCCTATCTCAATGACATCTCCCTTATCATGAATAAAATCCAATTGCAGCTTTGAAAGATCAATTGCAGTGCCAATTTTCTTCTTGCTCATTTTTAAAAAGGCACAGCCACCTAATATTACGTTATTCCTCTTAGCTGTTAAAAACTGATATGCTTCCTCCAATGTTTCAGGCTGAACATAATGCTGTATTGTAAACACTCCAACTCCTCCTCGAAAAAGATCTGCTTTTTATTCAATCATCTTCACAATTTCATTCTATTTCATTGAAAAATCCAGCATAATTCTGAGACTTACCAGAAGCAAGTCATCTCATGCTGGATTCCTATTTATTATTCTAGGATCAATGTTACTTATACAGCCTTATTCTGTAAAACAGCTTTTGTTTCTTCTTGATCTTCTGGCAGAATAATATTCAAAAATATAGCAATTAATCCTGTAACTACGATGCCTGAACCTCCAAAAATCAACTTTAATGTTTCAGGTAAGTTCACTAACGCCTCAGGAACTGAGCCTAATCCAAACCCAAGACCCATAGCAACAGCAACAATAATACTGTTTTTTCCCTCTAATGAATCCTTAGTAATTAAGTTAATTCCACTGATTGCTATCATGGCAAACATAACGATAGCTGCTCCACCAAGCACACTTTGCGGCATAATTGCAACAACTGCTCCCACTTTTGGAAATAATCCTGCAGCGATTAAGAATACTGCACCTACTGCTACTACAAAACGATTCATGATTCCTGTCAATGCCACGATACCAACATTTTGACTGAAGGATGTATTAGGTAATACGTTGAAAACAGCAGCAATAGAACTACCAAGTCCATCCGCCATAACACCTCCCGCCAACTCTTTATCTGTGGCCTCTCGATTTGCTCCACCAATTGTAATTCCAGAGATATCTCCAACTGTTTCAACCGCTGTTACAATGTACATCAATAGCATTGCTATAATTGCATCCATTCGAAAAGTCATACCATACCTAAGAGGTGTTGGAAAGGCTATCCATCCAGCTGACCCTACTGCTGCAAAATCTACTTTTCCCATAGGTATAGCTACAATATACCCCACCATCAAACCAATTAATATGGATGACATACTAGTAATCCCTTTAGTAAATTGTTTGAAGAATAATATTGTTGCAAGTACAATTGTACCTAGCATTAAATTTGAAAAAGATCCAAAATCTGGTGTTCCTGCCCCTCCTGCAAAATACTTGATTCCTGTAGGTAGCAATGACAACCCGATTGATAGCAATACTGTTCCTGTTACAACAGGAGGAAAATACTTTCTTAAAGGCTTTAGAAAGACGCCTAAGAACATCTCAACAAACCCGCCGACAAAAGAAGCACCTAAAACACCTGCTAAGCCATACTTAGCTGAAATTGCCAAGCAAGTCGGTAAAAATCCAAAGCTTGTCCCTTGTACTATCGGTAATCTTGCTCCAATTGGTCCAATTGGATAGAGTTGAATTAGTGTTGTAATTCCTGCCACAAACATTGCTGCTTGAATTAAGAAGGTTCTTTCTTCAATCGGTAAACCCAAGGCATTGGCAATAATAATCAATGGGGTAACATTACCTGCAAACATTGCTAAAACGTGTTGTAACCCCAACGGAATTGCACTTCCTAACGATGGAATTCCATCGATGCTATAGACAGTATTATCTTTTTTCATTATTTTCCCTCCTGTGTTTTGGCTTGCCTTAATTTACTTTAGACAAATGCCACCATATTTTGATAAAACTATTATAACACTTCAATCAAGAAAATGCGAACTATTTTTGATGTTTTTTTTATATAATATGTTTTTTTACGTTTTATTTATAGTTCTAATTTGTTTAATGTTCGTGTTTGCTAAATAATCTTTAAAAATCAATAATACTTACTAGACTTTTGTGCTACTCTATCTATAGACCATCAAATCAATAGAAAAAGAAATTTATTAACCCAGATTCCAAACCTATAAGTGTTCATAAAAAAAGAAAAAGACTGAATTATCTTCTTCTTGTATGACCTACAACTATCTATTTTAAAATAGTATTCTTTATGCCTTCATTACTTTACTTACTCCAGCCCAATTAAGTGTTCTAGGTTACCCGAAGAAAGTTCTAAAAGCCAGATTTCTTCCTTGCCGCTGCGAGTGGAAATGAAAGCTAGTTTATCCCCTTTGGGCGACCATGCAGGATATAATTCATGAGCTGGGCCAGTGGTGATCTGTGTGATTGTACCATTCTCCCAGAGGTATATATCCCAGCTTCCTTCTTTATTAGATGTAAAAGCAACCCGCTCTCCACTTATGTCTACATCGGGATGTTTTTGATAACCGCTATCCATGCTTATAGGTACACGAAAGTTTTGCTCTATATTGTAAAGAAAAATTTCCGTTCCTTCCATTTTAAATGAATTTACCACATTAAGACTTTTCCAGTGGCTAGTTGCTAGGATTTCAAGATCCGATGATTGGCTAAATCTATCAAGATTAGATATCTGCCCTTCTCCTAATAAAAGTTGTATTAGTTCCTTCTCATTTACTTGGACAAGAAATAAATCATATCGGTAGGAACGACTATGATTATAACTCTTGTGGGTTTTTAAAGCCATTAGTTTGTTAGCTTTTTGCCAGCCTACAAAGATCTCCCCTTCTATCTTTTGAAGATCTTTACCGTCACTGTCGACCGTTGCCATAAACCTAGGTAAATCCGAATGGGCATCCTCTCCTGCCATGTCAAGCTGCAGGGCAATCTTTTTCCCATCAGGTGACCACCAAGAATACACATTAACTGGATAATCATCGTAAGTAATCTCCTTTAGGTCCTCGGCAGAGACAATTATATTTTCCTCTCGGCCTCTCTTTTTCACCGAACGAACTTCTGGAATAGAATAATTCTTATCTGGCAAAGCAATCATTTTTGTATACAAGATAGTACTATCATCGGGTGACCAGCTAGCCCTACCCGGCCAAGCAACCTCAGTAGCCACTAATTGTTCATTTCCATCCTTGACACTCACCTTCCAGAGCTCTGCAGTATCGCTCCTCTCCGATCGAACCAGATAAAGTATTTCTTTCCCATCATGAGACCACTGCAGGTCAGCAATTTGTTTGTCGCCCTGGAATTCCGTGTGGTAAGTAAGCTGAATTGTCTCGGACTTACCAGTAACTTCATTTTCTACGTCTTTAATTCGCAGTGTGTATTTGGTTTGAGATTGCAGTTTTTCCTGAAGTCGCAGGTGAACCTCCTTTACATACTGACCCTTGGTATTTTGAACTGTAAAATCTAATTCTGGTTCAAAAGAAACTGCTGATTCCACAACATCCGGATCAACTTCTTCTGTAAAAACCAATTGGAAGCCTATATCTTCTAAAGGCAAGAATAAATAAGAATCATCAGGCAGTACCATTTTTATAGGAGGCAGTACTGTTGTCATATCAGAGTTTTCTTCTTTATCCGTTTTTTCATTCGTGGCTGAACATCTACCAAGAAATAATACTGTTAGAATAGTCATGATTACAAAAATACTCGCATAGACGCTATTTGATTTTTGTGCCACAATCATTTCCCCCTTTCCAAAAAAATTTAACCTCCTATTGCCCCTTCTTTCTAAACAAAATAGACTGCCTCTTAGCAATCTATCTTTCTTAATTTACTTCCTTAACTATATATGTCTCAGTCCATATTATCATGATCATTTACCAGCAACTTTTTCTGTATGCCTTGTTGGCATAAATTATATTTTATGCTATATCCAAAATAATCGTTTCTATCAGCCCATCCACACATCATATCCAGAATAGGCAAAACCGCTCTTCCATTATCGGTAATTGTATATTCAACCCTTGGTGGCACCTCTGGATATGTCTTTCTTTGTATCAAACAGTGTGTTTCAAGCTCTCTTAATTGTTTAGTTAAGATTCTATGAGTTATATCTGGCATTAACTGTTGAAGCTGTCCAAATCTTAGGGTGCCAAACTCTCCAAGAAACCATAAGATGATAGGTTTCCATTTACCTCCTATAATATCAAAAGCTACTTCAATTTCACATGTTGCTTCTTTTGGTTTCTTATTTTTCTTAGTCATAAGCATCCTCCAACTCCTATCCTATAGTATCCTCCATGGTACTATGTATCAAAAAAGTGCATTCTTGTTAAAATATATAAAAATATTATACTATAAGTAATGATTCTAATAAACCTATTAACATCAAGGAGGTATTTTTATGATTTTTAACTACCATGTACCAACAAAAATTTTATTTGGCCCAGGAAAACTAAAGGAGCTTGCTAAAGAAACTCTCCCTGGTAAAAAAGCCTTAATCGTTATTTCTGCTGGTGGTTCCATGGTAAGGAATGGCTATTTAAATCGTGTCGTAGAAATTTTACACAGTAAGAGTATAGAGCATGTTATCTTTGACAAAATCTTGCCTAACCCTATTAAATCTCACGTTATGGAAGGAGCAGTCCTTGCACAGAAAGAAGATTGTGATTTTGTAATTGGTCTAGGGGGTGGCAGTAGTATTGACTCAGCAAAGAGCATTGCTGTTATGGCAAAAAATCCTGGGGATTATTGGGACTATATCAGTGGGGGAACTGGAAAGGGGATGCCTGTACCAAACCCTGCACTTCCTATAGTAGCCATAACTACCACAGCTGGAACTGGTACAGAAGCTGACCCTTGGACCGTTATTACCAAAGAAGAAACCAATGAAAAAATCGGCTTTGGTAATACATATACATTTCCTGTACTATCAGTAGTTGATCCAGAGCTTATGTTGACAGTACCCAAACATCTCACAGCTTATCAAGGTTTTGACGCACTTTTCCATGCCGCAGAGGGTTATATTGCAAATATAGCAACACCAATCAGTGACGCGTACGCTTTAAAAAGTATTGAGTTAATAGCTAAATATTTGCCTACATGCGTTAAAGATGGCAATCATATTGAAGCCCGTACTCAGGTAGCTCTAGCCAATACGCTTTCCGGCTTCGTAGAAGCCACATCAAGTTGTACCTCAGAGCATTCAATGGAACATGCACTTAGTGCCTATTACCCTGATCTTCCACATGGTGCTGGACTTATCATGCTATCAGAAGCCTATTACACATTCTTTTCCTCTAAAGTGCCTAAGCGATTTGAAGCTATGGCAAAAGCCATGGGTGTTGATGTAGACTTACTTCCACAGGAGGAACGTCCTATGTCTTTTGTTAAAGCCTTAGTAAAACTTCAAAAAGACTGCGATGTATTCAATCTTAAAATGTCCCAATATGGTATCAAAAAGGAAGAAATTCCTTCATTGGCTGAAAGTGCACGCCAAACAATGGGAGGCTTATTTGAACTAGATCCTTATACTTTATCTCTTGAAGAAACTATAGAAATAATGGTCAACTCATACGAATAAAAATATACTAAATCCCTTCAGAGTCTTTTCCTGGATTGAATAATATCATAAACGTAAAATAGTCTCTGCCTTTTAATAAGGTGGAGTTTTTTTTATGCCCACATTTACAGAATAAATATTGTATTTTTTTAAAATTATTTAATATATATGTTTATAAAGAAATAGTAATTTATACAAAAGACTAAACAAAAAGGTTTCTTAGAAATACTAATACTATATACGTAGAAAGAAGGAATGGATATGAATTTTAGAGTGTTAAGCAAGCTATTGTTAGCTTTATTAATAGTATCCATAATATTGTCAACAGTAATTGATAATGCGTTAGCACAAGAAGTAGAAGTAATAGAAGAAGAAATAGCAGAAGTAGAAGAAGTAGTAGACCAATTCAATAAATTTGCAGATGTTCATTCCCAAGATACAAATCCCCATTATGATAGTATTTACAGAGTAGCAAATGCAGGAATCATGCAAGGATTTACAGATGAAATATTTGATCCAAATAAACCTGTAACAAGAGGAGAATTAGCTGTAATTTCAGCAAAAATGTTAGATATAAAAGAAGCTGAGAATGAAAATTTCCAATTAAATGATGTTCATGAAAATCATTGGGCTTATATGTATATAACGTTGGTGTTACAAGAAGGACTAATGAAAACAAAGTCTCCTTATGAATTCAAATCAGAAGAAAATGTAACAACAGAAGAAGTAATACATGCACTGAAAGGTTTAAATGAAATAGAAGAAAAAATGTCAAAATTAGAAATAACTAGGGGTGAGATGGCTTATTTAATTGATGTATGGTTCAATGAAGTGAGAAAAGAACCCTTAAGCATGCCGGATTTAATAGACCTATATGATGAATCCATGTTATCGACAGAAAACTTTATTTATACACTATTAGGAAAATATTCCCCCAGTTCTAAAGTAATAACCACAAAAGCGTTGGCTGATATTTTAGTAGAAGAAGTAGAATTAACATATGACAGCTATCTATACTATAGATATGAAATTAATGACACAGCAAATTTAAACATATTAAAGATGTATAGTGAGGGGATACTGCACTCAGATTCTAATGGTAATCTATTTCCGAACAAAGAATTAACAAGAAAAGAAGCAACGGAAATAATATACAAATTATCTAACCCTATTATTCCAGAAAGACCTGAATATATAGCAAGAAATCATATTCCAGTATTAATGTATCATGAAATAAACACATTACCAACAGATGGTCCAACAGGTTTATATGTAAGTCAAGATAATTTTATAAAGCAGTTAGATGCATTAAAAGAAGAAGGATATAATACAATAACAATGGATCAGTTATATAATCATTGGGAAAATAATGTGCCAATACCACCAAAACCAATAGTATTGACATTTGATGATGGTTATATATCTCATTATAATTTTTCGTCAGTAGAATTAAATAAAAGGGGTATGACCGGAACATTTTATATTATAAGTTCTATGGTTGATGTAGATCATATAAGAACTTCAAATAGATTAAAGGAAATGTATGAAGAAGGAATGGAAATAGGTAGTCATACAGTTACCCATATTGATGCAAGATATAGTAACAATGCAAGAATAGCTAAAGAATATAAGGAGTCAAAAGAATATCTAGAAAAAGTAATAGGTTCAGAAATAAGCCATTTTTGTTATCCAATAGGAGGTGTTACCCCTTACGCAAAACAAACATTGAAAGATTTAGGTTATAAAACAGCAGTAAGAACAACTCATGGCAAAGCCAATAAGTCACAAGGCATGTATGATTTAAGAAGAATAAGAATAGATTATAACGATAGTATAAGAGGATTTTTAAACAAGATAAAATAGAAAAAGAATAGTTGCATTTCGTATGGCTCAATACTTTGATTTTATTTGCAATCATATTACTCATTAATGGATTCCGTACAGAAAGTAGCCTTTTAAAAAGGAAACTCTATTATTGCAGGGATATTCTTTACTTGTATAGGAATATTATCATTATCGTTGTACTATTTACAATAGCGTATTGCTTCTATACTTAAAAAATACAGAGATTTTTTCCCATGGGACATCAGCTGGGCATAGTTCAAAACCTACATGTAATAAACGACTCAGGATATTGAATCTATTCCTGTGTTAAAGTTATCCCATTCAATTGGCTCATCTAAAAAAAACATCTTCGATGCTTTCGCTAGGAAACGCTAGGTTTCTTTCGACGACAGCAAAGCTGTCTGAGCACCTTCCTGAAGGCGGGCAGGGGATTTCATCCCCTACAACCCCTATTTTTTATATAAATATTTCAATTTCACTGTTTTCCATTAATCTTTCTACTATCTGTCCTACTTGCTCTTGCTCTTTCCCTTGTTTAATTTCCGCTTCTAACTGATTTTTTACTTCCTCAAAGGTTGGGATTTCTTGAGCTTCTTCTGTCTCCTCCAACTGTGTCTCTAATGACTCCTTATATTGTTCATACATTTCCTTCACTTCATCTTCTTCTACAAGTACTTCTTCTATTTCACCATCTATAAACTGTGTAATTTTTATGTCATTAGCCAGTGCTGTTTTGAATTCATTCTCTGTAAATCCGCTGGCTTCTAGGGCTGCTTGAAACTCTTCTTCCGTCTGAAACTGCCCTTTTACTTGTGCAAACTCTTCTTCTACCATTTCCTCTGGAGCTTCATACCCCTTTTGCCCCGCTGACTGTAGCAGTACTTCTTCTTGAACTAAGCTATTGATAGCTTGCTGTTGTATTTGTTCTAAGAATGCTTCTCCTTCTTCTTCTAAATCAAATCCTTGTTGTTCATAATTTAAAAGCATTCTTTCAACACTATCTTGAAACACCTCTATACCAATATCTACCCCATTAACAGTAGCTACTTTATCACCTAGTTCACCTAGATTATTGGTTAAACCACCGTCTCCAGAAGTACACCCCATCACAAGGATTCCTACTAACCCTACAACGATAAAAAACAAATTTATTTTTGAAAACATACAAAACTCCTTCCATCTTTAAAATTATATTTTGATACAGTGCCTATGTTAACATACCATAGAAAAATTTCAAATTTCATTCAGCTGCCCTATTATGTTTATTAAATCTACCTAATGTTATTTTTTTGCATTTCTTATAGTCCATCTTAAGCGTTTTTGTTCATTTAATACAAACTGGCCAAGCTGCTTTTTATGCTCAATATAGTTTGAATAATTGCCGCTTCTTATACAAATACTGCCCTTTTCAAGCTCTGCAATTCTTGTTGCTACTCTATCAAGAAAATATCTATCATGGGATACAAAGAGTATTCCCCCTTCAAATTTTTTTTAGAAAGCTTTCAAACCATTCAGTTGCATGTATATCAAGATGATTTGTAGGTTCATCAAGTATAAGCAAATCTGGTTCCTCTAAAAGAATCCTTGCAACTGAAACACGCATTTTTTCTCCCCCACTTAGCTTACTAAGGGGAGTACTTAAGGATTCCTGGCGTAAGCCTAGACCAAGAAGAATTTTTTTTATTTTTGTTTCAATTGTATATCCATCCATAGTCTCGTATCTTATAAGAAGTCTTGAATACTCATCCATTAGATTCTTATATTTAGCAGCGTCTGAATCATAGCTTCCCTCAGCCTTTTGTTTTTTAAGTTCTCTTAACTTTCTTTCAAGCCTGTAGACCTTTTCATAATGAATGACTCTTTCGCCGCTTTTTTCATAGGATTCAACTTCCTTCAAATCCTGACTGAGATAACCCACTTTAATATTCCTTGCTGTAATTACACTTCCTCCATCACTATCCTCAAGTCCCATAGCAATTTTAAGCAGTGTGGTTTTTCCAGCGCCGTTAGGACCTATTAGCGCCACTCGCTCTCCTCTTTCCACTCTTAAACTTACACCATTTAAAACACTTTGATTTCTATATTCTTTATCTATATTCTCAAGTACTAATAAACTCATTTTCATTTCCTCCCTTATACTCAGTAATTTACTAAATTAAAAGACCGTAGCATACCGCGGCCCTAATTAGTGCATAGGGAGATGATTTTCCAAATGCGCAAATAGTACAAAAAGCCGCGGACAGTGACATTGTCCACAGCTTAATTTACAACAAATACCATACATACCCCAAAAGAGGATAGCATAAATATCAGCATCAAAAACGTCAAATACATCAATATGATATATTTAACTGCCAGTACGACGCGGAATAAAAAGTACTCAAAAAGACCATTGGGGATAATATTTTCCCAACAGAAAAAAGCAATGTTTATATGTTTGTACAAACAAGGCTGAAATCCTTTTACTTTTAATTTCGGCATCGGCTACTACTGGCTTTAGCTCCGGACAACGCTCACCGATTATATAAGCATCAATCATTGCTGGAGCTCAGGCCACGACCATCTGCCGGCACATTTGAAACATACTTTTTCATAGTATAATCCTCCTGTACTGGCTGTACTTTTATTCTATACATATTTTAGCATAAATAGTAATGTAATGCAATTTTTCTTTATTGCTCCCCAGTACAGAAAGGTAAATATTTTTCGCACTGATTTTCAAGGTGATTTAATGGAGACTTTACACACAGTCTGCCTTGATACATCTCTGTTCTCATGAAAAAGGAGCTGCCTTCTTCAACGATATTTGTTTTGCTCAGTTTTTCAGAAAGATAAAAAGGAGCTGTCATTTCAACTAAATCATTTTAGACAGCCCCTCACACTTTATAGTACAAAAAATTTACTTCTTTAATATTGTATTAATAAACTTAACTCCTATTTTTCTCCAAAAACACTAGTAGTTTTTCTAATGTTGTAGTCAATTTATTTACTGAATTATTTATTTTCAAGAAAATAAGCATAATCCCTACTATTATTAATAATCCTAAGAATAAATAAGCAGAAGGTAAAAAATCTATCATTTTAGACCTCTTTCCAATAATTAACTTGTATCGTACCTGGAGTGCTTGTTAGTGATATTTCAGTTTTAACCTTTATTGTCAGTGGATAGGCTCCAAGTGCCTTCATAGTGTAAGAGCCGGTTCCTCCAATAATTGTTTCTTGATTTTTATGCACCCAACTCGAGGTGCCGTCGTTGGTATACCCTACAGGTGGAGAAAAATCTTCTGATGTGCTGGTAGCATTTAAGTGAGTAACTTCATTAGATGCAGTGTAGTAGACTCTCAAAATCATTTCTCCTCCTAATAGTTTATCAGCTTTTAATGTTGTAGTATTCACTCTATCTCCATCTACAATATCATGATAATCAGTTCCACTTAATGTAAATTCATCTTCTATAGCTTTATCTTCAATAATAACAACTCCACTTAAGTCTCCTATACTAACTGGAATTTCAATGTATTGATCGGAACATAGCTCAATGTTCGCATTATTTGCTTCATTAATCATAGCATCAAACAGCATTTCAATTTGATCAATTTCAATAATAGCTTCTGGTGAAGCTTCTGCAAAAGCTACAGATGTTGGCATTATCAATAAAGCAAATATTATAAAACATAAAACTTTTTTCATTGGGTTTTCCTCCTATTTACTGGTAATATTTTTACACTTGAAAGTCAAGTCTATCCTCAAATTCTTCACATATGTTTCTTTGTAATAATTTTAATGCTAAAATAATACTATAGTGACTGCTAGATAATTATCTGTATATGCTTCACAAGGGCTATTGCAGATATCTTTTCAGTCACTTTTTTGGAGAATCTCTAGAAACCTTGTCCATAAAATCTCACCCCTCTCGAATATATTTTTAAACTTTGTCTTTTCGATTAGTAAACATATCTTGTAATTAAAGACACCCTTACCATATCATAAAATTTCCATTATTCAATATAATTGTAACGAAATGGGAGTGAAATGTAATGAAATGGGATATAAAACTTTTTCATTACATCTTAATCCCATTTCATTACAGTTCAATTGTATGTTTTTTACAATTATGTTATGATTTGATATAGTTATAGGAATCAAAGGGTTGGAGTCAAGGGTACGACTTATATTATAAGTTAGTAAGATATTTAAGAGAGTTGCAACTAAATTCAATTTTACCTTTTTCATCAATTAAAGAAGCTACAAGAGTGACTTCCCAATATCAATTCCTAAGTATAACATTACCATCACCATAATAAGTAGCATTTTGGATAGTTCCTCTAATCTGATAAACAGTGTTCCTGATCTGTAATCAAGCTCAAATGCATAACCTTCATCTCTTCTATATTGAGCACGAGTATATTGTGTATAACTTCTACCTCTATAAGTTAAATCACTCCCGTCTATTAGGTCATAATAAAGATAGCATGAATCACCTTGTTTTGTTATTAAGTGATGAGACTGCCTAATTGACGAGTAAGAAAAGCCTCTTTAGTGGTATCAATATTAGTAGCCTTTTCATTTTTTTCTTTAAATTTGTAGACTTATTAGTACTTTGTTATCGTTTTTGTTGTTTTTTGTATTCATAAGAATTCTCCCTGCTGTTTACTACTTTAGGTTATTTTTATCAAAATTGAGCTATCTTATTTTACTTTCATTGATTTTCCGCCTCTTCGTTTATGGTGGAATTTTAAATGATATTTATAGATGAAATTTATAAATAAAATATTGCATATTAATACCTATTAATGTATAATTATAAAATGTAAGGTGGCATTTAGTGTTCCTACACTGGTTTCCTTCGATTATGATAATGGAGCCACCCATATGATAATACAGGCAGAAAAGACCTTTAGCTGGCGTATATGTATGGAAAAAATAATAATTTGGAGTAACAATATATGGATATGATAATTAGAAAAGCTGATATTTCAGATATCAAAGATATATATAATATAACAAGAAAGGCCTTTAATAAGTATGCCCTAAACCTTGGTCTTCCCCAGAGGGTCTCTGCCCTTAAAGAGACGGAAGAAATAATAAAGGATGAGCTTGCCAATAAAAACATACTGATTGCATGTTTAAACAACGAAGCCATTGGTTCCATACGTTACGAAATAATGCCAGGAAACATTGCATATATTAGTCGTTTTGGTGTTAATCCAACCATTCAAAACAATGGTATAGGCAAAGCCCTTTTTCTAGGAGTGGAGGATGCTCTTATAAAAGCAAATATTAAAGCCGTAACCCTCCATACTGCATCAAAGGTGACAGCCCTTATTCACTTTTATAATAATCTGGGCTTTTATATTCATTCAACCACTTCTGACAGAGGGTATATAAGGGCATTATTGTGCAAGGAATTCATTCATGGTGAATCACTGGATTTATCTTGTGTGCAAAGTATATGATCAGAGATCGAAATTTGCTTCTTTCTATTTGAAGCTTTGAATTACGCTTGTAAAATCAGCGTTTTTAGCATTTTAACGTTAAAAAGGTCGCAGGTTATTTTGTTATACCTACGACCTTTTTCTAATGATAGGAGGGCACCTTTTCAGCGTCCTCCTATATTGAGGGTTCTTTTACTATTTAAATGAACTTTGCACTTCATATAGTAATACTATAGTCATAAAATCATTTGGGTATTCATCATATAATTCCTGTAGTAGTTTCAAATTTACTCCTGATTTATTTGCTATTTTCCACATTTCATCATATGCTTCAGACTGATATTTGTACATAAGTGAAGCCAAGTAATCATCAAGCCAATATACATCAGCTAGACCTTCTTTTACTTTTCCCATGTAGAAATTTTTATCATGATTTTGACCATTTTGTCCTTTACTGAAATCAATCCTCTCATTAAGCCATTGTTCATGAATAGCCCTTAGCATTTCTTGATATTCTCTTTGAAGTTGTTCCTTTTCTTCACATAATTTTTCGTACTCTTTTAGAATTTTATCTAAATGTTCAAGTTCTTCTTGTTTCCTTAAAGCAGCATTATATTCTTCAACTGAAGAATAACCATTTTCCTGAGCTTTTTTTAAATCCTCATTTTCTATCTCCGCTACTTTTTCTGAGACATTACCAGCTATGCTATTTACCTTAGCTTCAATAGCTTTAAAATCATTGTTTATATCATCTAGTTCAGTCTTTAATTCCTTTAATATTGAGATATATTTGCTATCATTACCTTTTCCTTCAGTCATAACATCAAATGAATAATATTCTAATTCTTTTGTAGCTTTTTTTAGCAGTTCAACTATATTATTAACTTTTACTATTGTCTGTTTATTTTCTAAGGTTTTTACATTAGAAAAACTTACACTAGAATTATTTTTTTCAACTTTTTTAATTAACTCAGCTCCATTTTTCTTATCCTTAATAAGTTCATGAGCTTCCTCTAGCATATCGTACGAGGCTTTAATAAGATCCAAATTTGCTTTTAATTTCTTGTAGAAAGTATCTTCTGTTTGATTAAGTGAATTAGTAATAACTTCCCCAGTTTGAGTTATTACATAGTAATTATATGCTTTACTAAAGGCTTCAATAAATATTTTTGATTCTTCTTCAATATGCTTTACTACATCATTAGCAGATTTTGTATCATTAGTAGCGATATATAAATCATAGGTGTCAAGGTAATTCACAAATTTCTTTAGGCTTACAAAGCTGGTTACCAAGTGCTCCTTACTATATGCATATTTACTTTCCGTTGCAAGATTAGATGCCTCAGCTGACATTGAACTAATTTTAGTCATAAGACTGTAACATTTACCTGTAATACTTTCGCCAGAAGAATCTGAAAGACTATTTTTTAAGATTATAGCTTCTTTATAATAAATCATCAATATCTCAATATAATCCTTATACAATTTATTATATTTTTCTTCCTGCGATAAAAGCTCCCACTCAACAAGTGCTTTTTCTTTTTCAGCTGCTTCAACATTGGTAATGGCTTCATACCACAATGCCTTATCAATTTCTACTTCAGCATTGTTCTCTTCTGCATATGAACCAGAGAGCATTGTGAACATACTTACAATTACAATAAATACTACCAATTTTTTTGATTTTAACTCCATTTTTATCACCCCTAATTTATTATATAATATCTTTATAAAATCTATATGTCTTCTTTTGATTGTTCAAATGTCCAAAAATACTTTGAAATGGTGAACCCTATAGCTAGAATAATAAATATAAGTACATTAAGCATAAATAATTCTGCTTTTCCAACCCCGCCACTAGGAACATCACTAAAATCATTCCATAGTTCTCTAGATATATCTATTCCATTAGCATCAAATATTTTTACAGTTGGAAAGTGCTGTTCATTATCCACTTCATATATATTTAAAAAAGCATTACCTTCAACATTGTCATTAAGCAATTCTAATGTATCATCTATTGTAAATATTGGATAAGCCTTATACGATACTATTTTATCGCTATAACCGCTGCCTCCAACGGCTATATAATTACCTTTTGAAGTTGTAAAACCATAACCGACAATATAAAAATTGCCACCCCCATAATTAGTACTTCTTATCTGGTATTTGCCATTTATACCTCTATGCAATGGAGTGAAACCAAAAAGACCTTCTACATCTCTGTCACCATAAAAAACTAAAAGCTTATTATCCACCTTTGTTCTGCCTATGATAACTGGATTTTTAACACCACGATTGCTTCCAAAAGGGGTAGTGAACTCCATAATAGCTTTTTCTATGTCAACATCATTATCTCTTATGTTATATTCAGCATGATATAATTGGTATGCTATAAATATAGCTAACAACATTACAATACTTGCAATTATTTTATTTTTCTTCATTTATAATGTCTCCCTTTTCATTACTTGCAGATGATGCCAAGTAAATAGTTAATTAAACCCTATTTGTTTCTTCTTGTTTCTTCTTGTTTCTTCTTGTTTTTTCCCATAAATTATAAAAAACTCTTGATACATGCCCTCAAAGCACCCTCGCCAAACATATTGTTAGCAGATCGTGGATATTGCTATCTCTGGGTCAGCTCTACTAAATGTGCGGTTTCATTAAATACCATTTTTAAACGATGCATCAAACATTTCATACGGTGGAGGGTAACTAGGCCAGTCCGCACGAAAGTCGAGGTCTTCTCTATTCATTTTGCGAATAATAAAACTATCCTTTTTAATTGGTAATTTATCTATAAGCACCTCCTTGCTTTAATCCGCGCATGGACACGCGGCCTTTACTTCCCATTTCGTAGAACGGTCTCGTGTTTGCAACGTTCCCCAAAGGAATACCCCTTTACAATAGCGTATTGCTTCTATACTTAAAAAATACAGAGATTTTTTCCCATGGGACATCAGCTGGGCATAGTTCAAAACCTACATGTAATAAACGACTCAGGATATTGAATCTATTCCTGTGTTAAAGTTATCCCATTCAATTGGCTCATCTAAAAAAAACATCTTCGATGCTTTCGCTAGGAAACGCTAGGTTTCTTTCGACGACAGCAAAGCTGTCTGAGCACCTTCCTGAAGGCGGGCAGGGGATTTCATCCCCTACAACCCCTATTTTTTATATAAATATTTCAATTTCACTGTTTTCCATTAATCTTTCTACTATCTGTCCTACTTGCTCTTGCTCTTTCCCTTGTTTAATTTCCGCTTCTAACTGATTTTTTACTTCCTCAAAGGTTGGGATTTCTTGAGCTTCTTCTGTCTCCTCCAACTGTGTCTCTAATGACTCCTTATATTGTTCATACATTTCCTTCACTTCATCTTCTTCTACAAGTACTTCTTCTATTTCACCATCTATAAACTGTGTAATTTTTATGTCATTAGCCAGTGCTGTTTTGAATTCATTCTCTGTAAATCCGCTGGCTTCTAGGGCTGCTTGAAACTCTTCTTCCGTCTGAAACTGCCCTTTTACTTGTGCAAACTCTTCTTCTACCATTTCCTCTGGAGCTTCATACCCCTTTTGCCCCGCTGACTGTAGCAGTACTTCTTCTTGAACTAAGCTATTGATAGCTTGCTGTTGTATTTGTTCTAAGAATGCTTCTCCTTCTTCTTCTAAATCAAATCCTTGTTGTTCATAATTTAAAAGCATTCTTTCAACACTATCTTGAAACACCTCTATACCAATATCTACCCCATTAACAGTAGCTACTTTATCACCTAGTTCACCTAGATTATTGATTAAACCACCGTCTCCAGAAGTACACCCCATCACAAGGATTCCTACTAACCCTACAACGATAAAAAACAAATTTATTTTTGAAAACATACAAAACTCCTTCCATCTTTAAAATTATATTTTGATACAGTGCCTATGTTAACATACCATAGAAAAATTTCAAATTTCATTCAGCTGCCCTATTATGTTTATTAAATCTACTTAATGTTATTTTCAATGAATTCCTTGGAAATCCATGCAGTTTTCTTGGATACGGGTTTTATATCTGTTTCCTTAGGTCTATTAATACGTCCTACAATATATTTTCCTATGCTGAATTTACTTATTACAAGAGTACTTATAATAGAGGCTGCTATGCTTCCTATGAATAACAGGCTCAACACAGAGAGGGGGTGTAGATTTATATAAGAGGTGTTTTGAACAAGTTGTACCCCTAGATATAGAAACACCATGTGTAAAAGATAAATACTAAATGAAAAACGACTAATAATTATAAATATGCTGGGTATATCCGTTATTTTAACTGCAATGTAATAAATGAAAAAAATCATACTTGTGGCAAAAAATATCATATCGATTCTCTTTGAGTCATTCATGGTTAAAACTTCACTGAGATATAAATATCCTACTACTGTTGCTGCAACAAAAGGCAAGAAAATCACTTTTCTTCTATGGTATCTTAATATTTTAATAAAATCATCATAATACTTACCACAATAATAACCCAATGCAAAGTAGAATATCCAAGATAGAAAGCTACCCCAGGAAAGACCATGCCATATATATTGCCCATAGGGAATATTAAAAGGTTCTACAAAATTAAAGAATCCTAAGTATATTAAGTTAATCATAAGAGAAATACTTAATACCTTTTTAGGTGAAGCGCTACTTAGATGTCTATGCAAAAGCAAATGTAAGAAATAGAATTGAAAAACAACAATGATAAAATATCCATGTCTATAAAATCCAAAGAGTAAGTTCCTCATTACATACATGCCAAAGGTTCTTATTATCGTCCCTTCTACAAAATTGTTTGCCTCATGCGTCATCAGTACTGCATAAATAAAGCTCATAGAGATATAGGGTGATATAATAAGCTGGATTCTCTTTTTCATGAAATTTTTAGGTATTTCCTCAGTATAAGAGTAAGATAGCAAAAACTCTGATAAAAAAATGAAAATTGGTGTCCCAAAAGTTAACAATAATCTTAAAGTCATTAAGGAAGTTTCTTGATAGCTTGGTAATTGCGAATCATAAAGTTCTACAACTCTAGTAATAGAATGTAGTAAAACAACACATACACAAGCTATACTTCTTAGTAAGTAAACCTCCTTAACTGTTCTTTTTGACATCATCTCCCCCCTTCAAATTCTAAACTCCTTTTCTTCCCCTAAAGTTAGAACTGTTCCCAATAAAATAGCTAAGGAAATGATTATTCCTTACCATCTTACTTGTAGCTCCAAAATCTTAAGTGTAATTTCATTCATAAATTTCCTCTTATATATAGAAAAATACACCTAAACATGCTGAAACGAAAATTGTAGCAATGGGATGTATTTTAGTTTTATTAATAATAATCAACATTAAAGTGACAATTAAAAATGTAGTATAATCAAAAATACTTGTTTTTCCAACAGAATAGGCTGACGCTAAAATCAATCCTATTAATGCAGGACGCAAACCTTCAAAAATAGATTGCACTGTTTTAGATTTATTAAATTGAAGAAGATATTTTGATAAAATCAAAATCATAATCGTCGGTGCAAGAACAACTCCCATTGTACTAACTATAGACCCTAACACTCCTCCGATTTTATAGCCTATAAAAGTGGCACTGTTAATAGCAATGGGTCCTGGTGTCATTTGGGAGGTAGCTATAATATCAATAAAACCTTCGTAATCAATCCAATTATTTTGATAAATAACTTGTTTTTCTATCAGTGGAAGCATCGCATAGCCTCCGCCAAAGCTAAAAATGCCGATTTTAAAGAATGCTAGAAATAATTTAAAATATATCATGATTTGCCCTCTTTCTTTTATTCTTTATTAGACGATTTTTCACAATACCAGCTACAGAGGATACTACTACGATAATGAATGGATTGATGTTGAAAACGGCAATACTGATAAAACTAATAACTATCATACTAACCATGAACATGTTTTTTTTCTTCATATCTTTCAGTAGACGAAGCCCTGCTGTGGCTATTAAAGCAACTACACAAGCTCTAATCCCAATAAAAATTGCATTGACAATGGAGTAGCTCTTAATGGTAGTAAAAATGGCCGCAATAATTAGAATGATAAAAAATGATGGTAGTATTACTCCTAATGCTGCTGCAAGTGCTCCTAGCAGTCCCTCCAATTTATAGCCGATATAAACAGCGTTATTAACAGCTAAAGCTCCCGGTACAGATTGACAAGCAGCCAAAGAATCTAAAAATTCTTCCTTCTCAATCCAATTATTTTTTTCAACAACTTCTTTTTCGATCAGAGGAATCATTGCATAGCCCCCACCAAAGGTAAAAGCACCTATTTTTAAAAAAATTATAAATAACTTTAAGATACGTCGTTTCAACTTTCTACACCTCATTTAATAAAGTTCTGTATAAAACTTAAATTTATCTCCCCTAATAATACTTCGTCTTAGCTCAACAGGCTTATTTCCTGGTGCCAAAGTAATCCTCTCTGTATAAAAGACAGGAGACTGCCGTGGGATTTCAAGCAAGTTTGCCTCAATTTCATCAGATATTTTGGGCTCAATATATTCTTTAGCTTTAATAATTTTGACACCATATTTTTCTTCCAAGAGATCATATATCGATTTATTCTCTAAATCTTCGTTGATTATATTTCCAGCTATATACTCGGGAATATAAGATGTTTCAAGTATCATAGGAATGCTATTAAACAATCGTAGCCTTTCAACCTTAAAAAGAAAACTTTTTTCATCAACTTGTAGTTTTTCAGTTAAATCCAGCGTAGGTGTTATTTTTTCTTTGCTAATTACTTTAGAGCCTATATCATAAGGTGAGTTTTTAAATTCCCTTCCAAAACTATAAAATTTTAATAAGCTCTGTTCAATTTTAGGGGACTTAATGATCGTGCCTTTCCCTTTTTCTGTATAAATAAGTCCTGCATTTTTTAGTTCTTTTAGAGCATTTCTGATAGTAGCTCTTGTAACACCAAATTCTTCTGCTAGGACAGTTTCTGAAGGCATTAATGAATTAACCGGATAGATATTATTAAATATTCTTTCTTCTAAAATCTCTTTAATTTGCAAATAATAGGGTATTCCCTTCTCCTTATTGAGGCTCTTCATCCTTTTTTCCTCCTAGATAATTTATTAGTAAATCTGTAGTTCTTTTAATTAATAATACCTAATATAAGTATTGCCTATTAATATTATACGCCATGTTTACTTGTGCATACAAGTAAACATGGCGTATTTTTGTAAAGAGAAAATAAACTCCTTTACATATAAATTTATTTTCTCTCTTGATTTGTATTGATATGATAGCTAAATATTTCATCAACCTTCTCCTGATCTTCTCTATAAATAGTCCATACTCTAGTTATTTTTCTTTTTGAAGTAAAGAGGGTTCGTGGTTGAAAGGTAATTTCTAATTCTTCATCTACAGTCCATCTATAGCTTATGATATCTCTCCAATAGACAAAACCCTCTTTGCTACTTATTCCATCTTCTCTCATCTCTTTATCATATATACATTTTAATATATTAAGAGAGCAAATAAATATCCACAAAATAGGAGGGCCTAAAGTACCTATAGGGTGCCTATAATCATATTGATTTATATTTACCCCTCTTTCTATCAAAAAAATTATCCAAAAGCAACCAAGAATAACCCAAAACCCCATCGAAGCTTTGATATCGAAATCTCTAGGTGCTTGTAAAATAAATTCACCTAAATATTTCTTCCTGTTCAACTCTTTAAAGACAAAATATACTAAAACAACTAAGGTTGTTAATATAACAATTTCAAAAAATCCTATATCTTTCATCGTTTTTGACCTCCGCTTACTAAACCAATTACGCCTTTTGAATAGGTTTGTATTCGGAAGTTGAGCCGGTTAAAACCAACACCTTGCTTTTTAAAGTACGGATTGATTCTCTATTGTTGTGGTCTGCTACTTCTACATTAAATCCTGCTAAAAATACCAGTAATATCAAGTTTATGACTAAGCTTATTACTAAAATAGTGGTCTTGTTTTTTATACTTATCAAAGTCTATCTCTCCTCTCCATAAAAGGTTTAAAAAAAAGTTAAGAGCAACACAAGGTATTCTGAGTTCCTCATTTTCTTTCAAGCACGTTTTTAAAAGAGAATATGTAGTAGCAATTGAACTGAATAGTATCCTTATATTCCCTAGTGATATTCAATTATTTGCGGGCTATTTTCTTCCAATCCAAAATAATCCTGCTGCTAAAACTCCAGCCAAATACAAAATTGCCGATTCAGTGTAGCCATATTGCGATTGTGTTATATACAAACCTCCAATTGTTATTACAAATACAAAAATGACTAAAGCAATAAGTATATCGCTCCATTTTTCGATCATTGTTTATTCCTCCTATATATAAATAATCTTAGCTTCGGTTTTTTTATCAAATAGGGAATTCATCTTACCCTTATTATTTATTTCCACTTTCGACTCCCTATCCCTGCATTAATTTCTACATGTTCTTATCCTTTTTGTTTAAATCCACGCTATAAACATGCTATAGAGAATATATACTTAAAAACAAAGAGGTGTTTCTTATGAAATGGCAGGAGGTAAGAAGGCTTTATCCTAATCAATAAGTTGTATTAGAAGAATTGGAATCTCATATTGAGGGTAATAAAAATATGTTAAAGATGCTGTTATTATGAAACTTATAGATGATTCGAAAGAAGCTACAAGGGAGTTAGTAAGCATGAAAATTGATTTTAGTGATCACTTGCTCTTTACCTCTATTTTTAACAATTTCGAGGGAAAGAAAAAGTTATCAATAAAGTATTTTGAAGGAATCTGCTTCAGGACATTCTTTCTTATTCTCTTCTAGCTCATAACTACCTTACTAAACTGGAAATTGATTAATAACCTTCTCGTATTCCTGTTGATAATTCCGCTACTGAAGCTAAAGCAGAAAATATAGTGGAATCAACTTTAACAGGACAGTGTATAAGCAATAAAAACTCTAATGTTTTTCACTTAGATAGCTGCAGTTCATTGCCTGTAAAACATAATATGGTATAACTTGATACTGGAGAGAAAGCAATAGATGCGGGGCAGAGATCTAGCACTGGCAAGCCCTTCTCTGGTTCTCTGGCTAATTAAATCTCTTTCAAATTGGCTAATACCAGCAAATATGGTAAACATCAGCTTCCCTTGAGGAGTGGTAGTATCTACCCATACTTCCTTCAGACTCTTTATATTTGCACCTTTTTTCTCGATCGGCTCTACAATTTGAAATAAGTCTTTAGTGGATCGGCTCAAACGAGTAAGCTCACTTATTATGATAGTATCTCCTGGTCTTATTTGATCAAGCAATCTATCAAGTTCTGGCCTATCTTTTTTAGTAGCAGTGATCTTCTCACGAAATATCTTCTCGCAGCCAGCTTCTTTTAGCTGATCTATCTGTCTATCCAAATTTTGATCTTGGGTACTTACCCTTGCATATCCTAAAAGCATAACTTCAAACTCCTTATAATTTATAAAAAGTGGCGCAAAATAAGAAGAATGCATGTTAAAGTAAATGAGAAGAGTTTAAAAATCTGATTTCGACTTATCAAGTTTAAGTTGTTCTTCACCCCATTTTGACAATTCATTCAATGCAGGAAGTAGTGCTTTACCTCTTTCTGTTAGAGCATATTCAACTTTAGGAGGAATCGTTTCGTATTGGATTCTAACAATAAGATTATTTTCTTCTAATTCTTTTAAAGATTTTGTAAGCATCATATTAGTAATGCCTTTAACTTTTCGTTTTAATTCATTATATCTAGTGAATTCATTTTCAAATAAGTACCACATAATAGGTAACTTCTATTTTTTTCCAATAACCTCTAATGCGTATAGAAGAGGACATTGTGTCTCATATATATTATCATTTGGGAATCCTACATTACAATCCATATCATTATTCATAATTACAACTCCTTTAAATTTAATGGTATGATTTTTATACTAACACAGAAAAAAGTGCGTACTTCTATATTTATTACCTTATGATATATAATTATAACATAAAGTTATAATTATAGAAGTAAGTAAAGAAAAATGAAAAAAGGAGTGTTACTATGAAAGTTTATGCTATTAACGGAAGTCCAAGAAAAAATAAAAATACAGCTACATTACTTCAAAAAGCTTTAGATGGAGTAAAAGAATCTGCAAAAGATAAGGAAATTGAAACAGAAATAATTAATTTATATGATTTAAACTATACTGGATGTATAAGCTGCTTTGCCTGCAAAAGACTTGGCGGTAAAAGTTATGGAAAATGTACAGTAAAAGACGATATTAAAGAAGTTTTAGAAAAGTTATCTGAGGCTGATGGTATTATCTTTGGCTCTCCAATATATTTGGGTAATATAACAGGTCAATTACAGTCATTTTTAGAAAGACTGATATTTCAATATTTAGTGTATGATAAGAACCATTCTTCAATTGCACCAAAGAAGATGTCAACAGCATTTATTTATACAATGAATGTTCCAGAAGAAATAATGAATGAAGTTGGTTATTTAAAAACATTCAATCACATTGGAGCTTATATTGAACAAATATTTACAAAACCATTGGTTATGTATTCAAATAATACTTATCAATTTGATGATTATTCAAAATATAAAATGGAAATCTTCTCTGAAGAAGAAAAAGCAGCACATAGAAAAGCTCAATTTCCTATAGATTGCCAAAAAGCATTTGGACTAGGTGTAAACTTAATAAAGTAATATATTAACTAAGTAAAAAACTCCCTTGAAATATTCTGATTAAACATTATATTTCAAGGAAGTTTTTATTCAGATAAAGTAGGTATTCATACACTACATATAAAACGTAATATTCTACGAATGTGATATATCATCTAGAATATTCACTTCGTATTTTCCATCTGTTGCGATTCACAAGAAAGTGTCTACTAACTTCGTTCCCTATCTCTCTTTAACAATGAAAAAATATATTCATCCCAAAACTGATTTTTATAGTATCCGCGCTCTCTTAAAATCCCTTCTTTTTGAAAACCTAACTTTTCAAGAAGTTTTAGTGATTTTTGGTTTTCCAGCATCACATACGCTTCTATACGGTTTAAATTTAAAGTGTTAAAACCATAATTAATTATGCAGGTTAACGCTTCTACCATAAACCCTTGTCTCCAGTACTGGCTTCCTAATTCATACCCAATTTCCCCTATATATGTTTCTTCCTTTAATCCGGAATTGTATCCACAAGTACCTATTAGCCAATCAAATTCTTTGTTATATATGCCCCAGCGTATAGCTTGTTTTTCTTTAAATAAGTGATTCAATAGATCAATCATCTCTTTTGCTTGATCTATGTCAGAAAAAGCATTTATATTCATATACCTGGTAACTTCATTATCAGACCAATACTTCAATAAAAGCTCTGCATCATCTTCTGTCAGCTTTTTTTATATTTCTATATATTTTCCTCTTACTCCTTTATAAAAAATTGCAAATTTTAAAAACAATTACCATCAAAATGGCAATGCTTCTTAATCTTAGCTATAATTTAAGTTTTTTAAAAAACTCTTCCTTAGCGTAGTTAATAGTTCTTCATAAGTTAATTACTATCTCTAGAGAAGAGTTTTTATATAAAATGGAATTGAAGTCAATCAAGAAAATTTCTTTCAAAAATATAATAAGCAGATTGTTATCCTTGCTAAAAGCATCCTGATTTGTCTTTATTGACTCTAAAGGATTTATTGTCGATTCCTCTTTGCACAGCTAATATTCCATCTAAATGATCATATTCATGCTGGATTAACTCTGCTAAATCTCCTTCAAATTCGATCACACAATCGTTCCAATCTAAATCCTTATAATAGACCTTTACCTTTTCATATCTCTTTAACTTTACCTCTAGCCCTGGAAAACTCATGCAGTCATCCCATATTTCAAATATTTTGTCTCCAACAAATTCAAGTTTAGGGTTGATAAAGGCTATAGAGTTATCATCAAAATTCATGTAAATAATTCTATAGGGTTCATTGATTTGAGGGGAAGCAATCGCCCTGCCAAAACCATATTTTTTTCTAAATTCCATCATTGTATCATGTAAATCTCTAACAACTTCCCTTGCTTTTTTTAATTGATCCTTCGTTATTTGCTGAGAAATTTTATATAAGCTTTCATTTCCCAACAGTAGTACTTTCCTAACCGCCATCATCATCTCTCCTCTTTTATAAATATTTTTAAATTTTATAATTGTCTAAATAATGATCGATATTTACTATCATAGATAATTTTTTATAATTTTGTGGATCAGTCTTACTCCTACAAAGCCAGATTCACTTGATATCTTCAAATAATCAACATATATTTATGTTCTTTTGTTTAATTATAGCATAATGTGCTCTATCAATTATAAAAACTATTTACCTAACTTGATTGCAATAGATTAAACTCAACGATAATTTTTTGCTGTTTTTACCTAAAAAAAATAAGGATTCCTAGATAATTAGGAATCCTTTGACATTTATTATTTCTTTTTAATCTTGAATACGCTTCCATTAACACGATTTTTTCCTGTGATGAGCTTTTCATTATTCATCATTTCTTCATTATCAATAGCTCCAATATCACCAGCGAGTTCATAGTTCATCTCATTAAAAAAGTTCTTATCAATACCTTTTTTAGTCTGCTTCTGTTTCTTTTCCACTAAAATCACCTCTTTTTTATTGTTTTGCGTAAGGTATTGTAACATACCAGGTAATTTTAGGGATAAAATTCAGCCGCAACTCAGAGAAAATTTTTACTCCTTCAATCTATTCTATTTCTATAGATTTCAGGCTTTTTTTCTCCTTTGTCATATCACCCTTCTCTATATACTCTTCTGTTACTTCATGGATTGTATGGATGACCTTATTTTGAAGCTTTTGTACAGGCTCTTGTATATGATCAGGAAGCATATTTGTCATAGCAGTCATGACTTCAAATTTCATTTTAAAGAGGCTTTTAAGAAGATTATCATTGATCATGATCTTCACCGCCAAATTTTACTTTTAGAGTTTCCTTATCAAATTTTGCTCCCTTAATTGAATAGTTCAGCAAAGTCCTAGGTAATATAATATTTCTCTTATAACTACCTGCTTTAATGATAAGCTCATCACCCTTCTGATTTAGTAATAAATTTTCTTTTTCAACAAAAGGCATATATAAGGACAAAGTATAGCCTTTCTCCTCCTTTATGATTTCCTGCGTTTTTGTATCGTAATAAATTTTAGTAGGATCATTGTTTTCAAACAGCTTATCACCCATTCTAGATAACATTTTCACACCTACAACTTCATTTTCGAAAAGTGGTACATAATAGATAGGTACTGGGTGAAAGCTTTCTATAATCATTTCTTTATATTTTTTGTGTATTTCCTTCCATGCTTTAAAATAATCATCTAAAACACTATCTGGCATCATTCTATTTACAACAATTGCATCCACATTGAAATTATATAGGTTTAGATAAGTGAAACTTCTTTGTGCTTCCTTTACCACCATTTTCTCGGGATTTACAACAATTCTAACACTAGTTATCTTTCTATCTGATAAAATTTCCCTCATTTCGTCCATTTGGTTGTATATTTTTTCTATTTCTCCCATCACTCCATCAGAGGGCATAGGAACGCCAAGAATCGGTTCAATTATAGGCTTTGTTATTTTAATCGCTTTTCTTTTAATTGGAAATAGTTTATCCATCCACCATCTAAACATGTCAGGAAAACTAAGTAGCGCAAGCGTTTCCCCAGTTGGCGCGCAATCTATGACAATCACATCGTATTTCTTTTCTTTGTAATAACTCAATATTGTCAGTAGACTTAATAAATCTTCTATCCCTGGGAAAATAGTTAGTTCCTCAGTAGTAATATCTTTAACAGTCTTGGATGTAAATAAAGCCGTTAAATACTCCTGTACCTTTTTCCAGCCCTTTTCCGTTTCATGAATAGTATCTATTTCCTGGGCCCAAAGGTTTTTTTGAATCTCTACAGCTTCAGGAGATAACTGCACATCTAGAGAATCCCCTAGACTATGGGCTGCATCAGTACTTACCACCAATGTTTTCAGTCCTTTTTTTGCACTTTTTAAGGCAGTTGCAGCTGCAATACTTGTTTTCCCTACGCCACCTTTTCCCGTGTATAATATAATTCTCATAATAATTCCTCCTCAAATTTCACATTATGAATATTTCGTATTTCGAAATATGTGTTTTGTTTAAAGCCCACTTCTGTAAATGGGCTAAAACCTTTATTTATTCTAGATTGCTAAAAGTTATTCAATTTCTATTTTTTTGATTTTGTCTTTTTTCTCTTGATTTTCTGCATGTTTTTGTTCTTCTCCTACATCATTGATGATATGAATTACCTTCATAAAAATCTTACTTAATAAGTCTATTTCTTCTTTTGTAAGGGATTCACTAATTCTATGGATATAGTGGGATACCATTTCTTTTAACTGATTAATTAAGGCTTTTCCTTTATCTGTTAATTTGATTACAACAATCCGTCTATCTAGTTCACTTCTTTCACGACTTAAATAGTCCAGTTTTACCAATCTCTCCACCATTCCTGTAGCAGTACTCATAGGAATATGAATATCTTCAGCGATTTGACTCATAATAATTTCTCCATGCTTATCAACCAGTAACATGGTAAAGATTTCAGATTTAGAAAAGGACAAATCAAGTTTAATCCATTCTTCAGGATAAAATAGTTTCTTTATATTTTCAAAAAATAAATCATATAGGCTGTTGACATCCAAAATTATTACCCCCTTAGAATACTTCGTATTTCGAAATGTTCTAACAACAGAATATCATGGATTTTACTTTATGTCAATATATATTATTTATCCAGCAGGATTTCTTTATTCTTTTATACATCTATTATATCTGACATAACTAAAGAAGAGCTCCTTTTTATTAGAGCCCTTCTTATATTGAGGTTTATTATGAAGTTATTCTCTTTTCCTTTGCATCTACTACGCTTTATCCAATTTAGGTTGTTGGTATACAGATTAGTTGACCGATTTGTAAAGCATCAGGATTTACAGTTGGATTTGCTCTTCTTATTGCTTCTACAGTTGTATTATATCTTGCGGCAAGATTAAAGAAGGTATCTCCTGATCTTATGGTATAAGGAGTTGTTCCTGTTGGACAAGGTGGTGGTGGTGGTGTAACACCACAATCTACACCTAGGGCAGTCCATGTCCGTACGCCTACTATGCCATCAACAGTGAGTCCCCTGCTCGTTTGGAAAGCTCTTACTGCCGCTTCAGTTCTTGCGCCAAAAATACCATCAATAGGTCCTGGATCAAATCCAGCATCCCTTAACAACCCTTGAAGTCTCCGTACTGACTCCCCTCTACTAGTACGTCTTAAAGTAGGACATACAGGTGGTGGCGGTGGTGGTGGCGGTGGTGTATGTGTTGGTATACAAATTATTTGTCCTATAAATAGCCTATCTGGATTGACCCCAGGGTTAGCTGCTATCAAAGCATCTAAAGATATATTATGGGCTCTAGCTAGTGCATAAAAAGTATCTCCAGCTCTAATGACATGCGGCATGGTTCCTCTTGGGCAAGTAGTAGGAGGTACAACAACAGGGATACAAATTTGTTGACCAATCATTAACATATTAGGATTAACAGTTGGATTTGCTGCCATAATTGCTTGAACCGTAACATTGAATCGAACTGCTAATCTATAATAAGTGTCGCCTGCCTGAATAATGTATGGTATTGTTCCATGGGGGCATGGCATTTGATGGTAATACATATGGTACATAACTCGATTTCCTCCTTTATATATTATTTAGAATATATAATTGGAATATACTCTACTATAATATATTCTAGTAGGGGGAATAGGTTCTATTTTACATATAGAAAAAATGATGGAAATTCTTCTATCACAAGCGTCTTAGTTAGCTATTCATTGTTATCAACTATATTTTTTCATGAAAACAGTCTTTTATTTCCCAAAGAAGGAGCCTTTTGTTTTCCCCTCCCATGATTAAAAGAGGCCCTCCTAACAAGATAAAGCAATCTTATTAGAGGATCTCTCTATTGGTATAGACATACGCCCCTAAATTTTAATATACTAAGGGCTACATTTGCAGCCCACAGTTTTGGGCAAAACCGTAGACCGTGTATATTAAAATTTAGCTTTAAAAGCGTATGTCTATATACCCTTATTTATCCGTTAATATATTCTATTCCTTTATGAATAGCAGTTAAGTTGATTTCCAGTAATTCTGGTTTCTTACTGGTTAGTTTATCCATAGCCTTCTTAATTTTATCTAAATCAATTAGAGTCAAATTTGGTAGTAATGCACCTAGACACACCATATTGGCAATACCTGTATTGCCTATTTCATTGGCAATATCCGTAGCAGGGATTTCAATGATTTTTATATCATCCCTTGCATCCTCCAATTTAGCAAGAGAGGAGTTTACAACCAATACGCCACCTGGTTTGATACGAAGTGCAAATTTATCATAGGCTGGTTTGTTTAGTACAAGAGCAGCATCAGCGAAATCAATAACAGGGGAGTGTATTTCTTCATCTGAAAGTATTACAGAACAGTTGGCAGTACCTCCCCGCATTTCAGGGCCATAGGAGGGAATCCAGCAAAGGTCTAAATCAGAACCCATTCCTGCATAAGCTAAAACTTTACCTAAAAACATGACCCCCTGGCCACCAAAGCCTGCAAGTATTACTTTATCCATCATAAGCTCTTTACCTCCTCTGTCACCTTTAGTTCACCCATCGCATAAACAGGCATCATATTTTCTCGTAACCATTTCAAGCTATCTACAGGTGTCATACCCCAGTTGGTAGGGCAGGTCGATAAAACACTTACTAACGCAAAGCCTAATCCAGCCTGTTGAACCTTAAATGCTTTTTTAATAGCTTTTTTCGCCTGTTGAATGTTTTTTGGTGTATCTACTGAAACAGAAGCTACATATACAGCACCCTCAAGATTAGCAATGATTTTTGGAAAGTCCATCGGCAAACCATCAACAAGAGGATTTCTTCCATAAGGACTAGTAGATGTCTTCATTCCTTCAAGTGTAGTGGGTGCCATCTGTCCTCCAGTCATTCCGTAGATAGCATTATTCACCATAATAGAAGTGATTTTTTCACCTCTTGCTGCAGCATGAATAGCATGTTGTGTCCCTATAGCAGCAATATCGCCATCTCCTTGATAGGTGAAGACCATTCTATCAGGAAGTGCTCTTTTTACACCTATTCCCACCGCTTGAGCTCTACCATGGGGAGCCCCTACAAAGTCACAGCTGAAAAAGTCCTGACAGAAACCTGCACATCCTACAGGGGAAATTCCGATTGTATCTTCAATAATATTTAATTCTTCAAGTACCTCAGCAACTAACCTCATGATTGTTCCATGGGTACATCCTGGGCAGAATGAAAAAGGAATATCTGTTAATCCTTTTGTTCTAGCAAATACTTTTTCCATCACCTACACCTCCTCCACTGCTGTTAAACTAAATATATCTTCAACATAGTCTAGTATTTCATGTTCCGTTGGTAGCATACCACCCTGTCTTCGATAAAGATGAACTGGCATCTTACACTCTACTGCAAGCTTAACATCTTCTATCATTTGTCCTGTATTTAATTCAATGGTTACCATACCTTTCACTTTCTCCTTATAAGGAATGAAAGCTTTTTCAGGATATGGCCATAGGGTAATAGGCCGAATTAGACCTAGCTTAATTCCTTTCTTACGAGCATTCAGTACAGTACTCTTACAAATTCTCCCAGTTGTTCCATAGCTCACTAGCAAGTATTCCGCATCCTCTGTATAGAATTCTTCCCAGCGTTGCTCCTTCTCTTGAATCTCCTTATATTTAGCTTCCCAACGTTGGTTGTTGGCTTCACCGATTTCATTAGTTAAAGAATAACTAGCCAATATACGTTTCTTTCTTCCCTTAGCTCCATTAACCACCCAGTTTCTGTCAACCTTCGGTGGTTCAGGTCTATCCTTTAAAACTACGGGCTCCATCGTTTGACCTAAAAATCCGTCAGATAAAATTAAAACTGGATTACGATATTTATCAGCCATATCAAATGCTTCCATAGTAAAGTCATAGAGCTCCTGAGCTTTGGAAGGTGCTAAAACAATTAAGCGATAGTCACCATGTCCTCCACCCTTTACTGATTGGAAATAATCGGATTGAGCTGGTCCTAACCCACCTAGTCCTGGACCACAACGGTTAACATTTACAATCACCATAGGAAGTTCTGCTGCTGCACTGTAGGAAATCCCCTCCTGCTTCAAACTGATTCCAGGACTTGATGATGCCGTCATAACTCTAGAACCTGTACAGGCAGCACCGTAGCACATATTAATGGCTCCAATTTCATCCTCTGCCTGTAGTACTGTGCCACCCTTTGGTGGTAAATGCTTAGATAAATATTCTACTACCTCCGTTGACGGAGTAATGGGATATCCGAAAAATAATTTACAGCCTGAACGAATGGCAGCTTCACCAATAATCTCATTTCCTTTTAATAGTACTTTTTCCATCGAGTATTTCAGCTCCTTTCCTAAATTCTTATTTATAAACCTCTATCGCTACATCAGGACAAACGGTTGCACATAAAGCGCATCCTATACATTTTTCTTGATCCTTACAAGCCACAGTAAAATATCCTTTTTGGTTTGTTTTATCTCCAATAGCTAGGATCTTTTTAGGACAAACATCGATACAAAGACCACAACTCTTACAGTACTTCTCTAACACATCTACCTTTGCCATAACAGTCCCTCCTTTACTTGTTTACCAATTAACTATATGTTGCTGCCTTTTCTTCACCTCGTATAACCCTTAACGCACCGAAGACTAATGATTCAAGCTCCTCCTCACCTGGAACAACTTCAACAGGTGCAATGAATTTAACGCGTTTTATAATATCATCAACAATTCTTTTTGAATAAGCAATTCCACCTGTCAAAATGATCCTATCAACTTCACCCATTAATACTGCAGACATAGCACCAATTTCCTTAGCAACTTGATATGCTAAAGCATCTAATACAATATCTGCCTGTTGATTGCCGTTATTAGCCATCCCTTCTACCTCACGGACATCCATCGTCCCAAAATAGGAGTAAAGGCCACCTTTACTACCTAGCTTCTCTTTTAGCTCATCATAGGAGTATTTCCCAGAAAAGCATAGCTTCACCAGTTGATCTACTGGCAATCCACCACATCGATCAGGAGAAAAGGGTCCCTCTGCCTTGGCATTATTTACGTCAATCATCTTTCCCTTTTTATGAGGAGTTACAGAAACTCCTGTACCTAGATGTACAACTACAAAATTGACTTCTTCATATTTTTTGCCCATTTCTTTAGCAACCTTCCGAGCTACCGCCTTCATATTTAATGCATGGGATAAACTTATTCTTTTTAAATCAGCTAATCCAGAAACTCTAGCTACTGGTTCTATTTCATCAACAGAAACAGGATCCACAATAAAAGCTGAAATGTTTAACTGATTTGCTAAATTTAAAGCCATCACCGCACCTAAATTAGAAGCATGCTCCCCTTGCTCTGCCTTTTTTAAATCCTCAACCATCTTTTCGGTTACTTGATAGGTTCCGCCAGCTAAAGGCTTCAAGAGCCCACCCCGTCCCACTATGGCTGCTAAGTTTTCTAGCTCTGTATTTTCTTCCTTAAGAGCTTGTAGAACTAGTTCTAAACGATATTCATACTGATCAAATATCTTCGTATATTTTTCCAAGTCCTTCACTGAATGCTCTACAGTCTTTTTAAAAAGTAGTGTCTCTTCCTCATATACTGCTATTTTCGTAGAGGTTGCACCTGGATTAATTGCCAAAATCCTATTTTTAGTAAGTGACATGCTTAATACCTCCTTTTTCTTCTAATAGCTTCATAACATTGGTTTTTCGGGAAATATTATATATAATGAAGCTAGATTACAGCGTTGATTAAATATAAAATTAATAAGTAAAACGTTCCTAATTTCAAATAAAATTAGAATTCAAATAAAATTTGAAGCAATAAAATTTATTCCTAATATTAGAATACAGAATATTACGCCCATTGTGAAATATCGGAATGATATATCTGTAATAAGTAAAAGTGATTTCTGTTGATGGAAACTGAGGTAAATGTTATTATTTAATTAATAATAAATCTGTACCTTGGAATTGGAGGGATAAGAATGGATATACGTCAATTGCGTTATTTCATCGCTGTTGCAGAGCAATTAAACTTCACAGAGGCAGCTAAACATCTATTTGTAGCACAATCCGCTGTTAGTCAACAGATTGCAGATCTAGAAAAAAAAATAGGTGTGCAATTATTTATTAGAAACAAGCGTTCAGTGAAATTGACAAAGGCAGGTGCTGTACTTCTTAAGGAAGCTATTTCTCTTGTGAATAAATCTGAAGAAGCAATAGAAAAAGCTCGTCATGCTGAATTAGGTATAATCGGAGGCTTGAATATAGGTTTTCTAGGTTATACAGAAAAGATTTTTTTACCCTATTTAATTAGACAGTTTCGTCGTAATTATCCCAAAATAGATTTACATTTAAATCAGTTTAATCACGGAATGTTGATTGAATCACTTAAAACTGGAGAATTAGATATCGTATTCACCCTTGCATTTGGTCTTGATCATACTGGGGGACTTAAAAAGAAAAGTATATTCACGGAGGCAATTTCAGTAGTAATGCATTGTGAGCATCCCTTTGCAGATAGAAGTAGTATCGCCATTGCTGACTTATCTGAAGAACGTTTCATAACAGTGAATAGACAGGAATCTCCTCAAGGCTTTAATAAAACGCTACTAATGTGTGCTAATAGTGGTTTTTCACCAAACATCGTTAGTGAACCTAAGCTTCTCCATACAGTATTGCTATTAGTAGATGCTGGGATGGGAATTGCTATTTTGCCGAAAAGCCTGAAGCTCCATTCAAGCCCTAGTCTTCGTTTTATTGATATTGAAGGAGAAAAAGCCGAGGATGAATTAGTGGTTGCTTGGAAAAAAACTAACCCCAATGCTTCTATTCCTTTATTTCTGAAGGAACTAGATGCTGTAAAATCACAATATAATGATGATTTTACAGCTGTTTTATCATAGAAGTTCTTATATATATTGGCAAAAAAAATAGGCTGCATATCATAGTTCAGCCTACTTTCTATCATTTTATAAATTTTATTATTCTCCATGGTCAAACTCTAATCTAGAAGTCTGCTGGTTCTTGATACAATATTATTCTAGTCCAAATATGTTATCTAATAATTCTAGGTTGTCAAATGGAAATATTCTTACTACAGCTTTACCTATAATATCTTTCTTATCAACCAGTCCAATCCTGCTGCTACGGCTATCTTCACTACGATTACGGTTATCTCCTAAAACAAATATTTTATTACTTGGCACAACTAAGCTTAAATCTCCATCCGTGTAGCTATAATTGGTATACTCTTCTTCAAGTATTACATTGTTAATATAAACATCCCCATTCATGATTTCAACCTTGTCTCCAGGAACACCGATCACTCTTTTAACTAATATTTTATTAGAAAATCTATTTTTTTCTAGGGTTGATTTAAAAATTACGATATCTCCCCGATTAACATTAGTAAGTCTAGGAATAATTTTATTAATAACTAACACATCTTTGTCATCAAGGGTAGGTTCCATAGATTCTCCAAGTACAAAGCTTATGCCAACAATATTTACGATTATTAACGCAATAAGCACTGGTACTAAGTAATCCTTCAAAATTGATAATAATTTTGTTTTCAAATTCATCAGTCTCCTCACTAAACTAGTTATTCATTATTGTATCATACTTTTATTAGTGGGGTAAGCCTCTCTCTATATACGTTTGTAAATTTTAATACATCAAGGGCGAAACCATAGACTGTATGTATTAAAATTACAGTATAAAGGCGTATATCTATGCTAATATTTTCGAGTTATAATGAAGTATCAAATAATTTTCACCAAATTGTATACTCTATGTTAAATAATACCTCTTCCCTAATATTTTCTTTGATCTTTTTATGTCATCTTCAATGTTGTAACATAATAATGCCCAGATGGAGGATTACTTGATATCTCTTTATCACATATAAAATCAACCTTTTTACCAAAATGCTCTGCAGCTATCCACAAGTGACAAATAGCAATACCCATATCAATCTTGTTCATCCTCTCATATATAAGAGCCTTTATAATATTGGTTTTTACACAGTATGCATGAATTGCATCTTCGTTACCAGTGAAAAACCATGGTTGGTTATTTGTCCCAGATGGGGCGAGGCCAGCAGGCTTCAACAACTGATCCATGCCAGTAATATTGCTGATTTGTGCTAGTGGTTTTCTCTTAAATTCCATGATATTCTCTCTATATAGTGGTTCTATAGCCCTTCCTATAGCAAGTACAATTACAAATTCAAGTTCTGAATTAATGAATACTTTTTTTGTGGGTTTTGCCATTCCAAGCCAGCAGCTGCCGATACCATTGGCAGAAAGAAATAAATCCATCTGCTGTAGCATAAAACCTGCATTTGTTAAATACCCTTTTTTCTTTTCTGAAGATACTACTATGTAATGAGGTGCTTTTATCGCCATTAAACCCTTAACCTCATTTTGTGATATAAGTTTCATTTCTGTTTTGACGTTATCATACATAGGTTTTATGGCACCTATATACTCTAAAACCTCAGTGAGTGTGTTCTCATCTAAAGGTGTTACATCATATTTGCGAATTGACTTTCGCTTAAAGATTGCTTCATATAAGTTCGTTTTTTTCATTGTTCCACCTCTTTATATATTTTTCATATCATTAATTGTACTTGCAATTATCGATCCCTGAGTATAGTTTAATAGTTTGAGAGTCTTTTTTAAATGTATTGAAATAAAAAGGATTCACCATTGCGATAAAATCTAGGGTCGTAAATCCCTAATCTTTTATCATCTTCGACGACAACAACAAATAGTGCCTTTTTTGTTTCTAGGTTATAGATAGACTTTCCTTGATGTGAGAAATCAATCAAGTAAATTTTCATCTATTGATTCCTCTACCACTATTTCTCCCTCTTCTCTAGGAACCTTCTCTCCTGCAAGGTGAATATTGCATTGGGATGAAGGTGCCCTATAGTCAGAATCACTTGAATTTCTTTCTCTATTATTAGAATGATCATGTGACAGCTTAGTTTTGATGAAACTCCTAGAAACTACATCATCTTCTGGACAGTAGGGACCTGCTATTTTATTAGATATTTTACAAATCCTTAATTCTATCCGAGAAGCGGAATGCTGAGTAGGAACTGTATCTGGGTCAAAAATTTCTATTCTTGCCCTATTTCCTCTAGGATCTAGGTTTGTTAATCTGGTAGCTAATTGCCCAGTATCAATATCTATTGTTTTCTCAACAAGTTTATCTGACATACTAAAATCTTTATCTTCTAAACCTTCATGTACTGCTAGCATAACTTCTTTCCAGAACATAGCTGCAATCCTACTTCCATCTGTCAAGTTTAATTGAGGAACATCATTTCCTATCCAAAGAGCAGCACTATAATAAGGCGTATATCCTGCAAACCAGGCATCCGCCTTTGCAGTTGTTGTTCCTGTTTTCCCTGCTACAGGAATTTTTTTATTCCCTGGATATAAGCTTGCCCTTGTTCCAGTTCCATATTGAACAGCATCCTTTAATATATCCGTCATAATATTAGCAATTTCCGGCTTAACAACAAAGTTTTGTTTAGGACGATGTTGATAAATAATATTTCCTGAAGCATCTACTATTTTTTCGATGGTTGTAGGTTTTATATAAATACCATCATTGGCAATGCTACCATAAGCCGCTGTTACAGTAAGAGGTGATAATCCCCTAGTAAATCCCCCTAACCCTAAAGCTGCTAAGTTTTCATCATTTACATAGAGATTTTCTTGCAGGCTAATAAAGCTATCTAGCAAAGGATTTTCTTCATCAATAACTCCCATCTTTGCTAAGTATTTCATAGAAGTTTCAATGCCCATTTCTTCTAATAATTTAACTGTTGCAACATTCATAGAATCAACAGCAACTTTTCTTAAAGGGGTTATACCCCGATATCCATTATACCAATTTCGTGGCCATAAATTTCCTTTACTATCATAGTGGGGAGCATCATCAATGATGGATGCTGCAGTATATCCATTATCTAATGCAGGAAGATATACAGCTAAAGGTTTAATGGTTGATCCTGGCTGGCGATAACCTTCAATAGCACGATTTAAGATTTTTCTTCCGCTAACATCCCTTCCCCCCACTATGGCTTTAATTTTTCCTGTGGCATGATCCAGCACAATAACAGCTGATTGAGGCTGTACTATCCCTTTGGCATCAAAGGTAAAATACCTGGGGGATATAAGTAAATTACCTATTTCATCTATCTCGTAAAAATCAGTATTTTCTTTTAAAAACTGATTATGAAAAACGATAGTTTTATCCTCTTTTAGAAAGTAGTCTTTATTAGTAACTTCTAAATTACCTATATGATGAAATACCAGATTCTTTTTTTCATCAATACTATAAAAATTCTTAAGTCCTATATAATGACCATACCCATTAATTTTATTAGATTTTATTTCTATTGTATGGTCCCTCAGTAGATAATTGGCTTTGTCAATGATTAGGTAGTTTTCTTCAGAAAGTATATTTTCCTTTTTAAAGTACAAAATATTCCCACTATTATCTACTAAATTATTACTCCTATCTAAATTTCCGCTATGTCCATTATATCTACTCCATTCTGTTAAAACAGGGGTTGTTCTTTTTTCTAAATTACCCACAAGAATCTTTCCGAAGTTTTCATAAACATCTTCTATTCTCTTTTGCATATCCACGTCAATAGTTGTATATATTCTTAATCCACCAGTATACAACCTTATTTCAGCCTCTTTTTTTTCAAAACCTTGTTCCATTAGAATTTCTATGGCTTCTTTTTTCGCTAAATCTGAAAAGAAGGATGCTATCTCTGTATTTTCCTTTTCTCTAGGTTTTAGTTTTTCTTTAATATCTTCTGTTAAGGCCATTTCATACTCTTCTTCTGTTATATAACCTAACTCCTTCATTTTTCTTAAAACAATTCTTTGTCGCGTAACTGAATTAGGGTTATATAACACCGCATAATGGTTTCCTATCAAATGTATATATCCTATTAAATTTTCATCATCTTTTTCTACATTCTCGGCTAATCTTAATAAATAAGGAGCATTTCTAGAAGGATTTTTAGTAATGCCAGCAATTAAAGCACTTTCTGCAATGGTAAGTTCTTCAATTTCTTTATCAAAGTAAGTTTTAGCCGCCTCCTGAACACCATAGGCCCCTTGCCCTAAGTTAATGGTATTTAAATAGGTATGTAGAATTTGATCTTTAGTCAGTGCCTTTTCTACCTCTATCGCTAAATAAGCTTCTTTTATTTTTCTTCTAATATCATTTATCAGATTTTCTCTGTCTACTTCTTCACTTAGATAAAGATTTTTAATTAATTGTTGTGTAATAGTACTGGCGCCTTGGGATGGAGATCTTTTTTCGAAATTGATCAATAGAGCTCCGGCAATCCTCTTTAAATCTACGCCTTTATGGGTTTCGAAGCGTTCATCCTCAATAGCAATAAAAGCATTTTTTACTTGAGAAGGTATCCTGTGAAATTCAATTATATCACGAAACTCAAGGGTTTGTATTACTTCAAATTCTTCACCCTTAGCATCGTAAATAATAGAATGTTGACTTAGTAATGTGTTCATTTGTGCTGGGTCAATCGACGGCGCTTCCTTGATCACTTCAACGACAAACCCTACTGCTGCTGCTACTGTACAAAGTGTTAAAAAGCCCACAATCAAAAAGACGGCTAGAAGAACTCTTAGTATTGTTTTATAGTGATGCTTTTTGCTTTCTGCCACACTAGCTTCTTGTTTATAATCAATTTTCTCTTCAGTAGTATCCTCTCTAGTATGATCTTCTTCAGTAATATTCTCCTCAACAGCATCTTCTTCAGTGCCATTTTCTTCAGCGATATCTTTTTCAGCGGCATCCCCTTTTATATCATTATTTTTTTTTGTCTCTTCCTTCTCCACAAAACAACCCCCTCTGTACTTAATCAAAATCAAAGTTTGCAGCTTAGACTTTATTTATCCTAGCTTATTGCTATTCATATGATTGCTTGTACTATGCTTATATATATATGCTAGACTTCTATAAAATGAGACTTAATTCTGAGGAAATCTTCGTTCCCTCTGGATTATAGTGGGATTTATTTCGAGGATGTCGTGCTTGATCTTCTACTTGAATAAATAGAAGTCATAGCAATACACCGAAGGAGAAATATTCTTTCCGTTGGTGCTTACTAATTTAAAAAATAGAGACTGAAGAATATTTTTTCTTCAATCTCTATTTATATTTTCTGTAGCTATTTATTTAAATACTTTAATACGTTCTTGTAATGGTTGAAACTCTTTATCACCGGGTTGTGCAGTTGGTTTACCAAAGGGCATTTGCGCAATTAGTTTCCACTTTTCTGGAATTTGCCATTCCTGTTTCACTTCATCATCAATCAATGGATTATAGTGTTGTAAAGATGCACCGAAACCCTCAACCTCCAATGTAGTCCATATAACATATTGCAGCATCCCCGATGAATGCTGAGACCAAACTGGAAAAGTATCTTTATATAAAGGAAATTTATTTTGAAGTTCTTCCACTACGCTATTGTCCTCGAAAAATAAGATTGTACCGTATCCACTACGAAATGCATGCATTTTTTCCTCTGTTGAAGCAAAATTATTGTCTCCAACAACCTTTCTTAACGTTTCTTTAGTAATATCCCATAACTTATTATGATGCTCTCCTAATAAAACGACAACTCTTCCACTTTGTGAATTGAATGATGAAGGTGTGTGCTTTACAGCATGGTTAATCACCTCTTGAATCTTTTCATCTGATATAGCAGCTTCTTTACTAATTCCATATATAGAGCGTCTTTTTTCTACAGCAGTATAAAAATCTGTTTTCATAGAGAAGGTCCCTCCCATTTTATATTTAATATATAATTATAATACCCATTTAAACATGCTTTAATAATTTGAAGGTAACTTTATTTATTTTTTACTATTCTTCAGCGTCTGCATTTTAAAAATAGTATCCACCTGAATTTTAGGTAGATGCTATTTATATTTTTCCTCTATCAACTTACTTCTGCATTTTGCACATACATGGGTCTTCGGTACTCTTCTATGCCTTTTAAATTTATTATCACAATCATGATTTGAGCATTGATACTGCCACTTATACTCATTAGGTGTATCTCTTATGCCATCCACACTTTCATAGTTGCAGCATCTTTCATCTTTTATACCAAACCTTTTACAATTATCCTTCCACTTTCGATTGTGGTGACATGGTTTTCCTTCTGTAATATCTGTATACCAATGGAGGAGTTCATGCTTAATACAGTTGTCTATATCTTCTTCTTGATAGCCTCCACTAATTAACCTAGTGGCAAATTGAAATTTCACCAATTCCATTTCGTTAGTTTTCTTGTTGAACCTATAGTAGTATTTTCCCCATGCCCTAGTCATTCTACTACTAATAATTACCGGTTTGTTCATTTCCCATCCAAACATTTCTCTAGCAAATTTCTTAACCTTTTCTTCTATTTCTTTTTGCGAATATTTTTTGATCATTTTTTCTCCCTTTAAAAGCAAATGTAAATTCATATCTACAAATGCAGGCAAAACCATAGACCATATGTATTAAAATTAAAACATGGAATAGTATATCTATATGCCCACACATCGTAAAATAGTTAAAGACAAAACTAATTAAAACAAGACGTTAACATCCCTTTAGACTTAAATATGGGATGTTTTTTCTTCTCATTTCCTTCATTACAGAAGCTTCTCCGTGACCTGGATAAATGATTGTCTCATCAGACCATTTAGAAACCTTATTCATAATAGTTTTTTTAAGTATCTCTTCATTTCCTCCCACTAGATCGGTTCTACCTAAATCATCGCTGAAAATTGTGTCTCCTGTAAAAATGATATTGGCATCTTTTACTTTAAGACACATTCCACCAGGGGTATGCCCTGGAGTGTGAATTACTTCAAGGAATATATCTGTCACAGCAATAATATCCCCATCTGATAGGATCTTATCAGGAACGATTGATATTGCTTTTCTAGTTTTATGCTTCGAATGATTGATTTCGGGATCTTTTAAACCCTCTATTTCCTTCTTGTGGGCATAAATAGGAGCATTGTATTTTTTCTTTAATTCTTCTGCTGCCCCTATATGATCATGATGATAATGGGTTAGAATAATTGCCTTAAGATTTAATGAGTTTCTATCAATATATTGCATTAATGCCTTTTCCTCATCTCCTGGGTCAATAACAAAAGCTTCTAAAGTATTGGTTTCATAAATAATATAAGTATTGGTTTCATTGATACCAACGATGAATTTTTTCAGTTCCATACAAAACTCCTTCCTATTTTTAATCACTTTTACTTGTTTGGATTAACATCCTCGCAAGGTAAAGCGGTCTGACATTTTCCACAACCGTATCGTGGCGCATATTTAGTATAGATTTCTTCATCAATAAATTGTTGACAAACTTTATCATCCTTACCTTTTTCATGAATTGCCTTCACGGGACAACGAGAAATACATGCTCCACACATGATACAATAGTCATATAAGTCTTCATACTGTCTAATCGTAGTCTGAAGTTCAATATTTGTTATCACACTACCATAACGACCAGCACAGCCTTTTTCGGTAATCAAGGATTTGCTCAACCCAAATGTCCCTAACCCAGCTATAAACGCTACGTGTCTCTCAGACCAGTTACTTTTATTATGTTTTACTTTAAAATCTAAGCTTAATGCTGGTGCCACAGCTTTTCCACCCTGTCTAGATATCTCCTCAACAATAAATTCTCTCAGCTTTTTGTTGCATTCTTCACCTTCAATCCGGCCATAAAGCCATTCTATAGCTGGTAATCCATCTCCTTTATTGGCTTGGCGTATTTCTGCAGAAAAAGGAAGAAAATATGAGATAATTGATTCTGCATCTTCAAGCCATTCTTTAGGGTTTTTATGGTTTTTATCTATAATATCTGGATTTTTTAGTTGGGCAAATAACTTATCATTGGCTGACGCTACAGCTATTAATGGCTGATCATAGATTCTATTTATTCCTATTTCAGGTACCTTATTAAAGTCACTATCATTAATAAATTGTGAAACCAACCTTGTAATCTTTGATAATTCCATCTCTACAGTTTCCCCCTCTTGAATAGTTTTTAGAATTTTATGCTCTTATTTATTTTACTTTCTAATAACCTTCATCCATCCCTTCGTCCCACAATCAGGGCATGTTAAGTACTTGGAATTAATTTTATGAGGACTGATAAAATCTGTAAAGGTGGATATGGTGAATTTATGATTGCATTTACAACATATGTAGGCAGAAACATTGGCATGCCATTTCACTCCAAGAAATAAAGCAGCTATTGCAATAGCAATATATATATATTCCATCTCTTTTCCTCCTTTTTTTATCGTTTATATTGAACTCATATTCCTTTTTAAAAATTTTATTCATATTTACTAATTTATAGTCTGTCTTTTTACTTAATATAATTCTATAGGGATTTCTCTTGTCCTTCAATATCTATTTAAAATCCTCTAAGAAAAAAGCACCCCCTAAAGGAAATGCTTTTTGTAATCTTATTGTCTATTGTTGTAAGGGAAATTGAGTTTGATAACCTGTAAAAATTTCAACTAAATCAGCGACCTCAGCATTCACTGCAACATTGGCTTGATATTCTCCTAAATTAAACATTTCATTGAAGTATCTTGTATGGATTTGCTGTAACTGGTCTCTATTATTGATTACGATTTGTCTTAAATCATCATTAATCATTTCATTGATTCCTATTTGATAGCTCACAAGGTTGTGTTTTTCCATTAGTAATATATCATTTAATTTGTCTCTTATGTTGATACTAGGGTCCTTCACTTGGGGTAGTTCATTTGAAACAGTCTTGCCAATCTTTTGAACGCCAGCTTTTGAAGTAATAGTTTGTTCTGTATTCATTAGTTCATCTGACCCCCTTGGTTATTGTTCATCCAGTTCATATTGCTTTGTCCTGTATTCACTTGATTAGCATAGTTTAAAAGGTTCATATAGTTCTGCTGATGTATACTCGCTGTATCAAGAAATATTTGTTTTCTATGCTGATCTGTTTCCTGTTGAGCATATTCATAGGATTTCTTTGCGCTTAGCAATTCCCATGATAGAAAATCCTTTAGATAGTTCAATTCTTTAGTAGCAATGTTTTTCATTATTACCCTCCTCGTATACTTATGACATCAACAGTATTTTATCCAATTCAAAAAAAATATATTAGGCTAATTTGATAAAAAGGAGAATTTCATTTACTTATAATAGACCTTTGTATGTTAGCTTTCTCCATATCCATTCAAAGGGACCATACCTAAATCTTCGTAACCACTTTTTGCTGAGAATTAACTGTGCTCCATAGATAAGGATTGTAAAAATTACACCTGTAGCCAATCCCACTTCATTTAACAGGTCCAATCCATAGCCATAAAATAGAATAGAACACGAAATACATTGTACTAAGTAATTGGTTAAGGCCATCTGCCCCATATATCTAAGAGGTGCTAATTTATTTCTAAAGCTTGGTTTTCTTAGCAGCAATAATAGACTAGTAGCATAGAATAAGGACAAAAACACAGTGGCGATTTCTTTAAATATCGTAACAGCAGCCTCTCGCAGTAAAGGATTAATAGAAATAATATACCATTGAAGAAGTATATAAGCTATTGTAGATAAAATACCAATAATCCCCCCTCTTCTCCACACTTTTTCTATAATATGTAGATTCCCTTCTATATCTTTAAAAATCCCTTTTTTCCCTGCATATAAACCAATCAAAAACATCCCTAAAATTTTAGGTATCAGAACTACTAAGTTCATAAGTACCAAACTAAATTCGTTATAAAATCTATATCTTATAATATCAATATAGCTACCATTTTTATATACTTCTATAGATTCCTTCATGAGAGCATTCACAACATTATACTGAGCTTCTAGAGTTTCTGGCGTAAAAGATGCTTCTATAAGACTATTTAGAAAGACAAACCCTGAATAAAGTAGTGTGGAAAGTATCAATAAAATAACAATCCATATCCTGATGGTTTTCAGACTACACTTTCTAAAAGCCATTAATAGGAAACCAATCAAGCCATAGACATGCAATATGTCTCCATACCAAACTAGATTGAAATGCAAAATTCCAAATAACAGGAGAAAGAAACTTCTTCGCATAAATAATCGATTTGGAGAAATCTCTTTTTCTTCGGCTTTTTCCATAAAAATATAGAATCCTAGGCCAAACAACATAGAAAAAATCGTGTAAAACTTTCCTTCCCCAAGAATTTGAATAAACAGAGCTGCCAGTTTATCAGGAAAAGTCTGAAGCTGTAATGGATTAGATAATGGCGCAGCAGAAGCAAATTTCGAAAAAAGTGTTGTATTAAACATCGCCATATTTACTAAAAGTACACCAAACAGTGCAAATCCTCTTATAATGTCTATCTCTTCAACCCTTTCTTTAAAGGATACGGGCTTTATTTCTTTTGCTTCAAAATCACTCATTTATATATTCCTCCTTCACTAAAAAACATTTCGTTGTTTTACTTACACTGTATCATTATATCAAAATTCTTAATTGCTAATAACCAAATTTGGTAAAAAGATAGAAAAAACGTCTATTACCTTGATAATCAAGATAATAGACGTTTTTAATAGTAAACATTTTTTAGAAATTATAGCATTTTTTGTAAATCCGTTTTTGCATCACCACTAATTAACTGTAGATTAAATGTGTCTTGCAGTACCTTTAATACCCCTGGTGTTACAAAGGCAGGAGCACTTGGTCCAATATAGATGTTCTTTACACCTAAGCTAAATAATCCTAATAAGATCGCTACAGCTTTTTGTTCAAACCATGATAATACAATAGTTAATGGCAAGTCATTGACTGTGCAATCAAAAGCTTCAGCTAGTGCTATAGCAATTTTTACTGCTGAACCGGAGTTATTACATTGTCCTAGATCAATATATCTTGGTATTTCCGTTCCAGGTACAGTTCCAAAATCTATATCATTAAATCTGAACTTACCACAAGAGGTAGTTAAAATAATACACTCTTTTGGTAATGTATCAGCTAATTCCCTATAGTAATCCCTACCTTTAGTAGGTGCGTCACAACCAGCAATCACAAAGAATCTTTTAATTTTTCCTGATTTTACTGCATCGATGATTTCTGGTGCAATAGATAGTACTGTGTTGTGATGGAAGCCTGTTGTTAACACTTTATCTGATTTTATATTAGCCTTTGGTAAGGATAACGCTTTTTCAATAATTGCGGTAAAGTCATCATTTACAATCTTTTCTGTTCCCTCTAAACCACAGGTTCCATAGGTCCAAAATCTATCGGAATAGCTTCCTTTGATTGGCATTAGACAGTTAGTTGTTCCTAAAATAGCACCTGGAAATTCTTCAAACAGTTTTCTTTGGTCATACCATGCTTTACCCACATTCCCTTTTAGATGAGAATATTTTTTTAGCTCTGGATAACCATGGGCTGGTAGCATTTCTGAATGGGTATATACATTGATTCCTTTACCCTCTGTTTGTTTTAATAATTCTTCCAATGCATATAAATTGTGACCTGTTACTAATATTGCATGCCCCTCTACTTTATCCTGAGATACCTTTACAGGCTGTGGTACACCTAGTCTAGAAGTGTGCGCTCTATCTAATAAATCCATAACCTTTACTGTAGCTTGTCCCACCTTCATGGCCATGCTAATATGTTCATTTAAATTAAAATTAGAGTTAGTTAATGTAGTATATAAAGCTTCATGAGCAATAGCATCTACTTTGGGATCTACCATTCCTAGCTCTCTAGCATGGGTTGCATAGGCAGCAACTCCCTTTAAACCGAAGATAATAATATCTTGTAAGCTTGCTATGTCAGGATTTTTACCACAAACACCAAACTTTGTACATCCTCCCTCTGGTGTTTGCTCACATTGATAGCAAAACATTGGATTGTTTTCCTTTCCTATCTTTATTTCTTCTTCTTTATTATTTTTAAATAATCCAAACATGATGATTCTCCCTTCAAGTTGTTTTTCACAAGTATTAGTATATAACAGAAGGTTCTCATCTACCGTGATATAGGTCACGGAGTTTTGTGATTATAATCATGTCTTCACTAATTATTAGAATATATATCTGAGAATTCAATGTTCATTCGATCTATTTTAAAATCATGAAAATCCGGTAGTATGTCTTTATTTTCTTCATTGGATAATGTTCTTATTGGTAATTCAACGATGAATTTACTACCCTTTCCTAGCTGGCTTTTTACACTTATGTTACCTCCTTGCATTTCTACAAGAGACTTTACAAGAGAAAGTCCTATTCCGCTTCCCTCATGATTTCTAGTAAGCGATTTATCTACTTGAATAAATCTATCAAAAATTGTATCTATTTTGTTTCTGGGTATGCCTATTCCAGTATCTTTTACGGATATAACAACCCTATTTTCCTTTTCATAAATGCTTACCTTGATTTCCCCATTAGGTTTCATAAATTTTATTGCGTTTGAAAGTAGGTTCAACATAATTCTTTCTATCTTATCAGGATCACAGGCAATTATTTTCGAGGGAATAGCTGATGTAAAAGTGAGTTGTATATTCTTTGCCTTAGCATACTCAGCAACAGATATTGCTATGTTATTAATAATATGTACAATGTCATGATTTTGTAGCTGTATCTGTAAAAATCCAGAATCTATCTTGGTTATATCAATAATATTATTTACCAGCCTTAGTAGCCTATAACAATTTTGTTTCATTCTTTTTATATGTTTATTTACATTGTTTAGATATTCCTTAGATAAATCTTTGTTTAAGGAAAGCTCCAATAATTGTACAGTACCAAAAATAACGTTGATAGGCGTCCTAATCTCATGAGATATATTAGCAAAAAATTCGGTTTTTAATTTATCATAAGCAATTGTTTCATCTAATAGTCGTTGTGCTTCCTTGCGTTCAGTTATGTCCCTCACCACAATAATAGGATTGACCTGTTGATTAAATAAAAGCCTAGTACCAGTTACCTCTACAAAAGCTATGCTTCCATCTTGTCTTATAAATTTTGCTTCTGTCAAAGGAATAGCTTGGTTTTGATGATAGGTTTTCTTAATGGCTTCTGCTAAGTTCCTATAATCATCTGGATGGAAAAAATCATTAATATTTTTATCTATTAATTCTTTATTACTATTGGCACCTAATAGTTTTACTGCTGCTAAATTACTAAACTGAATTTTATTATTATGAATAATAAATACAGCATCAGGCAAAAAGGTTAAAAGTTTTTGATTCTTTTTCTCTAACATTTTTCTTTCTGAAATATCACGTGCAATTGATAAACAATATTCTTTATTAAATAGACTAAAATGATGAGAATTAATTTCTAATGGTATTTTTTTTCTATCCTTACTTATAGCTGTTGTTTCAAAGGTAATTGTTCCCTTTTCTAATGCTTGTTTTGCTATTTGTGGAATTTTTTTTCGTTTTTCTGGTGCATCAGTTTGATTGGGATCCATTTTTAATAATTCTTCCCTACTATATCCGAGTTTCTTACATGCGACATCATTGACTTCAACATAGGGTCCAGCTATTCTATCGGATGTAAGCTCATTCAAGAAAATCAAATCACTGGCATTATTAAATACCGCCTTGAATTTTGCCTCACTTTCTATTAAATCTCTTATTACCTTGTTTTTTTCTGTAATATCAAAAATAATCTCATATAGATACTCTTTTTTATTTATTGTAATAATACCACTATATACCTCGACATCCCGAAGTTCTCCGTTAGATAATCGATCCTTAAAAAAATAATGCTTTCCCTTATGTAGTAGGGTATTGTTTAATCTATTTAATATCCCTTGATGAGATGTAACACTAATATCCGTTACCTTCATTCTAGTAATTTCTTCTTTACTGTACCCATAAAAGCTACAGGCTGCAGGATTGGCATCCACTATATTTGCAGTCCTAGGGTCAATCAATAGCATAATTGCATGATTTTTTTGAAAGAAGCTGCGATACATATGAAGGTTATCCTGAAAGTTTAACTCTTTTTTTCTTTCTTCTGTTATATTCCTTAAAGAAACACTAATAATTTTTCTGTGTTCAATTGGTAATAATCTTAATTCTATTTCCGCAAGAAAAGTTTCTCCGTTTTTTCTACAGTAAAAGCCTTCAAAGTTGCTAATCCCTGTCTCTAATATTTCTTTAACGGTTTCTCCTTTCTTGTCAAATAAACCTCCCTTTTCCCACTGCTTTAAAACTAATAGCTTATCAACTTTTATTCCAGTTAATTCCTTCTTGGTATGATATCCTAACATATTGACAGCTGTATCATTACAATCTATGATGATTTTTTCCTCAATAAGAAGAATGGCATCTGGAAGTTTGTCAAATAACAGTTTGTACAACGTTGGGAGAGTTTCGTCAATTCTTCCTTTCTTACTATAGGTATCCATAACCTTGGGATTTTTAACTGTTTGTTTCAGTTCCTCTAACTCAGCGATTAACTCTTCCCTAGTCTTGCTTTCATAGCTCATTCCATTTTCCTCCATTATCACTTCTTTTTATTAATTAAATAATCATTTTAATACTATATTCGGCTTATTTTCTATAATTCCTACATGTTTTTGTATTTTTATGTAATATATGGTAATCTATATTATAAAAATCTAACAGAAGTTCAAGAAAAATTGGATCAATAAAAATATTATTTAAGTCTGCTAATTCAGTAAAAAATCCTTCTTTTCATGATACGCCATGATATAGAAGGACTTTTTGTTATTTATGATTAATTAACTGTGAAACGGGCACAATCTTTATCCCCATCTTTTCTAGGACTGGTATCATTTCTTTTATAGCTATTACTGTAATTTTTCCTCCTTCTGGCCCTACATGGCCTATTGCTATAGCTGAACCTTCCTTCAGTGCTACTTCACCCAAAAGCTTTAGCTGTTTCTTTATTGCTGGGATATTCTTTTCATTATCTAAAAAAATCGCTCTTTCTAAAATTGGTACTTCATGTTCTTCTGCAACCTCTCTTATTACTGAATACATACTGGTTTTACTATCCACAATATACATGCTCCTTTCCTTTAGGACTGTTACCACAGCTGCTATAATCCTTTTATCTTCAGTCGCTTTTGACCCCATATGATTATTTACGCCAACAGCATAGGGGACTTCCTCAATAGCTTCCCTTACAATTTCTTGTATCTGTTCTAAAGATAACCTAGTGGTAATTCCTTTTTCGCCTAGCCATTTAGGGTTTCCTATATGGGGCTCCATAGGTATGTGGATGATCACCTCATGCCCTCCATTGTGGGCTAATTCTGCATCCTGTTTTGAATAAGGCAAAAATGGTATTACAGCACAAGTTAAAGGCCGATTAATTTCTGTCATTTCTTTGGTGCCATTGCCAGCGTTGCCAAAATCGTCAATAATTATGGCTATTCTTCCTTTTACCTCCACGGGCTCTTTTGAAAACAACTTGTCTATAGCGGTGGCGGATCCCCCAATTACAGAAATATTTTTTTTCATTTGAAACCTTATTCCAATAAATAATAATACACTTATTAAAGAGCAAATAAGCAGATATAGCAACACTTTCTTATGAATAATTAAAAAAAATATTTTTTTTCTATATTTCATTTTTTTCTCCCTTCAATCTACAGTCTCCTATATGAAAAATTGCATATGAATAAAACCTAGTTTTATTGCAGAAGATATATTAAGAACAAAATCTTTTTGTTCATTGTAGTAATAGGTTTTGTTAGTTTTGCTCCATTAAATCAGCATCCTATTACACTATAAAAATTAATGAATGGAGGTATTAAAATGTCTGAAGAAAGAAATCCTAACCGTACCCAGGATTCACCTAGTTGGGGGAAACTAATTATAAGGTTTATTATATCTGCTATTGTCATAGCAGTAGCAGCTTTTATCACCCCAGGGTTTAGAATTGAGGGTTTATGGGGCGTTCTTTTTGCTGCTTTAGTCATCTCTATTGTAAACTATCTAATAGAGAGAGTCTTTAAAATCGATGCTTCCCCTTTTGGTAGAGGAATCATAGGCTTTATCGTAGCAGCAATTGTTATTTATATTAGTCAATTTATCGTTCCAGCTATGACAGTAACATTTCTTGGAGCAATTATAGGAGCTCTTGTTATCGGGATTATAGATATGATTATACCAGGCAAAACTATATAGAAATCAAAGGTATCCACATCTATAATTTTTATTTATCCACACTTCTATACTAACCATATACAGTTGTGGGTTTGCAGATAGTTGTGACATTTTTCTCTTTCGAGATTTATTCACATTATCCACATTTTTTATCCACAGCATTCTATGGTTTTTCAGAAAAGTATTTTTGTATCCCTACATAAATAGCCCAAGCTATTTTCTTTTGATAGTTCGAGGTTTTTAATAGCTTTTCTTCATTAGGATTAGATAAAAACCCACACTCCACCAGCACTGTGGGTATATCTAATCCTTTTATTACATAAACACCCTCCTTAGCTAAAGCAACCCGCTTATTGTTTTTATCTAAAGTATTAACCAATTCCGCTTGAATCTTTTCTGCCAATGGTTTTCCTATAGAATTATCTTTAGGATAAAAGGTTTGAGCCCCATAATATTGGGTTTGCTGAAAACTGTTAAGATGTATTGTGATGAAAATATCGCCCCCACTTTTTTGTACTATTTCCTTTCTCCTCCTTAAATCTTCATTTTTCTTTTGTCGCAGGCTTCCCCCAGAAGAATATAATCCTACATCTTCTGTCCTAGTCATTATGACAACAGCACCGCTCTGTTCCAAATACTCTCTTAAATATTCTGCTATCTCCAAATTTATATCCTTTTCCTTCACACCGTTCTTGCTCACCGCTCCAGGATCAACACCTCCATGACCTGGATCTAATACAATTACCTTTGTTAGACTAGGCATTAAGGTTGCTACTGCCCTATAGCGATAATTTTTGTAGATAGGTATAGAAATAGTTATTACAACCAATAATGCTAGTGTGATAAGTATCCACTTTCTTTTAACAATGATTAACTTCAATAAGAACTCCTCCTACTTCATCCTAATTATTCTTCGGGTCAGCCTATAAGATGTTCGCTTCTTAACACCGCATAGGTGAGATTTAGATGAAGCTACTCTCCATCTAATTGACTCAATATTTTGGCTTGCTTCATCAATTCACTAAATCATAGCTGTAAAAAATAGGGTAGATACTTAATGTATATGATATAAAATTACTATATACAATAATAATTTGCTAATTTTTATTTTCTTTTACTGTATTTTTATTTCTAAAGTAGGGAAAAAATAAAATGTGAAATCAACAACTAATAGAAAAGGAGAATTTTATGGAAAATTATAAAGACGTGGAAATTATATCTAAACAATTAAATGCCTTAAAACAAAATATCGATCAGTCTAAGGAACACTTGTCTGCCGTGGAAATGCTAATGGTAGATGACAACAATAGTCGGTTAAAGGATAAGAGACTCTTTGATGACTTTCAGCAATTAAATGCCAGCTTTGAATCCTTAATGAATAGTATTAAAGCATTAGAAAATAAACTAAATCATTAATTTTCACGATATTCGACAGATTATACCAGCATCTCTCTATTATTTCCCGGGAAAATGCTGGTTTTTGTTTTATTCTACCTCACAAAAAAGACTGTCCATTTTTGAAATGAACAGTCTTTTTGATAGAATATAATTATCTCTTTGAGAATTGTGGAGCACGTCTTGCAGCTTTTAAACCGTATTTCTTTCTTTCTTTAGCTCTTGCATCTCTTGTTAAGAACCCAGCTTTTTTCAAGATACCTCTTAATTCTTCATCTGCTTTTGTTAAGGCTCTTGAAATACCATGTCTTAAAGCACCAGCTTGGCCAGTGGAGCCACCGCCTTTTACAGTTGCAATAACATCAAATTTGCTCATAGTGTTTGTTAACTCTAATGGCCGTCTAACTTCTCTTTTCAAAGTTTCATAATTTAAATATTCTTCAATGTTACGTTTATTTATAGTAATATTTCCTTCGCCAGGAACTAATCTTACTCTAGCAATTGACTTTTTTCTTCTACCAGTTCCATAATACGCTACTTTTGCCATCAATTTTCTCCTCCTTTCGTACGCGATAAAATTAAATATCTAATATTTCTGGTTGTTGAGCTTGGTGATTGTGTTCTCCACCAGCATATACTTTTAATTTCTTAAGCATTTGTCTACCAAGTCTTGTTTTTGGAATCATGCCTTTTACTGCATGATAAACTAATTTCTCAGGTTTTTCAGCTAACATTCTTCTAAAACTAACTTGCTTTAATCCGCCTGGATGTCCTGTATGGTAAGTATAGAATGCTTGATCTAATTTCTTACCTGTCAATTCAACCTTCTCAGCGTTTAAGATAATTACAAAATCTCCTGTATCTACATGAGGTGTATATTCTGGTTTGTGTTTTCCCATTAAAATCTTAGCAACTTCTGTAGATAATCTACCTAAAGTTTTACCTTCAGCATCAACTACAAACCATTTGTTGTTTAATTCATTTGGTTTCGCCATGTATGATTTCATCGTTTTCCCTCCTTCAAAATCGCTAAAAATCTATTTGTTATCTCCGTAACATTTATCTCTTTCTTCATATATACATAAGACCCGGGGCTAGTGGATCCTTATTTATATACACACTCATATATTGTAATACAACCGCCCTAGCGTGTCAAGGGGTAAAATACTTTATCTAAAAATAATCCTTGGGCTGGTGCAAGATGTCCTGCCTTGTTTCTTCCCCCAGTTTCTAAGGCCTCCCTAGCTTTAGCTAAATCCCTTTTATTGCTGCCTATCTCCACTAAGGTTCCCACCATGATTCTTACCATATTATATAAAAACCCATTACCTTCAAAGGTTATCCATATACGATCCTTTTCCTTCTCTATTTTTATATCGTGTATGGTTCTATTCGTATTCTTTACGCTACTGCCACTACTCATGAAACCTTTAAAGTCATGAGTGCCAATAAAGATTGCTGCAGCCTTTTCTATCTTTTCCATATCTAAACTATAGGGGATATGATAACTATAATTTCTTAGTAGAGCACTTCTTTGAGGAAAATTATGAATTTGATAGGAGTAGGCCTTGCCTATAGCCCAATATCTTGCATGAAACTCCATTGGCATCTCATTGGCTTCCATAATAGCGATGTCCTGTGGTAAAAAGTGGTTAATAGCAACAGCAAAACGTTTTGTTGGAATGTTGGAGTTTGTATAAAAGTTTGCCACCTGTTCTCTAGCATGAACCTTTGCATCTGTCCTTCCAGAACCATGTAGATTTATGTTTTCTCCCGTAAGTCTTTTTATAGCTTTCATAATTTTTTCTTGAATAGTAATTCCATTAGGTTGTATCTGCCATCCATTGTAGTTTGTACCATCATATTCAATTTTAATCATAATGTTTCGCATAGAAATCACAATCCTATCTATTACATTGCTCTTGTGTAAAATAATATCCCTATAAATACCATAGTAATTCCACTGCTAATAAAATCTCGTTTCTCCATTTTCAAAGCCTTCATTCTTGTACGATGTTCTCCTCCACGATAGCATCTTGCCTCCATTGCCATTGCCAGTTCATCTGCTCTTCTAAAAGCACTGATAAACAGGGGAACCAATAAAGGTACTAAGCTTTTGGCACGATTGATAATATTTCCACTTTCAAAATCTGCACCTCTAGCTATTTGTGCCTTCATAATTTTGTCAGTTTCCTCTAAGAGAGTTGGAATAAAACGCAAAGCTATTGTCATCATCATAGCTAACTCGTGGGCTGGAAGACCAATTTTTTTAAAGGGATTCAATAAATGCTCTATACCATCTGTTAGCATGATAGGAGATGTCGTCAAGGTTAACAAAGAGGTTCCTATGACCAAAAGAATTAATCGCATTGCCATAAATACTGCTTGGTATACTCCTTCTCTTGTTACATTCACGGGTCCTATACTTAATAAAATTTCCCCGCTTGTCATGAATACATTGATTAAAAAAGTTATCATAATTAAAACATATAAGGGTTTTAATCCTTTAATCATATACTTAAAGGGAATCTTAGATATTGTAATGGCAGCAGCAATGAATGCAATTACAAATATATATCCGACAAATCTATTAATTATAAATAACCCTACAATCAGTGCAAATGTAATTAGAATTTTTGTTCTAGGGTCTAGTTTGTGAATAACTGAACCTGTAGGATAGTGTTGTCCTATTGTAATATCTTTAAGCATTTCCCTTACCTCTTATCCATTTTAATATTTCTTCCTTTGCCTCTTCTACAGTAAAGATATCTTCTCTTAAGTGAATCCCTAAATCCTTTAACTTATTTATAAGGTGGGTAATTTGAGGAATTCCTAATCCTATAGATTCTAATACATCTGATTGCTTGAAAATTTCTCCTGGTTCACCTGTCAAAGCTACCTTGCCGCGATGCATTACAATAATTCTATCAACAAGCTTTGCTATATCTTCCATGCTATGAGATACAAGTATAATTGTGTTTTTGTATTTTTCATGCAAATACTTAATCTGTTCTAATATTTCATCTCTTGCCCTAGGATCTAATCCTGCTGTTGGCTCATCTAAAACTAACACTTCTGGTTTCATAGCTAAAACTCCTGCAATAGCAACTCTTCTTCGTTGACCTCCACTAAGCTCAAAAGGAGACCTGTCCTTTAGGGTTTCATAGGGAAGCTTGACTAAATCCATAGCCTCTTTTATTCTTGCTTGGACTTCTGCCTCCTGCAATCCTAAATTAATGGGGCCAAAAGCTATATCCTTATATACAGTTTCCTCAAATAATTGATGTTCTGGATACTGAAAAACCAATCCCACCTTTTTTCTTACTTCTACCAGTTTTACAGAAGCATCAGTAATAGTAAAGTTGTTAACGACTATTTTCCCGCTAGTAGGCTTAATTAGTCCATTTAGATGCTGAGTAAGAGTTGATTTTCCCGATCCTGTATGACCTATTAGTCCGATAAATTCACCATCTTTGATCTCTAAACTAACATCGTCTAATGCCTTGGTTTCAAATGGGCTTTTAGGATTATAAATATAGGTTAAATTTTCTATTTTAATCGACATAATTCCATCACCATCTCATCTACAGTAAGTATATCTTTGGGTAATTCAACCCCATCCTTCAGTAACTCGTGAGCTAAATCTGTAACTTGAGGAACATCTAGCCCCAGCCCCTTTAGTTGCTCCACTTGAGAAAAAACTTCTCTTGGAGTACCCTCTAAAACAATTTTGCCATCCTCCATAACAATAACTCGATCTGCTTCAACTGCTTCTTCCATAAAGTGAGTGATATGGACGATTGTGATTTTTTCTTCTCGATTTAGCTTTTTTATCGTATTAATTACTTCTCTTCTTCCTGAAGGATCTAACATAGCAGTCGGTTCATCAAAAATAATACAATCTGGACGCATTGCAATCACCCCGGCGATAGCAATTCTCTGTTTTTGCCCTCCCGAAAGTAAATGAGGTGCTTTTTCACTGTATTCTACCATATCGACAATCCGTAGTGCTTCCCCCACCCTGTTACGAATTTCCTTTGGTTCAACCCCCAGATTTTCGGGGCCAAAGGCTACGTCTTCTTCAACAATCGTAGCCACTATTTGGTTGTCAGGGTTTTGAAATACCATACCAGCTGTTTGTCTTATGCTCCAAATATGTTCTTCATCCTTTGTATCCATTCCCTTTACTTTTACCCTTCCTTCGGTAGGCAGCAATAAAGCATTGATATGTTTAGCAAGAGTGGATTTACCTGAACCGTTGTGGCCTATAATCACCACAAATTCTCCTTTTTTCACCTGTATGTTAACATTATTTAAAGCAGTTATTTCCTCTTCATTATTTTTATATAAAAATACAACTTGCTCCACTTCTATCATTGGTTTCATAGAAATCTCCTTCTTACAACAGTATTCTCTTATGATAGACTATTATTTATCTCATTAAATTTATGATCATATAGATATGTGTTTATAAATTTTAATACACCAAGGACTATATTTGCAGTCCTTGGCTACAGTCTTGTGCCAAGGGCGAAGCCGTAACCCGTGTGTATTAAAATTTAAGTACAGAATCACGTATCTATATAGATACCCTTAGAAATAAATATTAAATAAATAGATCTATATATTTCTATTTTGCTAAATTACAAAATATATTATAACTTATTTTACTGCTATTAGCCATGATTTTATATATAAAATTATAATTCATCAGAAGATTTCAACCTCTATAACCCCTGTTTTTTATAGTCTAGGGAAGGTTGCTTTCCTAGACTATAAAAAACAGGGATCAAGCTTATAGACTTAATCCCTTTCCCTATATTACACTAATTCAAGAACCACCATTTCAGCAGCGTCCCCTCTTCTAGGTCCCACTCTGATAATTCTTGTATAACCACCATCTCTGTCTTGGTATTTTGCAGCTATATCAGTGAATAGATTTGTAACAACTGTTTCATCTGTTATAAATGCCAATGCTTGACGTCTAGCGTGTAAGTCTCCTCTTTTAGCTAGGGTAATCATCTTTTCTGCTAATCGTTTAGTCTCTTTAGCTCTTGTATCAGTGGTTTGAATACGACCACTTTTAATTAAGCTTGTTACTAAGTTTCTTAGCATCAAATCTCTATGACCACTTACACGTCCTAATTTTCTATATCCAGCCATAACTATCCCTCCTTACTACTAGTTACTCATCACTAGGTTTTAAGCCTAAGCCTAATTCAGCCAGCTTCTTTTGCACTTCTTCAAGAGATTTCTTCCCTAGATTTCTAACCTTCATCATATCTTCTTCTGATTTCATGGTAAGTTCCTGCACTGTATTGATTCCTGCTCTTTTTAGACAATTATAGGATCTAACAGAAAGATCTAATTCTTCAATTGTCATTTCTAGCATTTTTTCTTTTTTATCTTCTTCTTTATGAACCATGATTTCAACGTCATTTACATGTTCTGTCAATGTGATGAATAGGTTAAGGTGTTCATTCATTATTTTAGCAGCTAATGAAATAGCTTCATCTGGCTTAATGCTGCCATCAGTAAATACTTCTATAATCAACTTGTCGTAGTCTGTCATCTGACCTACTCTTGTATTACCAACGGAATAGCTTACTTTCTTTACAGGTGTAAAGATAGAATCAACAGGAATAACTCCTATTGGCATTCCAGCAGTCTTATTGTTTTCTGAAGAAATATACCCTCTTCCCTTAGATACATAAATTTCCATCATAAACTTTCCATCTGTATCTAATGTTGCAATGTGAAGATCTGGGTTAAGTATTTCTACATCTGCATCCGCTATAATATCTCCAGCAGTAACAACCCCTTCACCCTCCGCCTCAATTCTGATGGTTTTAGGGTCATCACCGTGTAATCTTATAGATAAGCTTTTTAAATTCAAAATAATTTCTGTTACATCTTCCTTTACTCCAGGAACAGTTGAAAATTCATGTAATACTCCATCAATCTTGATGGAAGTTACCGCTGCTCCTGGCAGGGAAGATAGCATAATTCTTCTTAGGGAATTGCCTAATGTTGTACCATAGCCCCTCTCAAGAGGTTCTACTACAAACTTGCCGTAGGAAAAGTCTTCACTTAATTCAACAACTTCTACTTTAGGTTTTTCCATTTCTATCATTATTAAACCCTCCTTTTAATATCTTCTCTACTATATTGAGGGTAACTGATTCTAATCATTTATTATCTAGAGTATAACTCAATTATTAGATTTTCTGCTATTGGTAGGTCTATATCTTCTCTTGAAGGCAGTGAAACAATTTTTCCCTCTAATTTTTCTACATCAACACTTACCCATTGTGGTACAGTTCCTTTGAAGGTTTCTTTCACTTCTTTAAATTTAGGAGAATTTTGAGAAGTTTCCACAACTCCAATAACATCTCCCACTTTTACAATATAAGAAGGAACATCTACCTTTCTACCATTAATGGTGAAGTGACCGTGTACTACTAATTGTCTTGCTTCTGGTCTTGAAGTAGCAAAACCTAATCTATAGATTACATTATCTAATCTCGTTTCCAACAATCTTAAAAGATTGTCGCCTGTAATACCTGATTGCTTTTCTGCTATCTCAAAATATTTTCTAAATTGAGCTTCTAATACGCCATAAAATCTTTTTGCTTTTTGTTTTTCTCTTAATTGCATTCCATAGTTGGATAATTTTTTCCTACTTTGCCCGTGTTGTCCTGGAGCAAAGTTTCTTTTTGCAACACCACATTTATCTGTATAGCATCTCTCGCCTTTTAGGTATAGTTTCATACCTTCACGACGACATAATCTACATACGGCCTCTGTATATCTTGCCATTTTTGCACCTCCTAATCCTTTGATTCTATATTATACTCTTCTACGTTTTGGTGGTCTGCATCCATTATGAGGTACTGGAGTTACATCTTTAATCATAGTAACTTCAAGACCTGTTGCCTGTAATGAACGGATCGCAGCTTCTCTACCTGCTCCTGGTCCTTTAACAAATACTTCTACTGTTTTTAGTCCATGTTCCATAGCAGTTTTTGCTGCAGTTTCAGCAGCCATTTGTGCAGCAAAAGGTGTTGATTTTCTTGAACCTTTAAAGCCTAACTGTCCTGCACTAGCCCATGAGATTGTATTACCTTGTGTATCGGTTAAAGTAATAATAGAGTTGTTAAAAGTTGATTGAATGTGGGCTTGACCACGTTCTATATTTTTACGTTCTCTTCTTTTAGTACGAGTAGTTTTTCTTTTTGCTATTTTTGCCATTCTTTTCGTCCCTCCTTACCTACGCTTTTTTCTTCTTACGACCAACGGTTTTCTTAGGACCTTTTCGAGTACGAGCGTTTGTTTTTGTTTTTTGTCCTCTAACAGGTAAACCTTTGATATGACGAATACCTCTATAGCATCTAATTTCTTTTAATCTTTTAATATTTAAAGAAATTTCTCTTCTTAAATCCCCTTCAACCTGATAGGATTCGTCAATAGCTTTTCTTAAAGAATTGATTTCTTCCTCGGTTAAATCTTTAATTCTAGTGTCAGGGTTAACACCAGCAGTAGCTAGTATGTCATTGGATGTTTTTCTACCTATACCAAATATATAAGTTAAGCCAATTTCTACTCTTTTATCTCTTGGTAAGTCAACACCAGCAATTCTGGCCATAGTGATTTACACCTCCTAATTCTCTTGTTACATGGTTATTACTAACCAATCTTTTTACTTATAGTCAAGTTTGTTGTATGCAAAGTATATTATAATTTCTTCTTTAGGGATCAATCTAAGACTGATGCAGCCGCCCTACAGAATAAATTATCACAATGTTATATTATACTATAAATCTTGCAAAAATACTAGTATTATTAGCCTTGTTTTTGTTTGTGTTTAGGATTTTCGCAGATTACCATTACTTTACCTTTTCTTTTGATAATCTTACATTTTTCACAAATTGGTTTAACTGATGGTCTAACCTTCATTGTTATTCCTCCTTAAGCAATACACCTAAAAATTTACTTTATCTATATATTAAACTATTTTTTACGCCATGTTATTCTGCCACGGGTTAAGTCATAGGGTGATAATTCTACTGTAACTGTATCTCCTGGTAAAATTCTAATAAAATGCATCCTTAACTTACCTGATATATGCGCTAAAATCTCATGACCGTTTTCAAGTTGAACGATAAACATAGCATTTGGTAAAGCTTCCTTCACTGTACCTTCTACTTCAATCACATCTTGTTTGGACATGCGGCAATCAAACCTCCATTCTGAACCTAGGCATTTATACCTAACCTTTCAAGCTCTCTTCTTATAAAGGCATTGTTCATTTTCTTACTGCTTAAAACCCGTTCTCTAACCTCTTCAGATAGAATATTGAGCTTAACCAGATGTTTCATTTTCTTTTTTTTAGGTTTATCTATTTTTCTGATGTCGCCGTCTACAATTAGGACATATTCGTTATCAAGAATTTCTACTGCAATAAAGAATTTTTCCTTATCTCTACCTTGAGTAGATTTTACTACTTGACCTATACTTATATCGCTTTGTTCCACAAAATGTCACCTCATTTACCTGGATTACTATATTGTTAATATTTCAGGTTCTCCTTGTGTAATGGCGACGGTGTGTTCATAATGAGCAGAGTATTTCCCATCTAGTGTAATCACAGTCCAACCATCGGATAACACCTTCACTTCGTAGGTTCCAACGTTAATCATTGGTTCAATAGCTAAAACCATACCCGCCTGCAATCTTGGTCCCTTTCCTGGGGTACCGTAATTCGGCACTTGTGGTTCTTCATGCATTTTTGTACCAATACCATGACCAACATAGTTTCTTATTACAGAAAACTCTTCTTTTTCTACGTAAGTTTGAATAGCATGAGAAATGTCAGATAGTCGATACCCTTCATAGGCATACTTTATTCCTTCATAAAAGCTCTGTTTGGTAACATCAATTAACTTCTGAGCCTGCTCACTAATTTTGCCTACACCATGGGTTTTGGCAGCATCTCCGCAATATCCTTCGAAGAAAACACCAATATCTATACTAATAATATCGCCATCTTCAAGTCTTTTTAATCCAGGAATTCCATGAACCACTTCATGATTAATTGACGTACATATGCTGGCTGGAAAACCACCATATCCTTTAAACGCTGGAATACCACCTCTTTTTATTATATAAGCTTCTGCTAGCTCATCTAATTCCTTGGTTGTTATTCCTGGCTTAACTGCTTCCCTCAACAGTTCGTGAGTTTCCCCTACAATTTTTCCAGCTTTACGCATAATTTCAATTTCTTGACGAGATTTAATGTAGATCATTAGGATTCTCTCCTTAATACCTTTACAATCCTTTTAGAAACTTCCTCTATATCCTGCTCTCCATCAATCACAACTAATATGCCTCTTCCTTGATAGTATTGAATTAATGGTTGAGTTTCTGTTAAATATACTTCTATTCTTTTTGAAACGGTTGCTTCAGTATCATCTTCTCTTTGATATAACTTGCCGCCACATTGATCACAAATCTCTCCCTTTGAGGAGGGATTAAATTCTACATGAAAGGTAGCACCGCATTCTTTACAGATTCGTCTTCCCACTACTCTTTTTACAAGTTTATCTTTATCTACTTCAATATTTACAACCTTATCTAAAGAAACTCCCATAGTCTCCAATACATGGTCTAAAGCTTCAGCCTGAGGAACGGTTCGAGGAAATCCATCTAATAAAAACCCGTTTTTACAATCTTCTTGCTTTAATCGATCTTCTACTATAGCTACTACTAGCTCATCCGGCACCAAAAGTCCTTGGTCCATATAGCTTTTCGCTTGTTTGCCTAGCTCAGTGCCCTGCTTGATATTATATCTGAATATGTCCCCAGTTGAAATGTGCGGCACATGAAACTCATTTATAATAACTGCAGCCTGTGTGCCTTTACCAGCACCTGGTGGTCCTAGTAAAATTGTTCTCATTTTACCATCTCCCGGCATAGTATTTGATGATATCATGGGGAAAAATCCCCATGACAAATACCTATTTACTAGCTATTTTAAAAATCCTTGATAATGTCTCATTAACATCTGTGCTTCTACTTGTTTCATAGTTTCTAATGCTACCCCAACAACAATTAGTATGGCAGTACCACCGAAAGCAATAGGCATGCCTAATAAATTAAGAAATATTGTTGGTAATACAGCAATAAATGCTAAGAAAATTGCTCCAGCTAATGTTATTCTATTTAATACCTTTGTTAAATAGTCAGAAGTTGGTTTGCCAGGACGAATTCCTGGAATAAAGCCCCCATTTTTCTTCATATTTGTAGCTACTTCAACAGGATTAAAAGTAACCGCTGTATAGAAGTATGTGAAGAAAATAATTAGCAGTGCAGCAAGTATATTATAGATAAATATGCCTGGTCTTCCACCTGGGGATAACCATCTAGCCACAAATAATGCAAAGCCACTCGTTTCGCCAAAGAAATAAGCAATTGTTTGTGGGAAAGCCAATAGTGACATAGCAAAGATTACAGGAATAACTCCTGATTGATTTACTTTTAATGGAATATGAGAGCTTTGCCCGCCATACATTTTTCTACCTACAACTCTTTTTGCGTATTGTACCGGTATTTTTCTTGTACCCTCTTGAATGGCTACTACTCCTGCAATAATTGCAATTGCAATAACAACAAATGCAATGATAGCAAAAATAGAAACTTCTCCTTGTCTTGTTAATGCATAGGTTCTATATACACCGTCAGGGATTCTAGATACAATACCAGCAAAGATGATTAAGGAAATACCGTTTCCGATTCCTTTTTCTGTAATTTGCTCTCCTAACCACATTAAAAAGGCTGTACCTGCAGTTAGTGTTAATACAACAACAACGATACTGAAAGCATCCCTTGAAATCAATGCTCCTCTAAACAAACCAACACTAATTCCCGTTGCTTGGATTAAAGCAAGAATTACTGTTCCATATCTTGTATATTGAGCAATTTTCTTTCTGCCTTCTTCTCCTTCTTTTGCTAACTCTTCTAAGCTAGGTATAGCTATTGTTAAAAGCTGCATAATAATAGAAGCAGTAATGTAAGGTGTAATACTCAATGCAAAAATTGTCATATTTCCAAAAGCACCACCGGAAAACATATCAAACATTGCTAGTAATCCGGCATTTTCAACGATATTTCGAACATAATCAATATTTATACCTGGTACTGGTATAACAGAACCTAGTCTAAATACAAGCAGCATCATAAAGGTGTACAGTATTCTACTTCTCAAATCAGGGATTTTCCAAGCATTTTTCAGAGTAGATATCACCTTAGATCACCTCTACTTTTCCACCAGCGGCTTCAATTTTTTCAACAGCTGATTGTGTGAATTTTTGAGCTTTCACATTTAAGCTTTTTTCTAAATTGCCATTGCCTAGAATCTTTAAGCCGTCTTTTTCTATTTTTTTAATCATGCCTACTTCTTTAAGAAATTGTGCAGTAATCTCTGTTCCATTATCAAATTTATTTAAATCTTCAATGTTTACAACTGCAAATTGTTTTTTGAAGATATTTGTAAATCCACGCTTTGGAATACGTCTTACAAGAGGCATTTGGCCCCCTTCAAAACCTATTCTAACACCCCCGCCGCTACGGGAATTTTGACCATTACTACCTCTTCCTGCAGTTTTGCCAAGGCCGCTACCAGTACCTCTACCTTTTCTCTTTGTCTTTCTCACAGCACCTTCAGCAGGTCTAAGTTCATGTAACTTCATCTTTACACCTCCTTAATTATGCTTCTACAACTTCTACTAAGTGTTTAACTTTTTCAATCATACCTCGTACTTGTGCATTGTCTGGTTTTTCAACAGTTTGCCCAACCTTTGTTAAGCCTAAAGCTTCTACTGTTTTTCTTTGTTTTGGTAAAGAACCAATTACACTTTTTGCTAATTTAATATTTAAGTTTGCCATAGTGTTTTTCCTCCTAACCTAAGAGTTCTTCTATGGATTTGCCTCTTAGTCTAGCTACATCCTCTGCTCTTTTTAAATTTCTTAAGCCATCCATTGTAGCATTTACCATATTTCTAGAGTTATTTGTTCCTAAAGATTTCGCTCTTACATCCTTCACACCTGCTAACTCTAATACCGCACGAACTGGTCCGCCAGCAATAATACCTGTACCTTCTCTTGCAGGCATAATTAATACATTACCAGCGCCAAAATGTCCAATTACTTCATGAGGAATTGTTGTCTTCACAATCGGAACTTTGATTAGGTTTTTCTTAGCATCTTGGATGCCTTTTCTGATAGCATCTGGAATCTCCATTGCTTTACCACTACCTACTCCAACATGTCCGTTTTCGTCTCCAACTACTACCAAAGCAGCAAATCTGAAGTTTCTACCACCCTTTACAACCTTGGTAACACGTCTTATGTCAACAACTTGTTCCTTTAAATCAAGTTGACTACCGTCTATACGCTTGCCTAGCATGTATTTCCCTCCTTCTTATTAAAAGTCAAGTCCGGCTTCTCTTGCACCTTCTGCCAATGCTTTCACTCTTCCGTGATAAATGTATCCACCACGGTCAAATGTTACAGATTTTATGCCTTTTTCTAAAGCTCTCTTAGCAACTAATTCTCCAACTAGTTTAGCAGCATCTTTGTTGCCTGTAGCTTGACCTTCGCCTTTGATTTCTTTATCTAAAGTAGAAGCAGCTGCTATTGTCTGCCCATTTTCATCGTTGATGATTTGAGCATACATATTAGTTAAGCTTCTATATACATTTAATCTTGGACGTTCAGCTGTTCCAGAAACTTTGCTCCGAACTCTGAAGTGTCTTTTCTGTCTTGTAAGGTTTTTGCTTACCTTCTTGAACACCGTGTTTCACTCCTTTCTATTACTTACCAGTCTTACCTTCCTTACGTCTTACGATTTCATCTGAGTATCTAATACCCTTTCCTTTATAAGGTTCAGGTTTTCTTAGTTCACGAATTTTCGCTGCGTAATTTCCTACTTTTTGTTTGTCGATTCCTTTAACAAGGATTTCAGTTTGAGAAGGTACTTCTGTTGTTACACCTTCTGGATCCACCATTTCTACTGGGTGAGAAAAACCTAGGTTTAGTACCAGCTTGTTTCCTTGTTTATTTGCTTTATATCCAACACCAATTAATTGCAGTTTCTTTTCGTATCCTTTAACTACTCCATCAACCATATTGGAAATAAGTGTTCTTGATAAACCGTGTAAAGATTTGTGTTTTTTGTTATCTGTTGGTCTTTCAACAACAAGCAAAGTTTCTTCCTTTTTAATAGCCATATCTCTATGAATTTGTTCTGATAAAGTTCCATTTGGACCTTTAACAGTTACAACATTATTTGCATCAATGTTTATTTCTACTCCTTGTGGTAACTCAATTGGCTTTACACCTATCCTTGACATATTTGCACCTCCTTTAAAGTTATTACAATTACCAGATGTAAGCAATAACCTCTCCGCCAACGCCTTCTTTTCTAGCAATTTTATCTGTAGTAATTCCTTTAGATGTAGAAATAATTGCTATTCCTAAGCCACCTAAAACTCTTGGAATTTCATCTTTTTTCGCATAAACTCTTAAACCTGGTTTGGAAATACGTTTAATACCCGTAATAACTTTTTCATTGTTCTTTCCAAACTTTAATTGCATTCTAATAATACCTTGTTTGCCGTCCTCAATCACGTCAAAACCTTTTACAAAACCTTCTTCTAAAAGAATATTTGCAATTTCCTTCTTCATATTAGAAGCTGGAATATCAACTGTTTCATGTTTAACTGCACTGGCATTTCTAATGCGAGTAAGCATATCTGCAATTGGATCTGTCATCGTCATAACCTATACCTCCTTCCCATTTTTACCAGCTTGCTTTTCTAACACCTGGTATTTGACCTTTGTAGGCTAATTCTCTAAAACAGATACGGCATATACCGAATTTTCTAAGATAAGCATGTGGTCTTCCACAAATTTTACATCTTGTATATTCTCTTGTCTTATATTTTTGTTTTCTTTCTTGCTTTACTTTTAGAGATTGTTTTGCCACTACGTTTACCTCCTTAATTATTTTACGAAAGGCATTCCCATTAATTTCAACAATTCACGACTCTCTTCATCTGTTTTGGCGGTGGTTACAAAGATAATATCCATTCCCCTTACTTTGTCTACTTTATCGTATTCTATTTCTGGGAATATTAATTGTTCTTTGATACCTAAAGCATAATTACCTCTGCCGTCAAAAGCTTTAGTGCTTACACCTCTAAAGTCTCTTACCCTTGGTAAAGCAATGTTTAATAATCTATCTACAAATTCGTACATCTTTTCGCCTCTTAATGTAACTTTGGCGCCTATAGACATACCCTCACGAACTTTAAAGTTAGAAACTGATTTCTTTGCCTTTGTGATCACAGGTTTTTGTCCCGCAATTGTAGCTAATTCCTTTACAGCTACTTCGATCCCCTTAGGGTTATCCTTTTCATCACCAAGTCCCATGTTAATCACAACTTTTTCTAGTTTAGGAATTTGCATTACGTTATCGTAACCAAACTTTTCCATCATCGCTGGTGCAACTTCATTTTTGAATTTATCTTTTAATCTAGCCATTACTAGACTTACCTCCCTTCTTAACCTTAGTCTAATACTTCGCCAGTCTTTTTACTTACTCTAACTTTTTCACCGTTTTGAAGAATTTGATATCCTACTCTAACACCTTGGTTAGCTTTTTTATCAAAAACCATCACATTCGATGCATTGATTGGGGCTTCTTGACGAATAATTCCACCCTGTTGCGTTCTAGGATTTGGCTTTTGGTGCTTTGTCACCATATTTACGCCTTCAACAATGACTCTATTTTCTTTAGGAAGTACTTGTAGCACTTTACCTTTTTTCGTTTTATCTTTTCCAGATATAACTACTACCGTGTCACCTTTCTTGATACGCATCCGTAACACCTCCTCGTTTATAATACTTCTGGAGCTAGGGAAACAATTTTCATAAATTCTTTGTCTCTTAATTCTCTAGCCACTGGTCCAAAGATACGTGTACCTACTGGTTGTTTATCATCTTTTATAACAACTGCTGCATTTTCATCAAAACGGATATAGAATCCATCTTTCCGTCTAACAGAAGCTTTTGTTCTAACTACAACTGCTTTTACGACTTGACCTTTTTTGACAACTCCGCCTGGTGTTGCACTTTTAACTGAACAGATGATTACGTCACCTATTCTGGCATATCTTCTTTTTGTTCCACCTAGTACACGGATACAAAGCAATTCCTTTGCACCTGAGTTGTCTGCAACTGCAAGCCTTGATTCCTGTTGAATCATAGGGATACCTCCTTTTTCATCCTATTCTATTGAACCTTCTCGATGATTTTTACAAGTCTCCATCTTTTGTCCTTAGACAATGGTCTGGTTTCCATAATTCTAACTTTATCGCCTGTTTGGCACTCATTCATTTCATCATGTGCCTTATATTTAGTGGTTCTTTTAACTGCTTTTCCGTATAAAGGATGACGAACAAAATCCTCTACTAAAACTACGATTGTTTTATCCATTTTATCGCTTACTACACGACCTGTTCTAATCTTTCTAGTTCCTCTTTCCACGAGTTTGGCCTCCCTTCCTACCTACATCATAATTCACTGTGAATTTATTTTCTGATTTCCCGTTCTCTAATGATGGTTTTGATTCTCGCAATATCCTTACGAACATTTCTGATTGTCAAAGGGTTTTCAAGCTGGCCTGTCGCTAATTGGAAACGCAAGTTAAATAATTCACTTTTTGAATCAGCTAATTTTTGATTTAATTCTACATCTGTCATATCTCTTAATGTATTAGCTTTCATCAGCTTCACCACCCTTTACTTCTAATTCTTGACGTGTTACAAATTTACATTTGATTGGTAATTTATGAATAGCTAATCTCATAGCTTCTCTTGCTTTTTCTTCTGATACTCCAGCTATTTCAAACATCACTCTACCTGGTTTAACTACAGCTACCCAAAACTCTGGTGAACCTTTACCAGCACCCATACGAGTTTCAGCAGGTTTCTTTGTTACAGGTTTATGAGGGAATATTTTAATCCAAACTTTACCCCCTCTTTTAATGGATCTTGTCATAGCAATACGAGCAGCTTCTATTTGATTAGAGGTAATCCATGCTGGTTCCATAGCCATAATTCCATATTCACCATAGGAAACTTTGTTTCCTCTAGTAGCTTCACCTGACATTTTACCTCTATGCACTCTACGGCGTTTTACTCTTTTAGGCATTAACATGCGCTATTCCTCCTTCCTTCAAGGCATAACTGTTACTTTTTCTCTGTATTTTCACTTACTTCCGCTTTATTCACAACTTTTCTTGCAGGTAATATCTCACCTTTATAAATCCAAACCTTTACACCTAGTTTTCCATAGGTTGTCATTGCTTCAGCAAAACCATAATCGATATCAGCTCTTAAGGTGTGTAATGGAACATTTCCTTGATTGTAACCTTCTGAACGTGCCATTTCTGCCCCACCAAGTCTTCCTGATGTCAATACTTTGATCCCTTTTGCACCAGAACGCATAGCTCTTTGCATAGCTTGTTTCATTGCTCTTCTAAAGGAAACCCTTCTTTCCAATGAGAAAGCAATATTTTCAGCTACTAATTGAGCGTCCGCTTCAGGTGTTTTTACTTCTACTACATTTACAGCAACTTGCTTCTTTGTTAGCTTTTCTAAATCTTTTTTTAATTCTTCAACACCTTGACCACCTTTGCCAATAACCATTCCTGGTTTAGCAGTATGGATATTTATCTTAACTCGGTTGTTGGCCGCTCTTTCAATTTCGATTCTAGAAATTCCAGAAACAAATAGTTTCTTTTTAACGAACTTACGGATTTTATGGTCTTCAACAAGTAGGTTCGAAAAATCTTTTTTGTTGGCATACCATTTGGTGTCCCAATCTTTGATGATACCTACTCTCAATCCGTGTGGACTCACCTTTTGACCCATTATTTTCCCTCCTTAAATCCTATTTTTCTTTTAACACAACACCAATATGACTTGTTCTCTTTCTAATCGTAGTAGCACGACCCATAGCTCTTGGTCTGAAACGTTTCATAGTAGGTCCTTGATCTGCGTAAATATCTGCTACATATAAATTATCTCTATCCATATTATAGTTGTTCTCAGCATTTGCTAAAGCTGATTTTACAACTTTTTCTACGATTGGAGCTGCTGCCTTAGGTGTGTATTTCAATATTGCTAAAGCTTCATCAACTTTTTTCCCTCTAACTAAATCTGCAACTAATTGAGCTTTTCTAGGAGCGATTCTAACAAATCTTGCGATTGCTTTTGCTTCCATGAAATAACCTCCTTTCATATATCTAGATCAAACAATTATATCATTCCACAAAGTCAAAGAGGTCACTACTTTCTCTTTGTTGTTTTATCGTTATCATCATGTCCTCTATAGGTTCTAGTAGGAGCGAACTCGCCTAACTTATGTCCTACCATATCTTCTGTCACATATACAGGAACATGTCTTTTGCCATCATGAACAGCAATTGTATGTCCGATCATTTGTGGAAAAATAGTAGATGCTCTTGACCATGTTTTGACTACTTTCTTTTCTCCTTTATCATTCATCTCTTCCACTTTCTTTAATAGACCTGAATGAATAAAAGGTCCTTTTTTCAGTGATCTACCCATTACTTTTCCTCCCTTCAAAAGTTTGCGTCTCTTCAATCTATTTTAGCTACCCCGCTAAATTATTTCTTTCTTCTTGAGACAATAAATTTGTTTGAAGCCTTCTTCTTGTCACGAGTTTTGTATCCAAGAGTTGGTTTGCCCCATGGTGTAACTGGTGAAGGTCTTCCGATAGGTGATCTACCTTCCCCACCCCCGTGTGGATGGTCATTCGGGTTCATGGCAGAACCTCTAACTGTAGGTCTGATACCCATATGTCTTTTTCTACCAGCTTTACCGATAGTAATGTTCTCATGTTCCAGGTTTCCAACTTCTCCAACGGTAGCTTTACAGTCAATAATGATTTGTCTGATCTCTCCTGAAGGTAATCTCAATAACGCATATTTACCTTCCTTAGCCATTAATTGAGCTGAGTTACCAGCAGCTCTTGCGATTTGTCCGCCTTTACCTGGCTTCATTTCGATATTGTGAACTATTGTACCCACTGGAATGTTTTTTAATGGTAAAGCATTTCCTACTTTAATATCTGCATTTTCACCGGATTCTACCATATCTCCAACCTGTAAATGATTTGGAGCGATAATATATCTCTTTTCCCCATCTACATAGTGTAATAACGCAATATTTGCAGATCTATTTGGGTCGTATTCGATGGTTGCAACCTTTGCTGGAATACCATCTTTATTTCTTTTGAAGTCAATGATTCTATATTTTCTTTTCATACCACCGCCTCTATGGCGTATGGTTATTTTACCTTGAGCATTTCTACCACCAGATTTAGTAAGGGTTTCAAGTAAAGACTTCTCCGGCTCCACGTTTGTAATTTCTTCAAATGTAGAAACCGTCATTTGTCTTCTAGCTGGTGAAGTAGGTCTGAACTTTCTAATAGCCATTGCTGTTTCCCTCCTTCGTATTACAAATCGATCATTACATTCCTTCGAATAATTCGATATCTTTGCTTTCTTGAGTTAATGTTACATATGCTTTTTTCCAATCAGGTCTCTTGCCAACATTTTTTCCCATTCTTTTGACCTTGCCCTTCATGTTGACAGTGTTCACTTTTTCTACTTTCACACCAAAAATTTTCTCTATTGCTTTTCTGATTTCAGTTTTATTGGCTTTTCTATCTACAACAAAAGCATACTTTTTATCGGCAATATCAGCCATGCTATGCTCTGTTACTAATGGCCTAATAACAACATCATGTGGATTTGTCATTATGCGTACACCTCCTCCACTTTTTGAACCGCATCTTTTGTAATGATAAATTTATCATATTTTAAGATGTCATATACATTTAAAGTATTCACAGAAGCTGTCTCAATTCCTGGGATATTTCTAGCTGATCTGATTACAGCATCGTTTTTGTCTCCCATTACAATCAAGGCTTTCTTTTCTACCTTCAAGTTCTTTAAAATGCTAGCCATTTCTTTTGTTTTTGGTGCATCTAAGCTTAATTCGTCTAAAACAATGATTTCTTGGCTATTTACTTTTGAAGTAAGTGCTGACTTCATTGCAAGTCTTCTTACTTTCTTTGGTAATGTATAGCTATAGTCTCTTGGTTTTGGTGCAAAGGTAACGCCACCGCCAACCCATAGTGGTGAACGAATGCTACCATGTCGCGCACGACCTGTTCCTTTTTGTCTCCATGGCTTTCTACCGCCACCTCTTACTTCCGCTCTAGTTTTTGCAGACTGTGTTCCTTGTCTTTTATTTGCTAGTTGGTTTTTTACAACTTCGTAAAGTACATGCTCATTTACTTCTATCCCAAACACACTTTCTTTTAACTCTATTTCGCTTACCTGTTCTCCAGATACATTGTATACAGCTACTTTAGGCATAGTAAATCCTCCTTTCTGCAGTTAGATTATTTTCCTTGTTTTATCGTTTGTTTAATCGTTACTAATCCTTTTCTAGGACCTGGCACAGCACCTTTTACTAAAAGTGCATTTCTTTCAATATCCACCTTTACTACCTCTAGATTTTGTACAGTAACTTGTACTGCACCCATATGTCCAGGTAATTTTTTACCTTTGAATACTTTAGCTGGATAGGATGATGCTCCCATTGATCCAGGTCTTCTGTGGTATCTAGAACCGTGAGTTTCTGGTCCTCTACTTTGGTTATGTCTTTTAATAACCCCTTGGAACCCTTTGCCTTTAGAAACTCCAGTGATATCTACTTTTTCTCCTGCTTCAAAAAGATCAGCTTTGATTTCTTGCCCTATAGTAAAGTCTGCTGGATTTTCCACTCTAAATTCCTGCAATTTTCTTTTAGCAGATACGCCCGCTTTTTCAAAGTGTCCTTTTAAAGGTTTGTTAACATTCTTTTCTCTCAATGTGTCAAACCCTATTTGAACAGCGTTATAACCATCTGTTTCAACTGTCTTAATCTGCGCTACTACGTTAGGCTCTACTTCAATAACTGTTACAGGCACTACTAAACCTTCCGCATTAAAAACTTGGGTCATGCCAACTTTTCTACCCATTATGCCCTTCATACTATTACACCTCCTATTAATCTTACAGCGGATTATGCATTTTTACATAATCATACTAAGATAGGATGACACTCATCTCTTTATCTTAGTTAATCAATTACTTACTATAACTTAATTTCAATATCTACACCTGCTGGTAAGTCTAATCGCATTAATGCGTCAACTGTTTTAGGTGTTGGATTTAAGATATCAACCAATCTTTTATGGGTTCTCATCTCAAACTGTTCTCTTGAATCTTTGTATTTGTGAACTGCTCTTAATATAGTAATGATTTGCTTTTCTGTTGGTAATGGAACTGGTCCTGAAACTTCGGCTCCACTTCTTTTAGCAGTTTCTACAATTTTTTCAGCTGATTGATCTAATACTTTGTGATCATACGCCTTTAATCTGATTCTGATTTTTTGTTTAGCTTTAGCTGTTGCCATTTACTTTCCCTCCCTTTCATCGCACGTGATTTCTTTTTACGTACGACCTAGACTCCTGATACACTGTTCCGGGTGTGTTGAGATTTTTAAAAAAAACAGTGAATCGTAGTCTTGTCGCCCGATTCTTAGATCTAGACACTTCTCCACGAAAATTTCCCTATTGAGCAACCTTTCGCTTCATCGCCTACTAAAATAACGTGTCAACAGACACTAGTATATTTTATAACATCTAGTAATAAATATCAACCCTATTTTCAACATTATATTAGGTTTTTTCTAACTTTTATAATTCTCGTCTACATGCAAATTTAGAAGAAGAGAAAAACTCTTCTTCTAAATTCAATTTCACCTTGTATAAGCGACTAACGTGCAATCAAAGATTGCGGTTATCTGCTCAAAGTGTGTTATTCAATAATAGAAGCAACTACGCCAGCGCCTACAGTTCTTCCACCTTCACGGATAGCGAATCTTAAACCTTCTTCTGTAGCGATTGGGCTGATTAATTCGATTTCCATTGTAATGTTGTCTCCTGGCATTACCATTTCTACACCTTCTGGTAACTTGATACTTCCTGTTACGTCTGTTGTTCTAAAGTAAAATTGTGGCCTGTATCCATCAAAGAATGGTGTATGTCTTCCACCTTCTTCTTTCTTTAATACGTATACTTCTGCCATAAACTTTGTATGTGGCTTAATTGTACCAGGCTTTGCTAATACTTGTCCTCTTTCGATCTCTGTTCTTTGAATACCTCTTAATAATACTCCTACATTGTCTCCTGCTTGTGCTTGGTCTAGTAGTTTTCTAAACATTTCTACTCCTGTTACTACTAGCTTTCTTGATGCTTCTGCTAATCCTACTAACTCTACTTCTTCTTGTACTTTTACTACGCCTCTTTCTACTCTTCCTGTTGCTACTGTTCCTCTTCCTGTAATAGAGAATACGTCCTCTACTGGCATTAAGAATGGTCTGTCAATCGCTCTTTCTGGTTCTGGAATGTATTCATCTACCACTTCAAACATTTCTACAATTTTGTCTGCCCATGGACCGTCTGGATCATTTAACGCTTGTAATGCTGATCCTTTGATTACTGGTGTGTCATCTCCTGGGAATTCGTATGCATTTAATAAATCTCTAATTTCCATTTCTACTAATTCTAATAATTCTTCATCGTCTACCATATCACATTTGTTCATGAATACTACAATATATGGTACACCTACTTGTCTTGATAATAGGATATGCTCTCTTGTTTGTGGCATTGGACCGTCCGCTGCTGATACTACTAGAATCGCTCCGTCCATTTGTGCTGCTCCTGTAATCATGTTCTTTACATAGTCAGCATGACCTGGGCAGTCTACGTGTGCATAGTGTCTGTTTGGTGTCTCATATTCAACGTGCGCTGTTGAAATTGTAATACCTCTTTCTCTTTCTTCTGGTGCTTTATCAATCATATCAAAAGCTACTGCCGATCCTGTTCCGAATCTCTTGTTTAATGTGATTGTGATTGCTGCTGTTAATGTTGTTTTACCATGGTCAACGTGTCCTATTGTTCCTATGTTTACATGGGGTTTCGTTCTTTCATATTTTGCTTTTGCCATTTTTTTCTCCTCCTCATTTTAAAAGTTTTAAAAACTTATTATAGCACTATTTAAGTAGTTTTTATAAAGATTGCACAGCAGACATAACAAAGTCTTCCTTTAGAAGATTGAAAGAATGACTTTGTTGAAACCAATAACGGAAATTATAACTTATTCACAATTAAGTGCAGTTTATAATTTCCTATTGGTTATAAAACATGTATCTGCCATCCAATTACAGTGCCTATTGTCTTCCAGCTACAATTTTTTCAGCAATGCTTGCTGGAACTTGTTCAAAATGACTGAAGTGCATAGAGTACACCGCACGACCTTGTGTTTTTGAACGTAAATCTGTTGCATAACCAAACATTTCGGATAATGGTACATGAGATCTAATCACTTGTACTCCACCTGTTCTTGGCTCCATACCTTCGATTTTCCCACGTCTTGAGTTTAAATCACCCATAACGTCTCCCATATAATCTTCAGGAGTTGTTACCTCTACCCTCATATACGGTTCTAAAAGTGCTGGTTTACCCTTCTTGATACCTTCTTTAAAAGCCATAGATCCAGCAATTTTAAAGGCCATTTCAGATGAGTCAACCTCATGGTAAGAACCATCATAAAGTTCTACTTTGAAGTCAACCGTTTCATATCCAGCCAATACACCATTTTTCATGGCTTCTTGAATGCCAGCATCAACTGCAGGAATGTATTCTCTAGGAATAGCTCCTCCAACAACTTTGTTATCAAAGGAATAGCCTTGACCTGGTTCTTGTGGGAACATACGGATTTTAACGTGTCCATATTGTCCACGTCCACCAGATTGACGAGCGTATTTCCCTTCAACTTCTACTGTTTGGGTAATGGTTTCTTTATAAGCAACCTGAGGCTTACCTACATTCGCTTCTACTTTAAATTCTCTTAGCATCCTGTCTACGATAATTTCAAGGTGAAGCTCGCCCATGCCTGCTATAATCGTTTGACCAGTGTCTTCGTCAGTGTAGGTTTTAAAGGTTGGGTCTTCCTCAGCAAGCTTTTGAAGTGCGATACCCATTTTTTCTTGCCCAGCTTTTGTCTTGGGTTCAACAGCAACATGGATAACAGGCTCGGGAAATTCCATCGATTCCAGAACAACAACATTATTAGGATCACACAAAGTGTCTCCTGTAGTTGTATCCTTTAAGCCTACTGCTGCTGCAATATCCCCTGCATATACTATAGTAATTTCTTCTCTTGTATTGGCATGCATTTGTAGAATACGTCCAATTCTTTCCTTTTTACCCTTTGTAGAGTTTAGGATATAAGAACCAGATTCAAGCTTTCCCGAATATACTCTGAAAAAAGCTAGTTTTCCTACATATGGATCGGCCATAATTTTAAAAGCTAATGCTGAAAATGGTTCGCTATCATCTGCATGTCTCTCTATATCTTGTTCTCCATCTTCAGAAACTCCTTTAATAGCTGGAATATCTAAAGGTGATGGCATATAGGCTACAATAGCATCTAACAGACGTTGGACGCCTTTGTTTTTATAGGAAGAACCACATGTTACAGGTGTCATTTGCGTAGCAATCGTACCTCTTCTGATACCGTTTATGATATCCTCTTCTGTTAGTTCTTCTCCTTCTAAATAACGCATCATTAATTCTTCATCTGTTTCAGCTACTGCTTCTACTAAGATTTCTCGGTATTCGTTAGCAACATCCATCATTTCTTCAGGAATAGCTGTAATTTCAACATCTTGACCAAGATCATCTTTGTACATGATAGCATTCATCTTCACTAAGTCAATAATCCCTCTAAATGTATCTTCAGCACCGATTGGCAATTGGATAGGAATAGCGTTAGCACCCAGTCTTTCTTTCATCATTTTTATTGCTTGAAAGAAATCAGCACCTAAAATATCCATTTTATTAACAAAAGCCATTCTTGGTACTCTATATTTATCCGCTTGTCTCCAAACGGTTTCGGACTGTGGTTCAACACCACCTTTAGCACAAAAAACTGCTACAGAACCATCTAGCACTCTTAAGGAACGTTCCACTTCAACAGTGAAGTCCACGTGCCCTGGTGTATCTATGATGTTAATTCTATGTTCCTGCCATTGACAGGTTGTAGCAGCAGAGGTAATAGTAATACCTCTTTCTTTTTCTTGTTCCATCCAGTCCATTTGTGATGCACCCTCATGGGTTTCACCTAATTTTCTTATTCTGCCTGCATAAAACAATATTCTCTCTGTAGTTGTTGTTTTACCGGCATCAATATGAGCCATAATACCAATGTTTCTTGTTTTTTCTAGTGGAAACTGCCTGGCCACTGTGATCCTCCTTCCATAGGAAACGAAAAGTTTTACAGTGATTTTTAGCAACTAATATTCATTAGCATATCCAAAAACTACTATATTAAACATTTTTTTACCATCTATAGTGTGCGAATGCTTTGTTTGCTTCCGCCATTTTATGTGTATCTTCTCTCTTCTTAACAGATGCCCCTGCATTGTTAGCTGCATCCATGATTTCTTTAGCTAATCTTTCTGTCATACCTTTTTCGCCTCTTTTTCTTGAGTAACCTGTTAACCATCTGATACCTAATGTCTCTCTTCTATCAGGTCTTACTTCTATTGGTACTTGATAGTTAGCGCCACCCACACGACGTGCTTTAACTTCTAAAACTGGCATGATATTGTTCATAGCTTTATCAAAAACCTCTAATGGTTCAGTTCCTGTTTTTTCTTGAATCATTTCAAAAGCATCATAAACAATCTTTTGAGCTGTTCCCTTTTTACCATCTACCATGATACCATTGATTAACTTTGTAACCATTTTACTACCATACATAGGATCTGGCAATACTTCTCTTTTTGGTACATTACCTTTTCTTGGCACTTTTCTTCCCTCCTCAATGAATGAAATTGTTCATCGGTACTCGACAACCAAAATTAGATTGTCGTCGTGCGTTTTTCAATGCTTTATTATATATGCATCATCGCTCCGACGTCTTTTATCTATTTTTTCTTAGGTCTCTTTGCACCATACTTCGATCTTGCTTGTTGTCTGTTAGCTACACCTGCTGTATCTAATGTTCCTCTTACAATATGATATCTAACCCCTGGTAAGTCTTTTACTCTTCCACCTCTGATTAGAACAACACTGTGTTCTTGAAGGTTATGACCAATTCCAGGAATGTAAGCTGTTACCTCAATACCATTTGTAAGTCTTACCCTAGCTACTTTTCTTAAAGCAGAGTTAGGCTTTTTAGGTGTAACAGTTTTAACAGAAGTACATACTCCTCTTTTTTGTGGAGAGCTTTTATCAGTAGCTACTCTTCTTAAGGAGTTGAAACCTTTTTGTAGGGCAGGAGCTGTTGATTTTTCTTGAATTTCTGCTCTGCCTTTACGTACTAATTGGCTAATTGTTGGCATTTATTGCACCTCCTTCCAATAATAGCTGTAAACATAGAAAAACATTTATCTATTAGAAGATAAAATGTCTTTGCCTAAGTTAGTATAAATAAATCATGATTTCAGCACTGCTGCAGTTGCTGCACTAACATCAATGCCACAGGCTTTTCCAAGTTTCTTCATAGAATCTACATAAATAATTTCTATATTTTTTTTACTAGCAATATCCTTTAATTTTTCTATTAGATGTGCTTCCGCATCCTCTGCTAGATAAAGGGTTTTGACTTTGTCTTGGTTTAAAGCCTTATTGGTTTGTTTAATACCAATGACTTTATTAGATTGCTGCAAAGAATCTAACATAAAAGTATCCTCCTTTTTTAAGAATCTGGGAGATTTAAAAATCTCCCAGTTAAAAAAGTCAACTTTTAAAGCATAATTACTCTCTTTTGTTGAAAATACCGTTGTGCATAACACACTTTAATATTCTAACACTTGTTAATAGTAGTGTCAACTACTTATTTGTTGCCAATAAGTAATGATATGCCACTTGATTTATTTTTTTATTCCTCTTCTTCCTCCTGGATGTTTTCAACCGTTTCTTCTTCTGTGTTTAAAGCAATGTTTTTGTACCTCTTCATTCCAGTTCCAGCAGGAATCAGTTTACCAATAATTACATTTTCCTTTAAACCTATCAAGTAATCTACTTTACCCTTGATAGCAGCTTCAGTTAATACTCTTGTTGTTTCCTGGAAAGATGCAGCCGATAAGAAGGATTCAGTTGCCAAAGAAGCTTTTGTAATACCTAATAAAGTTTCTTTATACACAGCTTCCTTTTTACCTTCTTCTGCTGTTTTACGATTTACTTCTTTTAACGCAAAAATGGTTTCCAATGCCCCTGGTAGTAAATCTGTATCTCCATTATCCTCGACTTTAGCCTTGCTCAACATTTGACGAACAATCACTTCAATATGCTTATCATTAATATCAACACCCTGCATACGATAAACTCGCTGTACCTCTTTAATAATATAGTTTTCTACACCTTCTACACCTTTGATCTTTAAGATGTCATGTGGGTTTACTGAGCCTTCCGTGATTTCATCTCCAGCTTCAATGACTTGACCTTGTTTTACTTTAACTCTTGAGCTATAAGGAATTTCATATTTTCTTTCCTCTAAACCGTCTCTTACAATAACTTCACGTTTTCTTCTTACTTCCGATACTTCAACAGTTCCTCCGATTTCACTGATGATAGCCAATCCCTTAGGTTTTCTGGCCTCAAACAACTCTTCAACCCTCGGTAAACCCTGTGTAATATCGGCACCAGCTACACCACCAGTATGGAAGGTTCTCATTGTAAGCTGTGTTCCTGGTTCTCCGATGGATTGAGCAGCAATAATTCCAACCGCTTCACCAACTTGAACAGGATCACCGGTAGCTAAGTTTCTACCGTAACAAGTAGCACATACACCATGTTTGGTACTACAATTTAAAATCGTTCTGATTTTGACTTTTTCCATGCCAGATTGAATAATTCTTTCAGCATCTTCTTCCGAAATCATATGATTTTTCGCTACCATTACTTCACCAGTTTCAGGATGAAGAATGTCCTCTAATGCATGTCTACCTACTAATCTATCATAAAGCTCTTCAATTACTTCATTGCCATCTTTAAGTGCAGCTGCAACAATTCCCTCAGTTGTTCCACAATCGATTTCTCGAATAATTACATCCTGACTAACATCTACGAGCCTTCTTGTTAAATATCCTGAGTCAGCAGTTCTGAGGGCAGTATCTGCAAGACCTTTTCTAGCACCATGGGTAGAGATAAAATATTCTAATACCGTTAAGCCTTCACGGAAGTTGGATTTAATAGGCATTTCTACTGTATGTCCAGTAGCGTTGGCCATTAAGCCCCTCATTCCTCCCAGCTGTCTAATCTGATTTTTACTACCTCTAGCACCTGAATGAGCCATAATAAAGACATTATTCAATTGATCTAAGCCTGCCATTAAGGCATCTGTAACCTTTTCAGTTGTAGCTGTCCATGTTTCAATAACCTTTTCATATCTTTCTTCATCTGAAATCAGCCCTCTTCTAAAGGCTTTTTCATATTTATCAACAGTTTCCTCTGCTTGGGAAATAAATTCCGCCTTTTCCTCTGGAACCTCCATGTCACTTACCGCAATGGTAACAGCTCCTCTTGTGGAGTATTGGAAGCCCATTTGCTTGATATAATCTAACATAATAGAGGTAAGGGTGTTTCCATGCTTTCTAAAACACTTGTCAATTACTTTTCCAAGAGCTTTCTTATCACACAGGAAGTCTACCTCTAAGGAGTATAAATCCTGAGTACGGTCTACAAACCCTAAATTTTGAGGCATTTTTTCATTGAAAATGAACCTGCCAACAGTACTTTCTACTAGCTTGCCTGTATCCTCTGGGTTCAGTTTCCTTCTCACTTTTACTCTTGCATGCAGGTCTACTACTCCTGTGGCATAGGCCATAAGCATCTCCTCAAAGTCTTTGAAGATCATTCCTTCACCTTTTACACCTGCCACTTCGATAGTAAGGTAATAGCTTCCTAAAACCATATCCTGTGTTGGTGTTGTGATAGGCTGCCCATCCTTTGGTGCTAAAATATTATTAGGAGATAGCATCAGAAATCTTGCTTCTGCCTGAGCTTCTACGGATAATGGTACATGAACCGCCATCTGGTCACCATCAAAGTCAGCATTGTAGGCTGTACACACTAATGGATGAAGTTTTATAGCTTTACCTTCTACCAAAACTGGCTCAAATGCTTGAATCCCTAATCTATGAAGGGTAGGGGCTCTATTTAGTAGAACTGGATGTTCTTTAATAACTTCCTCTAGTACATCCCAAACCTCTGGTTTTACCTTTTCCACCATCCGTTTAGCACTTTTTATATTATGAGCGAAATTGTTTTCAACCAATTTTTTCATTACAAAGGGTTTGAATAATTCCAACGCCATTTTTTTAGGTAGCCCGCATTGGTAGAATTGCAGTTCTGGTCCAACAACGATAACCGAACGCCCTGAATAGTCTACACGCTTTCCTAGCAGGTTTTGTCTAAAACGTCCTTGTTTCCCTTTTAGCATATCTGAAAGAGATTTTAAAGGTCTATTCCCCGGTCCAGTAACAGGCTTACCTCTACGACCGTTATCAATTAATGCATCTACCGCTTCCTGTAACATCCTCTTTTCATTTCTAACAATAATATCAGGAGCACCTAAATCTAATAATCTTTTTAGACGATTATTACGATTAATTACCCTTCTATATAGGTCATTCAGGTCGGAGGTTGCAAACCTACCACCATCTAACTGTACCATTGGTCTTAAGTCAGGTGGTATTACAGGAACAACATCTAAAATCATCCATTCTGGTTTATTACCAGATTGTCTAAAGGCCTCCACCACTTCTAAACGTCTAATGGTTCGAATTCTTTTTTGTCCAGTACTTTCTTTCAACTTGTGTTTTAGTTCTTTTGAAAGTTCTTCGAGATTAATTTTCGCTAGTATTTCTTTTATAGCTTCCGCACCCATCGCCGCCTTAAAACCAAATCGGTACTTTTCAACAGCTTCACTATATTCTTTTTCTGTCAAAATCTGTTTTTCAGTTAATGGCGTTTCTCCTGGTTCTACAACAATGTAAGCTGCAAAGTAAAGAACTTTTTCCAGTGACCTCGGGGACATGTCTAATAGCAATCCCATTCTACTAGGAATACCTTTGAAATACCAAATGTGAGATACTGGGGCGGCTAACTCTATATGCCCCATCCTCTCTCTTCTTACTTTAGACTTCGTAACTTCAACACCGCAACGATCACATACAACCCCTTTATAGCGTACCCTTTTGTACTTGCCACAATGGCATTCCCAATCCTTCGTAGGACCAAAAATCTTTTCACAGAACAACCCTTCTTTTTCAGGCTTTAAGGTTCTATAATTGATGGTTTCAGGTTTTTTCACTTCTCCCTTCGACCACTGTCTGATTTTTTCTGGAGATGCCAAGGAAATCTTAATAGATTCAAAATTATTTAATTCGTACAAGGAGTCTCTCTCCCTTCTCTATAGTCTAATAACTATAATTATATTTTACTTATGCATTTATTTTTCATAATCATCGTCATCATAACTATTGTAATTATCATCATCTTCTAAATACTCATCATTGAAGCCAGATTTTTTAAATTCCTCTTCATCTTCTATAATATAATCTTCATCTAATTCAATTTCTTCTTCATGATCTACTTCTTCTTCACCGTCATCTTCAACGCTCTGCTTTCTTTCACCTTCAGGTCCATATGGGAAATCTCCATGCTCCATTCCCAATTCTCCAGTGTCATCTTCAATAGATTCTTTAATTTCTATTTCTTGCTCTCCTTCTAACAGCACTTTTACATTTAGACATAAGCTTTGAAGTTCTTTGATCAGCACCTTGAAGGATTCTGGGACGCCAGGCTCTGGTATATTTTCACCTTTTACAATACATTCATAGGTTTTAACACGACCTACTACATCATCAGACTTTACTGTTAATATCTCCTGTAGTGTATGAGAGGCACCATACGCCTCTAAAGCCCAAACCTCCATCTCTCCAAAACGCTGTCCCCCAAATTGTGCTTTACCGCCTAAAGGTTGCTGTGTAACAAGTGAATAAGGACCAGTACTTCTAGCATGAATTTTATCGTCAACTAAATGATGGAGCTTTAGCATGTACATATATCCTACAGTTACTGGATTATCAAAAGGAACTCCAGTTCTTCCATCATATAAGGTAAGTTTACCACTTCTAGGGTAACCTGCCTCTTCTAAAGCATCCATAATGTCATTTTCATTAGCTCCATCAAACACTGGTGTTGCCACTTTCCAACCTAAGGCTTTTGCAGCTAATCCTAAGTGGATCTCTAACACCTGCCCAATATTCATACGGGAAGGTACCCCTAATGGATTTAATACAATTTCAAGTGGCGTTCCATCTGCTAGGAATGGCATATCCTCTTGAGGCAACACTCTGGAAATAACCCCTTTATTCCCATGACGTCCAGCCATTTTGTCACCAACATTAATTTTTCTCTTTTTAGCAATGTAAACTCTTACTAATTCGTTGACTCCCGGAGGTAGTTCATCGCCATTTTCACGGGTGAAAACTTTAATATCTACGATAATTCCTGACTCTCCATGCGGAACCTTTAATGAAGTATCTCTTACTTCTCTGGCCTTTTCACCAAAGATAGCCCTCAACAACCTTTCTTCAGCTGTTAATTCGGTTTCACCCTTCGGTGTTACTTTTCCTACTAGGATATCACCTGATTGTACTTCAGCTCCTACACGAATAACTCCTCTTTCGTCCAAATCCTTTAGAGCATCTTCACCAATATTGGGGATATCTCGGGTAATCTCTTCAGGCCCTAGCTTCGTATCTCTAGCATCCGCTTCATACTCTTCAATATGAATAGATGTCAAAGCATCTTCTTCAACTAGTTTTTCGTTGATTAAAATAGCATCCTCATAGTTATAGCCTTCCCAAGTCATGAAGCCAATAAGACAGTTTCTTCCTAATGCAATTTCTCCTTGATCCGTCGATGGACCGTCGGCAATCACGTCTCCTGCTGTAATAACTTCTCCCTTACTAACAATTGGTCTTTGATTAATACATGTACCTTGATTAGATCGTTTAAACTTTAGAAGCTTATATCTATCTTTTTGACCATCTTCTCTTTTGATTATTATTTCGTTAGCTGTAACTTTATCAACGATACCGCTATTTCTTGCCACTAATACAACGCCGGAATCCTTTGCTGCTTTATATTCCATTCCAGTACCTATAATAGGCGCATTGGTAATCATCAAAGGTACCGCTTGTCTTTGCATGTTGGCTCCCATCAGGGCCCGGTTAGCATCATCATTTTCCAAGAAAGGAATCATAGCAGTAGCTACAGAAACCACTTGTTTTGGAGATACATCCATATAATCTACCTCATTATAAGGCACAACATCTATACCACCAAATCTTGTTCTTACTGTTACTCTTTTATTAGCGAAGTGTCCTTCTTCATCTAAAGGTTCATTGGCTTGGGCGATGATAAATAACTCTTCTTCATCTGCTGTCAAATATTCTATGTCCTTGGTAACAACCATTCTCTTCATATCAACTTTCCTATAAGGAGCTTCAATAAAACCATACTCATTCACCCTTGCATAGGTACTTAAGGAATTAATTAATCCTATATTTGGTCCTTCTGGAGTTTCTATTGGACATATTCTGCCATAATGAGAATGATGAACGTCTCTTACTTCAAAACCAGCCCTTTCTCTTGAAAGTCCTCCTGGTCCTAGAGCAGAAAGTCTTCTCTTATGAGTCAATTCTGCTAGAGGATTCGTTTGATCCATAAATTGTGATAACTGGGAGCTTCCGAAGAATTCTTTGATCGAAGCAGCTACAGGACGAATATTGATTAATGCTTGTGGTGTAACTAATTCAACATCTTGTATTGTCATTCTTTCCTTAACTACTCTTTCCATTCTAGACAAACCAATTCTGAACTGATTTTGCAAAAGCTCTCCTACCGAACGTAGTCTTCTGTTTCCTAGATGGTCTATATCGTCAATGTTACCTATATCATGTGCTAAGTTGAAAACATAGCTAATGGAAGCTATAATGTCTGCAATAATCACATGTTTTGGAATTAATTCTCTTCTTCTCTCTTTGATTGCTTCTTTTATTTCTTCTTCTGTTTTAAATGTATCTAGTATCTCTTTTAGCAATGGATAATATACTTTTTCCTTAATCCTAAGATCGTCTATATTAAAGGTTATATGCTCCCTTATGTCAACGAAATGGTTTCCTAATACTTTTACAGATTTTTGTTCCTCAGACTGTACTCTTATTTCATTTATTCCTGAATTTTGAATAGCTAAGGATATTTCTCTATCTATCTTCTGCCCCTCTTCTACCAAAATTTCACCGGTTCTAGGGTCAACTACATTTTCTGCAGCTTTCTTGTGCATGATTCTATTCGCCAGAGAAAGTTTCTTATTAAGCTTATATCTTCCCACTTTAGCTAAGTCATATCTTTTAGGATCAAAAAATAGTGAATTTAACAAAGATGTAGCACTTTCAACAGTAGGTGGTTCACCCGGTCTTAGTCTTTTATATATCTCTAACAAGGCTTCATCGATGTTTTTGGTATTGTCTTTATCTAATGTGGCTAGCACTCGCTCATCTTCACCTAATAAATCTTTTATCTGCTGATCACTTCCATAACCTAGCGCCCTCAAAAGCACAGTAACAGGTTGTTTACGAGTTCTATCAATCCTAACAGAAACTATATCGTTAGAGTCTGTCTCATACTCTAACCATGCCCCTCTGTTTGGAATTACCGTGGCGGAGAAAAGAGGTTTGCCAGTCTTGTCAAATTCTCTTCCATAATATACTCCAGGAGAACGGACTAACTGACTTACAATCACCCTCTCAGCACCATTGATGACGAAGGTACCTGTATCTGTCATGATGGGAAAATCCCCCATAAACACTTCTTGTTCTTTTACTTCCCCAGTTTCTTTGTTAATTAATCTTACCTTCACTTTTAAAGGAGCAGCATATGTAACGTCTCGTTCCTTTGATTCTTCTACATCGTATTTAGCACTTTCGTCTAATGAATAATCTACGAACTCTAAAATTAAATTTCCGGTATAATCTTCTATCGGGGAAACATCACTGAATACTTCTCTTAGACCTTCTTCTAAAAACCATTGATAGGACTCCTTTTGAAGCTCGATGAGATTAGGCATGTCGATAACTTCTTGAATCTGTGAGTAACTCATTCTAACTTTCTTACCAACTTCGACAGGATGTGGCATATTAATATTCACTCCTTGTAATAAAGTAAAAAACTTTTAAAATAAATCCTGATGTAAAATTCTTCTTTATTTTCAAAGTCAAAAGCGGAAAAATCACATTTTTGACTTTTTTTAACATTTCACTATATAATACTATTGACATCCATTTATGTTTTTATACAACAATTCCAATTAAATACATTACTGCAATATATAATTTTATCATAAGGCTTTTAGGTTTGTCAACATTTTATTCTGTTACTATTTTTTTGCTTTTTAAGATTAAGGGTGAAGTCAAGGGAGCGAATTTTATCTATCTTAACCTCAACCTTAATCTCAATTCTTTCTCTTTAGCAAAAAAATATATAACAAAGCCTACCGATGAAAAATTCAAAGAAAGGCTTTGTTATCATTAAAAAGAAATTGTAAACTACTTAACTTCTACTACAGCACCAGCTTCTTCTAATTTAGCTTTGATTGCATCAGCTTCTTCTTTTGCAATCCCTTCTTTAAGAGCTTTTGGAGCGTTATCAACTACCTCTTTAGCTTCTTTTAAGCCTAAGCCTGTGATTTCTCTTACAACTTTGATTACGTTGATTTTAGAAGCACCAGCACTTGTTAATACTACATCGAATTCTGTTTTTTCTTCTTCTGCTGCTGCACCTGCTGCCGCACCACCAACTACTACTGGAGCAGCTGCTGATACACCAAACTTCTCTTCTGCTGCTTTTACTAATTCATTTAGTTCTAACACCTTCATATTCTCAATCGCTTCTAAAATTTGCTCGATTGTCATTTTAAGCACCTCCGAATTTTATTAATTATTTTTAATTTGTAATTTTAAAATCTATGCTTGCTCTTCTGATTTTTTATCTGCCATTGCTTTAATCAAGTAAGCAAAATTAGATACTGGAGCTTTTAAGCTACCGAGAAGTTTAGCAATAAGCACTTCTCTTGATGGAACATTGGCAATCTCTTTTAGTTTATCTTCGTTATAGAATGCTCCCTCAACGATACCTACTCTTAATTCAAGATTTTTATGGGCCTTTGCAAATTCACTTGCAATTTTAGCTGGAGCTACAGGATCGTCATAGCTAAAAGCTATTCCATTAGGTCCCACTAGTTCCTTTACCAATTCTTCCATACCGGCATTTTCAGCAGCTCTTCTTGCTAAAGTATTTTTATATACTTTATATTCAACACCAGCTTCTCTGAACTTGTTTCTTAATTCTGTAACTTCCTCTACCTTTAAACCTCTATAATCAACTACAACCGCCGCTGTAGAGTTTTGAAGTTTTTCAGTAATCTCCGCCACAACTCCTTTTTTGATTTCAACAGCCTTTGACATCCGGATGTCCACCTCCTTTACATTTATAGGCACTGTACTTTTCTACCCAAATATTAAAAGACCTCTTTGTCTGTAGACATTAGAGGTCTTTGTTTACTTAAATTCTAACATAAAATACGTCAATGTATTTCTATCGTTAGTTTATTTATACAAAGCCTCGGTAGGATATTAAGCAGTGCACCTACTGTCTACGGCAAAATATTCGTTTTTAACAGCAACTAAAATATTATCAATATATTTTATTTATGTCAATAGTTTTATTAAAATTTATTCACCAATTTTATTAGGACTTACTTTTAAACTAGGTCCCATCGTGCTGGTTAGCGCAATACTTTTTAAGTATTGACCCTTTGCTGCAGCTGGTTTCGCCTTAATAACAGCTCCTAATAATGTTTTTAAGTTATCTACAAGCTTTTCCTCATCAAAGGAAGCTTTTCCAACTGGTACATGGATAATATTAGTTTTATCTAATCTATACTCAACTTTACCAGCTTTAATTTCCTTTACTGCTCTTTCTAAATCAAAAGTAACAGTCCCAGATTTAGGGTTTGGCATTAATCCTTTTGGTCCTAATACTCTTCCCAATCTACCTACTACACCCATCATGTCAGGGGTAGCTACTACTACATCAAAGTCAAACCAGTTTTCACCTTGAATTTTTGCTACTAAATCTTCTGCACCTACATAATCAGCACCAGCTTTTTCCGCTTCACTAGCCTTTTCGCCTTTTGCAAATACAAGCACCTTTACATCTTTTCCTGTACCATGAGGTAAAACAACAGCGCCTCTAACCTGTTGATCTGCATGTCTTGAGTCAACCCCTAGTTTCACATGTAGTTCTACAGTTTCATCGAACTTAGCTGTTGATGTCTTTTTTACTAATTCAACCGCTTCTTTTAAATCGTATAATTTCTCTTTATCAATTAGCTTAATCGCCTCTTGATATTTTTTACTTCTTTTTGGCATTTTAAATCCTCCTTGTGGTATTATCGGTTAATCTGTGAGAACCTCCCACACCTATTGGGTATATATAGAATAGCTTTTAAGCTTCTACTTCAACACCCATGCTTCTTGCTGTTCCTGCAATTAAGTTCATTGCAGCTTCTACAGTATTAGCATTTAAATCAGGCATTTTTAATTCAGCTATTTCTCTTAACTTTTCTTTAGAAATTTTAGCTACTTTTTTCTTATTTGGTTCACCTGATGCTGTTTCAATACCTACTGCTTTTTTAATTAACACTGCAGCTGGTGGTGTTTTTGTAATAAATGTAAAGGATCTATCTTGATAAACAGAGATAACAACTGGAATAATTAATCCAGCCTGATCTGCAGTTTTCGCATTAAATTCTTTACAAAAACCCATAATATTTACACCGTGTTGTCCAAGAGCTGGTCCAACTGGTGGTGCCGGTGTCGCTTTACCTGCAGGAATTTGTAATTTTATTTGACCTACTACCTTTTTTGCCATGTTTCCCACCTCCTTATCATTGCGGATCAATATTTGAAACTTATATTTTTTACTACATTGGCTCTACCTGAGAAAACCCTAATTCTACAGGTGTTTCCCTTCCAAACATGGAAATGAGCACTTTAAAGATTTCTTTTTCCAGATTAACATGCTCAATGGTACCAATAAAGCTTTCGAAAGGACCTGAAATAACCCGCACAGTGTCGCCAACCTTCATGTCAATTTCATGTCGAATCTCTTCCACACCCATAGATCTTACTTCTGCATCCGTTAATGGAATAGGCTTCGAACTAGGGCCAACGAAACCAGTAACACCTCGAGTGTTTCTTACAATATACCAAGTTTCGTCTGTCATAGCCATTTTGATTAACACATAGCCTGGAAATAGTTTTACTTCTTTTACTTTCTTTTTACCGTTTTTAATCTCTATTTTTTCTTCTGTGGGTACTTTGACTTCCAATATAAAGCTTTCCATGCCTCTGTTGACAACCATCTTCTCGATATTTACTTTCACTTTATTCTCATAGCCAGAATAAGTATGCACTACATACCATTTTGCATCTTGGGACATATATAAGGAGCACCTATCCTTCTTAATGATAGATTACTCTCCCCTCCTTTTAAACTTAATAACATGAGCACTACCCTTTTGTTACTTGATAATCAGATTTAAACCAAGTCCAAAAAATGTATCTAATGCCCATAGTACAATTGTTGCCAATAAGCAAGATACTATAACAACACCTGTGTGGTTTTTCAATTCTGCTCTATTAGGCCAATTGACTTTCTTAAGCTCAGATCTTACACCTTTTAAGTATTTCCCAAGGCTTTTGGCTTTTGCATTTGTATTTGCTTGAGTAGTCATTTCGACTTCACATCCTTTTGCCAAAATTTATTATTTGGTTTCTCTGTGAGCAGTATGGCTTCTGCAGAATTTGCAGTATTTCTTCATTTCCATACGATCAGGGTTATTTTTTTTGTTCTTTGTTGTATTGTAATTTCTTTGTTTGCATTCTGTACATGCTAATGTGATTTTTACACGCACTGGTTACACCTCCCGTAAAACACAACCCTCTAAGGATTTTATTTATTTATCGAGTATAAGGTATAGATTCCTTCCATTATACAATTGTCACCTTATAAAATCTATCATATTTTGATTTTTATGTCAACGAAAAAATATCCTAGAGACTAAATTCAATGAAAGATTTGACCATACTCATTATACCCATTTCTTAAAGAATTTTGCATTTGATAATTAATAATTATAATTAACATTATATTGAGGACTAGGCTATCCCCAGTCCCCCAGTCTACTTATTCAATAATAGAAGCAACTACGCCAGCGCCTACAGTTCTTCCACCTTCACGGATAGCGAATCTTAAACCTTCTTCTGTAGCGATTGGGCTGATTAATTCGATTTCCATTGTAATGTTGTCTCCTGGCATTACCATTTCTACACCTTCTGGTAACTTGATACTTCCTGTTACGTCTGTTGTTCTAAAGTAAAATTGTGGCCTGTATCCATCAAAGAATGGTGTATGTCTTCCACCTTCTTCTTTCTTTAATACGTATACTTCTGCCATAAACTTTGTATGTGGCTTAATTGTACCAGGCTTTGCTAATACTTGTCCTCTTTCGATCTCTGTTCTTTGAATACCTCTTAATAATACTCCTACATTGTCTCCTGCTTGTGCTTGGTCTAGTAGTTTTCTAAACATTTCTACTCCTGTTACTACTAGCTTTCTTGATGCTTCTGCTAATCCTACTAACTCTACTACTTCTTGTACTTTTACTACGCCTCTTTCTACTCTTCCTGTTGCTACTGTTCCTCTTCCTGTAATAGAGAATACGTCCTCTACTGGCATTAAGAATGGTCTGTCAATCGCTCTTTCTGGTTCTGGAATGTATTCATCTACCACTTCAAACATTTCTACAATTTTGTCTGCCCATGGACCGTCTGGATCATTTAACGCTTGTAATGCTGATCCTTTGATTACTGGTGTGTCATCTCCTGGGAATTCGTATGCATTTAATAAATCTCTAATTTCCATTTCTACTAATTCTAATAATTCTTCATCGTCTACCATATCACATTTGTTCATGAATACTACAATATATGGTACACCTACTTGTCTTGATAATAGGATATGCTCTCTTGTTTGTGGCATTGGACCGTCCGCTGCTGATACTACTAGAATCGCTCCGTCCATTTGTGCTGCTCCTGTAATCATGTTCTTTACATAGTCAGCATGACCTGGGCAGTCTACGTGTGCATAGTGTCTGTTTGGTGTCTCATATTCAACGTGCGCTGTTGAAATTGTAATACCTCTTTCTCTTTCTTCTGGTGCTTTATCAATCATATCAAAAGCTACTGCCGATCCTGTTCCGAATCTCTTGTTTAATGTGATTGTGATTGCTGCTGTTAATGTTGTTTTACCATGGTCAACGTGTCCTATTGTTCCTATGTTTACATGGGGTTTCGTTCTTTCATATTTTGCTTTTGCCATTTTTTTCTCCTCCTCATTTTAAAAATCGCGTCAGCAGTATGTACACCTTGCCTAGTGTTTCTACTGGATTTCTTATGAATTTATGTCTGTTGTTATAAATTATTTTCCATCTACTGCTACGTTTCAAAAACTACCCGATACTCATTTTACTATTTGATTCCGACCTTGTCAACAAGGTTATATATTCTTGGCAACAAAAACTATGTGGAAAAATTAGGTATACCTCACCTCTAAATATCTTTCTAGTTTTCGCTTTACTCTTTGCAAAGCATTATCAATAGATTTTACATGACGGTTCAAATCGCAGGCGATTTCTTGATAAGATCTTCCCTGCAAATACAGCATTAATACTTTGCATTCTAAATCGCTAAGTATTTCACCTATTTTCCCCTCAATATGAACTAATTCTTCTTTGCAAATCATTAATTCCTCAGGATCTGTAATCTTATGGCCAGAAATAACATCTAATAATGTTCTGTCGGATTCTTCATCATAAATCGGCTTGTTCAAAGACACATAAGAATTTAGTGGAATGTGTTTCTGTCTTGTAGCAGTTTTAATAGCAGTAATGATTTGCCTCGTAATGCATAGTTCAGCAAATGCCTTAAAGGAAGATAGCTTGTCTGGTTTATAATCACGAATAGCTTTATACAAACCTATCATTCCTTCTTGAATAATATCTTCACGATCTGCACCAATTAAAAAATAAGACCTTGCTTTAGAACGTACAAAATTTTTATATTTTTTTATTAGTAATTCTAAAGCTTCCATTTCTCCGTTTTTTGCAGCTTCTACTATTGTTTCATCTAACGCATCATGTTCCTCAATGATGATTTCTTCATTTTTAGCCACCACAACGCTCACACACATCGCCTCCACACAGTTTTATAAAAAAGTCTTTCTTTGGAAGATCTAAAGGATGACTTTGTTGATATACATAAAGAAAACTATAATTTATACATAATTTCTAAAAATATATAATTTTTCATGCATTATAGAACGCACAAAAACTTTGGTATAATTATAACCTACTATATTATGTTAAGTCAAGAAATTTCATGACCTTCTTCTTAATTTTTCAAGCTTTTCTAGAACCAATGGATCGATTCGATTCGACAAAAAATCTTTTTGCTGCTGTAGAATCTCGGTTTTTTTTTGAATGTTATTTTTTATATTGTCGAAATCTATCACAAATTCCCTGACAGGTATTCTTGTGCCTCCACTACCCAAAATCATTTGTTGTTCTGTCCAGTCGTTGGTAACCACGGATGCTCGTTGTCTCTTAGATAGCTGCAGGATGAACTTTTCAATGTAACCGTCAGCAGTTTCCTTCTCCTTTGTAAAAACTACTTCTACACCTTTAATTTTATCGTTTTTTTCCATGCTTCCTTTTACTAAATGGGCATCAAAAACGATGATTACGTGAAGACCTTTGTAGCTTTGGTATTCTATCATTCTTTCTATCAACTCTATTCTAGCCTCTTCAAGGTTTTGTGTAGCTAGTTTTTTTAGCTGTGGCCATCCATTTATTACATTGTATCCATCAAGTATTAAATATTCCTTCAAGGTTCTTCCTCCATCCTGCTGTAAAGCTACTGTTACAATCGCTGTTTATCTGTATTTTTTTGTCTAAAAACCTCATACATCAATGTGGCAGCTGCTACAGAAGCATTTAAGGACGCTACTTTCCCTACCATTGGAATTTTAACTAAAAAATCACATTTTTCTTTTATAAGTCTAGAAATCCCTTTACCTTCATTACCGATTACTAAAGCAATTGCATCTTTCATATCTTCATGATAATAATCCTTATCACCACTCATATCTGCCCCTACAATCCATAATCCCTCTTGTTTAAGTTTATCTATGGTTTGAGCGATATTCGATACCTTAGCAACTGGAACATATTCAATAGCTCCTGCGGAGGTTTTTGCAACCGTAGCCGTTAATCCTACCGATCTTCTTTTCGGTATTACAATGCCATGGACCCCAACTGCATCTGCTGTCCGCATAATAGAACCTAAATTGTGAGGATCCATAATTTCATCCAATAGAATAACAAAAGGCTTCTCACCTTTTCTTCTAGCTATTTCTAATATATCCTCCACCTCAGTGTATTTATAGGCGGCTACTAAGGCTATTACCCCTTGATGATTGTTGGATTCAGCTATTTCATTTAGTTTCTGTCTTTCAACATATTGGATAAAAACCCCTTTATCTTTTGCCATGCCTATGACTTTGTTGATGGAGCCCTCCTTGGCACCTTTGGCAACAAGTATTTTATCAATTTCTCTTTCCGATTTTAGAGCTTCCATAACAGGATTTCTTCCTTCAACTTTATCATTTGCCACTTTTCAATCACCTCTTCTATGGGTAACCAACTACAGAACTTCATTTTGATATACTAAGGGCTACATTTGCAGCCCATGGTTTTGGGCGAAACCGTAGACCGTGTATATCAAAATTAAAGTTTAAAATTGGTTATCTATATAGATATATACTTCTTAAAGTTAAATTGTATTTCGGACTGACAGGCTCGTCAGCTTCTACAATGTTGATTATCTCTATAGGCTTTCAAACTTTTCCCTTACCTTTACAATCTCTCCACAGGTCATACTACCTTCGGGACATCCTTCATGAACACAGGCAGGTCCTGCATATTTGAAAATATTTGGAGCAACTGTCTTAACTAATTTCAGCATTTCAACTGCTAAGATTCTTATCTCCTCTTGTGCTCGATTGCAGCAACGTTTTTTAAAGAAATGCAACAATACTCTGGCATTCATAGTAACAATAATCTTTGTTTCACAAGCATTTGGCAAAACAGCTCTTGCATTTTCTATAGCTAATTTTTCTAAAACGCTACAATCTCTTTTAAAATGTCCTTTGCAATGATCGATAACCTCTGTGTTTGTCTTACCTTCTATTTCATGTAATAGAGTTTTATCTTTTTCTGCATAAAAGACTTTAATCTTTTCCACCAATAATCCTTCTGCAATCTTATCATAGGCTGTTTGTGCATCCTTCATTGCTTGAATAAAAATATTTTTAGCTTCTTCATTGTTTTTTATATCATTTGGAATAACGTATTCAAAGCTACCTTCTCTCACATACCTTTGACTTTTTTGAGAATAGCTGGCTAACCTATGTCGTACCAATTGATGAGTTAAGCTTCTTGAAACGCCTTCTATTCCAAAAGTAAAGACAGCGTGCTCTAGTGGTGATTCATGCTCCATTTCTGCCAACATCGCAACAAACTTTCCAATCTTTTCCTCTGTTAGTCCCTCTTCTAATTCCTCAATGCCTCCTGGGTAATAGCAAAGCTTTCCTCCCTTTGCCACTACAGCATCAGCATTTGGTGTATACGCTAATAGTTTCAGTTTTAATTTTGATTCCATTCTTGAACTCCCCCTTTGATATGTATATCTTTTATTGGTATAACATACAACAAATATGCTCTGACCTTAGCACGATATTGACCTTCCAACGTTTCTTTAATCCATTCTTCGGTAGAAAGGTCCTTGTACATAATATCTGTATTACCTTCCTCTTCTTCCTTCAGCACAAACATTACTCTATAAGTTAGCATTCCCCATTTTTCCAGTAAACTTGTATTCTGTATCGGAGCTATTTCTAAAGCAAAGTTTTTATACAGCTCTCTTTGACCTTCTAGTTCTCCTACAGGGTCAAACCACAAGGATTTAGCTATTAAGAGGCCTAGCAGAAGGATAACTACAATCAGCATTGCTTGTCCCCTTTTTTCCATTAAGGATCCTCCTATCGTTTCCTGCTTTCGTTAATAATTGCTACAGATTTTTCCATAATCTCTATAAGCCGTTGTATTCTACCAGAAAAAAACAAATACCCTAATAACGTTTCAAATCCTGTTGCATACTTATAATCAATAAGTTCTGCATTTTTGGGAGTAGTGGCGGATTTTTGATTACGTCCCTTTTTTACAATTCCCCATTCTTCTTCCGTTAATTGTTCTTCCAATTGATGAACAATTTCTGCCTGTGCCTTTGCTTTCACATATAGAATTGCTTTTTTATGAAGCTCCCCTACTAACAAATTACTTTGTTGAATGAGATAATTCCGAATATAGGTCTCAAAAACAGCATCTCCCATATAAGCTAAAGTCAACGGCGCCATCATTTTCACTTCTTTTTCATCTCTAACTCCCTCTTGACTCTGTAATTTTTCTAATAAATCCTTCATTTGATATGTCTCCCTATAATTATATAATAAAAAAGTCTACTTTGAACAATTTATCGGTTAGCTTTTTTGAAACACATAACGAAAATTATGCAGTCATCTAATCTTTTATTGTTCATAATTTCCTATGTGTTATAAAAAAGTCTACTTTGAACAATTTATCGGTTAGCTTTAGCTTCTTCTCCACTTTACCCCCTGAGAAGTATCTTCTAAAATGACACCCTTTTCCTTCAGTTGATCTCTGATTTCATCTGCCAGCTGATAGTTCTTATCTTTTCTAGCTTGTTGCCGTTTTTCGATTAACGCCTCTACTTCTTGGTTTAGAGCTTCTTCTTCCTTAGCCAGCAGCCCCAAGACACCTGTAGTCTCCAATAACAGGTCTAAAGCAGTCTTCACCAACTCCTTAGAAGCATCAGATAAGACATAAGTGTTGATAGCCCTTATCAAATCAAAAATAATGGCAATACCATCAGCTGTATTGAAATCATCATCCATTACCGAAACAAATTTTCCCCTGTAACTTAACAGTTGCTTTTGTAAATTATTTTCTTCTGCAGTTAAATCTTTTTCTTCTGCATTTTCCAGTAAATATTGCAGATTGTTTTTTGCATTATAAAGTCTCTCTAAAGCATTTGCTGCAGCAGATAATACTTCTCTACTAAAATTAAGTGGATTACGATAGTGAGCAGAAAGCATGAAAAAACGCAAGCTTTCCAAGTCAAATTCTTCAGCTATTTCCCTGGGGGTGAAGAAATTGTTTAAGGACTTCGACATCTTCTTATTGTCAATATTGAGGTATCCTACATGAAGCCAATAATTTGCAAAGGGTTTTCCTGTGCAAGCTTCACTTTGAGCAATTTCATTTTCATGATGGGGGAAAACTAGGTCGCCTCCTCCTCCATGAATATCAATGGTTTCTCCCAAGTATTTTTGAGCCATAGCAGAGCATTCTATGTGCCATCCAGGTCGACCTAAGCCCCAAGGACTTTCCCAGCTAGGTTCATCTGGCTTTGCAGCCTTCCAAAGAGCAAAATCCAACGGATTTTTCTTATGCTCATTCACTTCTACTCGAGCTCCCGCTTGCAATTCCTCTAAGCTTTGCTTTTTTAGTTTTCCATAATCTTTAAACCTCGATACATCAAAATACACATCTCCTACGATTTCATAAGCAAATCCTTTTTCGATTAGTGCCTCAATAAAAGTTATAATTTCCTTTACATTATCGGTTACCTTGGGATGAATATCTGCTCTTCTAATCCCCAAACTTCCTGCATCCTTAAAGTATTCTTCAATATATTTTTCGCTTATTTGTAGAGCAGTAACATTTTCTTCCTTTGCTCTATTAATAATTTTGTCATCAATATCTGTAAAATTTTGAACAAAAGTGACCTTGTAACCCCTATATTCAAAATACCTTCTCATTGCATCAAAAACCATAAAGGTTCTTGCATTACCTATGTGAAAATAATTATATACTGTTGGTCCACAGGCATACATTTTAATTTCTCCGGGAGTAATAGGAATAAACTTTTCTTTTTTTCTTGTTAAAGTATTATACAGCTTCATCATTATGTCCCCTTTCCTTCTCCATATCCATTTGTGCTAATTTTTTCTCTAAATCTATAATACGTTTTTGTAGGCAGCTTAATTCCTCTGCAATAGGATCTGGTAGTTTCCCATGTTCTAAGTCTATTTCATTGTTATGAACAGAACGAAGTTTTTTATTTTCTTTTATTACAATTTGTCCTGGTACCCCCACCACTGTACAATCTGGTGGTACCTCCTTCAATACTACTGATCCCGAACCAATTTTCGAATTATCTCCTACCTTAAAAGGTCCTAATACCTTTGCCCCACAGGAAATAACCACATTGTTCCCTATGGTAGGATGTCTTTTTCCCTTGTCTTTCCCTGTTCCTCCTAATGTAGCTCCTTGATAAATTGTAACATTATCTCCTACTTCTGCTGTTTCGCCAATAACCACACCAGTTCCGTGATCTATAAATACCTTTTTCCCTATTTTCGCACCAGGGTGGATTTCAATGCCTGTAAGGAATCTCGCTGTATTTGATATAAGTCTCGGCAGAATTACCCATCCCCTTCTAAAGAGAGCATGGGAAAAACGGTGAATTAGAATTGCATGCAATCCAGGGTAACACAATAATACCTCTAAAACATTTTTTGCAGCCGGATCCCTTTCAAAAATAGCATCAATATCTTCTCTAATGGTTTTAAAGAAACTCATCATCTTCATCTCCCTTACTTTTATTCTCAATAAAAAAACTCCATCTCTGCTAAATCAGAGACGGAGTATATTCCGCGGTTCCACTCTGGTTGAATGAAAACTTCATTCCCCTTTGGGTCTGTAACGGGACCTCCCGATTTACTCTACTCTATTTCAAGTAATGACTCCCAGGTGCATTTCAATCTACCTATACTTTAGAATCACTCTCAGCCGATGACGATCCCTCTCTGAAAAGCAGTACAGATTTACTTCTCCTGTTCAAAGTCTTTCTTATATAAAATTACTTATTACATATTCTATGCGATATAATAAATTTTGTCTACCCAAAACTTTCATGATCAGTGGCAAATCTGGTCCATGGGCCTTGCCAGTTATAGCCACACGAATTGGTTTAAACAGATTAGGCCCTTTTATTCCTTTTTCTTTCTGAATTTCCTTAAATATTTTTTTAACATTTTCTTGATCTATAGCCTCTGCTGTCTCTAACTTTTCACGAAAGGCCTGCAACAATTCGCCTACATAATCCTGCTTCAAGATTTCTTCAGCTTCTTCGTCTTCTGGCTTTGCATCTTTCTTGAAAAATATGTCTACCTTTTCCACAATTTGTTGCATATAATCAATACTATCCTTCACTACCGATACCATATCCTGCAGCCATTCATGTTTTTCCCCAGCTTCAGTCTCAGTGATGTAAGCAGCTTCAATCAAATAAGGGATGGCTAAATCGGTGATCCTCTCGATAGCCCCTTCCTTAATATAATGATTATTCATCCAATTTAGCTTATTTACATCAAAGACACCGCCGCTCTTGGACACTCTATCTAAAGAAAATTTTTCTTCTAGTTCCTTCATAGAGAATATTTCTTTATTTTCTTCAGGGCTCCATCCTATTAACGCAACATAATTCACTAAAGCCTCTGGCAAATAACCTTTTTTCATAAAATCTTCTACCGCCACATCTCCCTGACGTTTGCTTAACTTTTTCTTCTCAGTATTTAGTATATTAGGAAGATGAACAAATTGTGGCACCTTCCATCCTAACACCTCATACAAATAAACATGCTTTGGTGTGGAAGGTAGCCACTCTTCACCTCGAATCACATGGGTAATTTTCATTAAATAGTCATCTACCACTACAGCAAAATGGTAGGTAGGAAATCCATCAGATTTTATTAGTACTTGATCATCTACCTCATCTGAATTAACGACTACCTTACCTCGAACAGCATCATCAAATTCTATATTCTTATTAACAGGTAGTTTTAGTCGAATAACATAAGGCTCCCCTGCTTGGATTTTTTCCTGAATCTCATTTTTAGTTAAGCTTTTGCAATGCCCATCATATTTGGCTGTTAATCCTAATGATTTTTGTTTTTCTCTTATCTCTTCTAATCTTTCCTTGGAACAAAAACAAGGATAAGCGTCTCCACTATCTAAAAGTCCTTGTATATATTTCTTATAAATTTCTAATCGATGAGATTGGATATAGGGCCCATATTCTCCCTTTTCTACTAGCTCTCCATCTCTTATTGCGATTCCTTCATCATGGTTAATACTAGCCCAATCCATCGAACTTAATAGATTTTCAATAGCACCCTCTACTAGTCTGCTTTGGTCTGTATCTTCTATCCGTAAGACATATTTTCCCCCATGCTTTTTAGCAAGTAAATAGTTATATAACGCCGTTCTTAAACTGCCTATATGTACAAATCCAGTGGGACTTGGCGCAAATCTTACTCTTACCGACATAATGTAAACCCTCCTATTTTTTAGATAACCAACCACAAAACCTGATAAAAAATATTAAATCAGTGACTATCTACAGCATTTATATTACCCTATTATAAACCATAACGCCTAGTGTATCAAGGGAAATTCTTTATCCTTCGGTGTATTGCTAAGTCTCCCGCTTCTTACTGGGAGTTCAAGCACTACATCCAGGAAATAAATTCGGCTACAATTCAAAGTGAGAAAAGCTCCCTCTAGATAAACAAACTAAGTGACCAACACGAAAGTTACAAGCCAAACTTTCGGTTGTCTACTTATGAATTAAATCTCATTTTACCTTGAAAATATCCCTAATATGGATTCAATCAACTTTCTCAGCATTTCAATAATTCTTCCTAACAAAGACTGCACTTCTTGATTATCTCTAGATATATCCCTTAGCTGTTGACCGATCCCCTCCAACTGCTGCTTAATAGCTTCTGTATTAATGTTTAACTTAGTAATTTGCCGCATTAGGTTTGTAATATTCCCCACTTGTTCTTCCGATAATTGAATGTTTAACTGTCCCGCTATCTCTATAACTACTCTCCTAATTTCTTCTGGCTCTTGAATTCTTCTTTCCACTATTATTTGCTTGATTTCCCTTATTAAGGTAGTGGCTTCATCCTTGCCTATGTCTTCTCCTAATTCCCCTGTTGTAATCATTTCCTCATTAGCTACCCTCTTCTGTTCCTCATCGATAGGTTTACCTCGAAGCTCTTCAAAAGCTTTTAATATTCCTGTTAAAGCAGCTGTTCCTGAAACATCAAAGGGAGCTGCTGCAATAACCTTAGCGTCGGTTACTTCTGCTGTTATTAATGCATTCATAATCATTTCACCTGTTACCCAAGTAATATTATAGGTCTCTACTGACATTCCTTCCCCCTGCTGAAGATTTTCCACGAAGGCGGAAGAAATAGCTCGAGTTCCAATTTGTCTTTCTGTAGCAACTCCCTCTAAATATCTTCTCTCCTCCTCATTGGTAACCACTAAAATCCTGGTAGTTTCCTCCTCTACCCTAAACAAATCTAGCATTTGCTGTCTTTGCTGTTGGTTCAAATCATTTCCTAACGTCACTACCACCTGCTGACTACCATAACTCACAAAAACAACCAGCAGCAAACTCAATAAAGTAATATAAATGAACTTTAGTTTTTTCATTGTTAATCCCTCCAAATTTTCTTGCTGCCGACTAACAGTTCTAAACACCCCAGTTACATTACTATTTTTTCCCTTCTATAGTTGGAAATATTCAAAGGATTAAGTTAGATACCTTCACTATACTAAAAAATTTAGAAACACACTTTTCTCGACATTAAAAAAAGCATCTTCGATGCTTTCGCTAGGAAACCCTAGGTTTCCTTCGACGACAGCAAAGCTGTCTGAGCACCTTCCTGAAGGCGGGCAGGGGATTTCATCCCCTACAACCCCTTTTTTTATATACTAGGAAAGTAGAACTTTCCTAGTATATAAAAAATCCTCTGGTTTCCCAGAGGATTGATTTTTTAGTATGCTTTTGCAAAATAAGCCATAATCTTTGCTTCTTTACCGCAGAAGGGACAAGTATCTCCTAGTTTTTCCTGCTCAAAAGGAATACATCTTACAGAAGCTCCTGTCTCTGCTTTGATCTTGTCTTCACATGCTCTTTCTTGACACCAGGCAGCCTTCACAAAACCAGGTTTTGTCTCCATAATTCCCTTCATCTCATCGAAGCTCTTGATATAGTAGGTTTTTTCATCTCTCATATTTTTGGCCTTCAATAGTAAATTGTTATGAATCTCTTTCAATAAGACTCCAACTCTTTCTTTTACTTCATCCAATGCCACAACTTCCTTTTCTAAGGTATCTCTTCTAAATAATATAGCTTGATTATTTTCAATATCTTTTGGCCCTATTTCTATTCGGACAGGTACTCCCTTCATCTCCCACTCATTAAATTTCCAACCAGGAGAATAATTGTCTCTATCGTCTACCTCTACCCTCATGGTATCCTTTAATTCTCTAAAGAGCTCATCTACCTTTTCCATGACACCACCCTTATGGGCTGCAATAGGCACAATTACTGTTTGCACAGGGGCAATACCTGGAGGTAATACTAAACCTCGGTTATCACCATGCACCATGATAATCCCCCCTATAAGTCGTGTAGATACTCCCCATGAAGTATGATAAGGATGCTTTAATTCACCATCCCTATCAAGGAAGGTAATATCAAAAGCAGATGTAAAGTGCTGTGCTAGGTTATGGGAAGTTCCCGCTTGCAGCGCTTTCCCGTCATGCATTAATGCCTCCATCGTATAAGTTGCATGAGCACCAGCGAATTTTTCCTTATCGCTTTTTTGTCCTACTACTACTGGCATTGCAAGTAGTTCTTCTGCAGTTTCCTTATAAATGTTTAGCATTTGAAGCGTTTCCCCTTGGGCTTCATCATAGGTTTCGTGCAGGGTATGTCCCTCTTGCCATAAAAATTCTGAAGTTCTTAGGAAAGGACGAGTGCTTTTTTCCCATCTGACAACGCTACACCATTGATTGTATAGGAATGGCAAGTCTCTATAGGATTTTAACCACTTTGAATACATTTCGCAAATAATGGTTTCTGAAGTTGGACGAACACAAAGCCTTTCTGCTAGTTCCTCTTGGCCTCCATGGGTAACCCACGCTACCTCTGGGGCAAAACCTTCAACATGCTCCGCTTCCTTTTTTAATAAGCTCTCTGGAATCAATAATGGAAAATAGCAATTTTTATGACCTGTTTCTTTAAAACGCTTATCCATATACTGTTGAATGTTCTCCCAAATAGCATATCCATAGGGTTTAATTACCATAAATCCCTTAACTGGTGAATAGTCCACTAAATCAGTTTTTAAAATTACATCTGTATACCATTGGGCGAAATCTACTTCCATTGGTGTAATCTCAGCAACAAATTGTTTCTCTTTCTTAGCCATTTTTCATTCTCCTTTCTTGTCTTAACCTTTTCATTATTATGCTATATTTCTATGTAACTCAATCCAAAAATAAATAAAAACAAAAAACTCCCGTCTCTATGATTTAGAGACGAGAGCATAATATTCCCGCGGTACCACTCTAGTTAACCCTTTGGTTCACTTTATGACTTAACGGCGTCCACCGGTATAACCTACTGTTTTCAGTCAACAGCTCCAGGGTGGGTTCAGAAAACGAATCTTAAAAACCTTTCAGCCTTGGGTTTCCTCTCTAGAAAGCTTCGATTAATTACTATTCCCTATCATAGCATATAGGATTATTCTTTTTTTATTAGAATATATTATTTTGCAATTTATGTCAACTGCTTTGTTTGTTTTTTATTTAACTTCAGTTAAATACCCTTATTTAAGTACCTACTTCATCACAATGGCTGCTATAGCCTGAGCGGCAATACCTTCTCCTCTGCCTGTGAAACCCAGGCCTTCTGTTGTAGTGGCCTTCACGTTGATTTGATGTACAGAAACACTTAGGGCTGTCGCTATATTTTCCCTCATCTTTTCTATATGAGGAGCCATTTTGGGAGCTTCAGCAATAATTGTAGCATCTACATTGTTAACAATATAACCTTTTTGCCGCAATAGTTTTTCCACTTCTTCTAATAGTTTTATGCTATCAGCTCCCTTGTAGCTTTCATCAGTGTCGGGAAAGTGTTTCCCTATATCCCCTAGAGCTACTGCCCCTAGTAAAGCATCTTTTATTGCATGTAGAAGTACATCTGCATCGGAATGCCCTAGTAATCCCTTCTTAAAAGGAATTTCTACACCTCCGATAATCAACTTTCTTCCGTCTACCAGCCGATGCACATCGTAACCTAAACCTACTCTCATGGATTTATTCCTCCTTACTTAGTATTCCTTCTGCTATTATTATATCCTGTGGATCAGTTATTTTTATATTTTTATAACTTCCCTCAACAATTTTCACCAAATGGCCTAATCTTTCCACCATCATAGCATCATCCGTTACTAAAATCCCTTCCTTCCTTGCTTGATCATGGGCCTTTTTTAAGAGAATATATTGAAAGGTTTGTGGTGTCTGTACTGCCCATAATTCTTTTCTCTCAGGAGTATCTATCACCTCTAGTTGATAGTTTGCCCTTTTAATAGTATCCTTTACTGGCACTGCTACAATAGCTGCCCCAAACTTTTCTGCCATTGCTATGCTATTCTTAATCATTCCCTCCTCTACAAAGGGTCTGGCGCCATCATGTATTAATACAGTTTCGCAGTCTTTATTTGCTACCAAAAGTCCTTCATAAACAGAATCTTGTCTTTCTTTGCCACCTACTATCACTTTACTAATTTTCCTAAAATTATATTTTTTTATGATTTCTTCTTTAACAAATGCTACTTCTTCCTTACCTACCACAAGAATGATATCATTTATGTATTGACTTTTTTCAAAGATATCTAAAGTATGAACAATAATGGGCTTATCCCTCAGCAGGATATATTGTTTATTATATCCTTTCCCCATTCGTTTTCCTTTTCCAGCAGCCAAAACAATTGCTGTAGCCATTCCTTTTTCTAGCATAATTCATTCTCACCTTCTTCCTTTAGTAATGCTGGTGTTTTATTTCATCATAAAGGATAAATTTAGAATAGACAATAAAAACAATAAAGGGCTCCCCATATAGAAGAGCCCTCTTTCTTTAATAACATTGTATTAAGCTGATTTATCCGCCATAGATTTTGGTTTTGCAAAAATCATCCTACCCGCAGCAGTTTGAAGTACACTGGTAACCAGTACATCGATATTTTGTCCAATGAATTTTTTCCCACTTTCAACAACAATCATAGTACCATCATCTAGGTATGCTAAACCTTGACCAGATTCTTTTCCATCTTTGATTACTTGAACAAACATTTCTTCTCCAGGTAATACTACTGGTTTCACTGCATTAGCTAATTCATTAATATTTAATACTGGTACCCCTTGAAACTCTGCAACCTTGTTTAAATTATAGTCATTTGTAACTACTTTTCCCTCTAGAAGTTGAGCTAGTTTTAGTAATTTTGTATCAACCTCTAATCCTTCGTCAAAGTTGTTTTCATCTATTTTCACTTCTATATCTAGTTCTTTTTGAATTTTGTTTAAAATATCCAAGCCTCTTCTTCCTCTATTTCTTTTTATGGTGACAGAAGAATCTGCAATATGACGAAGCTCTTCTAAAACAAATTCCGGAATAACCAAAGGTCCTTCAATAAAGTCAGTTTTACAAATATCTGCAATTCTCCCGTCAATAATAACACTAGTGTCTAATATTTTTGGAGAACCTTTATATTCTTTTTTTCCGCCTTTTTCTTTAGCAATATTTTTCTTAAAAATCGCCTGTAGATTAGGAAGTTCCTCTATTTTTTTCGTAGCAATATTTACACCTAAATAAGCCATAAAAATATACACCACAGTGGAAACGATGGTTCCTATAAAAGGAATAGGGATGTTGTTGGTTAATTGACTAATCAAATATGCAATTACTAGACCTACAATAAGCCCTACTGAACCTAAAGCTATATTGGTAATGGGTACATTTGCTAATTCACTTTCAATCCAGCTGGCTATATCTCTTCCTTTATTGATTAACCATGGGGACAATAGAAATAAAACCAAACCACTAATGAATGAAGATATTATAATTCCAATTACATAAGTCATAAAGTTGTCTTTTGTTACAGTAATAATATTATTTGTAACATAAATATAGATTAATAACCCTGATAATGCACCTAATGCTGTTAAAATGCCTCTTACAATTTTATTTAGCATTCCTTCACCTCCTATTCCTTAATTATTCCCATTTTTTTTGCTTTTAATATCCATATTCAATAAATTCTTCTCTTTTTAGGAAGATTTAAAAGAAAATAATTCTAATATTCTAAAGAAATCCGTTTTCGATGTAATCAACGACTTCATTTACATTGTAACAAAAGGTACTTTAAAATAAAAGAATGAATACTATGGTTTTTAGGAATAATAGGAAAATATATCTAGAAAAAGAACAAGATTTTATGTGCTATCAACAAAAATAAATCCCCTTTCGAGGACAAATCATTATTTTACTACTTTTTCAATCAGTTCAACGGCTTCATTTTCATCCATATCAGCAGCTAGAATAATCTCACTTAATAAAATTTGTCTTGCATTGTTTAATATTTTTCTCTCACCTGTGGATAATGCTTTTTCTCTATCTCTTAAGGTTAGATTTCTAACTACTTCCGCCACCTCATAAATGTCCCCGCTTTTAATCCTATCCATATTTGCTCTATACCTTCGATTCCAATTTTGAGGCATTTTTGTAACATCCGCCGCTAATACAGCTATTACCTGTTCCACTTCCTTTAGCCCTATAACTGGTCTCACCCCTATATCTTCTACATTATCCAAAGGGATCATTACCTTCATATTATTTAAAGGTATTCGCATGATATAATACTTTCTTGATTTCCCTAGTATCTCTTTTTCTTCAATAGCTTCGATGATACCAGCACCATGAACAGGATAGGAAATTTTATCACCAATATTATACATATATTTCCCCCCCAAATTGTCATTTTTCACTAATTATAGTATACATCCGAAAGCTATAAATGTCAATTAAAAACATTATTTTATCATAGGCGTTATCTAATGTCAATCATATTTTTCTAATAGTTACATTTTATTTTTGCAATTTCCTCTAATTGACAAATGGCATATTATCAAAGTATAATGATATTAAGTCAGCCAATTAGGGTATCATTTCTACATATAGTAGCTTTACTTGAATATGCTGTATATTTTGAAAGACTTAGACGCATTTTATTAACAAATTTAATAATAGCTATTGACATGCTTAATAAACGAGGAGATGTAATTATGGAAAAGTTTTCTATAGAAGAATTTCAACACAAAGTCGATGATGTTTTAATCAGACATAAAAGTGTTTTAGATATATTAACAAAGCTACAGGAAAGCAGTGCTCGCATCAATCGAGCTGCAGCAAAATCTGCTACTTCTTGTGGCTGTGTTCAATTAAATATTAAAAAGCAGGAATCACCTCCTGATATTTCCTATTCTGAACTAAAGGATTATATGTCCACTCATGTAGAAGGTAATTTATGTGATGTTTGCAAAGAAAAAATGGAACACGAAATCTCTACAAATATTTTTTATATGGCGGCTCTTTGCAACCTCTTTGATATGAACCTAGAGGAAATATTAAGTAACTATCACCATAACCAACTTAAGACCTTAGGAAAATATGGATTGCTTTAGGAACGAATTGTTTAAAGCCATGAAGTTTTAGCTATATAAAACTTCATGGCTTTTGTTGTTATTCATTTATATATGCCTATCTAGCAGCACTTGCTCTTGTAATCTTCTTAGCCCTTCTTTAATAGCTCTGGCCCTTACTTCACCAATGCCCTCTACATCATCTAGTTGTTCAATAGAGGCCTTTAGGGTTTTTTGAAAGCTGTTAAACTGCTTTACCAGATTATCTACTACACTGATAGGTAGTCTGGGGATCTTTGTTAAAATTCTATATCCCTTTGGCGAAACAGCTAAATCTAATGCACTGACATTGTTTCCATAACCTAAAATTTTTGAGATGTTGGTTAGATTTAACATTTCCTCTGAAGATAAGGATTTAATTGATTTTTGTATGGTTTCGTAATCTCCTTCAAAACCAGCATTATAATCATAAACTACATGTTTACCATCTTCCTTTACATTTGCCACCAATTCTTCTAACTGCATGCTTACCAATCTACCTTCATTTCCTAGTTCATAAATAAACTTTTCAATTTCATAGGCGATTTTCATTACCATTTCTGTTCTTTGCAGAACTAATGCCACATCATACACTGTTGCTAAATCTTCAAATTCCAAGGCACTGAGACTAGTCATAGCCCTATCTAATGAAATTCTATACTTTTCTAAGGTTTGTATAGCTTGATTTGCCTTATTCAGGATTTTATGGGTATCTTGTATAACATATTTATGATAGCCTTTATAAAGAGTAATAATATTACGTCTTTGAGAAATAGCAATTACAATTTCACCGGTTTCTTTAGCCACCCTTTCTGAAATTCGATGGCGAATGCCAGTTTCACTTGAAGGAATAGAAGAATCTGGAATAAGCTGTGCATTGGCATAAAGAATTTTTTTTGCATCATGGCTCAAGATAATAGCTCCATCCATTTTACCTAATTCATATATATAAGCAGGAGAGAAGTCTATATTTATATGAAATCCACCATCTACAATATCCATAATATCTTCACTATCTGAAATAACAATCAATGCACCTGTTTTTGCCTTTAATAAATTTTCTAATCCTTCTCTTAAGGGAGTACCTGGAGCTAGCATTTTTAAAGTTTCTATTAGTTCCTCTTCTTTACTTAGTTCTTCTTTAACCAATTCCTCACGCCTCCTTTCTTTAGCTTTTTTGTTAGATATAGTAAAATTCAACATATTATTTTATCATTATTTTACCAAGTAATCCAGAAATTAATCTATCTTCTTTAAATATTTATTGATTTCCCTTTCGGTGTATTGCTGAACCTCTCGCTTTAGATAAACAAACTAAGTGACCAACACGAAAGTTGCAAATCAAACTTTCGGTTGTCTACTTATGAATTAAGTCTCATTTTATAAAGTGCAATGCTTCTCTTAAGGTGTTCACTCCTTTGATTCTTATTTTAGTAGCATCTTCAGTTCTCAGCTTGCTTCTTTCAGAGACAATACAGGTAGTAAACCCCATTTTTTCTGCTTCCTTCACCATCTTTTCTGTGTGACTAACAGGTCTTAAATCTCCTGTTAAACTAATTTCGCCAATCACCATCGTATCCTTAGAAGCCATAGCAATTCCCTGCATACTAGAATAAATAGCCATAGCTACCCCTAGGTCAGCAGAAGTCCCCTCTAGCTTTAATCCTCCTACTACATTTATATAGATATCTTGATTCATTAAAGGTAGGCCTACTTTCTTTTCTAGCACTGCTATAATGAGATTTAACCTGTTTAAATCTACTCCAACCGCAGTTCTTCTTGGAAATCCTGCATTTGTGGGTGTGACTAACGCCTGTATTTCTATTAATATAGGTCTTGTTCCTTCTACCATTGCCACTACAATAGAACCTTCCGCTTCAGTATTAAGGGATTCTAAAAAAATTGCAGAAGGATTAGTAACCTCTATTAAGCCCTCCTGAATCATTTCAAAGACACCGATTTCACTAGTAGTACCAAATCTATTCTTTAAGGCTCTTAATATTCGATATTCTTGAGTTCTTTCTCCCTCAAAATGCAATACAGTATCCACCATGTGTTCCAATACTCTAGGTCCTGCCAGTTCCCCCTGTTTGGTGACATGAGCTACAATAAACATAGGAATGTTTTTAGATTTTCCGATCCTCATTAGGTTATTAACGCATTCCTTCACTTGAGAAACGCTACCAGGAGCAGAGGTTAATTCCTCCTTAAATAATGTCTGAACAGAGTCAATCAACACAAAGGCAGGTTCCATTTCATTGATATATCCTTCAATTACATCTATATTCGTTTCTGAAACAATATATAAAGAATCTGCTAAGGCCTCTAACCTTTCTGCCCTCATCTTTATTTGTTCTTCTGATTCCTCTCCAGAAACATATAATACCTTTCCATACTTTTCAGCAATTTTACTACTAGCTTGAAGAATCAAAGTAGACTTCCCAATCCCTGGTTCTCCTGATATTAAAGTTAGAGAGCCCTTAACCAAGCCTCCCCCCAAAACACGATTCAATTCATTAATCTCAGTATTGTATCTTTCATAGGCTCCAGATTTAACAGATTTAATTAACTGAGGTTTAGAGCTGCTTACAATCGTGGGAGATCTTTTAAAATCCTTTCTATTAATTATGACTTCTTCTTCCATTGTATTCCATTCATTACATCCCATACACCGCCCCAACCATTTTGGACTTTCATAACCACACTGTTGACAAATATATTTAGTTTTCACTTTTGCCATAACTTCACCTGCCTACCCACCGTTTATTTTTATTCATAATTACCTTTAGTATACTATAAGTATATGCCCCTAAATTATAAAAGCATATACCTATATTATATCCATTATTTTAACAAATGGAAGTGGGAAGGATTTCTCCTCCCCACCTCTTCCTAATCACTTATTTTTTATTAACTACCAATTCCTCATTTACAAAATCAATCTCCACATGACTTCCTGAATAAATTGTGCCTTTTAGCAGCTCCTCCGATATCTTATCCTCAATCAATTTTTGTATTGCTCTTTTTAAAGGTCTTGCACCAAACTGAGGATCATAGCCTTTATCTGCAATATGCTCCTTTGCTTTTTCAGTAACATCCACCGTTATTTCTAATTTTTCTAACCGTTTAATTAAATCCTTTATCATTAAATCCACAATCTTTGTAATATATTCTCTATCTAAACTATGGAAAACGATAATATCATCGATTCTGTTTAAAAATTCGGGCCTGAAGCTTCTTCTTAGATCCTCCATAACATTATCCTTCATTTTTTCATACTCATTTTTAGCCATATCATCTTCATTAACAGCAAATCCAAGAGTCTTCTGTTTTTTAATGGTATGAGCTCCAACATTGGAGGTCATGATGATGATGGTGTTTTTGAAATCCACAGTTTTTCCTTTTGCATCTGTTAATCGGCCATCATCTAATATCTGTAATAATACATTAAACACGTCAGGATGTGCCTTTTCAATTTCATCAAACAGGATGACAGAATAAGGCTTTCTCCTAACCTTTTCTGTTAACTGTCCTCCTTCATCAAAGCCTACATATCCTGGAGGAGAACCAATTAATCGAGATACCGTATGTTTTTCCATATATTCCGACATATCTACTCGAATCATAGCATCTTCATCACCAAACATAGCTTCTGCCAGAGCCCTTGATAATTCTGTTTTTCCTACTCCAGTAGGTCCTAAGAAGATAAAGGAACCAATAGGCCTTTTGGGATCCTTTAACCCTACACGAGCTCTTCTTATAGCTCGAGCCACTGATTTTACAGCCTCCTCCTGTCCTATTACCCTTTCATGCAATATATCTTCCATATGAAGCAGTCTTTCGGACTCCTCCTGCTGCAGCTTTGTAACTGGTACTCCCGTCCAGTCAGAAACAACCTCTGCAATTTCTTCAACATCTACGGTAGCTTTATTGGTTTGGGTCTTATTTCTCCAACTGTTCTGTCTTTCCTGGAGTTCCTGTATAACAGCCTTCTCTCTATCTCTAATTTGGGCGGCTCTTTCAAAATCTTGAAGACTGATAGCTTCCTCTTTTTCTTTTCCTAAATTTTCTATTTCTTCTTCTAAGTCCTTTAAATCTGGTGGTGCAGTTACCACCTTAAGTCTAATCTTTGAAGCAGCCTCATCAATTAAATCAATAGCCTTATCTGGTAAAAATCTATCAGTAATATACCTATGAGACAACTCTGCCGCTGCTTTCAAGGCCTCATCCTCAATCTTTACTCTATGATGAGCTTCATATTTATCTCTTAACCCCTCCAAAATCTGTATTGTATCTTCTACAGAAGGTTCTTCAATAGTTATAGGCTGAAACCTGCGCTCTAAAGCTGCGTCTTTTTCAATATGCTTTCTATACTCATCTATCGTTGTTGCACCTATGGTCTGTAATTCTCCACGGGCTAAGGCTGGTTTTAATATATTTGAAGCATCAATGGCTCCTTCAGCAGCTCCAGCGCCAATTATCGTATGAATTTCATCAATAAAGAGAATAATGTCTCCCGCCTGCCTGATTTCCTCCATGGCCTTTTTTAAACGGTCTTCAAACTCTCCTCTATATTTTGCCCCCGCCAGCATTCCAGACAAATCTAGAGTAGTAACTCTTTTTTCCTTTAAACTTTCAGGAACATTTCCTTCTACAATTTGCTGTGCTAACCCTTCTGCCACTGCTGTTTTACCAACTCCAGGTTCACCTACTAGACAAGGGTTGTTTTTTGTTCTTCTACTTAATATTTGTATAACCCTCTGAATCTCTTTATCTCTTCCAATAACGGGATCAATTTTCCCTTCTCTTGCCATCTGATTCAAATCCCGACTATATTTGTTTAATGTAGGGGTATCAATAGCACTTCTTTTATTAACATTGGTATTATTGTTTTGAGGTCCTTTAGCGTTTAAGAGCTTTAACACTTCTTCCTTTGCCTTTTCAAGACTTACTCCCATTTCTACTAACACCTTAGCAGCGATGCCTTCCTTTTCTTTAATCAACCCCAATAATAGATGCTCTGTCCCTATATAGCTATGCCCCAAGCTTCTGGCTTCTTCAAAGCTTAATTCAAAAACCCTTTTCGTTCTTGGGGTGAACCCCATCAACTGATTTTGAGGCTGTCCTTTCCCCACTATATTAATAATACTTTCTTGTAATTGCGCAACTTCTACTCCTAGATTCTTTAGAGCTTTTGCAGCAATTCCTTCCCCCTCCTGCAACAAGCCCAATAATATATGTTCTGTTCCTACATAGTTATGGCCTAACTGTTGAGCACATTGTTGGGATAAAATAACTGCCTGTTGTGCTCTCTCAGTAAATCTACCATGCATTGACATATAAATATCCTCCTTCTATAATGTATTTCTTATTAATTCTGCTCTTTTTATATCTCTATCAATAGAATTTAACGATGTTTTATAATGTTTTTGTAAAAATCCCGGTTGAATCATAGTAATAAGGCTGTTTATTTTTTCTATTTTCACTTCTTCAATTAGTCCCAAACTTGCTCCTAATTTAACATCAGAAATTAATTGCATTGCTTCATTACCTGTTATTTTTCTAGCATTTTTTAAGATCCCAAAGGATCGAAATACCCTATCCTCTAATTCAATTTTCTTAGTATTTAATAGATTTTTCCTAGCTGCCCGTTCCTTTTCTGTAATTTGCATTGTAACATCGTGCAGATTTCTAATAATTTCTCTTTCTGTTACTCCTAAGGTTACTTGATTAGATATTTGATAGAGATTTCCTAAAAATTCAGTGCCCTCTCCGTAAATACCTCGAACCGCTAATCCTATTTGCCCTGCTGCCCGTAAAACTGCCTGAATATATCCAGTAAGGCTTAAAGCTGGTAAATGTAGCATTACAGAGGCTCGAATGCCTGTTCCCAAATTAGTAGGGCAGGCAGTTAGATAACCTAATTCTTCATCAAAGGCATAATTAATTTTTTCCTCTAGCAAATCATCTATTTTATCAGCAACATCTAAAGCTTGATCTAATTGTAATCCTGGAAGCAAACATTGGATCCTTATATGATCTTCTTCGTTAATCATGATACTTATGGTTTCCTCTGTATTGATTAAGATATTGCCTATAACAGTATTTTTAGCTAAGTCAGGGCTAATTAAATGCTTTTCAATATAATTTAATCGATCAATTTCCTCTAAGTCTTTTATAGCAATTAATTTAAAGTCATCCTTGAATCCTGTATTTCCTACTAATATACCATGATAAACCTTTTCGACTACTTCCTTAGCTGAAATCTCACTTAAACTATGGGGAAATGGAATTTCCTCAATGTTTCTAGCCGTTCTCACTCTACTACTAATAACAATATCTGATTGAGGTCCTGTTTCCTTTAACCATCCTGTCATCTTTATCCCTCCTACATTCCTTCAATACGGCCTTCAAGCTCATTAATTTGATCCCTTAACTCAGCCGCCTTTTCAAAGGCTTGTTGATGAATGGCTTCTCTTAATTGTTGCTTTAATTGATTTACTTCTCTTCTTAAACGGATAATACCTCCAGCCCGTTTTGGCGCTTTTCCTGTATGATTTACATTGCCCTGTACCTTTCTAATCAGAGGAGCCAATCTTTCTCTAAATACCTCATAGCACTGGCTACAGCCTAGCCTTCCCATATGCTTAAATCTATCATAGGTAGCGCCGCACTGACTACATTGTTGGACTCCACTATATTGAGTTTGAAATTGTGGGTCAGCATTGATATCTAATAACCCTGCCAAAAAATTGTGTATGGATAAGGAGTTTTCAAAATTCAAAGCTTCCTTTGCTCTGGCGCACTCTTCACATAAATGTACTTCTTCCTTCTTTCCCTGTATGATTTTCGTCATATGAACAGTAGCCTTCCTACTATTACAATCTTCGCAAATCATGTTCTCCCTCCTATTCCAATAATGCTCCTAGCATATTTTTAAATATATTTGCTCTAATTTGATCCTTTATATTTAAGGGTGATATAATGGCTGCATCATCAATAGCAGCCTTCATAAGCCTCGACTCTCTGAGGGAAATGATACCTCTTTCCAAAAGAGATTTAATCAATCGATTCCCCTCTGTTTTTGTAATATTACTTCCTATTTTTTTTGTAATAATATAATGTATACCCTCATCTTCATCAAATATTAGCTGCCTGATTTTTATATATCCTCCTCCCCCCCTATAGCTCTCCACATAATAACCCTGTGCATGGTCAAAGCGGGTCATTAATACGTAGTTAATTTGAGACGGAGAACAATCAAAATATTTGGCTAATTCATTCCTCTGAATTTCTATTGTGCTATTCTTACTATCTTCAATCAGTTCTTTTAAAAAAGTTTCAATAATATCGCTAATCCTAGCCATAGCATCACCTCTTTTGACCTTCTTTGACTTTTATTTTATAAAATAATTATAGGATTGTCAAATAGAATCTATTACAATAATTCCACAAAAACTATAAAAATAATCAATTGTTTTTATTTTTGATAAAAAAAAAGCATATGCCTTATGCATATGCCTTGAATAAAAGTTTATTCTTTAGCTGCTTTCGCAGCTTCCACTACTTTTTCACTAATCATTTGCGGTACTTCTTCGTATCTTGTGAATTCCATGGTAAAACTGCCTCTTGCCTGTGTCATGGAGCGCAAGTCAATAGCATACTTAAACATTTCTGATTGTGGTACTTCTGCAACAACCAATTGCATTCCCTTTGGCTGAGGCTCCATACCCATAATTCTACCTCGCCGTTTGTTTAAGTCTCCCATAATGTCTCCCATGTATTCTTCAGGTATCAATACTTCTACCTTTACAATTGGTTCCAGCAACACTGGTTTCGCAGACTCCATTCCCTTTTTAAAGGCTAAAGATGCGGCTATTTTAAAGGCCATTTCTGATGAGTCTACATCATGGTATGAACCATCATATAATACGGCCTTGAGGTTCACAACAGGATATCCTGCCAATACACCACACTCTAAGCACTCCCTTAACCCCTTTTCCACCGCTGGTATATAGGACTTTGGTACAGATCCTCCAAATATCTCTTCAGCAAATTCAAATTCAGTGGTGCCAGGTTCAAATCTTATCTTAACATCGCCGTATTGTCCATGTCCACCGGATTGTTTTTTATGTTTACCTTGTACATCTGCTTTACCTTTGATGGTTTCTCTATAAGGAACGATTGCATCGTTTAGCTCCACATCTACACCAAATTTGTTCTTAAGTTTGCTGGTGATTACCTTTATGTGCAGTTCTCCCAACCCACGAATAAGGGTTTGCTTTGTTTCTGCATTTCTCTCAAAGCTAAAGGATGGGTCTTCCTCTGCTAAACGCTGCAGACCTGAAGCAATCTTTTCTTCATCCCCTCTAGCTTTAGGCTCTACTGCTAGATATAGTTGTGGGGAAGGGAAATCAATTCCACTATACAATACTGGATCATTGACACTGCATAAGGTATCTCCTGTATTAGTGTATTGCAATTTTGCTACAGCAGCGATATCTCCTGCTTTTACTTCGTTTACTTCTATTTGATTTTTACCTCTTAGTAGAAATAAATTACTTAATTTTTCCTTTTCTTCCTTATTAGCATTTAAAACCTCCATATCTGCCTTTAAGGTTCCAGAAATCACTTTAAACACAGAAATTTTTCCAATATATGGGTCAACTATTGTTTTAAAAACCTGCGCAGAGAAAGGTTGGTTTGGTTCTAATGTTCTTTCAACAACGACATCCTTATGTGGATGCTTTCCTTGCTTAGGAGGCATATCTGCTGGAGACGGTGAATAATCATTGATCATATTTAACAAGCTATGAATTCCAATGTTTTTAGCAGTAGCACCGCAAAGCACTGGAACGATATCACCATTGAGAATCCCCTTACGTAAACCATCCTGAATTTCTTCCTGTGTAAATTCTTCACCACCAAAATACTTTTCTAACAATGCTTCATCACTCTCAGCTACAGATTCCATTAACATTTCTCTTATTTCTAAAACCTCTGCCATTCTGTCCTCTGGAATAGGCTTTTCTATACAGGTTTTCCCATCATATTCTTTAGCTAGCATTTTTACCACATTGATATTTCCAATGAAACTTTCTTTTTCTCCTAGTGGAATTTGGAAAGGTGCTACTTTTTTACCGAACTTTTCTCTTAATTGATTTAACACCTTTTCAAAATCAGCATTTTCTCTATCCATTTTATTTATAAAAATGAAGGTTGGCTTCTTTTTATCTTCAGCATAATCCCATGCCTTCTCTGTACCAACTTCTATACCGCTGGTAGCATCTACTAAGATAATCAATCCGCCTGCTACTTTAATAGCACTTTGCACTTCACCAACAAAGTCGAAATAACCTGGGGTATCAATAAAATTAATCTTATGTTCTTCCCATTCCATAGGAATAACAGAAGTATTAATAGATATTTTTCTAGCCATTTCCTCTTTGTCAAAGTCTGAAATCGTATTCCCGTCTTCCACTTTTCCAATTCGATTTACAATTTTGGCTGTGTATAAAGCTGCTTCCGTTAACGTAGTTTTACCGCATCCTCCGTGTCCTAATAAAGCTATGTTTCTTATTTTGTCAGCTTCATATATTTTCATTTATTTACCCCCTCGTATGATATCGATTCATATTAGATTTATTACAATATTCTATATCTTTGCAAAAACTCCTTTTTTATTTCGCATTTTTTTTAAAATATTTAGTTAATGTAAATTATTCCAAAGTTTCTAATAATTATAACTAGTTTTTAAATTTATTCCTCCTTTTATTATTTTATATCTAAACTTTACCAATAAATATGCTATAATGCTATAAATATGATTGTAGTGTTGCTTTTAATAACTATAAAGTATACTTATTATAATTTTTTAAAGATGTGCATATTCATGTCCATTACGTTTCGTAAAGAAATCAAGAATTTAAAACCTTATGAATCTAACAAATCTCTGGAAGATGTGAAGCGAGAATAAAGAATACTGATTTATAACATTTCTCCCCTTCTTTACATATGATGTATTGAGTATAATCAGTGATCTCTAAAATAATCAATGTAAAGGAGTTAACGTATATGTATACACCTTACCCTAATCCTGTATCCCCATGGACAAATTATTATTATTCCCCTAATACTAATAATTGGGCAGTAGCTTATGTAAAAGGAGGACCTCTCCGGCCAGAGATACAAGGTACCGTTTGGTTTAGAGAGGTGTCCGATGGCACAGAGGTATACGTAGAAATAAAAGGTTTACCTCCTTATCGACCTGCCATCAATGATGAAGATCCTATTGGCCCCCATGGTTTTCATGTCCATGAGTTTGGCACCTGCGAAGTTGGCGACCCTAAAGATCCCTTTCAAGCTGCGGGAGAACATTGGAATCCCCATAGTCAGCCTCATGGCAACCATGCAGGAGATTTTCCTGTGCTATTCTCCAATAACGGCTATGCTAGAATGAGTTTTTTTACAAATAAATTCAAGCCAGTAGATGCTATTGGTAAAGCCATCATCATTCATAGAAATCCTGATGATTATCGTTCGCAACCAGCAGGAGATGCAGGGAAACGCCTTGCCTGTGGTATCATTCAATGGCACTGCTAATGAAATAAGGCTTAATCGAAAGAATTTTTTTGCTTTCTCTGAATTGTAACCGAATTTGCTTTAAGGATATAGTGCCTGATTTTCCGCTTCCACATTGTATCATTGACTAACACCAAATCATAGATTCTGGTTATCTACTTGTCGAAGTAGCAATCTCATCGATACACCGAAGGGTGAGCATAAAACAAGGGCTTTAGTATTTAACCTAAAGCCCTTGTTTTATGCTGAGGTTGTTGAAACTTTTACCTAATTGGACAGATTCCTTTTTCACAACCATCTTCTGTAATCTCGATTTCTAATTCTTGTTTTTCGTATTTACTGATTAGAGAAGGAATAAAATCCTTCATTTTTTTTGTCCTGCGGAGATATTCTGCCTCATCTATTGCTTCATAAGGCAATAATTTATAAAAATTATCCTCTAGTGACAAAAAGGTCAAAGCCACCGTATTGTCCCAATTGTTCCATACCCATTCCTCTACTTTATCCCATTCATTATCTCTAACATGAACAGTAATAGAGCAATTATGATCTACATAATGATCCATAAACATTTTATAGTTTTCCAATTGTTCTATAGCAGAAACATCATATTTTGTTTTCCCTTCAGGCGCCTTAATAGGGAATTCCACTACCTTGGTAGTACAGGTTTCCCATTCCTGTCCTACCTCTGGAAATACAGGATAACCTAATTCTTCACACACCTTAACCAGTGGGTCATCTGCACTAACTCGTATTCTTCTTATGTAATAGGGAGCATGAGAATAGTGAACGCCACTAGATACTGTGGGCAACTGACTTAAGGTACCCTCCGGCTTAACAGTTGTAACAAGAAGAGGTTCATTTTCTCCAATTGCTTCTGCATAAGTCTTTGCCTCTCGCCCAGCAGTTTCTCTTAATTCCTTCAATAATTCTATTGCCTCTTTTTTAGTAATGCCTGTAGCATTTATCAAGTCTTGCCATCCAGTTAAGGAGCATCCCAGTAATTTATCCCTTTGTTGTACTGCATCCCACTTTGGTAGCTCTAACTCTACACAAGTCATTCTGTAGCTTGCTCTTGCAGATAGTTTTTGTGCCTCCAATAGTCCTTCTCTGTCTATAGTTCCATCGGATTTTACAAAGGCAAACACATTAACTGTTGTTAAGTTGCACAATCCTCTAGAATCTAGAAGAATTTCACCGCAAGGATTCACACCATTCATATTCGGTCTGCGTTTTCCTGCTGCATCAGCATTTACCCATCCCGGTTCTCCTGAATAACGCATTTTTTTCATCAACCATTTCAATTCTTCTCTAGTTGGCTTTGTTTCATAATAAATGGAGTTGTTACTCATCTGCCTATGTATGATTTCTTTATCCACGATCCATTGTCCATCAATTTGTTTATATAAATCTGCTTTAGCCTCAATACATTCCTTATCTAAAGGATCTACTAGTACCATTTCCGCCGTACGTCTTACACCCCCCACCACAACATTTTCTCCTATGATGTTAACGATGTCTAGACAATCAATAGGTCGTAATTTTCCTCTATTGCTGCCATTAACTCTCTTATTGTTTTTGATTACCTTATCAATCTTATAGAACATATTTTTTAAGCTTTTATGACCACTGGCTGTTCCTCCAAAGGTTTTTAGCTTTTCCCCCTTCGGCCTTACGTGATCATAATTGATAATAATCGTCTTTATATTTCTATATTCATGGCTATACAACAGCTTCAAGAAAAAATCCAATGCCTGTGTCCAGCCTTCTTTGCTATCTCCCACAGTAATTTTTATTGAGTTTTTATGGGCAAACTCTAAGCTGGTATTATCTTCTCTCATATGTACTGGTACTGGATTATAGTCCTTATGTATAACTTCATAATCTAACCTAACCTTTGGTAATGCTTCAACATCACTTTTCAACACTCTAACTCCTACCCCAGATCCTACCATCAACAGATAAAATAAATCCTTGAAGGAGTCAAAGCTTTCTATCACTAAAAAAGCACAATTGTAATTAGACATAGGGTAATTTTTAGCCACAGGAGTATTGCCAACCCAAAAAGTTCTTCCTGACAAGAACTGCTTTAGGTTATAAACATTATCAAATAGCTTCTCCGCTTCTTCCCTGGTAGTAGGTACAAGACTGCAATTGTATTCCACTGCCCTTTTGACAGTTTCCCACCAATATTCTCTTCTACTTTCATCAGGAAGCCACCGGGAATAGGTTCTATAATACACAAAGTTTCCTAATTGCTTCATTGGAGAAAATCTGTGTTTATATTTACTAATAAACTCATCTGATAATAATTTATTTTCTTCTTTCTTTCTAGCCTCACGGGTTCTATTTCGTTGGTTTCTATAAATGATATATCTTTTAGCAGCATCTTTTCTGTTGCTGGCCATCAACATATTTTCAACAATATCTTGTATCTCCTCAACTTGAATGGAGGAAATATAGGTCTTTAGTTTTTTTTCAATTTCTTGCGCAATTTCTTTGCTCAGCTCATCATTTATTCCTGTTTTTGTCTCTGCCATAGCTTTTTGTATAGCATTATTAATTTTAGAGAGATCAAATTCCACGAATCGCCCGTCCCGCTTAATAACCTTTACCATAAATATCGCCCCTTCAACTTCAATTAAGCACACATGTCTCATCTTTAACACAACATTTAGCATAGTTGTTCTTATGGGTGCACAAAATATTGTATCATCCGATGCTTAAGTTGTCAAAATATGACTTCTTCGATAAAGGTGATTTTTAGAATTTTTTTGTCCATTTTGTTCCATTCTTTCCCTTAATCTTCGATTTTTGTTTTTCTAATTTTAAATTGTATTCATAGTATCTTTTCTAAATGAAGTATAGAAAGTGATTGTCCTTTCTCAAAAGGGGTAATAATGAATATAATTAATTCTATTAAAATTTAAGTATAAAGGAACTTATCTATATGAGCATGAAATGAACATAAAAAAGTACTATTGCAAAGAGTAAAATCTTCAATAGTACTTTTCTATATCATAGTTTAGTTCTTTATCAGAGCTTCCCAAGTATAGCTGTTACCTGCATTCCACAGAACCCATTCTTCCAATCCTGCATCATAAGTGGCCTTGATTTGTGCTCTAACTTCTTCTGAGCCATATCTTTTATAATATCCTGCCCCTAAGTAAGATGCAGTAAAATCTTGAAGCCATGGTCTCAAGATTGCCTTTGGTTTATCGGTTTCTAATGCTTCAACTCTTTCTCTTGCAGTATTCATACTGGTATAAACAATTTTATATGGATCTTTATCAGGGATGGGTATACCATAAGTCCCTAATGCATAATGAGAAGGATATACCATCGGCAATAATATGTCTGCCGCAGGTGCTATCGTTTCTAAATGCTGCCCTAGCCCCATATCATCTGAAACAGTTGTTACTAGCCCAAAAATATCTGCTGATACATAAACTCCGTGATTCTTTAATTCTTCCCTAGCATATTCTATAAATGCTGCAATAGCATCAGCCTTTGTTTCTTTATCACCAGCCTCTCCATAATCAATCATTGCCCTATTACCATCGGTAGGAAATCTTACATAATCAAATTGGATATCTTTAAAACCTTTTTCTGCGGCTTCCTTTGCTATATCCACAAGATAATCCCACGTTTCTCTGTTGTAGGGGTTTAACCAAGCATCTCCCTTTCTATCTCTCCACACTGCTCCCGTATTGGTCTTTATAGCTAAATCTGGTCTAGCAATGGCGGCCTGCTTATCTTTAAAGGATACAATTCTTGCAATTGGATAAATATCATTTTCTCTCAATACTTCCATAATTAAATGGAAATCCCTAACCTTTACAATATCATCTGCTCCCACCTCTTTTACCATAGGAATAGAAGATTTATAGGTGATGGTTCCATAGTCATCCTTCACATCAACAACCCAAGCATTAATAATAGACTGATTAGTTAATTCAACTGTTTTCTCAAATCTTTCTTTATAGCCTAGACTGTGTCCAGTCATATAAATGCCTTTTACTTTTTCTTCTACTTTATAAGGTTCCCAGCTAATTTCTGGTTGTATAAAATTATCTTCTTGGTTTAATCGTACTTCACCTAAATCATAATCTGGCCAAAGATTGGGATCGGATAGAATTTTATTTGAGACGTCACTTATTTCTTTTTTATTATAGCTTAAAAACAAAGCAATCAGGAATATGCCTATTATTGTGATGATAAAAAACTTTTCTTTACCTTTGATGTTCAAAATCATGCCCCCCTAACTCATTGTCATCTACATTATAACACAGCAAATGACAATTCTCACCAATTTTTTAAGTATAGGGACTATATACCAATGGGTATAGCTAGGGTAACAAAAAAAGCAGGCTCTTATACCTACTTTCTATTAATGATATCCAGTATTTCTTCAATTGTACTACTAATGTATTCGCCTTTTTTGTATTTTCTTTTGGCAACAATTATTTCTACTTGGTTACCTTTTCCTACAACCTCTTTTAAGGTCTTAGGAATTTCTAAAAAAGCACCTTTTTCTTTATAGTCATTATCTAAAACAATAAAGGTTGGTATTTTCGTTTTACCCCCTACTTTATAGGGTTCCATATAAATCTCATTGCCTTCTCTAGGCAATATTCTAAATTCAATATTAGGATTAATCTCCTTAATTTTTTGTAGCGCCGGCACATTGATTACACAATCTGGGCACCATATTTCTGCAAAAACTAGAATCTTTATTACAGCGCCAATTTCTTTTATCCTATGTACCAATTCTTCTTCTAAAGTAATACTATTATATATCTCTAACGTCTTTTCTCTATTGATATCCTGATCTTTATTTAAAAATGCTTCAAAACAGCTTCCTACTTCGAATAGTTCACGAAATGTCATTTTATCATTTCCCCCCTATCACCACTACTTTTTATAATTATATCACTATTTATAATAGAATTTAAGCAAATTCACGATAATTTAATAATAATTCCTAAGGTAATACTATGAACATTTTCCTAATTATTGTAATATAATTATTCAATTGAAAGAACATCTATTCCACTAATTTAGTTAAGCCCTTTCAGCGCAAAACGAAAACTAAAAAAAGCTCTACATGTTTTTGTAGAACTTTTTTCATTCACGTCGCAACGACCTACTCTCCCAGGCAGCTTCCCGCCAAGTACCATCAGCGCTGAAGGGCTTAACTTCTGTGTTCGGTATGGGAACAGGTGTGACC
>NZ_FZOJ01000057.1 GCF_900188145.1 Anaerovirgula multivorans | reverse complement strand
TCATAATATCACCGTCCTTACTACTATTATGGGCGATTTTATGTATGCTATATCAAGATTGTCTTATCCAATTGTTGGATTTTTGGCGCGCTCTGTCGGTTCTTGTGGTTAGCTTTTCAACACAATACCTCTACTGATTCCCGTCCTGCGGTTTTATTATTTGCATTTGTTTCTACCACATAGATTCTTTCTAATTCAATAGTTGATGAAATATTCTGAGGCAGATTTACTTTCAAATACTTCCATACAGTCCAATCGATACCATTTTTAAAATCAATTGTATGTCTAGTACCTGCTGCATCCTTCACACGAGGGTAAGCCAAGGGGACGGCAGTCCAATGCTGTCAACTTGGTTCCTAATACTCATTTTATGCCTGCAAAAATTTTGTAACACCTTCCCCATCTTCGAATATAATTTGCTATTTATTCCTCTAAAATTATATGATAAGTAACACTTCCACTTTTCTCTCTTGCTTTTCTTGGCATAAAAACTGACCTCCAAATCTATGTTAGCATAAATTTGGAGGCTTCTTAACCATAAGAACTGTCTCCTTGGTTCCAGCGTTAAATCATATTTAATTATGTTTCTTAATTTTTATTTTACTCTTTGCGTTATCCACTAATTTATCTAACTTTTCATCTGCTAAATCCTGGATCTCTTCATAAGTTAAATTTTCTAGCTCTGCTTCATTCTCAGCCATTACCTCCGACATTATACTTCCCCTAAGTTCACCTAGAAGTATAAAATCATGATACATTGCATACGCTTCTTCGCTAGTCCAAAAACTATCTTTATCAAATCCATAAGCTTCAAAATAATCATCTGCCATTTTCCTTATTTCGGCATCTTTGTTATAGTGTTCACGCACAAAATTGATATAATCTAAGACTTCATTCTCATCTACTTCTATCCCTTTATCTTTAGCCACTTTTTTTTCAAGTACTCGTTTAATTAGGAACTCATCTACCCGCTTCTCATCCTGGGTATCCAACTGAATCTTCATTAATTCATATTCTGCTTTAGTTATTTTTCTTTCTCCTATTTCCAGCACATAACTATCATCTGCTTTTAAAAAATCGGCTTCTGTTCTAAATTTCTTGATACTATTTAGTATCTCTTGGACATTTGTGTTTGGACCATTATTTGCTTGTACGCCAACACTTATTACTAAACAAATAATAATGGACACCAGTACCAGTATTGATATTTTATTTTTTTTCATATTATACCTCCTTATTATTATATGCATATACTATTTAGGGGTTTAAAAATTTATAGTAGTATCCAGATGCTTTACGTTAGGGTTGCAATCCTGAGAAGACCATTGATAACTAGCTCTAATAGCTGTTGGCGAACTGAAGCTCTTAACTGCTCCACATCTTTGCGCTCTAACTATATCTTTTGGATCATAAATAATGCTAGTATTAATCCACTCATTAGCCCAAAAATAACCAAGAACATTAGAATTTTTTCTTACGTGCGTGTTATTAAACGCAAAACGTTGGCTAAATGGTCTATTGTTTCCATCTACAACTGTAGCAGTATAGTATTGCTGATAAATAGTTCTATCACCTGTTGTATCTACGTCAAAATTAAACTTTACTGTTATAACTATAAGAACCCAACTAACATCACTTATATAATAAGTTCCGAAACTTTGTGAATCATTTTTGCTATAAGAATCAGCGTAATTCATTGAAATGGTAGAAGTCATTAACAGGAGTACTAATATTAATACTAATAATTTTCTATTTTTCATTCTTGTATCCTCCTTTAATATTTAATAACATTTTTATAAATCTTTGCATTAAGATATTAATTAAGTTATACCCTCCTTTCTTCATAACATTAGAATACCTTTTTCTTCTCCTTATCTGCATTATTTCCCTCAATGAGATAGCATCTATTAACATTTCTATCGCTTCTGGCGTAACAATATAAAAGGTTCAACAACGAATTTTGTGAAACAATAATATTTCCATAAATTTCATTATCATATTAATGGTAAAAAGGGTACAAAAAATCCGATTCATCCCTTATCATTTTAAACGTCAATCCAAAATCGATAAGGAGGTGAATCGAATGAATACCAACTATGATATTATCCGAAATCTAATTGGATTGCAAGGCTTAGAGATAATTTATTCCAATGTAAATAATGGTATATTTGAAGTGTTTGCAAAGTCTGAATTCGATTTTGCTAAATGTCCCCATTGTGGGAATATCAGCTATACTGTACATGATAGACGATATCAGTCATATAAGCATTTGCCTATATGGGGAATGGATACGGTTATTATCCTTGAAATAAAGCGTTATGTCTGTGACTGTGATCCTGAACATCCTTTTGACGAATACTTTTCTTTTATCAGAAGGTATCAGCGCTATACTATTCCCTATGAGCAATATATTTTTAAACTGGCTTATAAAAATACCATCAAAAATGTTAGTGACATCACGAATGCTGGTGAAGGTACATGCCAGAGGATTTATAACCATTATGCAAAGAAAGCTCTTAACTCATGTGTTCCTGAACCACTAAGACTCTTAGGTATTGATGATATCGCCTCTAAAAAGGGACATAACTACGATACCATCATTTACAATCAAGAAACCGGCAACGTAGTTGCTATATTATCCGGTAGGAAAAAGGAAGATGTAGTATCTTACTTTAAAAGTTTACCGGAAGATATAAAACAAGGTGTTGAAGCGGTTTCAATGGATATGAGTAGAAGTTATTGTTTTTCGGTATTAGAATGTCTTCCTAATGCCAAGCCTGTTATAGATAGGTTTCATATATCTCAACACCTTCATAATTGTGTGGATGAAGGAAGAAAGCATATTCAAAATCATGTACGGAAGTATGGCAATAAGGGTGAAGTCTTTAAAATTCGTTGGGCAATATTAAAGAATGTGGATGATGTAAGCTCTGATGAATACACCAATTTACTAAACGCCTTCGCAAAATATCCTAAACTCGAAGAACTACATTATCTTAAAGAGGAATTCCGTACCTTTTTTACCCTTACTTCAAAGGAAGGTGCTGCCTCATTCCTAGTCTATTACAAATATCTGGTGGATGAATATGATATTCCTGAACTAGAGAAATTTGTAAAAACCCTTGACAATTGGATGGAGTACATCCTAAATTATTACAATTATCCCATATCCAATGGTACTACCGAAGGGAATAATCACAAAGTTAAAAACATAAAGCGTAGAGCCTACGGCTATCGGAATCATAATAATTGGGAAATTAGGGTTAAGTATGAATTTCAATGTGCCTAGAGTTTAGCTTTCTTCAAAGATTTAAAGAGGTATAGGGAAAGTCTAAGTTCTTATATTACTATAATTATCCTTTAAATCAATAAAAATCATCACTAGTCAAATCTATCAAGTAGAAGAAAATTAAGGTTTCTAGATATATGAATATTTTTCCTGTAAATTATGCATTGACAGGATAGGTGTACATGACACCACAAAATTTATTGTTGAACCGAAATTTGATTGAGCATCATCATCTTCCTTTTTCTGTTATTTACCTTAAACATACCATGGCTTACCTATCATAACAACCCTTTTGGCATAAGTGGTTGTTGAAACGGCATAACTGGTAATGAAAAAAGGTAATACATTATTTTGTACTACCTTTTCGTGGTAAAGCTATATTCACTTTAAAATATCACCACCATAAAAAGCGATGTGGAATAACAATCCATTTTTACCCAGTCTGCCGTCCCCTTGGTCCTATTATTCAATTTCTATAGTATTTATGTCTAATATAGCTTCTCCCTTCACCTCTAATTTCGCTCTTTCCCATTTTCCATTTATTTTTTTAGAAGACTGCTTAACATTTGTTCCATCAGCTTCTTTGTAAAGTACTACAAGTTCAGAATTATCTTCTTTTATTAAAAATATAGGTATTGTGGAACCTATTGGTCCTTGGTTTAAAGCATCAAATTCTGTTGCAATTTCCCAACCATAATCTTCAATCTCATCAAATTCTATTTCTTTATAATTTGCTGATATTTCTCTTGCCGATAATGTTTTATCTAAATAGAAACTTGTCATAATATCATTTCTAGTATGTTGCAGTAGTATCTCTGTCTTAAGTTCTATATTTTCATCCTTCTCACTATTAGCACTAATCATGGCTAAACTTCCTATCATTAAAATAAAACTCAAAGTAAAAAGAATAATAGTTTTTTGTTTTCTTAACATTTTTTTCCTCCTTCTATTAATTACTATCTTTAAGTGTGCTAGTACTAAATACTATCCACTCAGGGTTGCCTGAATATCTTCCATAAGGTGTAAGGTCTAATCGCCAACTATTTGAATATTTACTACTTGAAACTGTGCCTTCTTTTACTGCCTTATATGGTTTAGTAGTGTCCGTTACAGATGAATCTACAACTTTTGTACCATTTCTATAAACTGTATACCTTACTTTAACACCTGTAGTATTACTAGTAGCTGCCTCTGCATCTGCATAGAAATCAGCCCCATATCCATAAGCCTCAATCCATCCATCTGACAGTATTACGTATACATCATCAGCATATACCATGCCAAGTGACATTACAAGCATTATAGTAATGCTTATCACTAAACCACTTTTTTTCATTCTCATAAATACTTCTCCTTTTTTCTTTATTTTTTTCATGTATATTAATATTTCATTTAACTTTAGATTTTCGTATTTTAAAGCACAATCAATCTAAACTTTCCAAAAACCGTCACAAATATCTTTTTAGTCACTATTTTTAGGAATCTCAAAAAATCTTATCCATAACACCTTAGCCCCAAAAAGGTTAGGGGTATTAAAAGATATATAATGTTCAGCTCCTTTCTTATAATTCTCATAGTTATTAAATTGAGTTGATATTTCTTGTTTTACTTTCTTCAACTAAAACTGTTTTTTCTATTCGCTTTACCTGGAAACTTCGGCTGATACATAATGCCAATACAATTAATATTGGCTCCTAGATTAGCAAAAGTCATGATGGTAACTGCAAATAAGTTTAAAAACATGTTTTTAACCCTCATCGCCATCCCCCCTCTTTTGTATAAAATTATATTTTTCGCCTTGTCACCCAGGGTGTCAAGGTTACTGCCTCACTGAAAAATCCTATAGCTGCAATGGCAGCATAATTTAAGATAAAGCTTGTCTTGAAAAAAGTAACTAAAACAATAATGAGAATACTTCCTATCATGACGGTTGCTGTACTTCTTTTTTTATATTTTTTTATCTCATGTTGATCTAATGGTTTGTTGGGCGTATCTACTGGAGCATATTTGAATACTAGAATCGTTGAGAAGATAAGTAGAATCGGCAGAAGGATTATGATATATTTCATGGGTATACTTTTTACAAGAAAAATAGATGCGAAGGTTAAGATATTTGTAATCATCAGGCATTTCCAAAAGGACTCTGAGTGAACTCCTCCTGCTTGTATTCTTAAGGAGCTAAAGGCTAGGATAAACACGATTGCTTCTTTGAATAAACCTAGTATGAAGGCTAAAATGAATAACACTAAATATTTTATAACTGTAATAAAAAATACTTCTGTTCCGAAAACATACCAGTCAAAATCTTTATCATGAATAATATTATTTTCTTTCATTACATTGACAACATAACAAGAAATTTGATTAAGCATCATCATCTTCCTTTTTCTGTTAATTACCTTAAACATATCATGACTTGCCTATCATAACAACCCTTTTGGCATAAGTGGTCGTTGAAACGGCATAACTGGTAATAAAAAAAGGTAATACATTATTTTGTGCTACCTTTTTGTGGTAAAGCTATATGTACTTTGAAAATATTACCATCATCCTCTAGCTTTAAGATACCCTCATACTGCTCAACAACCCTCTGGATGTTTTGCAGACCGAAGCCATGATTTTCTTTATCTTCTTTTGTGGTATATTTTTGGAGAATATCTTCCTTCTTAAAGACAATTTCCTTTGATTTAGAATTCTCTTCCTTAATGACTAAATAATTTGCTTTTTTATGCATTTTAAGCTCAATTTTAGGTGTTTCATTCCCTGATTTTATGCATGCTTCTATGGCATTATCTAATAAATTGCCTAGAATTATTGATAAATCAACATATTCAACAAATAATTTTTCAGGAAGATTAATGTCAAAATCTATATTAATTTTTTGCTTTATGGCTTTTTGATATTTAATGTTTATTAAAGCTATGATAACAGGATGCTTCGTATCAATAATCTGATTAAAACAAGAAATATTCTTTTCTAAATCCACCATATATTTTTTTGCTTCTTCTATCTGCTCTAGCTGAATTAAACCATACAAGGTGCTAACATAATTATTTAAATCATGCCTTTGTGACCGTATATTCATCATTAGATCTTCCATATTTTTGATATAGAAATCTTGTTTCTCATACTCCCTTATCTTTAATCTCATGATTTCTTCCTGCTGTTCTTGATGCACCATGGTTTTTGTAAGTTCAAATATAAGCCAACTAAACAATAATGCTGCTAGGGTTATTGAAACTAATATAAGGTACTCACTTGAAGAGCCTATTTCCATATATCTATATAAAATGAATGTCATATAAATGATGATTACATTAAATAGAAGAATAAATGTTACTACCCTTTTCTTTTTATCATGAATATGGGTCATTGGAGGGATCTTAGATATCCATAGCCATATGACTAAGAAAAAGCTTGTTTTTGATACAAGAATTGCTAGTATTCTTAAAGGGGATAACTGTAAAATCTCTGTTGGCGTTATTTGGAATAAATATACAAATAAATAGGCTGTTATTGTTTCAAAAATAAACATTAAGACTAAACCTACTACTAATACAAGAAAAGTATTTAGCAGATCTTTCTTGAAAAAAGAAGAAAACCCCAAAGTCAACATTATAAATATGGGGATAAATCCCAATAAACTTGCCAATCCAAAAATATGGTTGATTGCCGTATTAACTATTGCAAGAAGAAACATTACAGCGAAGGCATATATCTTTGTAGCTTTCTTATTATCAAAAACTTTCGTCATAAAATAATATAGAAGAAATACATCAATAATATTGGTTATAAAATTCACTACACTATTTAACATAATTTACTCACTAATCCTCAAAAAGATTTTTTGATAAAGCATCTAACACTTCCTCTTTATATCTTCTGCTTACGGGTATTTTTTGATTAATTTCTCTAAATAGAATAAAATCATTTTCGATAGCAAATATCTTATCAACATTTGCAATAAAACCATGGTGACACCGGATAAAGGACTTGCTTTTTAAGCCTATTATAATTTTTTGTAGTGTATCTAAAAACTGGAATGAGCCCTTATCAGTCTCAACCAATATTTTTTTACCCTGTCTTTCAAAATAATAGATTTCATCATATCTTATTTTAAGAGTTTGTTGTTTGGTCCTTATAAAGAAAATATTGTTTTTTTCTTCATAGGCTAATCTTTCTTTAAAACGAGTCAGTATTTTTTTCATTAAAGCATGAAACTTTTGGGGAGTAATAGGTTTAATCATATATTGAAATGCTTGGATTTCAAAGGCTTCTAATGCATAATCCTTAAAACCAGTGATAAATACAATGACTGCTTTAGGTAACTTTACCCTTAACTCATTTCCCACTTGAATTCCGTTTAATCCCTCCATTTCTATGTCAAGAAAAACAATATCAATAGATTCTTTTTTAATCTTTTCCAATAATTCTTCACCACTACATGCTTTTATGAGGTAAATATCATAATCTCTATTATTTCTATTAAAATCCTCTAAATATTTTACTATTATATTTAAATGATTAGGACAATCATCACATATTGCTATATGCAGTTTCATATCTATAGCCACCTTGTTTTTTCTTTTTATTGTTAAATCAAAAATTGTCTTTATATCATTAATAGTAACAAAAAAATTCTATGAAAAAGCACATGCTTCGACAAAGTGCAATATATATCGATAAACTGTTTCCAACAATCTACTAACTTCACATTAAACCTTTTAGAAAAATACTTTAAAAGGGGTTGTAGTAGATGGCATATATCAAAGGAGAAGATAGAAATCGAATTATTATGTTCCCAGAATGTATTGATGATTACATCTCAGAAGATAACCCAGTAAGAGTAATAGATACTTTTGTAGAGACATTAGATTTAAAGGAGTTAGGTTTTAAAAGAACCGAACCAAATGAAGAAAAGATAGATAAATACATGCAGGCGCTAGACGAAGAAGATAAAAAAGAAAATTATGATCGCAAACCCAATGCTCAAGAGATAACCAATAGGATCAAGGAACTCAATGAACGAAAAGAGAAATACGAAGAATACAAAAAAGAACTCAAGAAAAAGAGAGAAAATGAAGTATCTACTACAGATCCTAATGTAAGACTTATGAACAATAACAACAATAACGTAGATGTTAGCTACAACATACAGACCACAGTAGATGCTAAGCATAAATTAATTATAGATTTTAAAGTATCCTAGAAACCAAATGATTTAGGAGAGCTTGACTGACAATATGGCTCTAAGAACTAAGAAGATTTTTAAAGGAAAAGAATTTGAAGTATTAGCAGACAAATGATATTACAAAGCAGAAGATCTTTAAAAATGCGTTGAGAAGGGAATTACACCCTATGTAACAAAAGAAGTTTACTCAAATGGAACAGGAGATAGAGATTTTTATTTCGATAGATTTAAATACGATAAAGAACCCTAAAACGAAGCTGGGAGACTTATTACCCTTTTAGCATTAGTGCCGCCCCCTCGATCTGCATTATATGCCAAACAAAACGTCCCTTTGGCTTTTTGGCTTCTCTGCGTAGCTTTGCTACGCAGGTTTTATCTCACCTTTCACCTCTATTTCTTCTATTGGATTTTTTATAATGTTATTAATAATCAATCCTATCATTGATCCTATAAAAGTCTCCGAAATTCTCCTTATTCCATAGATCCAGCCTGTATCTGTATCATTCAAATATACTACTGCAAAGAATACTATGCATCCCGGCACTATGGATTCATGTTTCTTGAATAGGTTCAGCACACATATTACAGGTATTACCCCTAGCCCAAGTAAGATTGTATTACTGGTAGAAATTGAAAATACTATACCCACCACGCCTCCTATAGCTGTTGCCAAATTTCTGATGAATGCCGCTTCTATCGATTTTTTCATAGTTCGCTCCACCGAAGCTACAGCTCCTATACAAGCAAAGAAGGGCGTATCTTTTATTATATATTCCATCGTCAATGCTGATAATATCACTGCTATAGCAGTTTTTAAAGTTCTCTTGCCAATTGGTGTAAATTTTTTCAACTTATATTATCCTCCTGTCTTCCTCTTGATATTTCACTGTATCATTAAATACTGACGACAGCCACTCCCCCTTTGACTTTATTATGAATTACTATTGTTTTCGCTAACAATTCTCAATCCAGTGCATTCTAAGTAACTCCCAAGAAACACTAAGAGACTAGATTTATCTTTTATCGGCATTCCTATTATAATTTTCTTTATTATCTAGCACCAGAATCTTATATTAAGAGAAATTATCATTATAACTCTTTAATTAACACCAAGTCCAAATATAATTAACTCTACAATGACATAAGAAACTAATAATATTGTAACCATTTAGAAAAAAAGTTGCAACCTAGTAATTATATTTGACAGCCAGAAGCCTAACGTCCCTTTGGCTCCTTCAAGAGCTTCTGTCGGCTCCCCGATTATCCAAAAATAAAAGGAAAAAGCTCAAACCCGATGCTTTTCCCTTTTATCATTATCACTTCAATAATTAATTTGCCATCTTTAGTATATCTATAATCTTATGCAATGTTTTATTTTTGATTTCTCTACACTGTCTTTCTTCTAAATTGACATCATAAGTTATATAACGCCAAATCTTATTTTCCATATACTTTTTTTCAATGATTTGTTTTTCTATATCTCCTAAACTATTAATGGCATTATGAATTCGTTTTATAAATCTTTCTAAATGTCTTTTTTCAAATTGTAATAGTTCTATCTGCTGTTGAAGCTCTAAATCCTCCAGCACCTGCATTTCTGTTTTTGAAAATATTTGATGGGTTCTTATAATATTTTCGTAACTGATTCCCTTCAAACATAACCCCTGCATGTCCTTATATTCTTCAATCTGAAGCTCAATTTCCTTGATCCTAGCTTCATACTGCTTCAGATTCTTGAGAATTTTCTCCAGTTCTTTTAAATTTAATACCTTATTATTACTTTCATATAAATAACTTATCTTCATAATCATTCACCGCCCAACATATAGAGTATATAAATAAAGGTCCTTAGAGATTAATCAATGTCATAAATTGTACTGTATCTTTACAGAAACCTATTTTAAAATTTATCTTTCTATTATAAATTATAATATGGATTTCTAAATAATTGAGGCACACTTGCGAAATTTTTCTGGAGATGTTTCTCACTGGCCCCTAATAACTTCAATAAATCTAGTTTTCATTTCCTGCAGGCTGTCTTCTCTTGGCATTTTGATGAAACTAGCAAGATGTTCCATGTGTGGTTCCAACTCCTCAAGCACCTTCTCTAACGCCCCATTATCCCCTTTTCTCGCCTGTTCTACTAATAGTCTAAATGTTTCATTTGTTGCCGCAACTGATTTACATATTTCTTTTTCCATTTATTTACCCCCTGTTGTGTTATATTTAATTGACGGGCTACTTCTTTCTCTGAGTAACCATCAATAATAGTATGCTTAATGATGTATCTTCCTTTGTTTGATGGTATGCTTTCAAGAATTTCTTCTAAATAGATATTAAATAGAACTGTATCTACGTCTAGTTCTCTGCCTATTGCTTCTTGAATGAGAGGGCATTCTTTTTTATATGTTTTTTTTGACGAATACTGTAATTTCCAGGCAATTCTTTTTAGTATTCTAACACATTCCTGTTTTGTTATCTCTTCAACATTTACCTTTCTATGATTCATAAACTCCCCCCTTATCTCTTTACTATCTAGGTAAAATGTACATTTAGATAACAACCATTTTTTGATTTTTTTTACATATTTTATAAAATTCATTATTTTATAACTACTGATTGAGTGCTGAACTTCTTGTTAACACTTAACAATTCTTTCTTTAAAATAGTCTTATTTGGTAGATATAGTCTATATTATATCCTGTATGCCTTATCTAGAAAAATTTGGATTTTAAAGTAAACTGGAAGGAATTTGCACAATACCGATTAGAATTTATAAAAATGGGCAGTTTTTTAAGTAGAATTATAGAATTCCGATAGTGAAAAAACATAAAACCCAAAAACAAAATTTCTTTTCTAACGAGGATTAACGGCAATTCCAAGCTCAAAAGAACATGTCATGTCTAAATTGTATATGGAGTATTACTTGATTTATTTTTTAAAATCACAATAAAATTTAAACATAGCAAAAGACAGGAGAGACTCAACTCACCTGTCCCATAGAGATATCTTTTTAAAAGTGTTTTAGTATCTCCGTTCCCTTGGTTTGCTTTATCCCCCCACCCAACCCAAAATGCGGTGGGGAGAGTAATTACCTAAATTAATTTTCTTTCATCTTTGCTTAAAAGTAGTTGTAGTGCATATTTATGATGATGCATACAAAAAAAATTAAGCCATAATACTCCTGTTAAAGTGAGTATTATGGCTTAAAATAATTTTTATGTCATTGTTGTTGTCAGTAACTCCGTCCCCTAGACATTTGTAGGTCTAGTCCTATTTACTTAGCTTCAAAGCCAAAACTAGAGCTTTTTAAAGATGCAAGCTCCACAGACCAGAACCCCCGTCCCTTTGACACATGCCTTTATATATAAGCTTTATACCATATTTTTACCAGAATATTAATTTAATAACTGATATAACAATGGAAATAATACCAATTACCATTAAAATATTCTCAATTCTCCTTTTCATTGTATTTCCTTCTCTCTACACCTTAATAAATTGCTTTACATTTACAGTAACACAAAATACCTTATATTATATACTATCTAAAAAGGTTTACTATAAAAGCAATTATGCTAATAATTATTGTTGCAACTGCTGCAATACCCATTTGTATCAGTTTTCTTCTAGCCTCTTCATGCATTATTAACACCCCCATAAAGATATCCCATTCGTTATTTTTCTCTGTATTATTTGTGTCCAATATTAAAATTTAATTGTACTTTACCATGGTCCTTGAGGTTGATCATATTTATATAACAGATTGCCCTCCCTATAAAAAGATTCTTCCCCATATGCAGGTTGGTTTACACTTGTCCCAACATAAACGAAAACATCTCCAGCCTTTAAATTTTTCCCTTGTTTATAGTTAGGATCCGACTTATCCATCAAATAATCAAGCCTACTAAAAAACTCTCCAACACCACCAGTCGGTATCTTATTAATTGTCTTTAAAATTCCTTCTTGTTGCTTTGTCGGTTCACCTCCGTGCTTCCATAACTCACTTTCGTTTAAATAGTCTGCTATGACGTATAACTTTGAGGAGCTTTCATAATCAGTATAATTATAATTATCAATATATTTATACGTATCTTTATATTTATCATCTTTCCTTATTATAACTGCTTGGTAATGCATAGCGTCTGCTTTTATACTATCCCCTTGATCTTTATATTCATTATATTTTGTCTTTAATGCCGAAATAACTGCATAGTCTTTTTTATCTAAAAACTTTTGATCAGGTGTCCTTAAAGGTTCTGCCGCTCCTGTTACTGCATCAACCTCATTATTAGATGAACACTTAGCTAAACCACTCGGATCAACATATCTAATAGGATTATTAGAAACATAGGTGTATAGGTTTAATCCATCTCCTCTAAAGGTATCTTCTTGTGTGAATCTTCCTATTTTAGGGTTGTAGTATCTTGCTCTGAGGTAGTATTGTTCTGCCATCTGGTCATACTGCTCTCCTGCATATCGGAAGGGGTTAGTTATTCTTGCAGCGTAATCTGTGATGTTGCCGAAGGCATCGTATTGGTATTGGTTTTGTATTTCTCCATTTTCTCCTACTAGGTTCATGGTATCTCTGTGGGAATTGTGTAGATAGTAACCACTGATTCCTCGGTGGTCTTTTGTTGCTACTAGGGCATGGCCTCTGGTGTATCTTGTTATACCTCCTGTGTTTGTATTGATCTCTGCTATGATATTGGCTCCGGAGAACACAAAGTCGTGGCTGATTCCTTTTTCTGTCACACCTACTCTGTAGCTCATAACATCATATACATTGATTTGGTAGGAACCGTGTAGTTTTACCGCTTCAATTTTTCTGTCAAGTCCGTCATAATTATATGTGCCCATTATATCACTTTTACCACTTTTTGTTAATCGGTTCCTAGTTGACTCTTTGAATGTCTTCCTTATAAATAATAATTCTATCAGTTTCTCATTTTTCAGTTATCTGTTTTTGCTTTCATCTCTGGTTAAAAATAATTGTAGTGTATTTTGGGTATGATGTTAGGATAAATAAAGAAAAAAGCCATAGTACTCCTATTGAAGTGAGTATTATGGCTTTAAATAGTTTTTTTATTGTGGCAGTAACTTTTTTATAGGATTTCTCGTGTTAAAACCTTTTCTTTGCAGATCCAATCTTATTTTATTTAGCTTCTGAATCAAGCCTAGAGCTTTATAGGGTGTACTATCTCTAGACCAGAACCCCCGTCCCCTTGGTTTCCCCTTGGTTTCCTTTGTCAACAACTCCCACCCCTTGTTACTTGAACCGTCCCTTTGCTTTCTCAGAGTTAAATACTTCTTTCAATAGCCCGTTGAAATATGCGCAGTAAAGCTAATAAATATACAATATTACATCCAAAAATTAATTCTGCCTTACTTTTAATGATTGATTTCTTATAAACTACTAGCAAATACATACTAAAAATTATATTTATGCCAGCAGGAATCATAGATAGAAAAAGTCCAACCTTTATATAGTATGCTAAAAATGGTGATATAGATTGAATACTTTTTATAAATAGAGTTGATATCCCACACATCCAAATTAATACTGTAACTATAGTCATGATTATTAACATCTTTTTCATAGCATTTCCCCTTAAATTAACTTGTTGTGCTACTTATTAAAATTTCTATAAGGAATATTATGGAAACAAGCAAAGTCATAGTATCCCTTAAATTTAAGAATAATCAACTAAATGGATATTTTATCCAAATATTAGATCTTTAATCTTTGCTAAATCACTAGTTTTGCCCAATATTCTATTCATAAAATGACATAGATTATAGCCTAAAACCTTTGTCTTAATCCTAGTGGTTAATCCCCAAAGGGATTTTGCCAGCACCTTTTCAATATTAAGTTGCTCCGATAGCTGAGAAGCAGTGGTTTCAATTCTCCTTCTTAGTTTGAAAATCACCTGCCTTAGAGCTTTAGAATACTGAATTTTGCTATTCTTCCTTTGCAAAGGTAGTAGATCAATATTCTTTTCATGCTTAAGTTCAGAAGAAAGATTACTATTTATATAGCCCTTATCTCCAAGAACAGTGATAGAATCATAGGATTCAAGGAGTTCCCATACAACCCTCCTATCATCAATATCTGCTGGTGTAAGGGCAAAATCAATAACATAACCATCTAAGCCAACGAGCATATGCAGTTTGTATCCAAAGTAAGTTTCCTTCTTAGATGGACACCTTCCATAGGATGCACCATAGCCCCTAAAGGTTTTATGAAAACGGGCTCTACCAAATTTGCAGACGGGTATTGGAATACTATCAATGATTCTATAAGGATTACCGTTAAAACCAAGCATTGAAGTGATTTCTTTACGGATTTCTTCAATTATTGCATGTAATGCCCTACGGGTTCTATTAAAACGAGTTCTGTGACAAAAGCTAGGAAATAGGTCGCTAAGATTCTTTTTACAGAATCCAAACCAAGCATTTTCTGAATCAATAGTGAGTAGTTCACCAACAATACTAATGGTAATTATTTCACTATCACTAAGGATAGATTCGTTGATATTCTTACGTTCTTTGATGTATGTTGGAGTAATTCTCTGGTAAATATCGTCAATAACGACATAGGTGACAGTTATGAAGTCTTTTAAATCACCAATTTCTTTGATAGAATATTTGTTAGTAAGCTCTAGCATATGTTATCCTCCTATCTTAATTTCGTGATGGTTATTAAAGATAGGTTAACATAATTCGCTGGAGCTTTTCTATTTGTAAGTTTTACTAGCACAACGAGTTAAATTAGTTAATTTTAGGGATTTCCTCAATTACAAACCCTAAGTCTTTATACAATTTTATTAGTTGTTCATATGTAACCTCATAGTTTTCATTAAGTGTATCTGCCAAATACATAAATATATTATCTGCTTTTGTTAATTCTTTCATGTTGACTTTATTATAGTTATGTACAACAGTAGATGTATAAGAATTATCTTCTATTTTACTTGAATGTTCAAACCCTATATGATTAAATATCTCATTACTATATGTTTCTTTTATTTGGTTTTTATACTCTTTTATTGTGTCCAGTGCTTCATTATTGGAAAACAATTCCTCCACAATTTCAGATTTATTTACAACTCCAACTCTATGAAAAATTTTGATTGTCAATATTTGCTCAACTTCATAATTTCCTACCATAGTTTTTGTAGGTTCATAACGTAATATTGTAACATTGTATTCTACTTTATTACAACCCATTATTATTAAAGATACACGGCAAAAGCATGAATACATTTTATTCCAAAATCCTCAAAAGAGAATTTTTTAAAAATGCCATTGCAGCATTTGTATTGTGGTAGGCCTTGGT
>NZ_FZOJ01000049.1 GCF_900188145.1 Anaerovirgula multivorans | reverse complement strand
TATTTAACTGATTTCTATCATCACCTTTTATATATCTTGACATGTAAAGAACCTCTCTTTTTTACTTTAATTATATCATAAAATCATTGAAATTTTAATGATTAGAGGCGTTTTTTTATATGTTTTTGTGGTTGGGTTTTACGCAACCTGCCGTCCCCTTGGCTCTACTTGGCTCTATAGAAGAAAGACAGTGTAGAGAAATCAAAAATAAAACATTGCATAAGATTATAGATATACTAAAGATGGCAAATTAATAAACACTTACTTTTAACGGAAAAATCAATGGCAACTGTATAACAGGAGCCAAAACGTCTCTATGGCGGGCACTTCAAAACTGTTTTTGTAAGGTTCTGTACTTTATTCTCACCAGACAAGAAATCTAGTTATACCTATAATTATTTAATGATTAAAGAATATTCAGTGTGGTATTATTATAGTAATTGTTGAAAAATGTAATTATATAATATTTTCACCACAAAACCTTCATGATGAATATCAATTAGGGGAAGGCACGACATGGCTTTGGAAATTCTATTATAAAAATTAAGAGGTGAGATTTCATGTTTGGTAGAAGTTTACGTAAACCTTGTGAAGAAGCGGAATGCATAGTAAAATATGTAGAGGATTCCTTAAGGGGTAATGAGGTTACAAGCCCCGATGTAAAATATCCTCTCCATAACAGAGTATTAACTCATTTTGAAAAACTACTTGCCAATGAGAAAAAAATGTCAAGGTCTGCAAAGGAAATACTTAATATAGCCAGCTCCCTGAGCAGCTTTGATGTGGGTATGTCCCATATCTCCTATCAATTGATGGATTTTGCAGCAGAAATGGCATCCCTTAGCGAATCGAATCTTGCTATTGTAGAGCAAACTACAGCAAGCATGAATCAAGTGAATCAATCTATTGACAGTACATTAGAGACATTAAACAGCTTATCAAAGGAATCAGAATTATTAGCACAAAAAAATGATGAAAGCATAGATAGGCTTCAAGAAGTACAAGCCCTTAAAGATAATGTGGTAGAAGACACAGGAATCATGAGTAACAAAATTCAGCAACTGGTGACTCTTGCAACAGAGGTAGATAAAATTGTAGATAGTGTTGAGACCATAGCAGAGCAAACAAATCTTTTAGCCTTAAATGCAGCGATAGAAGCTGCAAGGGCAGGAGAGCATGGTCGTGGTTTTGCGGTTGTGGCTGAAGAAGTGAGAAAATTAGCTGATGACACCAAGAAAAATCTAGAGGGAATGCGTCAATTTGTTGTTCATATTCAAGGTGCTGCCAAAGATGGAAAAGAAAGTATGGATAGAACCTTAATTTCCACTGGAGAAATGAGCAAAAAGATTGAAATAGTGTCAGAAACTGTTAGTGAAAATATGGAAATGCACAAAGGTGTAATAATGGATGTGGGAGCAATTAATCAGGCTATGGAGGGTATAAAAATAGCTGCCGAGGAAATCAATCAGGCTATGGAGGTCTCCAGTAGTGATGCGGAAAGACTTAGCTATATGACCCAAAGTATACATAAGGATGCTACAGACAGTGTGGAGTTTGCTAAACAGATATCAAAGATAGATGAAGAACTTTCTAACATCGTCACTGATATGTTTGGAGGGTTAAGGGGAGGGAAACACGCCCTTACGAACCAAGAACTAAAAGAAGTAATTTTGAATGCAAAGAAATCCCATGTGGATTGGATGGAAATACTTAGGAAGATCATGACTGAAATGCGAATTTATCCTCTCCAAACCAACTCAAAAAAATGTGCCTTTGGACACTTCTATCATGCTATGCAAATTGATCATCCCAGTATTTTAGAGGATTGGAAGAGCATAGATACTCTTCATCATGAGTTCCATAGCATGGGAGATAAGGTAATAAATGCTGTTAAGCAAAATCATAAGAGCAGAGCAGAAGAGCATTATAAGAAGGCACAGGACCTTTCAAAGGAAATGCTTGCTATTTTAGAGAAGGTCGAAGAAAAAGTTGGAGAATTGACTGATAAAGGAGTAAAAGTTTTTGCATAGCAAATGACAATTTTCCGTCACTTTAAAAATTCAGCATCCTTACGTATTATCTTACGTTGTGGCGGCTGTTTTTTTGTGCCCTGAATCTAGGAATTTTCTAAGCCAAAGGGACGTTTTGTTTGACATATATTGCAGATCGAGGGGCGTCAGACCAATGCCATAAAGCTTAACTTACTTAATTTTAGATTGGCTATTGGTCTGTTAAAAGTTTTATAGTATCAATTATCTATTATTTGTAAACTTGTGTATGGAAAGATAAGCGGTTAATAATATTTTTGCTAAACATCTCCGAAAAAATGCCGCAAGTATGCCATTATTCTCTTAAAATCTATATTATACTTTAAAATAACAACACTATATCAAAACGAGAATAGAAAAAGTATTAAAAACCATTATTATAGGAGGTGAAAGAAAATGGAAGAAGGTAAAGAAAAAATACTCAATCGTATGTTAGAAAATGTACAAGGCCAGTTCGATAGATCAGAAGGGTCTTTTTTTTATGACATTTTAAAGCCTATGGCGATTGAGTTAGAGGATGTGCACCAAACAATTGGATTCATTAAGGAAAAATTAAGCGTTGAAAAACTTGAAGATTCAGAACTGGAGCAAATCATATTTGAAAGAACTGGCATTAAAAGAAAACCAGCAACCAAGACACAAGGATATGTAACCATCACAGGTACAGTAGGAGCAGTGATAGAAGAAGGTAATATCGTTGCAAGTGAAACCGTTAACTTCATTGTTCAAGAGGCAAAAGTCGTTGGTGATGCAGGACAGGTAGAAGTGTTGGTTGAATGTGAAGCCTATGGTCCAATCGGCAATGTTCCTGCTGGTATTGTTCAATATTTTCCTGTTACCCTTCCAGGACTTACAGGTGTGACAAATGATGAGGATTTTACCAGTGGATATGACAAAGAAAGTGATGAAGAGCTTTTAGTTCGTTACTATGAATGTATTCAGGCCCCTGTTACTTCGGGAAACAAGTACCACTACAAAAACTGGGCAAAGGAAATAACAGGAGTAGGAGATGTCAAGGTTGTCCCTCTCTGGGATGGAGATAACACCGTGAAAATCATCATCATTGATGCAAACAGACAGCCGGCTGCTGAAGAGTTAGTAAGAGAAGTTCAGCAGCATATTGACCCTGACAGCAAGGGTTTAGGAGAAGGAGAAGCGCCAATCGGTGCTTATTGTACAGTGGTTAGCGCTGTGGCCAAGCCTCTGAATATTAGCTTCAAGGTGATAAAAGATATTTCTGTGACGGATGAGGAAAGACTGCAGAACATAAAAGATAATATTGAAGAGTATATTAGGCAGGTTGCCTTTAAGGAAAATACCGTAAGCTACAATAAAATCGGCAGTATTATTCTGGATTCTAAAGGAGTTATTGACTTTTCTGACCTGATGATTAATGAACAAACTGGGAATATGCTTATCGCAGAGGATGAAGTGGCGGTTTTAGGGGTGATTACTATTGAGGAGTAAAGAAATGATAGGATATTTACCTACTTATGAACGAAAATCAAAGGTTTTTCAAGAAATCATGAAGGCAGCAGCAAAAGAAGTAGACCAAGAATATGTGGACATAAAAAGCTTGAGTAACCAGTTATTGATCAATACTGCTACTTGGGGACTTGCAATCTATGAGCAGGAATTAGGAATCCAAACAGATATTAATAAAAGCTATGAAGAGCGCAGAAATGCAATTATAGCAAAATGGAGGGGAATAGGAAAGGTAGACAAAAACCTAATTCAATTGATTACTGAATCCTACGCAGTAGGAGATGTTTCTGTGGTATTCAATCATGCAATTACTATTTATCTGTTAGGGGTTAATGAAACAATGATAGGCATGAAGGACTTACTCAATTCCATTGAAGAAATCAAACCAGCCCATCTAAGGCTTCAGATTATTTATGTCTATATAACCTATGGAGAGTTAAGTCCATCAACCTATGGCGACTTAAGAAGTTTTACCTACAGACAGATTAAGAATCATGACTTCTAAAGAATACGTGAATTGAAAAAAATTAGATATTGGAGGGAGATGTAAATGAAGTACACGAATCATTTAAACTTAAAAAAGCCTGAATCAAATGATTATTTTGACCAGGAAAATCATGCAAATCATAATATGGATGTGATTGATAACGTTATTTCAGGGCATTTGGCTAATAGTATGCCCCACAGATTCATTAATAATGGAACTGTCTATAAATATGGGTTTTCGGTTGTAAATGGAGGTTTAAAGTTTAGTTATGAGGAGGTGAGTGAATAATGCCAGAAATATTTATTGCAAAAGAGGATACTTCGCAAGAAATTAAAACCACAGCAAACACAATCAATACAAAAGTAGGCACAAATACAGATGTTGCAGGTACCACGACTTTATTTGCAAGATTAAAACAGATATACGACTATTGTGTTGGTACTATATATAGCTATTTAACAACAAATATGAGCAGTACAAGAATGTCAAAGGTTGATAATCTTGATACTACTGTTTCATCCAGGCAGGCCAATTGGGGGGCAACTACTACCCACAGCGGCAGGATTGATACAACTATATCGTCAAGACAGGCAAGCTGGGGAGGAACAACTACTCATAGAGATAGAATAGACGCAACAATATCAAGTAGAGCAGCACAAACGACAGCAAATACAATCAATACAAATGTGGGTAGTAATTCAGATACTTCCAGTGCTACAGGAAGCGTTCATGGGAAATTGAAGGACGTAAAAGCCGCAATAAACACATTAGCAGCAAAGTTACCTATACAACCAACAAAAATGAAAATTGTAGATACTAAAGCAACTATCTCTTCTTCGAGTTCATATATAACTGCAGTGGATATTACAGGCCGTGGAGTTTTGACTCGTATTTCTTTATGCTCAGCATCTTCAAGTGTTGTTACTAATGCCTACCATGGGCTTAGGGTAACTGTAGATGGAGAAGTAAGTACATGGTCTGGAGGCAGTTCAAGCGCTGGAAATAAAGCACGTTCTTTTTCTAATGATACTAATGTGTCTCATTATATTTTAAATATTTATTTTAAGTCAACATTAAAAGTAGAATATAGAAACGTCCATACAAATTCAACTGAATTTCATATTGCAGTAGATTATGCTATAGAATAATATGACGAGATTACAGACATCAAAACCCTTGAACGTACAGCGAAAGAAGCTAGAAAAGATGTTAGCAAAACTAACTTCACCAATAAAGAAGTTTTTGAGTATTTAAATGATACTAATGATAGATTAAGCGAAATATATGATATGATAAAACAACCAAAATCGTCTTAGGATATTGATACGTACCATCTAATACTACAAAGGTATACATTAATTGACTCAACTTTTTATAAAGTAAGTCAAATACATTAATAGCAAGATTTGTTTCGCTTTATACGGGTACAATTGGAGTTACTTTTGATATAAATTCAAATACATTTGTTAGAAACGAAACTGCACTTTCGTGCCGTGACACGTATAACGGAAAACCTACGATTGGAGGAAGAACTATGGAACAGGTAAAGGAACTATTGGGAGTAGAGCTATATCATCAAGTGAAAGGAAAAATTGGGGACAAACAAATCCTGCTTGATGATGAAAATTTCATTCCCAAAAGTCGGTTTAACAAGGTGATTCAGAAAAAGAATGCCTATAAAGACCAAATAAAACTTCTTAATGAAAAATTAGAAGGAGCTCAGAGAATGACTCAAGTGTATGAAGAGCTTGTAAAAAAACTTCAAGAGGAAAATGAAAAAGTCAAGGAAGTAAGCCTTGTAAATGCTATTCATCTTCAAGCCCTTAAGGCAAATGCTAAAAATATTGATGCAGTCAATCGGTTGATTGACAGAAACAGTTTAGTTCTACTTGAAGATGGAACCATCATTGGCTTGGAAGAACAGCTGAAAGCCTTACAGGAGAGCAAACCCTTTCTATTTGGTGAGGATACCTTGTCCTATTTGACAACAATACATGATTATGTAGAGGGTCTGATTCACGCAAGGATGATCCGAAACCTATAAAAAAGTCTCAGCAGGCTAACGCTATTCCAAGCCTTATTAAGTAATCAAAGGAGTCAATCGTATGAAACTAGTAGATATTCAAAATGCAATCTACAACAAAATAAAGAATCACTTTCCCACGTATGACATATACACAGGAGAGATGCCGCAGGAATTTACGAAACCTGCTTTTTTTATTCACATTTTACCTATCGCTACTACGATAGAAAGTCAATATCACAGGAAACGAAGGGTAAATGTGGAAATCCGTTACTTTTCGCAACATGAAACACATTTGGAAAACTTGGAGATGGTGGATCAATTCAATGAAATCATTGACTCGGTTTTCATTGTAGAAGATAGAAAGCTGATGATTGATGAAACCAAAACCAATATAGAAAACAATATTTTAAGCTTGACCTTTGATGTTGAATTTACTGACAGCATCGAGGAGACAAAAGCCTATAACTATCAAGATTATGATTATATGGAAGAATTATTAATAAAGGAGGAGTAATTTATGGGATTACCAGAGATTTTAATAGAATTTAAAACACAAGGAATAACAGCAATACAACGAAGTGCTAGAGGTATTGTAGCACTAATTTTAAAGGATGACACCAGCAGCTTTGATTCAATCGTGTATAAATCCATTGATGAGATCAAGCCGGAGGATTGGACATCCGACAATAAGGATTATATTGAGAAGACCTTTATGGGAACTCCTAGCAAGATTATTGTTGAAAGAATTCCAACAACAGCTGCAGATTATTCTGAAGCCCTTGCAAGATTAAAGAGCAAGAAATGGAACTACCTAGCAGTTCCAGGGGTGCAGAATGGAGATGTAACCAATCTTGCAACTTGGATTAAAACAGAAAGAGATGTCAATAAAAAGACATTTAAGGCTGTATTGCCAAACATCACGGCAGATCATGAAGGGATCATTAATTTTGCTACAGAGGGGATCCAGGTTGGAGAAAAAATCTACAGTGCAAGTGAATACACCTGCAGAATTGCTGGCATTATGGCAGGACTGCCTTTTACCCGAAGTTCAACCTACTACGATCTAAATGAAATAGAGAGTATTCAAGAATCTGAAGAACCAAGTGAAGACATTGATAATGGCAAACTGATTCTAATCAATGATGGAACAAAGATTAAGATAGGCAGAGGTGTTAATTCATTGACAACTGCCACTGCTTCTAAAGGTATGGAATTTAAAAAAATCAAGATTGTGGATGCAGTAGACCTTGTTCACGATGATATTCGAGATACCTTTAATAATGCCTATGTGGGCAAGATTATTAACTCTTATGACAATAAGGTATTGTTCATGACAGCAGTCAATGGATATTTTGGTGAGTTGGAGAGAATTGATGTGCTAGATTCAGCCCATGCCAATAAGGCAGAGATTGACCTAGAATCTCAAAGACTATATCTTATGGGGAAAGGCATAGATGTAGAAGCACTGCAAGAACAGGAGATTAAAGAATACAATACGGATTCAAAGGTATTTGCAAAAGCCAATGTGAAGTTCTTAGACGCAATGGAAGATTTGCAAATGCTAATCTATATGTAAATAGGAGGAAAAGAAAATGGCGAATAAAATACCAGGCTATAGAGTAATTAACGGTACATGGGGAGAAATCTGGCTGGATGGAGATAAGGTTAGTGAGTTGAAAGGACTTGAAGCTAAGATTACTCTGACAAAAGAAGATGTGACGATGTGCGGAAGGTTAGCGAAGGACACGAAAATTACAGGATGGGAAGGTACAGGAACATTAAAGCTTCATAAGGTAAATTCAAGAATGATGATTAAGCTGGGTGAGGCAGTAAAAAAAGGTAAGGATCTACGATTTACTATCTTATCTAAACTATCTGATCCTGATACAGCCAGAGCACAGGCTGAAAGAGTTGTATTGAAGGATGTCAGCTTTGATGATTTAACTTTGATTAATTTTGAAGCAAAGGCACTGGGAGAAGTCGAGTGTCCTTTTACATTTACGGATTATGATTTTACGGATGTAATTCAACCAGAATAGGAGGAAGAATATGAGTACATTGGATTTATTGCTACAACTAGATGAGCAAAAAATTAGAAAACCAAAGAAGGAAGTAGAAGTAAAAAGGTTATCGGAAGTAAGTGGAGACAAGGTAGTATTTAAAATCGAAGCCCTGACACCAGTAAAGATGGATGAAATACAGGAACTGGCTATAGATAAGGACAATGATAGGATCAATACGGCTGGGCTACAAGCCATGACGGTAGTAGAGGGAGTAAAGGACCCAAACTTTAAATCTAAGGAACTGATGGATAAATTCAATGTTTATACACCAAAGGATTTAATCAATAAAATCCTATTACCTGGAGAAGTTCTAACCCTCTATAATATGATTGGCGAAATCAGCGGTTTTGATGGCGGGGCGATTGAAGAAATAAAAAACTAATTAACACAGATGATCTGACACAAATGATGTTTTACTACTGGAAAACAAAAGGCATCAGACCCTCTGTGTTTTACAATATGCCAAAGGGCGAACTGATCCTGATCATGGGCTTTTTCCATCAGGAGCTGAAGGAGAAGCAAATGGAAGCCCAGAGATTGGGATGACGGAAGCTCGGTAAAAATAGATAGTTTATTTATAAATAGTGAAAAGTCGGCTACAGCAGTAGTGGCTTTTCACTATTTTTATTAAGGTGGTGAAAGCAAAATATGAAGCAGGATGAGATGTATAATTTGCTTCAAAAAAGTTATAAAAGAAATAAAAAAATTGAAAATGCTTATGAAGAGATGAAAAGAAGCCAGGATAATGAAATGGCAAAACTTAATTCTTCAAGCAATCAGTCGATACAAAAACAAGTAGCTACTGATATAGGATACTTCGGGACGTTCGATAAGACATGGGAAATCTTAGATAAAACATCTAAATATACAAGCCAAGTGATCTATCGTGATATCACCAAGATACCTGACAATTTTTCAACCACAAGTGTGGACGGAGGAAAGGTTTTTGCAAAAGGAGTTTTAAAAGGAACATCTTCTATAGTAGGAACTGGAATGAACATATACACATTATATTCTGATGACAGCTCATTTAAAAGAGCACTTGCTATAACGGATTTAATTGGGGATAGCGTTGGATTGATATTTCCACCAGCATCAATTTTTACATCAAGTGTAAATTATTTTGGATCAATGATATATGATAATGTATCTGATAGTACTCAAGAAAAAATGAATGATTTTACATTAAAGTACCTTGAAGGACCGATGAATAGAATGATTCAGAAACGTCAGCAAGCTATGGCAGAACTATTAAACCACCCAGATGCACGAATCGAAGGGAAGAGAATAGTAAAGGGGTATAAAAGCCATGAAAGAGTAGAACTTTATGACAAGGCAAAAGCCTCGCTGGCTGAAAAAGGAATATCAATTGAAGGCCCTATGACAATGATGAAAAACATATTGAATAAAGCCACAGAAAAACAAGTTAAAAGAATACAGAAACAACTAAACGACCCAGATGCACGAATCGAAGGGAAGAGAATAGTAAAGGGGCATAAAAGCCATGAAAGAGTAGAACTTTATGACAAAGCACAAGCCTCTCTAGCTGAAAAAGGAATATCAATTGAAGGTCCTATGACAATGATGAAAAACATGTTGAATAAAGCCACAGAAAAACAGGTTAATAGAATGCAGGAACAACTAAGTCAACCAGGTGCTCGAATTGTAGGAAATAGGATTGATACTAAAAACAATGTTCATGAAAGATCATCCCAAAGACGCAGAAATCAAAAGAAAAATGCATCTGTACTTGATCTATATAATCCTACAACAACAGACAGAGACAAAATATACGCATCACGTCATGGTGAACTAGTTGGCAAGCAACCTGCCACTAGCCCAAATAACTATTCTGTAAATAACAACAATAGCTTTGTAGTTAATATCACAGGGATGAATAAAACAACAGCAGAAATAGCCAATGAATTGGTGCCAAAACTAAAGTATTCTTTGGCAAATATGTCATTGGCTGCTTTATAAAGGAGGAATGAAGCATGGATATATTTCTTTCTATTAACAATCGAGAACAGGTGATCAAGCTCCCTGTTCTCCCAACAGAATTCAGGATACAATCCGGTATGAAAAATGATACCTTTGATACCATCAGCCAAGGGGAAATCAAGCTGATAGGCATGTCTGCCTTAAAAGCCATAGCGATACAATCCTTCTTTCCTGCAAAAGAGTACTCTTTTTTAAGAGACGATTCCTATAAAGGATGGGAGTATGTAGAAGCGATAGAGGCATGGAAAGTAAGGCGTGTACCTATCCGGCTGGTGATTACCGATTCTCCTGTGAATATGCCATGTACCATCGAAAGTTTTGAATATGGTATACAGGATGGTACAAAAGATATCTATTATACCCTTACATTGAGTGAATTCAAGTTCATAAAATTGAAACAAGGGAAGGTGGAATATGCATAAGATCTTCAATATTTCAGATAATGTTCAAACGGATATTACCCCTTTAATAGGAGATATTCGCTGGAGAAGTAACGTCAATGAACTAGGAAGTCAACTGGACTTCAATATCGCTTTCAATGATGCCAAATATTTCCCTAAGAATCCTGTAGATATAGGAAATGCTGTTTGTTTGGTGAATGAGGATGAGATATTCAGGGGCGTGGTCGTTACAGAAGAGAAAAAGGGCAGACAACCTATTCAATATACCTGCTTTGATTATGGATTTTATCTCAATAAGAGCAAGGCAGTCTATCAGTTCAATAAAGTGGTTGCAAAAAAAGCCATAGAAATGATTCTAAATGATTTTAACATTCCCATTGGCAGTATCGGACCTATGAGCACAATCATCAAAAAGATATACGCTAATGAGGTCGTCAGTGATATCATCAGAGATATTATTGACATAGAGAAAAAAGAAACAGGAACAAAGTATAGGATGGAAATGCGGGCAGGAAAGCTTTATATTGAAAAGCAGGAGGATTTAGTTATCAAAGCTACCTTTAAGCTGGCTGAGAATATTGAATCCTATGACATTATACAGGCTATTTCAAATCCTTCCCGCAAACGATCCATAGAAGAAATGAAAAATAGTATAGGTATATTGCTAAATGATCAAGTGATTGAAAAAATGGAGGATAAGAATTTAGTCGACAAATATGGTGTTTTGCAGGATATTGTTCAGATAAGCAACAAGGACAAGGTACAGGCAAAGAATATAGCCGAAAAAATGTTAAAGGATTTGGGGAAAGTTTTTGAGGAAAATACCTTAGAAATGCTGGGTAATGATTTAGTAAGAGCTGGACGAATAATAGAGCTGGAGGAGCCTATAACCGGGCTCAGTGGAAAATATCTGGTGGAGGACGTTACCCATACTGTAAGTAAGGGTATCCACCGTATGTCATTAGGATTGGGAGTGATATAATGGACGGAATATCTGAACTGGCGATGTTGTTTAAGGAAAGAGAAAATGCTATCTATATGGGTCCCCAGGTTGGAAAGGTTATTTCTCCTCCTCCCAACATCAAAGTAGGTCTTGGTGATAAAATTATCCTTGATAAAGAGGATTTAATTATTTCTGCCCATGTACTTGATGGGTATCAAAGGGAGATAGAAGTAACTGGTATCAGAAATACTGGCTTAAACGCCAGTGGTGGTAATATGGATTTTCATCTAACAGGAAGCCCACCATCAAAGAATTATACTATCACTGGTTTTTCTATACCTCAGAGTATCCTTAACAAATCAGATGGGACTTTAAAATATATGGATACTTTGAATGCAGGAGATGAAGTGATTCTGATACCATCCAACGATCATCAGAAATATTATCTTGTAGATAAGGCGGTGAGATTGTAATGCTACCAGAGATTGCTGAATTGGAATTCCGAACAAATGTTGAACCAGAGACGAAACTCTATGGTAAATCCTTTCTTTTTGATTTCCAACGGGGGGACTTCGTCATCAGGGATGGAAGACTGATCAAAATAGAAGGTATAGAGGCATTAAAAGTATGGATCATGAAGATACTGAAAACTGAAAAGGACAAATATAAAATTTATGAGGATACTGATTATGGAACAGAGTTGAAAAACCTGATCGGGCAGAACTTGCCTAGAGATTTTGTGGAGAGTGAATTAAAACGAGAGATTAAAGCAGCGTTGGAAAGACACCCCATGATTCGTCACATATCCAATCTTAAAATCTCAAGGGATGGAGCAAAAATCATCCTTGAATTCATGGTTAATCTTGTGGAAGGAAACACCTTCCAGCAGGAGGTGATTTTTTAGTGACAGAAGATAGGTTAACAATACAGAATAGAATGTTATCTGACATACCAGAGGAATATGACACCACCCAGGGGTCTTTTTTTTATGATGTAGTAAAGCCAATAGCCATTGAACTGGAGACTGCCTATTGTCAAGCAGATACCATTCTCAACAAGGGCTTCGCAGAAACCGCAGCAGGGGAATGGTTGGATAGAAAAACAGCGGAACAAGGGATATCCAGAAAGCAGCCTACTAAGGCAACAACTGTAGTCGTCATCACTGGTTCAGAAGGGGCTATAGTTCATGAAGGGGATAAGGTTGCCAGTGATACGGCGGCTTTTTTCTCTAAAGAGACAAAAACAATTGATGCTTCGGAGCAGGTGGAGGTCTTGGTAGAATGCGAGGTATATGGAAGTGCAGGCAATGTGCCAAAAGGAGCTATCAAGTATTTCCCCGTCACCTTATCAGGCCTGACGGGTGTCATCAACCCAGAGGCGGTGACGAACGGATATCCAGGAGAAAGTGACGAAGAATTGAGACAGCGGTATTTTGATAAAGTTAGAACCCCTACCACCAGCGGCAACAAGCATCACTATAAAAATTGGGCAAAGGAGATTACTGGCGTAGGAGATGTTAAAGTATTTCCCTTAGCAGAAGGCCCAGGAACTGTGAAGGTAGTCATTATAAACAATGACAAAACTGGAGCAGATCAGCAGCTTGTAGAACAAGTAGCTAATCATATAGAAGAGCTACGACCTATAGGTGCCAGTGTGACGGTAGAAAGTGCTGTGGAAGTACCAGTTTATATAAAGGCTTCCTTCATATTAGATAATAATTATACCTTAGAGGAAGCCCAGCTAAATATGAAGGAAAAAGTAAAGGAACATTTTAGAAGCATAGCTTTCTCTAAACTCTATGTAAGTTATGCTATTCTAGGAAGTGTTTTGATAGAAACCGAAGGAATTCTAGAATATTCTGATTTAACCATAGGCACTTGGGATGATGGCATCTCAGACATCAAGTGGGGCATGGAAAACATTCCTATCAATGATGACCAGGTTCCTGTACTAGGGGGGATTACCTTTGAATAATTCATTGATGAAATTTATGCCAGAATACTATCGCACCAGTAAGGTTGCAACCAATCTTATCAATGTGGAAGAAGAAGAACTACAAAGCTTCAAGAAGAAACTGGAAGAGACACTAAATCAGTTTTATGTTGATACCTCTACCTTTACGTTAGAGAGATGGGAGAGGGAAGTGGGTATTCCAGTGAACAATACAAAACCTGCAGCTTATAGACGGTCAGTAATAAAAAGTAAGATAAGGGGTTCTGGAACCATTACGGTAAAGTTGATTAAAAACGTTTCAGAATCCTTTACCAATGGGGAAGTAGAAGTGATAGAAAACCCTGAGTGCTACAGCTTTACCATCAGATTTATTAGCGTCATGGGGGTACCGCCTAATATTGATGATTTAAAAGAGGCTATCGAAGAGATTAAGCCAGCCCATCTCATGGTGGAGTATAGCTATAGGTATCTTATATGGAATGATTTTGATAATGCCCACAAGACATGGGATCAATGGGATGCCCTAAATCTTACTTGGGATGAATTTGAAATATATAAAGAAGGAGCGTGATGAAATGGCTTCAAGTGAAAAAACACAAAACCTACAGTTAAATAAATGGCTGGGCAATGACAGCCCTAAGAGGGAGGATTTTAATTATGATAATGAGAAAATAGATCAAGCTATCAAACAGACTTCCGAAAAAATTGGTATTTTATCGGACTTAGAAACTAGTAGAAAAGATAGTTTAGTCGGTGCCATTAATGAAGTAAAAAGTAGCTCAGATGCAAAAAATGTGTCGTTAGATAGTCCTAATTTTACTTCGAGTAACGTGCAAGATGGCATGAACGAACTTTTTACAAATGTCAGTAATGGAAAAATTACTATCGCTTCCGCTATTATTGACATGGGGCAAAGTGCAAGTGGAAGTGATACTTTTTCTCAATTAGGCTCTAAAGTTAAAGACATTTCTAAAGATGCTAATGCTTCTGTCGGTGATGTATTAAATGGTAAAACTTTCTATCAAGGTGGAGTAAAGAGAATTGGAACAATGCCTAATAGAGGTAATGCCACATATACACCTAATGATTCAATCCAAACAGGTGGAGTGGGATATTATTCTGGAATAACAGTCAATCCTAGACCTAATTTGACTGGTAATGCCACAACTGCTCAGGTATTAAATGGTCAAACATTTTATAGTAATAGTTATACAAAACAAACAGGTGTAATGCCTAATAGAGGTACAGTTAATCAAACTATTACTACACAAAATGGTTCATATACTATACCACAAGGTTATCATAGTGGAAGTGGAAAGGTTGCTGCCACATTTAACAATTTGACAGCAGGTAATGTTAAAAAAGGAGTTAATATTGGTGGTGTTGTTGGCACGTATGAAGAAGGTGGCAGTATAAAATCTATTCAAAGAGGTAAGGCGTATACTAGAGAACGTAAGATGAATATAACAATATCTTCTGTAAATGTAGATAACTCTATTGTAAAGATATACCCTATAGGGGATTATTATAATGACGGTACTATTTTTGCAAAGACAGCTATACTAAAAGATAGTACAACTATAGAAATCGAAAGCTATTCATCTTACTACTCCCACCCTTATGATTTTACTTATGAGGTAATTGAATTTAAAAAGGCTAAAAGTAAACAATCTGGATTACTTGAACTAAATATAGCGGCGATTGCCCCTCTTAGCAGAGTTAATCCAGCCAAGTGTTTAGTTTCTTTTAGTAATAGAGCAAGTTCTAGTTCTAATAATTATTCAATAGATTTTTTCATAGGCTTCACTCTTTCAGCGGAATCTTTACGATTCCATGATGGTTCTAAAAGTGAATCAAAGCAGTATGTAGCTTGGGAAGTATTAGAATTTGATTAATTTAAGGAGTGGTAAAAATGAATTATATTTATGCAGAATTAGATGACAACAATGTTTGTATTGCTGTTTCTATGTTAGCAGGTGAGGTTGTTGCTGACAATATGATACATTTAGATGCTTATGATACAGATTTGCTTTCTAAGAAATATGAAAACGGAGAATGGTCTAAGGAAAACTTCTACCTTGAACCCTCTTTTGAAGAAAAACGAGCAGAATATCTCCGACTTATTCGTGATGCTGAAACTTTAGGTGAAATGGACAAAGTAGATAGATTAAGACAAGAGTGGTTAGAAGTAAAACAACAATTTGAAGATTAGGGAAATAAAAATTACAGGAGCACCTATGTAGGTGTTATTTTTATGCCTTTCAAGGCAAGAAGGAGAAAAAGTAATGAAAACAAAAATATTTCCAATTTTAGCGTTAATAAGAAGCACTATAGCACAACTTTTAGGAGGGTGGGATACAGCCTTGCAGACACTAATACTATTTATGGCGATTGATTATATTACTGGATAGATTGTTGCTGCTGTATTCAAAAATAGCCCAAAATCCGAAAATGGCGGATTAGGAACTTAATGCGACACAAATACAAGATAAAGCAAGTTAACGCAAAAACTACAAAGAAAAATCATTAGTAAACATTGACAGGACTTATGAGAAGGTCAGTTTTACTGGACTGATGTAAAACAAAAGTACTCCTAAAAGAGTGGGTAATATCGTTTACTTTTATTAATTTTGTGGTATAATATAAAAAAAGGTAATCGGCTCCGCAAAGTGTGGTTGCCGAGAATGTGATATTATATTTTAATAATCACACTGTGGGCGTGCAGGGTGATTATTTTTTTGTCCTGAAATTCAGAACAGCTATTACCACACCCTGCTTTATCCGATTACCTTGCCCATATAATACCATAAGAGTAGGTTAATCTGCAATATCAAGCAGCTAGAAAATTAGGATGAATTATCCTGTTTTCTAGCTGCTTGTTTTATAGAAAGGAAGTATGCATTTATGATATGCGACAGACATCAGGAGATAAGTGATAGACTAAACAAGCATGATGAAAGGCTTAGGGATCTAGAAAGAATCAACGAAGGATATAATCAGAAATTTATTATCTTGTTTAAAAAGCTGGATGAGCTAACAGCCTGGATTAAAGCACTAGTGATGCTTGGGGGTGCCACATTACTAGGGTTCTTTTTCTGGTATGTTCAAAATATAGGGAGGTGAAAAAATGCAATATATAATCGATCATATTCCAGAAAACACAAGATGTAACAGAAGACCAGGAACCAAAATGGTTCCTTCTTCCATTACCATTCACAATACAGGAAATCCCACCAGTAAGGCAAGAGATGAAAGAGGTTGGTTAACCAATCCAACCAATACTCGAACAGCATCATGGCATATAGTCATTGATGAGGAAGAGGCGGTAGAGGCTATACCCTTAAATGAGATAGCTTGGCATGCAGGGAATTATGAAGGAAATAGGACAAGTATTGGCATTGAAGTATGTGAATCTGGAGATCAAGAAAAGGTATGGCAAAATGTAGTGTACCTGACTGCAAAGCTGCTCTTCGAAAGAGGATGGGGTGTAGAACAGGTGAAGACACACCAAAATTGGAGTGGGAAATATTGCCCAAGACTGATTTTGCCTAAATGGGATAAGTTTTTGCAAGATGTAGAGGCTGAATTGAAGAATTTGAGTAGTGATAACCAGTCAAATCACGCTTCAAGCAATAGTCAGGCGAGTTCCTGGGCAATATCAGCCCAAAAGTGGGTAATGGAAAATAGGATTAGCGATGGTACAAATCCTAAAACACCTGCTACAAGAGAACAGATATGGGTAATGCTATATAATTTGATGGGGGGAAAAGAGAATGATTGATATTATTTATAGCTTTGTTATTTATAATGCACTTGACATTGTAACAATTGCAGTTATTTTATTAATAGGAGTAATTGCATATAAGCGAGGTCAAAGGGAGTTTGTAATGTGTATGGTTCTAACATTTGTAACAGAGGCAGAGAAAAAGTTTGGTTCTGGTACGGGTGAGTTAAAATATGCCATAGTAACAGAACGCCTTTATGAAGCTATGCCAAAACTATTAAAACTGGTTTATACAAAGCAGCAGTTAGATAAAATGATAGAGGAAGCAGTGAACTATTTGAAACAATATTTATCAGAGGGAAGAGATTTACTGGGATACGATGAAGAAAAGAAAAAAGCTGTCAGCTAGGCAGAAACAATTGCATATAATGGAAGATTATGATGGGGATAGCTGCTTAAATATGGTATAGTGGCTATCCCCATAGATTTATGGTCTCAAGTATGCTATAATACATAGGAAATTAGGTACTTCTTAAGTAGTACATGATCCATAATTTCAAGTAAATAGGATATGGAGAGGAAACAAATGGTGCAAAACATTCTTCGACGAATCGTACTTTCTTTTTATTTGATATTTTTCATATTGGTAGTGATTTATGGGAATTTTGTAAGGGGACCTTACCTTTATGAAACACCTACGATTTATCTACTGTTTTATAGTATAGTATTGGCTGGGGTTTTTGTAGGAGTCTATTTTGCATTAAGGAAGATGACCTTTTTACAGAATCCCAAACTTTTCATACCATTACTGAGTGCTATTGCCTTTGCTCCTAGATATGTATGGGTAAGGCTGATTCATACGGTACCTATGGTAGATTTTTTACGGTTTCATAACTATACCATAGCGCTGCTGCAGGGGGATTACGACGCTTATTTGGAAATCCGTAATGTTTTTCCTCATCTCTCTGGGTATCCTTTGGTGTTATCCTATATTTATAGGATTTTTGGAGATAGTGTGGCGGTAGGTCTATGGTTCAATGTTTTTTCCTCTATTGTAACGACTATCCTCATCTATCTTTTAGGTAGAGAAGCTTTTAGTGAAGTAGTCGGACAAATGGCAGGTCTCATCTTTGCTCTTTATCCTACACAGATTATGTACAATACATTATTGGCTTCAGAGCATATCTTTTTATTGTTATTTTTATTGGCCTTATACTTATTTATTCGATTTACGAATCAAGAGCTAGAGGGCTGGCAGTGGTTGAAGCTGCTGTTGGTGGGACTGGTGATGGGCGTTGCCCATATTATAAGACCCGTATCTTCTCTATTATTTCCTCCCATGCTAGCTTACCTATTGTTTTTCCATAGGTTAGACAAGCCGCTTTTAGCATTTTTAAAAGAAAAGGGGATAACGATGGTTTTGGTAATCTTAAGCTTTACCATTACGCTTGGGACGCTGAATTTTATTTATATAGATACGGTAAAGGTACCTTTAGGGAAAACTGCTGGGGGTTTTAACCTCTATGTAGGGACAGATCCTGAAAGGGATGGTATGTGGAACCCTACTGCGTGGGAGATTATTGAAGAATACGATCATGATTTTGATAAGGTACACAGTGAAGCCCAGAGAAGGGCTATCCAGAGGATAAAGGATGATCCTACCGCCTTCATTGGCTTAGCGGAGAGGAAGTTTGCTATTCAGTGGGGAACCGATGAATACGGCTACTATTGGAGTATGCTGGAGGTTAACCCCGAAACGGACTTTAGTCTATGGATTAAGGAAAATAAAGAAACTGTCAGGGTATGGTCCCAGAGCTACTATATGGCCATTATTCTCCTAGCACTGCTGGGGGTTTGGTGCAGCTTAAAGGAAAAGAGAGGTTCTGCTGTAGGTCTCTTTGCTATGATCGTTTTAATCTTTGGGGCAGCCCATGTGTTGATAGAAGTACAATCACGATATCATCATCCTGTAGTACCCTTCTTTATCCTAACAGCGGTTGCTGCCATAGGACATATGATGGGGGATTTTGAAAATATCAGGAATGGAGCGTTGAAATAATGAAGGAAAAATTGATATCATTGGTCATTCCAATGTATTGTGAAAACCAAGTGGCTAGAGAATGCTACCGTCAGGTAAAAAGAGTCATGGTGGAGCATAACATTCATCACGAAATCCTCTTTATCAATGATGGAAGCACCGATGAAACCCTACCTATATTAGAAGAAATTGCAACTGAGGATCAAGCAGTAAAGGTCATCAGCTTTGCACGAAACTTTGGTCACCAGATCGCTGTAACTGCAGGTATAGCCAAGGCCAAGGGGGATGCGGTAGTGGTAATCGATGCAGATCTGCAGGATCCACCGGAACTGATTTCAGACATGATTAAGCTGTGGCAAGAGGGTTATCACGTGGTCTATGGCCAAAGGAAGAAGCGTAAAGGGGAAACTTGGTTTAAGCTAGCAACGGCAAAATACTTTTATCGATTCTTGAAGGAAATGACGGATGTAGATATTCCGGTAGATACTGGAGATTTCCGTCTGATGGATAGAAAAGTAGTGGATGTTTTTAACAGCATGTCAGAGAAAAATCGTTTCATCCGTGGCATGGTTAGCTGGGTTGGTTTTAAGCAAACAGCGCTTCTCTACGAAAGAGAGGAAAGATTCGCTGGGGAGACCAAGTATCCTCTAAAGAAAATGCTGAAGCTGGCTTCTGATGGGATTTTGTCTTTTTCCTTTAAGCCGATCAAATGGATTGAGGGGACAGGGGTAGCAATCATCCTAGTAGGTTTTCTGATGATGCTGTATAGTATATTGGTTAGATTGAGTCATAGCTACAGCAGCATACCAGGATGGCTGTGGATTGTTGTTCTTCTTAGTGGCATTCACCTGTTGGCCCTTGGAGTGGTGGGAGAATACATTGTTCGGATTTATGATGAGAGTAGAGGAAGACCTTTATATACTATTGAAAAAGAGATAAACATGGAATCTGACAAGGATGATAAAGAATGATGGACAAAATGAAGCATTATATTTCTTACCTAGTGTTTGGCGTATTAACAACAGTAGTGAATCTGACGATATATAAACTGTTGATCGATGTAGGGGTACATTATACCATCAGTACGACGGCGGCTTTTGTGGTGGCGGTGATCGTGGCCTTTTACACCAATAGAAGATGGGTTTTTTCCAGCCAAGTGATGGGGAAAAGCGTATTGAAGGAAATGGGATTATTTTTTGCTGTGCGGGTTGGTACCTATCTCTTCGATTTGATAGGATTGATTTTGATGATTCAACTGCTGCATATGGACGAGTTTGTCAGTAAGCTGATCGTCAACGGTGGTGTCATTGTATTGAATTACATTTTAAGCAAGAGAGTAGTGTTTAAATCTGAGGCAGACGCTAAGGCTGATACTGAGGTTAAGGTCGAGGTTGAGAAAAATCTTAAAACCCAAGAATAAGCCAAGGGTGAATAAGCCAAGGGTGAATAAGCCAAGGGGACGTTTCGTTTGGCATATTCAATAGCAATATAAAAGGAAGCTAAGCTTTCACATGTACAAAGTTAAAGGGGAATAGATATGGGGATATTGGGGAAGGTTATAGAATTTTTATCAATTGAATTAACAGTATTACTGACAGCGGCGCTGCCGATTATCGAACTAAGGGGAGCCATACCGGTAGGGATGTCTCTAGGGATGTCACCACCCCATGCCTTTTTTATAAGCTTTATTGGCAGCATGCTGCCTGTGCCTGTCATTATCTTTACTATACGACCTATTTTCAAGGAAATGAAAAAGACCAGATTATTTCGAGGTTTTGTGGATAGGATCACTGCCAAAACGATGCTGAGGAGTGGTAGGATCCGAAGGTACGGCTTCTGGGGGCTGATCTTGTTTGTGGCGATACCTCTACCGGGGACAGGGGTGTGGACTGGCACCTTGGCTTCAGTACTTTTAGATATTCGTTTTAAAACAGCCTTTCCAGCCATATTCATAGGAAACCTTATTGCAGGAACAGCAGTGATGATGCTAAGTCATGGGGCTATGAGGACATTAAATTTAATCAGTAGTCTTATGTGATTTTCTTTATCTACCAGATAAGATTATGATATAATAAAAATACATCTAGAAATGATACGGAAAAATTACTCTGGAGGTGAAATTTTGGAAAAAGATACTAAAGAAACGCTACATGTAATTGTAGGTATGATTGAAGAGTTAGGAAAAAAGTTAGACGGGGTAGAGAATAAGGTAGACAGACTAGAGGTCAAGGTAGATGGATTAGAAGCTAAGGTAGATAGAATTGAGGGAGAAATGCAGGAAGTGAAGATAGAACAGCAAAAGATGAATCAAAAATTGGATGTTCTATCCTCTGTCTATGGACGACATGATGTTGCGATTCAGCTACTGGAAAAGAAAAAGATTATATAGTTAGGGTCTACTCAGTATATTGAGTAGACCCTAACTATTTTCACACAAAATCCTTTGAATGGCTTGTACTTTGGCAAATTTAGTATTTCAATGATCTCTATTCGCCAAGGCCACGGCAAAAGCATGAATGAAAGTTTTACCATGGAATAAATTTCAGCTAAAAACTAAAAAGCGTATATAGTAAGGTTGTCTATAGATAATACTAATGAAAAGAGGTAAAAACTATGGACAGAAAGGGACTATATATGGGAAGCTTTTTTGATTATTTTAGCGTGATATACGATCCAAGACAAGAAGGAAAGATACAACATAAATTAATAGATGTTTTATTCATTGCCGTGGCAGCAACGGTATGCAGATGCGATGAATGGGAGGAAATAGAAGAATGGGCAATAGCCAAGGAAGAATGGTTGAGAAAATACTTAGAACTGCCAAATGGAATACCATCTTGGTATACCATAGCAAGGGTGTTAGATGTGATAAGCCCTAAGCAATTTGAAAAGTGTTTTACAGCATGGATGCAAGAAGTAACTGCTATGAAAGAAGTAACTGCTATGAAAGAAGGAACAGTAGTAGCTATAGATGGAAAAACCATGAGGGGAACGGCGAATAAAAGAGCAGGCAAAAGAGCAGTT
>NZ_FZOJ01000012.1 GCF_900188145.1 Anaerovirgula multivorans | reverse complement strand
CATGTGTTAGGCACGCCGCCAGCGTTCATCCTGAGCCAGGATCAAACTCTTAATAAAAAATTTCTGGGTTCTATTCTTATTGAATAGATGCTTTTCTTTGCTGGCTTAATATCTATACTGTTTAATTTTCAAAGACCTTTTTATCATCCGCCGCTTTTCAGCGACTTTATTACTATATCATATCCATCGTATTATGTCAACACTTTTTTTCGTCGTTTTCTTCTCTGCTGTTTTACCAGCTTCTCTTTTATATGATATAGGTTTTACTGTTTCTGCGGCGACTCGTACTACTTTATCAGAATCTCTTTTGCTTGTCAACTCTTTTTTGAAAGTTTTTTTGTTTCTTACCCGCCGCCCCTTGCTTCTGGCGACTTTTACTACTATACCAGGTTCTTTCTTCTCTGTCAACAGGGTTTTATATGGTATTTTTTAGGACTTTAATTTATCATACTTTTTTTAAATTCTTTTTTTAACTTCTCGATAATCTTTTTCTCCATACGAGATACTGTCATTTGTGAAACATCAAGCTCTTTTGCTACTTCAATTTGAGTTTTTCCATCAAAAAATCTATCTTTTAGTACTTTAATCTCTATTTCATTTAATTTCTCCATTGCTTTCTTTATAAAGTCTTTATTTTCAATAGAATCAAAATTTTTGTCTACTTCTCCAATTAAGTCAATCATTTGAATATCCTTATCTTCTCCATCATTATCATAGGTTAAGTCTAAGGATTTAGGGGTGTATACTTGGCTAGCTTCCATAGCTTCCATAACTTCTTCTTCAGAACATTCAAGAAATTCCGCTATATCTTTTATTTTTGGTGTTCTTTGAAGAGTTTGTTGCAGCGTTACTTTAGCAGTATTTACTTTTTTAGATAATTCTTGTATTCTTCGAGGTACACGAATAGACCAACCTTTATCTCTGAAATATTTCTTGATCTCACCAATAATGGTAGGGGTAGCAAAACTAGAAAATTCAAAACCTCTATCTAAATCGTATCTTTCAATTGCATAGATCAACCCTAAAGACGCTACTTGATAGATATCTTCGTATTCAATACCTTTATTAATGAACTTTTTAGATAAAATTTCTCCAATATATAAATATCTATTTACTAGCTCATTTCTTATTTCTATTTCTCTAGATTGTTTGTATTGTAAAAACAATTCTTTTTCTGTTAGCTCTTTTAGGGATTTATTTATGTCCATAGTTAATTTAGAAACCTTAGCTACGTTCTTCATTACATATCATCCCCCACATATTTTGTCATTTTTATAACTGTCCCTTTACCATTATTCGGCAATATCTCTACATCATCCATAAGTGACTTTATAATAAAAACTCCCAACCCTCCTTCGTTTAACTCTCCTAAGTTAGGTGTTTTTATATTATTAGATAAACAACCTTTTCCGTTATCATAAACTGAGATCACTAATTTTTCTTCATCTGAAGAAAAATCAATATAAAAATTTTCTTCCTCTTGGCAAATTCCGTGAGTAATTGCATTGGTACAGGCCTCAGATATAGCTACTTTAATATCTTCAATTTTTTCAACGTCAAAACCCATTCTGTTAGCAATACCAGTTACAGTTAATCTTATCACACTAACATACTCTGGTTTATTAGGTACAGATAATTTTATTAAATCTTTATTCTTTTTATTCATATTAATCTGCTCCTTCATATTTAACATAGTATATTAACTTCACCCCTCAACAACAAAAATTTTATCTAAACCTGTTATATTCAATAGTTTTTTTATACTAGGTTTAATATTTAATATAATAATATTTTTTTCTTCTTCTCTTAATTTTTTCAGAACACCTATTAATACACCTAAACCTGTGCTATCAATATAGTCTAATTTTTCAGCATCAATTTTAATGTTTTCTTTGTTTTCCTCTAACATTTTCATAAAAGCATCTTTTAATGATCCAGCTGTATAGATATCTACTTCTCCATCTAGCTTTATATTCCATACTTTATTTGCTTCATCATAACTTTTGTTTATCATTAGTGACATAATACTCCCCCTCTCAAACTTAGATAATTTTTTTGTTTTTTCTTCAATTTTCATTATAACAAAACTTTTTCTTTTATACCATCCTATAAAGACAAACATTGGCAAGTCGCTTATACAAAATGTAATCTGTTATTTTATGTCAACTACTTATAGAACACGAAACAAAAATGCAAAGGTATGATATACATACCTTTGCTGCATAAAATATGGGGGTTGAATTTAAAAGCTTTCGGCTTCTATTCTATTTCTTCCCCTCAATATTTAATTTAAACAATTATTTTCAATGTTTCTAAATTTCTTCGATTTCTTCATCTTCCTCATGCTGAGGTATCTGAGCAATGGATACAATACTTTTATTTTCATCGGTTCTCATTAAAGTAACGCCTTTTGTATTTCTACCCATTTTTGAAACATTATCTACATTTAGTCTGATAACAATACCGTCGTTTGTAATCAACAGTATATCATCTTCATTTGTAACAATTTTAGCTCCAACCAACAAACCAGATTTAGCCGTAGTATTGTAGGTCTTGATACCTTTTCCACCTCTTGACTGTAGACGATACTGGGTTAGATCAGTTCTTTTGCCAAAACCTTTTTCACTTACAACCAATAAGTCTTTACTATCTTCTGCTACCTCCATGGCCACTACTTCATCTTTTTCAGCTAGTCTAATACCCTTTACCCCCATGGCACCTCTTCCCATATCTCTTACATCATTTTCTTTAAATCGTATTGCCATTCCTTTTGCTGTAATCATGATGATTTCTTCTCCAGTATCCGTCAATCTGACACCTATTAGTTCATCATCCTCTCTGATGCTAATGGCAATTAAACCACTTCTTCTTGTATTTTCAAATTGGTTTAATTGGGTTTTCTTAATAATTCCCTTCTTTGTTGCCATAATCAGATATTGAGACTCCCATTCTCTACCAACTGGAATCGTAGCAGCTATCTGTTCATTTGCTTCTAATTGTAATAGGTTTACAATAGCTGTTCCTTTTGCCTGCCTTTTTGCTTCAGGGATTTCATAAACGTTGAGCTTGTATACTCTTCCTTTATTAGTAAAAAACAATAAATAATCATGGGTTGAAGTGATGATTAATTTTTCAACAAAATCTTCTTCTCTAGTAGTAACAGCTGCTACACCTTTCCCACCTCTTCTTTGACTTTTATAGGTATCTATAGGTAATCGCTTTATATACCCAAAATGAGTTAATGTTATCACTACATCCTCTTCATCAATCATATCTTCTATATTTATTTCTTCAACGTTTAATTCTATTTCTGTTCTTCTTTTATCATTATACTTTTCTTTAATTTCTAATAATTCATCTTTAATAATATTTAAGATGAGTTGTTCACTTGCTAATATTTCTTTTAATTCTTTAATTAATTTAATGATTTCTTCATATTCTTCTTCAATTTTTTCTCTTTCCAATCCAGTTAAACGACGAAGTCTCATGTCTAGAATAGCTTGAGCTTGCTTCTCTGATAAATTGAAATTCTCCATTAAACCATCTTTTGCAATTTGATCGGTTTTTGATGATCTAATTAATGAAATCACTGCATCAAGATGATCTAGAGCTATTTTTAAACCTTCTAGTATATGAGCCTTTGCTTCCGCTTTGTTTAAATCAAACTTTGTCCTACGAATAATAACATCTTTTTGATGCTCTAGATAATGGCCTAACATCTCCATAAGATTTAAAACCTTAGGTTGTCCATCTACTAAGGCAATCATTATAATACTAAAAGTATCTTCCATTTGAGTATGTTTATAAAGTTTATTCAATACAACATTGGCATTGGCATCTCTCTTTAATTCTATAACGATGCGCATACCAGTACGGTCACTTTCATCTCTTAAATCTGAAATACCTTCTATTTTTTTATCTCTTACTAAATCAGCTATTTTTTCTATTAGTCTTGCTTTGTTCACCTGATAAGGTATTTCTGTTACAATAATTTGCTGTTTACCTTTTTGCATTTCTTCTATGCTTGCTTTAGCTCTTACCCTTACTTTACCTCGACCAGTTCTGTATGCTTCCTTAATACCTTGTTTTCCTAAAATAAAAGCTCCAGTAGGAAAATCTGGTCCTTGTATGGATTCCATGATCTCTTCAATATCAGCTTCTGGATGATCTATGAGTTGGATTACTCCATCGATTACCTCCCCTAAATTATGGGGAGGTATAGAAGTAGCCATTCCTACCGCAATACCATTAGAACCATTTACTAATAGATTAGGATATTTACTAGGTAGTACTGCTGGTTCTTGTAATGTCTCATCAAAGTTAAGAATAAAATCTACTGTTTCTTTTTGAATGTCCCTAATCATTTCCATAGCAATTTTAGAAAGTTTTGCCTCTGTATAACGCATAGCAGCAGCACTATCTCCATCAACAGAACCAAAGTTTCCATGACCGTCTACTAATAAATACCTAGTAGAAAAATCCTGTGCCATTCTCACCATAGCATCATAAACCGCCGAATCTCCATGGGGATGATACTTACCTAAAACATCCCCAACAATACGGGCTGACTTTCTATGGGGTTTATCAGGCCAAAGGCCTAACTCACTCATGGCATATAATATTCTTCTATGAACCGGTTTTAGTCCATCCCTTACGTCGGGAAGGGCTCTTCCCACAATAACACTCATGGCATAGTCAATATAAGATTTCTTCATTTCATCTGCTATACCTATAGGGACAATTTTATTATTTTCTTCTGACATGTGTTATTCCCCCTATTATATATCTAAATTTGTAACATATTTTGCATTTTGTTCGATAAACTCTCTTCTAGGTTCAACTTTATCCCCCATTAGAGTAGTAAAAATTTCATCAGCTGCTGCTGCATCCTCTATTGTTACCTGTAGTAGCGTTCTATCTTCTGGATTCATGGTGGTTTCCCATAGCTGCTCTGGATTCATTTCTCCAAGCCCTTTGTATCTTTGAATATCTGCTCTAGTTTCTCTTCCAATTTCATCTAATATTTTATTTAATTCTTTATCTGAATAAGCATAATGCTCTGCCTTACCTTTCTTTACTTTATATAAAGGTGGTTGAGCAGCATAAATATGACCAAGTTCTACCAAGGGTTTCATATATCTAAAGAAAAAAGTTAGTAATAAAGTTCTAATATGGGCACCATCTACGTCGGCATCTGTCATGATAACAATTTTATGGTATCGTAGTTTTTCTATATTAAATTCATCACCAATTCCAGTGCCAAAGGCAGTAATCATAGATCTAATTTCATTATAATTTAGTATTTTATCTAATCGAGCCTTCTCAACATTTAAAATCTTACCCCTTAAGGGTAGAATTGCTTGTGTAGCACGATCTCTTCCCTGTTTAGCACTACCACCAGCAGAATCTCCCTCTACTAAATAAATTTCACTTAGCGCAGGATCTCTTTCTGAGCAATCTGCTAATTTTCCTGGTAAAGCAGTATTTTCAAGAACACCTTTTCTTCTGGTTAATTCTCTAGCTTTTTTAGCGGCTTCTCTTGCTCTTTGGGCTCTCAAACCTTTATCAACAATCAGTTTGGCTTCTGTAGGGTTTTCCTCTAGAAAACTATCTAAATGTTCTCCCGTGATGGATTCTACTAGACCTCTCATTTCACTGTTTCCTAGCTTGGTTTTCGTTTGTCCTTCAAATTGAGGATCTGCTAGCTTTACAGAAATAATAGCAGTTAGACCTTCTCTAATATCTTCACCCAATAGGTTGACATCCTTGTCCTTTAAAAATCCATTTTTTCTAGCATAATCATTAACTACTCTTGTCAAAGCTGATTTATAGCCAATTAAATGAGTCCCACCCTCTTGGGTATTGATATTATTGGCATAGGTAAAAATGTTTTCTGTATAGGCATCCGTATATTGCATAGCAATTTCCACTACACTGCCATCTTTAGCTTTTTCAAAATAGATAATTTTTTCATGTAGTGCTTCTCTATTCTTATTTAAATGTTTAACAAATTCTTGGATACCACCATCATAATGAAAAACCTTTTCTTTCTTTTCTTCTCTTTCATCCTTTAATGCAACTCTTACTCCTTTATTTAAAAAAGCTAATTCTCTTAATCTATACTCTAGTGTATCAAATTGATAGATTAATTCATCAAAAATTTCAGAGTCTGGCTTAAAAGAGATTGTAGTACCAGTCTCTTCTGTGTCTCCTATAATTTCTACTTCTTGTAAAGGGTTCCCTCTTTCATATTTTTGAAGATAGACTTTACCATTTCTCCGAATTTCTACCTCTAGATATTCCGATAAAGCATTTACAACAGAAATACCTACACCGTGCAATCCTCCAGAGACTTTGTAACCACCACCACCGAATTTACCACCAGCATGTAGTACTGTTAATACAGTCTCTAATGTAGACTTTCCTGTTTGTGGGTGTATTTCTACTGGAATACCACGTCCATTGTCTGTTACTTTGATAGAGTTATCTTCATTAATAACAACCTCTATGATATCACAATAGCCTGCCAGTGCCTCATCAATACTATTGTCTACTACCTCATAGACAAGATGGTGTAATCCTCGACTACTGGTACTTCCAATATACATGCCTGGCCTTTTTCTAACAGGATCTAAACCTTCTAATACCTGAATTTGTTCAGCATTATATTCCTGTATTTTATCTTGTAGTTTGTTCTCCATCTTACAACCTCCTACTTGAACAAAATTAACTTCGTCAATTTTATTAGAATCCACAAAAAATGCATCTTCGATGCCTTTCCTATAGTCATATCTTTATTATACTAAACCCTACTTAGAAACTTGAGAAGCTGCCACTAGGACAGTATAAGTGTATCAATAAATCCCGCTCTTTTTTGTAAAGTCAAAGCAGAAATGGGAGACTTATAAATAGTTGTTTTAAGGGTGCCTTTATTTGATTTGCCTTTATTTTCTACTCTTTCAACAATAACAAAGGATCTTGGTTCCTCTTGAGATACATTTTCTATAAAACCTTCTTCTTCGCATATTTTTAAAAATTCTTTACTATCCTTTGATTTTAAAGTAGATTCCATATCTAATATTGCAACAATATCTTTTACATTTATTACAAATTCACCACCTAAATGTAGAAACATTGGTCTCTGGTGCCTCCCTTTTTACTATTCATTATTTAATTCCATTTTATTATTATAACCTTTCTTTACTTTTAATAAAAGATAATACTGTTATTTTGAGGAAAATATACTAACTTCTCCATCTATCACTTTAAATAACTTATGTTCTTCACCATTTTTTATGTTTAAAGGTTCTGTCATGGTGGTAGTAATAAAAGTTTGAATATTTTTTAGGTTTTTAATTAAATAATTTTGTCTTTTTGCATCTAGCTCACTCATTACATCATCTAGTAATAATATAGGGTACTCCCCTACTTCTCCTTTTATTAATTCTAATTCTGATAATTTTAAAGAAAGAACTGCTGTCCTTTGTTGTCCTTGTGATCCGTAGTTTTTTATATCTAAGCCATTGATTCTAAAAATTAAATCATCTCGATGAGGGCCTACTAATGTTAATCTCCTTCTTTCTTCCATTTCTTTAAATTCTTCTATTTTATTAGAAAAATTAATTTTAATGTCCCTTAATTCATCATCATCTTTAACTTTAACATTACTATCATATTGAATCTCTAGAGTTTCTAATCCTTCTGTTATTTTTCTATGCATTAATTTTGCTAAGAGGGCTATGCGCTTAATAAAGTTTCTGCGATAAATGATTAACCATGCTCCACTATTAATTAATTGTTCATTCCATATATCTAAATCAAACCTTTTTCCTCTATAGTCCTTTAATATTTTATTTCTCTGTTGTAGTATTTTGTTATATTGGTTTAAAGTATAATAATATTTAGGCAGCATTTGAGAAATTTCATTATTCATAAATCTTCTTCTTTCATTAGGTCCCTCTTTTACTATTTTTAAATCCTCTGGTGAAAATAGAACTACATTAAGATTTCCTAGTAAGTCACCATGTTTTGTTAAAGATAGTTTGTTTACTTTAATCTTTTTATTCATCTCTTTACTTAAAATGATTTCAATTGCTACTTTATCTGTCAATTTATTCACTTTAACTTTAATATAAGCATTTTTCATTAACATTTTTATCATTTCTTGATCTTTATTGGTTCTAAAAGACTTTCCTATAGCAGCTACATAAATAGCTTCTAAAATATTGGTTTTACCTTGAGCATTTTCTCCTACTAATATATTTAATTTAGGATGAAACTGTAATTGAAGTTCTTTATAGTTTCTGTAGTGCATTAACTTTAATTCTTCTACAATCATTACCTATACCCCCTGTTTTCATCCCAATAAAAATTGCTATATAGACATACGCCTTTGAGTTAAATTTTAATATACACGATCTACAATTTCGTCCTTATCTATAAAATTAGACTTAATTCATAGGCTTATATCTATACTACTTTAATTTTAATATCTTCTACTTCAACAAAATCTCCAATCCTAATCTTCTTACCTCTTTGGGTAGTGATATCTCCATTAACTTTAACTTCACCGCTAATTATAATAATTTTAGCATGACCTCCACTGTCAACAACTTCTGTTATTTTTAATAATTGATCTAATTTAATAAATTCACCCTCTAATTTAAACTCCCTTAACATCTTTTTACCTCCTTATTTTTGTTAAAATGTTTCTCTATCATTATTATTTCCTAAACTACACAAAATAGTAACCCAGCATTTTATGCTGGGCTAGACTAGTTTGATGATAATCTTACTGGTAAAATTAGATAAATATAATTATCGTTTGACACAGGTTTCAATATTCCTGGACTTAAATTTGTAGTAAATTCTAAGTATACCTCTTCATCTTCCATTATTTTTAAAACATCTATCAAATACTTGGAGTTAAAGGCAATTTCAACTTCTTCTCCTTCAAAGTCAATATATATTTGTTCATGTACTTTACCTAACTCTGAATTTGAAGTAATCGTCATCTTGTCATCACTAATTGTGAATTTTACTAAATTGTTTTTCCCCTCCCGTGCTACTAGAGAGGCTCTTTCTATGCTATCAAGTAAATTTCTAGTTTTAACTTTAACTTTGGATTTATATTCCTTTGGTAGTATTTGTTTATAATTAATGAATTCTCCTTCTAAAAGCCGAGAAATCATTTTAGTATTTCCAATAACAAATAATGCATGATTATTTGTTAAAGTAATGGTAAGTTGTTCTTCATTATCTGAAATAATACGATTTATTTCAGATAATGTTTTTGCTGGAATAATAACCTTATTATCTATATGAGATTGAATTTTACCTTTTTTTAAAGCCAATCTATAACCATCTAAAGCCACCATATTTAATGTATCATTTTCGATCTCCACTAAAGCTCCTGTTAAAACAGGCCTTGATTCATCCTGTGATGTTGCAAATACCGTTTGACGAATCATATTTTTAAATAAGTCTTGAGATATTTCATAAGAATAATCCTCTTCTATAGTTGGTAACTCTGGGAAATCCTGAGAATTATAGCTAACAATATTAAATTCACTATTTTCACACTTTATATAAATCTGGTTATTTTCTTCTAAAGAAATTTCCACCTCTGCATCTGGAAGTTTTCTTATAATTTCACTAAACAATCTAGCATCTACTACTACAGATCCTTTATTATGTGTCTTTGCTTCTACTATATGCTCTATTCCTATTTCTAGGTCTGTAGCTACTAACTTTAGATAATTATCTAATGCTTCTATATAGATCCCTTTTAAAATAGGTAAGGTTGTCTTAGAAGAAACTGCTTTTTGAACGATATTAATACTACTCAATAAGGCTTTTTGGTGACATGAAAATCGCATTTGTGGATATCCTCCCTCTCTAAAATATATATAAATAATAAAAAAATATAGTAGTAATAGTAGTAGGGCCTGTGATTTTGTGGATAAATAGGTAGAAGAGTTAAATTCATCAATTATCCACATGTGGGTGAAATGTTAAAAACCTGGTGAAAGTTGTCCACATATTCTATAAAAATAAAAGACACATGAAGTTATTAAAAATTGTACACAAGTCCTTGTTGATGAATCAAAGCAACTAATTACCTTTTAGCTCTTCCATAATTTTTTCTATTCTTTCTTTAAAAAGAGGATCATTTTTAATATCATTGGATACTTTTTCATGAGCATGCATAACAGTAGTATGGTCTCTACCCCCAAACTCTTCTCCAATTTTAGGTAAAGATAAGTCTGTTAATTCACGAGTGATATACATAGCAATTTGACGAGGATATGCAATCGCTCTTGTTCTTTTTTTAGAATCCAAATCTTCAATTTTGACATTAAATTTATTAGAAATAACTTCTTTAATAAGAGGAACATTTAATTGTCTAGCTTTAGAAGAAAAAATCTCCTTTAAAGCTTCACTAGCTAAGTCTAAAGTTACTTCACTATTGGTAAGTGAAGAATAGGCAACAATACGAATTAACGCTCCCTCCAGTTCTCTTATATTGGACTGAATTTTTTTAGCAATAAAAAGCATGACTTCATCTGAAACATCAATATTTTCCATCTGAGCTTTTTTTCTTAATATAGCAGTTCTTGTTTCAAAGTCAGGTGTTTGAATATCCGTAATAAGTCCCCATTCAAATCTAGTTCTTAAACGATCTTCAAGAGTTGGTATGTCTTTAGGGGGACGGTCACTGGAAATAATAATCTGTTTATTAGACTCACGTAAGGCATTAAAGGTATGAAAAAATTCTTCTTGAGTACTTTCTTTACCAGCAATAAATTGAATATCATCAATTAGTAAAACGTCTACATTCCGATATTTATTTCTAAACTCTACATTACGATCATCCCGTATAGAATTGATTAATTCATTTGTAAAGGTTTCAGAAGATACATAAGCCACTTTTGTATTAGGATTATTTTGTAAAATATAATGACCTATAGCATTCATTAAGTGGGTTTTACCTAGACCAACACCTCCGTAAATAAATAGAGGATTATAAGCCTTAGCTGGGGACTCAGCCACCGCTACACAGGCTGCATGAGCAAACCGATTACTATTACCAATAACAAAAGTATCAAAGGTATACTTAGGATTTAGTTGAAGATTTGATAGACTATCTGTAGATAACCTATTATTGCTGCGGCTATTGCTCTTATCTAAATTTTTGAAATTATCTTCCGTTGGTATGATAATTTTAATCACATATTGCTGAGAGGTAACCTGTTTAATAGCGTTGCTTATTAATGTAATATAACGGGTATTTAAGATATCCTTGATAAAATCATTAGGCGTACCTAAGACAATTACATCATTTTCAAAAGAAATAGGCTCAATTGCTTTGATCCAGGTGTTAAAACTCACTTCCGTTAATTCCGCTTTTATTAAGTGTAGAGTTTTTTCCCAGATTTGAGGTAGGTTGTCCTTCATAATACCAAATATCCTCCTATCTGTATTTTTTCTAAAACAAATAAAAATGTATATATAATAATTGTGAATAAAAAATTCTTTATGTAATTTTAAAAAAAAATTCATATATAAGAACAAAAAAGAGCGGAATAAAAAAAGTATCCCAAGAATTATCCACAATAGTAACAAAAAAAATAAGTTTTTCAAAAAAAAACAAGTTATAAATTTTACTAACATGGTTATTAATAATGATGTGGATAAATTAGTAAAAACCCAGTTTCTTATATTATATAAAGACTTATCAACAATATCAACAACTATTTTTTCAACATTAAAAAATAGGCCTATAGATAGTTGATAAGTAAAGTTAAAGAAAAACTTTAACTTATACACAACAATATCCACAAAATGTGCATAAATGTGTATAAAGTGAATAAATTTATTAAGATTATCAACAAGTAAAACTATAATAACAAACATGTGTAAAAAATTCAATAAAAACTAAAAAATTATCCACAAAAATATAAAATGTTAATAAATTTATACACAATTTACTATATTGGTTTTAACTTGACACTTTTTATCAATACCGTTATAATCTATTTGTAGTGTGTTCAAATTTAAGTTTTTATCATATGTTAATAAATCAATATGATCATATAGAAGTACTTATGAAGTACTTGAAGGGGGTGTACTTGTGAAGCGAACATATCAGCCAAAGAGAAGACAAAGAAGTAAGGAGCATGGTTTCAGAAAAAGAATGCAAACCAAAAATGGTAGAAGAGTACTAAAAAGTCGTAGATTAAAAGGCAGAAAAAGATTGACAGCATAAGGCCGCACTATGTGGCCTTTTTCTGTAGTTATGTTTAAAATCAAAAGATGAGTTAAACTAAAGGGAGGATGGATTGGAGGGAAAAAATGAAGGCTGCCAATAGGTTAAGAAAAAATAACGAATTTCGGAGAGTATATAAAGAAGGCAATTCGATGGCCAATAGGTTACTTATTTTGTATATAAGGAAAAATGATTTAGATTATAATCGGGCAGGCTTCACAGTTTCAAAAAAAGTTGGGAAAAGTGTTGTGAGAAGTAAGGTAAAAAGACAAATAAGAGAAAGTTATCGGTTAAATGATGATAAAGTGATTCAAGGCTACGATTTGGTTTTTGTGGCTAGGACAGGGTGTAGTGAAGCTACATATAAGGAAATAGAAAGTGCTTTACTTCATTTATTAGGAAAAAAGAAATTATTATCCAAAAGATAGTGGATATTATTTTATTTGGAGAGAATAATATGTCTAAAGCTTGTATATTGTTAATATCCTTTTATCGAAAATGGATTTCACCTTTAAAAAAGCCTACCTGTAGATTTTATCCCAGTTGTTCTCAGTACAGTATTGAGGCTTATGAAAACTATGGTTTTTTTAAGGGTTCTTACTTAACTTTAAGAAGAATATTAAGGTGCCACCCCTTTCACCCAGGTGGATATGATCCTTTAAAAAAATAAAAAAGTCTTCTTTTGGAAGATTCATCGGTTGACTTTTGTGAAACCAATAATGGAAACTATAATTAATTATTATTAATGAAGGTTATGATTTCCTATTGGTTATAAAATTAAAAATATTTAGGGGGTTTTAAGTTTGAATTTTATTGCACAACCGTTAGGCGCATTATTGAGATTTATATATCAGTTAATAGGAAACTATGGGCTATCTATTATTGTATTTACTGTCATTGTAAAACTAGCAATGGTTCCTTTAACAATTAAACAAACAAAATCTATGAAAAAAATGCAGGAGATTCAGCCGAAGATTAAAGAAGTACAAGCAAAGTATAAGAATGACCAGGAAAAAATGAATACAAAGGTGATGGAACTTTATAAAGATCATAATGTTAGTCCTTTTGGTGGATGTTTACCCTTGTTAATTCAATTTCCTATCATTATTGGTTTATTTACAGTACTAAGAAATCCAGTAAGCTATGGCTTTGCACAAGAGGTTGTAGGGGCTGGCTTTTTATGGCTACCTAGTTTATCTCAAGCTGATCCGTGGATATTACCATTATTGGCAGGAGGGAGCACTTATTTGACTAGTGCTACTATGGGTTCTGCAGGTGGTAAACAGGATCCAACTCAAAACATGATGAAATATTTCTTTCCTATTATGATGATTTGGATGGCTAGGACCTTGCCAGCAGGAGTAGCTTTGTATTGGGTAGTAAGTAGTTTATTTCAAGCAGCACAACAAATAATTATTAATAAACCCTATTCTACATTAAAGGAGGGTTCAAATTAATCATGAAATCATTAGAAGCGGTAGGAAAAACCATCGAAGAGGCTATCCAGCTAGGACTTGAGGAATTAGGAAAAAAGAGGGATCAGGTTGAAGTAAAAATTATGGAAATACCTTCTAAAGGATTTTTAGGATTTATTGGATCTAAGGCGGCAAAAGTAAAACTTACTATTGTTGATCATCCAGAGGAAGATGTTAGAAACTTTTTAAGGGACTTGTTTCAAGGTATGGATTTGGAAGTACAAATAGAAATTGAGAGAAAAGGTGATAAACTCAATATATACTTAGAAGGGCCTAACATGGGGGTCATTATCGGTAGACGGGGACAAACTTTAGATGCAGTGCAGTATTTGGCAAGTTTAGTGGTGAACAAAGGTAAAGAAGATTATTTAAAAGTGTTTATAGACACAGAGAATTATAGAAAGAAAAGAGAAGAAACTTTAATTAAGCTTGCAAACAAAATGGCAAGAAAAGCAAGGAAAATAGGGAAAACTATTACATTAGAACCCATGAACCCCTATGAAAGAAGGATTATTCATTCTACATTGCAGGGAAATCCCTTTGTACAAACCTATAGTGAAGGGGAAGAACCTTTTAGAAAAGTTGCAATTACTATTAAAAAATAAAAGAATCATTGATTCTAAAATCTCTGGCTCTGGGCCAAAGATATCAATAAGGTATATTTTTTTGAAACTTTATTTGGTATTCTACCACAGTCGTTAGAAACCCAGTTTTTAAACTGGGTTTCCTTTTATCCTTTTTTATTGTATCGCTAAATGAAAATTTTGGTATAATAACATAGAACAAAGAAAGATGAATAATAAAATAGAGGTGAAAAGAAATGATATATATAGATGATACCATAACAGCTATAGCGACAGCGCCTGGAGAAGCTGGTATAGGTATCGTAAGGATTAGTGGAGAAAAGGCTTTAATTATTACAGATGAAATATTTGAATCAAAACAGGGTAAAAAATTAAGTGATTATCCTGTAAGAAGAATGACCTACGGGTATATCATCGATCCTGATAGAAACGAAAAAATAGACGAGGTATTGGTATATTATACAAAGGGTCCTTATACTTATACAAAAGAAGATGTAGTAGAGATTAATTGTCATGGAGGTGTCATACCGGTTAAAAAAATATTAGAACTGGTGTTAAGAAAAGGGGCAAGAGCAGCAGAACCAGGAGAATTTACTAAAAGAGCTTTTTTAAATGGTAGAATTGACTTAGCTCAGGCAGAAGCGGTAATGGATTTAATTAGTGCCAAAACTGACAAAGGTTTTGATGTAGCATTAGATCAGCTAGAGGGTGCTTTATCCAAAAAGGTTAGTGTTACTCGACAAAAATTAATGGACATGTTGGCCCATATAGAAGTTTCTATTGATTTTTCTGAAGAAGATATAGACGAAGTAACCTTAGATTATTTATTACATAAAAGTAAAGAGGTTGAGAAGGACATTGAAGTATTGTTAAAGACCGCTGATACAGGAAAGATATTGAGGGAAGGTTTAAGTACAGTTATTGTAGGAAAGCCTAATGTAGGAAAATCTTCATTGTTAAATGCTCTTTTAAGGGAATCACGGGCGATTGTTACAGAAGTTCCAGGAACAACTAGAGATGTTATAGAAGAGCACTTAAACATTAGGGGTATTCCTTTAAAAATCATAGATACTGCTGGTATAAGGGAAACAGAAGATATTGTTGAGAAAATAGGAGTAGAAAAATCTAAGGAGTTTTTTAATAAAGCAGATTTAATTATTTTCATGTTAGATATTTCTACGAAATTAACAAAGGAAGACCTTCAAATATTAGAGTTAATAGAGAATAAGAAAGCTTTAATTCTTATGAATAAAACTGATTTACCTCAAAAAGCAGATTTAGATAAGGCCAAAGAGTTAATAAAAAATAAAAAAATCATCAAAATATCCTTGATAGAGGAAAAGGGGTTAGAGGAGGTAGAGGAAGCTATAGAGGAATTGGTATATAAAGGGGAAATCAAAGCAAAGGATAGACTCCTAGTAACCAATGTAAGGCATAAAAATTCTCTTGAGAGGGCCTTACAAAGCATGAAAGAAGGTACGGAAGCTATTGAAAAAAAAATGCCTTTAGATTTTGTTGAGGTGGATGTTAAAAACACATGGGAAGCATTAGGGGAAATCACTGGAGATACGGTGGCTGAGGATATCATCGACCATATTTTTAAGAATTTCTGTATTGGAAAGTAGAGATATACATCTCTATGCTTTTATTTTAATACCTACGATCTACGGTTTCGCCCTTGAGTTAAAATGAGACTTAATTCATAAGTAGGCAACCGAAAGTTTGGTTTGTAACTTTCAAGTCGATCACTTAGTTTGTTTATCTATAAGTAGATGGACAAAAGTTTGCACTTCAACTTTTGTGGCAGTCACTTAGTTTGTTTATCTAGAGGATGGTTTTTTCCTCTGAATTGTAGCCCTTAGTGTATTAAAGTAAAGATATGTAAGGACATATTCATACAGTTTATGGAGGTATAGGAAATGGATATTCGATATGATGCGGGGAATTATGATGTAGTTGTAGTAGGAGCTGGACATGCCGGCTGTGAAGCTGCACTTGCTACTTCAAGAATGGGATGTAAAACATTAATATTAACTTTAACATTGGATGCTATTGCTATGATGCCATGTAATCCATCTATTGGTGGTACTGGTAAAGGACATTTAGTTAGGGAAATTGACGCTCTTGGAGGTGAAATGGGAATCAATATTGATAAATCCTTTGTTCAAAGTAAAATGTTAAATACGGCTAAAGGACCAGCAGTACACTCTTTAAGAGCTCAAGCAGATAAATCAAGATATCATATAGAAATGAAAAAAACCTTAGAAAATGAAGTTAACTTAGATATAAGGCAGGGAGAAGTTGTTGATTTAATTGTGGAGGAGAATAGAGTTCAGGGTATAGTTACGAGGACTGGGGCTGTATATTATGGGAAGGCAGTTATCTTGGCAACAGGGGTTTATTTAAGAGGGAAGATATATATGGGAGAAGTAAACTATGAGTCAGGACCTAATGGTTTATTTCCTGCTCAATATCTTTCTGAAAAGTTGAAGGAAATAAGCTGCAATATGCGGCGATTTAAGACAGGAACCCCTGCTAGAATTCACAGGGATACTATTGACTTCTCTGAAATGTCTATCCATGCAGGAGATGAAGAGATAGTACCCTTTTCCTTTTTAAATGATAAACTGGAGATTGAACAACAACCTTGCTGGTTAACCCGTACTACAGCAGCAACACAAAAAATCATTATGGAAAACATCAATCGCTCAGCTATGTATAGGGGAGATATGGAAAGTGTAGGACCAAGATATTGTCCTTCTATTGAGGATAAAATGGTTCGTTTTCAAGATAAACACTCTCATCAATTATTTATTGAACCAGAGGGACTAGATACCAAGGAAATGTACCTACAGGGAATGTCGACAAGTCTCCCAGAAGAAGTACAAGAGGCTATGGCAAGGACGGTAGTAGGACTTGAAAAGGTAAAAATTATGAGGCCAGCCTATGCTATTGAATATGATTGTATTGATCCTACTCAGTTAAAGCCTTCTTTAGAAATAAAACATATTAGTAATCTCTTCAGTGCTGGACAATTTAATGGGACCTCAGGCTATGAAGAAGCAGCTGCCCAAGGTTTGATGGCAGGAATTAATGCGGTATTAAAGCTTCAAGAGAAAGAACCCTTTATTTTAGATAGGTCAGAAGCTTATATAGGGGTATTGATTGATGATTTAGTTACCAAAGGCACCAATGAACCCTATCGAATGATGACCTCTAGAGCAGAATATAGGTTGGTATTAAGACAAGATAACGCTGACCTGAGGTTAACTCCAAAGGGATATGAGGTTGGTTTAGCAAAAAAAGATAGATATGAAAAATATTTAAATAAAAAACAGCAAATAGAAGAAGAAATGGAAAGATTAAAAAGCACTATTGTTTCACCTGAAAAAGCAAATTTTCTTTTGGAGAAATTAAATAGTGCCCTTATCAAGACTGGGATAAGTCTTTATGATTTGTTAAAAAGACCAGAAATTTCCTATGATAATATTACAGCCATCGATCCAAATAGGTCTAATGAAATCTTAAGAGACGCCGCAAAGCAATGCGAAATTATAGTGAAATATGAAGGCTATATTGATAAGCAATTAAAGCAAATAGATCAATTTAAAAAGCTAGAAAATAAGAAACTTAGTGAAGAAATTGATTATAATGGAATAGAAGGATTGCGACTGGAGGCAAGACAAAAGTTAAATAATATTAAACCTCTTTCTGTGGGACAGGCTTCTAGAATATCAGGAGTTTCACCTGCTGATATTTCTGTGCTATTGGTCTACTTAGAACAGAAAAGAAGGCAAAGAGGGGGTAGTGAATAAAAAATGGAGTTGAAAAAGCTTTTGCAAGAAGGAAGCATAGAATTAGGAGCACAGATTGAAGAAAAACAAATTCATCAACTATTGAAATACAAAGATATACTATTGGAATGGAACCAAAAAATGAATCTAACAGCGATAGAAGAAGAAAAGGAAGTGATTATTAAACATTTTCTTGACTCTATCTCCTGCGTAAAAATAGAGCAGTTAAGAAATAATGGTAAATTAATTGATGTAGGAACTGGGGCAGGATTTCCTGGTATACCTCTTAAAGTTATTTTTCCTCAATTAAAGTTAACTTTATTAGATTCCTTGAATAAAAGAATTAACTTCTTAAAAGAGGTTTGCCTTCAACTGCAACTAGAGGAGGTAGAATTTATCCATGGTAGAGCTGAAGATTACGGACAAGAGAAACGATATAGAGAAACTTATGACTATGCAGTGGCAAGAGCTGTAGCTCCATTAAATATATTAGTAGAGTACTGTCTCCCTTTTGTTAAAGTAGGGGGGTACTTTATTTGTCAAAAAGGTAAAGCTCTACAAGAAGAGTTACTTGAAGCAGAAAAAGCTATAAAGGTATTGGGAGGAAAGATAGTAGATAAAGAAGATATAACTTTACCCTTTAGTGATATCACCCATTCTATACTACTTATAGAAAAAACTAAACAAACTTCGACAAAATATCCAAGAAAAGCAGGTTTACCTACTAAAAATCCTATAAAATAGTTTATAAAGATAAAATTTTGTAAAACGAAAAAAAAAATTTTCCCATTAACTTTAGAAGGAGACAATATATTTTTATAGAAATAGTAATACATAGAAATTCCTTAAAGAAAAGAGGGATCGGGATGAGTAATGCTGAAAAAAAAGTTCTTGAAATATCCATAGATTCTGTTATTTCCAACCCCTATCAACCTAGAAAAAGCTTCTCTCAAACAAGTCTTCAAGAGCTAAGTCAATCAATAAAGTCATATGGCGTATTACAGCCTATAAGTGTTAGACAAATAGGAGAAGGAAAATTTGAATTAATAGCAGGAGAAAGAAGAGTAAAAGCGGCAAGATTAGCCAACTTAATAACCATACCAGCCATTGTTAATAATCAGTTTAATGATAAAGATTCAGCGGTTTTAGCTATTATTGAAAATCTACAAAGAGAAGATTTAAACTTTATAGAAGAGGCAGAGGGTTATGCTAATCTAATCGAAGATCATGGCTTAACACAACAGGAATTGGCTGTTCGGATAGGGAAGAATCAATCTACTATTGCAAACAAATTAAGAATTCTTAGATTAGGGGACGAGATAAAACAAAAACTGTTAGAACATAATTTAACAGAAAGACATGGAAGAGCATTGCTAAAGCTTCCAGATGAAGAATTAAGGCTTATGGTCTTAGATAAAATCATTAAAAATGATTATAATGTTAAAAAAACAGAAGAATTTATACAAAGCATGTTAGAGGAGTTAACTGCGGAGGAAGAACCTAAGCATAAACAAAACATTAAGAGCTTCATGAACTATAGGATTTACATTAATACGATTAAACAGGCTTACGAAGCTATTAAAGACAAACAAGGAAATGCTGAATTCAAACAAGTAGATAAAGGGGATTTTATAGAAGTAACGGTTAAAATTCCTAAAGCATAACCTTAAAAAGAAATAAACCTTAAAAAGATTACTAGAGATTGTAGTAATCTTTTTGCACTTTGTGAAAGTGACTGACATCAAATCAAAGATTTGGGTTATCTACTTTTCTAACTAATGGATGGAAGTTATGTAATATCTATTATTGAATGAGACTTTAAAGTTAACATTAAAGTTAATAAACTTTAAATTTTACCACTTAAAGTTAAAATACCAATAATAACAAAAGCTATACCAGCAGCTGTTTGTAAATAGTGGGTAGGGATATATTTACTTAAAAAGGTTCCAGCAAATACACCAATAAGAGAGCTAAGTATTAAGGCTAAAGAAGCTCCAATAAATACTGGCCAGATGGATCTAGATTGTGTAGCAAGAAGCATAGTTTGAAGTTGTGTTTTATCTCCTAGTTCTGCAACAAATACAATAAAAAAAGTTGTTACTATAATTCTTAGCATTTTTAAGCCTCCTCAAGGATCCTCTTAATAGGCATTTTGTAGAAATACTTCCTTAGTTCTTGTTGGCTATAAGTAATTATATTCTCTAACAACCCGTATTATTAGTAAAATGTTATATCTTAGAGAAAACACCTTCTTATCAAGGAATAGTAAAAGTATTTATACTTTAAAATAAAAATCAGAAAATTACAAAGTTTTTCTTGATTTTAAAAGGAGAATTTAAAATTTTTTAGAAACTTAATAATATGAAAATTTATAACAAATAGTTTAAAGGGGGCAGACTTAATGGCCAAGGTAATAGCAATTTTCAACCAAAAAGGAGGCGTTGGCAAAACAACAACCAATGTTAATTTGAGTGCATGTGTTGCCAACAAAGGTAAAAAGGTATGTGTAATAGATATTGACCCTCAAGGTAATACAACCAGTGGATTTGGTGTTGATAAAACACAACTAGAATATAGTATTTATGATTTGATGATTGATGAGGTAAATATTAGAAAAATAATTATACAAACAGAATATGAAAATATTGATTTAATACCTTCTAGTAGTGAGTTGGCAGGGGCGGAAATAGAATTGGTTTCTACTAATGATAGGGAAAGAAAGTTAAGAAAAGCTATAAATGAAATTAGAGGGGATTATGATTATATCTTCGTAGACTGCCCTCCTTCTTTAGGATTATTAACAATAAACTCTCTTTCAGCCGTAGATAGTGTTTTAATACCAATTCAGTGTGAGTATTACGCGCTAGAAGGAGTTAGCCAATTAATGAACACCATTCAGTTGGTAAAACAGAGTTTAAATCCTAGTTTAGAGGTTCAAGGTGTTGTTTTAAGTATGTTTGATGGAAGAACTAATTTATCAATCCAGGTGGTAGATGAAGTGAAAAATTATTTTAAAGGAAAGGTATATACTACCATTATACCTAGAAATGTTCGGCTTGCAGAGGCTCCAAGTCATGGACAACCTATTATTTACTATGATAACAAATCTAAAGGGGCAGAAGCTTATCTTGAATTGGCGGAGGAATTTATAGAACTGGAAGAGGATGTGATATAGATGACAAAAGCAGCTAAGAAAAAAGGGTTAGGGAAAGGCCTGCAAGCTCTAATACCACAACTTAGCAGGGTAGATATTGTTGAAGAGATAGTAACTGAAGATAGTATAAAGAACATTAACATTAATAAAATATTTCCTAATGAACATCAGCCTAGAAAAGATTTCAACAAAGAGGCACTACAAGAATTAGCAGAATCAATAAAACTCCACGGATTAATACAACCGATTGTAGTAATAAAAAAAGAAGATGGCTATATGATTATCGCTGGTGAAAGAAGATGGAGAGCTGCTAGAAATGCAGAGTTAAAGGAAATTCCTTGCATTGTTAAAAAACATAATGAGCAACAATTAATGGAAATATCTCTTATAGAAAATATCCAGAGGGAAGATTTAAATATTATGGAGGAGGCAAAAGCTTATAAATATATCATTGATACTTACCAAGTTACACAAGATCAATTAGGAGAAGCTTTAGGAAAGAGTCGACCTTATATAGCTAATATTTTAAGATTATTGCAATTAGATAACCGAGTTATAGGCATGATAAAGGAGGGGAAAATTTCTGCTGGACATGGACGAGCTTTGTTAAGCATTGATAATAGTGATAGGCAATATGAAATTGCTAAAAAAGTTGAAGAGGAACATTTAAATGTTCGTCAAGTAGAAGAATTAATGAGAAATCTTTCTAATTCTAAGAAAAAAGAGAAGGAAAATAAAAAAGAGAAGGATTTTATGCTTATAAAGTTTGAAGAAGATTTAAAAAGTTTTTTTGGAACAAAGGTAAATATAACAAAAGGCAGAAAAAAAGGAAAGATTGAGATCGAGTATTATAATGATGGAGACTTAGAAAGAATATTAAGCCTATTGGAAACAAGCAGTTAATGTTTCACATGAAATATTATCTATAAGATATTAACAATAAAATTAAACCTCTTGAAACAGCCATAAAAGAATGAAAAAATGCTGTTTGAGAGGTTTTTTAATATTTAGTATTTTATGTAAAAAAAACATTGATACTTATCTTATTTTTTTATATAATTAAATTAAAGTTTAATAAAACGTTTACGTAAAACGTTTACGTAAGTATTTTATCAAACAAAAGTTGTGATTAGTAAGTATAGTGCTAGGGGGATTCTAGGAAGCAGAAGTTTTCTAGGAAGGAGCAAAAATTCTTGTTTAAAAACAAAAAATTGCTCAAAATCTATTTTTAAAGTTCGAAATATTCGAAAAGTGGAGGGAAAAAAATGAAAAGAATGTTTATGTTTGTTTTAGTAATCATCATGGTGGCATCACTTGCATTAACGGGCTGTAGCACAAAAGCACCAGAGGTTAGTACGGAAGGTGAAGAAGAACCATTGAAAATAGCGGTATTATTAAATGGTAATTTAGGAGATAAATCCTTCTTTGATTCAGCTAACGAAGGGGCTAAGGAAATTCAATCAAAATTTGGAGCTATAACAAAGGTAATCGAAATGGGTCCAGATCAGATGAAATGGGAGCCAACTCTAGCAGATGTTTCTGAAGAGGATTGGGATATCATTATTTCTGGAACCTGGCAAATGCAAGAGTACTTAGAAAAAATAGCACCAGAATATCCAGAAAAGAAATACATATTATTTGATGCGGCAGTGGATTATAGTAGTGGAAATTTTGGAAACATTTATTCTATTAACTACAAACAAAACGAAGGGTCTTTTTTAGCAGGAGCTTTAGCGGCTAAAATTACAACTTCCGATATGGAGTTAGCAAACCCTGAAAAAATGATAGGTTTCGTTGGAGGAATGGATATACCAGTTATTAATGACTTCCTTGTTGGTTATATTCAAGGAGCTCAATACGTTGATCCAGAGATAAAAATTGCTATTTCTTATATAGGAGATTTCTTTGATAGTGCCAAAGGAAAAGAAATGGCACTTGCTCAATACAATCAAAAAGTAGATTTGGTATTTCCTGTCGCATCTCAAGCTGGATTAGGGGCACTAGATGCAGCTAAAAGTGAAAAGAAATATGCTATAGGCGTTGATTCAGACCAAGCTATGATTTTCAAGGGCTCAGATAATGAAAAGGCTGAATTAATTTTATCATCTGTTCTAAAAAGAGTAGATCAATCTCTAGTTAGAGCCATAGAGTTAGAGATTGAGGGAAAATTACCTTGGGGTACAGCGGAGGCTTTGGGATTAAATGAAGAATCAATAGGATTGGCTAAAAATGAATATTATGATAAGAATATTCCACAAGAATTAAGAGATTTAGTAGAGGAGATATCTGCTAAGATCATTAGTGGAGAGATAAAAGTTGATACTGCTATAGGAATGGATACAAATAAATTAGATGAAATAAGAAATTCAGTAAAGCCATAAAGAAATAGCTTGTTCAAAAATATTTACATTCGAGATACAAAAAACCTGATGACCCTAGTATATAAAAAAAGTACGTAAGGGGGTTGGCTTTTAGAAGTAGCCAAAAGGTGGAGGTTTTTCAAGGGATTTAGGATATGCACTGGTGAACCAGTGCATATCTTTTAAATAGAACTTTAAAGTTGAGGTGACGGACTTGGGAAATGAAATATTATTAATGAAAAACATAACCAAGGTATATCCCAATGGTATAGTAGCAAATAAAGATGTAAATTTTTCTGTAAACGAAGGAGAAATCCATGCTTTAATGGGTGAAAATGGTGCAGGAAAAAGTACGCTTATGAAAATGCTTTTTGGACTTGAAACCCCTGAAGAGGGAGAAATTTTTATTAACGGGAAAGCCATAAAAATAGATTCCCCTACAACAGCTATAAAAAATGGGATAGGCATGGTACATCAACATTTTATGCTAGTTCCATCCTTAACTATAGCAGAGAATATGGTGTTGGGAATAGAACCAAGAAAAAATGGCTTCATTGATTTTAAAAAGGCAGTAGCTATAACGGAAGAGATTTCTAAAAAGTATAACCTTATTGTTGATCCGGAGGCAAAAATAGAAGACTTACCAGTAGGCATGAAGCAAAAAGTAGAAATATTAAAGGCACTTCTTAGGGGAGCAGAGATTTTAATATTGGACGAGCCCACAGCAGTTTTAACACCACAGGAAACAAAGGAATTGTTCGAAGAATTAGTTACCTTGAAAGAAAAAGGACATACTATTATTTTTATTTCCCATAAATTAAAAGAAATAAAAGAAATTTGTGATAGGATCACTATATTAAGAGGTGGACGAAGTGTAGGAGTACACCATGTCAAGGATGTAACCCAGGAAGAAATATCAAGGCTTATGGTAGGCCGTGATGTTGTTTTAAAAATTGATAAAACACCAGCAAAACCTAAGGAAATTGTTTTAAAGGTAAAAGAAGTAAACCATATAGATGTTATGGGGAAAAACATATTAAATAAAATAAGTTTTTTTGTCAGAGAAGGAGAAATTGTAGGAATAGCTGGAGTTGAAGGTAATGGACAAAGAGAATTAATAGAATTGATTACAGGACTAGATCAATATGATGAAGGCAGTATTGTTATTTGTGATAAGGAAATTAGGGATTTAACGATAAAACAAATAAGGGATTTAGGCATCTCCCACATCTCAGAGGATAGAATGACTTATGGGGTTGCAGAGTTTGCCTCTATTGAGGAAAACATTATTTCTGATAGGTTTGATAATAAAGATCTTAATAATAAAGGGCTCCTAAAAATAAGAAAAATACAATCCCTCGTTAAACAGCTTATTGATGATTATAAAGTGAAATGCGATAATGGACAACAGCCGGTGAAAATGCTTTCGGGGGGAAATATACAAAAAGTTGTTGTTGCAAGAGAATTTTCCTCATCCCCCAAAATTATCATAGCCAACCAACCAACTAGAGGAATAGATGTAGGTGCTATTGAGTTTATCTATGAAAAATTGATTCAGCTTCGAGATGAAGGTGTTGGCGTTTTATTGATATCTTCTGATTTAAATGAAGTGATGGAATTAAGTGATCGTTTGCTGGTAATGTATGGTGGTGAAGTAGTAGCTTCTTTTGAAGATAGCACTAAGGTTACGGAAGAGGAGTTAGGTATGTACATGCTAGGAATAAAGAAGCAAGTTTTCGAGGAAAAAAGGAGGGTTGAGAATGAGTAATAAAAAAATTGAAACACAATTTGAGATCATAAGAACCTTTGTGGCAATTTTGATGGCAATGACGCTAGCACTACTTATTATTTTATTAGTAAGTAAGCAACCAGTAGATGCCTTAACCTCTTTTTTAACAGGTCCCTTTTCCTCCATAAGACGATTTGGAAACGTAATAGAGATGACGATTCCCTTCGTTTTTTCTGGCTTAGCGGTGTGTGTTATGTTTCAGGCAAAGCAGTTTAATATGATCGGGGAGGGAGCTTTTTATGTTGGTGGCGTGGCGGCTTCCTTTATAGCGGTTAAATTTCTTCTCCCAGCGGGAATACATCCTTTTGCAGCTATTTTATTTGGAGGCGTTGTTGGAGGTCTTGTTGGTTTACTTCCGGGTTTTTTAAAGGTAAAATGGAATGCCAATGAGTTGGTTTCCTCTTTAATGCTAAACTATGTCTGTTTATACCTAGGATTATATATGATGAAAAGCACCATAAGAGATCCTAATGCTGGCATGATTGGTTCTTATGTGTTTCCTGAGACAGCTATGTTAAAGAAAATATTGGCTGGAACAAGAATTCATTCTGGTCTATTTATTGCTATATTATTTATTGCCCTCACCTATTTATTTATGTATAGAACAAAATGGGGTTATGCTTTAAGAATGACGGGATTAAACGAAAGTTTTGCAAAATATTCTGGTATCAATACGAAAAGAGTTATCATCTATTCTCAGGTTATAGGCGGTTTGATAGCAGGCATAGGAGGTGCTACAGAAATACTGGGGATGTACCAAAGATTTCAATGGTCTGCTTTGCCAGGATATGGATTTGACGGAATTATTATTGCAATATTAGCTAGAAATAATCCAATTTTTGTACCCATTGCGGCCTTCTTTTTAGCTTATCTAAGGGTAGGTGCAGATATCATGGCAAGAATGACAGATGTTCCAAGTGAAGTTATATCTGCGATACAAGCAATTATTATTGTATTAATAGCAGCAAAAAGATTTTTGGCAAAATGGCAACATAAAAGAATTATTAAAAATTCTCAAGAAAAACTTGCTGTTAAGGAGGGATAGTAGATGGAAAATTTATTGCCGATCATATTTTCAACCAGTTTTGCCTACTCAGTCTTAAGGGTAACAACCCCCATACTATTCGCATCTTTAGCAGCCATCATATCAGATAAAGCAGGTGTTATTAATATAGGATTAGAGGGAATTATGCTTTTTGCAGCTCTAATGGGGGTGATTTCCAGTGCCTTTACCCAAAGTGTACTCATAGGAGTATTATGTGCAGTTGCTACCGGAGTTTTATTATCTTTGGTATTAGCTTATTTCTCCTTAAACCTTAAATCTGATATTATTTTGACGGGGATTGCGCTTAATCTCTTTTCCAGTGGAGGGACAGTATTTCTATTGTTTTTAGCGGCACAAGACAAGGGTATTTCTGTATCACTACAGAGCAAGGTGGTGCCAGAAATTTCTATTCCATTGATCAATAGCATACCTGTGTTAGGAGAAATCTTATCAGGACATAATATTTTGACCTATGTCTCTTTACTATGTGTATTTTTAATTCATCTGTTTTTATATAAAACGCCTTTGGGGCTTAGAATAAGAGCAGTGGGAGAAACTCCAAATGCAGCTGATTCAGTAGGGATCAGTGTAAGAAGGATACAGTACATGGCGTTAATGATCAGTGGTGCCCTTGCAGGTTTAGGAGGAGCTTATATGTCAATGGGCTACGTTTCTTGGTTTTCCAGAGATATGACGGCAGGAAGAGGGTTTATAGCCCTTGCTGCGGAAGCTATGGGAAGAGGGACTCCTTTAGGAACATTTTTGGCAGCTATAATATTTGGTTTTGCAGATGCCTTATCTAATGTGATGCAATCCTTAAGGGTACCAGCAGAGTTTGTACAAATGATTCCCTATGTAACCACTATTTTGGGATTAGTCATTTATTCGATAAAACAAAACAACAAAATTAAGAAATATAGGAGGAACCAGGTATGAAGAAACCAGTGATTATGGATTGTGACCCTGGGCATGATGATGCCATCGCCCTTTTATTGGCCTTTGCTAGTGATAAACTGGAGGTAAAGGCAGTAACGATTGTTGCAGGAAATCAAACCCAGGAAAAAACATTAAATAATGCCTTAAGGGTATTAAGCTTTGCCAATATAGAAGCACCTGTTGCTAGAGGGGCTGAGAAGCCTTTGATGCGGGAGCTAATCACTGCCCCAGAAGTTCATGGAGATAGTGGATTAGATGGTCCTGAATTGCCAGAAGCTACCTTAAAACCAGTAGATTTATCTGCCATAGAGCTTATAGCAAAGGTTGTGAGGGAAAGTGATGAGAGGATTACTTTAATTCCAACCGGTGCTTTAACAAATATAGCGAAGTTTATTTTATGTTATCCGGAGTTGAAGAATAAAATCGAGCGAATTTCTCTTATGGGAGGGGCTTGCGTTGGTGGAAATTGGAGTCCTGCGGCAGAGTTTAATATACTAGTAGATCCAGAGGCAGCAGATATTGTTTTTAAGTCAGGGATACCTATTACCATGTGTGGACTAGATGTAACCCATAGGGCCTTAATCTATGAGGAAGATATAGAGAGAATTAGAAGTGTAGGGGGGAAGGTAGCTGTTATGGTGGCGGAGCTTCTAGAGTTTTTTGCCAAGTTCCACATGGACACAGGTTTTGAAGGAAGTCCTCTTCATGACCCATGTGCAGTAGCTTGGGTGATCGATCCTACCATTATAAACACAAAAAAACTCCATGTAGATATTGAAACAACAGGAATCCATACACTAGGAGCAACAGTGGTGGACTATCATGATGTTTTAAAAAAGGAAAAAAATGCAGAGGTTGCTTTTGATATTGATAGAGAAAAATTTGTTGACATGTTGGTTGAGGCAATGAAATTCTACCAATAAAGGAGGAACAGCTATGAAAACACCTGTAATTATTGATACGGATCCAGGAATTGATGATGCAGTAGCCATATTTTTAGCCTTCTCACAGGAGAAGATTTTAGATGTTAGAGGCATTACAACTATAGCTGGAAATGTAAATGTAGATAGAACTACAAGAAATGCATTGGATTTAGTAGGCCATATAGGGAAAAATGCAAAAATAGCAAAGGGAGCTCCCAAACCATTACTAAGATCATTAAAAACTGCTGAAGAAGTCCATGGAAAAACAGGGTTAGGACCTGTAGTGTTGAAGGAAAGTAAGCTGAAGTTCTATGAAAAGAAGGCTTGGGATCTTATTCATGAAGAAGCTGAAGCTTGGGATGGTGAACTTGAAATAATAGCATTAGGACCACTTACCAACATAGCTATCACATTGATAAAATATCCTGATATCAAGAAAAAAATCAAGAAAGTCACTTTAATGGGAGGGGCTTGTTTTTTAGGGAATGTCACTCCTTCGGCGGAATTTAATATATATGTAGATCCAGAGGCGGCAGATATTGTATTTCAGTCTGGGATACCTATAACCATGGTGGGGTTAGATGCAACCCATCAAGCACTTCTTTATGAAGAGGATATAGAAAACCTTACTTCTAGGAAAAATGTGATTTCTGAAACTCTAAAGATAATTTTAAAGGAAAATCTGGCCTTTCAGAAAAAAGTGGCTGGTCTTGAAGCTGCCATCATGCATGATGCTGTTGCAGTGGCTGCTGTGATTGATCCAACCATTATCCAGAAAAAGCATTATTATGTAGCTGTTGAAAAGGAGGGCTTCTTCACCTATGGGAAAACGGTGGTGGATTTAAATAAAGTCACGAAAAACAGCCCCAATGTAGAAGTAGCCTTAGGTGTTGATAGATTAAGATTTATTGATATGCTTAAGGAGATGATGAAGACTTATGAATTATTATGATATTGTATTAAAAAATACTAACATGATTGATGAAGAGGGAACCATATCTTATGGTAGAAATATCTGTATTCTCAAGGGGAAAATAGTAAAAATAACAGAAAATTGCCAAGAGGATGGACAGGAAGTTCTAGATTGTAGTGATCACTTCATTACCCCTGGCTTTGTAAATCTACATACCCATGTTCCTATGGGAATACTGAGGGGTTTAGCAGAAGATGTCTATATAGAAGATTGGTTTAATAAAGAGATATTTCCCTATGAAAGCCAATTTACAGCTCAGCATGTTTATTATGGAGCTTTGCTAGGGATTCATGAGATGATGGATAATGGTGTAACTGCCTTTGCAGATCACTATTTTTATGCAGAGGCAATTTGTGATGCGGTTATTGAAAGTGGCATTAGAGGGGATATTGCACCGACTTTATTTGGAATAACCGATAACTTTGAAGAAAGCTTTGAAAGTGTAACGCTTCTTATTGAGAAAAGAAGAAATGAAAACAATCGACTAAAGCTAAGAATGGGTCCCCATTCACCCTATACCTGTCCCCTAGACACGTTAAAAAAAATCATTAAAAAAGCTAAAGAATTAGAAGTAGGAATTCATATACATCTATCAGAAACAAAAGAGCAGGTAGAGGAAAGCTTAAAGCTTTATAAAAAAACTCCTTTTGAAGTATTGAAGGAGGTGGGAGGATTTGAGATTCCTGTTATTATAGGACACGGACTATGGATAACAGAAGAAGATAGGAAATACTTAAATGAGAAAACCTACATAGCTGTAAGTCCAAAAACCTATATGAAGCTAGGGATGGGTATTGGGAGGATATGGGAAAAATCTCATGAATTGTCCTTATGCATAGGTACTGATGGGGCTGCCAGCTCCAACACCTTAAATCCACTAGAACAAGTAAGGTTGCTGGCATTACTGGGGAAATTAAATGACAATGCTAGAGCCTTTACCCTTAAAGAGATGTGGCAGATACTAATGAAGGGGCATGAAGCGCTGTCTTTTAAATCTGGGATTTTGAAGGAAGGGTATGCTGCGGACTTATTAATATGGGATTTACATAAGAGCAATACCTATCCTGTCTACAATCCTCTAGCCTCCATTCTTTATAGTGGTGAAAGCAAAAATATAGTTCATTCCATTATAGATGGCAAATTTGTAAAAAAGAACAACGAAGTATTGTTCATGAATAATGCTATAAAAGAGGGGCTTAAGCAATGCTGTCAAGATATTTTAAGTAGAGGAAAGGGAGAGAAAAAAGTCAACTATTAAAAGGAGGACTTAGGGATGAGGAAAGCTTGGGAAATGGAACATGAATTAATGCAAAATGCTATTCCTGTTGTTTTAGAGGAAGAAGATCAAACGTGGGAAGAAGGAGCAGAGTTTGCAGGAGACTATGAAGTAGCAAAATTAAAGCTTCAATGGAAAAGTAATGTACCAGGCTCCTATGCTCCAGAGAGAATTATCATAGGTGCTATACAATCTATGGAGAACATGGGTTACTATGTTGAGGAAGCGGAAAAACTTATACCTCAAGGCTTAAAAGCATTGGAAGAGGAGGATATTATAAGTTTAAATAAAGTATCTGCTAAAATCTATCATATCCTAAATGAGGCAAAAAAAGATCTAAGTGCAGATTATTGGCAATATAAGCAGTATGAGGATTGGGAGGATTATAAAAGATCAGTAAGCTTTGTGAACTATCCTAAACTTGATTTTGATGGAGAATCTTTTCAAGAGAAAATATTAGCTGGATGGTTGGCACAAATATGTGGAGGAGCTTTAGGAACTGCTATTGAAGGATATACAACAGATAATATTGAGAAGACCTTCGGAGAGATATGGGGTTATGTAAGAAAACCAAACACTTACAATGATGATATTACCTTTGAATTGGCTTTTTTAAAAGCCTTCTATGAAAAGGGATATGCTATTACCTCTGAAGATATTGCTGAAGAATGGGTTGGGATGATTCCCATGGGTTGGTCAGCGGAAGACATTGCATTAAAGAACATAAGATCTGGTGTATATCCGCCTTTAAGTGGAAAATTCAATAACTATTATCGTGAGTGGATAGGGGCTCAAATGAGAGGAGCTATCTGTGGCATGGTGGCACCTGGAAATCCAGAGGAAGCAGCCAGACTAGCTTGGCTGGATGCTGTTATTTCTCATCATAACAATGGTGTTATTGGGGAGATTTTTAATGCAACCTTAGTATCTCTAGCTTTTGTTGAAGAAGATGTAAGGATTTTATTAGAAAAAACAATAGAAATGCTTCCAAAGGATTCAGAGTATTACGCTGTAATAGATTTTGCCTATACCCAATGTAAAAAACATCACCATTGGAAAGATGCTTGGAGGCCCTGTGAAGAAAAGTTTAAAAAGTATAATTGGATTCATGCCTATCCTAATGCGGCAGCAGAAGTGATCGCCCTTTATTTTGGAGGAAATGATTTTGATGAGACTATGCATATTATATCTATGGCAGGACAGGATGTAGATTGTAATGCTGCACAGATTGCAACCATCTACGGAATCCTTCATGGTTTAAAGGGTATAGATAAAAGGTGGGTAGAACCCATTGGTGACGATTTAAATACTTATGTAAGAGGGATGGAAAAGTTAAAAATCAGCGAGGTAGCAGCATTAACAATTGTGGCTATAAAAAAAGCTGAAAAGGGAGAATAAAGAATGAGATTTACCATAAAAGATATTGCTAGAGAAGCGAATGTTTCTATAGCCACAGTTTCTAGAGTGATTAATAATAAAAATGAGGGTATGAGTCTAGAAACAAGAGAAAAAATCTTAAATATTATGAAAAAGCATAACTATGTCCCAAGTAGTCTGGCTAGGAGTATGATAACGAAAAAAACCAATATCATAGGCCTTATTTTGCCTGATATTAACAATCCTTTTTTTCCTGGAATTGTTAGGGGGGCAGAGGATGCTGCCAATAGTTATGGATATAATATCATCCTATGCAATACTGACGATAATCCTGAAAAAGAAAAAACCTATATAGAGATACTGAAGGAAAAATGTGTAGATGGAATGATCTATACCTCCACATTAAATCCTATTGATGAAAATCTACAACTATTTAAACGGCATAAGATACCTACTGTATTTGTGGATAGAATTGTAGAATCTGATGATATACCTTTTATTTTTACTGATGGGAAAAAAGGAATGTTTAAAATCGTAGAATATCTAATACAGAATGGACATAAAGAAATAGCTTACATTGCTGGAGAAAAAAAATCACAGTTTAACCATAGTAGATTAGAAGGCTATAAAAGTGCTCTTAGTAAATACAACATACCTTTAAATCAGAACTTAATTTTTATGGGAGATTATAAGCTTAGTGGAGGAAAAAGATGCATGGAGTCATTGTTAGACTTAAAGGAAAAATTTTCTGCAGTAGCCTGTGAAAATGACCTTATGGCTATTGGTGCCTTAGAAATGTTAAATGACAGAAAAATAAAAGTTCCTAGAGAAATATCTATTACTGGATACGATAATATTTTTTTAACCAATGTAACTTCTCCTAAAATAACCACCATAGCTCAACCAATTTATGAGATGGGATACAAAGCAATGGAGCTACTTATAAAAATCGTCAATAAGGACAACGATCCAGTAGATAACAAAATCATATTAGAACCAGAGCTAGTAATAAAAGACTCTGTTTGGAAAAGAGGGGATTGATCTGAAAGTATTAGTGATAGGAAGCATAAATATGGATTATGTTTACACAGTAAAGGAACTACCTAGAAAAGGAGAGACTCTTTTAGTAGAGACTTTTATAGAAAATCCAGGAGGAAAAGGTGCTAATCAGGCGGTAGCGGCAAAGAGACTTGGTGCAGAGGTTACAATGATAGGTGCTATTGGGAAAGATATAGTAGGTAATAAATTAAAAGAAAATCTAGAAAAAGAAGGTATAAATGTTAAAAACGTTAAAAAGGTTGATTTCCCATCTGGTAATGCTATGATTACAGTTGATCAAAATGGAAACAATACGATTTTGGTTTATCCTGGTGCAAACCTTCATATTGAGAAGGAGGATATTGACAGATGTGAAGGGATTATTAAAGATAACGATTTTATCATATTACAACTGGAGATATCTATAGATACTGTGCTGCAGGCTGCAAAACTAGGAAAAAAGAATAACAAAAAGGTGATTTTAAATCCTGCTCCTGCAAAAGATTTACCAGAAGAAATCTATCAATACATTGATTATATTACCCCTAATGAAACAGAACTAACGGCTATGACTGGTATAGAGGATATTGAATTAGCAGCAAGAGAATTAATAAAAAAAGGCGCAAAAAATGTTGTGGTTACTTTAGGAGAGGAAGGTTGTTATTTCCTTGGAAAAGAGGAACTAAAGGTGCCTAGCTTTAAAGTAGAAGCTATAGATACCACCGCAGCAGGAGATTCCTTTAACGCTGCCTTGGCGATAGCCTTAGGAGAAGGTAAAGAGATAGAAGAAGCATTAAAATTTTGCAATGCTGTTGGAGCAATATCTACCACCAAAAGAGGAGCACAGACTTCCTTACCCTTTATTACTGAAGTGAAAAATTTCTATAAATAAATTCAATTTAGATGAGAAAAGGATAGAAAAATTTTATAATAATATAATAAAGGGATGACATAATACATAGGAAAGAATATGTTATAATATATATTAAATTAAAGCTTGTCATAAAGGGGAGATTTCTGTGATTTATTTAGATAATGCAGCTACATCCTTTCCAAAGCCAGAGATTGTATATGAAGCTGTTCTAAACAACATGAAAAATTACGGTGCTAATCCTGGTCGATCAGGCCATAAATTAGCGTTAGAAGCAGGAAGAACTATATATAAAGGTAGAGAATTGGTTTGCAGGTTATTTAATATAGACGATCCTATGCAGATTATTTTTGTATCTAATGCTACAGATGCATTAAATTTAGCTATAAAAGGAGTGTTAAATCAGGGAGATCATGTTATTACCACCAGCATGGAACATAACTCTGTATTAAGGCCTATAAAAGCAATGGAAGCCAATGGAGTAGAAAATACTATTGTTCAATGTGATAATAGAGGAGTGCTAGATCCTCAGCTTATAAGAGAAGCTATAAAAACCAATACAAAGCTGATTGTTACAACCCATGCTTCAAATGTAACAGGAACCATTATGCCTATTGAAGAAATTGGGGAAATAGCTAAGAAACATGGTATTTTGTTTTTAGTAGATGCTGCTCAAACCGCAGGAGTATATGATATAGATGTTGAAAAATTTCACATAGATCTTTTGGCTACTGCGGGACATAAAGGTTTAATGGGACCGCAGGGGACAGGAATACTCTATATAAAAGAAGGTGTTGAGGTAAGACATTTTAAAGAGGGAGGAACTGGAAGCAAATCCCAGGAATTATTACAGCCGCTGATGTTGCCTGATCGATATGAAAGCGGAACGCCGAATACTCCAGGCATAGCAGGATTAGCGGCAGGAATTGAATTTATATTAGAAGAGGGTTTAGATAAAATTAGGAAGCATGAGGAGGGACTTACTCAATATTTTATTGAAGGGTTAAAGAAAATTCCTGAAATAAAAATATATGGAGTACAGGATGCAGCAAAACAAGCGGCGGTTATCTCTATCAATATTGGAGATGAGGATTCTTCGGAAATAGGCTATGTTTTAGATAAGGTGTTTGATATAGGTGTGAGACCGGGGTTACATTGTGCCCCTATGGCCCATAAAACTATAGAAACCTTTGAGCAGGGGACAGTGCGGTTTAGCATTGGATACTTTACAAAAAAAGAAGAGATTAATGCTGCGCTAGAGGCATTAAAAAATATCTGTGAACAATTGTAAAAAAGGTAGTGTTTTAAGAGGGAGCTTAAAGGTTTATCCAAGTGAATAGAGTATAAATAGAGTATAAATAGAGAGAAGCGATGCTTCTCTTTTTTGCTGTAAAAGAAACATAATAAAATAAAGAGTTGAGAGGGAAAAATTACATGATGTTATTTTGAAAATTAAGAAGGGAAACTATAAAAGATTGTAGAATATTATTAAACTGCACTTCTAATTAATTTATACAAAATTTATTACTAGAATTATGAAATAGCTATCGAGGGGAGAATGAATATGCAGTCGATTTTATCTATTATAGATACTTACTCTTTAACCTTTATTTTTACTAGTTTAGTTATGAACTTATTTTTAATCATCTTATTAGTCATTAATTATAGCATGGTATCTAATCTAAAGGATAAATATAAGCGTCTAGTAAAAGGTACGAGTGGAAAGAACATAGAAAGTGTTTTAATGGAACATATTGATAAAGTAGAAGAGGTTCAAGAGGAATTCAAAGACCTGCATTCTAAGCTAGATATAATAGAAAACCGTATAAGTTTTTCTATTCAAAAAGTAGGAATTGTTCGTTATAATGCATTTAATGATGTAGGAAGTGATTTAAGTTACTCGATCGCCCTATTAGATGGTAATAACAATGGTATTGTTCTAACAGGCATTCACGGAAGAACAGAAACAATTTCCTATGCAAAACCTATTAAAGAGGGAAAATCCAATTACAATCTTTCGGTAGAAGAATTACAAGCTTTAGATAGAGCTAAATCCAATGACTTAGACAAAGCCAAAATAAAAGGTGCTAGAAGTAATAAAGATCAGGGGTAGGTGAAAAATTTGTCCTATCTATTATGCGGTGTCTATTTATAGAAGAGGGAGTCTTAGCAATATACTGAAGAATAAATAAAAAAAGATTTCTTAGAATGAAATCAACACCTTTTTGGCATAATAATCCAAGGAGGTGTTTTTTTGAAAAGGATAGCTATACAGGAAAATTTAGAGGAAATAAAAGCTGCTTTAATAGATAAAGGCTATGAGGTTGTTGGGTTTAAAGATCAAGGTTATATTGATGCCATTGTTTATACCGACGACTATGGAGGTTTAAAAAATGTAAATGATTCTGGCGAGACAAATAATTATGGTGCTGTATTAATTAATGCTAACAGCAAATCAATAGAGGAGATACAGTATATCATAGAAACAAGAAGATATGGAAGTTTGTTTAGTTAGAGACAGTTCTCTTTAGTCAATAAACCTCTATACAAACTTAAAGCTATGTAAATATAGGTCTCAATACGTTAATTTCAATACACAGGGTTCTATGGTTTCACCCTTAATGTATTCAAATTTATGAGCACATATCCATAAACAAGAATATGAGACTTTTTCAACAACCTGAATATTTACATAGCTTTATTTTTTTCACAAATAAATTTAGTTTTAAGTAAAGATCATGATAATAATTTTTCTTTGTTGATTTTCCAAATAGAAAACTTGATTCCCTCTGCTATAGCATCTGCCATTTTCATCACCAACTGCAACCTTGTATTTTGAAGAATCATATACTCCATATAGCCACCTAAATTAACTATTCCCATGATATGAAGATTTCCAACAGAAGGTAATCGCTTATTTACGCCAGCTCCGGGGGTCAAAGGACCTTCACCTATTGTTATACATCCAACCCTATCCACTCTACCTAAACAAGCATCAATAGCTATAATAAAAGGATTTTTACAGGTTTTATTAATTAAATTAATATACTCTTGTAGATTTTTTGCGTGGACAGGTTCAGCGAGGGTTCCATAGACATAAATATGATCATGTCTTGATAAAGGACGCTCCAGCTTATGACCAACAAGAGGACCCAAAGCATCTCCTGTGGAACGATCTGTTCCAATACACAGAAAAACAAGCTCATTATAGGAGGAAGTATAGTATTTACTTATATGTTTAATAAATAAACTGCTAAAATCTAAAGAAGCCAAGTTACTATTAATATGAATTGAATTAGAATCTTCTACAGGGTTTAAAGACACGTTCTTTCCTCCTTAGGGAATTTATAGTTAGAGTTTGCCCTAAAAAAATATATTCAATACCAATTTATTACGAATAACCCCCATATATGAAAAAATATAATGACTTTGAGGGGGGGATTTTATGACAAGAAAAAAATCTATAAGTACTTTAGCAAGTGTCTACATTGGCACTGTTATAGGTGCAGGATTTGCATCAGGGCAAGAAATATTGCAATTCTTTGGAAAACAGGGGATGTCTGGTATACTAGGGGTAGGGCTTTCAACCCTTCTCTTGGCGGTTATTGCATCAAAAGTACTCAAAAAAGTTTATAGACAAAGAATCCGTAACTTCGAAGAGTTTGGAGCCTATTACTTTTCAAAAAGGATTTTAACTTGGATTAATTTGATATTAGCTTTTTTACTGTTAGTTGGATACTTTGTGATGTTGGCAGGAAGTGGAGCGATAGTGAATGAACATTTTGGTTTTCCTGCTATCTATGGAATAATAGTTATGTCTTTATTGAGCTTTATAGTTTTTAACTTTGGAGTTAATGGTATTGCTAAAGCCAATAATCTTATTGTGCCTTTATTGATTGGGGTTATTTTTGTTGTGACATTTTTTGTTGTAACAAACAATCGATTTTTTTTTAGCAACTTAAATGCAGAAATTTTCTTAAGCTTTGATTCTATAAAACTATTTGGAACAGAAATAACTATAAAAAATATGATCCAAATAAAAACTGGCTGGATATGGTCGGCTTTTGTATATGCATCTCATAACAGTATAGGTGCTACGGTGGTAATGACATCTTTGTTACCCCTCATTTATGATGAAAGAGCAGCTGAATATGGAGGTATACTTGGAGCATTGGTGCTTGGTTTTATGGCTTCATTAATTCTATTATGTCTTTTGATTTTATATACCGATATTATAGGATTAGAGGTTCCTATGGTGGCTATAGCTCATTCTATAGGAAACATATATAAGCAAATCTATAGCTTGATTTTATTGTTAGCAATGTTTACCACTGCCATAGCAAATGGATATGCATGCATATTGAGATTTTCTTATATGACCGGATGGCGAGAGGGCTTAGTAACGATAATAATTTGTTTCATTGCTATACCTTTAGCAACATTAGGTTTCAAAAACTTAGTTTCGTTTTTTTATCCTTTGTTTGGATATTTAGGATTTCTATTTATAGGAACCATTCTAGTAAAACGTTAAAAATCTGTGGGTTCTTTAGAAAAGGAAAAAGGATTTCTTAAATATATGAGGAATAAGGTAAGAAGAAAAAGATACATTTGTTTCCCGTGAAACAGGAGGTGTGATGTGAATAACAAAAGAAAAGTTTTTGTTCTATTAATAGTAATCATGTTAATTTTGATTGGGCCCAGATTAATCAAGCAAGTGAAAAGTGTTTTAACAACTGTAGAAAAAGAGTTTTATTTATTACAGGAAATAGAAACAGGACATGAGGATGATTTAATTTATAAAAAATTAGATTCTGGTCTAGTTCAGTATTGGGATGGGATTTTATATTTTTATGATATGACAGGAAAACAAAAATGGCATACCTATATAGGTATTGTTAATCCTATTATCAAAACTAATTCAAATAGTGTTTATATGTTGGACAATGATAAAAACCAATTAATCCGTATAGGAAAAAATGGAGAGATTGTATATAGATACACAATAGAAGGTGCTTTGGCAAACTTTGAAGTCTGTGAAGAAAATTATGTTATACTACAATATTTTTCACAAAAAAATATTACCAATTTAAAAATATTAAATAAAGAAGGAAGAGAACATAATAATATTTTATTAACTGAAGGAGAGGTTATAAACATATCTATATCTAAAACCCATAATTATATAGGTATCAATACGTTAGTAACAAATAATGTATTAGAAAGTCGTCTTCTCACCTACAATATTGATGGACAATTGATAGGATCAAATAATTTAGAGGAGCAATTTGTACTAGGTTTTTTATACGATTCAAAAGGGAATATGATTGTTGTCAAGGAAGAAGAAGTTTTTAGTATCAATAAAAGCAATAGGGTTATATGGAGTGTATTTCTAGATAAAATTAAACTTTTTAAAGGGTTTTTAACGGAGCATATGGTTTTATATAGTGATGAATCTGGGAAAAATCCCCTTATCCATACAAAGGAAGGGGAAGAGATGAAAGTGCTACAATATAATGGTAAAGTAATAGGTGAATCTCAAATAGATGGAAAAGTGAATGGGTTAGATATTCACGAGGAAGCAATTGTTTTTTATTCTCCTAGAACCATCTATTTTTTAGATAAAAGAGGAAACTTAGAAGTGGAATATAAATACTCCAGTGATATAGAAGAAATTTTTGTTTTCTCTAAGGGACATTTAGTGATAGTAACTAAAGGAAAGTTATCTTTTATGAAAATGAGTGAGGGATAGAAAGAGGGGTTTATATGAAATGGTTTGATTTGTTGATACTCCTTATATTGGGGTTGAGTAGTTTAAGCGGTTATAAAAGAGGGTTTATATTAACTTTATTTAGTTTAGGAAGCTATATTATAGCTTTTATCACAGCAAAAACCTATTATCCTTTATTAGCCCAATGGATTAGGAAGTCTCCTTATATTTTTGAAGGTGTTCAAGGTTTTGTTGGGAAAAATATTAAACTTCATTTACCAGAAATCATGGAGTCGAATGTAGAAGGGTTTTCAAAACTTCCTAACTTATTAGAAAACTATTTATACAGAGAGATTTCTTTGGAGACCTATGCTAATCAAACAATGGAAGTTGTAAAGGGACATATTGTAGATGTGTTGGTTACCTTTTTTATTAATATGATTAGTATGATTATTTTGTTTATTGTGGTGAGAACCCTCATTCAGTTGATAGGACATGTGGTGAATCAAATTTTTGAGTTACCCGTACTGCGTACAGTAAATAATTTAGGCGGAGGAGTAGCTGGTTTTATTAGAGGTTTCATTTTTGTGGTTGTTGCTATATTGATTATGACACCAATAGCCATGACGAATCTAGAGGGAGTTATGGCTAAGGGGATGCAGGAGTCAACGCTATTACCAATACTATCGCAGCATGTTCTTTCCTATTTATTAGAATGGTTGTAGAGGAAGATGTATGATATAATTATATAGGCTTCTGAAGAAGCCTTGTTTATAGATATACGCATTTAGACTTAAATTTTAAGAGAACATCTATACACAAAAATAAAAGATAATTTAAATTAATAAAGGTGGTTTACATGGCATATAAAGCGTTATATAGAAGGTTTCGACCTCAGATATTTGAAGATGTTATAGGACAAAGTTCAATCACAACTACATTAAAAAATCAAATTAAGTCCTCAAATATATCTCATGCCTATTTATTTTCTGGAACAAGAGGTACAGGTAAAACCTCTACAGCAAAAATTTTTGCCAGAGGAGTGAACTGTTTAAATCCCCAGAATTATAATCCATGTAATGAATGTGAGGTATGTAAAGGAATCTTAACAGAAAATATAATGGATGTAATAGAAATTGATGCTGCATCCAATAATGGTGTAGATCATATCAGAGAGCTAAGAGAAAATGTAAAATATCCTCCCTCTAAAGGAAGATATAAGGTATATATTATTGATGAGGTACATATGTTAAGCAGCGGTGCCTTTAATGCTCTTTTAAAGACATTAGAAGAGCCTCCTAACCACGTTATTTTCATTTTAGCTACTACAGACCCGCAAAAGCTTCCTGCAACTATTTTGTCCAGATGCCAAAGGTTTGATTTTAAAGCAGTTACCACACAAGACATGCTAAAAAGACTTAAAGATATCTGTGATGCATTAGGGGTAGAGACGGAGGATAAAGCTCTAAGGATGATCGCCATTAATGCAGGTGGCGCATTAAGAGATGCTTTGAGTATTTTAGAACAATGTATTTCTTTTACTGATGGTAAACTTACGGAAGAAGAGGTAATAGATACTTTAGGAATTGTTAATTATGAAATTTTATTCGCATTAGTTGAAGCCATTGCTGAAAAAAACACATCTAAAGCAATTTCTTTAGTGCAAACAGTGGTTGGAGAGGGAAAAGATATCCAACAATTAATAAAGGATTTAATTCATTATTTTAGAAATCTTATGATGGCAAAAATGGAGGTTCAACTAGAAGAGCTCTTAAGTATGTCTAATGAGGTGCTAGATCAACTAAAGCAGCAGAGCAAAAGATTTAAAACGAAAGATATTACTGAAGCCATTTACACCTTATCTGACATAGAAGTCAAGGCGAAATATGCAGCACATCCCAGAATTCTATTAGAAGTAGGAATTGTTGCTTTATGTCAAGAGGAGGAAGAAATCTCTACAGAGAGATTAGTAGAAAGAATTCATCGATTAGAAAAAATAGTGGCATCACCTCCACCAAGAAATATTTACGAAAAATCTATTGAAAGCAATATCTCCAAGAAAAAACAAGATATAGCGCTAGTAGATGAAAAGGAAGAGATGTTATCGGTGGTTCCTCAAGAGGAATATGCATCAGAAGCATCCAAGGCGGAAGAGATAGAAGGTGACTTAGTGAATCCTCCAGATTTTTCTACTATAGAAGGTCAATGGCAGGAGGTAAAAGATGCTATAAAAAGAGATAAAAAAGCTCAAGTTGAGGCAATCCTTAAAGAAGGGGAGCTAGAGACTATAAAAGGACATACTTTAATTATTAGCTTTAAAGATGGTTATGGGTTTCATAGAGAAACCCTTGACAAAGAAAAGAATAAAGAATATATTGCTAGTGTTATAGAAAAAGTTACAGGTCAAAAACTAAAACTATCCTTTATAATGGCTTATGAAGCAACTGAGAAAGAGAAAAATAGCGAAGAAGATATTTTTGTTGAAAAATTAAAAAAATCGGTACCAGAAGGTCTTCTAGAGGTTTTTGATGAATAATAAATAGTAGAAGACTTAAGCTATAATAAGAGAAAAAGAATTGAAGGAGGAAAAAATTATGGGTAAAAAAGGTTTCCAAGGAATGGGTGGAATGCCTAATATGAATAACATGATCAAACAAGCACAAAAAATGCAAAAACAAATGCAGGAGATACAGGAAGAGGTAGAGAAAAAAGAAGTCGAAGCCAGTGCTGGTGGAGGAGCGGTTGTTGTTAAAATGACTGGTAAGAAAGAAATTGTCAACATAGATATAAAACCAGAGGTAGTGGATCCTGAGGATGTAGAAATGCTTCAGGACTTAATCATGGCAGCAGTAAACGAAGCTATACGTTCTGCTGAAGAAATGGTTAGCAAGGAAATGTCTAAAGTAACAGGAAATATGAATATGCCAGGACTATTTTAGTGAATACACTCTAATGATGAATATAGAAGGTGACTTTAAATGAATTATTACTCAACCCCTATTGCCAGATTAATAGAAGAGTTTACAAAACTTCCTGGGATAGGTAGAAAATCTGCCCAACGATTGGCCTTTCATGTTATAGGGCTGCCTATTGAAGAGGTGGAGATGCTGGCGAGTGCTATTAATGAGGCAAAACTAAGTGTAAAATACTGTAACATATGCACCAATCTAACGGATAGAGAGACTTGTAACATTTGTAACGATAAAAAAAGAGATCGATCTATTATCTGTGTTGTAGAGGATCCTAGGGATGTTGTTGCGATGGAAAAAACTAAAGAGTTTCATGGCTATTATCATGTGCTTCATGGTGTTATATCTCCATTAGAAGGAATAGGACCTGAAGAGATAAAAATTAAAGAATTGCTAGGAAGACTTACAGAAAATGAAGTGAAAGAAATTGTTTTAGCTACAAACCCTAACATCGAAGGAGAAGCAACTGCTATGTATTTAGCAAAGCTTCTAAAGCCTATGGGAATCAAAGTATCAAGAATTGCTTATGGAATTCCAGTGGGTGGAGATTTGGAATACGCTGACGAAATTACTCTTTCAAAAGCCCTTGAGGGAAGAAGAGAGCTGTAAAAAATTATTTGCGGAGATATATTTATAATTTTAAATCATGGTTAAAGAGGTAAGACTACCTCTTTAACCATGATTTTTATTTTTTCTCCTTCACTACAACATTCATTAGCTTTATTGAAAACCCTTATGTTTTACACATTTAAATCACAAAAAAAGCATAGTATTATATAGAGTGATAAATTCTCAAGTTTTATAGGAATATGTATAAATCCAAGAAAAATGGATAACATTACAGATATAAACTGGAGGGGGGGTTGTAATGATGAAAGAGAAAAACCAAATTAAAAAAAAAGAAGGCGTGTTGGATGGAATATCTGGAGTTATAAATGAGTTATACAGTAAAATACAACATATTCAGGAACCGGAAAAGGATGAAAAACAAGAATTTATAGAAATTGTGAAGCAAGCTCGTGAGGAATGGGAAAATGCAGAAAAAACTTTTCACAATGTATCAGAACCAGATTTAATAGACTATGCGATCTACAATGTTGAGGCTACTAAGGCAAAATATATCTATCTATTAAAACAGGCTAAGGAACTAGGAATCAAAACTAACTTTTATTAGGACAGCTTGTCATATTATCTATAGTGATATTATATAATATAAGGAGTAGTATATGTACTACTCCTTACTTCTTTCAAAAAAAGAAGAGGAATACTTTTTTATATAAAAAAGTAGTATAATTTATTTGAGGTTATAGCTTATTTGGCATATTATATATATAAGGCAAATATAGCTTTTTTTTAAATATTTAATAAAAGGTGGGAATTCATAATGGGTTTTGAATTAAGTATTATATTAGCCTATGCTTTTGGATTAATTTTACTTTATATTGTAGGATGGGTTTTGTTAGTACCATTAAAGTTTATTATAAGATTAATCTGGAATGGGGTTATCGGAGGTGTATTGCTATTTTTGGTAAATCTAGTAGGTGCTGCTTGGGGGATAGGTATTGTAATTAACCCTATTACTGCTATCGTTGCAGGATTTTTAGGAGTGCCAGGTGTAATCCTATTACTATTACTGCAGTACATTTTATAGTTTTGCTAAATTACTAACCAACTCAACTATAGTTTTTTATGAAAAACATATCATTGTTTTCTAAAATGATATATAATATTATAGGAATTAGAACAAAGTTTTTCTTTGGAAAAATTAAAGGATGATTTTCGGCGAAATAAGTAAGTGAAAATTATAATTTATTCACAACTGCAAGATGTTTATAATTTTTTATTGGTTATAAACAATGTATATCGGAGGAACTCAAGAGGAAAGGTGAACATTATGAAAATCGGTCCTAGGACCATTAAAACAGGGTTAGCTGTTGCCTTGACATTATTTGTGTCTAATATAATTGGGATAGAAAGTCCTTTTTATGCAGTAATAGCAGCGATTATCGTGATGCAGCCCACTGTATCAGATTCATGGAAAACAGGGGTGTATAGAATGTTAGGCACCATTACTGGAGCTGTAATAGGTGCAATTTTTGTCAGTATTTCTCCAGGTAATCCAATATTGGCAGGATTGGGGATTATTGCTATTATTTTAGTAATGAATAAGCTCCACTGGAGGGAATCCATATCCATAGGTAGTGTTGTTTTTATTGGTATTTTTTTAAATGCCGACACGAAATATGTTAGTTACTCTCTTCACAGATTGTTAGATACTTCTGTTGGAATAATTGTTGCAGTAGCAATCAATTATATGATTTATCCACCAACCTATGATGAAAAGATTATCGATGAAACAAAGCAAATTTCTAAAAATATTCTAAAATATACTACAAGATCACTACAAATGCTTTTAAAGGAAAAGGAAGAAAATATTGATTTGTTAGAAGAGCAAATTCAAGAAATAGAAAAAGAATTAGATGTATCGGAGAAATTTTTAGAATTACAGAAGAAGGAAGAACGGGTAAAATTTCAAGGGGATGTCACCTACAAGGAGATGTTAATGGCAATAAATTTGGAAAAAGAAACTTTTCACCATCTGCGCAACATGCAGAATGTTTTACAGAAAGGTATAAACAAAGAAGTGGTAAACCTTATTAAAGAAGATGTTTTTAAAATCAATTGTGCCTTGAAGCAGTTACATGAAGAGGAAAATGAGCTATGTGAATTATACAAGCATGATAATGAAAATCCTTTAAATTTAAATTATATTATTCAAGACATTAAAAAAGCAAAGATTGCTTTGAAAAACAACGAAAATATCAATAGTTATCCAACAGATGAGGTTGTAAAAATGCTGGTATTTTTATATAATCTTGAAGAATCTCTATTAAAATTCAATATGATCATCAGTTGTTAAGCATCGAAACTTTCGAGTGCTTCTTTTTTTAGTGAGAGAAATGATAGAAAAGACGAAGGAAAACCAATATTTAAATAGAATATGTAAATAATACATAGAAAAATAAGTGCTTTTGAAAACCTGGATAAATCATAAGATTCATCTAAGTTAGAAAAAAGTTTGCTTACAATTTGTTTTGAAGAAAAACTTTGTTTTAACCTATATACCAATAAAAAGAGTGTAGGATTTTGGTGGAGAAAAAGTAAGAAAAGGTTGCATTATTAAGGGGGATAAAGAAAGATGTTTCAAAACAATAAAAATAACAGTGATATTAGTAAAAACTTAAAGATGATAGACTTTTTAAAATGTGAGCTTTTAAATACAGTAGCTTTATTATTTGAGACAATGATAAAAGGATTAAAAAATAGTCAAGAATTAGTACTAGAATGTTTAGTAAATATTCTTTTAGTAACCTACACTTTAGGAAAAAGAATGGGCTTTGATTATAAACTGTTAGATAAAAAACTGGAAGAAAAAATAAAAATAAGTATATTAGAGGAGCATCATTTAGAAAAATGGTATGGAGACTTATCAAGTCTCAATGAACACTTGAACAATCATGGTAAATAATTAGGCAGGAGTGATTTTTTCGTGAATGAACGTAGTAATAAAAAAGCATTAATTGAATCAGCTTTAATGGCAACAATTACGTCCTTTTTTGTATTAGGCACATTCCATATTCCTCTTCTAGCTGTTCTGTTGGCTGTGCTTCCAGTACCTTTTATTATTTTATCTATTAGACATGGTACAAGGTATACGATTTTATCTTTAATTATTGTAAGTTTACTTATTGGTCTTCTAACCGGAATTTTTTATACAGTTTTTGTATTTATTATCTTTGCTCCGATTGCTTTGGCGATGGGATATGCCATTAGAAGAAGAAAAAAACCTTATGAAGTGATTGGTTTTGGGACAGCCGCCTCTGTTCTTTCTGTGTTCTTCTTACTACAGGTGATAGGTATTGCCAGTGGTATAAATATTATTGACGAAATCGCTATTATCATAGGAGAAGTAATGGATCATCAGATGGAAATGTTAACTGCCATGAATATAAATGCGGTAGATGTTAATGAAGCAATAAACTATATTTTGATGATTTTACCAGCTTTGATAATTATACAATCTATGATGGGGGCCTTTATTAACTACTATTTAACAGCAGCAGTAATCAATCGTTTCCGATTTATGGATCACTCTTTAGGGGAATTTAGTGATTTTAAACTTCCAGCAAACATTATTTTAGGATCCTTTACTATTTTTATCTTATCCATGATGACAAGGTATATAGAAGGATTGCAGCATATCAGTTTAATTGCCAATGTCACTATTATTTTTGTGGTATTATTCTTTTTACAGGGTATCACTTTTATAAGCTATTTGTTAAAGAAAGCAAAAGTACCTAAGTCTATTAGAATAGTTCTAATAATATTATTAGTGATAATTAGTCCTCTTATGACGCTGGTGGCGATTATAGGATTAATAGATGCATTACTGGATATACGAAGAGTTAGGACAAAGGAATAACTATGATTTTGTGGGAGGCAAACACACATGAGAAATTCTAGGTTTTTTAGAATGTTGGTGCCGGACACACGAATATATATTTTTATTATTGCCGTGTTAATTGCCGTGATTTCTATTTATAATCATATTATCGGCATAATAGGTATATTTTTATTAACTTATTTGATTTATTATAATTTAAAAACCACCAATATTCGTAGAGAAGAATGGACCCAATACATAGAAGGATTGTCATCAGATATAGACTCCGCTACAAAACAATCTATCTTAAATATGCCAATCCCTTTAACCATGGTAGAAATTGATGGGACAATAAAATGGTATAATAGGAAGTTTCTAGAGATGATTGGAACACAAGGAATATTAGAAAAAGACATTCAAGATATTGTGCCTGGATTTGATTTGCAAAATATTTTAAAGAAGGATGCAGAAGTAATAAAAAAGGCAAACATTAACAGTAGAAGCTTCAGGGTATTGTATAATATTATAAAATCAGGAAAAGATCCGGTATCCAACTATGTTATTATGCTCTATTGGATTGAAGATACTAATTATGAGCTTCTAAAGAAACGGTATAATGAAGAAAAGCTAGTGGTAGCTTTAATACAGATTGATAACTACGATGAAGTGATGCAAAGTGCTGAGGATGCAAATCGACCTTTGGTTATTGCAGAAATTGATCATAAGTTAAATCTATGGGGAAATCGTATTAACGGCATTACAAGAAAATATGCTAATGACAGATTTATTGTAGTTTTTGAAAAACAGCATTTAGAAAAATTAGAAACGAAAAAATTTGATATCTTAGATGAAATCAGGGAAATCAATGTGGGAAATAAAATACCTATTACTTTAAGTATAGGCATTGGAACAGACGGGAAAAATGCTTTGGAAAGTTTTGAGTTTGCCAATGGAGCAATGGATTTATCTCTAGGGAGAGGGGGAGACCAAACTACAGTTAAAAGAAATGACAAAATTAGCTTCTATGGTGGAAAAACCAAGGCGGTTGAAAAAAGAACAAAAGTAAAGGCCCGAGTTATTGCTTATGCATTAAGACAACTCATTGAGCAATGTGACAAGGTTTTTGTAATGGGACATAAATATTCTGATTTAGATGCTTTGGGTTCTGCTATGGGAATCTATCGAGCTGCTAAAAATAGAGGGAGAGATGCTTATATTGTATTAAACGGCAACAATCCTGCTATTAATTGTCTGTATGATAAGATACTAGAAAAAGATGAATATAAAAAGAGCCTTATTCATTGTGACGAGGCGAAACAAAGAGTAGATGGCAATTCTCTAGTAGTTGTAGTGGATACCCATCGACCAAACTTCACTGAGTGTCCAGAGTTATTAAAGCAAACCGATAGGATTGTTGTCATAGACCATCACAGAAGAGGAACAGAGTTTATTGAAAACACGGTTTTAACCTATCATGAAACCTATGTATCTTCCACTAGTGAAATGGTAACGGAAATTCTATCCTATATTGATGATAAAATTAATATAGAATTAATAGAGGCAGAAGCACTATTGGCGGGGATCGCCATTGATACCAAAAACTTCACCTTCAAAACCGGGGTAAGAACCTTTGAAGCAGCAGCTTTACTACGAAGAGCTGGTGCTGACACTACTTCGGTAAAGCAGCTATTCCAAGATGACTTAAGTATGGTTATAGCTAAGGCTGAGGTAGTGAAGCGGGCGAAGGTTATTAAAGAGGCAGTTGCTATCTCTACTTGTGAGGTAAATATAGAAGGCTCTCAGTTGGTTGCTGCCCAAGCCGCTGACGAACTTTTAAACATTAAAGGAATTAGAGCATCCTTTGTTTTAGGAAAAAATGATGATACAATGATATTTATAAGCGGAAGATCCATGGGAGATATCAATGTGCAGGTTATATTAGAAAAGCTTGGAGGCGGAGGTCACTTAACTGTTGCTGGAGCCCAGCTAGAAGGAGTTACCATGGAAGAAGCAAAAGAAACACTACAAAAACTAATAGAAGAATACTTAGACGAGGGGGAAGAATAATATGAAGGTTATTTTACTTCAGGACGTTAAAGGACAAGGAAAAAAAGGAGAAATTGTTAATGTTAGTGATGGGTATGCTAGAAATTTTCTATTTCCTAAAAATCTAGCAACAGAAGCGACTACTGGAAACATGAAGACCTTGGAACAACAAAATAAAGCAAAGAAGCTAAAGAAAGAACAAGAATTAGATAAAGCAAAGAAACTAGCAGCAGAAATTGAAAAGCTTACCGTAGAAATAAAGGCAAAAGCAGGAGAAGGAGGGAGGTTATTTGGTTCAGTAACCTCTAAAGATATTATTGAAGCAGTAGAAAAAAATCATAAAATGAAATTGGATAAGAAAAAGCTCGTTTTACCGGATCCAATAAGAGAGCTAGGGGTAAAGCATTTAGAGATGAAGGTATATCCTGGCGTGGTTGCTAAACTAAGAGTTCAAGTCATAGAAGAGTAGAGAATAAGGGTTGGAGAAATTCTCCAACCCTTATTTGGGAGGAATAAGTATGGAGGGAATGAATACATTTAAAGTACCACCCCACAGCATAGAAGCAGAACAATCGGTTTTGGGAGCTATGCTGATGGGTAAGGGGTCCATCATTGTGGTTTTAGAAATTTTGAAGCCCCAAGATTTTTATAAAGAGGCGCATAGGGAGATTTTTGAATCGATCTTTGATATCTTTAACAGAGAAGAACCAGTAGATTTAATTACGTTAACAGAAGAATTGAAAAAAAGAGGAACCTTGGATGCTATTGGAGGCATCCCTTATATTAATAGCTTATCAGAGGGGGTACCCATCACTGCCAACGTAAAATACTATGCTGATATTGTAGAGGAAAAAGCAACGCTTAGAAGATTGATTAAATCCTCTGAGGATATCATACAAATGAGTTTTAACACTGAGATGGAAGTACCTGAGGTGCTGGAGCTGGCACAAAAGCATATTTATGATATTTCACAGGGCAGATATCAAGAAGGTTTTACTCCAATTAAAACGGTACTATCAGATACCTTTGACAAGATAGAAGAACTATACGAAAACAAAACTACCATTACTGGACTAACCACAGGATTTGCAGATTTAGATAAAAAGCTAAGTGGATTTCATAATTCTGACTTAGTTTTAGTAGCAGCGAGACCTGCTATGGGGAAATCTGCATTTTCCCTTAACTTAGCTCAAAATGCTGCCATTAAAGCATCTGCTTCTGTAGCTATTTTCAGCTTGGAGATGTCAAAAGAACAGCTGATGCTAAGGATGTTGGCGTCTGAGTCTATGGTAAGTCTGAACAAAATACAACATGGTAATCTAAATGAAGAGGAATGGACGAAGCTTGCTGGAGCCATGCTTCCCCTATCTCAATCTAAGATATATTTTGATGATACAGCTGGTATTAGTATCACTGAAATGCGTTCAAAGTGTAGACGATTAAAGATGGAGTCAGGTCTTGACCTAGTGCTGGTGGATTACCTTCAGTTAATGCAAGGGGATGGAAGAACAGAAAATCGTCAACAGGAGATATCTGCAATTTCTAGAAATCTAAAGATCATGGCAAAGGAGCTGGATTGTCCAGTTATAGCATTATCTCAGTTATCTCGTGCTCCGGAGTTAAGATCAGATCATAGACCAATTTTATCAGATTTAAGAGAATCAGGGGCCATTGAGCAGGATGCAGACTTAGTTATGTTTTTATATAGAGATGAATATTATGACCCTGATAGTGAGAAAAAAAATGTTGCAGAAGTAATTATAGCAAAGCATCGTCATGGTGAAACAGGATCCATTGAACTCTTTTGGTCAGGAGACCATCAAAGGTTTTTGGATTATGAAAAGTATAGGGCAGAATAATCCTTAGAGGCGGAGGATATAAATGGTAATTGCAAGGGGGAAATTAACTTGTATCACAGAGCTTCAGAGAAAGCAAGTAGATAATATGCAGTGGTGGGGGCAACATAAGGACCCATTATTTAATAGCTATAACTTTCCTATTATGAATGAAATGGAAAGAGAATACTGGTATCGAAATAAAAAATATACCCTTACTAAAAGGTGCTTTGGCGTTTGTAATTTAGAAGGTAGGTTCGTTGGGTATATTGCCTTAAGAAATATTCGATGGGTGAGGAAAATCAGTGAACTAGGTATTGTTTTTGATCCAAACTATTTAGACAAGGGTTACGGTACTGATAGTTTGAAAAGCTTTCTAAAGTATTATTTTGAAAATATGAAAATGAAACAATTGGATTTGAAGGTAGCGTTGTTTAACAATAGAGCAGAAAAGTGTTATGAAAAATGTGGATTTAAATTAAAAGAAATAAAATATGATTCTTTTGAAGATCAAGAATTTCCAGTTTTTCAAGAAGATAATCTAATGAAGTATCGTAACTTTTTTAAAAAAGAGGGAAACTTGTTATTATGTAATTATAAACATATGTATATTACAAAAGAAATGTATTTAGAAAACAAATAACAAACTTATCCACAATATCCACCGAACACATGTGCATAGGTGGGGGAAAATGTGGATAAAACAGTGGGTTTTTAAAAAAAACCCACATAACAGTTGATAAAAAACGTAAAAAATGGTAACATTAAGTAACATATAAGTGAAATAAGTGATTAAAATAAGTAGAGAATCAATATATTTCCTAACAGATTCTATTGTGGATTCGTAGGAATTGAAGGAGGAATAGGAATGGTTAAAATTACAGAAGACATGACCATCATGGATGTATTAAGACAAGACCGAGAAACAGCAGAAATCTTTATGAAGTATGGGCTTCATTGTCTTGGTTGTCCTGGTGCTACAATGGAAAGCATCGGCGATGCTGGTAAGGTGCATGGAATTGATGTAAGCAAACTAGTTGAAGATTTAAACAAACATTTTGCATCAAAAGCTTAATAATAACAAAAAATGAAGTCTAGGTATTCTTTACCTAGGCTTTTGATTTTGAAGAAATAATTATCGAATGTTAAAATTGTTTTAAAAAATAAGATTCGTATAATAATTGACTAAAATGGATGTTTATGATAACATTAATATTATTTGTTCGATACATGCAGAACGTTTTTTAGAATCAGCAGAATATCATATGTTCTCTGGAAATATGAATAAGTTAGTATTCTAAAGGTGGTTATACCAAAAGTAGGAAATAAATCTAGTTTACTTAAATCTGTTGATTTCTTCTTTGTTTCATAAATATCTATCTTTTAATCTTTTAATGGAAAGATTAATAAAAAATACAAAGATATGAGGTGGGAAAAAATGCCATCAGTTGTTGTTATAGGAGCCCAATGGGGTGATGAAGGTAAAGGAAAGATTATTGATTACTTAGCAGGCAAGGCCCATGTAGTTGTCAGGGCACAGGGAGGAAATAATGCCGGACATACAGTAATTGTAGAGGATAAAAAATATGCATTTCATTTAATGCCATCTGGCGTCCTGTACAAGGAGAAGTTAAATGTTATTGCAAATGGTGTAGTATTTGATCCAGAAGGATTTTTAAAGGAGGTTGAAGTTTTAGAAGGACAAGGTATAGATACTTCTAATATCAAAATAGATGAAAGAGTGCATGTTATTTTCCCATATCATAAGAAAATAGATGCTTTAGAAGAAGAAGCTAGAGGAGAAGCACAAATAGGGACTACAAAAAAAGGAATTGGCCCCTGTTATATGGATAAAATAGAGCGTTCAGGAATAAGATTAGGAGAAATGATTGATCAAGAAACTTTTAAAGAACGATTATTTCATCAAGTAGATAGAAAAAATAGTATTATAGAAAAGATATATAGTGGTGAAGGTTTTAATAAAGAAGAAATATATGAAACTTATTGTGAGTATGTAGAAAAAATAAAGAAGTATGTAGCAGATACTACCATTTTGGTACATGACGCATTAGAGGAAGAAAAAAAGGTGTTATTTGAAGGCGCACAAGGAACTCTATTGGATATTGATTTGGGCACTTATCCATACGTAACTTCATCTCATCCCACATCAGGGGGGTTCTGTGTAGGTGCAGGAGTAGGACCTAACAGGTTGGACGAGATTATGGGAGTAGTGAAGGCTTATACTACTAGAGTAGGCTTAGGACCTTTCCCTACAGAGGAAGACAATGAAACAGGGGATTTAATTAGAAAAAAAGGAAATGAATTTGGTACTACCACAGGAAGACCAAGAAGATGTGGTTGGTTTGATGGCGTAATGGTGAAGTATACTGCTAGGGTCAATGGGCTAACAGGTATTTCTTTAATGCTTTTAGATGTGTTAAGTGGTTTTGAAAAGATTAAGATATGTACAGGCTATGAGCTAGAAGGAAAAGTACTTCAACACTTCCCTGCTAATATCAAAACACTAGGCAAATGCAAACCAATTTATGAGGAAGTAGATGGATGGCAAGAGGACATTACAAAGGTTGATAAATATGAAGATTTGCCGGAAAATGCAAAGAATTATATAGCTAAAATAGAAGCATATGTAGGATTACCGGTGAAAATTGTATCCGTTGGACCAAAGAGAAATCAGACAATTGTAAGGGAAACTATCTTTTAAAAAGTAGAAGCACTTTTTCCAAAAAGTGCTTTTATCTTTTTTCGACAAAAACTGTTGACACCTGATGAAATTTATATTATTATATATAACTGTGGGCATAACAAGACCCATTAGCTCAGTCGGTAGAGCACCTGACTTTTAATCAGGGTGTCCCGCGTTCGAGTCGCGGATGGGTCACCATTTTTTATTTTTGATAAAGCTTTCGGCAATTCTTGGTGTAAAGGAATACTGGGTTTTGCTGAAATTATTGGCCCCTTGGTCAAGCGGTCAAGACACCGCCCTTTCACGGCGGTAACAGGGGTTCGATTCCCCTAGGGGTCACCAATACATAAAAAGTCCTTATACTCAATAAGTATAAGGACTTTTTATGTAGCTGTTCACTTTTATACTTTAATTTTAATATACAAGGTCTTGGTTTCGATCCTTGGATGAAATAAGTAGCTAAGGACTGTAAATATAGCCTTTAGCATATTAAAATTCAGCGGGGAACATCTATAAGCAAAGTTAAAGTTAAACTTTAAGATTAGCATTTTATTCCCATCTTAAATCTTTGCCGTAAAACTTCAGCATTGTAAACTTTGAAAAAAGACGGGAACATATTCTATCGTCATACCTTTCACCGATATCCAAAGGGGTTAGATTAGTTGAAATAATTGTCTTTTTATTGGCTAAAAGGCGGCTGTTAATGATGTTAAAGAGTTCGCTATTGGTGAAAGTGTTGGTCATTTCTGTTCCTAAATCATCTATAATCAGAAGGTCTGCTTCAAACAATAGTTGAGCTTTTTCTTTATCATTAGAATTATGAAAACGAAGATCTTCTAATACTTCCAATAGTTTGAAAGATGTCTGGTATACTACTACCTTCCCCTTATCTAGCAAGGCTTTTGCAATACAGTTGGCTAAAAAGGTTTTTCCTGAACCTGTAGCACCATAAAAAAGAAGATTTTCTTCATTATCGCTGTCAAAGTTAAAGACAAAGCCTTCACAGGTATTAAGAATATGAAGCATATTTTCTCTAGGGGTCTTTCCCTGATTTTGAAAAGTTTCATCACTAAACAAACTGATATTGAAAGTATGAAAATTTTCCTTTTTTAGAACGTTAGAGAGATTAGACATAGCGTAGGTATGATTAATAAGCTGCTGCCTGAAGCAGCTGCATTTCTCTCCCTTTGACAAAAAACCTGTGTCTCTACACTGCTCACAATCAAACTGGTCTTCTAAAAATTCCAAGGGAATGTTGTTTTCTGTTAATAAAAAGGCTTTTTGTTGTCTAAGCTTTTCTAAAGATGTTTTTAGCTCCTGTAAAACTACTTCAGGGTTGTTATCTTCATTAAGCAGGGCTTTAGATAGGGTAAGCCCCATCTTTCGAATCTCATCGTCTATTCCTCTTATTTCAGGAACCTTATAATACACCTCTTGAATTCGCTTTTCCTTTTGTTCCTTGTTTCTATCTCTTTTTCTCTCATATTGTTTTAATATATCTCTTATTAACTGATTTTTCATAGAGGTTCACTCCTATAATTTGTTTTTTTGACGATTTAGTAGTAGTTCCTCCAATTCATTAGCTTCATATTTTGAAATTCTACTTTCAGACAGATGAAACTTAGTTTTTATCTTTGGTGCTTTGGGAGATGAGGGTGCAGGTGATACTTTTTTCTTCTGAACCGTCTGGTTAATGTCCTCCAGTTTTTTAACTCCCTTGGTGTGCCAATCAGTTAAAATACCATCAATATAATTGAGGTTTGGGTTAGAGGTTTTACTGCAGTTCTCACAGGCCTTTAGGATAATCTCTATAGAGAACTGATAGGTATCAACCCACTTGTCCATAATCTTCATCTCTGCTTCAGCTGGTTCTCTGTACATAAAGCCCATCGCTTTAAAAATTCTATCATATAACCCATATCTTTCCCCTTGCTTTTCTAAATACTCCTGAAGCTGTTCAATTGTTGTAATGTCTAAGTCATACCAGTTTCTAATCACTCCTGCCACATAGTTTACATTCTTTATATTTTTCTTATGGCGACAGTAACTGTAGGCTTTGATCACTAGAGGTGGATCAATATTATAATTATGAAACCATTCTAAGATTTGCATTTTTTCATTAGGTGTTAGGGACCTGCTAATAATTTTATTGATCTCTATAAACATTTGTTTGATTTCTGGAATTTTATTGGCATCTAATAGTTCTTTGGTAGAACAGCTATAGGAGGTGGACTCTGTTTCCTCTTGGTTTAAAGCTTGAAGAGATTTGTAGTTATTATCTATGTACAACTGCTTTAAGTTTAAGAAATCCACTGTATAGTCCCATTCATTTTCCTCCGACGATACAATTTTTCTAATAATTTTTTTGCTTTCCCAAAAATCCCATGCTGACAATACGTCCGACAATGGTATATTTAGATTTTTAGCAAGGGTTATATTGCTGACATTTTTATGGATATTTCCGTCACAGGCATATTTATAGCCTAACAAATAAACCTTTACAAAGGTGCCATTGGCAATGGGCATATATACATCGATGAAAATATTTTCGATGGGGGTATCCCCCAAATCTATAGAAGTAGTGGTTTTAATAAAACCCATGATCATCACTCCAAATTATTTAATCGGTATCATTATTATATCATAATTACCTTTATACTTTTCTAACAAACCTATATTAAAGAAAAAACATTTTAATAAATCACTTTACAACTAGGATTATAACTATATTATAGAGATCTGTTATTTAATTTTTGTAATAAAATCCAGAATTTAAAATAAAATTTTAGTAGCTTATAAGGATTATGATATTCGTCACTTCACATTGTGCAAAGAGATAAATGGAACACAAAGTTTCAAGTGGATTTAAATCGGGGGATTTTTGTAGAAGATGATGATAGGAGGTGAAGAAGTGAAGATCAGCAGAAAGTTGAGACTAATCATCATTATCTTTAGTGTGATGTTTATTACAATCTCTGCTCAGTATGTTTGGGATTTAAGACGGGTGGAGAGGGTTATAGCTCCCTATCAAGAAATAAATAATAAGACAGAATATATCATGACAATAGAGCTTATAGAGGAAGCAATGACAATTAAAGGGAGTGAAAAAGTAATCTACATTAATCAGGAGGAAAAAGCTTTGGGCAATCTCTACTTTCATTTATATCCCAATGCTTTTAAAACAAAGGATAGAGTACCCTTTGAAGAAAAGGAAATAACAAGGGCTTACCCCAATGGTTTTAGTTCAGGATATATAGAAATTAATGATATAAACGAGGGAAAAAAACCAATAAATTATAAAATTATGGGGGAAGGCTCTACTATTTTAAGAGTTACTCCATCAAAACCAATTGAACCTGGGGATAAGATTGAACTTTTTATGGATTTTCAAGTAAAGCTACCCAACACAGTTGGTAGAATGGGCTATGGAGACCATACGGTAAACATAACCAACTGGTTCCCGATTTTGGCAGTATACGACGAGAGGGGATGGAACTTAGATCCCTACTATGCTATTGGAGATCCTTTTTATAGTGAAGTAGCTAATTATAAAGTGACCACTGTTATACCAACAAAATATCAATTAGCTACAACTGGAAATGTTACAAAGATACATGAAAGAAAAGAGAACAAAACCTATGAAATAGAGGCTGACTTAGTAAGAAATTTTGCTATGATTCTTAGCAAGAAATTTGATGTGCAGGAAGCTATGTTAGAGAATACAAAAATTATATCCTACTCTATAGAGGGAATAAAGGGAAGAGAGGCTTTACAGTATGGATTAGATTCTTTAAAGATATTTAACGCTCTCTTTGGCAATTATCCCTATGATCAATTATCTATTGTAGCCTGTGATTTTTTTATAGGAGGAATGGAGTATCCTAATGTTGTGATGATTGGACAACAATTGTATGAAATGGAGGAGGATTTTCCTTTGGAGTATGTGGTAGCTCATGAGGTTGCACATCAATGGTGGTATGGAATTGTAGGTAATAATGAAGTAAGAGAACCATGGTTAGATGAAGCTTTAACGGAGTATTCTACGCTAATGTATTTTGAAAAAAAATATGGTCCACATATTAAAGAGCAAATTTTTGAAAAGATGATTAAGGCTCAATACGAAAATTATGTTAAATTTGAAACAGATAAAGGCGAGGGAATTTTAAGAAGTTTAAGGGAGTTTGATAGTTCTTGGCAATATAGCAGTATTGTTTACAGTAAAGGAGCTATGTTTATCCACGAATTAAGGGAAGAAATGGGAGAGGAAGCCTTTTTAAGGGCATTAAGAGAGTATTTTGAAGCATTTAAATTTAAAAATGCTTCAACAGAAGATTTTTATAATATTTGTCAAAAAAATTCTCGAAAAGATCTGAACTATTTGTTCAATCAATGGCTGAATGCAAAATTGTAATATTTTTCCTTGGAAAGGATATAATAATATAAAAATATATAAACAGAACGTAAGTTTGGGCTTGTATAAAAAGGGGAAAATATTATATAATATTTAAAGGTAATGTTACAGAATTGTTACAGAAATATAAACAAAAAATAAAGATGCTCTGCAATAACGGGTTGGAACCCTTCGAGAGGAGATCTCATGATGGAGATAAACCAAAGAGTTTTAGAGATTTACAATGGCGTAGTAAAGCAAATAATGCAGTTATGGGGAAAAAGAAAAGACAGGAAAGTCTTTACATATACAGCAGTTGGATTGGTTTTAGTAATCTTGGGGATCATCTTAAATGTCAGTATTAATGCCTCTCTACAGGCTTATGAGGTACAGTTGGATGGTAAAGTTTTAGCTGTTGTACGAAGTGAAGAGGATTTTACAGAAGCAGTTGAAGCAGTTAAAAAGGAGATTCAGACATTATACGATTACGAGTTTGCTGTGCCAGAAAATATAGAGATTGTAGAAACAAAAGCAAAAAATGAAGCCTTAACCGATACAAACACCATGATTCATAATATAAAAGGACAACTGGATATGAAGGTGAGGGCTACTGCTATTATGGTAGATGGCGAAAAAATAGCCTTTGTAAAAGATGAGACAACAGCAAATGCCATATTAGAAGAAATGAAAAAATTATATATTAGTGAAGAGAATGAGTATAATGATATTGGCTTTAGTGAAAAGGTAGCATTGGAAGAAGTAGCAGTAGCGATTAATGAAATTACAGGAAAAGACGAAGCTTTTCAATTAATTACAAAAGGTAGCAATGAAGAAAAAATTCATGAAGTAGCTTCTGGAGAGAGCGCATGGGCAATTGCTCGAAAGTATGATTTAAGAGTAGAGGACATTGAAGCAGCTAATCCTGGTATTAACCCTGAACGTCTTCAAATAGGCCAACAAGTTAGTCTAGTAGTACCTAAACCCTATATAACTGTAAAAACCAAGGAATATGTTGAACTGGTAGAGACTATTCCCTTTGAAACAGAGTATGAGGAAACCGATGCTCTTTACAAAGGAGATAAGAAGATTACAGTGCAAGGAACAGAAGGAGAAAGAGAAATAAAGGTTTATTTAATCAAAGAAAATGGTATTTTAGCGGATCGGCAAATTTTAGAAGAAAAAATATTATCAGAGCCTAAAACAAGAGTAATCGCAGAAGGTACTAAACCTAGACCAGCGACAGTGGCCACTGGAACCTTTATTAATCCAACGAGGGGCAGGCTCACATCTGGGTTTGGAACAAGATGGGGAAGGCGACATGAAGGAATCGATATTGCTAATTCTACAGGAACATCAATTACTGCCGCAGATGCAGGGCAGGTTTCTTTTGCTGCTTATAACGGATCCTATGGGAATCTAGTAATAATTAATCATGAAAATGGATATCAAACCTATTACGCCCATGCTAGTAGAATTCTTGTTAAAAAGGGTGATCGAGTATTTAAAGGGCAAGAAATAGCTAAAGTTGGCAGTACCGGAAATAGTACAGGACCACATCTTCACTTTGAGGTTAGAAAAAACGGTACACCTATTAATCCATTGCAATTTGTAAGGTATTAAGCGACCTAAAATAGGTCGCTTTTTTCGTTTTATAGTATTAGAATAAGGATGACAATTAATATTACAAAAAACCAACCGTCAAATATGGAGAAGATTCCTTTAGGACTGCGGCTTCCATTTTGGGGGATATCTTTCGGAGGCTGGGGTGATGGATTAGAGGTACCTATTATTTTTTTAATATCCAATAAACCTGCACCCTGAACATCTAGATCATAACCAAGATTAATACTGTTTTGCGTCATCATCCTTTTGATCTCTGTTGGAGTGAGATTTGGATTATTTTCATATAGTAGGGCTGCACAGCCAGCAGCAATTGGTGTAGCCATAGAGGTTCCTGATAGACTATGGTAGCCGTTATTTTTGTTGCTCAAGGAATTAATATCAACACCAGGTGTCAAAATATCAGGCTTGTGAAGGCCATCTACGGTAGGGCCCCTACTGGAAAAGTCAGCGATGGTACAATCTTCAGGCTTAGCAGCTTTACGGTCATCACAGGCTCCTACAGATATGATGTTTGGACTGATACCAGGAGAATTGATGGTGGAGCTATCTGGGCCACTATTACCAGCAGCAACCACAACAGTAATACCATGCCTTGCTGCTTGATCAACGGCCTTACATAATGGATCCTCCTGATAAGAAGCTTTTGCCTTAGTACCTAAGGATAAGGTCATTACTTTAATATTGTAGCGGTCTTTGTTTTCGATAACCCATTGAACACCAGCCACGACATCGGAAATGCTGCCTCCTCCATCTTTATTCAATACCTTTACTCCTACAATGTTTGCATCCGGAGCAATACCCATATATTTTCCGTTTGAAGCAAATCCGTTACCAGCTACAATTCCAGCTACATGGGTGCCGTGACCATCATCATCATAGGGAGTAGTTTTTTTATCAACAAAGTCTACAAATCCTACAATACGATTATTGGGTGTAGTTAAGTCACTGTGAGGATATACACCTGTATCCACAACTGCTACGGCAACATTCTTCCCTGTAAGGCCGTGTTCATTAGCATAATCAGCTGCTACTGTGACAGAAGCCTTATCCATCAGCTTCATTACTACATCATCAAAATGCACTTTGTTTATAGAGCTTTCCCTAGATAAACTTCTAACGCCAACAGGAGGAATATAAGCAGCCACACCGTTAATAATATGAAGTCTATGCTTTATAACACCTCCAAGGTCCTTCACGCACTTTTCTAAATCATCACATTCGCAATCATCACCAGTAATAATGACAGGGATGTGTTCTCCGTTTGATTTTAATAAATTTTCAATCACAAGATCTTCCACAACATTTGAATAACTAAACACATTATGTCCCCCTTTAACCTATTAATTAAAAAATCAATTTCACTGGTTAACCCAGCTGATTATAGATTTTTAAGAAGTATTTCATAACCTCATATAATAGATTATGCAGGCAGTAAAAAAAGGTGATTGTCTATAAAAGAGGAAATACCATTAATTCTCAAGGGTTATTTCATAGAAGTTTATAGGCTTTTATGTTATAATAGTTCTGTCTTACCTCACAGATGCTTCGTTGGTTATTGCACATGGTAAGGGGGATGAGGTATGATTATTAATAAAAGAAAGTCTATAATTCCTGTTAAGCTTCTTTTAATAGGTGTTATTGTAGCTGTAATAGTTTTTTTTTCTTATGGAATACAGACCTATAACTTAGCAATAGCTTTTCGTCCTATCATTAGAAACGTGGAAAATAAAATAGTTGATTATCGAACCCATAGATACCGATCTGTGGTGACGAATCATTTTATCATTCGATATGATGAGGGTATAAGTGAAGATGTGGTTGCCATGGTGGCCAAAACAGCTGAAGATAAATATAGACATACGGTAGAAATATTTGAATATGATCCTCAGGAAAAAATATTACTTGTTTTATATGATGATCCTGAGGCTTTAATGAGGACAACTATGTTAAAAAAAGGGTCTCCTCCTATGGGGGTTTATTATGGAAATACTGTTCATATTTTGAATCCAATTCATTGGGTAAAGGAACAAGAAAACCTTGAGGCCAGCTTTTATTCAGAGGGACCGTTGCTACATGAATTAGTTCATCTGTTTACAGACCACTTAGCAAAAGGGAATTTTCCTCTATGGTTTACAGAGGGAGTAAGTCTATATTTTGAGTATAGGATAGATGGATATGAGTGGGGTAAGGAAGTAGTATTTGAAGCTGGAGAATATTCCTTGGAGGATTTGACCAACAACTTCCATGGATTAAATGAATATTTAGCCTATACAAGATCCTTTAGGATCATAAATAATTTTGTTCAGGAGCGAGGTATTGATGCTTTAATGGAGATAATAAAGGCTTTAGGTGAAGGTAAAAATATAGAAGAATTTATTCATTTATTTTAAAGGCTGTCAGCGGGGAATATTGATTCTCCGCTTTTGAGCTTTGTAGGGAATTTTGGAAAAATCTTTGCATTTTTGAAAGATTTGAACATGTAAATATATATTAGCAAACATGTATTTTTAGGGAAAAAAATAGAAGTCTTAATAAGAGGCAGGAAAAAGTGAAAAAAGGTAGAATGTTTTACATATAATAACAGGTGGGGTGATTTGATATGGAAACAAAAATCCTAGTAGTTGAAGATGAGAAACCGATAGCAGATATTTTAAAATTTAATCTAGAAAAGGAAGGTTATAAAGTAGAGGTTGCTTATGATGGCGAAGAAGCTTTAAATAAAGTATCTCAAAATAATCCAGATCTTATATTGTTAGACGTAATGCTGCCAAAGATAGATGGTTTTCAGGTCTGCAGAAAGCTTAGAGAAGGTTTTGCTATACCAATCTTGATGTTAACGGCAAAGGAAGAAGAAGTTGATAAGGTTTTAGGATTAGAAATGGGAGCAGATGATTATATAACTAAACCTTTTGGTATGCGGGAGCTGTTAGCTAGAGTAAAAGCAAATTTGAGACGAATGAACACACCTATTGGAGATAAAAAAGCCTCCATCATAACTTCAGGAGGACTTGTCATAGACTTTAATAAATATGAAGTAAAGAAGGAAAATGATATTGTGGAATTAACTTCCAGAGAATTTGAATTATTAAAATTCCTAGCGGTTCAAGCAGAACAGGTTTTTTCTAGAGAGCAGCTCCTAAAAGAAGTATGGGGCTATGAGTATTATGGTGATATAAGGACGGTGGATGTTACTATAAGACGATTAAGAGAAAAGGTAGAGGATAATGCCAGCAGCCCTAAGTATATACTAACAAAAAGAGGAGTAGGGTATTACTTTAGGAGGGCGTAATATGTTTAAGAGCATAAGATTTAAATTTATTACCATCTATTTTTTATTAGTATTTATGGCAATGGTAATAGTTGGTGCATTTCTTTTACAGCAATTTGAGCAATATCATTTAGGTGTAGTAAGGGGAAACCTTACCCAAATTGCTGGTAGTGTTATGACTACACTAGAGGAAATTGATTGGCAAAACAATAAAGAAGAAATACAAAAAAATATTGGACCCTATGAAAAAATGGGAATGGAAATCTATGTAATAGAAAAAAATAATGATTTTACCATTATTTCCAGTACTAATTTATCCTATTGGAATCAGAATGCCATGTACATATTAGATTCTAATTTAATCATGTCAGCCTTCCATGGGGAGATTGAGGAAAAAGATATCGTATCTGGACAGGAAAATCAAATAAGCTCTAAAAACATGGTATTTCCCCTCTATGATGAACATAGTCGTATTGCTGGTGCAGTATATTTAAGACAAAATTTAGAGGATATCCATAAAACTTTAGACCAATCAAAATTCATTTTAACACGGGCAACCCTGTTGGCATTATTCACTACTATTTTATTAGGATATCTTTTAGCTAAAAGTATCACGGGACCTATTAATGATGTTACCATTAAGGCAGAGAAAATGGCTAAAGGAGATTTTGACCAAGTAGTAGAGGTAAAATCTGATGACGAAATAGGACAGCTGGCCAACATGTTCAATTATTTAACCGCCCGCCTTAAATCAGCGTTACAGGAAATGTCTAATGAAAAGAAAAAAATGGATACCATTATTAACAATATGGCGGATGGTTTAATTGCTGTCACAGCTGAAGGGAAAATCATTCATGCAAATCCAGTGGCCTTAGAAATGTTGAAGTTAGAAGGAAAAACCCTAGCAAATAAAAGCTTTGACGAGGTTTTCTATCCTTTAAATCAACACTTAACCTTAAACCATCTAACTAATCAAAAAAAATGGTATGGTAGCGAAATGATTGATATGGAAAAAGGAATAAAGCTAAGGGCAAAGTATGCTCCTATTATAAGAGAGGACGGCGACTTAGAAGGATTAGTTGTATTATTGCAGGATGTTACAGAGCATGAAAAATTAGAAAATATGAGAAAAGAGTTCGTAGCCAATGTTTCACATGAATTAAAAACACCTTTAACCACTATAAAAAGCTATACGGAAACCCTATTAGATGGGGCTATGGAAAGTAAAGAGCTAACAACTCAGTTTTTAACAGTGGTGGAAAGTGAAACGGATCGAATGACCAGATTGGTACAGGATTTATTACAGCTATCGAATTTAGACTTTAAGCAAGGTAGATGGAATAAAAAGGAAGTTTGTATTAATGATATCGTAAAAGATGCTGTACTAAAAATAGAGGTTTCTGCAAAAAATAAAAGACAACAGCTAGTTTGTAAAACCTCTGAGGAAGATACGATCACTTATGCTGATAAAGATAAAATAGAGCAGGTAATTTTAAATGTCCTAAGTAATGCTATCAAGTATACTTCAAAAGAAGGAAGGATTGAGATAGCAGTACAGACGGTTAACAATATTGGAAAAATTATTATCAAAGATAATGGTATTGGTATACCAAGTAAGGATTTGCCAAGAATCTTTGAAAGATTTTATCGAGTAGATAAAGCTAGGTCAAGAGAGATGGGGGGAACAGGTCTAGGATTATCTATCGCAAAGCAAATTGTTGAAGCCCATGACGGTAAAATCGAAATATTCAGTGAAGAGAAGGAACCTGGTACAAGCGTTGTTATTACTTTACCAACACTTGAAAAAGCAAGCGTCTTAAATTAACCCATAACAGGAAGAAATGTGTAATTTATTTTTAATTTCACTGTAATACCACTGTAATATAACTTTTATATAATGATACTAAAGATAGTTAGCCGTTATATGGGAGGAATCGATATGATAAAAAAGTTGATAGCCAGTACAGTTGTGCTTTTAATTATAGGTAGTTCCGGTGCAGTCGCTTATGCTAATCCAACGACAGTGCGAGTAACAACACCTGAAGGAACTAATACGGAAGAAACGAAAACTGAAGAACAAGAGAAGCCTCAACAGGAATCTCTTAAGCTCATTACCCCCAGTAGAGATATGGTGGTAACTGATAACAATTTAGTTTTAGCTTTTACAGCGCCAGAGGGTACAACCGTAACCATTGATGTGTACTACAACACCAGCGTAGCCAATAATAAACAAAACTATGTGGAGGCCTATGATGCTATTGAAGTAAATGTAGGTGCTTTACAGAGGGGATGGGCTGAGGTGGAATTAAAGAAGGGATTAAATAAAATAGATTTCACAGCAGTTTATAAAAATGGATTAGAGGATGTTATTAGCCGTATTGTTGAAGTAAAGGATATCGATGAAGTGAAAAAAGAGGTAGAAAAAAGCATTGCAAATAAATCTTCTACTGAGGCATTGAAAAGCATTGCTACTACAGAAGATAAGTAATCGTTTTCGGAGTGATTATGATGAATAGGGAACAAATAAAAACCCTTATATTAACTTTATTAATTATAATGAGCGTTGTTTTCACTCAAAAAATATGGTTTTATTCTCCTTTAAGAATATTACAATCTGAGGCTTCTTTTAAAGAAAGACAGGCATCAATAATCCTTGAGACCAGAGGTCAATTAGTAATACCAGAGCAAGCTATTATCAGTTTTGGAAATAACAACTATACCATTATTTCTTCTAATATGGAAGGTATATGGAGAGAAACTAGAGATGTTTTATCCCAGTATTTCAATGGAGAACCAGAGGTTACTCCCAGTACTTATGAAAAGTATAGAGAAAATAGCAGGTTAAAATCCATAGAATTACAATTTGGTAAAAACATTCCTTCTGTTTTGGTATCTTCTGTATTAGATACTGTAGACAATAAAGTTGTAAGCAGTATCAAAGAGATAAGCAGTATTTTAATACCTACATTAAATAGAGGAATCATTTATATTGTTGGAAAAGACAATAATATATATGAAATAAAGCTAGATGATTATGCGGAAAACAGACAGTTGATGGCATATATAGATAATCTTCAGACAACTAATTATGTGAGATATTATCCTCTTTTTGCTGATGTTGGTAACTATACAGTTATGCCTTTAAACTACGAAAAGTCTACACCTAAGGTTTTTGTGGAAAGTGAAATAAAAGTAGATGACGAAGAGGCGGTTATTGAAAGGGCAAAAAGTTTCTTTAATGAAAACCTAGACTTTGTCAAAACGATAAAAGAAACCAGCGGTGCAGTTGTCTTTATGTATGGTTACGGAGAAAAGGGTGTTCGAATCAATAATAGAGGAAGACTAGAGTACACTGAAGAAGTTGGTTCTATTACCAGCAATAATGTGTTGACTGCTCTAGATGCTGCCATTGACTTTGCAATAGATCATGGAGGCTTTCCAGAAGATAGTTACTTAAAAGAGATTAAGCAAGAGGATAAAAAAGGTTATTACTTTGGATTTGGTTATCGGATAGAAGGATTACCAGTTGTATTTAATAATCCTAATTTAGCACATCCTTTAGAGATCGAGGTGTATGGAGATAAAGTAAAAAACTATCGTTCTTTTGTTAGAGAGGAAATGACGTTGGGTAATTTTTCCACTAGCGAACCTACCCTATTACCTCAAAAAATTATAGAAGATCATATTGAACTATTGAAGGCTGATTATTTAATAGATACAGAAGAGACTCAGTTCTTAGATGAAAAGGAAATATTAAACTACATAGAAAAAAATATATCTAAAGCAGAGTTAGTGTATTATGATGAAATGGAGGAAACTACAAGGCAGTTGTTGACACCAGCGTGGAGAATAAAAATAGATAAAAGAGTTTACTATTTTAATAGTTATGATGGAGAATTATTACATAGTAGCCTTGTAAATTAGTGGGTGGTGAGGATTCTATGGATTGGTCAAAGGCAAAGAATGTTTTGATTGTTGCTTTTATCATAACTAATATTTTTCTTGTTTATAATATACAAAAAGATGCGTTTAATCGAGGTGATCTTCAACTCATAAATGATGCCCGTATAAAGAATGTAGAAAATTACTTAGAAGATAGTGGACTACAATTAGACATAGATATCCCTCGAGAAATTGTTTCTTTACCAAGACTAATGGTAAAATATAAGGTTTTTGAGCCTAAGGAATTGGCTGAAGAATTCTTAGGTGAAGATTACGAAACCCTGGAGAATAATGTATTCACATCAGAAGCTAAAATGGTCCAAAGTATAAGCAACAAAAAATTTGTTTATAAAAATCTTATGAATGAAGCAGGGTGTTATCCTCTTGATGAAGAGGGAGCTATAGAAATAAGTAATCAATTTTTAAAGAAGCATCGTTTGATGCAGGCAGATTTAGAGCTACAGCAAATATATTTCGGTGTAATTGAAGATTTTGGGGATATACCTCTATATAAACTAGTATACAATCAAACCTATAAAAATAAATTCCTAGCAGAAAGCTATGTACACGTCTATGTGAGGCATAAAGAGATTGTTGGAATAGAAGCTATGCTTTTAGAATTTGAAAGAACCTATGGAGATAAGAAGAAGGTTATACCAGCAACAGAAGCACTGTTAAGGAAAATGAACGATATTATAAAAGATAATCAAGAGTATAAAGATATTATTATCACCAATATGGAAATTGGACATTACTTTAATCCTACTGATAGTAACCTTAACTTTACAACATGGGATACAGTTGAGTCAGGAACAACTTCTCCCTCCTGGAAAATTGTATTAAGTAACGGGAAGACCTATTACGTTGAAGCTGAAAAAAATTAATGTTTTCGACAAAAAAAAGAGGATTTTTTTATTTTAAATAGAAAGAGTATAGTTGATACTCTTTCTATTTTTTATTTGGAAAAAAACTTTGCTATAAATAGAAAAAGAATTCAAAAAAACTTTAAGAGAAAAGTAGTTTTATTGGAAAAATAAAAATTAGTATAAATTTCCACAATAAGGGTTATTATCAAATTCCTATAGAAATGCTATAATGGTAAACAGTTGAGGATTTTCTTAACTGTACAAGATATGTTAATAAGAAGCCGATTTATTGATAGATTACTCGTTGAAAATATCATTTAGAAGGTGGTGACCACTGACGTTTGTCAGTAAATATATGGAGAAATTGATTATTGAGGGTGGAAGAAAATTACAGGGAGAAGTTGAAATCAGTGGGTTTAAAAATGCAGCTGTGGCACTTATACCTGCAACTGTTTTAGCAGGAAATATTTGTACTATTGAAAACCTACCCAATATTAGTGATGTCAGTATATTATCAAAAATACTCAGAGGGTTAGGAGCTAAGGTTTACCAGAAAGATGAAAGCGTTATAGAGATTGATACAAAAGGGATAAATAGCTGTTTTATAGATTATGAAGATGCAAAAGATTTAAGAGCCTCCTACTACTTTTTAGGAGCAGCATTAGGACGTTTTAAAAAAGCAAGAGTAGTATATCCTGGGGGATGCTGCATAGGGAGTAGACCTATAGATCAACATATTAAAGGGTTTGAAGCGCTAGGAGCCCAAGTGAATATTGAACATGGAATTATATCTGTAGAAGCTGAAAGGTTGATAGGAACAGAGATATACTTAGATGTGATAAGTGTAGGAGCTACTATTAATGTGATGCTGGCAGCCACTATGGCAGAGGGAGTAACTATTCTAGAAAACGCTGCTAAGGAGCCTCACGTAGTAGATGTTGCCAACTTCTTAAACTGTATGGGGGCAAATGTAAAGGGCGCTGGAACAGATACCATTAAAATAGAAGGTGTTAGCCAATTAAAAGGGTGTCAACATAGTGTGATTCCTGATCAAATTGAAGCTGGAACCTACATGATAGCTACTGCTGCCACTAGTGGAGATGTCTTGATCAATAATATTATTCCTAAGCATCTAGAGGCTATAACTGCAAAGTTAAGGGAGATGGGAGTAGAAGTCTCGGAAAATGGAGACTCCCTTCGAGTAAGAGCAACTCAACCATTAAAAAATATTAATGTAAAAACCTTAGTATATCCAGGGTTCCCTACAGATCTACAGCAGCCGATGAGTAGTTTGTTGACAGTAGCTCGAGGAACTGGGGTTATAACAGAAACTATCTTTGAAGGAAGATTTAAGCATGTAGATGAATTGAAAAGAATGGGAGCAAATGTTAAAGTAGAAGGAAGGATAGCTGTCATTCAAGGAGTAGAAAAACTAATGGGAGCAAAGGTTGCTGCATCAGACCTAAGGGCAGGAGCTGCTTTAGTGGTGGCAGGTCTAGCGGCGGAAGGAGTAACCGAAATAGAAAATGTCCATTATATCCATAGAGGGTATGATCGTTTATATGAGAAACTTATAGAGCTTGGAGCTAGCATAAGAAAAACATATTAATACACACCTTTAAGGTGTGTATTGCATTGGAGGCATATTTATGGGAATAGCTTATTGCGCTTTAGCAAGTGGCAGCAGTGGAAATTGTCATTTGATAATAAATAAAGAAAATAAACTGTTAGTGGATGCTGGATTAAGTGGTAAACGAATTCAAAATAGATTACAAGAGATAGGCTTTGATCCTAAAGATCTAACTGGAATTTTTGTGACCCATGAACACAACGATCATATATGTGGCGTGGGGATATTATCTAGACGATTTAATCTTCCTATTTATGCTAACGGAAAAACTTGGGAAGCGATGGAGACAAAATTAGGAAATATCAAATCAGAAAATATAAAAATTTTCGATACAGAAAAACCGCTTTTTCTTGGAGATCTGAAGGTGATTCCTTATGAAATCTCCCATGATGCTGCTGAACCCGTAGGATATACCTTTCAAGAGAAAGACATAAAAATTAGCATCACTACTGATTTAGGATATGTGAATGAGGGTATACTAGATAAAATAAAAGATTCCCATCTGGTGGTATTAGAGTCTAATCATGACATAGATATGTTAAAGGCGGGAAGCTATCCCTATTATTTAAAACGTAGAATTTTATCAGATTCTGGACATTTATCTAATGAGGCAGCAGGAAATGCTATTGTAGAATTAGTAAAAAACAATGTTAAAAATGTGATATTAGCTCACTTAAGTAAAGAAAACAATTTTCCTGAGCTGGCAATGATGACAGTGAAAAATATATTAGAGATTAACAAGATTTCCATTGGAGAGGACATAATTATAGATTTAGCCCATAGAGACAAAGTAAGCAGTATATATGCTTTTTAAGGATAAGGAGGTATGAATTATGGATTTCTATCATGACGATCAAAATCATAACGAGGAACAGGAAAAAAACAGAGAAAGGTTAGAAGACACTAGCATTTTTTCAAAAGAGGAATTTAATCCTCGGCTTCCTGGGCCGCCCCAACCACCGTATAAACTCCAAAAAGCTTCCAAGTTAGGATATATAGCTGTAGCTTTATTAGCAGCTATTATTAGCAGCGCTATTACGCTAGCGGCAGCCTATATGTACTTGCCAGAAATATTACAACAAAGAGGATTAATTAATATACCATCACCAAATGTTGTTATTGAACCACAGCAGGATCTAACAGTCTACAGTGCGGTAGCGAAAAAGGCAATGCCCTCTGTAGTTGGAATTACGACAGTTACCTTGCAAAGAGATACTTTTTTTGGCACTAGAAGGGCAAGTGGTTTAGGTACAGGAGTTGTTGTAGATGAGAGAGGATATATTTTAACAAACTCCCATGTAGTGGGGGACGGGGACGTAGAGGAAGTTATGGTGCTATTATATGATGGTACTAGGCTTCCGGCAGAGGTTCTATGGAATGAAAGAACTCTAGATCTAGCCGTAATCAAAGTAGAGGGAACGAACTTAACACCTGCTGAACTAGGAGACAGTGATAATTTGGAGGTAGGAGAGATTGCTGTAGCTATTGGTAATCCTTTAGGATTAAACTTTGAAAGAACATTAACCCAGGGAGTAATTAGTGGATTAAATAGAAGTATACCTTTAGGTCAAGGAGAAACCATAGAGGATCTGATTCAAACTGACGCTTCTATTAACCCTGGAAACAGTGGAGGACCTCTTCTAAATGCTCTAGGGCAAGTAATAGGAATCAACACCGCAAAAATTCAAACTGGAGAAGGTTTAGGTTTTGCTATACCTATTAATACAGCTAAGCCCATTGTAGATCAGTTTATTGAAAAGGGAGAGTTTGAAAGAGTGCTTTTAGGAATTAGAGGTGTTAATGCAGATGCTTTTGAAGGTTTAACAGGAACGAAACTATATGCTGAGTATGGTGTGTATGTAGTAGAGGTGGAAGCTAATTCTGTGGCGGAAAGATATGGTATACAACCTGGAGATGTTATTGTTGGAATAGGAGAAAATCCTACCGAAGTGATGGGGCATTTAATTCGGGAGCTTTATCGATACAGACCAGGAGATGAAACCACAGTAGACATATTAAGAAATGAAAGAGAAATGCAAATAGATGTGATATTGCAATAATAGAGCATTGTTAAAGGCAGCCCAAGCGAAGCTTGGGTTGTTTCACGTGAAAAAATAGCTTTTTAGCTACTTATGCACTATAACGAATTAATTGAAATATATCGAAACTTGGTATATAATGGAACAATATAACAGGCAATAAAAAAATGTAAATAATGTATGAATGAATGAAGAAAGTAATTTAACAAATAATAATATTAATGAATTAACATTATGGTGTAAATGGAGTGAAAAAGATGTATGTTGTGTGTAATGAACATTTAGATAATGCTATAGATGACTTTGTTGACGTATATGAACAACCACCAGATCTGTATGAATTAGAGGCAGTGACTTTTACAGATTGGACTGCTCCTAGATGTTGTGATTATTGTGATCATATTCCTAGATTTTTGGTTGTTTAATTATTGTTGAGCAGGTATTAAATGGAGAGCAAGGTATATTGATAAAAGCTCTCTTTATTTCACTCTGTACAAGAGACTGGATTTAATTAAGCTTTGTAGTGTATATGAACCTGTTTGTAAATTATAAATCTACATAAAAGGAAATAATCTAGAGGGAATCCTTTTTCAGTAATACTCAAGAAGGATTCTTTTTCATAGGCATGAAAATTTTAAGAAAGATTTAGTACAAGTTATGTAACGATGATAAAGGAGAATGATTATCATGAATATCACCATTATTTCCGTAGGAAAACTAAAAGAAAAATATTTAAAACTAGGTATAGATGAATACAGTAAAAGATTAACTAGATATTGCAAACTTAGCATTGCTGAAGTTCCTGATGAAAAAGCACCAGAAAACCTAAGTGATGCAGAAATAGAAACTATTAAAAGAAAAGAAGGGGAGAGTGTTTTAAGATATATAAAAGAAGGAATGTATGTTATAGCATTAGACATAAAAGGGAAAATGCTCTCATCAGAAAAACTAGCTTCACACCTAGAAAACCTAGGTATTACAGGAAATAGTAATATAGCCTTTGTTATAGGAGGCTCTCTTGGGCTATCTAAGGAAGTCCTAAAAAGATCAGATTACAAGCTATCCTTTTCACCCATGACATTTCCACATCAATTGATGAAGCTGATTTTACTTGAGCAAATTTATAGGGCTTTTAGGATTATTAAGAACGAACCGTACCATAAGTAACGGCGGTTTTTTGTTAGTTAAGTATGGCTCGCCTTATGGCAAGGAGTGTTAAATGACTTGAAGAATAGAGGTCAAGAAGATGTTTTAGTGTTGATGGTTTAGTTGGAATGAAAGAGGCAATAAATGCCGTATACCCCAAAGCCGAAATACAAAGATGTGTAATTCATCAATTAAGAAACTCCTTCAAACATGTATCTTACAAAGACAAAGTCCATTTTTCTATCTGACCAAAAAGATGCTATACTTAGCAAGCCAGAATGTAATGAAAAAATGGACCCAAAGATATCGTAATTGGAACATAGTGCTTAATCAGCTAATGATCCTATACAGTAGTAGGATAGAAACTCCACTATAATATCAACAATAGATTCATCTTAGCTAAAAAACTTACCTAAAGTTAAAGTGTAGATGGAATTCCGGTAGCAAAGTATACTAATGTCCCAATTATATAAAATTATTGCCAAAGGTATACAGTTTTATGTATAGGACTGCATACTCTTGGCAAATATAAAAGCAAATATTTTTCTCATTAACCTCATCATTAATATCTTGTCAGAAAGGTTCTATACCTTTAAGAACAAAGTTATTTACAGACTCTAAGTATAATAGTGCTGTTATATTTTTGATTTATCTGTTTTGAGACAATGCCTTACCTTCTAGATAGGTCTCTAAAGTTAAATCCTTGTCATATATTTCTTTTGCTGCATCCGCTCCTACATATCTAAGATGCCAAGGCTCATATTTATACCCAGTTAAATGCTCCTTACCTTTTTCATACCTTATAATATAGCCATATTTATGTGCATTTTCAGCCACCCATTCACCATCACGTGTAAAGGCAAAATCCTCTGAAAGTGCGAATCCTGCCCCTTTACTTGTTATATCCATTGCTAAGCCTGTTTGATGTTCACTATGACCTGGCTTTGCAGAAATTCTATCTGCTTCTATTTGTCCTAATTTTTCAACAGAGTTTTTATAGATAGCTTGCTGTCTACTATAGGATCTAAAGCCTGATACTGCATAAAGGTAAAATCCTTCCCTTTCAGCGGCCTTAAATAAGCTTTCCAGTGCTTGTGCTGCTTCTTTTCTCATGTTTTGCTTTTCATGTGGTCCTTCAAAGCTAAATCTAACATTAGGGACTGTTAAATCGGTTGGTTTATAATCAGACGGAAACCCAATTTCTTTGTTAATCAGGATAAGGATATCATTCAAATCCTTTTGAGTAGGAGGTAATTTTTCTTCAGTATTAGAATTAGAAGTTTTGACAGGTGGTTTTACTTCTATTTCTTCTTTTATAATGTCTTCTCTATTATTCGTATCTACAGGTGTTATTTCTTGAGGCTTAGAGGAAGTAATTTTATCATTTGCTTCAATAGGTGCAGGTTTTTGTTCAACAGCGATTACTTTTGCATCAACCTGATTGTTATTCCAAAAAATTCCAATTACCAAAGCTGAAATACACATTACAGCTAATGTCAGTAGCCTTCTTTTCATCATATTTCTTTTCCTTCTTTTCATCATATTCATTTTACTTCTCTTACTGGTTCTAGGTGCCATTGAACCATCGTTTCTTTTATCTTGAATCATTTTATATACCCCCTTTTTTATCCTTTGTTCTACAAGTTAGTAATTATCTAGACAAGCTATAGTACTAATTATAAAGGGCAAATGTATCTGAAGTTTACATAACTGTATATAATTTATAAATAACTTGTATCTAAGTTGTAAATTATATAGATATTCAATAAACTAGAGATAGAAAATAAGGTATCATAAGGGGAGGGAGGTATAGCTATGGTTAATAAGAAGATACTCATTATAGAAGATGAAGAAGCAATATCAAATCTTATTTCATATTCTTTGAAAAAAGAAGGATTTATCACAAATGTTGCTGCTACTGGAGAGGAAGGACTAAAGCTTTTAAAGGAGTTTAAGCCAGACTTGATAATATTAGATTTGATGCTGCCTGATATCAGCGGATTTGAAATTTGTAAAACTATAACAAGGGAGTACATCATACCAATCATAATGATTACTGCCAAATCAGATACAGTTGATAAGATTTTAGGAATGGAATTGGGTGCCGATGATTATATTACAAAGCCCTTTGATATAAGGGAGGTCATCGCAAGAATAAAGGCAGTCTTCAGACGAATTGATTTAATTTCAGAAGCAGGAGAAAACAACGAGTTTGAAGGTATAAGGATAGGAAAAAATATTGAAATATTTAAGGAAAAGAGAGAGGTATTTAAAGATAATACTAGAGTAGAGCTTGCCAACAAAGAATACGAATTATTAGTATTTCTAGCAGAAAGTAAAGGAAGAGTCTTTTCACGGGCAGATTTATTGGATAGAGTTTGGGGGTTTGAATTTGCTGGAGACACAAGAACCGTTGATATACATGTGCAAAGGCTTAGAAAGAAGCTGGATGAAAATAAGAACAGTTCTATTATAGAGACTGTTTTCGGAATTGGTTATAAAATATTATAAAAAAGGACAGTTGATCCTATGAGATATTCAATTCAGTATAAAATATTGATTCCCTTTATACTAGTCATATTCATTGGAATGACTTCTCTACTTTTTGTTTCATATAACATAAATGAACAAAACACCTTACAAGTTGTAGAGAAGGATATGATTGGAGATAGAAAAAGTCTCGACTTATATTTGAGACAGTATTTTTTAATTAATAATTTAGAATTAAATAAAATATCTCTGGAAGCTGAAGCAGAAAAGCTATCTAAGGGTTTAAGTGCTCAGATAGGAAGTATGATAGAAATAAATAGTCTTACAGGAAAAAGTGGAAGGGACTTTTTAGAAGAAGAAATTGTATTAGATGAGGATTTTTTACGAGCATTACTGGGTGAAACGGCATATACAATTAATAATGAAGAAAATAGAGTTATTGTTACTTTATCTTATCCGATTGAATTAAATCAGAATATCATAGGCATTATGAGAAGCACAAAAGACTATACTGAGCTTTTCAATTACAATAGGAGATTTAATAATGTTATAAATTATTTTGCTATTGCTATTTTTGTTCTTATATTCCTTACTTCCTTTTACTTATCTAGGCAACTAACAAAACCAATAAGACAGCTTATAAAGGGGTCAGAGCAAATTTCAACTGGAGATTACGATTTAAATATTAATATTAACTCACCTGATGAAATAGGCGAACTGGCTGATAGGTTCAAGTTTATGGCTCAGAGAATCAAAGAACAAATTAAAATTATACAAGGAGATAGAGATAAGCTGAAGGAGGTTCAAGCTCAAAGCAAAGTCTTTTTTGATAATGTAACTCATGAATTGAAGACTCCTTTAACTACAATAATGGGTTATGCCCAGGTGTTAAAGGAAAATGGATTTTCTGATAAAGACTTTTTTGATAAAGGGACATCCTACATTATTAACGAGAGTAAAAGACTAAATAAATTGGTTATTGAAATACTAGAGCTTTCTAAGACCGCTACAATGGATTTCAGCTATCATTATGAAAAGGTCAATTTATCAGAGTTAATTGCCGAGACTTGTGATGAAATGAAGATGAAGGGTAAAAAGTACAATATTGCTATTCATTACAGCCTTCAGAAGGACCTGTTTCTAAAGGGTGATAGAAATAAGCTTAAGGAAGTACTAATTAACTTGCTTGATAATGCAATAAAATATGGAAGAGTTAATTCTTCCATTGATGTGGATGCTTACAGACAAGATGGAGCTATTATATTAAAAATTAAAGATCAGGGTGAAGGGATTTCGGAAAAGCATATTAACAAAATTTTTGAACCTTTTTATAGAATTTCATCGAACACTTCAAAGGAAAAAGGCAGCGCTGGCTTGGGGTTAACTATTGTTAAAAATATTATAGAAAACCATCGTGGTACGATTGACATAAAAAGCAAATTAAACGAAGGAACAGTAGTTATTATTGTATTTGGAGGTGAGGGCAATATTTAAAAAAGGATATTTTAAAAAATACGAAAGTTTAATTATTTTTGTATTAGCCTTAGGCGTGTTTGTTCTTACCTTTTATATGTTAAGCAATAGTTTTATAGATACCACAAAGTCTAAAACAATTATCTTGGATAAAAGCATATTCGATGATAATACATTAAGACCTGAACTAAAGCTAGTAGTGGAGAGCTTAGATAAATTCAGTTCCCCATATCATATTTGGAATATAAACATTTTAGATAGTACTTCCTTGCTGTTTAACACACTTGAAGACAGAGGGAAGGGAGGTTCCTTCGGTATTCAGCTATTAAATATAGTTAACAAGACAGTACATCAAATAGTTAATGAAAATGCCTATACTTTTAGTCCTTCACCTGATGGAAAGAGTTTGCTATATAATACAATTAACGCTACTAAAGAAACTCAAATATATGATCTAGAAAAGCAAGAGGTTGTTAAATCCTTTAAGGGTACTGGGCATCAAATACTACCTGATGGAAATCGCTATATTGGAATGGATGGTGATAATCTATTTATACAAGAAATAGAAAGTGGCATGAAAAAGAATATAATTAGCTTATCAGCTTTTTATGAAAAACAAAAAGGGCCTCAAGAAATTTATGAAAGTATTAATGATATCAAAGTAAAGTATTATTTAGGACATACCAAGTATAAGTTTTCAATAGATGGAAACAAGGTATATTTTCTAGCCCCTTATGGAAACGGTGTAGCGATATATATGTTGGATTTAAATAATGATAATTCATTGGAGGTATTATCTACAGGATTTGTTGTTGATTTTACTCTACTAAACAGCAGAAATTTAATGCTCAGAGGAAATATTAACGGCGAAGAGGGCATTTTTATTTATAATACCGAAGACAAAACCTACAAGACAATTACAAAGGGGAATATCTATTATTTTGATATTACCTCCGATGGTAAACTTGCCTATATACTTCAGAATACAAAAGGCTCCAATGAATTACACATTGCCTATTATGATGGTGAAGTGATTAAATCTGATGAAATAATATATATAGATACAAATTATGTAACCTTCATAGGGTGGACTAAAGGAGGAAATCAGCTTTATTATGTAAGTGACAATATTGGTAGAAGTGAAATACTGAGATTTAATTTTAAAAGATTATAGAGTCAAAGACGTTCCTCTTAAAAGACATGTAAAAGACATGGGGACGTTTCGCTTGTCTTCTTTTTCTTTTTTTGCTATTCTTAAACAGAGGTGATAGAATTGGCACGAATGGCAAGAACAAAGAGTAAAACAGGGATATATCATATCATGCTAAGAGGAATTGATAAACGAAATATTTTTTTAGATGATGAAGACCGGATGAAGTTTTTAGAAAAACTGTTGAAGGCAAGAGAAGTAGGCAGATTTAAATTATACGGCTACTGCCTTATGGACAATCATGTACACATGTTAATAGAAGAACAGGAAGAGATCGGCAAAAGCATAAAGCGAATTACAGTAGGATACGTTCAATGGCATAATACTAAACATGAAAGAACAGGGCACTTATTTCAAAATAGATATAACAGTGAAGCGGTTGAAACAGAAGGATATTTAATAAATGTTTTAAGATATATACACCAAAACCCGGTAAAAGCAAAGATGGTAAGAAATGCAAAGGATTATCCATGGAGTAGCTATCATCAATATCTGTTAGAATATAACCAACAGAGTTCCTTTATAGACACAGAAATTGTAATGTCATATTATGCCGGACAGGAAGAATTTGAAAACTATATGAATACAGAGACAAAGGAAGAGTTTCTAGAATACAAGCAAACAAAAAAATACACAGATACTTCACTTAAAAAAATAATTGAAAAAGACATTAGAATAGAGGACTTGGTTCATCTTCCCATAGAAAAAAGAAATAAAAGAATAAAAGACATCTATCGAAATACAGAAGCCAGTATAAGACAATTAGCCAGGGTATTGGAGCTAGGAAAAGGGGTAATTGAGAAGGCAGTAAAATCAAAGGTATAACAAAAAAAGTTTAAATAGAGGACAAACGAAACGTCCCTTTGTCTACTTTACTTTGTCTACATAGCATAATAGAATGCATCAAAGTGACAGAAAAAAGAGTTTGCTACTGAAACAACTTTTTTCATACGTCCTTTAAAGGAAGAGATAGTGGAGGCACTAAAAGATATCCTAGGATTTAATTGATGAAATTCCCCTAAGATTTGCCTATAGGAAACTTTGACCACATAGGAAAGATAAAGGGTTTGAAAGATAAAATCGAAGGAATATTAATAATATGTTATGCGTTGGTGTACAGATATCCAAAGTGGATGAGGGCAGGTTAATAAAAGTATTTTCTGCATTGAGTATGGCGGTTGATTTATGGTCAAATATATCCATACTGCTTTCTTTTCATTAGAATAAACCCAAGTGTAATAAAAGAGGCAACCCCATCTGCCACCACAACAGTCAGCCAAACCCCATTAATTCCTATAATTAATGGCAAGGTGAGGATAATCACTGTAGGGAGTAGAAGCGTTCTTAGAAAAGATAGAGTTGCAGAAACTACTCCGTTGCATAGAGCAGTAAAAAAAGCTGAGCCGAATATACCAACGCCAGTAAAGAAAAATGATAGTGAATATAGCCGGAAGCCTTTATTCGTAAAAGCCGCAAGTGCAGTGTCACCTCTGGAAAAGGAGGATGCAATGAAACTTGAAAATAACTGTGCTAGTATCACCATGACTAATGATACAACGCAAACAACGACAGTGCTTTTTTGAAGCAGGTTTTTCAATTCAGCTTTATTGCCAGCACCATAATGGAAGCTGATAATTGGTGCTGTGCCGATGGAAAATCCTATAAAAATTGCTACAAAAACAAAACTCACATACATAATAGCAGAATAAGCTGCTACGCCAGACTCTCCGATAAGTTTCATCATTTGCAGATTGTAAAGTACCGTAACAAAGGACATGGATATGGTTGATACCATCTCCGAAGAACCATTCAAGCAACTTTTTAGAAGCATTCTAGGATATAGTTTGGTTTTGGTAAAATGCAAAATATCATTGTCTCGTACAAAATAATAGGCAATAGGAATCATACCCCCGATGATATATCCGGTAACCGTTGCCCAAGCTGCACCTGCAATCCCCCACTTGAATACATATATAAACAAAAAATCCAAAAAAATATTAGTAATACCGGAAACCACGGTCAATAAAAGACCGAGTTTTGGCTTTTCTGCTACTATAAAAAAGGTTTGAAAAGAAGTTTGAAGCATAAAAAAAACACTTCCCAATATTAGAATAGAGCCATAGGTGACACAATCTTCAATTAGTAAATCGCTTGCACCAAGTAAATACGAAAGTGGGCGAATCAGCACAATACAGATCGCTGATAAAACGATACCGCAAGCAATAATGGTAAGAACCAAGGTAGTAAAATACTGCTTTGCTTCATTTGTTTTTCCTTCACCTAATGACTTTGAAATCTCTGCACTGCCTCCGGTGCCAAGCATGAAACCAAAAGCACCAACGGACATAACCAGAGGCATAATAATATTGATAGAGGATAGTGCGTTGCTGCCTACAAAATTGGATACAAATAATCCATCTACTACGCCGTAAATGGAGGTGAAGACCATCATTACAATGGAAGGTATTGTGAATCTTAATAAGTGTCGATAGTTAAAATGATCTGATAATTGAATTTTCATAAGTTACTCCTTGTTTTTTCATATTCTTGTTTTTGTAAAATGTCTGCTAAATTTTTTCGTAACGCATTGAGGTAATCTTTGGAACCTTGAATTAAAGCAGTCCGTGATGATTCGCTTAGTTCCATAAAGGTTTTCTCTTCTGCTACAAAGATAACATCCAGATGTTTTTTTGCAAAAGCTTCTCCTTCTGGTGTTAATTGGATCTGTTTACTACGTCTGTCAACCTCGGAAGGATGTAAAGTAATCATTCCTTTTTTATTCAGTACTTTTAGTGCTGAATTTACGGTTTGCTTGCTCATAGACCATTGTTTACAGATGCTTTTTTGTGTGCATCCATTTTGGGATTGACGGATAAAATATAAAGTCCAATGTGCACTTACGGAAAGTCCACTTTGTATTGCCAATTGAGTGAAAAAGGCATCTATCTCATTGGAGATAGCATAGAATTCCATTAATTGTTTGTGCAAATTCACAAAAATAACACCTCCAAATAGTCCGATATCAGACTATACAATAAACTAATATTGAACTTTTGTCAAGTGTAACATTCCTAGCTCAGAGCGTATCCTATAGGAATATGTGATGAACTGATGATGTTATAAATGACAACACGCTAGTAATAGACTCTTCGGCACAAACACTTATTAAAAAAGAGAACATAAAGACGGAGACAAAAATTTTTAATGGATTTTTCTGAAAAATATTCTTCCGCCAAGGGGGTACTCTCGACTAAGGACATCATTTTTGTCTCCTCGAGGCAGTAGGAAAGCCAGTCCTTAAGCCACAATGTTAAGCTGGGTATCCGATATTGCTATCACCAAGGTGAAGTCCAGGTCAACCACAATTAGTTCTTGGGATATAATCAAATAGGTAGTCATCAAATAAGAACCGTCCCTGCTTACCCATGCCCTTGATGAGAAGAAGTAAAACAACGGAAAGGCATAAAACTCATCTAAATATGAATTTTTTTGTCTTAAGTAGAAGAATAGGAGCATGCTTAGAAAAAAACCGAGATTTCTATTGTGATAAACTTATCATTGTAACATAACTCTGAGAGTCTTTATTACAATAGGGGGGATAACATTGAAAAAGAAAATAAGCAAAATGATGGCACTTTTATTGTGCATGGTGATGGGGTTTACCTTAATCGCTTGTGATACAACGCAAGTAAGCAGTACAAACTATAAGGCAGGAACTTATACCGCCAGTGCTATCGGAAAAAATGGAGAAGTTGTTGTAGAGGTAGTTTTTACAGAGGATGAGATTGAATCGATAGAAATCATCGATCATAAGGAAACTGCTGGATTTGCCGACGTTCCAGTAAGAGATATTCCTAAAAAGATACTATTAAATCAATCGCTTGCAATAGATTCCATCAGCGGTGCTACAGTCACGAGTCAAGCTATATTAACAGCAGTTGAAGACTGTGTAAAACAGGCTGGAGGAAATTTAGAGGCTTTGATGTTAAAGGTAGAAGCATCAACAGTTGATAAGGTAGAGGAGCTTTCCTTTGACATAGTAGTCGTTGGTGGGGGTGCAGCTGGTAGTGCAGCAGCTTTGGCGGCTAGCGAAAGTTCCGACAGTGTTTTGCTACTTGAAAAGACAGCCAGTCCAATGGGTGCCGGTACTCTAGCAGGAGGGATGTTTGCAGCTGAGAGCTCTCTTCAGAAAAAAGCTGGAAAAGTTGTTGATAAGAAATGGATTTTTGACGAGTATATGAAAGCTTCAGATGGTTACATGAATTCTGTATTAGTACGTACTATTATTGATGAATCAAGTGAAACAGTTGACTGGCTAATGAAAAATGGAATGGAATTAAATTTAGCAGATGCTGGAAGTGGCTTTAGTTTCGCAAATGTAGGTAGACCATCAACTCTTCACGGCTATAATGAAGGTGGAATAGTAGCCATAAGCAAGCTTATAAAGGAATTTGAAGGAAACAATGGGACTGTTATGTTTTCAACCCCTGCAACAGACCTGTTAATAGATGATGATGGAAAGGTTACAGGAGTTATTGCTGCAAAAGATGATGGAAGCAAATTAAAGATAAATGCGAAGGCAGTTATATTGGCTACAGGAGGTTTTGGTGGAAATAAAGAAATGTTAAAGGAATACTTTGGTGAAAAGTATACAATAGGAGAGGTTACTTCATGTACAGGAGATGGAATAAAAATGGCATGGAGTGCCGGCGCAGCAGAATATGGTACTGCAACAGCCCATTATTTCTGGCAGACATTCACAGGGGAGGAATTCGGTGCATTGATAAATGCTGTGGGGGATGACTTCTTTTCATTGACAGAGTTTACTTTTTACCCTCATCTTAGAGTAAATATACTAGGTGAAAGATTCTGCGATGAAACGACAGTTACTGATTTTGCAACACACGGTGCACAACTTCATATGCAACCTAAGCAGACAGAGTACTTAGTTTTGGATACCAGCGTTCTGGAACAGATTGCTGAAAAGGGCTATGTTTCAGTAGAAGACCACTTTGGAACCTTCAAAGACAATAGAAATTTTTATATGGAGTTCAATGAGCCTAATGACACAGACCAACTTATTGAGAAAGAAAATACACCTAGGGATTATACACCTCTGTTAGAGGCAGCAGTAGGCACAAATGTGGTGTTTAAAGGTGAAAGCATAGAAGCGTTAGCAAAAAATATGGGGATAGATGCCGTGACATTTAAAGCAAGTGTAGATCAGTATAATAAGGCAATTGAATTAGGAAGAGATGAAATGTATTTCTCTGATACGAAAAGGCTTGTTCCTATAAAAAAAGGACCATATTATGCAGTCAAGTATGTCACTCGGAATTTAAGTACATTGGGTGGCGTGGCTATTAATGAAAAGATCCAAGCAATAGATGAAAATGGGGTTTCAATTCCAGGACTATATGTAGCAGGTGCGGATGCTGGAGGTATGTATGGGAAAGCATATGTTAATTTCGAAGGAGGAACACTAGGTTTTGCTTATACATCAGGCAGATTAGCAGGCCAAAATGCAATCTCTTATATAAACAAATAACTACTTAAATTGAATCTCTTAGCGAAGAATGGTATAATATTGACAATATTTAAACGATACTGACATTATGAGTCAGTATTATATCTTTTGGAGGATATTCTATTATGATTAACTTACTAGGGCTGATACAGATGTATAATACCTATGACCACAATAGCATTTTTCACAGCGTAGCAACCTGTCTTATTAAAAATTACAGGTTGTTGGATACAATGACTTCTACAGAAATTGCAGATTTATGTAATGTATCACTTTCAACTTTAAATCGGTTTTATAAGAAGATGGCTTACCCGATGACTGTATCAAGTCTACCTAGTTTAGTCAGCCAGACTAAGGATAATTACATGTTTGATGGGAATTACATTCCTTTTGGAATAAATAACAATATAGAGTGTGGAATGGATTATTATATTGACATATTACAGGAAAGAATCGCCTCTTTGCATGAATTGATTGATAAAGAACAGATTAAAAATTTAGTGGAGGATATCAACTCATGTACAAAGGTAGTATTTTTAGGATGCCCCATCCCACATGGAGTCTGGAGATTTCAGATGGATTTAACTTTACAAGGAATAGAGAACAGTGCTTTCATGGATCCAAATTACCAAGTTCAAGCGCTTGATTGTCTTGAAAAAGGCACAATTGTTTTTTATACACAGTACTGCAGACTTGGGGATAATATATACAAGAAAGGAATATTAAAATGTAAAGACAAAATTAAAAAAGTTGTGATTCTTACAAACAATAAAGAGCACCCATTGTCATCTCTTGCTGATTACTTATTTTACTACGAGGGGAATGGTACAGAACAGGATAATATCTTGATAAATATATATATGAATCTTATCGCTCTAACTTTTAGAAAAAAATAATAAATTATATAATCTTCTTAGTAAGATTGGAAAAAGCTGATGTACAATAATTATATGTACATCAGCTTTTTCAATTTGGGAATTCCCTCTTTGATATATATACTGAATTTTCCTGTGTTTTTTAAGTTGATACATTGCTTTTAAAAAATGTTACTTTTAGATTAATTCTTGTTATTCTAAATATTAGTATAATATTAACATTCGCTTTATTAGAAGTCGTTTCTAAATCTAGAAAGGATGACAATAATTTTTTAATTCATTGGGCTTAGAGAGCAAGTGCTATTCCAACCTGATTTTGTTGATACTATCAACTCCAGGCACCTAGTGTGTGATCTGACATCAATTACAGGAAAATTACCATATATTGGATAGTGCTGAGTATTATGATGAAGCCATATCAAGAATCTGACACAGGTAGTTACAGAGAAGTGTGGCTTATTTCAGATGTGATTTGGAAAGGGGAAAAATATATAGGAAAGAAAATTTTTTATCTGATGATGATAAAAACAGATTTATAGAAACCTTATTTAAAATGAAGGATAAATATAATTTTATGATCTATGCTATTGTCTTATGGATAATCATGTCCATTTATTAATCGGTGACAATGGTAATGACATATCCAAAATCAAGGGACAAGGGGACAGGTTCATTGTCCGAAAGTGGTTTATAGATTTCTCAATAAAACCATTGTTTAAACTCGATAAAAAACCGCCAGTTAAATGATACGGTGAACCTTATCATAAGTAACGGCGGTTTTTGAAGAACCTTAGAATCTAATAGATAAATAAAGAAATTTAATTTATAATAATAATATAGATGAAGTAAATGGTAGCAAAAAGGAGGAAACCATTATGAGTAAGCAAGATAAGTTGGTTATTGGATTCGGCTCCAAGCAAAGACTGTAAAAACAAAGATGTACTTTGTTTGGGGCCATTTTTAAAGAGAGATTCGATAAAATAACTTTATGCAGTCTTTGCTTCAATATTAATAAATAATAATATTGAATAGGAGCAAAGATTATGAAATATGAAAAGGCACAAAACCTATTACCAAAAGATATCGTTGAACTGCTTCAGCAATATGCTGATGGGAAATATATCTATATACCTAGAAAAACTGAAAATAAAAAGAAATGGGGAGAAAATAGTGGATATAAGGATGAAATAAAGAAAAGAAATATAGAAATTTTTAACAAAAACTTTAAAGGAACACCTATAAAAGCTCTTGCTAAGCAGTATTATCTTACCGAAAATAGCATTAGAAGAATCCTTAGAGCATACAAAATATGAAGAAAATAAAAATATCCAAAAGATACTTGATATTAAAAGAGATCAAGTATCTTTTTTTATTAAAAGGTCAAGGATAATACAGAAATGATTATGGTCACCAAAGAACTTGTGTTAATGGTATTATGAATATAATTGGATGAGAGAGTATACAATGGTAGGAGGGAGTTACATGAATAAAATCAATATTCTAGAAATCAAGGTTGGTTTTAATGATGAAATAAATAGGATTTATCCAGTAATAATTGAAGGTGAAGGGGAAATGATTTTGGTTGACTGCGGATATCCAAATTTTTTATCACTGGTAGAAGAGGAAGCAATAATTAGAGGGATTGATATAAAAAAACTGTCTAAGATAATTATAACTCACCACGATTTCGATCACATGGGGTCTTTAGCGGCATTTAAAAGAAAGTATCCTTCTATAAAGGTATTGGCATCCATAGATGATGAAAAGTATATAAATGGAAGTAAAAAATCATTAAGACTACAACAGGCAGAATCTATATATGATTTTTTATCAGAGGGAGAAAAAGAGGGTGCAAAAACTTTTCATAGCATACTTGAATCAGTAGAGCCCTGTGATGTTGATATATGCATAAAGGACAAGGATTTTTTTGATTGTTGTGGAGGTATTGAAATAGTTACTACTCCAGGACATGTGCCAGGACATATTTCAATTTACATTAAAACTAGTAAAACATTGATTGCTGGGGATGCATTAGTTATTGAAAACAATAAGCTTGCTATTGCAAATCCACAATATACTTTAGACATGGTAGCTGCAAAAAAATCAATTATTAAATTAATGAATTATGAAATAGATAGAATTATTTGCTACCACGGGGGAGTTTATAAAAAAGATATTAAAAAGTCGTTGAGTAGCATTATTTCAAGTTAAGTTAGTGATTTGTCCTAAGTAACTGTTTTATTATAAGTAAAATCGCCGATACAACGATACGGTAAACCGTACCATAAATGACTGCGGTTTTTTGATAATGGTACTAGCATATTGGAAGAAGTGGTTTTTCTAAAGGAGTTAGTAGGAGCAGATCCTGCTGGCTCCTTTGTTTTGCAAGGAAGGTGATTCCTATAAGGGTCTAGAATTGTAATAAAAGATTTCTTTAAAATTATAAAATCAAAAACTTAACCTAAATATAATTGACCTAGTAAATCTAAAAAGATAAAATTTTTGATAGATTTACTCTTATTGTTACGAAGTATTGAGTGAAAAGATAAATATATAAAAAAATCTACATGTAGAAAGCAACACTTAAAGAAGGTGATACTATTGAAAATAACAGAAGAAAATTTTATTGATCAAATGAAGATTGGAAATGAAGGAGCTTTAGAATATGTCGTTGATAATTATGCATGGATCCTCAAGACCGTTTTAAAAAAACATCTTTTCTCTCTTGTGAATTTTTATGAAGAATGTATGAATGATTGTATCCTTGCTATTTGGGAGAATATTCACTACTATGATCCAAAGAAATCCAGCTTTAAGAATTGGATAGGTGGAATAGCAAAATATAAGTCTATTGATTATGTAAGGAAATATTTAAAGGATTTAGAAAATGAAAATATAGAAGATTTAATAATCCCTGTGGAAGATTATTCTCTTATTGAAATTTTGACAGATGAAACCAGCAAAGAAATTAAAAAAATGCTACAGAGTTTATCGGAAGAGGACAGGAAGATTTTCCACAAATTATATTTTGAAGACAGAGATATGGATGAGATATCTAAAGATACAGGACTTAGCAAACCTATTCTTTATAATAGAATTTCAAGGGGTAAAAAGAAACTTCGTGGAATCATTGGTATTGAGGGAGGGTATGAAAATGAAAAACTCTAAAAATATTTATGAACTTCTAAATCAAATGGAATTTAATATTAATGATTATGAAAGAGAGGAATTAACGGATATGGAAAAGAAAAAATTGAAAGAGAATTTTAGAAAAAAAAGAAAGAAAAAATTTGATTTTAGAAAAATAGGCATCATTGTTGCTACTTTAGTATTAACTATAGGTATTTTTAGTCAAACAAGTTTTGGGAAAAATGTCTATGCTGCTACTCAATCAACAATCTCAGAAATTACTTATTCTATAGGGAAAGCATTGGGTATTGAAAGGAATATTGAGCTTTATGGAAATGTAGTTGATCAAATAGTAGAAAATAATGGAGTAGAAATCAAATTAACTGATGTTATTATCGATAAAGACGAGTTGATTTTTTCTACAATTGTCAACATCAATAAACCTGTAGACGGGTTTATGTTTGATCATAATATTTTTATTAATGGGAAGAAATTAAGGAATAATGGTATGACAGGTAGTTGTGGAAAAATTGATGATTCTGAAACAATGTTTGTTGACACTTATCTTGTTGATGCTGTAGGTATTGATACTAAAGAAAATATAGATATAAAAATTGTTTTTAGTGATTTGAATTACTTTACAATTAAATCTGAAGATATAGTAGAAGGGAAAGTGAAAGGAAAATGGATATTTGAATTCACAGCAGATGGTAGTGAATTAATGGCAGATACTTATGTGTTGCCATTAGATTATTCTTTCGACATAGATAATCAAAGCTACATTCTGGAAGAACTTAGATACAATCCTGTAAATCAAAAGATACGAGGAAATGTGAAAGGAAAATCCAATGGCTCTTATCAAATTGACTTAAGAGGATATGATAATTTAGGAAATGAAATAACCTTTTATTTAAGCAGTAAATCAGGTGAAGATTTTGTATTTAAATACTCAAATTTATACAAAGATTTTTCTGATGAAATTACATCTATTACCTTAACTCCATATGCTGCAAAGCTACCGGAAGAAAGCGGGAGGGAGAGTAATGATTATAAACAAGTTGGAGAAGAATTTACAATATTTTTAAACAAATAATGATATATGCAATAACAGAAGTGGTGAGGAAGTCCTCGCCACTTCTGTTATTTTTGCAACGTTATTTTGCTTGCTTCTTTACATAAAACCTTCAGTTCAGGGATACGGAGAACCGTACCATAAGTGACGGCGGTTTTTCCAAAAGTTAGTATTCACAATGAATAAGAAATATCTCCAGTGGAAAAGTCTCTGATGTGTAGTATATCTAGGCATGAAAAACCCCACTGAAATCAGTGGGGTTTAGGGTAAAATAAATTACAATCTACATTATAAAAAACCGACTTACTTACACATAATATAAAAGACATAGCTATATTCAGAACAATATTTATGGTATAGATTAATTTCTGTCTGTAGAATATTAATAGCCTGTTTTGCAACTTCATTGTTTGTATACTTTTTAAGCATCCTACTAAGATTAGCTTGCAATGGATTATGATAATTATCGGTCCAATCGATGACAGGCGCAATAAAATGAGATTTATAACAATACCCTGCATTTTTAATTTGATTTATTTTGGTTTCTACAGTATCAATTTGTGGATAGTTATTATTCCAATAATCATAATCGTTGAATGAATCGTGCAAGGTATGCTTTAGAATATATTTGCTGGTATAACTAGAAATATAAATGATGTCTCCAACTTATTTGTAGAAAAAGCTAAAGGTTGACGATAGAAGCGCGTTATTAGACATACTAGGCCACCTAATTACTCATAACAGTTAAAAAAATTGGTATATTTTTAGTTGAAGCAGAAAACATGCAGACAAAAATATAACTTGTGAAATAAAAATTAATTTTGATACTTTTATTTTTTTATAAAAACACAGGATAGTTAGACATAGCATAAGCTCCGCCAACATTTTAATGCTTTGAGATATTTGTTTCCTACTAAAAAATTTACCTAGGAGTGAGTGAAAACTCTACAATCTTACGAATAGTATTATGAAAGACGTTTTTCAAATATAAAATAACAATATAAAGTAAAAGGATTGTGAGGAAGTTAGAATGCAAGATATTAATGAGGAACGTGTCCTGCTTATGCTGAAAAAATCTCCGAGTGAAGGAATCGATATGGCAATAGATAAATATGGCGGTCCTGTTAAAACAATTTGTAAAAACATTTTATTCGACTGCAGTGGGGAGGATATTGAGGAAGCGGTGGCAGACAGCTTCGTAGGATTATGGAAATCTATTGACAAGTTTAAGAGCAACGGGAATTACTCACTGAAAAGTTATCTTTACGGGATAGCGAGGCATACTGCACTTGATAAACGAAGAGTGATGAAGAAAGAGACCTTTGTACTGTCGGTGGAAGAAGTAGTTATTGAAGCCACGGTTGATTTGGAATGCGATTATGTAAAAAAGCTTAATGAGAATATTGTCCATGATTCTGTAAATAGCATGGAAGAACCTATGCGGTCGGTTTTCATTCTAAGATATTTTTATTATGAAAAGGTAAATGATATTGCAAAGCGACTTGGTTTGACGCCAAAAGTTGTAGAAAACCATTTGTACAGAGGAAAGAGCAAGCTGAAGAGGGAGCTTCTAGGAAGGGGTGTCCAGTATGAATAATAACAATGAAACGAATCAAAAAAAAGGAGAATATCGTATAGATAAAATGTTCAGTGAGATCTTTGAGATGGAGACTATGAACATTCTGGATGGTTCGGACCTTTTACAGGATGATCTTTCAAAAGAGGAAAAGGAGAGGATATTAAAAATGACAATTGGAAAAATCGGAGTGGAGAATGAAGACAAATATACAACATCTCATCAGCCAAGAGGGAAAAAAAGAAAAATTCTAACTGTCGCATTAATAGCAGTATTTGCCCTTGTAACTACAGCTTTTGCAGCGGAGATATTTCAGTGGGATATTCGAATTTCCAACTACTTTGGGATAGAAGAATACAATAATGCAGATCTGTCAGGGGGCGGAATGAATGTTGGTATAAGTGATGAAAATAATGGGGTTACCATCGAAGTAGTTCAGACAATCGGTGATGCAAACAATTTGTACATTTTACTTGATATTACGGCTCCAGAAGATAAGGTTATCTACTCGAATATAGGATTTGATGCCTTCTATCTTCAGGTTGAAGGGGCTACAAGTCACGGATACAGTTTTGACATGTTAGATGACGACAATGAAAATGACAATAAGGCAACTATCTTGGTATATATGGATGCCGATGAAAAAATAAATAATGGGAAAATGATCAGCCTTAAGTTTAGAGATTTAAGACATTATATAAACGGAGATTGGATTACGGATATTGAAGGTGAATGGAATCTGGAATGGAAGCTGGATTATGAGGATATTTCAACAAAGTATACCATAGGGAAAAAATTGATGGTAGATGGAGAAACAGTTAATATCGATTCAATATCTATTTCACCGATTGCATTAAATGTACAAATAAGCGGAAGTTATATTGAAGAGCACGATTCAAAGCCTCCAGAGACTGGAACAGGGGAACTGATCCAAATTACAGCAATTGAATTAAAGGATGGTACTGTGCTGACACAGAAGGATGCATCTATGTGGGGTAGCTCTATGAGGGGGACAAAATGTGTGCTCAATATGCAGATGAAAAGGTTGATTGATGTGGATCAAATAAAAAGCATAACCTTGAATGATACAAAGATTGTTTTATAATTAGAGACTATTGAACAAACGATAATTTCCTACAAGGGGAGATGCTAAAGGCCAGCTAACTGCTATCAAGAAAAATTTCACAAAAACTATTTACTAAAAAAAGGGCATGGTAATTAGCCCTTTTTCTATGTGGTGCGTCCAGCAAAGCTGGACTACACTAGCCGGAAGTAATGATGGTTTTGAAAATAACTAATTAAAAGATATATTGATATAAGTAAAATAACATGCTAGTAATATGAAGGATAAAATAAACTAAAAATAAACAGATAAAATAAACTAATATTGCCGTGCAGATAAAATAAACTAATATTGTATTATTTATTTACATATGTTATAATATGGATTGAAAATAATCAAAGAATAAGAAGGGAGAGAATTTGATGTCCGAGGTAGTTCTTAACTAATTAACTGAATAGTTATTTCTTGAAAAATTTGCAAACTTAATTTATATTAAGTCTATTAGTCGATGAGTTTTTTAAGGAGAAGTTAGGAACACGGATAGAATTCAACCTTATATTATATGTTAATAAACCGTGCTTTTGTACGGTATTTTTATGTCAAAAAACGAGTTTTTATACTATATTTTCCCTTGCTGATTATTTATTCTAAAATTTAACAATTCAGTGTAGGGTTAAATAGGATATTGATTTGACATATATTGTAAAATATGAAAGGCTGTAGTGACTTTGTGTTGCTGCGGCCTTTTTTATTTTTGCTATTTATGTTTCTAATTAATTATTAACATACCAGTATTGAACTTTCCTTACTTTTAAGGAAATAGTTAAAAATTAATCTTTGAGAGAAACGATAGATTAAGCATACTTTATTTAGAGCATAGATTGCTTTTTATTAGTTTACATGCAGAAATAAAAGAATTGAGTAACTAAAATCAATATAATATGGAGTGATATCAATGGTTAATTATATAAAAAAAGTAAATGAAAATGTAAATATAGAAGAAGGAGAACAGATAATAGAGAATATATTGTTAAATGTATATTTCAAAGAAGGTATTTCTAACAAAGAATTGGCAAGAAAAAACCTTTTACCCATACCTGTGATTGTAGCCGTAAAAAAAGAGCTTATTAGATGTGGATTACTAATTCAAAATAATGGAGTAAGATTAACCAAAGAAGGGCTGTACTTCATAGAGAATAAGCTAGGTTTCCAGGGAATAAGAAAGGGCCTATATATGAGGTTATTGAAAGAAACATGGGAAGAAGAGCAAGAAATTACTGAAATAAAATGTATTTTAAATGAAATATTTATAGAGCGTCCCTCAGCAGATATTACTATAGATCAATCAAAATGCACTTTAGATACGGCTGTAAAAAGAGCAGTGTTATGCCTACAGAATTACGCGCTAATAGGTAAAAACATTTTATGTTTAGGAGATGATGACTTAGTAAGTATAGCGCTAGGTTTTTTGCTCAAGAAGTTGTTTACGAATATAGAACATTGCAGTACAACAATTTCTGTAATGGATATTGACAATAGAATTCTCAGTTATATACAAGATATAGCTGAGAAAGAAAGACTTCCTATTAAATGCGTGTGTTTAGATTTTAGAAAGGCATTATTAAATAATTTTATAGAACAATTTGATTGTTTCTTTACTGATCCTCCTTATACTTTGGAGGGAATGATCTTATTTCTTTCAAGAGGAGTTGAAACTTTGAAAAAGCGGAGTGGTCTTCCAATTTTTCTTTCTTATGCTCACAAGTCACCAGATTTTGAACTTTCTATGCAAAAATGCTTCGTAGATATGGGTCTTATGCTTTCTAAAGTGATGGCTAGATTTAATACCTATGAAGGAGCCGGGATAATTGGTAATACTGGTCAAATGGTAGTTCTTAGAACTACTAGCAAGAGTAAGGCATTGATACAAACTTTTTATCATGGACCGCTTTATACTGGAGAACTAAAAAAAACGGTTCGCCTTTATAGGTGCAGGGATTGTGGTGAAACCACTAAAGTTGGGCTTTTAGAAGAAATCCAAACTATAGAAGAGCTAAAGTCAAATGGTTGCAGTAGATGTGGTAAGCAAATATTTAATCTAATTGAGAAAAGCAAAATTTAGTTTAGGCTGATATGCTATAGATAAAGCTTTACTTATAATAATTAAGCGCAAGTACCTTACCCCTAGTAAGTTTTAGAGTGTTAGATTTACTAAACTAAATTGGACAGTTTTTGTAAGATTATAATCTTTAAAATAAACAAGAATTAAATGCCAAGGAGGGTTTTGATTACTACGTATTTATGGAAGCAGTAGACTTTGCAGGATTATTTGAACTTGTGATAAAATGTAAGCCATGATAAAGGGGAGGTACATTGTCAAAAACCTACTAAATACTGCCTTTGGTTAACATAGTTTGAGAAAACCGCAGTTCAAACGTTACGGAGAACCTTATCATGAGTAACGGTGGTTTCTGCTAATATACTAATTTGACTCTAAACTTTTAGCTAAAAGCGTCAATCAAATAGTGAAAGATTTGAAGTTGATTCTTTAGGTTTGCGTATGCCTAAATAAATTGCAGCAATTGAAAAGATCATACCGACAGCTTGTTTTGTTGTGAAACTTTCATGTAAGAAGACAATACCTACAAATGCTGAACTGATAGGCATAAATACTGTAAACAGCCCTGCTATATTAGCAGGAACATCAGCTATCCCTCTAAACCAGAGAAAAAATGAGAATATACTTGCCGTCAAAGAGTAATAAATCATTAGTAGCCATATACGGGGTGTTATGATTATTCTTGTTGTCATTAAAGAATATATTGAAAATGGAATAAATAACAAAAATCCGAAAACATTTACTATTGCAGTCATTTGCAACGGTTTAAGCTTGGTGGACACCTGTTTTGCAAAAATAGTGAACAGTGCTTCTGAAATCACTGCACATAGAATAAGGGCATTCCCAAACATATTGGCTGAATTTGGGGATACAATACCCTCTACATCAATTGAAATCAAGGTGATTCCTAAAAAAGCAAGTGCTATGGAGATAGAATTATATAAATTCAGTTTCTCTTTAAGAAAAAAGATGGCGATCAGAGCTATGCATGCTGGTGTAGTACTTGTAATAATACCGGCTGAAATGGCAGAAGTGTACCGGACGCCGTAAAGCATAAAGATACTGAATAGAAAGACGCCGAATAATGACTGTAGAAAAAGCAGCATCCAATCCTTTGGATCAAGACTGAATTTCCTATCTTTTTGCATAAAAACCATAGGTACTAATATAGCTGCTGCGATAACAAAACGGATATTGGCGAATAAAAAAACAGGAACTGATTGTGAAATCACTTTACCGACAGCGATATTAATACCAACCAAACACAAAGGAAGGTATTGCAGGATCATTTCAGCGAATACCAGGTATTTACCACAGAAGAGAAGATTTTTATTACTTCCGGGTCACAGCAGGCATTGAGTATTTTATCAAACATGCCTTTTCCTAATGGTAAAAAGAATATTCTGGTGGAGCAGCCTACTTACCGCCTTATGCAAGATATGACGATTTTAAATGGTAACAAACTGATTGGAATAAAGAGAAATTTTCATGGGATTGATCTGAAAGAGTTGGAAAAAATATTTAAACAAGAAAGCATCAAGTTCTTCTACACGATTCCAAGATTCCATAATCCTTTGGGTACAAGCTACTCTGAAAAAGAAAAGATGAAAATTGTTGGATTGGCCCAAAAATATGACGTCTATATTGTTGAGGATGACTATTTTATTGATATCGAAACAAACAGAAAAGCATTGCCCCTATATTACTATGATACCTCTAAAAAGGTAATCTATATTAAAAGCTTTTCTAAAACCTTTATGCCAGGAATTAGAATTGGTGCTGTTGTGTTACATGATCATTTGAAAGATGAATTTTTTGAACACAAGAGGTGTCATGACCAAAGCACATCGGTATTGGCTCAAGGTGCACTGGAGATTTTTATAAACAGCGGTATGTATAAGAACCACGTTAGAAAGATTCAACGAGAATATGGAAAGAAAATGACCTGTTTACGTGAATTTCTGAAAAACCAAAGTATTGAGGGAATTGAATATTTTGTTCCGCCCACAGGCTTCTTTATCTGGGTAAAGCTGCCTCCGGAATTGAATGTCAATACCTTGGCCAGAAGGCTTAAGGAGAAAAACATCCTTATTTTAACAGCAAAAGAATTCTTAACAGTAGACCATCAGGATGAGAATAGTTTCAGGATAGCCATATCCCATCTTCTTGTAGATCAAATTAGATGCGGCCTCAAGACAGTGTTTGAAGAAATCAGAGCTTATGCTTCACAGTGATGGTGTTTATACATTTTTTTTGATTTAAGTTAGAGCAAGAAGAGAGCTGCCTTTGTTCCAGCAAATTTGCATGGAGATGATTTTAATTAAATGCTTATGGAAAAGAAGAATAGTGGATAATAAAACAAGGCTATGGAGATCCATAGCCTTAAAAGCATTCAGAGGAGACATTTTTTTCATTAAAAGCCTTTATTCTGAATATAGATGGGCATATTTAAAATTCAAAGTTCTTTGGCGGTTGTCCGGAAAAGTCCGCTATAGTAGCTGCCCCATGTTCTATATAAAAAGCCTCAAATATTGGATTGTCTGCAGTCTTGTATATTGATTTTACCATAGGTTGAGTGTCAAGTATTTTTTCTTTGATTTTTAAATCACCAGTAAATTTAATTTCTCCTTCAATTCTCACCCAAACAAAGTCTTGCCCAGTAGCTGAAAACTCAACATAAGGGATTTCCTTCAACTGTTTGTAAACATCTTTTGTATTGTTTGTACAAAAATAGAATTTTCCCCCCTCTTCAAACATAAATCCCCATGGTCTGACCCGAGGTTTACCATTTTCAACTGTTGCTAAATACCCGTTCGAATTTTCCTTTAAAAATTTGATTACTTCTTGCATTAGAATTACCTCCAATTTTATTTATAGTTTGATATCAAATATTTTATGTAAAAAATTTAAAAATTCTCTTTAATTTTATTTAAGCTTTTAATGAGTATTTCCTTTTCACCCTCTGAAAATCCTTTATAAACTGTAGATAATAATGCATTTGATATCTCTTCAAAATTAGATTGTAGCTTTTTTCCCTCCTCTGTCAGCATGACTAAGATTACCCTGTTATCAGATGGATCTTTTTCTTTTTTGATATAACCTATGTCTATCAGTTTATCCACCAAGGCTGTAACGGTAGACTTATCTTTTTCGATTCTATTAGCGATATCCTTCATAGTAAGCACTTGCTCTTTAAAAAGTGCAACAAGAATATCACCATGGGACGTTACAAGACCTTTTATGTTTCGCTCCTTCATTTCACGCATAATGAACTTATGCGCTCTTTCTCTTATCGTTGAGATTAATGAGATAATGGTATTGGTTTTCATATTTTCATTATAGTTTGATATCAAACTAGTGTCAATAGATATTTTGAAAATTTTTTTAAATTTCAAATATTTTCCTGTTATGATGCCTGTTTTAGGGGTAAAAGATATTATGGAACAAGGATAGAATGCCTTAACGACAATGTAGAGCCTTAAGTTTCTAATAGGTTTTTTTGGGAGATTCATGATAATGAAACTCGTTATCAATATATTTAAGGAGGTATTTTGTAATGAAGATTGCTGTAATTGGTTGTACCCATGCGGGAACGGCTGCTATAAAGAATGCAGCTGGTTTATATCCAGAGGCAGAAATTACTGTTTATGAAAGAAATGACAATATTTCATTTCTTTCCTGCGGTATAGCCTTATATGTGGGTGGGGTAGTAAAGGATCCAAAGGGATTGTTCTACAGCTCTCCAGAGGAACTGGCAAGCATGGGTGTGGTTACAAAAATGAAACAGGATGTTATACATGTGGATATGGACAATAAAAAGCTTAAAGTCCGTGATCTTCAAACAGGTGAAGAATATGAGGATACCTATGATAAATTAATTATTACAACAGGATCATGGCCTATCGTTCCCAAGATCGAAGGTATCCAACTGGAAAATATTCTGCTGTCAAAAAACTATGTTCACTCCAATAAGATTATTGAAAAGGCAAAGGATGCAAAAAATATTGTCGTAGTAGGTGCAGGGTATATCGGTGTAGAGCTGGTAGAAGCCTTTGAAATGAAAGGAAAAAATGTAACTTTAATCGATGGGTTGGATCGTACCTTGAGCAAATATTTGGATCAAGAGTTTACGGATGTGGCAGAAAAGGCATTTACAGATCATGGTGTAAAACTGGCTTTAGGTGAGACCGTGATGCGATTTGAAGGTCAAGAGGGTAAGGTATCCAAGATAGTAACATCAAAAGGAGAATATGATGCGGATCTGGTGATTCTATGCATTGGCTTCAGCCCAAACACAGAACTGTTCAAAGATCAACTGGAAATGCTGAACAATGGAGCTATCATTGTGGATGAGTATATGCGTACCAGTAAAGAAGATATCTATGCTGCCGGGGACTGCTGTGCCATTATATATAATCCCACAGGTGAACACAGATACATTCCTTTGGCAACCAATGCCGTTCGCATGGGGACACTGGTGGCAAGGAATCTAAAGAAGCCAACAATAAAATATATGGGTACCCAAGGTACATCAGGAATCAAAATCTATGAGCATAATATTGCTTCTACAGGACTGACGGAGGCGTCAGCAAGAGATCTAGGTATGGATATTCAAACTGTAACGGTAACGGATAACTATCGTCCTGAATTTATGCCGGACTATGATGCAGCTACCTTGAAAGTCGTATATGATAAAGATTCCAGAAGGATATTAGGAGGGCAGATTGTTTCAAAAACAGATCTGACCCAATCCATCAATACAGTTTCTGTTTGCATTCAAAACAAAATGACCATCGATGAACTGGCCTTTATAGATTTCTTCTTCCAGCCTTATTTTAACAAACCATGGAATTTATTGAATCTAGCGGGATTAAGTGCAGAATAGGATCGTGAATAATAAAGAGAATTTTCTTGTGACTGAGGAAATTCTCTTTTTCTTGTAGCTTCAACATATACAGTTATTTTATTGTTTTCACGTGAAATCTGACAAGCTATATTTAACATAGGAAAACTATGGTAAAATAAGAATATATAACTTCAGAACAACGTCATTGAAGGTTTCAAGTATGGATTAAAGCTGTGAAATGGGAGATGAGGGTTGTTAGTCAACGGATAAAACTAAAACTTGCGAGTTGGTGAAAGATGTTTACATATATTCTATATATCATTACAATTATATTTTTGCTTTTATCTTTTGTTAAAGATAGAAAGAAAACAGCTTTGGCGTTAAAGAAGGCACGGAATAGCTTTCTGGCCGTATTGCCACAATTTTTGGCTATCTTATTTCTTGTTGGAGTTTTACTTACTTTATTGGATTCAGGAACACTACAAAGTATTATTGGAACGCAATCAGGTGTAAAAGGTATGATTTTCACATCTATTGTGGGTTCGGTTACGTTAGTTCCTGTTTTTACTGTTCTCCCCATTGTTTCACAATTACTCAAAAATGGTGCAGGTTTAATGCAAATAGCAGTTTTTATTTGTACGCTTACTACGGTTGGCTTTGTGACAATGCCCTTAGAAATTAAGTTTTTTGGCACAAAGGCTGCTTTACTTCGCAATATATTAGCTTACCTATTTTCGTTTATAGTCGCTTTTATTATTGGAGTGATATTGACATGAAAAAAATATTTCTAAAATATAAATTTTTTATAATCCTAGCCATTTTTGTTCTTTTGATGCTAATTTTCCATCCACAGGTTGGAAGTCAATCCCTGGTTTTTACGGGTAAGAATTTTATCAGTTTTTTATTTATGCTCACACCTATTTTCATATGCATCGGGTTACTGGATGTTTGGGTAGAGAGAGAAATGCTGATAAAGATTATGGGTAAAAAGTCAGGTGTGGAAGGGATACTTATTGCTTTTTTGCTGGGGTTAGTTACTGCAGTTCCGCTATATGCTCTGCTGCCAATAGCAGGAATATTGCTAAAAAAAGGCAGTAAGCTGTCAAATGTTTTAATCTTTTTATGTTCATCTACCAATATCAGAATACCTTTGCTACTTTTTATAGCGTCTTCCATGGGGTGGAAATATACCCTGTTGAGTTTTATTTTAAATATATTTGTGGTTATTGCCATTGCGTATACGATTGAAAAGGTTTTAACGGACAACGATAAAAAATTAATTTATAGCAATGCAAATAAGCTATACACAAACCAAGGGGAAGATAGGCTATATAAAAACTCTGATTTTTAAAGTTTATCCTCCACATAAATTAAGAATGTCAAGGGGACGTTTTGTTTGCCATCTGCTTTAAAGAATTTTTAGGGGAACAGACAAGATCTTCTCAATAAAATGATACTTTAACAAATAGATTATACTCAATATTAAATAAGCACTATAGCATAATTAAATAAACTATGAATCATTGACTGCACTGGCAGTAGATAAGAGCAGATATCGATAAAGGGAGATCTTCTCTTATCGACTACTAGCTATAAAAAATTTTAGCTTTGAACAGAATCTTGTTGGTAAGACATGAGAGCTTGCACTTTAAGGTTTATTAGTGTTTTAGCATACCATCTAACAAGATTTCTTTGAGAATGCATCAAAATGATTTTTTATCCATTCTTTGGCATTGGGAATTTTTTCCCATAGCTCTATGGCATCCCATACATAGGCCTCGGCCTCCGCTACATCTCCAATACCTATAAACTCTGGAGGTGACTTAGGGATTTTTTTCTTCCCTAAAATATATAAGGGAACATAAGCATTTGACTCAAAAGCTTCTTTTAACATTTTATCTGCCTGAGATTTCTTTTTTTCCCTAAAATAATATAGGGCCTTGCTATATAGCCATGCTGCAGACCATTCATCTTCATATTCTTTAAATAATCTTTCGATATCCGTAGTAGCCGAGATTTCCAGCAGCCAGTTTAGCAAAATATATCGTATCCCTTGATTGTCATTGGGATTCAGTCTCAATATATCTTTACAATGATCTATCGCTTCTTGTTTTTTACCAATGGACCATAGCATATCGGCTAAGGCAAACCTTGCCATCATATAAGGTCGTGTCTCTACAAAACCCCAAAAGTGACCTTCATAATCCCTAAAGTTTTCTTTTCCTATAATCCTTTCTCCAGCTTCAACTGCTTTTTGGTAAAAGTTGATAACCTCTTCGGAGGTTTTTGCTTCTTCTTCAGCTAAAATCATATAGGCATCTACACAGTCTTGACTCAATGCTAAAGCACGGTGAGCCAGCATACAGCTTTCCTTGCTACTATCTGCTCCCATAGCCTGATATGCAAGTTCTTGAGCTTGTTCAAGAAGTTTTTTGGGGTCTTTTCTTTCACTCTTACTTTTTTGTGTCCTTCTGGGAAATTCAATGACCTTCCCTTGAGGAATTTCTGATTTCTGATCAGGAATATAAGGGATCAATCCTTTTTCAAAGGCGATTTCCTGGATTTCCAAAGGGGCTTGTCGAGCATCTATAGCAAGGCCATCTACCATGATCATCCATGCCAAGGGGTTATCTTCTATTTTACTAGGTAATGTCCACTCAGGGTCAAAGGGTGTCATTCCTATCATATCCCGAATGAGTTTGGATTTACTGCTGGCGGTATTATTGCTGACCTCAAAGCGGTGATAGAGCTCACCAGCTTTCATATGAGGAATCTGAGAAGGGTCAAATAAAAAATTTACGCTTCCGACAGCATGTACAATGGCACAAGCCCATATCTTTCCTCTTCCTGTGGCAAGAGGAGAAGGTCTTTTTCTACATAAGGCAGCACACAGCTGTAAACAAGTAAACTTATATTCTTCATTGAGATATTTATCACAGAATCCTTCAATGAAGCTAGAGATCTCAGTATATTTGTCTTGCATTGTTTTTGGCACACTCATAGACTTTTTCTTTGCCATGATAATAATTCCTCCTATCATCGTAATTTATTTTATCGTACCATTTTTTGCATTTTTAGACAATATATGCTTTTCTATACTTTTATTTTCTACTACTGCATTTAATTGTGGAATCTGATCTGGCAGGATATTGATTTCTATGTTTATGGCGTGTTATGGTTGTGATAAAATACTATGAGATACTTTGAATATTTTAAGTCTTCTTAGAACTAGAAATGCAAAATTCTAGCATGGAGGAATCTTGAATGAAATCAAGCTGTTCAAGACATAAAAGATTAAATAGAAATTGGTGTTAGAACCGAAATTAATCAGAAGAAAAAAAGTATTGGGGCCTTTCTTCTATTAACCATATTGTTTCTGATACACGTATATCTTCATTGGCGAAATACAGTGCCTTCATTATGATTTCTGGCCGATACTCAAAATGAAGTATATCAAAGTATCCCCATTTGCCCCCCAAAATAAAGTAGTTACTCTCCATTACATTTACTATAGCCTACGGATAACCCTTTAATCGTTTTTCTCTTTCTATTCTTGCTGTCCATTGCCAGTAATCATTTTTATGAATAGCCAAATCTATTGATATGCCAAAGGCATGGGGACTTAGCATATTGGTTTTGGCTATGTACCTATAATTATACGTACCTCCTATGGGATACATATATCCCCAAAGTTCAGGATTATTTTTTGCCAGCTGATTTAACTCTGCAATTGCATTTTTAAGGAAATGAGCTGCTGAGTTATTAGCATTAAAACGATGGTGAGTAGAATTTAGTGTTATTCCTGTGAGATTTCTTTCTATTTCTGACTGATTATTTCCATACACTTCCTTCGACAGAGAGTATGCTCTTATTCTCCCAGGATTATAATCCTGAGGCATAAGAGCATCTATGGAACCCAGCATATACTTCTGCTCCATCATATCTTGCAGGTCAGGATTTTGTAGCTTTTCTAACGCTGTTTTTTCTTTTTTGCCATCATAGATCAATTTTTTCCCTGATTTTAATATAAGATAGACCTGATTTTTATCTATCACTTCAATATCTAGAATATATTCAGGATATGCCATCATTAGTGAGAATATATCTTTCTTTAATGTATTCTCATATTCTTTACTTAAAGCAATAGACACTTTTTTTGTTGTTTGCTTAAAATCAGAAATTCCTTTTACGGAGAATATGCCTATGAGAATCAATATTAGTATAATGATATATCTTTTCATTTATTCACCTACTCTTCTAGATTCTTGATGAATTTTTTGGCGGGGAAAGATTACCTCTTTTAATATTATTCAGTTTCTTTAATTTTTTTCCTTATATTCTATTGAATAATATAGTATAATAATACAATAGAATTTACTAAGGAGTAATTTTGATATGATATTGCTATTCATTTCACTGACAGCAATGATGTATATTTTTATTCGTTTCACATCAAGCTTTGCAGGTAGTAATTCTTTTTATTGCCACAGGGTTTCTTACCTGTGTGAAATATTATCTTATCAAAATCTTTTAAATAAGGATATATTATATCTTGATGTTATTATAGATATTATGATAAGTACGTGTATTATTTCTACATTTTTTCTAACTTCATTATCAAATCATTTAATAATGTCTCTTGATATTTTATTGCTTTTATATACATTACTTATTATAATTAAATACATTTTAAAAAATTCAATAACCTCACCAGTAAGATAATTTGGTAAACCTCTAATAACCTATACTTTTAGAGACTTTTTTCCAATGTTAAATTATTATATGGGAGGTTTTTTTGTTATGCTTAAAAAACTATCATCAGTTAGAGAGGGTTTAAGAAGTATAAAGTACAAGGAAATTTATAATATAGTGTTATATGAAAAAATTGTAAAGGAAATAAACAAAATAAATTACGAAAATTTAAGTGATACAGCCTTTTATAGTAAAGGCAACTGAAAATTATATGAAGGGAGCACTTTTTTCTCTAAGGCCTATTTATAGCAGGATTTTAAAGAAGTTTGAGGAAACTTTATACAAAATAAAGAAAATATAATTAGGCAAAAGTCAAATACACCACTAAAAAAGCCTATGTTTCGTTAACTCTAAAAAAAAACGCAGTTACAGCGTTACGGTGAACCTTATCATAAGTAATGGCGGTTTTTTGAAAGTTAGTATTTACAATATATAAAGAATATTTATAGAAAAAAAGCCTCAGTTTCCTAGGATTTTGAACATGAAAAAGCCACACTGACAAAGTGTGGCTTAGAACTAAATTATTTTAGATGATTTGTTTTAGAAAACCCACCTATTTAGACATAATATAAAAAACATAGCTATACTCACTACAATATTTGTGGTACAGATTAATTTCTGTCTGTAGCATATTAATAACCTGTTTTGCAACCTGATTATTTTCATACTTTTTCAACATCACATTAAGATTTTTTTGTAACGGAGTATAATAATTTTCTGTCCAATCAGTAACAGGCATGATAAAATGGGATTTATAACTATATCCTGTATTTTTAATTTGATTTATTTTGTTTTCTATAGTATCAATTTGTGGATATTCCTCATTCCAAAAACCACAGATTTCCTCCGAAGGGGTATTTATTATCCAACTGAGCTCACTGCAAATAAAATATCCATCATCCCTGAGAAATCTCTTCCAATCACGAAGTCCATTTTCAAAGCCAGCTATATAAATAGAACCCTCTGACCAGATTAAATCAAATGAATTATCCTCAAATGGCATTTCAAACATTGAGATACACTTTCCTATTACCCTATCAGATAATCCATATTTTTGTGCAGTGTTATTTAAATGCTCTATAAATGGCATATGATTGTCTATTGCAATAATCAAGGCATTGGGAAATTCCTGTGCTAATAACATTGTATGAATGCCATTGCCACAACCAATGTCTAAAATCTTAATATGCTCTTTTGAATTATTAAACATTGATATTGCTTTTAATGTAGAAGCTTTACTACCAGGAGCAAGCCTATCTAAACCTTCAAATGCTTCAAAAAAATATTTTTCCATTTTATAATCCTCCAGTTAGTTATTTATACTGGAATGCAGGAGGGTACGCAATAAAATTATAAATTATTTAGAAAAACCCTCCTGCTTTAAACCGACTCATTTTTAATATGTTTAAACATAAAAAACATCCTTTCAGTTATTATCAGTGCTATTATATAGCAATTTAGTAAAGTTGTCTATATTTAAATTTGAAACATCTTATGAATGAACTAAGTACTAAAGAATATTCCTTAAGTTTTTAATTGTAATAAGTTCGTTATATTTCTAATTCTATTGAAAATAATCTAATGAAAGTTGGAGGATTTCGCTATTATTTAGAGAATTTTCTTATTATTAATTAGTTCAAATTTCTATAATATTGAAAAAAGAGCAGTGGAAAAAACAATGGAAACAATTCAGTGAACTCAATAAAAAGTATTTCCAAGAGGGATACCAATATTTAACCGAGTTTGATCTATCATCTTTCTTCGACACTATAAATCATAGCATATTAAAACAAATGCTCTAAGAATATGGTGTAGATTTATTAATCAATTTATTAAGTAATGCAACGAAAGACAATGCTAGCGGGGACTAAAGTCCCCACTACAATTGTTTGCCAATTCACTGTATAGATGTTTCCTATCTCAAGTCACGAAGGTGGATTAGATCATCAACGGTAAGTGCCACAGAAAATCGATAACCTGCAACGACAGTTATTGGTTTTAAATCGGGTAGTTCAGTATAGGGATGATCGAATATTTCCATTGAAGCTTCACCCTTCAAAATCTGTGATGTTTTTACATTTCGTGATTTAAGCTGAACAAGCTGGTGAACTGCAGGTTGATCATGCTTATCCTTGATAAGCTCTGGAAAATATCTTACATTTACAGCAGATGCAAATGCTGGTGTAGGAAGGGAATTGCTTTCTTCAATTAGTGTTACCTTTGTCTCTGCTAGTCGGCGGCCCCCAACTGATAGAGCTGCACCAAATCTACCTCCTTTTCCTAGAAGGGGAGAAGCTTTAGAAGGTATATCATAAGAACGGGTTATCCAAGTTTCTCCAATTTGCTTAGGCCAGCCTTGAATTAACCCCCGCATAAGGGATTTGTCTTGATCAACCCAAATGAAGGGACAATAGGCTACTGGAGTATCTTTATAGCTTGCTGATAATAAAATAATCGTTTCACGGTATTGGCTACAAACAGGATCTAGATAGGCCTCCTCAGAGTCGCTGGTATATTGCCATTCAATGAAGTAAATTCCACATTGATTGGAAGCAAGCTTAAGACCCTCTGGCAAAAAAGCTGCAGCTTTCTCTTGATCTGCTACATATTCTACAGCCAATACATTACCTACATAATGCCAAGGTGGATTTGGCACAAGACTAGACTTGCCTTTAGGTGTCCGTGGAAGAGTATATCCTTTGATCATATTTTACCTCCTTTTATCAATATTTAATACGCTTATATTTTATAAAAGGAATTAGCCAGATGTATTGTAAAAAATTGCAGCAGCAGATAATTTAAAGAACTAAATTCATGCTATAATAAATTATATATTTTATGTAGGGTGGTGTTTATGAAAGGGATACACTATTATCGAGCAGATGCATGTAATATGGTTGAGATTAAAACCTGTACTAATGATGTACATGCATACAAAGATCATCTTCATCAAGAATTATCAATAGGCTATATCCAAAAAGGAGCAACGATATTAAATGTCAGTGGAAAAAATTACAACATTAAAGCTGGTGATGCGGTAATTATATATCCCTATGTAAGTCATAGATGTCAACCTTTAAACATTACTGAATGGGAGTTTACAATGATTTATATAGGGAATGAGTTCTGTAAGGAGATTTTTGATGATTTAGATGAGCAACATTCCATTGGTATAAAGAGATTAGGTAAGTACGAATTTGCTCAGATTAAACATTTAGCTGATGTTTTAAAGAGTGATGCTAGTAGGTTTGATAAGGAAATCGAACTAATAAATATACTTATTCAATTATTTAAGACATGTGATGTGGACATAAAGCTTGAAAGTAATCGAAAGATGAATGCAATCAAGACCTATATAGAGGGTCATTTTCTTCAGTCTCTACATCTGAAGGACATGGAGAAACATTTCAATATTAATAAATTTGCATTAATTAGAAATTTTAAGGATAAGTTTAATACTACCCCCAATGCCTATCAGTTACAGCTTAAAATTAATTATGGGAAATATCTCCTGAAAAGCAGTGATAATATAATAGATATTGCCTTAAGATCAGGTTTTTATGATCAAGCTCATTTTACAAAGGAATTTAAAAAAGCCTATGGAATAACCCCTCTTCAATACCATAAAGCGTTAAAAATTTGTTAAAAAATTCAAGTCAATATTATACAATAAAGAAATAGAAAATACCTCTATAATCATTTTATGAAGGAGGTATTTATATATGAAATGTGTAATGATTGTTGACGGGAATTTACCAATTGGTATGATTGCAAATACCACCGCCGCTTTAGGTGTTAGTCTAGCCAGTGAAATAAAGGGTTTGGCTGGTAAAAAAGTAATAGATAAGCATAGTAGGGTTCATGAAGGCATTACAAATATACCTATTCCAGTATTAACCTTATCTAAAGAAAAGATTAAGGAAAAATATGATGTGCTATTAGAAAATAATGATCCAGACATTAAGGCGATTGGCTTTAGTGACGTGGCACAAAAGTCCTTAGATTATGATGATTATGAAATAAAGCTATCCTCAACAAATGAAGACCAAATAAATTATTTAGGCGTATGTCTTTATGGACCAAAGAAAAAAATCAATAAACTAACTGGCAGCTTAACAATGCTAAGGTAGTGGGAGTGCTGGGGAATCTACCACAAATGAATTTCAAAAAGGCCAAACGCTAATCAGGTTCGGCCTAATTTCATTTGTTTATAGTATGAAAATCGCAGTTATAGTGTATAGAATAACTACAGTTATTAAAAGATATGTTGATTTTCCCATATGCGTGGATAAAAGAAAATAGTTTATAAAGATATATTTATCTATAAACTGTCTTACTGTTATAGTTTAGATAATTGGCCTTACTTCTCTTTTAGAGATAGAAAATTGACTTTTTTTAAATTTCCCTATTGATTTTTCCAATCTACTTATCCCTTCTAATATTATCTCTTCATTATGCTGGGAGAAGCATAGACGAAATTCCTTGTCTTCCCCTGGAGCTGCATAAAACGCTTCTCCTGGAACAAAGGATACTCCCGTTTTTAAAGCCTCTTGCAACAGTTTTTTTAATGAAATGTTTTCATTTATTTTACACCATATGTAAAACCCTCCTTGAGGGATCTGAAAGGAAAGCTTTGATTTGAGACTCTGGTTAAGGGCCTCAGTCATAACATTTCTCCGATTTCTATAGATTCCCCGCATCTTTATCAGATGATTTGCCAGGTATCCCTCCTTAATGAATAAGTCAAGCAGCCACTGTGAAATATTATTACTGTGCAAATCAACATACTGTTTCTCCAAAATTATTCTATGAATAAATGATGGATGGGCAACCATGTATCCCAGCCTTAATCCCGGCATTAGGATTTTTGAAAAAGTGCTTAAATATATCACTCCTCCATAGTCATCCAAAGCTTTCAAGCTTGCCGGGGGCCTGTCTTCATAGTAGAGGTTGCTGTAAGGATCGTCTTCTAGAATAGCCAGCCTATAACGTGCTGCAAGCTGGATAAGCTTCTTTCTTTCCCCGGCATTCATAACAGTACCGGTAGGGTTTCGGAAGGTAGGAATACAGTACAACAATTTTGGCCTGTAGCGGGTTAAATAATCTTCTAATATTTCAAAGGGGAAATCCTCGCTTTGAGGCAGGCTTAATACTCTTGCCCCCAATGATTGAAATACTTGGATAGCTCCTAGGTAAGTAGGAGCCTGGATGATCACATAATCACCCGGCTCAATCAGCACTCTTGCAGTAAGATATAAACCCTGTTGAGACCCTGAAAGAATAATTACTTCATCAGAGTAGCACTTGATACCTTCTGAACCTAACATTTGAGTAATCGTATGTCTCAAGGGTTCATATCCGTGAACAGGTATATGCCCAAAATCTCTAGGTTCCAACTCGGCCAAGTAATCTCTGTGAAGTTTAGAAAATATATCGATAGGATAATAATTAGGGTCCGGCATACCGGCATCAAGAGAAATTTTATCCTCCAGCACATTACTAACCATCAGTTCACTCATAAGTGTAGCCATCGAAGGATGAATATAAGGTTTTAACAATTGAGGCCAGGGTATTTCATTATTGGTTTTACTTTCCAAAGCATATCTATCGCTGACATATGTACCACTACCATTTTTTATGCTTACATAGCCACCCTTTTCTAAATGCCGATATGCATTGATGGCTGTGGTTCTACTAACCTCGAACAATAAAGCCAGCTCCCTTTCCGCAGGAAGCTTTTCACCTACTGTCAAGGAACCATCAACAATCTTAGTTTTTATAAGGGCAGCAATCTGCAAGTAATATGGTGAAGTAGTATCCAATTTCGTATTAACTATCAATTTGGATATATTCATTTTCTGGTTTTCACTCCTTTGGTATCCAATTTTACCTAATAATATTATAATTGGATATTTACTTAGTATTTCCTTCTAAATTATAATAAAAAAATGAAAGGAGTTGAAATCTCTAGTGGATAAAAATACATCTTACACTTTGCGAAATTGGAATACAGTTATCTGGAAGGAAGTATTAAAAGACTGCTTACCCATTACCGCAGGAATTATTCCATTTGGATTGACCTGTGGCATAATGGGCAGAACCGCAGGTTTTTCAGCTTTTCAAATAACCTTTATGTCCATAATAGTTTTTGCAGGAGCAGCCCAGTTTATGGCTATTGCCATGATGAATTCCGGTATTACCAATTGGGGAGTAATTGTCTTTACCACTTTCTTAATTAACCTGCGCCACTTGTTAATGGGTGCATCTCTATCATCTTATCTTTTTAAGCAACCTCGAACCCTACAGTATCTCTTAGCCTTCAGTATGACGGATGAAAGCTATGCGTTGACGATCAACCGAATTGAAAAAAAGGGCTATGATGCATATTACCAGTTGGGAGCAAGCTATTTTTTATACATCATATGGGCTTTTTCTACTTTTTTAGGAGCTGTTCTTTACCATAGTATACCTAACCCCTTGGAATGGGGACTTGATTTTGTCATACCATTAACATTTCTAGTTTTGTTAATACCCCGACTGATTAACCGAACTGCCCTGTTTGTAGCCCTAGTCTCTGCTCTGACAGCTGTTTTGGGGGCCTTACATCTGCCTGGCAAGTGGTACATTATTCTAGCCGCTGTTACTGCAAGTATTGTTGGAGGACTAATTGAAAGGGGAAGAAGAAATGAATTTTAAACTAATTTCTATTATAATAGGTATGGCTTTGGTAACCTTCATTACTCGCATTGGCTCACAGGTTATCTTTACCAGCACGGGAATACCAGCTTGGTTGGAGAAGTGGTTGAAACATGTACCGACAGCATTCTTAACGGCCCTGATAACTCCAGCTATTTTGCTTCCTAAGGGTTATCTGGATATATCATTCAATAATAGTTATCTTCTAGCAGGAATTATTGCTGCATTTATTGCTTATAAAACTAAAAACGTATTAACTACCATTATTATAGGAATGGCTGTAATGATATATGTGAACAATTGATATCGTAATAAAGATTTATATAATGGGATATGGCTTAAATAAATCGCAGCTAAGAGATATGGTGAATTCCACCAATGAAGGTATAGACCGTATTTTACTAAATGACTTAATATGGCCTATTAATTATATTACACCTTTAATTGACAGGAATACTAATAATACCGGGAATATGCTAATAAGTGATATATTTTAAAACAAATTGAGTAAAAAGCATGAGGGGACAGTTATGCGACAGTCTAAGTAATTGTGTATTATCGAAATATTTATTTTGATTTTAGATTAAGAATAATATCAACATATTCATAAGGCTTATTTATGTTATTTAAGTTTTTTGTCAGCATTGTTTAGCTTATTATGAACATTAAATTGATAAGGTTATTTTTAATTAAAAATACATTAATTCATCTTTAAGATTAAATAATTATGCTAAAAAATATATTATTGAGCTGATAATAATTTTCTTAATTAAGGATAAATAAAATTAAAAAATATGGAGGTAAAGTAATGAAATTTAAAGAGATTATTGATGAAAGAGTACATGATTATTATTGGAAGGAAGATTTAAATTGTGCTACTACAATGTTAAAGACATTAGCAGAAATATTTGAAATTAAATTGGAATCTCAAATTATAGATTCTGCTATTGGCATGCATGGTGCAGGAAAATTTGGAGCCCAATGTGGCTTAGTAGAAGGATCATTAATGTTTTTGGGTATATTTGGAAGAGGAAAAGGAGTTTCTCAAGAAATAATTATAAGTATATGTTATGATTTTGCAGATAATTTTCAAGAAGAGTTTCGGAGTTTAGTTTGTAGAGAATTACGACCAGAAGGTTTTAAAGACGATAATCCACCACATTTATGTGAAGATCTAACAAAAAGAGCAGTAAAATTTACTGTAAATTATATAATGAATAACAGAGATTTTACTTCTAATTAAAATATACTATATTATTAATCTTGAATGATAATTTTAATTGAAAAAGCAGACCATCACATAACAGCAGATTAGTAACATCCCAGTTGAGAGTATAAATGAGAGTTGGGCTGACTTATGTAAGGTTGCAATTTAAATTGGAAATTAGGAGCATTAATGGGGACGTTGCGAATCTGCGGGACGGTAGAGGCCACTGAAAAAGTACAGATTTTAGAAAATCATTCTAGCAAAAGTCCCTGATTACATACTTTGCACACAAGATAAATCCAGTGATTCACTCTGACCGAATTCCTTGTACAATAATGCCCTTATATACCCTCTGTCTGAAGTGGTTGAATGAATATAAAAGCCCAGACTATAATAAAAGTGGATAAGGGCTGTCATTTTTGATGCAGTATGGAGGGTTACGGCTTTAATATTGTCTTTTATAAGAGCATCCTCCACTGCTTGAAAAAGAGCTTTGCCTATACCATTGTTTTGTACTGTTGGCTTAACACCATAACGACTAATATATGTAATGTTCTCTGGCATTATTTCGTAACGTATAGAACCAATGACTTCATTGTTTAAACATGCAACCAGTATGTTTTTATTGTCAAGCTCATCCTTTATTGTTTCTTCCGTCTCTTTAAGGGCAGAGACCCTCTGGGGAAGACCGAGGTCCAGGGCATATTTATTAAAGGCCTCTCTTGTTATTATATATATATCTTTTATATCTGAAATATCCGCTTTTCTAATTATCAAATCCATATATTATTACTCCAATTTATTTTTATTTCTTATAAGTATACGCCAGTTTAAGGTTTTTAAGAGTTTTCTTCAATAGTTGTTTTGAGAAAAACTATTTATAATTATACAATACAATGAATTAAAATACAAGACTTGATTTAAAATACTCATAAACCAAGGGATAGGGAAGGCAGACAAGGTGGAACACCGATACCTTTTTTGTTTTACCATTTTATCCCGCGAAAAGGATTGGATGTAGTAATAGATATGTAAGAGTATCTCAAAAACTGCTCCAAGATTCACTGAGAAATGCAATCAATGGAAGAAATGGTTGGCAAGCAAGTTTTAGGGGTAGTAAACTTTCCTCCAAGACAAATTGCTGATTTTATGTCAGAAGTATTGGTATTAGGAATATACGCCGAGCAAGGCGTTGTATTAATTTAACCAGAACAGCCTGTTAAAAAAGGTGACAAATTAGGTTGATGCATAATTCTCTTAAACTATGAAGGAATCATACTAAAGGTAGAGTTAAAGGATCTGTTCGATAATGACTTTTTTCTCTCATAACAGCCCAGATTAAGTAGGGGTCTATTCCAAACTCTTCAGCAGCAGTTAAAACTTCTTTCTTAAAGGGTTTTTGATATGTTAATTCATATGCTTTACGACAGGGTTTTTCCCTTAGAGCTCTTATTCCCCACCTTACAGATATATAATATTGCTCCTGTTGTTGGTACCAATCCAAATTGCTTTTTAAATTTCATAAGAATTTGTTATAATGTTCATAGGAAATTCTTTGCATTTAAGTAGTGCCAATTAATGAAAATGAAGAAAAAACTTGTGAAGAAGAACTTGTAGAAGTAGTCATATGTATATTCATTATGAGATTATATAGGAAGGTGATGAAAATGAAAGAATTGAGATTTCACGGAGACTTAATCGTGATAGGAGAGGATTCTATTGAGTATTTAAAAAAACTTGAATGCAAAAAGGTGATGATCGTTACAGGGCAAAGTGCTATGTTTAAAAATAGTACAATTGATAGAATTAAGTGCATTTTGTCAGAAAAGAGTTGTGTAGTTGAAATTTATTCAGGAATTAAAGCAAATCCTACAACCACGGATATTGAAGAGGGAGTAGGAAAAATGAGAGAATTTCAACCGGATGTTTTAATCGGAGTAGGTGGAGGTTCTGCTATTGATGCCTCTAAAGTAATGGGATTGTTTTATGAGTATCCCGAGTATAATTTTCAGCGAGCTTTAAAAGAACCACTGCCTGAAAAGAGAAAGGCTTTGAAACTGGTAGCTATACCTTCTACTTCAGGTACAGCCGCAGAGGTGACACGAGCTGCTGTTATTACTTTTACAGAAGAAAATATCAAGATCGGATTAAAGACGAATGCTTTTATTCCTGACGTTGCTATCTTAGATCCCAAGATTACTCTTTCCATGCCTAAGAACATTGTCGCTGAAACAGGAATGGATGCTATGACCCATGCAGTAGAAGCCTATATTAATAAAAATATTGATGATTTTACAGCTTGTCTGGCTAAGGGCGCTGTGGAAGGATTGTTTAAATTCTTGCCAGATTCTTTTGAAAAGGGAGATATATATAGTAGAGAGAAGGTACATAATTATCAATGTATAGCAGGTTGTGCCTTTACCAATGTGGGATTGGGAATGAGCCACGGCATTTCTCATGCAATTGGTGGTATGTTTAACTTTGGACATGGATTGATTAATGCTATAGCACTCCCTTATGTATTAGAATTTAATAAAAAAGATGAGGAAGTAGCTAAAAGACTTATTGAATTAGCAAAATCAATTGACAAGGAAGATTTTATCGAAGAGGTGAGAAAATTAAATAAACGATTAGACATACCAGATTCTTTCAGTCATATGGGAATTAATCGAAATGATTTTGAAAGAAATTTTGAAATGCTGGTTGATAATTCTCTAAAAGGTTCTACAAGATCAAATCCAATTGTTATCACAAAGGAAGCAATGGAACTAATTCTATGGACTATATTTGAAGGAAAAAAATAGAAGAGAAAAAGGAAAGCCCCCCAGCTCGTCCACGGAAAAAGCTTGAAGAAATAGTCCATTATGAAAGTTGGTAGGGTATGCTTCAAACGAAGGAACAGATAATACGTTTGAAATCACTCCGGATTTATGATATTTTAAATTCGGGGTGATTATATATGCCACGAACAGCAAGATTAAGAAGCGAGAGAGGAATGTACCACATTCACAGGTTATGAAAAGAATTAGTTATACCATATTTTTTCCATCCTAATTCAAATTATTAACTATTGCGACGAAGAACTTAAAAATCCTTTAAAAATGAAAAACAGGCTGGAAATTAGACGGGGTATCATAGGGACAAAAAGTGAACCGGATATTATCCCTGTGATGGGGCGGACAGTTTCGGCTGTCCACCCTGCTTTTTTGCCTATGCTGTCAGGTCTTTGTCTGAAACATCCATAAATTCATATTCTTCGGGAGCCGCTTTCGCTTACTACCTGATTGAGTATCTGGATGAGATGCTGTTCTTCGAATTTACCGAGATGCTGAAAAACAGACAGTATGTGAAGCGGTGTAAGCTCTGCGGGCGGTATTTCGTGCTGACCGATAAGCGCAAGCGGGATTTCTGCGACAGGCCATACACGGGCAAGCGAACCTGCAAGCAGGTGGGGCGAAGCTGTTCTTTGAAAAAGGCATCGAAGCCGACACGTTTTTACAGCAATATCTCACCGAGTACAACAAGGTCTATTCCCGCCGGTCAAGCTCGGCATGATTATGTTGCGGGTAGGATTTCCGGTGAAGAGATGCTTACGAGGGTACGACTGAATTAGAGACAGAGAAAAAAACAGGTATGCAAGGTTATGTTGTATACCTGTTTCCATTCGGAAACTATTCTCCCACCTGTTCCTGCTACATCCACACCTTATCCAACAAATGGTGTGTATTGTGGATGTTCATGTACGTATTTGTTCATAATCTCTGCAGCTTTGTCCTGACTGATCGGTTCAGCATTTTTAATATCGGGTTCATCCTCGGTTGAATAAAACCATGGATGTTCTTCATCCTGCAAACTGTAATATAGAATAGATTCCACCAAGGGCAATTCGGTTCCGCTATATGTATAATAGTTGTAGCTAGACTCAAAGGCGCTACTTGAGCCCTCATTGGCAATACAACCGTTTTTACAGAGATAATATCGGTTTCGTTCCCATCCGTCCAGTACATGAAACACTTCCCCATTTACTATCGTATAGATATCATAAATGACACCATCCCAACTACCGTTATCCCAGCCATCCGTATTTGCGCCAAATATGAGTTCATCTATGCCATTGCCATCTATATCTTTTATCAGATAACCAAGCGTTTCATAGTCCCAATTCTGATAAAATACACTGCTAAATGGTTCCTCTTCCGGATAGTTTCCGTCAAAATTTTCGAGCACATCTCTTGCCTGTGCAATAAGTTCGTCGTATCCCGAATAATCTGTTCCTTCTAACGGTGTCTCAATCGGTTTATCCTGCTCCTTCGGATTCGTCAAAAAACACACTGCAACAACAACACAAGCAACAACGGCGACTACAACAGTCCAAAACGCAGGTTTCTTATAATTCAGCACAGTTTTAATCCTCTCCTTCACGCCGACCTCACCGAAAGCAAGGGGGCAAACCATCACCATTTTCCGCTGCATACTGCAAGATACCAGCGCATAGGAATAGGCTTTCTTTTCATCTATCTTCATATTTTTGATTACCGCTTCATCACAGGCAAGTTCAATATCCCGGCAAAACAGAATATACGCCGCACCCACCAGCGGATTGAACCAATATACCGTCAGCAACAGAAATCCCAGCGGCTTCCACCAATGATCCTTGTGTTTTAAGTGAGCCTGTTCATGGGCAAGCACATAATTCACCTGTCCTTCAGGTATACCAGAGGGCAGATAAATTTGAGGTCTGATGATACCTAAAATAAACGGAGATTTCACAGCATCACAGAGCCAGATGCTATCCCTCAGAAGGACAGCCTCCCACACCTTGCGCCGCATCCGTAGGTAGCTGATGATTGCATACAGCAATAATAGGACAGCCCCTACAAACCAAATCCATGCAAAAATTTCAATATTTAAACGCATTGCGGAGCCAGTCGTTTCGAGGTCAATCGGATTAATGGCCCGATCAATCATCTGAATACCGCTTTGTAGCTGAAAATTATACGGTTCGTTTGCAGCGATAGAATTACTTGAATAAATACCTTGAACTGGTATTGTCTCTGCACTCGGTATCAAGCTGAATATGCTTTCAAAAGAGAACGGAAAAACCAGACGGACTGCGACTATTGCCCAAAGTATGCACGGAATCCACTTTGGTGCTCTTTTCATAAACAGTCGCAACACTATTACCGTCAAAATCAGCCAGCTTGTGGCAATGTTCATATTAAGCAGTTTCAAAAAAATTGCACCCATCATCAGCATCCCTCTGCATTGTCAATCATTTTTCGGATTTCAGTCGCTTCCTCTGGTGTCAGTGTACTATTCTTGGTAAAGGCAGCAATAAAAGCCGGAAAGGAGCCGTCAAAGGTATCTTCCACAAACTTCTTGCTTTGCAGTGCGTAAAACTCCTGTCGAGGAATTAATGAAGTTATTGTACCATTGTCATTCTGAAATAAACCCTTGTTGCACAGCCGCCGTAGGACATTGTGAGCGGTGGTACGCTTCCAGTTGAACGCTACTGCTGTGAGTTTTACCAGTTCTGAAGAGGTGACCGGCTCACGCTCCCAAATCATGTCTGCATAACGAGCTTCAATCACACCTAACTGAATTTCTGTCATAATGTATTCCTCCCCCCAGGGACCACTCAGCGTAGTCTCTATATAGACTACGCTGAGTGGTCCCTTTTGTCAAGGGGATCCATGTTGTTACGAATCTGCCCAGAGCGGTAAGTGCGTCAAATTTACAAGCCCCTCATTTCTAAAAGAATTCTTTTTTAGAAATGAGGGGCTTTTTCCGTATTCAGTTTGCCTTATGGTGTAGGTTCACAACTTATCCTTGTGACTTCCCGCCTTTAACCCAGCCTCTGATTGAATGTTTTTTATATTACTTAAAATTTAAAAATATTAGTAAACTACTAAAGTCTTTTCACCTACAGTATAAAACTTGCTGTTATGCTTTAGTTGAAACTGAACAACATATTCACCTAATTTATGAAAACTTACATTTTCAAAAAGTTCATAATAATCAAATCCACCAAATGAATCTTTTTCTACTTTATATGTATCTGTTGGAGAAACAACTACTTCCTTACCATTAGGGTCACTTATAACAATTCTAAACTCATAATTACCTTCTTTAAGCTCATGCACTTGTACAAGCGCAAAAAAATCCATTACTTCATGCTGTGGAATTAGCCCAAAAGGATTGTATAAAGAAATAGTTTCATCTTCATTTTCTAGAATATCATCCATAACTATTATATTTACCTCTGGTTTAATTAGATTAGCTGTATTAGTTTTACTATCCCAATCAACTATTGTGTTCATAGCTTCACTTACAGCTTTTAGTGGTAAAACTGTACTATCATGAAAATTCACTCCTGGTACTTGACTTTCTAGCTTCTGTCCATTTACTAGAACATTTACTATTGAGAATCCTTTGTATTCTTCGTTAACTGATGCTGCTGCCACTACTGTAAAACAAATTACAATAGCTAATGTTAATACTGTAATTCTTTTTTTCATGTTGTTTTACACTCTCCTTAATATATTTAATATATTATTTTTTTGTGCGTAATACATATTCTACCAAAATTGTTAATTTCCTTTTTAATTACTGGATTTTGTACAAATAGGACCATAGCATCTTCCTGAGTTTACCATGGAAGTATTACCAAAAAACAACTAAAGGTGAGAATAGGCCGCCCATAGAAGTATTTTTTATCCCCAAAAAATTCTACGAAAGGCGGTATCTCACCTATGAAAAGTATATCATTCAAACTAGATGAGAATAAAGTGGTAAATACTTCTGCTTGGCTTGTTTCTTTGATTCAATTTGCTAATAAAGTTAACTTCTTTGATGCTTTTAAATCCTTTAATCTTAAAATGAAAAGCGTAAATTACTCAAACCTAAACAGATTGCAGACCTTAGTTGTTTCTATTGTAATGGGATGTAACTACACTAGTGATATCAATGAAAAACTAGTTCCTGATACAACAACTGCTAAGCTTTTAGGGATGGATAGGTTCCCTGATTAATCTCAAATTAATCGTTTCTTGAATAGATTTGATGAGACAAATATAGATCAACTTGAGTTTATTCATCACAACTTATTCATGAAAAACGCCATAACAAATGGGGGGCAAATTTATAAAAGCATTTGTTCGGAAATAGAGCCAAAAGATCTAGGATACTCAGAAACCATGGGCCATCCAAAATCAAGAAAAACATTGGTAGATTATTTACAGCAAATGAGAAGGGTGAAATGTCATGAAAATCAAATCATTATTACTAATGGTGCTGTGCAAGCCCTCTGGATTATAGGGCAAGTACTATTGAAAGAAGGGGAGCTAAGGGCATATCGATTCCTGTAGATCAGCAGGGACTCAACACAGGACTATTCCCCCAGGAGCTACATCCTAAACTAATCCTAGTAACACCTTCCCATCAATTTCCACTGGGTGGAGTAATGCCTATTGCAAGACGATTAGAGCTCATCCAGTATACGAAGCAAAAAAATTGCTTCATCGTTGAAGATGACTACGATAGTGAATACCGATATGAAGGCTATCCTATACCCTCCATTCAAGGATTAGCACCAGAAAATGTCATATATGTCGGAACCTTTAGTAAAATATTATCCCCTGCCCTAAGGATAGGTTATTTAATCCTTCCAGAAAAACTGGTTGATAGTTGCAGGAAAGAGAAACACATCTCCGACCTACATACAGAAACCCTGACTCAACTGGCATTGGAAAGGTTTATTGAAGAAGGACAATTACTCAAGCATATTAGAAATGTGTTAGCGAATATGCAGTCCGTAAAGATCAGCATTTAAATCAATTAATTTTTGATTATGGAAATGTAGAGGAAAAGAAGATAACAGAAGGGATTAAGTTGTTGAAAAGGGTTATCCAGGGATAAGCTTATTGTAGATGAGAAAGTAGAGTTTTAAATGCTATGTGGTATATTGAGGAGCATTACATATGAACAATATGGTAAAATATAAATATAGAATTATAATTAGCTGAAATGGAGGATATAGTATGGATGCGCTCAATAACATTAAGTTAATGGATAAAAGTAAGCTTTTGCAAATATTTGATTACCTAAATGAACGATTAAAAGAAAATCAACTACAACTTGAAATAACGATTTATGATGGTTCTATTATGACTATGGTTTATGATAATAGGCCTGCAACGAAGGATATAGATTGTGTATTTAGCTAAACCAATTTTAAGCTAATAGATAACATATTAGACCTTACTAAATTTGCTTTCAACCTTTCCGATGGATGGATCAATGAAGAAATAAAAGAACCATTGAAATCTATATTGAAAGAAGATAAAGAAACCTACAAAGCTTATTCTAATTTAAAGATATTAAAACCTAAAGCCGAACAATTATTAGCTATGAAAATACTAGCTTCAAGACTAGAATCAGCAAAAGATTTTGTTGATGCTTATATATTATGCAAAGATTTAAAAATAACTACTAAGGACAAACTAATGAATATAATTTCAAATTATATACCCTTAACGATCTTAGGAGAGAGACAAATAAACTTTATTAAATACTTAGGAGAGGATTTAGGATATGATTGGAAATAAGTACCTGCAAGAGCTTTATGAATATTCAGATGAAGATACGAGTTTGAACCAATTATTAGAATTATTAAAATCAAAAGATAAGAAATTCATAGATAGTTTATATAAAGCAATAGATCTAGATATATGTAATCATAAAGAAATAAAATATCTAACGGTAATCTCAGCCTTAATAGACTATTATTTACAAATTTATGGTTTTGAAGTACCTGGTTGGCTTAGAGATGAAAAATTAAGTTTTAGTAAACCCTATTATCATTCTAGAAGAATAAGTGATTTCGATAAAATAAAATTACAATACACCAATTCTGCACCACTTAGAACAAGAAATGTTTATTTTGATTTGGATGGTATAAAAAGAGTTTAATCGAAATTAGAAGAATGCCTTTAAATAAGGTGTTTCTTTGTTTAAAAAATCGCCGTTAAACCCGTTATGGAGAATCTTATCATAAGTAATGGCGGTTTGTATAAGAGATGAAAATTTACAATATGTAAGAAGTAATTAGATGAAGAAAGCTATCGTAATAAAGCAAGCAAAGATAAAAGAATGAGCTTGCAAAATTAATAGCAAGGGGGATAACTATGCTGACAATTGACTGGAAGCCAGACAAAACCCTACCTACATCCTTATATAAGCAGATTGCAGATTATATAAAAAAAAGGATAGCTATTGGTGAATGGGGAATTGGAAGTAAGTTGCCGACACAGAGAGAATTAGCAAAGGCTTTCAATGTAAACAGAAGTACAATTGTAGAGGCTTTAGATGAGCTTAAATCTGAGGGATTGATAGAAGGAAAAGGCAGTGGAGGAACAGTTGTGATAAATAACACATGGTCACTGCTAGCATCTACTTCGCCTCTAAATTGGTATAATTATATCAAAAGTGGTATATACAAACCTAACCGAGCTACCATTCAAAGTATCAATAAACTAGAGTATGAAAATGATATCATTCGTCTAGGAACAGGTGAGCTTTCTCCAGAATTATATCCTAAAGAAATGATGAAAACCGTCTTAAACAATATTTCAAATAAAGTGACTTCACTAGGCTATGAAGAGCCAAAAGGATTGCTATTTTTAAGGGAAACCATCGCTCAATATCTTAAAAAATTTAACATAAATGTCTCTCCATCTTCCATATTAATTGTTTCAGGCTCCCTACAAGCTTTACAGCTAGTTGCAATGGGGATTTTACAACCAGGTTCAACTGTTTTAGTAGAAAATCCATCTTATTTGAAATCTCTTTATATATTTGAATCATCTGGAATGAAACTAAAAGGCATTGATATGGATGATAATGGAATTAAGTCAGATGAAACGGTTAAAAATTCAAGTAATAGTGGTACAACTCTCTTATACACGATTCCAACTCTTCACAATCCAACAGGCAGGATAATGCCTCAAGTAAGACGAAAACAGATTCTTGAAATATGTGAGAAAAGTAGATTGCCTATTATTGAAGATGATGCTTATAGGGAGTTGTGGCTAGATGAAGAACCTCCTATGCCGCTTAAGGCCATAGATAAGCATGGCATTGTGTTATATATGGGAAGCATTTCAAAATCTTTAGCTCCAGGACTGAGGATTGGATGGATCGTGGGACCAGAGTCAGTCATCGAACGATTAGGAGATATAAAAATGCAAACGGATTACGGTGCAAGCTCCCTTTCCCAGTGGGCTGTGGCAGAATGGATTTCCAGTGGCTTATATGAAAGTTATCTTATAGAGCTAAGAGAGGCTTTGAAGATTCGAAGAAAAACGGCTCAAGATACTTTAGAAAAACATTTTTCAAATATAGCTGAATGGAATATACCAAAGGGAGGATTTTATATTTGGCTCAAGCTAAAAAAACAACTTTCTCTAGATAGATTATTTGCGATTTCCTCTATAGAGAGAATTTTAATTAATCCCGGGAATATTTATGATTTTTCAAAAAATCCCAGCATAAGAATTTCATATGCCTACGCTTCCTTGGAGGACTTAGAGAGGGGATTAGTAAAATTAGCTCAACTCATAAAGGAATGTGATTGAAAATCCACAGATAGCAATTTGATTGAAAAAAGACTAGCACATAAATATTTGTTAGTTATATAAGTACTTGAAAATATCTTTATAAAGCTTTACTCTTTCATTTTTTATATTTATCTGTCAGCGGGGAATTTTGTTTTATTGAAGGAAGGTAGAAAATATTATAGAATAGCTACTATAGAATATTTATTATATTAGCATCTATCGAAATAGCTAATGCAGATCCAACTGTAGATAAGATGAGTAACAGTTAGAAAAAGCAAAAAATGGAAATATTTTGGATTGTAAAACGGTTATTGGTGTTTTATTGGCAGAAAAATGTGTTTAGATATCAGTCGGTTAACTTTTTTAAATTTTCTCAATTCGACAGATTGTATTAAAGGAATTTGGTATAATCTGTCGAATTATGTTAAGAAAGGTATCTATCAGTCAGTATTTATAGGAGGTGTATTTATGGTAGCCAAAGCATCATTAAATTTACGATCGAAAATTGCAAGACAAACTTTGAGTATTTCAAAGGAAATGGCACGTATTACAGCAGAAATTCTGACGGAAACTCCATTAGATCAAGGGGGTAGAGAAAAACTATATGAGATTTTTAAAAACAATCTGGAACAGGTGGAGTATATCTTAGTATCTAATATGGAGGGTTTAAGTTTGATTCATACAAACCCTTTTCGTGAAGGGATGGTTTTTTTTGATGATGTAGCCCGTAAAGGAATACAATCCAATGAGCCTGTTGTGCAAGTGTATCATCGGAACACAGGAGAAGTGTTAGTTGATGCAGCCAGTCCTGTACGCATAAAGGGAAAACGTTATCACACTGTGAGAGTAGGAATTGTAAAAATAGAAGATAGTTTAATGTTAAGAAACTTTACCACAATTTTACTTTCTCCGATACTGACATTGGCAGTTATTTACATAGGGGGAATGTCTCAAACCTCGTTTTTTACTGGAGGAGTCGTAGGTATTATTACAGCTTTTATTGCTGCTTATTCTTCCAAGAAAAGCCAAAGAAAAATTCTTAATGTTGTTGAAAAAGGAATGAAAAGGGTTGGAAGTGGTGATCTGACCTTTCACGAAAAAAATACACGTCAGGACGTATTGGGGCAATTGTTGTATGAGACCAACAAGCTCAGTATGGGTTTTAACACATTGGTGGGAAAGCTTATAGATATTGCATCACAAGTAGCCAAGAGTTCTTCAGAACAGGAAACATCAACAGAGGAGGTTCAAAAAGCTACAGAAAATATCGCTGCAACCATACAGGAAGTCAGTGCGGGGGCCCAGGAGCAGGTGGCATCAATGGAGGAAGTTTCAGAATTTATGCGAAGAATTTCAAAAGATATGCACCAATTGATGGAAAGCATGAAGATGGCAATGAATTCGGGAGAGGAAGGAATGATAAAAGGTCAAAAGGGAAATGCCTCCATTGAATCTTCTATTCGACAAATGGAAGTAATTCGACAATTCTTTGAGTCCTCCACCAATGTTATGAGGGATTTAGAGAAAAAGTCTCAAAAAATTGGAGATATTATCCATACTATTACTGGTATTGCAGAGCAAACCAATTTGCTGGCCTTGAATGCAGCTATTGAAGCAGCAAGGGCAGGTGATCATGGAAGAGGCTTTGCAGTAGTTGCAGAAGAGGTAAAAAAACTAGCAGAAGATTCTAGTCATTCTGCATTGGAAATAATGGAAATTATCACTGAAACCCAGAAAAAAACAAAAGAAGCTGTAGCTGCCATGAAAGTAGGTAGTCAAGAGGTAGAGAAAGGAAGTACTGTTATAGAAGAAACTGGAGAAAGTATTAGGGAAATTTTAAATTCACTAGAAACCATTACGGGACAAATGAAGGAAAACGGAGAATTTACGTTAGCGTTAAATGATGCTAGTTTCCAGTTGGAGAAGGAAACAACAGCAGTGAATGATGCTGCCAAGACAACTTCCCTAGCAATGCAAGATATTGCTGCCACCATTGAGGAACAAAGTGCCATGTCGGAAGAAATCGCACAGAATGCGAATCTTTTGGCAGGAGCATCTGAAAATCTACGGAAATTATTGCAACGCTTCAAGATACAAGGGTAAATCAGCCTGATTTTAAAACGATGGCAGATTTTAGGAAGTAAACTCCTCCAACTAAAGCTGAACATCGGGGAATCAGATGGAGAACTCTACTCCACCTGATTCCCCGATGTTTCAGCTTGCTGAAACGAGTTGACTACTAGTATTAGTAATAATACAAAGATCAAGATCACTCCTCTTTGTAATAACTCCTTTTGAATAAGAACTGAAAATAAACAAGTAGCTTACGTAAGATACAATTCATGTGAAGGTTTAATATATTTGACCCATGGCTTTTCGGATAGATCTGCAATGTTATTTGCAGAGAGCGTTGCAGTAAATAATTGTTGATTCTGTACGTTCTTCTTAATTCCCAAGCTTTCTAGGAAAGCTGTTTCTGTAGCATTTGGTACCTGTACTGTTTTGATTAAAACAATCAGGCATTTTTGATCTTGATCTTGAACGTCAGCCAATTTGGCTGCAAGTACCGCATCTATTTTTGAATAATCCATATAACCCTCACGCTCTTTTTTTCATTTTCTTTTATTATATCACAACTCTTTATAAATTATTTAAATCAATAAGTCCATAGCCCCACTTAGGATGAAAACCTTCTGACCGGTACCCAGGGATAGAACTATCCTTTTTCAGCCACGCCTTAACTTCTTCTGGATCCATTGTTGAATCCTTTTCCAGTAATAAAGCGATGACACCAGAAATAAAGGGTGTTGCCATACTAGTTCCTGCCATAACTCTATGATGATCATCAACCTTGAATGCAGGGTTAATAGAAGAATCTTTTGAAAGTGCAGAAATGATATATGCACCAGGAGCTGCTACATCTGGTTTTTCTACACCGTTGCGTAAAGGCCCTTCACTGCTAAAACTGGAAATTTGATCCAAGTTTTCTGCAAAAGCTCTACGAATCTCTCCACTGCTATCTGTCCACTGTACTTTTGTTGTGTAAGAAGCAACGGTTATGGCTCTATGGGCTGCCCCTGGAGAGCCAATCTTCATACTATCCTGCATATTGCTATCTGTGAAAATTACATCATCGCTGTAGCTGTCATCCAGTGTCCAAATATCTACACGACCATTTTGAATAGACAATCCGCGTAATAAGAGATGCCAATTGCCTGAAGTGATGGATTCGGGTGCGTTCGATGGGGAATAGATTTCAATCCAAATATTATGATCACCATTTTCAAGGTCTGGGCCTGGTGTTACGATTCGTATAAACCCTTCCGGTAAATCATACTCTCTTCTAGGTAAACCATTGGTTATGGGACCTTGAAAAGGTGTTGTAAATCCTTGAGGAGACTGAATAGCCACCTCAACCTGATCCGTTCCTGAATACCAACCATTTAATACCATGGTTCTAATAGGCTCATGAAGAGGTGAATGCATAGAGGATGGCACATGAAACCGGACAGTACACGTTTCTCCTTCAGAAACAGTAGCCTGGGCATGAATATTATCATTACCTTCATTACCGGCGGCACAACAAACAATGCGTCCTTTGCCAGATAATGTATCAATAGCTATTGATAATGGGTCACTGCCGTCATGGGGGTCAGCATGTCCTCCAAGACTGAGATTTATAACTGCCGGACGACCAAGTTCTTCTGCAACTCTAAAAATGTAGTATAATCCGTCAATGATATGGCCGGTTTGTAAATCTGACTTGACGATAACAAATTCTGCCTCTGGTGCTATACCGAGATATTTTTCATCATTGCCGCTGGCAATTCCTGCTACATGAGTACCATGTCCGTTAGTGTCTCTAGATACTTCAAGTAATGGTCCGGTAAGCTCAATACCATAATCACCCTCTGCTACACCGGGACCGGATATGATTTGATCCCAGATCCGTAAAATTCGTCCTTCAAAGGCAGGATGTTTTGGATCGATGCCAGTATCAATGATACCGATAATAACATTTTTTCCTGTCCATGGACTTTGTGAAGGGGGTGGAAGATGTACTTTGCTTCGTCCTACATCCATCCTAAGCATTAAAGGATGAGAAGGAATGATACGACGAATCGCCGCTTCTTCAGATAATATATCCAGCTTTTCAAGAGGTAAAAATCCTGTTCGAATCTGGCCCTTTGGTTGATTAACCCGAATCCCGTGTGCAGCAAGATGATCAAGCTGAGCTGTTTCGTCACAATCAATAAGAACGATAACTCGTGGGGGCTTGGGGGTATCTTCCGTAACGATTAATCCCATCCGCCTTTCATGAGATAGCAATCCCCTTACGCCTTCCCTTTTATAATCCTCTAAGGCATTGGTCAGTCCTGGAGCAATCTTATCATACTTCATAGTGAATTCCCTCCTTTCAGTGGTAAATAATTTCAAAAAGTAGATTTTCCTTTTTTTCTTTTTGTACTCTTCATACAACACATATTTCATAGGAAAACATAGAAAAAATAATTAATGGGTTTTGTTTTATAAAATTTTACATATATGGTACTATATAGATAATATACTATAAATAGGGTAGAAAAAACAAGTGATAATTATTTTGAAAATCGGATGGGCTCTACATAAGGATAAGACGGTTATCTCCCTAAATCTTGCTGCCCTTCCGGTAGTTCATCAGATACAACATCTGCATGGGCATCTTCCTGTCCCTTTGTCTGTGCATAATAATATTAAATAAATGGGAACAATATTGGTGGAGGCGATTCATGTGAATTTATTCATACCAGATATGGCATATATTGATCCTAAAAGTTTAAAATATGAAGCTGGAAGGCTGGCTAAGGAAAATTTAGAAAAACTAAATGTACCCATAAGAGAAACCAATAGAGTCACAATAGAAGGAAAAACACCTTCTGAAAATTATGTTAAATCAAAAAGAACTATTTATTTGACCGTAAATAAACAAAAAGAGTTAAGACCATGTAGACCATCTGCAGACTACCAATTTGCCCTATCAAGTTCATGCCCAGGACATTGTGAATACTGCTATTTACAAACAACTCAAGGGGAAAAACCATTCATGAAGGTATTTGTAAATATAGATGAGATACTTCAAGTGATCCAATCACATATAGACAAGAATCTTCCTAATATAACTACATTTGAGTGTGGAAGCATCACTGACCCTATCGCCCTCGAACATTTAACAGGGAACCTTAAAACATGTGTAAAATTTTTTGGGGACAGTCAATATGGAAGACTTAGGCTAATTACTAAATATGATAATGTAGAGTCATTTCTAGATATCAATCACAATAAACATACTAAGTTTAGATTTAGTATCAATACTAGATATATAATAAATAAATTTGAACATAATACGGCAAGTTTTGAAGAAAGGATAGAGGCTGCGAAAAAGATTGGAAAGGCTGGATATCCATTGGGATTTATTATTGCTCCTATTATGATACATGATAATTGGAAGGAAGAATATAAAGATTTAATCTATAGATTAAAGTCTAAACTGGGGGAGTATAAAGAGGAAATTACCTTTGAACTAATACAACATAGGTTTACTGCTACTGCAAAAGAATTGATCCTTACGAGGTTTCCCAAAACAGAGCTAGATCTCAGTGAGGAGACCAGGCAACTAAAATGGGGGCCCTATGGAAAATTCAAATATGTTTATCCAAAGGAGAAAAGTAGTGAAATAAAGGAGTATATGTCCCAGCTTGTAAAGAATAATTTTTATGATGTTAAAATTGAATATTTCACATAGAAATGAGAAACGCCTATGTCTCCAATTAGTAAATCAGTAACCACAGGAACCGACCCCTTGGTTACGACCCAGGAACCGACTCCTTGGTTAGACCCCAACACATCTATTATACTATTACTGTACAACTTTAATGATGTATCCTAAAATAATTCCAACTATACCAAAATCTGCGTCTCCAAAAGTTGTTGATGCAAAACCTAAGCTTCCAAGCACAGGCAGTAGAAGAGCGGGTAAAATGCTAATTAAGGCACCATTCGCAAAAGCGCCTAGCACTGCACCTCTTCTTCCACCTGTTGCATTACCATATACCCCTGCTGTCGCTCCTGTGAAGAAGTGGGGAATAAGACCTGGCACAATCACCGGTAGACTAAGCAATGGTGTAATGAACATTCCAATCAATCCTGCAATAAAACTGAATGCGAAGCCAATGATTACTGCATTAGGGGCAAATGGAAAGACTATGGGACAATCTAATGCTGGCTTGGCATCGGGGATAAGTTTATCAGAAATCCCCTTAAAAGCAGGAACGATTTCTGCAATCAACATTCTAACACCTGCTAAGACAACATACACTCCTGCCGCAAAAGTAATGGATTGAATAATTGCCCATACGAACCAATTCTGGCCACCACTTAATGCTTCTTCAATATAAGCAGGACTTGCAGCAATTGAAACAATTGCAAATAAGATAAGCATTGTCAACGAAATCGATACGCTTGTATCTCTTAAAAAAGACAACGACTCTGGTACTTTTAAATCTTCAGTAGATTTTGATTTATCGCCAAAATATTTCCCGACAACTGCTGCTACTAAATACCCAAATGACCCAAAATGACCTAAAGCAATATCATCATTTCCTGTAATTTGGCGTGTGAACGGTTGCAAAATTGCTGGCATTACAACCATCAATAATCCAAGTATAAGTGCACCAGAAGCTATTAAAATAGGTCCTGATAAACCACCTGCAATAAATACTGCTGCAATCATGCATGCCATAAATAAAGTGTGATGCCCTGTAAGAAATACATACTTCAGCTTGGTAAACCTAGCTAAAACTAAATTTACGACCATTCCAAATACCATAATCAACGCTGTCGCAGTCCCAAACTCTTCGAGCGCTAGTGCAACTACCGCTTCATTGTTTGGAATAACGCCTTTTACATGAAAAGCTGCTTCAAAAAGAGTACTAAAGGAATTAAGCGAGCCTATAAGTGTTCCTGCCCCTGCTCCAAGAATTACAAATCCCAAAGTAGCTTTAAGTGATCCAGAAATTACATTTGATGTTTTCGCCTTTTGAAGCAACAATCCTATCAGTGCAAATGCACCGACTAAGATTGCTGGTGTCGAAAGAATATCTAGAATGTACTTTGACATTAAATTTCCCCCTTACTAAAGATAATCTGTTATTGCTTTTTTCAGTTCCTGTTCATCCAAAAGATTAATCAAACCAGCAACGTTCCTATTTTCGGACGCTAAGTTCATAATAATATCTCTTGAACCAAGGTACAGATCTGCCGACATTCCTTTTGCTGACGATAGATCGGTGTGTTCAACTGTAGCGTCGATACCAAGTTTCTTGATAATTCCTTCTACTTTTAATGAAACCATAAAACTACTTCCCAATCCATTCCCACAGACAATCAAAATTTTCTTCATACATTTTCACCTCCTTTTAGTATTTTTCAATAACTGACAAAATTGCAGCGACAGATTCTGCCTTCATTATTGCTTCCACTTCTTCAGGTCTTGACAGCAGTGTTGTCAATTGTGATAATGCTTTTAAATGCGAAGAATTATCCTCCGCAGCTAAAATAATAATCAAGTTTACAGAGTGTTCTTCGTCATCATTAAAATCAACATCTTGATTAAGCTTAAGTAAACTCATACTTAATTTATTAACCCCATTCTCTGGTCTTGCATGCGGTATGGCGATTCTGGGTCCTATCACAAAATACGGGCCTACATTAACAACTGTATCAATCATGGCATCAACATACTCCTGATTAATATACTTTCTGTTTAGTAAAGGTTCTGAAGCCATTTTTATTGCTTCTTTCCAGTCGCTCGCCTGTTCAACGATACGAATGTGATCTGAAATAATTAACTCACTTAACATGGGTTTATATGTTACCTCCTCATGAAGTGTCAGATCATCAGAAAAATAGTTTTTAAGTTCATTGACTAACATTTCCATATCCTTCACTTCGCAGTATTTTTCTACAATATTGAGCATATCATGGACAATTTCGTTCTTATAGAATGTTTTTCGTGTGTAACCTAATCGATTCAAAATTTCTTTTTTATCATCACTTGTTATAATAGGTGTAACACATAAAGCATTTGTTAGTCTATTTAAGTACGATGTCGAAACTACTAAATCAACTTTTGGTTTTTTAGATTCAAACTCTCTAAAGGAATAAGTTCGTACATTGCATTCATCTGGTACCAAGTTAACAATCTGTTTGGCAATGAAATTCGACGTTGCGATTCCACTCGGACAAACAACAGCAATATTCTTAGTATTCAAATTAAGGCCTTGATTTTTAAACCAACTCCCAAAATGCATTGCAAAATAAGTTGTTTCCGATTCGTTAAAGGTAATTCCAAGCCTTACTTCCGTAGGTCTAAGAGCCCTTTTAGTAAGACTATAAATCTCACCATAATCCATGATGATCTCATCTTTAATTGGATTCTCAACATGAATTTGATAGACAGCACGATAATAAGCTGGAAGGAAGTGAACGTATAAATTTTTTTGTAAGTCTGGTTTGTTTTCAAATACAATGCACGACAAGATTTCAAATTCTCTAATTAAATCTGGTATGATTTCATTCTTTATCATAGTCGATAAATCGTTAGGTTGATTAACGTAATAGGCATCTAAACTTGCACAGAGCAATTGGATTGCAACATGAACAAATTCCCCATCGTTTAAATTCATACTAAACCTTTCTTTCATTTTAGTACAAACGACCTGGGCTGCTGTATATTCTTTAGCATGTTTAACTTGTACGCCCTCTTCTTGAGGATAATCAACAAAGATTTCCCTACGAATTCGAAACGTTATTAAGCCTAAATAATAACTGATAAATCGAAGCATACGATCATTGAACTTTCTTTCCAATATTGACTCTGTTTGCATAAGTGCTTCTTTAAAAAAATCGATAGAATGCCCTATATTTAAATCCATTTCTACATTATTCAATGCTCTTCTCAACTTCTCATTTAACAATTCAGCGTGAAAATGGTCTAGAAGGAGCGTAATTGCATATGCAATCGATTTCCTAACGCTCATTTCATTACCTAATAAGTAATATCCGGCAACTCTATCATAGTCCAAACCCACCTCAAACTTCTTTAAAAATTCAGAGCAATTCTTGATGTCTTTTAGGCAAGTCGATCTAGCTACATTCGTCAAATCTGAAAGCTCTTGTATCCCATACTTTGAACTTGTACATGTGATTAAGATAAGAATCAATGCCATACGTTCATCAGCGGAAGGTTCATATTCATATTCATTAATTACTGGAAGAAGCTCTTCAATTGCTTTTTCTTTTTCTAAATTGATTGAAAAACCGCTCTGCCGTGAAGTATTGATCGCATCCAATCCATTAGTTTCCAGCCAATAATTAATCATCTTAATATCATAATAGATGGTTCTGCGAGACACTTTCATTTTTTCTTGCAGGTTTTTAATATGAATTCCCTTATTGGCATTCATGATTTCCCTGAGAATTTGAAGCTTTCTGTTGTCCAACATGATATTGACTCCTTTCAATTTTATTATAGCTCTATACATTTTAATGTGGAAGTTCATATTTAAGCATACAAAGATGTGCAAAAGTAGACTTTACACCATCTTATTTTTGCACATTTAGCGATGAAAGGAATGGGACTTCTCAATTTCATAGAGCTTTTTTACAATAAAATAAAAAGGAAAAGGAGTTTTTAAAATGTTAAAACAGCTTCAAATTTTCAATCTACTGTTGAACTCATATACAACGGGAGGACAGGCAATGCAAAAAGCATTATGTCATTATTAACCCTAGGTGCTAAACATGGTAATACTATGGAGCTAGTCATTGACGGTTTAGATGAAGCTAAAGCTATGATAGAAATGAAGCAAGTCATTTCTGAGCAAATCCAATTGAACATTTAAAATCTTTTTGTCTTTTCTTTTGGTTTGGGAATTTTTCAATCATGCCGTTATCCACATCTTATCCTTCTTTCCAAACAGTAAGTATCTGACTAATAAGTGCGTACTTGTATGTGCATTCAAGTAAAACTATAATTAATTATATAATATCTAGATATTAATTGCCACAAAGTAAGAAAATGTAGTGCAATTTATAAATTTATAATATATTTAGGGGGTAAATCATGATAAGAAAATATAACTTATATCAAATTGATTCATTTACAAAGGAAAAATTCACAGGAAATCCAGCAGGAGTAATAACAAATGCAGATGGATTAACTGATTATGAAATGCAGAAAATTGCTAGAGAACTTAATAATTCTGAGACAGCCTATATCTTTTCTTCGAATAGCAATGAGTATGATGTTCATATACGTTTTTTTACTCCAACAAATGAAGTGCCAATCTGTGGGCATGCTACTATTGCTGCTCATTATGCCCGTGCTGTTGAAAATGGACTTGATACTTCAAGGGTTTATCATAAGACAGGTGCCGGGATTTTGCCTGTTGATATAGTAAAGGAAAATGAGGATTACAAAATTGTTATGACACAGGGTAAAGTTGAGTTTGGCACCATTATTAACAGCATAAATAAAGAAGAACTTTTAGCAGCACTTAATATAAGAAATAGTGATTTGCTGGAAAACTATGAAATTCAGATTGTCTCAACAGGTCATTCCAAGGTTATGGTCGGTATAAAAAGTATTGCAACTTTAAATACATTGCAACCAGATTATAATGCACTTTCTAAGTTGAGTAAGATTATTAAATGTAATGGATATTATGTTTTCACAGTTGATTCACAAGATAGTGATATTTTAATACATGGCAGAATGTTTGCACCTGCAATAGGTATTAATGAAGACCCTGTAACTGGTAATGCAAATGGTCCTTTAGGTGCATATCTTGTTCACCATAATTTTGTTAAACACGGTAATTCTTTGTTTAAATTTAAGACTAAGCAGGGTGAGGCTATAAGACGACCAGGTATTATTGAAGTTGAGGTAAAAATAGAAGATAAAGAACCTGTAGAAGTTAAAGTTTCTGGGAATGCTGTGATAGTATTTAGATCTGAATTATCATTAAATGATTAAAGAAAAAAGTCTACGTTATAGCCGTTACGGAGAACCTTATCATAAGTAACGGCGTTTTTTTTGAAAGGAAAGAATCATCAACTTGTATTATGTAATTATATTGGTCCAAATAGTTTTACTTATTTAGAAACGACAGAATCAAAGGATTCTTATTATAGTATGCAAATATGATTATATGAAAGAAGAAAGTCAAAAATAACTCCATCAGAGTACGAGAAGAAAAAAACAAAAATGTTTTATGGAGGAGAATGCATTGTTTTATAAAACAAGCGATATTGCGCGAAAAACAAATATTCACCCTAACACTGTAAGATTTTATGAACGGATTGGACTTATATTACCCGCTCCGAGAGCAGAGAATGGATATAGATTGTTTAATGATAGACACCTATATCAAGTAATGGTTTTAAGGTGTATTTTTCTTGATGAGTGGCCAGGAGAAAATATTCGTAAAGCTTCTATTAAAATAATTGATGCTATGAAATCTTGGGAATTGAAAGCTGCTAGAAACTATACGAAAGAGTATATACAGATTATCGAAATAGAATATGAGAAAGCCAAAGAAGCTGTTAAAATATTAAAACAATGGTCAGACCATGTAATGGTAGAAGAACCAGGAGAAATCCATAGTAGAGCAGAAGCTGCAACAGTAATCGGGGTTACACCTGAAGCCCTTAGAAATTGGGAGCGAAACGGGTTGATTGGTGTACCACGAGTTGGAAAAAACCAAAGGCGGATATACGGTAGGAAAGAAATTGAGCGTCTTAGAATAATCTATATGCTCCGACAAGCAAAATACAGTATGTCTGCTATACATAAGTGTTTAAAAAAGTTTGATGCTGGATGCAATGAAGAAGCCTTAGAGGCATTACATAATCCAAATAAAGAAGATATTGTATGGACAGGAGACCATTGGCTATATGTCTTACAAAAGACTGCAGACAAAGCAGAAGAAATTTTTAAGATATTAGATAAAATAGAAGAATAGATTATCAAACCTTACATTAATACACCACCTTTTTCTGAGATGATATAATTCAGAAAATAAGAAGTTTTATTAAATCTTGGAGGTGTAGATTATGGAATTATCAGTGAAAGGTACAAATTTTATCAAAGCATATCTTGAAAAGCTAACGGTGGAAATAGGTGAGCGCCATGTGGGAAGTGATGGCAATAGGCAGGCAGTAGATTTCTTTTATAATGTTATGTCATCATTTGGCTATGATATGCAAAAGGATGGGTTTGATTGTATCGAATGGGAATGTGGTGAAGTATGTTTAAAAGCTGGAGACAAGGAGTATCTAGCATTTGTAAGCCCCTATGCACTGCCATGTGATGTTAATGCAGAATTAGTGGTTACATCTACTTTAGATGAACTAAAATCAGCGGACGCTTATGAGAAAATATTGGTAATTACTAATGAATTGACGAAAGAACAGATTATGCCTAAAAATTTTGTATTTTACAATCCAGAGGAACACAAACAGATTGTATCCTTATTAGAAGATAAAAAGCCTAAAGCAATTATTTGCGTTACTGGATATGGGAATGGTACATCAGGGGGGCTCTATCCTTTTCCCATATTTGAAGATGGGGACTTTGACATACCATCTGTTTATATGAAAGATATAGATGGTGAAAAATTAATAAAATTTAATGGACAAAAAGTTGAATTGTCATTTGAATCAAAAAGAATTTCTACTAAAGCATATAATGCAATTGCAAGAAAAAAAGGTGAAGGAAAAGGGCGGCTTGTATTGTGTGCCCACATAGATACAAAGAAAGATACATCAGGTGCACTGGATAACGCAGCGGGTGTGGCTGTATTAATGGCTTTAGCAGATCAACTAAGAGACTACAAGGGGCTTAATGATATCGAAATTGTTGCCTTCAATGGTGAAGATTACTATTCGGTACCAGGACAAATGTTATATATCAATCAAAATAATGGGAATTTCGAAGATGTAAAAATGGTGATCAACATTGATGGGGCGGGGCATAAGGATTCAAAAACAGCTTTTTCATTTTATAATCTATCAGATAATCAGATAAATAAAGTAATGAGGATTATTGATAATTATAAAACCGTTGTCAAAGGAGAGGAATGGTACGAAGGAGACCATTCTATGTTTCTTCAAAACGGTGTTCCGTGTATTGCCGTGACATCATCAAATGTGAGAGATGTTGTTATGAATATTTCGCATACGCCAAAGGATACAATGGACAATGTGGATATAGCATTGTTGTGGGACTTGGTTACAGCTTTAAAAGATATTGTTAAACATCATTAGTGCTCTAAGATAGTTGAATAGTTCAAGTTTTTATTCACTAAACATATTGTTTAGTGAATTTTTTAGAACTATACCAATACAATTAAATTAAAAACAATACAATTTTTGAAATAGTGTTGATAAAACAGTACAAAAATGACATAATTGTATTACGGAATAGATACAATTAAAATTGTATCTATGTTTGTATGCACTTAAAATCAAAACAAGGAGGTATTATAATGGATGATAGATATGAATTGAACAAAAATCTTGCTCAAATGTTAAAGGGTGGAGTGATCATGGATGTAACAACTCCAGAAGAAGCAAAAATTTCTGAAGAAGCAGGTGCTTGTGCTGTTATGGCTCTTGAAAGGGTTCCAGCTGATATCAGAAAACATGGTGGAGTTGCAAGAGCTTCAGATCCACAGATGATTAAAGAAATACAGAAAGCTGTTTCTATTCCCGTTATGGCTAAAGTAAGAATTGGACATTTCGTGGAAGCTCAAATTTTAGAAGCTATTAACGTTGACTATATTGATGAAAGTGAAGTTCTAACACCTGCTGATCCAATTCTACATATTGACAAAAAAACTTTCAGAGTTCCTTTTGTTTGTGGAGCTAAAAATCTTGGCGAAGCTTTAAGAAGAATTGGAGAAGGTGCGTCAATGATTAGAACGAAAGGTGAGCCAGGCACGGGTGATGTTATAGAAGCAGTTAAGCATATGAGAATGATGAATTCTGAAATAAGAAGAATACAAGGTCTGTCTAAAGAAGAATTAATGAATGCTGCTAAAGAACTACAAGCCCCTATTCATTTAGTGGAATTTGTTCATGAATATGGAAGATTGCCTGTTGTAAACTTTGCGGCCGGTGGTATTGCAACCCCTGCTGATGCTGCAATGATGATGCAGCTTGGTTGCGACGGAGTGTTCGTTGGCTCTGGAATTTTTAAATCTGGAGATCCGAGAAAAAGAGCTGCTGCTATAGTTAAAGCTGTTACAAACTTTAATGATACAAAGATACTAGCTGAAGTATCAGAAAATCTTGGAGAAGCAATGGTTGGAATCAATGTATATTCAATAGATAAAGAAGAAAGAATGGCTAATAGAGGGTATTGATATGAAAAGAATTGGTGTTTTAGCACTTCAAGGTGCATTTAAAGAGCATATAGAGATAATTAAATCACTAGGTCACGAAGCTATTGAGATAAGAAATGCGAAACAGCTTTATAATCTTGATGGAATTATTTTACCTGGTGGTGAAAGTACAACAATAGGAAAACTACTTGATGATTTTAAAATCAAGGAAGTCTTAGTAAATAAAATCAGTAACGGATTACCTGTATGGGGAACGTGTGCAGGAATGATTCTGCTTGCCAAAGAAATAGATGGTAATGAAGACGCTCACCTAAAAGTTATGGACATTAAAGTAAGACGAAATGCATATGGTACTCAACTGGATAGCTTCGTCACTACAGGAGTGGTTGAAGGGGTATCTGAAAAAGAAATTCCTATGGTGTTTATAAGGGCTCCTTACATTGTTGATATTGATGAAAAGGTTGATGTGCTTCATAAAGTAGATGGAAATATCGTAGCTGCACGCCAGGAAAATATACTTGTAACTTCTTTCCATCCTGAACTGACTGATGATAAAATTTTCCATGAATACTTTATCAATATGATAAAGTAATCTAAGTAGAAAAATTTTAAGTATAATAAATAGTGGACTGAAAATCATTATTTATTTACAGTCTACTATTTTAAATTATTTTCGATACAAAAGTATTAACTTTTCAATTTATAATTATCAAGTTAAGAAGATAATCAGATATAGTTCTCCTGTCAGTAGGGTTATCTTATTAACCAAAGTAACGGCGATTTTTTTAAATAACTAGTATTTACAACATATATGGCGTATTTAGATAGAGGAAGGCTATTTGCGGTTACTATAATAAGTTCCCGATTTACCATAGTCTATCTCCCTTTAAATTTGGCTTTTTTATATTGTTTGAAAAAATTCTCAACTTATTAGCTAAAAAAATAGAACAATTGCTATTTTGTCGATAAAATAATATTGTGACTGAAATAACAACAATGTTTTTTTCTTTAATTGAATCCAAGGACTATCACTGTAGCTAAATTGTGACGTTAAAAGCCAATAAGCTAGGTCTTTAGCACTAAGTTAGTTATTATAACTTTAATAAAAATTTTATAAACAAAGGAAAAATAGTTTTAATGTGGAAATATATTAACGACATGATTTGGTGCCAATATAGGGGAGGGTACATTTATGGAGTTAGGCAATAAAGTCCAGGGGCTATTAAAAAGCCAAAAGGACATTTTAAAGGAGTATGAAGAATTATTTAAGGAAATTAATTTGAATGATCCTATTAATGAAAATATTGAGATGAAAAAAGAAATTGAGGACATCAAAAAAAATCTAGTAGAGGCAGAGAAAAGGATAACAAAGCTTCAACAGGAAAATATGAGCATAAAGGCCTCATTGAAAGAGCAGATGCTTAATGAAAGAGCGGCTATACTTAATGGATCTAAGAAGAAAATGGAGCTTTATTTTAGCAAGGAAGAAAAAAATGGAATTAATAAGCTTCAGGCCTTAGAGAATTCAGTAAAGGATAGAATTCATAAAATAAATAGCGTGGCTTCTAAAGAACTTAAGGAGCAGGATGAAGAAATAAGTAAGGCAATAGATAATATTAAGCTGGAGCTTGATGAGAAAATAAGTGTTCAAAAGGAAAAGCTAAAGCAAGTAAATCTAAAAGTAATAGATGAAATAAAGATGGAGTATGATATTTTACAGGAGGAGGAAGTCAGTGACGAGACTCTTGCTAAAAAGCAAAAACACAATGATATAGAAGTTAAAATCGGTCTTAATTGGATTAATAAGGTGGGAATAATTTTATTACTACTAGGTGTTGCTACTGCCATGAAGCATACATATTCTTTGTGGTTTAATGACTACATGAAAGGTATCTCAGGCTTCCTTTTAGGGGGCGGGTTATTGGCTGTAGGCGAATGGTTCAACAAAAAGAATAAAAATCTATTTGCCTTAGGTTTGTGTGGTGGTGGAATAGGTGTCTTGTATCTTACTGTTTTTAGCAGCTACTTCTTTCTAAACATACTGAACTTACCAATTAGTATCATGGTTTCAATTCTTATAACTATGGGGTCAATTGCTCTCTCTCAGAGATATAGCTCAATGACCATTGCTGGTATATCTTTATTTGGTGGGTACCTGCCATTCTTTAGCTTTGTACTAATTGAAGGAATATGGGGCTCCCAAGTATATATCGCTATGGGTTACTTAATAATATTGAATCTTTTGGTACTAGCAATATCTTTTGAAAGAAGATGGATTTACATAAACTATCTAAGCTTTTTATTAAATATGCCTTGCCTAATATATTTAACCTTTAGTGCTAGTAATAAAATTATTGGAATATCCTATGGAATACTAACCTTTCTTATGTATTTAGGTATAACACTTGCTTATCCAATTAGAAAAAATATTAAGCTTAGAAGACTTGATTTAGCATTGCTGGGGCTTAATACTATTATAAATTGTTTGCTTGTATATGCACTGTTTGAGACAGCAGGGTTCGATGATTATAAGGGATTCTTGGCATTGGTCTATGCAGTTAGCTATTTTGGCTTAAGCAGGCTCATATTTAAAAAAACCTCTCAGGAGGAATATGTTCAAGCATTATTTAGTATAACAGCATTGACCTTCTGCATACTCATGATTCCTTTTCAATTTGGTGTTAAATGGGCAGCTATGGGTTGGTTAATAGAAGCTATTCTAATGCTTACCCTTGCCAAGAGGCATAATACAGAGAAGCTTGAATTAGGGGGTTGGGCAATACTTGGCATTTGTACCCTTGGTTTTTTTGCATATGATTTTAATCTAGGCTGGAGCATTAAATACTTTGCATTTAGGTATTCTTTCTTAACTCTAGGATTGATCTATGTTCTTACTTTATATATTTCGGAATATAACAAAAGCCAACTATCCAAGTACACTAAAAAAGGTAAAATATTTAATGGGTTTAAATATTTTATTGTTCTTAATTCTTGGGTCTATTTATTGAGAATGTCCATAAGATTATATGACCAATACCTTGCTGCAAAAATACCTTACTCTTATATAGATTTTTATCAGTTAATTACTATAGCAGGGGTGACAATAATATTTGCCTACGGAATAATAAAAATAGAAGCCATAAAAGATAAGATAGTAGTTGGTATTTCCACCACATTACTGATATTATCAAATGTATTATGTATAGCCATAAATTTAATGAGGGTAGGAGGCCATTCTAATACCACATTGAGGGGAATATCTATCACGATATTAATACTATACAATATTTTGGTGGTTATTAGCGTAAAGAACTTAACGATACAGCTTATAAAAAGAAAAAGCCTTAGTGTTGAATATTATCCACTGGCAATAGCTATTTATCTCCTAGGAGTCACTACACTATTTTTAACTAGACAATTTAACCTTCAAAATATTAATTTGATTATAAGTATAATTTTCATTGCTATGTCATTCTCGTGTATCACCTTTGGGTTTAAGAAGAGCTACTTATTAATACGGAGGTTTGGTTTAGGTCTGTCGATCTTCTCAACGGGCAAGCTATTTATCTTTGACTTATATTACTTAAGTGGTGCAGGGAGAATTATAGCATATTTTTGCTTTGGATTAGTGTTCATAGGAATATCCTTCATCTATCAAAGATTGAGAACAAGTATGGAGGAGGCTAAGTAAAATGCAAAAATCCCAAATTTTACTATTAGCAATATTAACTTTTTTACTTTCCTCAACAATAAATGTTTTCGCAGTCACTCAAAGCCAATGGAAATATTCTAAAGAGGTTTACTTTGAAAACAAAGAAGATGTCAAGGCTATTTATTTAGATGATGAGATATATAGACATGCAAAGGAGGACTTATCGGATTTAAGGCTTATAAACGAAAAAAGTGAGTTTATACCTTACTATATTTACAATAGGTTCCTAAGTACAAATAAAGTAGAGTATACCGAATATATTGGGAAAGAAGTACTTTCCTTCATGAAAGATAACGATTACTACATTGATTATGAAATAAACTCTATTAAAGAAAATATGGATGTGATAGGCAACAAGCTTAATTTCAATATATTAAAAGATAGTTTTTATAAAGAAGTACAGATATTTGGCAGCCATGATAATAAGAGCTGGGAGAATATCAAATCCGATATTATCTATAGAGTTAATGATATAGAAAAATTAGCAATTTCGTTAGATGATACCTACAAGTATCTTTACTATAGAATCGTTTCAGTCAATGATACTTCTGGTGTTGCTATTAATAATATGAGCCTTGAGTATGATGTTAATGAAGCTATATATGAGGAATATAAAGGATTTAAGAAAATAGACCATAAGGTAGAAGTAAACAAGGAAAGCAATGAAACCATTTTAAATATCCATAATAGGGATAGACTTAGAATAAATAGTATAAGGATAATTAGCAAGGATGATTTTAATAGGAGCTATAAGCTCTATATTACTAATGGAGAAGGAGAAAAGCTTAAAGAAGTTAGAAAGGGAGAAATATATAGATTAAATTTAAACCAGGTTAAAGCTGAGAATACCAGTATACAAATAGGATGTACCACGGGGGAATTTATCACATCGGAGCATTTGCAGGTTGTTATTAAAGATAGAGATGATTATCCTATAAATATCGAAGGCGTAGAGATAAGCTACTATATAGATAAAATGGTGTTTAAATCAAATGATACTGACAAAATTCATATTCTCTTTGGTAATGAGGAGATCTCAAAACCTCATTATGACATTAGTACTTACATAGAAGAGATAGAAAAAGTAAAGCAGGAAAGCACCAGTTTATCAGACTTAGTAGAGAAAGTCATAGAGGAAAAAGATCAAGAGAAGAACTTTGAGTTTAAGTGGATATTAAATATTTCTGTATTGCTAATTTCTGGTCTACTTATTATATTAATCATTCGGAAGGGTCACTTTCATATAAAATAGCTACCAAGCAGCGAGTCAAGGTGCCTGTCTTCTTGGGTAAATAAACGTCTCACCCACTTTTAGAGAAGAAAATTTTCCGTCAGTATTCTATAATCATTACCTTTAATGCTTAATTACCTAAGTTTTGTACAAATAACTAAGCTGTATTTAGAAAATGATGGAAGCTTAATTGAACATACTTAGGCTGTAATGCTTCAACAAATAATTTT